>NZ_OZ181652.1:0-1464845 GCF_964263195.1 Rickettsia endosymbiont of Thecocarcelia acutangulata
CTTGAACACGAAGAGGTACATTTAAATTATTTTGAAAAAAAATTACTAGAAAAAGAAGTAAGACCCACGTTTTTATTATTTTTTTGGCATCATTACGGATTTTTACTTGGTGCTTTATCTTCGTTGATGGGAATAAAAACAGCGATGCTTGTTACCGAAAGTGTAGAAGAAGTAATAAAAAAACATTATGAACAGCAAATAAATTATTTAGAAAATAAAAATGTTGAGCCGGAATTATTAAATAATATTATTAAATTTCGACTTGATGAAATTGAACATAAAAATATTGCTATAATGAATGATAGTACTGAGGCAGTATTTGCAGAAATAACTAGTAAAATAGTGAAGATAATTTGTCGTATCTCTATAATTTTAAGTAAGAAAATTTAGAGTTAACAGCTTAATTAGTTGAAAAATCTAGAAATATTTTATTTCTAAGATATTAAGAAGATAATAAAAAAACATTAATAATATTATTAAAAACGGTGATGAAAAGAAAAACTTTTTTCTAATTTTTTCTTTATTTTTTGCGTTTGTATTTTTTAGAATTAATAAATCTTTATTTTTATTAAACATAAGCTAATACTACTCGCAATTCCTTTATTTAATTTATGCCTAAACCTAATCTAGAATTAATAAACAAAGGTGCCAGGGGTTAAGCTCCGTTGCTGTAAGACAACAACCTCCATTATACTTCATGATTTTACTCACTTATAATAATAGACCCCTGGCATAACTTAATATTAAGTTTTGACAGATTGGTCTTGCAACAATGGAGCTTAAACATTATTAACGGTCTATATATTAGTTGAATAATATAAAGAGCCAAGAGATTTTAGTTGTCATTAATAATAAATAATGTAATTCTGAATTACGAGGTATATTTTCTATATAATCTGCTTCTAGAATTTGCTTTTACATCAATAATAATTTATATTTATTTATATACTAAGATAGAACTTGAAAAATTGACTATCTCGTCTTTGTAAGACCTTGGACGCTCACATATTGCTATACGTTCTGTTCCTCGACCTACAGACTCCTTGCTCTTTTCCAAGTTGATCTTCGTATATCTATTCGTAAGTATAATTAGAAAATGATAAAATAAAATATGAATCCAAATTCACATCCTATGACTAAATCACACTTATTCCATATAGTAGGCCCAAGTCCTTGGCCCGTCTTAACCTCTTTTGCTTTACTTCTTTTGGTTATAGGCGGCGTCTCGTTCATGCATGGCTACAAATTTAATATATATATTTTATCTGCAGGAGTTATTTCAGTAGGTTACTGTTTATATTCTTGGTGGAGAGATGTAGTGAAAGAAGGAATAGTCGAACATCAGCATACTAGTCCTGTTAGAAAAGGTTTACAAATAGGTATGGCGTTATTTATTTTAACGGAAATAGTATTTTTTGGTGTATTTTTTGCTTCTTTTTTTAAATCAAGTCTATCACCCGTAGGTCTTTTAGACGGTGTATGGGTTGTAAAGCAGGGAATTTGGCCTCCACCTACAATTAAAACTTTTGATCCATTTGATATTCCTTTTATCAATACTTTAATACTACTCTTATCGGGTACTACCGTTACTTGGGCTCACTATGCCTTAGAAGAAAAAAATCAAAAAGATTGCGTAACTGCACTTGCTCTTACCATATTGCTTGGAATATTTTTTACAACTATGCAAGCATATGAATATTATCATGCGGCGTTTAAATTCATAGATGGTATATATGCTTCTAATTTTTATTTAGCCACGGGTTTTCATGGAGCTCATGTAATTATAGGTACTATATTTCTAATAGTTTGCTACTTTAGAGCAAAAAGAGGGGATTTTACTACAGAAGGTAATGGACATTTAGGGTTTGAATTTGCTGCATGGTACTGGCATTTTGTGGACGTAGTTTGGTTATTTTTATTTACGTTTGTTTATATATTTGGAAGCTAAATTATACTATATGTGATTATAATGTTACTTAAAATAAGTGTTTTTAAAATATTTTTGCATATTAATTAAAATTACATATATTTAGGAGTTGATTTATATATAAATAAATTATACATTATTTTTAAAATGCTAATATTTTATTGAGGTAAAACATATGAACTTTCCTATTCGTAAATTAAACGAAGAATTAATCGATTATAATCTATCATTACGCATACTATTTACTATTCTAAGCGTGGCTATTATTATGGTAGCTTTTGATAGCTTAGGTAGTAGCGTCGGCGATCCTGTAGGTGATGCATTGTGTAAGTTAATTAAAGTATTCAGAGGCAATACTGCAAAAGGTATAGCTGTTGTCGGTATAATTGTTCTAGGAATTCAAACATTAAGAGGAAAATTGCAGTGGGAAGTAGCTTTAGTAGTAGTTACTGCAATCATTATATTATTTAAAGCTCCAGATATTGTTAATATGGTATCAAGTGATACTAATAGCTCAAATTGTGGTGTTTCCTAATACGCATAAAAATTATTATATCTTTAGTAATACCCATAAGTTTCGGCTTATGGGTATTTTTATTTTTAAGTGACGTTGTTACATAGCCTAAGCATTGCCGTGGTTACCGAGTCGTCATTGCGAGGGAAAACTGTAAGTTTTGACGAAGCAATCTCAGGATGTTTGACGAGATTGTCACGCTCCTTACAGTCGCTCGCAATGACGGCTCAGTGTCATCCCGTGGCTTGACTACGGGATGACAGAGGCGAAATTGATCCACGCAACCGTCTTTACTTAAATAAAAGCCCTAATCTATTACCTATAGCAATATCAATATATTTTGCTGTAACAGGGATTCCTTCAATATTCATTTCTAGATATATTGCTTGTTTTGCAGGGATTTTTGTTTGTAGTTTTGTAATTGATACATATTCATCTAAAGCTTGAGTATTACTATCCATTACTCTAACTTTGATTATAGGATCAGAAATTAAATAATCAGACTGATTAGATAATTTATAAAATATCTTCATACCGCCTATATGATGAGATTTTCCTAAATTAATTTCTTCTATCTTTAATTGATCATATTTACCTAAAAATTTAAAACTATCTATTAGTAATATCACTAAACAAAAAATTATAAAGCTAGTCCATAATATTGGAAATATATTATATTTTTTCTTAGTAGGAATATACGGTAAAATAACCGGCACATTAGTATTATAATGATTTTTAATAGTTTCCGTGTTTACTTTATCTTTAAAGTCATTTAATTTACTAGTATTATAGTCTAATTTTTGATACCACAAATGGCTACATTTGGAACATTTTACTCGTCGTCCGTTAATACCTATTTGATTGCTTGTAACGATAAATCTTGTTTGGCAATTTGGGCAAGTAATATACATAGTTAATTATAATTATTATGTTTGACTTCATGATAATCTCATTTATTATTTTTGGCAATAAAACAGTTAAAAGATATGTCCTCTCTTATTAAAGAAATTGAAGAAGCTTGGCAAATTAAGGACAAGCTTCTTCAAGATTCTTCAAAGCTTATAACATTTAAAAAAACACTTAATGATATTATAGAAAGCTTAAATCAAGGTACAATTCGTGTTTGTGAAAAGAAAGAAAATAGTTGGGAAGTTAATGAATGGGTAAAGAAAGCTATATTGCTATATTTTATCACTACGGAATCGCAACTTTATAATAACAATTATAATAGTTGGTATGACAAAGTTGCTCCTAAATTTTCTGCGGATACTGATAAAAATATATTCAAAGAAGCAGCTATACGTAAAGTTCCCGGAGCTGTTGTTAGAACCGGTACTTATATAGCTAAAAAGGTCGTTATTATGCCTTCTTTCATTAATATAGGTGCTTATATAGATGAGGGAACAATGATTGATACATGGGCTACTATCGGCTCATGTGCTCAAATCGGTAAGAATTGCCATATTTCAGGTGGTACGGGAATAGGAGGGGTGCTTGAACCGCTACAAGCAAAGCCTGTTATCATTGAAGATAATTGTTTTATCGGTGCAAGATCGGAAATAGCAGAAGGGGTAATAGTAGAAGAAGGAGCAGTAATTAGTATGGGAGTGTTTATCGGTAGCTCTACAAAAATAATATACAGAGATACAGGTGAAATTATTTACGGTAGAATTCCGGCTTATTCTGTTGTAGTTCCAGGAGTATTACCTGCTAAGGAAGCAGGTAAGCCTGGCCTTTACTGCGTAGTCATCATAAAGCAAGTCGATAAAACTACTAGATCTAAAGTAAGCATTAATGATTTGTTAAGGTGACCGTTCACTGTTACCTAGTTCGTTTGACCAGTGTTGTTGCATGGCTCAAGAAAAGTACTCGGTGGTCATTCCTGCGGAAGCAGGAATCCAGCATAAAGCGAGATAACCTCATCTTTTAATTTCAAAAATTTGCTGTATTTATACTTTTTTTGGATTCCTGCTTTTAGCTAAGAATGACATAGGAACCATGCAACAAGGTCCGCTTGACCACAGGATGACAAAGAGGAATAATAAGTAGCTCAACACTAGAACGGTCACGGATCAATAATATCGCCTATTATATCTTTAAAATACTCCTTTCTTTGTTGTTGTTCTGAAATATCTGTTTGTTGAATTGCATTATTATTGGGGTTTCCTAAGAAAGTATTATATGCCGTAAGTACTGAATTGTGTTGTTTTTGAGGATCATGTACAACGCCGGCTGCTTTAAAATATGATTCTGCAGCATCTGCTTCCTGTTGTTTTTGAAAGCGAAGTTTGTTTCCTTGGTCCATATATGAATCATATTTTTTTATAGGCTTTTCAGCCTTATCTATAAGACTGGTATAACATTCTAATATAGAGTCTAATTTATTATTCTTTCTATAAAATATGATAGCTGAATCTTCACGTCCTAAGTTAAATAGCATATCGCCGATTTTATCGTACATTTCTTTAAGCTCTTCATTACATGTTAGGGCTGCAGCTAAAGCTCCCTTATAATCTGCTTCTTCGCTCAATATATCGCCTATTTTAGAATAGCATCTAGCTATAGTTTTAATTACTTCCGTCTTGTCAGGATATTTACTTAACCACTTTATAGCTTCTTGATAATATTGCACCGGTTTATTATTTTCAGGTTTTATATTTTTTATAGAAGATAGATAGTTATTTTGTACGAATAAATCACATATTTCAATTAAGGAACTATAGCAATCATTGGACCTAGACCATGTTGTAGGTAACATTTCTTCAAATAATGATAATTCTTTAATTTGTAGGTTTAATACATATCGGTAGGCTTTTGAATAACCTGGTTATTATCAGTGAACTTCTCAATAGAGTCTAAAATTTGAAATATTGCCTCTATAAGGTTATTATCTTGTTTGTTTGATATAATAGTTTGAAGTTCCGATAATTGTGTTAATCCTTCAAAATAAGAAAGAGTTTTTTTTATATCTGGATATTGTATTGAAGAACTTGGTAAATATGGTTTAACATACTCATCATAGTTATTATTATCTGAAAATTTTACACAGTTAAGAGATGTAGATATATTAAAATCTCTGAAAATTGATTGGATAGTATTAATTATATATTCTACATTTATCTGTATTTGTATATATAAATTTTCTATAAGACTGTCTTGTTCCTTTAGAAATGAACTTAGATTCTTTATCTCTAAATTTTGTACTCCTGCTATCTCTTCTAGATCTTTTAGCTCTAGGGTGAGCTTTATTTCTTCATCTTGAGAAGTAGGTTTATAGAAAAATTTTATCTTAGAGGATTCTAATATATCTTTGTTACTAGCAATGCTATTTTGTAACATTGATATAATGTTTTCATGATTATTTTCATTATGTTGGGTTATTACGCATGTAAAATTTCCTTTTAATTTTTTGTATTCTTCTAAAGGGAAAAACTTTTTAAAGTCTTCTATGATCCTGTTAAAGATACTAGGGGATTTTACGGTCTCTTCTTTTGCTACTATGATAAATTTTAATTTATCGGTCATTTGAATTAGCTTTTTAATGAAAAATACATTGATTAACTCTTGAACTGGATCGGGTGCTCCGTTAGAGCATTCCCAAAATACTTTTTCTGCAATTTCAAATTTTTTGGGATAATATATAGCCGGTTCATATTTATGCTTAATTTCCGGCGTTGTTTCAAAATCAAATAATTTATCAAATGTAAATTCTTCACCGTTTTCGATAATCTTGAGGTTGTTTTCAAGAGCATTTAAAAATGTGCTTTTTCCGCTATAAGGTAAATCCTATTACTACTGTAGCTTCTGATGTTTTTCCTGCTTGTATTAGTGAATAATTAACTTCAGTCAATCCATTTAGAATATTTTCTTTTAAAGAATCAAGAGCAGTTTCTTCTTCTGTTAAAGATTTAATATTAAGTTCTGTGGGAATTTTAGATTTCATATATAACCACTAATTTATTCTTTAATATAAATTTTTATACTGTCGTTTTCGCCGCTATCACTTATAGCTCTAATAATAAATTCACCGGTTTTTGCTTTCCATATTACAGGTTCGTTTGATTTTGCGGTTGCTATTAATTCATTATCTACAAACCAAAAAACGTTATTGGTTTTATTATCGCTAATCGCACTAAAAGTAATATTATCACTATCTTTAATTGAATGTATGGAATTTCTTAACGGGTATATAATTTTAGGTTTCTGATGATGCTAATTTATCAACCTATTGCAATGGTTTGTGGGTATCGGTTGCGGTAATATATGTATTCCTGCTTTTTGGTAAACCGAAAGCATATCCGTCGGCCATAAATTTACTGTTTTATATTCTGTTTGTCCTTTAATAAAGTTGCAAGCAGGCATACCGGTTTTTAAATCTATCAACATTTTTCTATAAATACCGGATTGTTTTATCGGTGATTTGCCTTTAATGAATAAGGCTTCTGCTTTAATCGGACACATATCGTTATCGATATCTCCCGTATCTGCACAAACTTTTACTTTAGTAATATTTAGTTCATTAATTTTTGAAAGGATTAAATCCTCATCTTTATTTGGCTGGGCTATTGATTCGATAATATTAAAGAATAAAGGGGCTGCAGAAATATTACCCGTAAATGTTCCGTGAGTTTGACCTTTGAAATCCCCAACCCAAACGGTAAGTACGTATTTTCCGAATATGCCTACGCTAAGTGCGTCTCTAAATGAGCTAGAAGTACCTGTTTTCCAATAAATTGGTAAGTTATGCTTTGTATTGTTATAGGTAATAGGACGAGTCGTATCTTTTATAATATCAAGTGTTAGATAGCTTGCCTCGGGGGATAGTAATACAGCGTCATTCAAAAGGCTTGATACAAGCGAATTTTGCGGAACTCGTCTGTGCTCACGTATTAATATACGCTGTGCAGACTCGTCCTTAAATTCATCTTGTCTGAAGCCTTTTGAATTTAGCTGTAGTTTAGAATCAGTTTTGTCTGTGTCTTCCTCGCAGCCCTCAATGTCATTCCCGCGAAAGCGGGAATCCATAAGAGGATCTAACACTTTCCTAAGTGATTTATAAGTACCGAAATTAGCAAGCATAGCATAAAGAGTAGTTAACTCTTCAAGAGTAATTTCTGCTGTGCCGAGTACTATAGATAAGCCGTAATTTTCAGGTTTTCGTAAGCCGCTAATTTTTGCTTGTTGTAAGAACTCATAAAAATTCGGGTTTTTTAACTTAGACGCCAGAAATATTACAGGTACGTTACGGCTCTTTATTAACGATTCTCTAGCACTTAATCCTCCCGTAAATCTGCTATCAAAATTTCCCGGTTTATAATGATCGTAGTAAGTAGGCGTATCCTTTAGTAAAGTTAACGGATGTATTAGCGATTGATCAAAACTAAGTGCATAGACAAACGGTTTTAAAGCTGACCCTGGAGATCTTCGACTTTTGGTGCCGTTAATCTGTCCGCAAATATCGTTATTAAAAAAATCACCTGAACCAACGCTTGCAAGCACTTCCATAGTAGTAAAATCAATAAGAATTACGGAAGCATTATTAATGCCGTATTTTTTCAGGTTATTAATATATAGCCGGACTTGCTTTTCTATAGTAGTTTGCAGATTCTTATCTATAGTAGTACGTATAATAGGACTATCATTATTTGCCAGAATATCTAAAGTGAAATGCAGTGCGATAAAAGGAAGATTTTTATTTTGATTAAATTTAATCGGCAAACTAATTAACTTATTATAAATAATATCTTGTGGGTGAGTCGTTAGCCACTCGGTAAATAGATATTTACGTGCTTTAAAAATATTAATATCATTCCCGCCTCTTTTAAGAGGATTTTGTGGGATTACTGCAAGGCTTAGAATATCGAGCAAATTTAAATCTTTTAGGTCACGATTGAAGTAAATATAACTGCCGGCTGTTATCCCTTCTATATTACTACCGTAAGGCACTAGGTTTAGATAAGCTTCTAGGATTTCATTTTTTGAATAATGTAGCTCTACATGAATAGCTTTAATGATTTGATGGATTTTACCAAGAATAGTAGAAGAGCTTATTCCGTATCTTAAACGTGCTACTTGCATTGTTATAGTAGAGCCGCCTATTTTACGATTATTCTGTAAATAAGTAGAATAAAAAGCTTTGGCTAAAGAAACGGGGTTAATGCCGAAATGTTTGTAAAAATGTCTATCTTCATATAACAATACTGCTTCTATAAAACTTGCCGGTATTTCACTTATAGGAGTGAATATCCTATATTTATCGTCTTTAGAAAGCGAAATACGCATTAACTCGCCGTTTCGGTCAAATACTCTTTGTGAGAAGCTTATATCTTTAAGCAATGGAGCAGGAGGAATAGCAAAATATAATATTATAATGCCGATAATTGTAATAAAAAGTAATTTGGTTTTGAGAGACAATTTATGTACCTTATAGTTGTTATGTCATTGTTGCATAGATGTTGTTGCGTGGATACCCAAACCGTCATTGCGAGCAGCCGTAGGCTGTGCGGCAATAACAAACTCCTGAGATTGCTTCGCCCTTATTACTGCGTAATTCTTCTCGCAATGACGTTGAGACCGCACTCAACAATCATTATAAAGCATTTTAAAAATAATGAAAATTTTAATAATATAGCTTGCATATATAGAAGTAATATCATATTGTGCACCACAAGGTTTTAATAAATTAACTAATCGTTAACAAAAATTAAACATTACGATAAACATTACGATTGTTATAAATATTAAATTATCATATAAAATCTACGCTACTATTCTACCTTATAACCCATCAATATAAATTTCTTGACATAATATTTTTTTCGTGTATCATTAACTTTAATAACAAATTAAATATTAATATTTATTAAAGGAGAATTAGATATTATGGCAAAAAATATAAATTCTAAGCTTACAAAATTATTCTTACTTAGCTGTGCTAATGCGGCAATCATGACTGCTATGGTCGGAGAAGCAAGAGCAGATATAGAGATCTATGATATATTGAATCATACTCCTGAGTATGAAGCATTAGCCCCTGCACAAAAGCTTAATATTATAAAAGGGATTCAAGCTCGTGAAGATTTTGGCGATCTTTTTAATGATCTTATGCCGGGGGAAAGAAGATTATTCAATAACGAAATAATAGAAGTCAAGAAACTTTAAGCAGCTGCTCCCGTGCTTAACGGTGCTAGAGAAAGAAGAGAAGCACGTGCAGCCGGTGTTGAAGTTGTTGATTTAATAGGTAATACGGCAATAGAAACAGGACGTAACGAGCAAGAGATGGCTCTAGAAAATAGGCTTCAAGTATTAGAAATTCTTGGTAAAGCTGAAGGGGCAAATGCCGTAAGCGTTAACGATAAAATTAAAAAGGCTATACATTTTAATAACATAGAAAATTTAAATACACCTTTGGAGCAGTTAAAATATATAACTATGTCAGGCGGTGTAGATGCTAACGATAACTTAAAAGTTGTAAATAATTACGTTGAAGCCACTTTAACAAAAGAAGCTTTTGAACATATATATTTTAGCACTAATATTACTGATCCTACTGTAAGAAATGCAGATATTGCACCTGATTATTATAAACCGGGACAAAGTGATTTATTAAAAAAGTTTAAAAGTGTAGCGACTCCGGAAACAAAGCGTAAATTATTAAATCAATTTGAAAATTATGTTACTCAAAACTTAGTTGAACTTGAAGCTAACAAATCTAATATTCCTACAAAACAGGCTATAATAAAACTAGCCGATCCTGCAAGATTAGTTACTTATTTAGAGAAAATGGCTGAATTAAAGACGTCATATATCGATAACGGTAAGAAGAAGGTAGTTAATGAAGAGGGTAAGCCACTTGATAAAGCTGGTTTAAAGAATTATAACAAGATTTTAAAAGATGCCGGTTTAATAACTAAAGATTTGACCGGTAAGAAAATGCAAGCATTGATAGATAATTTCGATGCTTTAACAATGAGTGATTTAGCACTTGTTCTAACAAAGACTGTAGGTGAAATAAAAACAGATAATGAGCGTTTAGTAGGGCTTAATAATACAATGCCACCGTTTCGGGGAACAGGCACTAGACCGGTTAGAAATTTAAATAATCTAGATGCGATAGCCGATCTTAATCCTGAATTAAAATTAGCAGGTCATGATCTAAAAGCGAAAGAAGAGGCTGCTCCCGTAGTAAGAGGACCTGCACCGGTTATAGGAAGAGCAGTTGAAGAAGCTCTTGTAGCTCCAAATACTGATGAAGGCACATTTCATAATGAGATGTATTTAGTTAAAAATACAAAAAATCCTGAAAAGCTAGAAGTAAGAACATTAGGAGCAGAAAATGATTTAGGAATTACAATAAGAACTCTATTAACTTTAGAAGAAAGAAAAGCTCCACATGAGTCTTTAGCATTATTTTCAGAGGCAAATCCTGATAAAGCACAACTAATAATAAAAGCTAAGAATATTTGGAATAGACTAAAAAATGATGATTTAATAAAGCAAACTTCAAGGCAAGCTTTAACTTTAAATAATAAAATAGCAAACGGTACATTTTTTGAAGAACTGTTCAACGAAGAAGAGCATAATGCAATAGACCGTTTAAATTATACTTTTGGTAAATTACCGCTGGACTTACAAAATCATATTACGGCAAAAAGTAATGAAATAAAAATAAAAGATGAACTACAAGGTAAGAAAACAATTATATCAAGAATAGATTATATTGCTAAAAATGAAAATGTTTTAGGAGCAAATTCTTTAAATAATGAAATAGAGAGAATTGTTGATAATTTTAATAGTTTAAAATTATCCGATATACTAGATATTGCTCTTAATAAAGAAAATGTACGCGATAATATAACCCTTACTACTAAAGCAAACGAAGTAAATATTCAAGTAAATAATTGGATTAATAATAATATTGTTAATTTAACGGTGGATGATAGTTTAGGTAATGGAAAAGGTAAATTAGATAAAGCGGATTTAACATCTTTACAAAATAAAGCTGCCCCGGCAATATTATCAAAAATTTATGAAATAGGAGTTGATACTAAAGCTAAATTACTAAAAAAGTTTTAGCCGATAATGCAGCCGATTTATCCAAAGCTTCTAAAAATATTACAGAAAAAAATATAACAGATGCCGTACAGAATAATTTCAATGTAAAAATGAAAGCTTTAACGCCCGGTACTAAAGATTTCTCAAAAGAGCAAATTGTAAAATTTCTTAACGTAATAAGTTATGCGAAAATAAAAGCGGTATTAAAAGAAGTAAAAACAGCAAAAGCTGCTAGTGCCCCTGTTGCTGCACCGATAATAGTGGTAGCAGGTGGACCGCCACCACCACCGCTGCCTACGAGGGTGATAGGATATAATGGGCTTGGTATGGATGGTCTAGTTAGAAAGATGAATATTTTAAAGCCTATCGAAAATCTTTTTCCTAAAAAACCCGATGCAGATGCAGGTGAAGTGGTTTATATTGCTCCTACTTCTGAATTAGGAAAAAAATATGAAGATGCCGTGAAAGTTATAGCAGCTTCAGATGATAAGTTTAAAAAAGAGTTGGCAATAAAGACTAAAGGAAAAGAAAAACTAAAAGCATTAATTGTAGAGGAAGTTTTTGAGAAATATACAACTAAAAATGCAGATGTACTTGATGGCGATATAAATCAATTAGCTCAAGCTATAAAAGAAGGAACCAATATTGAGTTCATAGGTCCTAAAAGAGAAGTAGAAAGCGGTATAGATCAAGAAACAAGAAATCTATGTGTTAGAATGAATCAAGATGCAGGATTAATGCAGCAACTTAAAACGAATAATCCTAGGTTAGCAGCAATTATAGAAGCGGCAGCTGTCAATGAAGAAGAAGTTGCTACAAGACTTCCTGAGTCGGCAGCAGCACAAGCAGTAGCAAACGGAGACGTAAACTATGGCGGAGTAGTTGTAGTAGCTCCTGCTACTGCTCCCGTAGCTCCTGTTGCCCCGTTAGTTTTACCGGCAGACCTAGAAGAAGACCCGGAAGAAGTAGCTGTTCCTGCAGCACCGGAAATCAATATGGAAGATGTAGTGGTAGTTCCGCCGCCGGTGGAAGAAGCACCGCAGGCTGATGCAGAAATTATGATTGTTCGACATATAGATAGGATTGTGCCTGTAGAGGGCGATATTGAAGATTTTGATGATGAGGACGATATAATACAAGAGCAAACAAAACTAGAAGTATCCGGTAGCACTACAGTAGTTGTAAATAAAACCGAGTCTAAGGATTCTGAAGATAGTTTTGAAAACCTGAAACAAGAGGAAGCAAAATTAGCTGCTTCTATAAAGGAGGCATAAGAAGCAAGAATTGCTGAAGCCGTAAGAGTTGAAGCTGCTGAAGTTGCAGAAATGCAAAATGCGGTAAAACAAGACGCAGAGATGATTGGAGCAATATATAACCCGATTCATGATATCGCTAAAATAGGCTGTAATATTGCAGTACATAGAATGCTCTCTAGTGCTGCTGCGGGTGATGAAGATGAAAAAGCGTTAGATAAAGGTTGTGGATTGCAGGTACTATTGGTACTAATAAACAGAAAGGTTTAGGCGGTTATAAAGGTCATGCTTCAGGCGAAACTATAGGTTTTGATATTGGTTCTGATAACTACAAAGATTTAGTCGGTATTGCTTATACTAAACTAGATTCAAAGTTTAAATCTAGCGGTAGCAGGTCAAATACTACCGTTGATAGCCATATATTAGCTCTATATGGTCAAAAAGAGTTACCGAAAAACTTTATGATCCAAGCTATGTTTGCTTACAATCATAATATAGTAAAGAGTAAAATCAATCGTTTAGGTACTATTGCAATTGGTAAATATAAGAATAATAATTATAACTTTGAAACCTTATTAAGTTATAATCATCTTATGAACGGCGGTATTATTCTTACTCCAAATCTTGGTATAAGATACGGTCACTCTAAAGACGGTTCTTATCAAGAAAGCGATGTAGGTATCCAGCATTTGAGTATTGCTTCTAAAAAGCAGCATTTATGGAGCGGTATTTTAGGCACTAAAGTAGCTTTAGCCTCACAAAAGATAGTGAAGGCTTAAGTATTACGCCTGCACTTCAAGCTTCTGTAGAAAATTACTTTAACAATAAGAGTAAAAAACTTAATGCTAAAGTAAAATTGAAAGATAGAGAAGTTAATGAAACTATCGCATTACCAAAACAGCCTAAAGTTGGTTATAATATCGGTGCTAGCGTTTTAACTGAAAAAGGTAATATAAGCGTGACTTTAGAGTATAACTGCCACTTACAGAAGAAATATCAAAGCCATCAAGGCTTTGTGAAGTTGAAAGTGAAATTGTAAGTTATTATTATTTCATGTATAGTTAATGAATGTCATCCCGCATGGTATTGTTGCGTGGATCGGTAAAATCTACGGTGTCACCTAGTTCGCTTGACCACGGGGTCCATAAAAACAATAAAAAATACTAATATTTTAGTATTTTTAACTGGATCCCGTGGTCAAGCCTAGCTCGTTTATGTCATTCCCGCGTAGGCGGGAATCCAGTAAAAAAACATAAATACGGCAAGTTTTTAAAATTAAAAGCTCGATTTATCTCGCTTTATGCTGGATTCCCGCTTTTGCGGGAATGACATCGTACGTTTTTTTCGAGCCATGCAACAAGACCGGTCAAGCCACGGGATGATAGAGGTGAAATTGACCCACGCGGGCAATGCCATGCGAGAATGACGTAAGAACCATAATAATACTTATTACTCGTCTCGTACTACTAAAACTGATATATCTGAATGACGGACGATTTTAGAAGCATTAGGTCCAAGCATATAATCTTTTAATTGTAGTCTGACTGCAGAGATTATTATTAAATCGGCTTTAATTTCATTAGAGTGCTTAATTATTTCATCATAAACGGCACCGTTACCTATATAATAATCTGTTTCAATTTCATCAGGAATATATTGTTTGATAAGCTCTTTAATTTGAGTCTGATACTTTTCTTTTTTCTCCGTTTTCCAATTTTTAGGTAAATAATCTTCAAACATTTTCGTACCGAATTCAGGAATTACATACATAAAATGTAATTTTGCTTGAAAGTTCGTTGCAAGCATTAAAGCCTTAGAAAGAATACCTTTTATAGATTTTTTATCATTTAAATCTATAGGTATAAGTATATTTTTAAATATAGTATTTTCAGACATAAGATATTGTTAGTTTTTATTTCTTACTGAATCATGTTTTGGTAGAACAAAATTTTTAGTATCGGCAAAATAGTTAATATCGAGGTTATTTAATAAGTAATTAGAAAGTTTAAAATTTGCTACGTTTCTATGAAAAGCTCCGATAAATTTATCTAAAATATCACGATTCTCCTCATCTCTAGTTACTAGGATTGCGGATACTTTTACTGTAGTTTGATCATCGGTAATCCCTGGATATAAGCCCTTGTGAAGTATAGCTTTATGAAACGCTCTATTTTGTTTTATTAATTCTGCTATTTTATCATTTTCAATTGAAACAAAATCAACTTCACACTTATTAGCTATTAAATTTACTAAGGGGTTAGAGTGTCCAACCATCATTATTATAGCATCTATTTCCTTATTACAGAATTTATCAATAGAATCTTCATAATTAATATGTAGCTCTTCAGGTTCTTTAGAAAATTTATATAAAGAACGTATGGCATCATAAGTAATATTACTACTGGAAAATGCCGGACCGTTAGTTATTTTTTTTCCGTCAATATCAGCAAAAACTTTTATTTTATCTTCATCTTTTACAATAACCGTAAAAAACTCATCATGTAGATTAAGTACCTGACGTAAATTTTGCATTTTTTCTTGATCGTGATAATAACCTATGCCCTCATATGCTTCTACTGCAATATTAGCTTGCACTAGAGCTAAATCAATTTTGCCTTGTTGTAATAATTTTAAATTTTCTATACTGCCGTTTGTTGCAACAACTTCACATTTAATATGTTCATTATTTTTATCATCATTTGTAATAGTCTTGCATAAATCAAGTCCAATAGCATAATATCCTTTTAAAATAGAGCCGGTACCGATTTTAATGACTTTTGGAGCAGCATAAATACTACTACAAATAAGAAATATGCTAATAATAGTAGCTAGTTTAAAATTATTCATAAAACTAATTTAAATTATTTTTGGCTAATTTGAATTATTTTCGGTGTTTTGGTCTTCTTTATGTTCACCAAGTTTTAGTTCTAATAAATTAATAGAGCCGATATTTATTCCTTTATCTGAAAACTCAATATCAAACTTAGCTTTTTCTATATTGTTGTAAGCTGAATTTGAATCATTTTGATCTATATTTAATTGTTCGTCGGAAGCTTTATTAATTGCTTTAGCAATAATTGTTTTAATTATTTTCTTAGAAAAAATAATATTATTCGGTAATAATTTATCAACTATGGAGTTATAATTTTCCAGCTCAAAATATAGTTTTCCTTCCGGTAATTTATTGGCAAAGAATTGTAAAGCACCGTTTAAATTAACTTTAGAATCATTATCACAAGTAAAAATAAATCTTTCTATATTAAAATTTTGTAAAATAGCTGAATCTTCTCCGTCTTCAGCAAATTTTAAAGAAGCAGCAATATCTAAATTAGCATTTTTAAAATTCAAAATATCTTTTTCTGAATAATAATTCATATTTAAAAATAAGGATATATTTTCCTCAGTTGCTAAATTCTGTTTTCTTATAAGAAATGCTAAATCATTAATTTTAAAGATTTCTTGATTATCTTTAAATATCGATAATGCTTTATTATTTAACTGAGTTGATTTTAATATTTCTTTTAAATTATCATCTTTTGATATTTTATATAAAGGTTTATTAAATTTTCCTATACCTTTTATATCATCATCGCTGCGTACATCATAGGTAAATGTTTTATCGCCGTAATTATCAACTTCTCTAATAAAAGGACCGAAATTAAGAGCGGCTCTTTTAGTACTAAAAGCTATATTTAGGACAATATTTTCACTAGTAAATTCTTTAGAATTTACATGATCAATTAATTTTACTTTAGGATCTGTTACGGTAATTTTCCAATTAAAAGGATAGCCTGAAAACTTAACTGCATTATAAGATATTTTTAGATTATCGGATTCAGAATTTTTAATTAAACTTACAACATTATTTTTTATAGTATATGCAATTGCAAACCATGTTATAGTAAAGGCTAAAAACACAAAAAGAAGTATTTTACGTATCACTTTTTTAATCCATTATAATTTTATATTACGAGTAGCAGAAGGAAGGCGTACTTTTATACAGTCTAATTCTTCGGTTAAAATAATTTGGCATCCCAATCTAGAAGTATCGGTAAGACCGAAGGCTAAGTCAAGCATATCTTCTTCTGCTTCCGTAGGTTTTTTTAATTTGTTGTAAAATTCTTCTTCTAAAATAACGTGACAAGTAGCACAAGCAAGCGAACCTTCACAAGCTCCCTCAAGGTCTATAGAGTTACCATGAGCAATTTCTAAAATAGAAAGCCCTATCGGCACTTCTACTGTTTTTTCTTCCCCGTCGTTTATAATAAATGTTACTTTTATTTTTCCTGACATTCTTCTTATTTTTCCTTATTTTATTTGAGTGATATTTTTGCCTTTTAGTAAATCATTAATTATTATATTAAGCTTTATGTTCATAGATTTTTTTATTTTGGATTTAAAATCTTTAATAGAATTATTAATTAAGGTCCGATCTCTAGCGTGTGTGGCTTCTTTTATATTATCTAATAAAGAATTAATTATAGATATCTCACTTTCCGATAATAAAGTTGTTAATTCCGCTATAACACGTTCTATGTTAAGGATTAAAGCCTCTGCTTCAATTACTGCTTCTTGTAATAATCTTGTAGTATGATCTATTTTAGCATTTTTATAAGCGTTTTCTAATATAATATCAATCTCCGTTTTATCAATACTGTGATTTGGCTTTACTTCTATAGTATGTGACGTATTGCTGATTTTCTCATAAGCGGAAACGGATAATATACCGTCTGCGTCAATAGCAAAAGTAACTTCAGCTCTAATATTTCCTGCTTTCATAGGAGGAAGCCCCTTTAACTCAAATCGAGCCAAGCTACGGCAATCTACAGCCATTTCACGTTCGCCTTGCAATATATGAAATTGTATACCGGTTTGATTATCGGCATAAGTCGTAAATTCTTTTACTACCGAAATAGGAATCGGAGTATTACGCATAATGATTTTTTCAACTATACCGCCATATAATTCCATACCCAGCGATAAAGGTACTACATCAATCAATAATGAATTTGTATGGGGTGCTGTTAAATTTTCTGCTTGTAATGCAGCTCCCCATACGACTGCTTTATCAGGATCAATATCTGATAGAATATCTACAGCATATTCCATAAAGTTTGATACAAGCGAATTTTGCAGGACTTGCCTGTGCTCACGTATTTTTATACGCTCCGCAGGCTCGCCTTTAAATTCATCTTGTCTGAACCTTTTGGAAATATGCTGCACTTTAAATGCTTTATATAATTCGTCTTTTATTAAAGGAATGCGGGTTGCACCGCCAACTAAAATAATGCCATCTATATTTGGATTTCCTGCTTGTTCTAAACATTCTTTAGCTATATTGATAGTACGTTCTACTAAAGGTAAAATTAATTGCTCTAATGTTTGCTTACTAATTGATATATTATCATTATTAAAACTATCTTTATATGTTAAAGTTTCTTTTGCTTTTTTTGCAAGTTGTAAAGTATCTATAGAATTAGGTAAATCAAATTTATTGCAAAGATATTGTGTAATTACTACATCTATATCGTCGCCACCAAGCATATTATCGCCGTTTGTTGCTATAACTTGAAAAATGCTTTCTTGTATATTAAGAATAGATACGTCAAAAGTGCCGCCGCCTAGGTCATATACTAAATAACAGCCTTTTTGATTTTTGTTTAAGCCATAAGCATAGGCAGCTGCAGTAGGTTCGGCAATTAGCCTTAATACTTCAAAACCTGCTATTTTAGCCGCAAGCATTACTTCGCCTCTTGCTGCATCGTTAAAATGTGCAGGTACGGTTATAACTGCTTTAGTTATATTAGTCTTTAATTGCTCTTCTGCTTGATTTTTTAAGTAAATAAAAACTTCTGCTGCAATTTCAGAGATTCGCAGTTGTTTATTTGCAAAGTTTAATTTAAGCTCACTACTATTTACCTCTAGATAATCTTTAACTAACGAAAAAAGTGCCGGAGTATTTAGAATTTCTTTTAATGTTTTACCGAATAGTCTTTTAATAGAACGCAGCCCTTTATTATTACCTATTATAAAATTTTCGTTTGTAAAATCTATAGTAGTTGGGATTAGTTCTTTATCATCTCTAGATTTAATAACTTTAACTTTTCTATTAGTTGCAATAGCTATTAATGAGTTAGTAGTGCCAAAATCGATGCCGACTGCTATTTGCCGTTCTTGCTTAAAATCAGCTTGCTCCGGTTCTGTAATTTCTATTATTTGCATGATTTTATTTTTTCTTGCAGTTTATGCAGCAATATCCCAATATATTTAAGCTTGCTAGTTTTTATAGTTGCATCTGATAGATTTTGTTCTTCAAAAGCTTGTTTTAAAGAATCAATCTCAAGCTTTTTCATTAATTCATATTTATCTTTTATTTTTTCTAAATCACTAAATAAGATTGTATTTTCGATTATTTCCATTTCATCCCAGAATATGCTTAATTCTAGAGGCGAAAGTAAACTACGTGTCTTTTCGTCATTCAAATTTATATTTTGTAAAAGCAGCATATATTCAGCACGCTTTAAGGCATCTTTAAGAGTAGAGTAAGCGTTATTTAATTCAGCCGCAGTAATTAGATTTTGTTCCTTTTCCTGCAAAGTTTTTGCTTTATCGGGATGATATTTTACCTGCATAGCAAAATATTGCTTTTCTAATATCTTTAAATCAATATTATAATCTTGCGGAAGTCCTAATAATTGAAAATAATTTTGCACTTTATAATTCTATATTATTTTAGGTTTTGTTGCATAGATTGATTTTTATCGTCATTGCGAGGAAAAACTATAAGTTTTGACGAAGCAATCTCAGGAGTTTATTATTTCATGAGATTGCCACGCTCCTTGCAGTCGCTTGCAATTACGACTCGGCGTTCATACAACAAAGACTATATATTATATACATTAAAAATTAAAAAAATACAATTATGGAAGTAGATCTATTACATTTTGAAAAAAAATATCATAACTATATTATAGCAGGTATAGATGAAGCAGGTAGAGGACCGCTAGCAGGTCCGGTAGTAGCAAGTGCCGTTATAATAGATAACACTAATATTATACCGGGTATTAAAGATTCTAAAAAACTTTCTAAAAAGAAGAGAGAATTATTATATGAGCAAATAACTAGTAATTATGCTTGGTCGACCGCTATTATTTCTCATACCGAAATTGATGAAATTAATATATTAGAAGCAACTAAAAAAGCTTGTTCTATTGCTGCGGCAAATCTTAGCCTTAAGCTGGAAATAGTTTTAGTTGACGGTAATATGCCGTTTAAGGATAAAAGATTTGTTAGTATAATTAACGGTGATAATTTATCGTTATCGATTGCTGCGGCTTCTATTGTTGCAAAAGTTACTAGGGATCGTTTGATGCTAGATTTAAGTACTGAATTCCCACAATATTTATGGCATAAAAATTCCGGCTACGGCACTCGTGAACATATCGAAGCTATTAATATACATGGCTTATCACCGTATCATAGAAGAAGTTTTAAGTGTTGTTAATAGACGTTGTTGTATGGATCGAAAAACCTGCTGGGTGTCATCCCGTGGCTTGACCACGGGATCCAGCATAAAGCGAGATAAATCGAGCTTTTAGTTTTAAAAAATTGTTATATTTATATTTTTTTACTGGACCCCGTGGTCAAGCCACGGGGTGACAATCGGGTTTAGCTCAACTCAAGTGCCGCCTCTTCTAAAGTTTTTAGCTGATCACGAAGTTTTGCGGCTTGTTCAAATTCAAGATTACTTGCGGCTTTAAGCATGTCTTTCTTTAATTTTTCAATATGGGCTTTTAACTTAGCAGGGTTATCAAATAAAGTATGAGCTTGTTTTTTATCAAGCTTACTATCAACTTTCTCAAGTTCTGCTAAAGCGTGAATAGTACGGTTGATAGTCTTTGGAATTATGCCGTGTTTTTCGTTATATTCCTGTTGGATTTGCCTTCTACGCAAAGTTTCGCTCATGGCTTTATCAATAGATTTAGTCATTTTATCGGCATAAAGTATAACTCTGCCCTCACTATTTCTTGCAGCTCTTCCGATTGTTTGTATTAACGATACTTCCGACCGTAAAAATCCCTCTTTATCTGCATCAAGTATAGCAACTAAGGCACATTCAGGGATATCAAGCCCCTCTCTTAATAGGTTAATACCTACTAAAATATCGATAGTACCTTGTCGTAAATCTCGTAAAATCTCGATACGCTCAAGCGTATGAACGTTAGAATGTAAATAAGAAGTTTTATATTTTAGCTCCTGCAAATAGGCGGTTAAATCTTCTGCCATTTTTTTAGTTAAGGTGGTGACTAGAACACGAAAACCTTTAGCTATAGTAGCCTGAATCTCGCCAATTAAATCCTCAACTTGGTTAGTAGCAGGCTTGATAATACATTCGGGGTCAAGCAGTCCCGTAGGTCTGATAATCAGCTCTACTACAGTGTCTCCGGTTTCTTCTAGCTCAAATGGTCCCGGGGTTGCTGATACAAAAACGGTTTGCGGTCTAAATTTTTCCCATTCTTCAAATTTTAAAGGTCTGTTATCAAGAGCAGAAGGCAAACGAAACCCATGCTCTACCAATACTTCTTTCCTTGCTCGATCGCCGTTATACATCGCTCTAATTTGTGGTACGGATACGTGGCTTTCATCAACAAATAATAACGCATCTTCAGGTAGGTACTCGAATAATGTCGGTGGCGGCTCACCGGCATTACGACCGGTAAAGAATCTCGAATAATTTTCAACGCCTTTACAGCTGCCGGTTTCTGTCAGCATTTCAAGGTCATATTGAGTACGTTGATTTAGCCTTTGCGTTTCAAGCGGTTTATCTTGCGACTTTAAGAACTCTAAGCGTTTTTGTAACTCCTCTTCAATAGCTGATATGGCACTATTTACCGTTTCTTGCGGCATCACGAAATGTGAATTACCAAAAACTATAGCTTTATCGAGCTTAGCAAGTTTCTCGCCCGTTAGGGGATCAAATTCATGTATATATTCAAGTTCATTACCGAAAAACGATAAACGCCAAGCTTTATCGCTATAATGTGAGGGGAAAATATCGATGTTATCGCCTTTAACCCGAAAACAGCCGCGTTCAAACCCGATATCGTTACGCTCATATTGTAGATTTATCAAATCGTTTAATAGTTTATCACGAGGGTAGCTTTTACCAGGTTCTAGATTAACCGTCATCTGATAATATAAATCAGGAGAGCCAAGCCCGTAAATACAGGAAACGGAAGAAACTACTATAACGTCACGACGCTCTAATAACGATCTTGTAGCAGAATGACGCATTAAATCAATCTGCTCGTTAATTGATGAGTCTTTTTCTATAAAAGTATCGGTACGTGCTATATAAGCTTCGGGCTGGTAATAATCATAATATGAGACAAAATACTCAACGGCGTTCTTTGGAAAAATCGACTTCATTTCTGAATAAATTTGAGCAGCTAAAGTTTTATTATGTGCCATTATCAGAGTAGGGCGATTAGTTCTCTCTATAATATTCGCCATAGTAAAAGTTTTGCCTGACCCCGTAATACCAAGCAACATTTGCGAGCGTTTCTTGTTATTTAATCCTATTATAATTTCGTCTATTGCTTTTGGCTGATCGCCTGCCGGTTTATATTCTGAGATAATAGAAAAATTATTCATGTATTTTTACTTGCTTTAAAAACTATAGTTTAAGATAATATATTAAAATCTAACAAAAAATATAATATTATGAATAAAGCTATATTACACACAATTATTATTTATACTCTCGCTAGTTGTCCTTATTGTATAAAAGCTAAAGCATTGCTTGATGAGAAAAATGTTGTTTATGAGGAAATTGAAGTAAGTAATTTTACTCAGGAAGAGAAAAAAAATTTTATTAAGAAATCCGGTGGAAAAAAGACTGTCCCGCAGATATTTATAGATAATATGCATATTGGCGGCTGTGATGCTCTGTTTGATCTTGAAAAAGAGGGAAGGCTAGATAAGTTGCTGGAAGGGCAACCGAAGAAGACGCCTGCAGCCGGGGCATAATTAATAAAAACGTCATTGCGAGCGAACGTAGGGTATTGTTGCATGGCTCGTTTATGTCATTCCCGCGTAGGCGGGAATCCAGAAAAAATAAATAATAAAAATGTATTGGGTATATATATTATGTTCTGATCGCAATGGTACTTTGTATATTGGCATTACTAATAATATACTACGCCGTACTTATGAACATAAGCAAAAAATAATCAAGGGTTTTACGACAAGATATAATGTTATAAAACTTGTTTATACCGAGGAATTTGCTGATATTAAAGAAGCTCTTGCTAGAGAAAAAGCATTAAAAAAGTGGAATCGTAGTTGGAAAATAAAATTAATAGAAAAAATTAATCCTAGATGGGAAGATTTAGGCAAGTGTATTTCTGGATTCCCGCCGTTGCTGGAATGACACCGAGCCATGCCTACATTCTTCTTGAATGACAAAGCCATACAAACTTGCAAAAACTTCAAAAATGTCCAAAAACAACAATCATAAAAATTCATTCTATTTACTTCTGCCTTATTTATGGTCGAAGGATTTTGATATACGCCTGCGTATTGTTACTTCTCTTATTTGTCTAGTCATAGCTAAAGTAATAAATATTTTCGTTCCGATTGTTTATAAATATATAATAGATGGGCTAAATAAAAATTTTGCTCTTTCTGTTATTATAGGGATTATTGTTGCATATGGCGGAACTAAAATATTGGTACAAATATTTAGTGAGCTGCGAAATATTATTTTCTCAAAAGTAGGACATCAGGCGACTCGCTTAGTTGCTCTAAATGTCTTTAAGCACATGCATAATTTAAGTATGCGTTTTCATATTACCCGAAAAACAGGAGGCTTAAGTAGGTCAATAG
This sequence comes from Rickettsia endosymbiont of Thecocarcelia acutangulata, assembly GCF_964263195.1. Taxonomy (NCBI): domain Bacteria; kingdom Pseudomonadati; phylum Pseudomonadota; class Alphaproteobacteria; order Rickettsiales; family Rickettsiaceae; genus Rickettsia; species Rickettsia endosymbiont of Thecocarcelia acutangulata. The sequence continues at coordinate 23,636 of NZ_OZ181652.1, forward strand.
AGCGTGGTACTACAGGTATTGAAGCAATATTACGTTATTCATTATTTAATATTTTCCCGACAAGCCTAGAGATAATCCTTGTAAGTGGAATGTTATGGTATGTTTACGGTATTTGGTTTGCCGTAACTATTTTAATAACGATGATAGTTTATGTGGTTTATACTTTCAAGATCAGTACTTGGCGAATTTCGTTCGTAAGAGAAGTAAATAAAAGTGATAACACCGCTAATAATATTGCAATAGATAGTTTACTAAATTTTGAGACTATTAAATATTTCGGTAATGAAGAATATGAGGCAGTAAGGTTTAATGAGGCCTTGCAAAATTATGAAGAATCTTCTACTAAAATCACTAACAGCCTATCGATTTTAAATATAGGACAGGATGTTATAATATCCTTAGGGCTTGTTAGCCTTATGATACTTTCGGCAAATGCTATTAATCAGAATAAAATGACCGTCGGCGATTTAATAATGGTTAATACTTACTTGTTTCAGCTATCAATTCCGCTTTCAATACTTGGCTTTGCTTATAGAGAAATTAAAAACGCTCTAGTTAGTATGGAAGATATGTTTAATCTTTTAGACATACCGGCAGAAGTAGAAGATGTCGTGAACGCTAAGGAGTTAATTATCTCAAAAGGTGAGGTTAGTTTCGATAATGTTAGTTTTGCTTATAATCAGGAACGTCCGATTTTGCATAATATAAGTTTTACGATAGGAAGCAGTAAAACTTTAGCGGTGGTAGGTAGTAGCGGGGCAGGGAAATCAACTATATCACGCTTGCTTTTTAGGTTTTACGATATTAATAGCGGCAATATTACTATAGATGATCAAGATATAAGAGAAGTTACTCAAGGCTCACTTCGTAAGTCTATTGGAATCGTTCCGCAAGATACCGTACTATTTAACGATACGATATATTACAACATCGCATATGGTAATAATGCAGCAAGCTATGATGAAGTTATAGCAGCCTCAAAAAATGCTCATATCCATGAGTTTATTAGCACGCTACCCGAAGGGTATGAAACGCAGGTAGGCGAAAGAGGCTTAAAGCTTTCAGGCGGCGAAAAACAGCGTATTGCAATTGCAAGAACCATCCTAAAAAATCCGGCAATATATGTTTTTGACGAAGCAACAAGCTCGCTTGATACTAAAACCGAAAAGCTAATTCAAGCAAGCCTTAAAGAAATATCACAGTATCATACTACTCTTATCATTGCTCATAGACTATCAACTATTATCGATGCAGACGAGATTATCGTTTTAGATAATGGCTATATAGTAGAACGAGGCAACCATAAAACCTTGCTACAGCACAAAGGCTATTACGCAGAACTCTGGTATAAACAGCAGGAGGAGAAAAGTAAATAAAATACGTCATTGCAAACGGGCGTTGTTGCATGGATAGATAAAACGGATGTCATCCCGTGGCTTGACCACGGGGTGACAGCTAAAAGTACTGGATTCCCGCTTTTAGCTAGGAATAACATCGGTATCCACGCGGGCAACGCTTCTGCGGCAATGTAAAGCTATCCATGCAACAAAATTTTTAGCCGCTTGCAACAATAAGTAAGCGAGGCATTAATTTATTAATACTCTCTTTACTCATTTATAATTTTGTGTATAATAGCTTTTTAACAGAAAATTAGGTAAAAATTATGCTGGAAAGTACAACAACTACTATAGGAGCAGCTACTAGAATTACATTTAGCATGGAAGATATAGTGCCGGTAGAACCTGCTACTACAGTTACATTGACACTTAACGGAGAAGATATAGTAATAGGCGACACTATCACTACATTTGTAAGTTCTTCCGATATGAATTATAATATTTTAGCTAACGAAGCAATGGCTTCTTCGGCGAATGGAGTGCGTGTTATTATAGATAACCCCATAATTAATTTAATACAAGTAGAAAACGGTAGGACACTTACTTTTGCCGGTACTTCGTATACCGATATAGGTACAGTTCCTTTTTCAAATGATGCGGCAAGGATTTCGCTTAGAGCTGGACCTCAAATTATTACAGATGATTTGACTCCTACTATACTTAATAGATTAAAAGTTAAAAATTATAAAGCTATAAGGTTATCGGATGAGAAAAAAGTTGTTTGGGATGGAGCAGAAGTTTTATAGATATATGATACTAAATCAAGTTATATAGATACAATGTTTATTAAAGATATTAGATTCAAATTGTGTTGTCCTAAAAATGATTTTAATTACAATCATTTTGATCATAATGATAATGGAGGGGAAGGTCTCGGGATATTGATTGGTGATTCTCACCATAGCCTTATAGAGGTTTGTTAGTTTAATCTAATATAAGTCTTGTTGTATAGATAGCTAATTGACTTTTCAAAAAAATTGAGTAAAATCTCTTGCAAGAATAGCGGTAACGTTATTCTGGGGTTTCAAAGCCTCACTCCTAAGCGGTATTATCAGCCGTATAAATGGTATAATCCTCGACTTCATCGCGGTCGGGGAGATAATAGCTATGTACAGAGCTTAAAGCATTGCTTTAAGCTTAAAGGCTATTGTAGCTGTCTTAGGCGGTTCTTTGAACTCCCCCGACCACCAAGGGATATTTCTCTTCGGTGGTTGAAACTTGAGCAATTTAAGTTTAATCATGAGAGTAATTACATGTTCAACAAAAATAATAAATTATTGTCTAAAATATTACCGGTTTCTAAGAAAAATAAAGATTATAGTAAACTGATCCCCACTTTGTGCTTCGTTGTCCGCCCTTTCGCCTATTATTATAGGCTTCGCTCCTCACGTCTGTCACAAAATGGAGCTGAGTTTACTATAGAAAAACTAAGAGCTAAGTTTAAACAAAGGTTAGAAGAACAGGTAACATTAGATGATATAAAAAGAATAGAGCAATGTTCATTATATTTAGAAAGTATAAAATAATTCTAATATATAATATAAGTCTGTTAACTCTTACGATTATGTCATTACCTAGAAACGGTTGATGTCGTCATTGCAAGTGACTAAAGAGCTTGTTGCGTAGATACCTAAGTCGTCACTGCAAGCAGGCATTGTTGCGTGGACCGGTAAAATCCACTGTGTCACTCCGTGGCTTGCTAACTAGGTCCATAAAAACAATAATCCTGATTGAAAATAAAAATCAGCTCAATATATTACCTTATATTTAGTTAAAATTAATTAATCTTTGAGGTTTGATATGTTTTTATTTGAATTTAGTCGTGATAATAAATCGGCTTATTTATTAGGGTCAGTACATTTTTTAAGCATAGATTTCTTGCCAAAGGTAGCAAAAGAATTTTTATTGAAACAGAAAATACTTATTACCGAAGGAGATGGAGAAAAATCTGTTTCAGAGAGATTACAACTCTTATCAGACTTAAAATTGCTAAATAAAAATGCTGATAGTACCCATGATGATATTGATCCAAGAATATTAAAGATAGCAGCAAAAGCTTTATCTCATAAATCGGAATTGAATCTTAAATTACATGATTTATCTCATGAAGGGGTTATAATGTTTGCTGCACAGGAAGGACATAAAGGTATGGATTCGGAGTTAGCAAGACATTACAGTCAAGAAGGAAAGTTAGTGCAAAACTTAGATGACACGAATACTATGCAAGGTATGGACATACAATACCTTGAGAATTATGTTATTTCCTGTATAGAAGACCCAAGATAGATGAATATCATATCTTTAGAATATTTGAAAGGGCATATGTTGACAGATATGATCCCATCAGATGATGCACTGCTCATTAAACAACGTAACACAGCATGGATAACTAAAATAGATCATTACTTTAAAGAATATAATAAAGATATTGTATGTTGTGTAGGAACAGCACACTTATTTGGTGAATATGGCTTGCTAAAGCTATTAATAGAAAGAGGATATTTAATTAATAGAATTAATAATGATTTAAGTAAAATTGGATTCTCTAGCGATGATTTAAATGAATTAGAATCATCAGCTAAAGATTTATTTATCTATAACGAAAATATAAATGAGTGGTTCATCAATAAGGAATTAGACATAGAATCAGAGAATAACCTATTATATGAAGCAATAAGTTTGGCTAATCCATTCTATGAGTTTCAAAGTGATACTAGTATAGAAAATAATAATTGTGTAGAAATTTTAGGATAAAATTAAATTAGTAGCCAAAATAAAAATCTCCTTTTATCTTGGCTACACATTATTTAAAACTCCTTTCTAAAAGAATTTTAATACTGCCTTTCAAAGTACAAAGTAAATACAAGCAATCCTTGAAAGAAATTTATTATGTCTCTATTATTAAATATAATTCATTAAATTAAATTTAAGGCTAAGTAATCGTGACTGATCAAAATTTTTCTAATTTAGTACCGGTAAATATCGAAGATGAGATGAAAGTATCTTATCTTGATTATGCTATGAGTGTTATAGTAAGTAGAGCTATACCGGATGTTCGGGACGGCTTAAAGCCGGTGCATCGCCGAATTATCTATTCTATGTATGAAGCCGGTAATCATGCTAGCAAACCTTATAGAAAATCTGCAAGAATTGTCGGTGACGTGATGGGTAAATACCATCCGCACGGTGACAGTGCTATTTACGACTCGTTAGTACGTATGGCACAAGATTTTTCCTTGCGTTTACCGCTTGTAGACGGGCAGGGTAATTTCGGCTCGATGGACGGTGATGCGGCGGCGGCAATGAGATATACCGAATCTCGAATGGCCAAAGTTTCGCATAAGCTCGTAGAGGATATCGATAAAGAGACTGTCAGCTTTAACCCTAATTACGATGGTTCTGAAGAAGAGCCTTCCGTACTTCCTGCAATGTTTCCTAATTTATTGGTTAACGGTAGCGGAGGTATTGCGGTCGGTATGGCAACTAATATCCCTCCGCACAATTTAGGTGAGGTTATCGATGCTTGTTGTTTATATATAGATAATAACAATATAGAAATATTAGATTTACTAGAAGTTGTTAAAGGACCGGATTTTCCTACAGGTTCAATGATTTTAGGCATTAGCGGTATTAGATCGGCATATCTTACCGGTAGAGGCAGTATAATTATGCGAGGTCGAGCCGAGATTGAGAATATCGGTAATAGCCGTCAAGCAATTATTATTACCGAAATACCGTATATGGTAAATAAAGCAAGGCTTGTTGAAAAGATTGCTGAGATGGTTAAAGAGAAACGTATTGAGGGTATAAGTGATTTACGTGACGAATCGAATAAAAACGGTGTAAGAATTTTTATTGAATTAAAGAAAGATGTAGTTGCTGAGGTAGTCTTAAATCAAATATACGCATGTACGCAGCTACAAACTAGCTTTGGTGTTATTATGCTTGCTCTTAAAGACGGGCTACCGAAAATGATGAATTTGAAAGAAGTAATTGCAGCTTTCGTTAGTTTTAGGGAAGTGGTAATTACTAACCGTACTATATATTTGCTAAATAAAGCAAGAGATAGAGCACATATTTTACTAGGGTTAACCATTGCCGTTAGTAATATCGATGAAATAATACGTATTATCAAAGCTTCAAATGACCCGAATGCAGCTAAGCAAGAATTAATGGCACGCAGCTGGGATACGTTAAATATTCTACCTCTTGTGAAGCTAGTTGATGATAAAGCAATGTTAAATGAGCAAGGCAAATGTAGCTTTACTGAGGTGCAAGCTAAGGCAATCTTAGAAATGAGGCTACAACGTCTAACCGCTATGGAGAAAAACAAGCTTGAAGAGGATTTAAAAAACCTTGCTACGGAAATTGCCGAGTATCTTAATATACTCGGCTCTCGTATAAGGTTACTTGAGATTTTAAAGGAAGAGCTAATTAAAGTTAAAGAAGAATTTGCGACTCCTCGTCTTACTTCAATTGAATTCGGCGAATTTGATCAAGATATAGAAGATTTAATTCAGCGTGAAGAAATGGTAGTAACCGTAACGCTTGGTGGGTATATCAAGCGTGTACCTCTAAGTAGCTATCGTTCGCAAAAACGTGGCGGTAAAGGAAGATCAGGGCTTTCAATGCGTGATGAAGATATTACCACACAAGTTTTTGTCGGTAGTACTCATACGCCAATGTTGTTCTTCTCAAATATAGGTCAGGTTTATAGTTTAAAACTATATAAATTACCTTTAAGTAATCCGCAAGGTAAAGGAAGACCAATGGTTAATATATTACCGTTGAAAGAAAATGAGCATATTACGAATATTATGCCGCTACCTGAAAATCAGGATGAGTGGGATAATTTAAATATTATGTTTGCAACTGCTAAGGGTAACATCAGAAGAAGCGATTTATTAGATTTCAAAAAAATTCAGTCGAACGGTAAAATTGCTATTAGGCTTGATGAGGACGATAAATTAATAGACGTAAAACCATGTAAAGAAGACGAGCATATTTTACTTGCTACCAAAGCCGGTAAAGCTTTAAGATTCCCTGTTGAATCGCTGCGTGTTATTAAGAGCCGTACTTCCGACGGAGTGCGAGGTATGAAACTTGCCAAGGAGGATTCTGTAATTTCTATGACTGTGCTTAAAGGCATTAGCAGTACAAAAGAGGATAGAGATGCTTATTTAACAGTGCCATGGGAAAAAAGGCTTGAGATTGCTAAAGGTGAGGAGTTTAACCTTGAAGAGTTAAGTGTAACTTTGACTGCAGATTCTATTTTAGAAATGGCAAATTCCGAAGAATTTATCTTGACGGTTACAGAGAACGGTTTTGGTAAAAGAAGCTCGGCTTATGGCTATAGAATTACTGACCGTGGTGGCAGCGGTATAATCAATATGGATATTAACGACAAAATCGGTTTAGTCGTCGGTGTTATGCCAGTTAAAATGGATGATGAGCTAATGCTGATCACCAATAGCGGTAAGTTAATTCGCTGTAAACTTGAGTCAGTGCGTATTACGGGACGTAACACTAGCGGCGTAATCCTATTTAAGCTAGATGACGGTGAAAAAGTCGTATCTGTCTCTTTAATTGCTGAAACTTCTGAAAGCGAAGAAGATAGTGAGTTAGAGGAAGAGGGATTAGAACAATCTGAAGAGGTGTATACTTGATCAACTTCAAAAATTGGCTACGTCATCCTACAAGAGCTGTGGTGCTCACGTATTAAGTATACACTCCGCTCCTCGCTTTGTGGATTCCTTGCTCTTTTTGAAGTTGATCTTCGTATACTACTGTTCATTTTACTTTGAAGTATAATGGTGATGTTGTTTTTAGTTAAGGCGTTGTTGCGTGGATCGGCAAACCTACTCAGTGTCATACCGCGACTTGATCGTGGTATCCAGAAAAATAATAAAAAAATTCTGTAAACTAGAATTTTTTTCTTCCTTGCTTCGTCGAATTATTTCGTAATTTTCCTCGCAATGACGTTAATTTATTAACTACTCTGCTTTTAGTTAGCAATACCTCCCAAAGAACTTCTAGAGAAGTATTGCAACACTAATTTTTCTCTCTATAATAACTGTATATTGAATTTATGAATATGCACATATTAACTTTTCAGTCTTTCTTTACTACTACAACCGGTTCAAGCCGGTAACAATATCTCTATATCTTTCTTTTAATTATATCCACCACTTTAAATTAACTAATTATTATTAGGTAAGTTTTATGTTTCGTAAAATGCCACTTATTTTAATGGCTATTATCATAGCTATCATATTATTCAACCCACTAATGAGTTTAGAAGTAAAAAGGTTATTATATTCAATAAGTCTATCTATTAAATCTATAATTGGATTATTTCTTCCTTTAATTATTTTTGGCTTACTTTTTAAATCTGTTGTAATGCTAGCCAAAGATGCAACACGTATAGTTTTCTTAATATTATTACTAGTATGTGGGTCTAATTTTTGTTCTACTTTCATAAGTCATTATGTAGGTATATACATATATCAATTCAATTTATCAATGATCTCTCCTATAGAAAATGATAGTTTAAAGCCTTTATGGTTGCTTAATTTTCCTAATATTATTTCTAATGATAAAATCGTATTTAGTAGTATTATCTTAGGCTTTATATCCTCAAAATTTTGTGCTGAGATTGCAATTGGATTGGCTTTCAAGATAGAAGCATTTGTTGCAAAAATATTGCGATTGTTTATCTATATAATTCCCTTATTTATAATGGGCTTTATCGTAAAACTACAGTTTGATGAAGTATTAGGTATAATTATTAAAGATTATATGTTCATTTTTGGGACAATCGCATTTGCTCAGTTTGGCTATATCTTTCTTGCTTATTTTATTTTAAGTAACTGTCGAGTTAAGGAATTCATAGCTAGCCTCAGTAATATGATGCCAGCATCTATAAGTGTATTTAGTGCTATGTCTAGTGTTATAAGTATGCCACTTAGTATAATAGGAGCGGAAAATAATACAAATAATAAAGTACTCGCTCGTACCGTTGTACCAATAACAGTAAATATTCATCTTGTGGGCGATTGTTTCGCTATACCAATTTTGGCTTATGCTATAATAAAAAGTTATGGATTAGCTGAGCCTACTTTATTTAATTATCTTATTTTTACTTTTTATTTTGTATTGGCAAAATTTTTAGTAGCAGCTATACCAGGTGGAGGAATTATTGTAATGCTTCCTATACTTGAACAATATCTAGGTTTTAATACTAATATGATGTCTCTGATTACAGCTCTTTATATCTTGTTTGATCCTGTAATCACTTGTGCTAATGTTTTAGGAAATGGTGCTTTTGTTAAACTGATAGATAATATATATAGTATAACTCAGAAAGCTTAGATTAGGTTTCTCAAAATACTCTAGGTTCTTGCGTGCGGAAAATTAAATTATTTGTATTTTTAGATATTTTTAAGCGGAAATTAATAAGAACGCAAGAACCTAATATCTCTTTTTCTTTTAAAGTAATTGTTGAATTATCTATATTTAATAAATGAGATATTTGTGTCCCTAGAATTGTTATTTTTTGTGAAGAATTAGTTAATTTTTGAACTGGATCTCAAATATTAATTAGATAATTGATTTAAAAGAGAAAAAGCATATAATCTTTGTGTAGGAAATTATATATTGAGTAATAAATTATGATGTGGTTATTAATTGCTATTGGTTTAACCGTTTCGGTTCTTATTATAGGGGTAGTGTCGATGGCTATCGGAGGAAAGTTTGATAAGAAATTTAGTTCAAAGTTAATGACTTTAAGAGTTTTTTTTCAGGCAGTTGCTATATTGTTATTGATTATAATATATTTTTATAAAGTTAATTTATAAATGCCTGAAAATAACTCAAAAGCTACTTAATCGATTTCTCTAATTTTTTCCCGTAATTCTTCCCATTTGTCTAAAATTTCTTCTAATGTAACTTCTTCGACTTTTTTCTCTTCATCTTCAAAGTCCTTTAAATCTCTAATCAGTTTCTCTAGCTTTAATAATGAAATTTTTTTTTCATTATACTGATCGCTACAATGTTCTTCGAGTTGTTCGGCAATTTCTTCAATATCACCCCAATGCATTGCTATTCCTCCTTAATTTTATGCAAGCCTTATTTATTAACATGTTATCTGATATTTGCTATTATTTTTTACTAAATAATTATTAATTCGACAAATTATTGCAAATAGGTGAGTTTATTATGCAACTATTGCCGGAATTAGGCGGGTTTACTTTCTTTACATTTTGGTGGTTTTATGGTATATTAAAATAAAATATTAAGATTTAATTATGTCAATATTACTGATAGTAACGGCACCTGATGAAAGATTAAAGCAGAAATCTCAGCCGGTTTTAGAGTTTACAGATCAAACACGAAAATTTATGGATGATATGCTTAAAACTATGTACCATGAAGACGGTGCAGGGCTTGCAGCAGTACAAGTAGGGGTATTGAAACGTATTTTAGTAATTGATATAAAAGATCATGATCCGGTAGAAAGACCAAAGGATTTTTATCCGCTTTTTATAGTGAATCCTGAAATAATAGAAAAATCAGAAGAGCTAATTACGGCTAATGAAGGTTGTATATCAGTACCGGAGCAACGTATTGAGGTGGCAAGACCGGAATCTATAAAGATTAGGTATTTAGACTATCATGGTAAATCGCAAGAGCTTAAAGCAAATGATTGGCTTGCAAGAGTTATCCAGCATGAGTATGATCATTTGGAAGGTAAGCTCATGATTGATTATTTAAGTAATTTAAAACGAGATGTGGTGCTTCGTAAGCTTAAGAAACTCAAAAATAATATAGTGTGAAAGTAATCTTTATGGGAACGCCTGAATTTGCAGTTCCCGCTCTTAAAAAACTTATAACTCATCATGAAGTTAAAGCTGTTTTTACCCAGCAACCTAAAGCTAAGGGCAGAGGGCTTAACTTAGCTAAATCTCCAATACATCAATTAGCATTTGAGCATCAAATTCCTGTTTATACTCCTTCTACTCTTCGTAATGATGAAATAATAAATCTAATTAATAAGAGTAATGCTGATATTATAGTTGTTATTGCATATGGTTTTATTGTGCCGAAAGCTATATTAGAAGCTAAAAAATACGGCTGTCTTAATATCCATCCATCCGATTTGCCTCGTCACAGAGGAGCGGCTCCTCTGCAGCGTACTATTATAGAGGGTGATCGGAAAAGTAGCGTATGTATTATGCGTATGGATGCAGGGCTTGATACGGGTGATATATTGATGAAAGAAGATTTTGATTTAGAAGAAAGGACAACATTGGAAGAATTGCACAATAAATGTGCTAATTTAGGAGCTGAATTACTAATAAAAACACTTGCAAATATTGATAATATAGTACCGATAAAACAGTCAAGTGATGGTGTTACGTATGCTCATAAATTAACTAAAGAAGAAGGAAAAATTAATTGGCATGAATCCGCATATAAAATAGATTGTAAAATAAGAGGGATGAATCCCTGGCCCGGAGCATATTTTAGTTATAATGATAAAATAATTAAAATCCTTGAAGCAGAATATTTAAATGCGGAGCATCACTTTACTTCCGGCACCGTTATTAGCGATAAGCTGGAAATAGCTTGTGGAAGAGGTATATTACGAGTGAAAAAACTTCAGCAAGAGAGTAAAAAAGCTTTGAATATAGAAGAATTTTTACGTGGTACAAATATTTTAAAAGATACAATATTAAAATAAGAGTATTAATTATGGGTAAAGATAAAAAAGAAGTTAGGTTTAATGATGATTTAGACATTAAGGAATTTATCTTAAAGCTTGAAAAGAATAGTGATATTTATTCTATAAAAAGGAAAGTAATTAATATATTAGATGATGAAGTAGAGAATCAAACTAAGCTACTTACGGAAACTCAATTTCTTGTGAAAAAAACTCCACACGGTAAAACATCTCAATATGAAATTAGCGACTTTATTAACAAAGCTGGCGAACATATAAACGATCCAAAGCAAATAAAAGAAATTTCAAAATTATACACTCATGCCGAATTTGCTGATTTACAGAAAAATATTTTAGGTAAATTTGATAAGAACGGTAATTTAAGTATAACTAAAGATTTTGAAATTGATGAAAATCTAGTCTTTAGAAAAGACGGTAAATTATTGTTTGTTAAAACTCAAAGCGGTTTGATAAACAGAGAAGGAGAAATGAAAGCGGTAAATCATGTTTTACAAAAAGGCAGATTCTTTTTTGAAGATTTAGGCGATAAGGTAAATACAAAATTAGGGACTGAAAATCTAAACAAAAAGCCGACAAAGCCTATTCTAAAAAGAGATTAAAATAACTTTAAACCACCTAGTAAGAAATAAAATTAAAATTATTTGAAATTAGTGTTTGACAAGCTTTGAAAATATAGATATAAAATCATCACGCAAAGTTTGAATAAGTAAAACTTTGTAGCTGTTTAAAAAGTTGATAAAGCTAAAAACTAAATACACCGCGATAATAAAAATTTATATTGTGAGTAGATACTGAAAATAATTGTGAAATTAATTCTGTATGCATCGTGTAATCTCAAGTAAAAAGCGTAAGTAAATATAATAAGAGCATTTGGTGGATGCCTTGGCATTAGAAGGCGATGAAGGACGTAATACGCTGCGATAAGCTTCGGGGAGTTGCGAATAAACTTTGATCCGAAGGTTTCCGAATGGGGAAACCCACCTAATTTATTAGGTATTGTATAGTGAATACATAGCTATATGAAGCAAACCCAGCAAATTGAAATATCTAAGTAGCTGGAGGAAAGGACATCAACCGAGACTCCGTTAGTAGTGACGAGCGAACGCGGACCAGGCCAGTGGCTTCAAAAAAATAACTAAAACAACATGGAAAGGTTGACCATAGAGAGTGATAGTCCCGTATAGGTAAAAAGTTTGAAGTCCTTGAGTAAGACGGGACACGTGAAATCCTGTCTGAACATAGGGGGACCACCCTCTAAGCCTAAGTACTCTCTAGTGACCGATAGTGAACAAGTACCGTGAGGGAAAGGTGAAAAGTACCCCGATAAGGGGAGTGAAATAGTATCTGAAACCAAATGCTTACAAGCAGTCGGAGCAAGCATATTTATATGTCTTGTGACGGCGTACCTTTTGTATAATGGGTCAGCGACTTAGTTTATCTAGCAAGCTTAAGCCGTTAGGTGTAGGCGTAGCGAAAGCGAGTCTGAATAAGGCGTTTTAGTTAGATGAATTAGACCCGAAACCGGGTGATCTAGCCATGGCCAGGTTGAAAGCAGAGTAAAATCCGCTGAAGGACCGAACCCACTACTGTTGAAAAAGTAGGGGATGAGCTGTGGTTAGGGGTGAAAGGCCAATCAAACTCGGATATAGCTGGTTCTCCGCGAAATCTATTTAGGTAGAGCGTTATAGCGATTACCGTCGAAGGTAGAGCACTGAATGAGCTAGGGGGTCCCACAGACTTACCAAACTCAATCAAACTCCGAATGTCGACGAGTACAGCATAGCAGACAGACTATGGGTGCTAAGGTCCATAGTCGAGAGGGAAAAAGCCCAGACCGCCATCTAAGGTCCCTAAATCATGACTAAGTGTTAAAGGATGTGAGAAGACCAAAACAACTAGGATGTTGGCTTAGAAGCAGCCATCATTTAAAGAAAGCGTAATAGCTCACTAGTCTAAGTAAGTTTTCTTGCGCCAACAATGTAACGGGGCTCAAGTCATGTACCGAAGATGCGGATTCACTCTAAGCGTGAGTGGTAGCGGAGCGTTCCGTAAGCCTGCGAAGGTGAACCGTAAGGTTTGCTGGAGGTATCGGAAGTGAGAATGCTGACATAAGTAGCGATAAAGAATGTGAGAAACATTCTCGCCGAAAGTCCAAGGGTTCTTGCGTAAAGTTAATCTGTGCAAGGTTAGTCGGCCCCTAAGATGAGGCTGAAAGGCGTAATCGATGGGAATCAGGTTAATATTCCTGAACCTGAAGGATGTGACGAAAATAGTAAATTGTACAGTCTTATTGGATTGATTGTGCAGTGAATATTTTCCAGGAAATAACACCTTCACATGGACCTCTCACATAGCTTACTTTATAGAGAGAAATTTGTAGGAGACACGAAACGCAAAACCGCAGCGTACATAAGCGTACGTGAGGATTTGAGTTGAGGGGTGACGCACAAATTGTCTCTAAAAATAAGTTATGTGAGAGGTCCATAAAGACCGTACCCGAAACCGACACAGGTGGACAGGTAGAGTATACCAAGGCGCTTGAGAGAACGATGCTGAAGGAACTAGGCAAATTGCATCTGTAACTTCGGAAGAAAGATGACCTGTATATGGGCAACCATGTGCAGGTGGCACAAGCTAGGGGGTAGCGACTGTTTATTAAAAACACAAGGCTCTGCAAAGTCAATAGACGACGTATAGGGTCTGACGCCTGCCCAGTGCTGGAAGATTAAAAGGAGGGGTGCAAGCTCTGAATTGAAGTCCCAGTGAACGGCGGCCGTAACTATGACGGTCCTAAGGTAGCGAAATTCCTTGTCGGGTAAGTTCCGACCCGCACGAATGGCGTAACGATTTCCCCACTGTCTCCAGTATCGACTCAGCGAAATTGAATTCTCCGTGAAGATGCGGAGTTCCCGCGGTCAGACGGAAAGACCCCGTGAACCTTTACTATAGCTTTGCACTGGTGTTAGGAATCAGATGTGCAGGATAGGTGGGAGACTACGAAGCGAAGGCGTCAGCCCTTGTGGAGTCACCCTTGAGATACCACCCTTTTGGTTCTTGACATCTAACCGAGATCCTTGAATCAGGATCCGAGACAATGCATGGTGGGTAGTTTGACTGGGGCGGTCGCCTCCCAAAGAGTAACGGAGGCGTGCGATGGTTAGCTCAGGTTGGTCGGAAATCAACTTTTAGAGTGCAATGGCATAAGCTAGCCTGACTGCAAGTCTGACAAGACGAGCAGAGACGAAAGTCGGTCATAGTGATCCGGTGGTCCCGAGTGGAAGGGCCATCGCTCAACGAATAAAAGGTACTCCGGGGATAACAGGCTGATGATTTCCAAGCGTCCATAGCGACGAAATCGTTTGGCACCTCGATGTCGGCTCATCACATCCTGGGGCTGGAGAAGGTCCCAAGGGTTCGGCTGTTCGCCGATTAAAGTGGTACGTGAGCTGGGTTTAGAACGTCGTGAGACAGTTCGGTCCCTATCTGCCGTGGGTGTAGGAAGTTTGAGAGGAACTGCCTTTAGTACGAGAGGACCGAGGTGGACGTACCCCTGGTGGACCAGTTGTCGTGCCAACGGCACAGCTGGGTAGCTAAGTACGGAAGGGATAACCGCTGAATGCATCTAAGCAGGAAACCCACCTCAAAACTAGACTTCCCCATTAGAGCCGTGGAAGACCACCACGTTGATAGGTCGGGTGTGGAAGTGCAGTAATGCGTGTAGCTAACCGATACTAATAGCTCGATTGATTTACTTTGCTGTGAGATTACATATGCATATAGTGTTAATTCTATAAAAATGTAGTATCAACTCACAAAGTTATCAGGTTAAATTAGCTTTATCAATGAATAAAAATGTTGTTGCACAGCTAATAATGTCATACCGTGGTCCCGCCACGGTATCTAGAAAAATTTTTAATATTTAGATTCCTGCTTCCGCAGGAATGACAAATTTAGTCATGCAACAACATTAACAGCAAGCCATACAAATCTATTTTTTTAAAAGTTTGTATTGCTAGCTTGGTGGTTATAGCATGAGTGAAACACACGATCCCATCCCGAACTCGAACGTGAAACTTCATAGCACTAATGGTACTATGTCATAAGGCATGGGAGAGTAAGTCGCTGCCAAGCTTGCAATGCAAATTTTTAATTATCTTTTTTTCTCTTTATGAGATATTGTATATTCATAATTCTTATCCTCTTCTATATTAGTAATGCTTATGCATTAAAGAATAAACATCAACTTATTTCCATAGAATCGCTAAAATCTAACATAGAAATTAAAAAGTTATTTAAAGAAGAAAATACTGAACAATTTATTTTAGAGTTACCAAATGGCACAGTAATTAATGAAGGTGGAATTTTAACTCAAGAAGGTTATATTCTACAAGATACTCAAACAAGCTTAGGTGATCAACATCGTTTATTAAATAAGAAACGAGATATTAATACAGAAAATCCTTTATATTTTAATGGAAAATTAGCAGTAATTTCATCTTCTGGTTCTGAAAATTGGTATCATTGGCTGCTACAAATTTTGCCTAGATTAATTATATTAAAAGAATCGGATCTTGAATATGACCGTATCTATATTAATAATTTAAAATATTCATGGCAAATTAAGTCATTAGAAATAGTATTAAATTATTTAAATATACCGGAAGATAAGCTTTTTGTAGTAAATAGCGATTGTATAATTCAAGCTACTAGACTAATTGTTCCATCTGTACCGTTTATTCCGGTAAAAGGTACAATTTTGCCTTTATGGTTAAAAAAAGATTTAAGAAATATTTTTATTAAAGATAATAGTAAAGTATACGATAAAATATATATTTCTCGTAAATACGCTTCTACCCGAAAAATAGTTAATGAAGAAAAATTAATAGAAAAAATTGAGAAACTTGGTTTTAAGGCAATATATCTAGAGCTATATTCTCCGTATGAACAAGCCCAGCTTTTTAATAAAGCAAAAATAATAGTTGGACCGCATGGATCAGGATTTGCTAATCTTATTTTTGCAGCTCCAAAATGTAAACTAGTAGAGATTGATCACGGCACAACTCCTCCTAGAAGTTTTTATAAAAGAATGGCAAATTATATGTCATGTGATTATTATCCTTTCTATGTAGAACAGACAACAGAAGAACATTTAGAAGATGATATAAAAATCAATATTGATGAATTTATTAAATTTCTTAGGTCTATCTGTAAATAAATTTTAATTAGTAATTAAAGAGCTTTTTAGCGAAAATTGATAAGATTTTTGAAGGGAAAATATTCATATTTCAATCTCTTAAGGAAGTTAATTCTTAAAATCATTATTTAATAAATAAGATTCGCTATTCATTTCATTTAGTCTTGAAATAGTGCGTTTGAATTCTGCGGCTCGTGCTGAACCTTGATATATTTTACTCGGCTTATCTTCTAGGCTCATAAATAAAAGTATTTTATAGAAATAGGCATTATCGATAAAGTTGATAAATCTAACGGCTGTATTTGTATCATTAGCATCGATAGTATGAACATTCCCTACTATAATAACGTTGAAATTTTGACAAATATTAACATAATCGATATAGCTTAAGTCTCTTGTAAATAATTCATTATAATCTGTTACTAATATTCTTTTATGTACTTTTTGAAAGGATATTTCTCTACCTAGAACCTGTATATTTTGAAAAACGAGATTATTATCACTAATATCTGTGATAATTTTTTCAAGTTTGTTTTGGTTTTCTAAAGTTAAGGGATAAATTATCCTTGCCCCTTTAACTCCTAATGCTTTATCAAATCGATAATCATGGTGATTATCTAGATATTTAACGTAAAATGTATTATTGATTATCTTTATAAAAGGTAAGAAAGATTCTCGTTGTAATCCGTCTTTGTAAAGATTATTGGGACTCGTGTTAGAGGTTATAAAAATAAAAATATTTTGCTTTATTAATTCATTAAATAATCTACCTATTATCATTGCATCGGTAATGTCTTTAATTTCAAACTCATCTATACATAACAGTTTAGTATGTTTAGCATAGTTTTTAGCAATTTTAGGGATGATATCTTTTTGATTTTCTGTTTGTAATTTATGCATAGATTTATGAGTTTCCTGCATAAAGTTCTGATAATGGATAATGATTTTAGGTATGCTTATCTCTTCAAAAAAAGAATTCATCAGCATAGTCTTACCGCTGCCCACCGGACCGTATAAATAAATTCCGCTTTTTAAATTGTTTTGATTAAAGAATTTGAATAAGCTTTTAGGCTTATTAAGTTCTGCTGCTAACTGTTTTAGTTCTTCTAATAACGCAGTCTGTTTTTCGTCCAGTATTAATGAAGTAGAGGATTTGCTCATCCAAAATATTTTTTATCTAATTTGTTATAGGTTTTTTCTAAAATCGGCAGATATAACTTTATATTCTGAAAAACTTGTTTTGCATCTTCATATTTGTAAACATGAGAGGTAACATTTCGATCTTTAAGCATTTCGAGCCACATTTGTTCATCATCAATTATGTTAAATTGAAAGGCTTTACTCATTACATCCCTTGGATTAGTACTATCAATCTCCTCGTAAGTTAATATTTTTTTAAAACTTTCCAAAATAGTTCTATTACGAACCTGAATCTTAATAATGCAGCATCGTACATATAGTCGTTTTTGTTAGTTTCAGAAGCATGAATAACTTCTGCAAGCAGTACAATTCTTTGATTTAAATAGTTAAAAGTTTGTTGCATGTTTATATTATAATATTTATTAACTAAAGGTGTTATTGCATCATGGCTCTTATGCTATTCCTGCGAAAGCAGGAATCCAGCGTAAAGCGAGATAAATCGAGCTTTTAATTTCAAAAGTTTGCTGTATGTATGCTTTTTCTAGATTCCCGCCTACGCGGGAATGACATAGAAGAGCCATGCGACAACCCCTTTCGCTCTTTCTTGACGATTGTGATTATCATTTCCTATACAAAACTGTTGCATCGCCATAACTGAAAAAACACATTTTTTCTTTTATAGCATATTTATATAATTCGTGCATCTCTTTAAATCCGGCAAAAGCACATATAAGCATAAATAAAGTGGATTTCGGAAAATGGAAATTGGTAAGCAGCATATCGGCCGTTTGAAATTTAAAGCCGGGAGTTATGAAGATATCAGTTTCAAAGCTACCTGCTTTTATAATGCCGTTATTGCAAGCACTCTCAAGAGTTCTAAGCGTGGTAGTGCCGACTGCGATAATACGCCTCCTTTCTTGCTTTGCTTTATTGATGATTTCAGCAGTTTCAGGAGTAATAGAGCAATATTCGGTATGCATTTTATGCTCATGAATATTTTCAGTTTTTACAGGTAAAAAAGTTCCAGCTCCTACATGTAAGGTTACAAAAGCGGCATGTACGCCTTTTATTTTGAGTTTATCAAGTATATCTTTTGTAAAGTGCAACCCTGCCGTCGGTGCTGCAACCGAACCTTCTATTTGACTATAGATTGTTTGATAGCGTAGAGAGTCTAGCTTATCGTCATTGCTAGGCGTCCTTTTGGACTCCGTGGCAATCTCAGGATTTTGTGATGAGATTGCTTCGTCAGAACTCTCTTCTTCCTCGCAATGACGTTTAGAACGTCTAATATAAACCGGTAGCGGCATCTCACCGTATTTGTCCAAAAATTCAAATACCGAAATATTATCAAGTTCAAATTTTACTTTAATCTCACCCATTGCAAGTTTTTCGGTAATTATTACCTTATGATTATCAAAATAAAACTCATCGCCTATATTAAGTTTTCGAGCCGGTTTAGCAAAAGCCGACCAACTATCATCCGATAATTTTTGATTCAAATTTATTGTAATATTTCTCTCTAAATTTAACTTTGCTTTTATCACTTTGCTATTATTAAAGACTAATAAATCCCCTTCTTTTAAGTAATCTATTATATTGTAGAATTTGATTTTAATAGGCGGCATAGCCGCAATTAGTAAATCCGAGTTATCACGTTCGCTAGATGGATATTGTGCTATAAGCTCGCTTGGTAAATTAAAGTCAAAATCAGATAGTTTCATTATAGAATATTAGCAGTTAAAGAAATTACTATAACAGCATATTACGATATTTAATATAATATTTTAGTTTATTGATTATTTACTAATAAATAAATTATTTGTTGATAAAATGATTTTTTTCTGTACGATACAAAATACTATTAATTGAATAATTAAAGAAATATTTATGAAAGCACAAGCAGAAACAATAGAAATAACCGATGATATAATTAAGAATAAGTTTGATGAGATATTAAGCGGTAAAGATATAGAAGAACAACAAATTATGGGGTTTATAGATAAAGTAAAAAGATATGAATTTTTAAGAGAGAGCTTTGTTCAAGAAGTAAAAAATTCAATTAATTCTGGGGATTCACTGCGTTCAGTAGATAGCGATGCATATTCTAAAATTTCTAGAATAGTAAATGATCCGGTAAATGCTATATATAATGCAATCATAAAGAATGATATTAATTTAGTGGAAGCTTTATTAACAAGTTTAGAAGTTGATCCAAATACAGAATTTAATAAACATACAGATAGCACCTTTTTAGAAGTTGCTTGCCGTAAGAATAATAAACAAATAGCTAAGCTTTTGCTTGAAAAAGGAGCAGATATAAACTTTCTTAGTACGCGAGATACAACGCCTTTATTTGACGCTATAAACGATAAGCACCAAGATATTGTAGAATTTCTTCTTGAAAATAATGCTGATCCTAATATTGGAGAGAACGATAGATCTTGTTTAGATATAGCGATTTTTGCAAAACAAGATGTATCTTTAGTAACTACGTTACTTGCTCACGGTGCTAATATGGAATTTGAAACACATGGAAGACCTCTATTTCAAAGATTAATGGGTTATTTTATAAATGCTACGGGTAATCAAGCTAAAATGAATATCATAAAAGTATTTTTACAGTATGGTGCTAATCCGGATATACTCACTCTTGGTGGTAAAGCGGTTCGTGACGATGAAACAATTTATAAACCTCTGAGAACTCTTTTAACGCTTGAATCCGCATTTCGTAAGAATGATTATAAGGAAATTAAATCTATTAATAAGAAAGATTTAGTAGCATTTGTTCAATGGAAATCAGGAATATTGCCGGTTGAAAAAAATGCTTCTAAAGATGAGTATATCAAAAGCCTATTAGAACTAGATAAATTTTCAAAACAAGTGGAAGAGGAGTCTATAAAACAACCGCTAATAAAATGCATCGTAAAAAAAGTTGCAGATATTATTAGAGGTAGCGTTGAAGGTACGATAACATTTGATGATGAGTTAACGTATAATACTGCACTGGATTTACTGAAAAAAACGGGTTTCAAGTTCAAGTAACAGGAGAAGCAGAAGGGCATATTGACTTAGTTTAAAGGTTGAGGTCGGTATTATGTCAAGTAAGGTTTGCTTGCGTGTATACTAAAGGTCGTCATTGCGAGGCGTTCTTTGGGACGCCGTGGCAATCTCAGGATGCTTGACAAGATTGCCACGTCGCTTCGCTCCTCGCAATGACGGGGCGGTATCCACGCAGGCAACACATCCTCACACTATCAATCCTTTAACTTGGGAGTTCCATAATTTTTGATATAGCTTACTATTTTTCAGTAATTCTGCGTGGCTACCATCATCGATTATACTACCTTTTTCAAAAACTAAAATCCTATCCATATTGAGTAAAGTAGATAATCTATGAGCAATGACTATCACGGTTTTATTTTGCATTAAATAATCCATTGACTCTTGAATCAGGCTTTCAGTCTCGCTATCTAAGCTACTTGTTGCTTCAT
Source organism: Rickettsia endosymbiont of Thecocarcelia acutangulata (assembly GCF_964263195.1). NCBI lineage: Bacteria > Pseudomonadati > Pseudomonadota > Alphaproteobacteria > Rickettsiales > Rickettsiaceae > Rickettsia > Rickettsia endosymbiont of Thecocarcelia acutangulata. The sequence continues at coordinate 44,600 of NZ_OZ181652.1, forward strand.
CAAGAATCAAAATAGGAGCATTTTTTAAGATGGCTCTTGCTATAATGATTCTTTGACGCTGACCGCCGGATAAATTATTTCCTCGCTCTCCGCACATAGTATCGTAACCGTCCGGTAGATTATCGATAACATCATGAATATGTGCAGCTTTTGCAGCAATTATAACCTCTTCAAGAGTAGCTTCTTTTTTCCCGTATCTGATATTTTCCAAAATAGTACGGTGAAAAAGTACCGGTTCTTGCGGTATAAGGCTAATAGCTTTTCTTAGAGAATCTTGAGTTACGTTTTTAATATTTTGATTATCTATTAAAATCATTCCTTCTTCTATATCATGTAATCTAGTGAGTAAACTAATAAAAGTGGTTTTTCCTGAACCGGAAAACCCGACTAGTCCTACTTTTTGTTTACTAGGTATTAATACCGATTTATTATAAAATAAATTGTTATTATGATGATAATTAAACGTAACGTTTCTAAATTCGATAACCCCTTCTTTGATATCTAAAGGAGTAGCGTTTTCAATATCCGTTATAATATGCGGTGCCATTAAAGATAAGCCTTGATTAAATGCCCCGACCTGCTCGAACATATCACCGATTTCTTGCGTTAAATCCCAAATATCGTCTGCTACATTTATACATAACGTTAGCACTAATACGCAATCACCTATGCTTATAGATAATTCGCTACGAAGTTTAGATAAATAATAAATCATTATAAAAATCATTATTGAACAAGAAGTCCCAAGAGCATAACGCAATTTGAACATAAAAAATTGCATAGTTTGCTCATCAGCCACGGCATTTTCTACCCTTGTTTCTAAATGTTGACGTTCAAATTTATGGGCTGTAAACATTCTAACCGCATTAATGTTGCTAATTGCATCTACGATACTACCGGCAACAAAAGATTGGCTTCTAGCATAATTTAATGAGTATTTATTGATTTTATCCGAGAAAAGAACACTCAGCCCTAAAAAAACCGTAATCCATAAAATAAATATCGTAGCAAAAACGTAATGTACGGAATATAAAGCAATTAATGCAAATACGATAATAGCTAGTTTACGAAGAATTTTTTCACCGAATATTGAAATAATCATCTCAAACGATCTTGCGGTTTCGGTAATACGATTGCTAATATGTCCGGCTAAATTATCCTGAAAGAATTTATGGCTATGATATTGAGTATAATTATAAAGTTCATTTAGTATTTTTCCTTTTATTACGGGCATAGTCTTTAGATACAAATAATCATATGAACGATATGCTATATTAATACTCTCCCACCAAAGAGCATAAAATACTGCCCAGTAAATCATGGAAGATAAAAGGTTATTTGCGTTCTTATCACTGAAAGATTTGATTAGATCAATGATTTTCTGAAGTAATATACTATCAATTGCCGGAATCATACCGAGTAAAATACAGATTACAGTCAATAAAGTAATTTTAACTTTATCGAATTTTAAAAAATAAATACCTAAGCTAAATGTTGATTTAGATAAAGTAGGGTATTTTATCACGATAATGTACCTCAATTTTAAAATAATATATTAATTCGTGTTATTTCAGAGCATATTTTAATTTAATTATTTTGCAAAAATATACCTAAAAATATTAAATCTATGGAAAAATAATAAACAAGCCTTGCTTCTTACCTTAAATAATGCTACAAAATTCAGAAAATAACTTCAAAATCATTAGAAATGCAAGAAAAAGAATTATCTAATAATTTTTTAGAAGAACAAGAAAAGTCTAAGGAAGACGATTCTCCGTTCTTTGATGTAAAATATATTTGTCAAGCAAGTTTATTAATTACGGATTCTATCCGAAAAGGGTATGATGTAACTCAATTGCCCAATGGTGATATTAATGTTACAGAAGTAAGAATAGTAAATGTTCATTATAATTGGAACTCCGAAAAAGGAAAATTTGTTAAAACTAATCAGATAGAATTTAATAATAGCAAAGGTGGATGATTAAATCAAATATTGTATTGATGTTATTGTGTACTTCAGTTTTTTCGTCATTGCAAGCGGGCATTGCCCGTGTGATACCAAGTCGTCATTGCGAGCAGCCGTAGGATGCGTGGCAATCTCATGAATAATAAGAAATTCCTTAGATTGCTTCGTCAAAATTTTCAATTTTTTCTCGCAATGACGTTGAATCTTAAAACAGCAGCTTAAATATGGAATTTGATCAAGTATTATTATCGAGGATTCAGTTTGCTTTTACCATAAGTTTTCATATAATATTTCCTGCTTTTACTATAGGGCTTGCAAGCTTTTTAGCGGTAATTGAAGGGTTATGGTTAAAAACAAAAAAGCCGGTTTATCAAGAAATATACAAATTTTGGGTGAAGATTTTTGCCGTTACTTTCGGTATGGGAGTAGTTTCAGGCGTTGTAATGTCTTATCAATTCGGTACTAACTGGTCGAATTTTTCAGATAAGGTTGGAAATGTCCTCGGTCCGCTTCTCGGTTTTGAAGTATTTACTGCCTTTTTCCTCGAATCTTCTTTTTTAGGTATAATGTTATTCGGCTTTAATAAAGTCAGTAAAAAAGTACATTTTATTTCTACGTTAATAGTTGCTGTTGGTACTGTAATCTCAGCTTTTTGGATACTTGCAGCTAGTAGCTGGATGCATACGCCTGCTGGTTTTGAACTGCGAGGCGATGGGTTCTTTTTTCCTTTAAATTGGCTAGAAATTATCTTTAACCCTTCTTTCCTATATCGCTTTTTCCATATGATTACGGCGGCTTATTTAACTACTTCTTTTGTTATCGGTGGTGTAGCTAGCTTTTATTTACTAAATAATCGTTATAAAGAGCATGCTGAAATTATGCTTTTTATGGCGGTGTTAATGGCGTTAATCGTTGCCCCTATTCAAATATTTATCGGCGATTTGCATGGTTTAAATACTCTTAAATATCAGCCGGTTAAAGTTTCGGCTATGGAAGGTATTTGGAATACGGAAAAAGGAGCAGCTTTTAATCTTATCGGCTTTCCTGATGGGGAAGAAGAAAAAACAAAATATGCTTTAGAAATACCGTATGCTAGTAGTTTAATCTTAACACATAGCTTAGACGGTGAAGTGAAAGGATTAAAAGAATGGACAAAAGAAGAGCGCCCGCCTGTGCTAGTCGTATTTTTTAGCTTCCGTATTATGATAGGAATCGGTTTCTTAATGGTATTTACAGGTATTGCGGGCTTATATCTTTACTTGAAGAAAAGATTATATACTACGCACTGGTTTCAATATTGGTATATATTAATGTCACCTTCAGGTTTTATTGCAGTACTTGCCGGTTGGTTTGTAACCGAGGTAGGTAGACAACCTTATATAGTATATAATATTTTAAAAACCGCAGATACGGTATCACCGGTACTCGGCAAATATGTATTTATTTCTCTAATTGCTTTTGTAGTAGTATATGTGATCATTTTCGGAGCGGGTATATATTATATAATGCATTTAATAAAGAAAGGTATAGAAGCGATAGATAATAAAGAAACGTACGGAGAGATCGAATTAAGTAATCGGTTGTGATTTATGTCATTCCCGTGTGGACCGGTAAAACCAACTGTGTCACCCCGTGGCTTGACCACGGGGTCCATAAAAACAATAAAAAATACTAAAATTATTAGTATTTTAACTGGATCCCGTGGTCAAGCCACGGGATGACAGAGATAAAATTGTTCCACGCAACAATGTCATGCGGGGATGACATAAAATATTTAAACACATAAAGATAATATATGTTAAACTTTGCACCTTATATAGATTTACCGCTTATTTGGGGTGGTCTTATAGCTACTGCTATTTGTTTATATGTTTTATTAGACGGTTTTGATTTAGGAGTAGGAATCTTATTTCCGTTTGCACCTACCGATGATTGCCGTCATAAAATGATCAATTCTATTGCTCCTTTTTGGGACGGTAACGAAACTTGGTTAGTACTTGGCGGTGGTGGTTTATTTGCAGCTTTCCCATTGGCATATTCGCTATTAATGCCGGCTTTATATATTCCTATTACATTGATGTTACTTGGCTTAATCTTTCGAGGTGTAGCTTTTGAGTTTCGTTTTAAGGCTCATATAGGTCATCGTTATATTTGGGATTACGCTTTTCATTTTGGTTCTATGCTTGCTGTTTTTTGTCAAGGTTTAATGCTTGGTACGTTTGTCCAAGGAATAGAGATAGAAGGACGAGAATTTGCAGGAGGGAGTTTTGATTTCCTTACTCCCTTCTCCGTTATGACGGGGATAGCATTAATATTCGGTTATGCACTCTTAGGTGCTACTTGGCTTATTCTGAAAACAGAAAAGAAAACACAAGATTGGGCTTATAAATCTGCCTTATATATTTTATTTTACGTTGCACTTTTTATGGGGATTGTAAGCTTATGGGTTCCTTTCTTAAATAACCACATAAATCATCGTTGGTTTAGTGTGCCTAATATTTACTATTTATCGATTGTACCTATTGTAACTGCTTTAATATTTATTAAGTTAATTAAAGCCGTTAAGCAAAAAAAAGAAGTAAAGCCGTTTATTTATACGATCTTGTTATTTTTATTAGGATATTTAGGGCTTGCGATAAGTATATGGCCATATATCGTTCCTTATAAAGTTACGCTCGAAACCGCAGTAGCAGCACCGGAGTCACAGTCTTTACTATTAATAGGGGCTGGGATATTCCTACCTGTCATACTTGGCTATACTTTCTATTGTTATTATATATTCCGTGGCAAATCATCTCATCATCCGATATATTAAAAAAATAACCTCTTGTCTAAAAGGGTGGCAATGGTTTATTATTCTATGGCTCAGCGGATTATTATCCACGCTACTTTTAACTTATATAGTTAAGTTGGTGTTTAGGATGATAGGGTAAAATTATTGTTATTACAGTGCAGTAATGTCATTCCCGCTAGGCATTGTTGCATGGACCAATTTTACCTCTGTCATCCCGTGGCTTGACCACGGGATCCAGTTAAAATACTAAAATTATTAGTATTTGTTTATTATTTTTATGGATTCCGTGGTCAAGCCACGGAATGACACCAGATATGTTTTTCGATATATGTAACAAGGTTTAAGTTTCTTGCAATGACATTATTAAGTATATGACAAAAATCTCAGCATTTATTATTACCAAAAATGAATCGGCAAGGATAGCAAGAGCTATAAATAGTGTAAAAAATATTACTGATGAAGTGATAGTAGTCGATAGCGAAAGTACTGATGATACGGTAGCAATCGCTGAACAATTAGGAGCAAAGGTAATAGTAAAGCCGTGGCTTGGCTATGTAGGACAGAAATCTTTTGCCGAGAGCCTTTGCGTAAATGATTGGATTCTTAATATTGATGCCGATGAGGAGTTGTCTAAAGAGTTACAAGACGAAATAGAGTATATTTTTGCCTCTCATAATCAAGATCGTTATTTGGCTTATCAAATAAAGCTGTTAATAATGCATCGTAATGACCAAAAGCCACGAATGTTTGCTCCGTTTAATAAATGTACTCGGTTGTATAATAAAAAATTTGCAAGTTTTGCAAATACCGTAAATAGTACTACTCATGATTCGGTGGTATTTAACAAAGATGTTGATTTTGTAGGTAAAATTTATCTATTAAATGAAGCTGCTTATCATTATTCCGGTACTTCAATTGAGCAGTTGGTAACTAAAGCAAATTTTTATTCTAGCGAGCAAGCAAAAGATTTAGTTAAGCAAGGAAAAAAACTTTCAAATTTTCGTTTAACAACTGAAATGATATGGTGGTTTTTTAAAGCGTTTTTTATCAGACGCTATTTTGTATTCGGTTTTGACGGTTTTGTAGATTCAATGATTTTTGCCTTTGCAAGGTTTTTACGTCTTGCTAAGTTAAGAGAGTCGTTGCTTAAATCAAAAAACGTCATTGCGAGCGACTATAGGCATTATTGCATGGACACCAAGTCGTCATTGCGAGGAGCGAAGCGACGCGGCAATCCAGAAAAATAATTAAAAAAATTCTGATATACAGAATTTTTTACTAGATTGCTTCATCAAAACTTACAGTTTTTTCTTGCAATGACGGGGCGGTATCCACGCAACAACACCTCCTCGCAATGACAATGAAATAAAAATAAAAAATAAATTATGAAAGAAAATTTTAACGTTAGTAAATTAAAAAACAACTTGACAATTTTAACCTATAATATGCCTTATGTTAATTCGGTAGCAATAAATTTAATTGTTAAAGTCGGAAGCCGTTATGAAAATTCGGAAGAGGAGGGGATATCCCACTTTCTTGAGCATATGGCTTTTAAAGGTACAACAACAAGAACGGCAAAACAAATAGCCGAAGAATTTGATGAAATAGGCGGTCATTTTAACGCTTATACAGGTCATGAAAAAACAATATATTACGCACGAGTATTATCTGAGAATTGCGATAAAGCTCTGAATATACTTGCCGATATAATACAAAATTCTATTTTTGCTGAAGAAGAGATAGCAAAGGAATATCAGGTAATATTACAGGAAATAGCCCATAGTCAGGATAATCCCGATGATTTAATATATGAGAAGTTTTATAGCAGTGTTTATAAGGATCAGCCGCTCGGTAAACCGATTCTTGGAACAAGCAAAACATTATCTAGTTTTACTAAAGAGCATTTTTTGAGTTTTATAGATAAACATTATAACGCTGGAAATTTGTATTTATCGGTTGCCGGTAATGTTGATCACGATAAAATAGTAAGTAGTGCAGAGCGATTGTTTTCTTCTTTAAAGCAAGGAGAAAAAAGTAATTTTCTTCCTGCAAAATATATAGGAGGTAATAGCTTTATCAATAAGGATTTGGAGCAGACTACTTTAATCCTTGGTTTTGAAGGAACGCCTTATATTAACTTAGAAAGGCTTTACCGAACCCAGTTACTTGCTATAATATTCGGAGGTGGTATGTCTTCACGTTTATTTCAGCATATTCGTGAAAAATTAGGTCTTGCATATGCGGTGGGTAGTTATAATAGTACATATTCTGATAGCGGGGTATTTACTATTTATGCAAGTACCGCACATGATAAATTGGAGTTATTATACAAAGAGCTTAAAACCGAAATAACCAAGATGACTGAGAAAGTTAATGAAGAAGAGATGATTAGAGCTAAAACGCAACTACGAAGTAATTTGTTGATGGCACAAGAAAAAGTAGCTTATAAATCAGAAGAAATTGGTAAAAATTATGCAGCTTTCGGTAAATATATTCCTCCTGAAGAGATTATGGAAATTATTACTAATATAAAAGCCGATGACATTATTAATACGGCAAATAAAATATTTAGTAGTATTACTACATCGGCAATTATCGGTCCGAATGATCTTAGAGGGTTTTAATGTTATGTTTGGATACCGTCATTGCGAGGAAAAATTGAAAATTTTGACGAAGCAATCTCAGGAGTATTGATTCATGAGATTGCTACGCAGTCTACGACTGCTCGCAATGACGGAAAAATTGGTCCACGTCACAATGCCCGCTTGCAATGACGATGAAAATGAATTTTAAGAAAATAACAAATGAAAACACAACTTTACAAAGGTTCAAGTAAAATTTTATATTCCGCCGAAGAAGATTTTTTACTTATAATGGCCTTTTCCGATAATGTTACCTTAGAAAGCGGTGAAATTATTGAGGTCTCAGGCAAGGGGGTACTTAATAATAATATTTCTTCCTTTCTAATGGATAAACTGGAAATGAACGGTATTGAAAATCATTTTATTGAAAAAATAAATATGAGGGAGCAATTAATTCAATATGTTGAGGTTTTTCCGGTACAAGTAATAATATCATCGGTAGCGTGCGGTAGATTTGTAAAAGAGTTCGGTATGGACGAAGGGTATGTATTTGATAAACCGATTATTGATTTTAAGGTCCGAAGTCGTGAATTTAAATATCCGATAGTTAATGAGTATCAAATATTAAATTTCGGCTGGTTAACTAGGGATGAAATTAAAGCGGTAAAAGAGCAAGCTTTGCGTATATATGATTTTCTAAGCGGCTTGTTTATCGGTGTCGGGATTCGTCTTGTTGAATGTAAATTAGAATTTGGGCGTGTGTTTAACGGTGAAGAATCTATCATTATGTTAACTGATGAAATTAGTCCGGATAATTGTAGGTTATGGCATATTAACAGTAATGAAAAATTGGGATTTGAATTGCTTGAAAACGAGCCTAATAAAGCTTTTGAATCATATCAGCTAATAGCTGATCGTTTAAAAGAAAAATAAATATATTTTTAAAGCGATATATGCTATTTTGGGCTTGAAAAACACTCCGATGTCGTACCGGTTTTGTTGCATGGTTCGGTTTCATCGTCATTGCGAGAAGCCGTAGGCGACGTGGCAATCTCATGAAATAATAACAAATTCCTGAGATTGCTTCGTCAATTTACTATTGTAAATTTCCTCGCAATGACGATTTGGTATCCACACAAGGAAACATTTTTGATTTTTAATAATTTTTTACAGTAAAAAAGATGAAAATACGATTTATTATAATAAGTTTTATAGCTCTAATCTTAGTGGGATGGGGATATGCTGCCTATAAATTTGAACATCAAAGTAAAGAGAATATTATCTCTATTCTTGATGAATACGGGGAATATATAACTTATGATTCAATAAAAGTTAATAAATATTGCTTTAGTGTTACTTTGAACAAAGTAATGTTTAAGCCTATAGATTTTTATTATGATGAAGTGGTTATTAAGCATATACCGTTTTTAAATATTACAAAAATTGATTCTTACGGAAATGATGTAAAGATTACTACCGCTCAAGATGAAAAAAATATTTTTTACTCACCTGATCATCATACAACAATTTGGTTTAGAAAATCTTTATTTAATAGAGAGGCTGATTATTGGAAATTAAGCTTGAGTGACAATAAATCAACTCTTTATAGTTCTTTAGATGCAGAAAAATTAGCAGAAAGTGATATTAGCAATTCTGTAATTACTAATACTAAAACATCAGATAACCTTAATTTGTTAATTTTGGATGGAGAAAATACTGTTTCTTTTATTTCTGAAAATTACAGAAGAAATTTATATGATAAAATTTTTGAATTCTTGAGAGATAAAATAGCTAATGACTCTGATACTGCTTCCTTTGAGTATGGTTTGACAAAGTTAGATATATTGAATTTACCTATTTCTTACAATTCCAAATTAAAGCTTAAATATAGTGATGAGCTATTAGCTCTTGGAAAATTATTAATTCAAAACTTTTCTCTAAATCAAAAGCAAGATGAAAATATTCATGCTGTTATTTTTATGCAGATGTTAGGAGAATTAGTAAAAGGTAAACCATTTTTATTCTCTTGCGATATTGAAAGAAAAGGAAAAATAGAAAGTAATTTATATAAATTAAATATAGAAAAAGATAAAATTTTTGATTTTGCTTTAAATATTAAATCTACTATAGAACCTTCTGAAACATACCAAAAAACAGCAGTTGAAGCTTTAGGAAGCTACTTTAGTAACGGTTTAAATAAAAGAGCCGAGTTAGATAAAATTTTTAAACTAACTAGCCCTATTACTCAAGAAGACGGAGAAAAAGTAATGGGTGTTTTTGCAAAAATAAATAATTCTGAATTTAATTTAAAAGGTGAGTTTGATCCTGAAGCAAAAAAATTATCCGGTAAAACTAATCTTGTGATGGATAATTTTAATTTTGCTATTGATATTGATATGCCTAATTTAGAGAATCCTATGAATCTAGAAAGCGTAATAAAATTATCGGATCCAAATGCGTTTATAAATAATTTTGTGAATTATACCGATAATGCCGTAATACCGGTGCTTAATAAAATAGAAGATTCTAAGGAATTTGCTTTAAATCTAGGAAAACAATCTTCAGTAATAAAGCAATACGGCTTTAGGGCAATAGAAGCTTTTAGTAAAAACTCTGAATTAAAAGACGGTGAATCTTTAGTAGTTGACGTGAAAGGTAAAGATACCGGACTAACCTTTAATGATAAAGCTATTGATCAGATTTTTGGTGATGCTAGAGTATTAGAATTTATGAATGCCATGGCTCAAATAGAGCAAGAAAGAAAACAAGTTGTTGGTAAATAATAAAGTATTATTCAGTTAGAGAAATTGTCATCCTAGCTAACTTAATCGACATTGTTGCGTGGATCGTTTTATGTCATTCTTGGCTAGAAGCGAGAATCCAGTAAAACCTATAAAAAGCTTGTTTTTTATAGATTTATTTTATCAAATATGTAACTTCTATATCAATATTGAAGCCATTTTTCTGGAACCCATGGTTAAGCCGTGGGGTGGCAGTGAAAAATCTGTGAACACTCATTCGCTTATAATTAGGAATTTGAAAGAGACACTTCATCTTGAACCGCAGCATATACAAAAACGTACGTGAAGACTTGGTTACCTACTCGACGTATAAATTACCCCTAGACGTAGAGTTTCAAAAGAAGTCTATTGTATTAAGTTATAATTTGATTGATGCTCTTAATGGATCCGTCAATTTTTCTAGGGTTTTACTCAGATTATTAAATGTTAAGCCTTTATAGCCTGTTTCTTTAACAATTCTCCGTAGTGTTGGAGTAGGTTTTACCATATGATTGATTTTATTTTTTGCAGGAAATACCCATAAGCTATTACTTTTTTGTTTTCTTCTATATAAAATCTGAATTGCCTCATCAGTAAGAGATAAAGAACGTGATTTTTCTTTTTTAATATTTGATATATTCCATATCTTATTTTGTAAATCGATATCACCCCATGCCATTGATAATAAAGTAGTTAGTTTTTCCGACGTATGAATAAGTAGTAGAAAAAGATCTTGCACTTGAGAAATAGCTGTCTTTTTCAATATATTAAGAAAGATAGGTAATTCTTCAAGAGTTAAATATCTTTTGTCAGTTTTTTTCTTAGGTTTGTGTATTTTTATTTCTAATAGTTCCTCTTCAATTGATGTATTTATACTATCAGCTAATTTTTTTCCTGCTGCAAAGTCTTTTTTATCTGAAAAATCATCAGAAAGTTTTTTCAGTTTTTTATACACTTGAAGCGAAAAAACTTTATTATGAAAAGGTAAACTCTTTTTTTCTATCTCCGTTTCTCCCAACTTAAGTTGTAGATATTCGGCAGGCTTAGCAATAGACGCTTTAAGGTTTGTCTTGAAATTTTTCTTAACATTTTTAATTGAAGAATATGTTTTATTAGTGGGATATTCACCCATAGCTATTTGATATTTAAGTTTAGCTGCTTTTAATCTTGCTTCTTCAACAGGTAAATCAGGAAAACGACATAGTTTGAGCCTTTTATATTTAACTTCTACCATTTGGGCTAGGTAAAAAGTTTTACTGCCGCCGTAAGATACTATAAGTACCAATCCTTTTTCTTTAGTATCTTTGTAAAGAGTTCTTTTTTCTCTAGGGGGTTCGATTTTTAAAAGATTATTTTTAGTAAAATTAAAACACAATGGTTGTTTTTTCATTTTTATGCTTCCTATATGCTGTTATTGATTTATAATTAATAACTTAAACCAGCATAATATGCAAGTGTAAAATTACACAAAAAGTTGAAATGCTATAAATATAAAAATATTTACTAGTGCATATATATTTTTTTAAATTTTATAAATATTAATGCTGATAGTAACGTTACTTAAAGCAACATATTTTTCAATAGAAGCAAAAATATCACATCTATTAATTTTTAAAATTGCCTACCTTAATCCTTTTAAATAGATTATTATTATACTATAATCCTTAAAATTATGAGTTTTTAAAAAACAAGTTAGAATAAAAATGATAAATATTTCCTTTCCCGATGGGAGCGTAAAACAGTTTGAGTCGAATATTACGGCTTTTGAAGTAGCAAATGCAATTTCAATGTCGCTTGCTAAAGCAGCAATGGTTGCTGAAATAAACGGTGAGCTTAAAGACTTAAGTACCGTAATTGAAAATGATTGCAAGCTTCGTATTTTAACCGCAAAAGATCCTGAATGTCTTGAGATAATAAGGCATGATGCAGCACATTTAACAGCAGAAGCAGTAAAGGAATTATTTCCTGAAACTCAAGTAACAATCGGTCCTGAAATTGAAAACGGTTATTACTACGATTTTGCTCGTGATAAGCCTTTTACCACTGAAGATTTAGCCGTTATAGAAGCTAAAATGCAAGAACTTTCAAAGAAGAACGAGAAAGTAACAAGAGAGCTATGGGATAGGGATAAAGCTGTAGAGTTTTTTAAGTCGATAGGAGAGCATTATAAAGCCGAAATTATTGCTTCAATTCCGGCAGGTGAGCAAATTACTTTATACAGGCAGGGTAGTTTTATTGATTTATGCCGAGGTCCGCATGCTCCCTCTACAGGTTTTGTTAAGCATTTTAAGTTGATGAAAGTTGCAGGAGCTTATTGGCGAGGTGATAGTCGTAATGAGATGTTGCAGCGTATATATGGTACGGCGTGGGCTACGAAAGAGCAATTAGACAATTATCTTTTTATGCTGGAAGAAGCCGAAAAGCGTGATCATAGAAAGCTTGGGCGTGAGCTTGATTTATTCCACTTCCAAGAAGAAGCTCAAGGGATGGTATTTTGGCATGATAAAGGCTGGAGTATATATAATACCATTGAGCAGTATATTAGGAAAAAGATTCGTAAGAACGGTTATACTGAGGTTAAGACGCCTGTTTTAGTCGATAAAAGCCTTTGGGAGCTTTCCGGACACTGGGAAAAGTTCCGCGAGGATATGTTTGCGTTAGAAACAGACGACAAGATTCTTGCTTTGAAGCCGATGAATTGTCCTTGCCACGTGCAGATTTTCAAGCAAGGTATCAAGAGCTATCGTGATTTGCCGCTTCGTATGTCGGAGTTTGGTTTATGTCATCGTAATGAGGCGTCCGGTGCTTTGCACGGTTTAATGAGAGTACGGAGTTTAGTGCAAGATGATGCCCATATATTTTGTGCGGAGGAGCAAATTACCGATGAAACGGTTAGTTTCTGTAAGCTACTTACTGAAGTTTATAAAGATTTCGGTTTTACCAATATAAAGGTAAAATTCTCTGATCGTCCCGAAATTAGAGCAGGTAGTGATGAAGTTTGGGATAAAGCTGAGAACGCTTTGAAAGAAGCAGTAGAAAAAGCAGGGTTTACTTATACGTTAAACCCGGGCGAGGGAGCATTTTACGGACCGAAGCTTGAGTTTGTTTTAACCGATGCGATAGGGCGGCAATGGCAATGCGGAACACTTCAGATGGATTTTGTTTTGCCGGAGCGACTCGATGCTAGCTATATTGCAGCAAGCGGTGAGAAAAAAAGACCGGTAATGCTCCATAGGGCAATACTCGGCTCGCTTGAGCGTTTTATCGGTATATTGATTGAAGAATATGTCGGACGTTTTCCTATTTGGCTTGCTCCTATACAAGTCGCTATTGCAACAATCACAAGCGATTTAAACGATTACGCTTTAGAAGTGCAAAAAGCTTTAATTGATAATGGCGTAAGAACGGCTATTAATATCTCACCTGATAAAATTAACTATAAAATTCGTGAGTTTTCTAATCAAAAAATACCTATGATTGCCGTAATCGGTAAGCAGGAAAAAGAAAATAAACAAGTAACGATTAGAAGACTTGGAACTACCGAGCAGGAAGTATTACCAATAAAGCAGTTAATAGCTCTAGTTAAGGAAGAGAATGAGAAGTATTTGTAGATTTTAAATCTAAAATGTGATATAAGACATTTATAATATGTATCATAGGGATATGATATCCCAGTTAGGAAAAATCCTAAGGAGTTTATATGAGAACTATTATTAATATAGCTGATTCGCAAATTAAAATTCTAGATCAACTATCCAAGAAAAAAAATATCAAGAGATAAAATTATTGGGCAAGCTTTAACTAGTTACATTGCTAGTAATGATCACAATAATAAAGCATTTGAAAACGCTTTTGGACTTTGGAAAGATAAAAGTCTAGATAATTTGGAGTATCAGGCTAAATTACGTAATGAGTGGAACGAATGAAAGCTACCTTTGATACTAATAATATTAATAGACTACTTCCTTGGAAACTTATCAGCTCGTAGAGAAATTAGTTTATATAATAATCCTCAAATTAGTATAATAACTAAAATGGAAATACTAGTTGGTACATCAAAAGAGAACCAAGAAATTATAGAAAGTTTTTTTAAAAATTTTCTTATAATTAATCTGAATGAAGAAATTGCAGTAGTTCTTCGTAAAGAAAATAAAATTAAACTACCTGATGCTATAATATGGGCTACTGCAAAGTTTATCAATAGCATATTAATTACAAGAAATACTAAAGATTTCCCTGTTAATGCTTTTGATATAAAAGTACCTTACAGTATATAGATTATATTCTGTGTATTTACTTTATTTAAAATGCACAGAATATAAATTTGACATACATTTCTCAATTTATGAAAACAACATTTCACCACCTCTCTTTTTTATGGTCGGTTATAAAGCCGTATAAATATTGCTATCTTATTATGATGATGGCACCTTTTGCAAATGGTTTTTCTCCTATTCTATATAATTATGCTGTAAAGCTTTTGCTTGATTTGTTTACCCAAAACGAAAAGATTACATTTGCATAAAGTTATAAACCGGTAATGGTTTTTATAGCTGCACAAGCAATACTTGATGTAGCTTGGCGTGCTCACAATTTTGCACAGCTTAAAGCCATGCCTTATATCTTTCAAGATATGATGAATAAAATATGTAATCACTGTTTTAATTTGCCCTATACTTATTTTCAAAATAACCTTTCCGGCTCTATAGTCGGAAGAGTACGGGGCATAGGTGATAATTATTCTAAAATGCACTAAGCAATGGAGTATAAATTAAGCATACCGTTACTTATTACCTTATTTTCCGGTATTACTCTTGCCTATACTAATATTAAAATATTTGTTGTTATTATTGCTTTTACTGCTACTTATTTACCTCGTGCATTACGGTTTTTTACTAAGCTTGCTAAAATGGAGCAGGATAAGCAAGATTCTTGGTATAATTTATTTGGAATAGTTGCTGATTGTATAACAAATATCTTTACTATTTTTTCATTTGCAACAAAACGGCGAGAATTAAATAAAATAGAAGATTATTATCATAATGTGCATAATCCTCTAACAATAAGATATTACAAATATGATTTAATTATTTGTGTAATACTCAGTTTAGTATATTGGGTATATTTAACAGGCGTATTTGTGTATGTAATTCATTTACGTAATCTTGGTGAGATCGGTATCGGTGATATTATAATCGATAACCAAAGTATTTACGATACTTCATCTGACAGCCTACGGGAGCAGATATCGTTAATCCCTCAAGATATTATGCTTTTTCATCGCTCCATTGCTGAAAATATCGGCTATGCAAAAGAAAATGCAGAGTTAGATGAAATAAAAAACGCTGCAAAAGCTGCAAATATTCATGAATTTATCGAAAGCTTACCGGAAAAATATAACACCATTGTCGGTGAGAGGGGAGTAAAGCTAAGTGGCGGACAGAGGCAACGTATAGCAATTGCCCGTGCTATTCTTAAAAACGCTCCAATCTTGGTTTTAGATGAAGCAACTTCAAGCCTTGATAGCCACACAGAGCAAGAAGTGCAAAAATCTATTAATACCATGCTTGATATTGATAATGTAACTATAATTGCTATAGCTCACAGATTATCTACTATCAAGCATATGGATAGAATTATTGTTATGGATAAAGGCAAAATCGTAGAAAACGGCACTTTTATGGAACTCGTGCGTAAAGAAAAGGGTAAATTTAAGGAGTTGTGGGAGCATCAAGTTAACGGCTTTGTTTGAAAATTAGTATCTAGGTGTTGTTAATAATCGTCATTGCGAGCAGGCATTGCCCGCGTGGACCGATAAAACCTACTCGGTGTCATTCCCGCGGGCAATGCTCGCTCGTAATGACGAAAAAAATATTTACAATCTAAACTTAATCGGAGTTTATTCCTAAATAGTAATATAAGTATTGATTTTAACCCTGCTTTAAAGAAAAAAGTTACACCCCTAAGGCTTTTTTACCTTTAGATTGTTCTTGTTCAACTGCTTGAGTATGAGATTTGACTTGAGGGATTGCAAGGTCGACTACATGTTCATATCTAACGCCGTTTTCAAATAAAACTTGACCGCATTTATTCACTTGAACAACATCTTCTTTAGAGAACTTATTTAAAATAACTTCCGTAATGTTGTAAAGGAATTTCCAAGATAATTCTATTCTTTCTTGTAATGTCAGCTTTTTATTTTCCGGTTTTTGACTATTAAGGGCAACATTTGGCGAATCATCAATATTACCTCCTTCAGTAGGTAATATATTTTTTTTACGTGCTGCTATTTTCTTATACATTAAAAATATTAATAATAATGCTAAGCAACCTATGGCAATTAAAATATGAGTATTAGAATTAGACACTATTTTGCTCTTCCTTGTTGTTGAGTTAAGTTTTGTGTTTTAGAAAGCATCGTAACCACTGCTTTACCTATATTAACTAAGTTAGCTATATCAGGAGCTAGCTTTGCAACTGCTAAGACCGGAGGCGGTAATAAGTTAGTTTTTATTGCTAGACTTATAACATTTCCGAGTTCTTTACTTCCTGGTATTACTCCTACTATTTTTTTTATGTCACTTGCAATTTCCATAGCTTTTTCTGCGGCTTTACATAAAGATTCTATCTTTTCGCCAAAAGAAACTTCCGGATTTAATACTTTTAATAATTCTGTTTTAGCTTCATTTAGATTATCCGAAATAGTATTCTTTACAGAGTTTAATTTGTCAGTATTTATATCTTGTGGAATTGCATTTTCAATATTACTTTTTAGTTCTGCTATTTTTTCTTCTACTTCATCTTTGTTTTTTGGTATAGCTTTAGCAGCTTTTGCAGCATTCTCTAGTGAAGCTTGGTTATTAGGGTTTTTATTTGCTATTTCAATAATTTTTCGAGGCGGTTCTTTTGATATTTCTGAAATTGCGGCAATGTTCTTGGCTTTTTCATAGATGTTTTCAAGCTTCTCATTAGATTTAGCCTCTTCCCTTATTTCTTTTATATCATTATGCAATTTTGTTATTTTTGGCAATAGTTTTTCAGAGTCAATAAGATTATTTACTTTTTCAAGTATTCCGCTTGTTTGTATAAATATTCCAAGCATCGGTATTTGAGTGGATATAATCCCGACTAATATATTTTCTAATGATTCTATAATTTTTTTAGAAGCTCCAGGATAGAGTTTATCTAATTCTTGCTGAAATTTTAAAACTTGTTCTAAAACGTTTAAACATTTTTCTACAATAATCCTCTTGATATACTTTCTCAAGTGCTTCAGATAAAGTAGTTAGAGATTCTTGGATTGTTCTATTAAAAAGTTTTTCTATTTTCTCTACATCAATATTTTCAGTGTGAGATAATTCATTTAAAGAATTTTGTAAAATATAAAATAAATGATCTTCTAAATCTTTTACATTCATTTTCAAAGATTTTGTAAAACCGTTTAATTTTATTAAAAGTCTTTGTAGTTTTTTTGTTGTTCTTTATTTAATCCACTAAAACTAGAAAAATCAATTATAGACATAAAATTTATTATTTTGTTACCAAATATTAATTAATCTTAAAGCTTTATAACCGTAAAGTAAAATGTAAAATAGTTATCATTGCCCTTGAGATTAATTTTTGTTATATTACGTGCTAACATTGCTACAAATAGATTTATATTGTTTTATTGGGATATAGGTATATTCTTGAAAGATTAAATTAATTTAACTAACATATTATCAATTATTCAAAAAATTTATGCGTAAATTAACTACATTTATTATCACATTATTACTAACCGGTTCGGCTGCTGCTGTTGATTTGCAGGAAGCTTTAACTGAAGGATATAAGAATAATGAGGAGCTGAAAACTGCTAGAATTAAGTTTTTGAATGCAATTGAGCAGTTCCCTCAAGCTTTCTCAGGATTTATGCCTAGTGCTGGATTGCAGATTAATAGACAAAATAGTAAGACTAAATATAATCAAAAATATACTGATAGGCTTGGTCTTACTCCAAGAGAGACAGATAGCAATCAAGGTGCATTAACAATTGAGCAATCATTATTTAGCGGTGGTTCTAGTGTTGCGGCTCTTAAAGCTGCTCAATCAGGGTTTAGAGCGTCACGAGGCGAATATTATGCCGGCGAACAAAAAATATTATTAAATTTAATAACTGCTTATCTTGATTGTTTTGAGAGCAAAGAGAAATATGATATTTCTGAAAGTAGGGTTCGTACTAACATACAACAAGTTAACACTGTTGAAGAGAAATTAAGACTAGGGGAAGCAACGGCAATAGATATAGCAACCGCAAGAGCAGGGCTTGCAGCGGCAGAAACGAATAAACTAGCTGCCTATGCCGATTTTCAAGGAAAAAAAGCAAATTTTATTAGAGTATTCGGTATAGAGCCTAAAGATATAACTATGCCTAATTTACCTGATAGGTTACCTGCTTCATTGGATGAGTTAACAAGAAAAGCCGCTAAGTTAAATCCTGATATTGATTCGGCAAGACATAATGTAACTTCGGTGAAAGCTTTGGAAATGGTGCAGAAAGGAAAATTATTGCCGCAAGTAAGCGTAAAGTTGCAATCAGGTAGAACTAACTATAATCCACAAGATCCAGCTGTTCAAAATATAAACAATAAAAGCTATACTACTATTCTTTCGGTAAATATTCCTATTTATCCTGAAGGAGGAGCTCAATATTCAAGAATCAGATCAGCTAAAAACCAAACAAGAAATAGTGCAGTTCAGCTTGATAGTGCGATAAAGCAGACACAAGCGGGTGTTGTAAGCGTGTGGGAAGGATTTGAAGCAGCAAAATCTCGTATTGTTGCAGCTAATCAAGGCGTAGAGGCTGCACAAATATCATATGACGGTACGGTGCAAGAGGAAATAGTCGGCTCCAAAACTATACTCGATGTTTTAGATGCTGAGCAAAAATTGTATGAAGCAAAAATAACTCGTGTGGATGCGTATAAGAATTCAGTACTTGCGGCATATCAAATGAAATTGTTAACCGGCGAGCTAACGGCTCAAAGTTTAAAACTTAAAGTAAAATATTTTAGTCCTGAAGAAGAGTTTAAGACTATTAAAAAGAAAATGTTTATAGGTTTCTAACGTGAGTAAGGAAAATAAAAAGAACCAAGATATGTCTGTAGAAGACATATTAAAATCGATTAAAGGAGTAATTAACGAGCGTAAAAATCCTATTTATGAAAATGATAGTGAAGATGAAGATATATTAGAGCTAACGGAAATAGTAAATCAAGATGAGGAAGAAAAGTTAATATCAACTAAATCTGCTGAAGCGGTAGGTGATATTTTTAAAAATTTTACCGATACTATTAAAGATAAAAAGCTGGATAATAATATCTCATCTAAAAATGCACTTGAAGAATTAGTCATTGAGATGTTAAAACCGGAACTTAAAGCTTGGCTTGATAAAAATCTACCTGTACTTGTTAAAGAGTTAGTAGAAATTGAAATAAAGAAATTGGTGCAGAATATTAGGAAGTAGGTAGTAGCTATAACGTCATTGCGAGGAAAAACTGTAAGTTTTGACGAAGCAATCTCAGGAGTTTGTTATTATTTCATGAGATTGCCACGCAGCCTACGCCTACGGCTGCTCGCAATGACGTTTTAGGATAATTATTTAATAAGGAATTATATGTTAAATAAATTATGTAAGATATTATTTTTTATCAATCTGTTATTGGTTGCAGTGCAAAGTTATGCTTCCCCTCCGCCCTTACCGCCATCATTACCGTCTGCCGAAATAGATACTAAAGACAAGGATGTTAGTTCTAATTCCGATATTTCTTTTTTTGATAAATTTAAGCAATTTTTTAGTAAATCAAAAAAGAAAAATATCTCTCCTAAACAGTCAAATGAGCAAACTAAAGCAGCCAATCAAGAAGAACCAAAGCTAGCTTCACAAGAGCATACTGAAGCTGATGCGTCTGAACCTTTTATAGATACCGGTAATACGGCATTGCCTAGTGTCACCGCAAGTAATGAACATGAAAATAGTGTAAATTTAGCTTCTCATGACATTCAGGAATCTAATGAAACCGAGGCATCTAAGCCTTTTATAGATGTTGGTAATACAGCATTGCCTAGTGCTGCAAGTAATGATGTTCATACAAATACCGAACATGAAAATAGTACAAATTTAGCTTCTCATGATAACACACCGGATATACAAGTTACACAACAAGAACCTAATGAATCGGAAACATCTGAACCTTTTATAGATATTGGTAGTGCAAAGTTACCTAGTGCTACAAGTAATGAAATACATGAGGAAGAAGTTACTTCTAATGAGCATAAAGATACAAATTTAGCTTCTAATATTATAACTCCTAATGTACCGAGACCGATAGTATCTATGCCTCCGGCTCAAGCAGGAAGTTATGTAGTGCCTCCGCAGCGACCGGTGCAAATATATAAACCAACCAATTTGCCGCCTGTGCATAAGCCTATTCCGCTTAATCCCACTCCTGAGGATAATAAAGAAGAAGAAAGCGTAGCACCGATAGCACCTCAATCTATACCTAATATGCCCGCTGTTTCTCCGCCTGTGGTTAGCCCGCCGGTAATTCAAGATACTACTACCCCTAATACTATGCCGACAACGGTACCTCCTGCAGAAACTCCAGCAGTACCTAGTAACGTACCTGCACCTCCGGTAATGCCTACAAATCAACCTTCTACACAGCCTATAACACCTCCTAGCCCGAATACACCTGTTACTACTCCATCTAAAGTAGTTCCTACAACTGATTCTTCGGCGGAAATAAATAACTCTCAAGAGACATTTGTTGCTGTTTCAGATGTCCCAAAAAAACAAGATTGGAATACTCCGCTTATACCGGTTGTTGTAGTGAAGCCAAATCAACCTCAGACTTTAGAGAAGCAAGTCAATAATAATCAAACTACAAATAATCAAGAGAAATCACCTCCGGTAAGCTCTTCAAATGTCACGATTCAAAAACAGGATGATAAGGTAAATAATGAAACCTCGGAATCGACAACAAAATTCGTTAAAGATGAAACACAAATGTTACTTTTACCTGATGATGATATAGTTCTTGGTAAATTAACAGAACAGGCTAATTTAGAGCAGATGGATATGTATACATATATAGAGCTGTTCCAAAAGAAAGAAGAATGGATAGCAAGTGCCAAAAGAAGAAAAGTTGTAGAGAGTTTTATTAAATATGATAATGATATAAATAAAAAGAAAGATATTTATGCCAATCTATCTTATTGTAAGGCAGTAGATAATGCTTTTAGAGCAGTTGATAGAAACAATCTTTTTGGGTTGCGTGCGTTACTTGACGTTTATCCAATATTGCAAGAAAAAAGTAAAAGCGGTGAAACATTACTAACTGCTGCTATTTATAACGATAATTACTATTTAGCAAAATTTTTGGTCATACGAGGTATTAAAATCTCTACTCTAAATGATGAATGCCAATATCCGTTAGATATTGCGTTAGCTCAAGGAAACGCTAACATAGCTTGCATGTTAATCAAAGCTAAGGGTTATAATTAAAGAAATTTTTTAACGAAAATTAATAAGATTTTTGCAGGAATAGCGTTCCTATTTCAAAAAAATCTTATAATTTGCAGTAAAAAAGATCTTAATTAGCTTTAAATTTGACTTTGTTAACAGTGCCTAATTGCTTTTCTATGTTAAATAGTTTAATTTAGGAAAGAAAATAATTAATTAAATCTCTAATATATGAGCGATTTATTCAGCTTTAACAAAGAAAAGAAAAATAAGCTAGTCGATAATAACTATAGTGCAAAAGATATTGAAGTATTAGAGGGGCTTGAACCTGTTCGTAAAAGACCTGGGATGTATATCGGTGGTACTGATTCAAATGCTATGCACCATTTAGTATCTGAGGTGCTGGATAATGCTATGGATGAAGCAGTCGCCGGCTTTGCAAGCATCATCACGATAAAAATGCATCAGGATCATAGTATTACTATATTTGATAACGGTCGCGGTATTCCTATTGATAATCATCCTAAATTTCCTGACAAATCAGCTTTAGAAGTAATTTTAACTACTCTTCATTCAGGAGGTAAATTCTCAAATAATGTTTATCATACTGCAGGCGGATTGCATGGTGTTGGAATATCGGTAGTAAATGCCTTATCTAAACATTTAGAAATAAAGGTTTATAAACAAGGTAAATTATATAGCCAAAGTTATTCTAAAGGAGAAAAATTAACTGATTTAATATGTGAAGAAGCGTCTAAAAGGCTAAGAGGTACATCAATAAATTTCACTCCAGATCCGGAAATTTTTAGTGAAAAATTACATTTTAACCCTAAAAAGATTTATGAGCTTGCAAGGTCAAAAGCCTATTTATATCGTGGTGTTACTATAGAATGGGAATGCGAAGTAGAAGTACCGTCAGATATACCTAAAAAGGCATTAATAAATTTCCCGAACGGTTTAAAAGATTATTTAAGTTCAAAAATAACTTTAGATAATTTAATTATTCTGGAAATTTTTTCAGGTAATATAGAGTCTACGCCGGACGAAATAAAACTTGAATGGGCGATTTGTTGGCAAAATAATGATAACTCGGCATTTATTCAATCATATTGTAATACTGTTCCGACTCCTCAAGGAGGAACGCATGAGCAAGGTCTTAAATCGGCTATTTTACGTGGGCTTAAAGCATACGGTGAAATGATAGGAAATAAAAAAGCTGCTAATCTAACTATTGAGGATATTTTAGAAACCGCAAGTGTCGTACTTTCTATTTTTATAGCTGAGCCGTCTTTTCAAGGACAAACTAAGGAAAAATTAGTGTCAAACGGTGTAAGTAAACCGGTTGAGAATATAATAAAAGATCATTTTGACCACTTCCTTAGTAGCGATAAAGCTTTAGCTACTAATTTACTTGAGCATGTAATTGCTATTGCTGAATTTAGAATAAGTAAGAAAAACGAAAAAAATATTTCCCGTAAAAATGCCACTCAAAAATTACGTTTACCCGGTAAACTTGCCGATTGCACACGAACTTCACCTGAAGGGACGGAATTATTTATTGTAGAGGGTGATTCGGCAGGAGGCTCTGCAAAACAAGCACGTAATAGAGAAACGCAAGCAGTATTACCGCTATGGGGTAAAGTTCTAAATGTTGCGAGTTCTACGCTTGAGAAAATCGTTAATAATCAAGCAATACAAGATTTAGAAATAGCTCTTGCTTGCGGTAGTTTAAAGAATTATAAAGAAGAAAATTTGCGTTACGAAAAGATAATTATTATGACTGATGCAGATGTTGACGGTGCTCATATAGCTTCGTTATTAATGACTTTCTTTTTTTTACGAATGCCGAAATTGGTAGAAGAGGGACATTTATATCTAGCTAAGCCTCCGCTTTATCGTTTAACGCAGTCTAATAAAACTTATTATGCAGGCGATGAAGAGGAAAAAGCTAGGTTAACGGATAAATTATCGAAAGTTAGTAAAGCTAAAATTGAAGTAGGTAGGTTTAAAGGTCTCGGCGAAATGATGCCTGCACAATTAAAGGAAACTACTATGCATCCGGAAAAAAGATCGCTTTTAAAAGTGACTTTAGAAGATTTTCAAAATGTCGATAAAATAGTAGATGATTTAATGGGTAAAAAGCCAGAAAAAAGATTTCAATTTATTTATGAACAGGCTTTAGTTAAGATGGATAAGATTATTAACGAGTTGGATATTTGACAGCTAAATTCAGAAAGCTTGATACAAGCGAACTTTTCGAGATAAGCCTTTGCTCACGTACTATTTGTACGTTCCACAGGCTTGCTCTTAAGTTCATCTTGTCTGAAGCTTTCTGAATTTAGCTGTAGGACGTCATTACAAGGAAAAATTC
Source organism: Rickettsia endosymbiont of Thecocarcelia acutangulata (assembly GCF_964263195.1). Lineage (NCBI taxonomy): Bacteria > Pseudomonadati > Pseudomonadota > Alphaproteobacteria > Rickettsiales > Rickettsiaceae > Rickettsia > Rickettsia endosymbiont of Thecocarcelia acutangulata. The sequence goes on from NZ_OZ181652.1 coordinate 68,596, forward strand.
TAAACACATACGGAGTATTATGTTATTACGTTTAATTATAACGATATTTTTTATTATAAATTCTATTTGTGCATTTGCAGAAGAAGAAAAAGAAACTGAAAATAAAATATCAAATCAGGAAGCTTATAAGCAATTTCAAGACGTATTTGAACGTATTGAAAAGGATTACGTACAGGTACCCGATAGGCAAAAAATGATAGATGAAGCAATTAACGGTATGTTAAATTCGCTTGATCCTCATTCAAGCTATTATACCGATGAGGATTTAGAAGATATTTTTACTTTTACAAAAGGTGAATTCGGCGGAATCGGTGTTGAAATAATGTATGATAGCGGAGCGATTAAGATAATATCGCCTATTGACGATTTGCCGGCTTTCAAAGCAGGGCTTAAAGGCGGGGATTATATAGTAGGCGTGAATGACGAGTTAGTCTCTACGCTTGGACCTAATAAAGCTATAAAAGAGATGCGTGGTACGCCTGGTACTAAGGTTAAATTGTTGATAATTAAGGAAGAAGAGGCAAAACCGCAAGAGCTAGAGCTTACTCGCGAAATAGTAAAAATCAAGCCGATAAAAGCACATTTAGAAAAAAATAATATTGCATATATACGTATAACTACTTTTAATGAGTCAACAATTTCTGAGCTGAAATCAGCAGTAAATAAGTTAAAAACTGAAAGTAAAGATGACCTAAAAGGTATAATTCTAGATTTACGTAATAATGCCGGAGGTATACTAGATCAAGCTATTGCCGTTAGTGATTATTTTATTGATTCCGGTGTAATTGTAACAACAAAAGGTAGAACTATATCAAGTAATAGCGAAACTAAAGCAAATGAGTTTTCATTAAAAGCTCCCAAAATACCTATGATAGTTTTAATAAACGGTAATTCTGCCTCTGCCTCGGAAATAGTTGCCGGAGCTTTGCAAGATCATAAAAGAGCAATAATACTTGGCACTAAGTCTTTTGGTAAAGGATCAGTTCAGGCTTTAATGCAAATCAATTCTAGGGCTGCCGTAAAACTCACTATATCTAAATATTACACCCCAAGCGGTCGTTCTATTCAGGCAGAAGGAATAGAGCCTGATATTTTAATTGAGCCGGCAAAAGTCGAATATCCTGAGGTGAAAAAAATAGATAAGCGTTTTTCAGAAAGTTCTTTAAAAAATTACTTAAAGAATGATAATGAAAAAAATAAAGATAATTCATCTAAAAATAAAGATAGCAAAAAAGAAACAAAAGCCAAAAATAATAAACAAGAAGAGAATGAATTATCAGAATTATACAAAAAAGATTATCAATTTGCTCGTGCTTATGATGTAATTACAGGGTTGATTATTAATAAGAAGCTGGAAAAACAAGAGGATGCTAAATAACACACAATGTCATCCTCGCGTATGCGGGGCGTTGTTGCATGGCTCGTTTTATGTCATTACTGCGAAAGCAGGAATCCACTATAAAGCGAGATTAATCTAGCTTTTAATTTTAAAAACTTGCTGTATTTATACTTTTTTTTGGATTCCTGCTTTCGCAGTAATGACATAAAACGAGCCATGCAACAACGCCCCGCTTCCGAGGGAATGACATAGAGCCCCATCTTGCTCTTAAAAGAAAAGAAAGGTCTCGTAATGAACCATAATAAGTATATAGTAAGATTGTCATTTATTATATTATTTCTTAATATTGTCATAAATATGATGTTTTATCGTTATTTTATGATAAAAGAAATGATAGTAAAACAAGTAGCTTTGGAACATACTAAAATTGTAGAACTTTACACTGATAATATTTGGAATACTCATCAGAACGTAATCAGTAAATTACATAAATTCGATTATTTAAAACTATTACAAGATCAAGATTTTATTAATTTTGTAAAGATTACCGCTCAATGGTTCACCAATCTTAATATTAATATTTCTCTCTACGATCTCAAAGGTAATAAATTTATCACTAGTAATATGTTACATATGTATAGTGTAGACAATTATAAAGATGATAGCTTGGTTGAGATATTTACCGCAAAAATCGATAAATTTTTTTTAAAATCCTTTACTTCAAAAGCTCCGCTTCGAGATGCTTTTGAAGGTATTACAAGTCATATATTATTACCAAGGGTAGTAATAGAAAATGAAAGTGATTTAACAATAGAAGAAGCTTCTTTTGTTACTAGCTATATCCCTGTTATAGATAATAATTTAGATTTTCCCGTAGATGCAGTATTTGAGATTAACACTAATATTACCAGCCAGTGGCAAAATATAACATCTCTTGAGCAAAAAGTTTTTATAACTTTTATCATTATTTTTATAATATTCTGCACTATAATTATTAGTAATACTAACTATGCTAGACAAATTATTGAGGAGCAGCTTGAAACAAATAGAAATTTAAAAGCTCAAATAGTAAAAGTAGAAAAAACCAGCTCTTCAAATACAAAGTTTTTTGCTAATATTAGTCATGAATTGCGTACACCACTTAATGCTATAATAGGCTTTTCGGAAATTCTTATGTCGGAAAGAGATGCAGAAAAAAGTAAAAATTATATTAAAGATATAAATGATGCCGGTAAACATTTGCTTAGTATGATTAATGATATTTTAGATCTTTCTAAAGCTTCTGCCGATAAATTAAAAGTAGATAGTATAGATCTTGATTTAAATAAATTAATTAGTTCTTCGCTGATACTTGTTAAGTCTCGTGCCGATCAAGCCGAAGTAGCTTTAATTAGTAGATTACCGAAAGAACATGTGGTTATAAAGGCTGATCCAAAGAGGCTAAAACAAGTATTCTTAAATCTTTTATCAAATGCCGTGAAATTTACAAATTCCGGAGGAAGTGTTACTATTGCACTTGAAAAAGATGAGTTAGCAAAATTAGTATATATAAAAGTTATAGATACCGGTATCGGTATTGAAGAAAAAGATATTCCAAAAACTTTATCGGCATTCGGTCAAATCGATAGTGAGCTTAGTCGAAAATATGAAGGTACCGGTCTTGGATTGCCGCTTACTAAAAAGCTGGTTGAACTTATGAACGGTAAATTTGATTTGCAAAGTAAGATAAATGAAGGTACCACCATAACAATAACTTTTACATATGATAGTAGTATTGAGATATAAGCATTGCCTAAAAAGAATTGTTTGAGATAGAATGACAATAAGGTCTTTATTAAGTGTTGTATAAAACAAAAGCACCTTTTTAGGTAATTCCGAAATATAAAAAATTGTGTGGAATATTAAAAATTTTTCGGTATTATAAAAAAATTATAAATTTTTAAAAAATATATGAAGCTTATTATCTTATTATTTACTTTTTTATTTTCTATGTTTTCTTTTGGAGAAAGCGAAACTATTAAAGGAAAGCCTTTAAAATATGCAGCAAATAATGATTTTGAAAATAGACTAGATGAACAGGAGCAAGAAATCAGAAGGCTAATCGGTAAAGTTGAGGTTTTACAGCATAAAATTGATATGCTAACGCAGAACTCAAATATTCCAAATCAAGAAGAAAATACTGAAGCTTTAGAAGCCGGTGATTCAAAAAAACAAGATGTTTTTGATATAGCTTTGCTTAAAGATATGCCGGATAATGCTCCTAAAAAACCTATTGCGGTTAATAAGGATATAGCTCCTGATAAGCAAGCTTACGATTTGGCTCTTGCTGCTTATAAAAATAATAAACTTACTGAAGCAAAAGATAAATTTAAAAATTTTATCCAAAAATATCCTAACAGTTCGCTAATTAGTAATGCTTATTTCTGGTATGGGGAATGCTTTTTTAAACAAAAAGACTATAACGGAGCAGCGGTTAACTATTTAAAAGGCTATAAAGAGTCGCCGAAAGGGGCAAAATCTTCCGATGGGTTATTGAAGTTAGCACTTTCCTTAGGCGAACTAAAAAAGACGACAGAAGCCTGTAATATGCTTGCTAAGTTTGATAAGGAATTTCCAACTAATAGAACTGCCGCATCCAAGAAAATGGCAGAAGATGCTAAGATTAAATTTGGCTGTAAAAATAAATAAAAATAATAAAATATGACTGATATTTTGGATGAAGTACTGAGTGATCAAAATGAAGAAAAAAGGTTAATTTTTTTCAAAAAGCTTTTACCTATAATAATAATCATTTCTATAATAGCTATTACTATAATGGTTGTTATTAATAATAATAAAGATAAAAGAATTAAAAATAACCAAAAAAACGGAGATATTTTTGTTAAGACTGTTGGTTTGGAAGCAACAAAAGATAATGAGGAATTAGCTTTTAATACTTTAGAGAATTTAGTTACTACTAGTAATACTAAAATAAAAGAAATAGCTGCATTAGAACAAGTAGCCATAAAGATTTCAGAAAAAAAATATTCAGAAGCGAAAGACCTGCTTAATAAAATTATTGAAAATAAAGAATATTCCGAAATTTCTACTTCTTATGCACGTATTTCATGGTGTGGTCTTGTTATTGATGATCAAAATCTAGATATTCAAGATAAAGAAAAATTGACAAAATATTTAAACTATTTTGATGACGAGAAAAAACCTTTTTGGGCTACGGCAACTATCATAAAAGCTATATGGGATATTAAGAATAATATGAAACCGCAAGCAGAAAAAAATCTAAAAAATTTATTAATTTCAAATAATGTATCTGATCTAATAAAAGATCAGGCTAAAGCATTGCTTGTAAATTTAAATAAATAATAATTTGTACTTAAGGAAAAATATGACAAAAAAAATAGCACTTCTGTTATTACCTTTTATTTTAATTTCATGTAACGGGCTTGGACCAAAAAGGGTAAAAAATATTGTTGAGTTGACTCCTAAATTAGCAATTCAGACTAATGAGCCTATATATTTAGATTCTAATGCAAATATGTATACATTTAATGCAAATATGCTTAAGAGTAAACAGTATAGTTTTGCTAGAAGCAAAACAATTACTGAGCCGATTTTTATAGGCGATATGATTTATGCATTAGATATTAGATCGAATATTTCTGCATTTTCTATAGAGAAAAATAAGATTATTTGGTCTTATAATTTAAGTAGACATAAAAAAGATAATTATATAGGCGGCGGAATTTTACACCATAACGGAAAATTATACGTAACATACGGTTCAAGGCTGTTAGTAGTACTAGATGCAAAATCAGGTTATGAAATAATTAGAAAAGAACTTCCGGACATTATTAGAATTAAGCCTATTGTGCTAGATGATAATACTGTCTTAGTTCAAACTATCAGTAATCAAACTATTGCTTTAAATGCAGAAACTTTAAAAACCATATGGGAACATGAAAGCCTAGCGGAAGTTTTATCTGCTAGTTATTTTATGACGCCGATAGTACAGCATGATAATGTAATAGTAACTTATAATTCCGGTCAAGTACTTGCCTTAAATATAAAAAACGGTGAAGTAAGATGGAATTTTGAGTTTGCAAATCTTAATGATCGTACAACTATACCGAATTTTGACGAATCAAGTATTTTATGTACCCCCGTTCATGATAATATGAATCTGTATATAGCGACCGGTCTTGGTAAGCTTATTAAGCTTAATATAGCAACCGGTAGTGTGATTTGGCAGGTAAATGCCGAGGATATTCAATCAATGTCTTTAATCGGTAATAGCTTATTTGTAACAAATAATGCTAGACAAATAGCAGCATTTAATCCTGAAACAGGGAAAGTAAAGTTTGTAGCTGATTTAAATGATGGAAAAGATCCTAAGAAACTAAAATCTGCTACTTTTTTAGTACCTTTTGTTGGAGTTGATAATAACAATAAGCGAAGTTTAAATGTTATTTCCGTTAACGGTGTTTTATATAGTTTTGATGTTGATAATAATGGATTAAACATGATACCTAATATTGTCAAAATTATAAAAAATATTCGTTATTATGGGCTAATGGCAAATAATAATTTATATTTTTCTACCGATAGAAAAATAATATTCGGAAGTAAATAAATTATATTTAGCTTGACAGATAGCGGGTATTAATGCTATTAAATATGTTTCTTGATTCTTTAATTTTAAATTCTAATTAAAATAGATACTATTGTGAAAACTTACTCGGCAAAGCCATCGGAGATTGAAAAGAAATGGTGGGTCATAGACGCAAAAAATATTGTACTAGGACGACTCGCTAGCAGAGTTGCTAATATGCTACGCGGTAAGCATAAGCCTAGCTTTACGCCTCATTTAGATTGTGGTGATAATATAATCATAATAAATGCAGAGCATGTAAAATTAACAGGTAAAAAAGCGAATCCCAAAGACGGAAAAATATATTACAGACATACAGGATTTCCAGGTGGGATAAAAGATACTACGGCAGGTAAAATCTTAAGCGGTAAACACCCTGAGAGAGTTATTAAAATGGCCGTAAAAAGAATGATTACAAGAAATACTTTAGGTGCTAAGCAAATGAGTAATTTGTACGTTTATGCAAATGGTGATCATCCTCATATGGCACAGCAACCTACTGTTTATGATTTTGCAAGCCAAAATCCAAAAAATAAAAAGTAATAGAATATGACCGAGTTAAAAATTAAAACAGAAAAAGTAGAAAAGCAGTTAACTAAAGAGCTTTTAAAACCGGTATTAAAAACTCCTAAAGAAAAAATAGATAATTCAGGCAAGTTTTATGCTACAGGTAAAAGAAAAAATGCTATAGCACGAGTATGGCTTAAAGTAGGAAAAGGAAAAATAGTTGTTAATAAAAAAACAATAGACCAGTATTTTCTTTCTGAAACTTATGTGAAAACTATCTTACAGCCGTTTGTCTTAACAAAAACTATTGATCAGTATGATGTAATTTGTACTGTTAGAGGTGGAGGAATTTCAGGACAGAAAGGGGCTATTTTACATGGAATTTCTAAAGCTTTAGATAAATCTGCTCCGGATTTTCATGCTATTTTGCGTAAAGGCGGTCTTTTAACGCGTGATTCTAGGGTAGTAGAGCGTAAGAAATACGGACAACGTAAAGCACGTAAGAAAACACAATTCTCTAAACGTTAAGATATTGGCTATTGTCATTGTTGCGTGGATGCCAAATCGTCATTGCGAGGGGCTAAGCTTTGCTGCAATCTAGAAAAATAATAAAAAAATTCTGATTTACAGAATTTTTTTTCTGCCTTGCTTCGTCAATTGCTATGCAATTTCCTCGCAATGACGGATAAGCAATTCCACGCAACAATGCTTTCCCACGTAGGCGGGAATGACATAAACAAGCCTATACAACAACGCCTACGATCAATTATATAAACACTTCTCCCCTGGGCGGGGTAGCTCAGCTGGTTAGAGCGACGGAATCATAATCCGTGTGTCGGGGGTTCAAATCCCTCCCTCGCTACCATTTATTATCCCTTTTACTATATAATGTTATTAATAATTTAAAGCCAATAGCAAGTTAAGGCATTGCCTAGAAAAAGTTTATATCGTCATTGCGAGCGACTAAAGGCGTTGTTGCACGGCTTAAAAAATGCCCTCGGTGTCATTCCCGCGTAGGCGGGAATCCAGCATAAAGCGAGATAAATTGAGCTTTTAATTTCAAAAACTTGCTGTATTTATACTTTTTTTCTGGATTCCTGCCTACGCGGGAATGACATAAGCGAGCCATGCAACAAGGCTGCGACTAAAAGGAGCGTGGCAATCTAGGCTCTGTGAACATTTCTAAAAAGATTTGATTTGTACTAAAAAATATCTCAAAATAACAAATCAATTAAAAACCTTTGCAAAGCCTAGCATTTTATAAAATTGATTTTAACAAGTTTAATTTTTATATTTATGAGCTCTCTTCCAATATATGCTAAATCCTTACCTAAAGGGTTCGTGTATCTGAAAGATATCGACCCTACAATTATTCAAAATATGCACTATTATTCATATGAAAATTTTGTTGGTAAAAAGGTAGATGGTTATAAAGCACCAGAAGCAATTTTAACTATAGAAGCTGCTAAGGCTCTTAAAGCAGTACAAGCTGAGATAAAAAAAGATGGTTATTCACTTATTATATATGACGCATATAGACCGCAAAAAGCTGTACAACATTTTTTAAGATGGAGCAAAGATAATATTGACCAAAAAAATAAGGAACGCTTTTACCCATATATAGATAAGTCTAAATGTTTTACACTAGGTTATATAGCTGAAAAATCCAGTCATAGTAGGGGTAGTACTGTAGATTTATCAATAATAAAGCTTTAGAAGGAAGTTAATAATAATCCAAAAGTCATTAAGAGAAAATTGAAAGATGAACGTGTTATATCCTATTTAGATGATAATACGGTAGATATGTATACTTCTTTTGATTTATTTGATGAAGCTTCACATCATGACAGTAAATTAATTGATAAACAATATTTAGAAAAACGTAATTATTTACGTTCTAAGATGCAAAAACATAATTTTAAAGCGTGTCAGATTGAGTGGTGGCATTATACACTTGAAGATGAGCCTTATAAAGATCAATATTTTAACTTTGATATAGAATAGACTTCCTGCATAAGTCACTTCTAAAGGTAATTTGTACGTCGATCCGGTACTCGAATCCTCACGTACGCTTGTGTACGCTGCGGTTCGAGGTGAAGTGTCTCCTTCAAATTCCTCTTTATAAGATAACTTATGCAGGAAGTCTAATAAAAAACTATGACAGTATTAAGTGAAAAAAAATGTATTCCGTGTGAGGGCGGTATTCCGCCGCTTGAGAAAAAAGAAATTGATAAGTTATTAGTTCAATTACAAAGTAAGTGGCAAGTGAATGAATTAGGGCATCTTTATAAAAAATATAAATTTCCTAATTTTGTAAAAGCTATGGAATTTGCAAATAAGATAACTGAAATTGCAGAGCAGGAAGCACATCATCCCAATTTAACTATATCTTGGGGAGCATGTAGTGTGGAAATATGGACTCATAAAATCGACGGTCTTAAGGAAAGTGACTTTATATTGGCTGCAAAGATAGAAAGTATTAATTCTTAAGTGAAAAGAATAATAGCAAAAATCACACAAGTATCAACAGCTAAACGATAATTTCTTATTAAATTAATTGAATTTGAATTATAACAATATTCTTAATAATAAGACCTGTTTATAATAAACATAAGGTAACGTTATGCCAAATTATCATATTAAATTTTTACCAAATATAGTTATATTTAATCGGTTATTTTTGTAGACTTATTTTATTACCAAATTTAATATCAGCTGATTCTAGTGAAAATAGTTATGACCAAAGCCTTGATAGAAATAAGGTATATTTTGTACATTTAAAACCTTTTTCTAATAGTTCTACATATTTTTTAGATGAGCATCCTGATCATACCTTTGTACATATTGCTGATAAAAAATATATTTTATGTGGATTGGTTAGAGAGCTAAAATTTGCGTTTGAAGATATAAATTCATGGTTTTTAATGCCGGAAGCTCAAATTGATAAGGTTAATTGGGAAACTGAAACAACAACAAATCACTGTCTAAGTAATTTTATTATAAACTTATTTCATATAAGAAAAGTAAAAGATTTTATTGCTAATATAACTATATCTAACCTAGCAAATGTATTTACTGCACATATAATCGGTGATAATAATTATAACTTAATAAAGAATGATAGTACATATTATATGATTGAATCTAGTTGCGATAAAGATATTAGTTTATTGTCTAGAGGAACAAATGAATGTGCTGTATTTACTTTAGGCAATGATACGGATACTTCATTATTTAGTGCTATAAATGAATTAATTGAAGGTGATAGAGAGGTAAATAGTGCTGCTACAGGTACTATATTTATCTGTATTACAACAGCAGTAACATTAAGTATATTAGGCGTAAGATACCTGGCTAATAAAATTAAGGTACATATAAATTCTGATTACCATGATGATAGTGATCAACATAATATATGTTTAGGTCAAATAGAGGATCAAGAGGCTCTAAATAATTAAGTATACTCGTTTAATTTGAAAAATTGGCTACGTTATCTTTTGCTGGTAATCCTCACATACTAGTATGTACGCTGCGTTTATCAGCTTCAAGATGCCTTGCTCTTTTCCAAATTAAACTTCGTCTACCAACTCTTCATTTATGATATATATATAAAATTTTTACTGAATTAATGATTCAAATTCTTTTACGACGGCTTGATAAAGTTTCCGTTTGAAAGGAATTATAATAGATAATAGTTCGTCAAGTGATGCCCAACGCCATTGGTCAAATTCCGGATTAGAGGTATTTATATTAATATCTTCGTTATTTCCGGTAAATCTAATTAAAAACCAGCGTTGTTTTTGTCCGCGAAAATTACCGTTCCACAATTTAGGTATTAAAAAGCTCGGTACATCATAACTATACCAGCATTTGCTTTCGGCAATAATATATCCTTTATCGCTTCCTATTTCTTCTAACATCTCACGCATTGCTGCAATACTTGGAGTTTCGCCGGGAACTATCCCACCTTGCGGCATTTGCCATGCAGATATTTTTGTATCTATTCTTTTACCGACGAATATATGGTTATCGGCATTTAATATCATCATGCCGACTCCTGGTCTATATGGTAAATCAAGATGTTTTTTGGAAGAATTTCTCATTATTTTTTTACTTTAAAAAATCAATTATAATTTTACTACTTTATTTTTACCCGTGGTTTTAGCTTCATACATAGCTTTGTCAGCACGTTCAATAAAAGATTTTATTGATTCTTCTTTTTTATATTCCGTAACTCCGATTGAAATAGTTTTTTTTAAAGGTTCAATTTGATTTTCAATGTGAAAATCCATATATTCTATTTTAGCTCTAACTCTCTCCGCAGTTTCAATTGCTTTAGAAATATCTATATCCGTTAAAAGTATAGTAAATTCTTCACCGCCGAATCTTGCTATTAAGTCTGTTATTCTGAGAGTATTCTTCAAAATACGGGATACAATCGTTAAAACCTTATCGCCTGCTTGATGACCGTAAGTATCGTTTACGTGTTTAAAATTATCGATATCGCACATAAGTAAATATAATTTAATACTTTCTTTATTAGCTTTCTCAATCATTTGTTTGAGGTGTATATCGAAATAGCGACGATTAAATAAGCCGGTTAAGCCGTCTTTAGCTGCTAAATTAACACTTTGTTCAAGGTCATTACGTAGATTATCTTGATATTGCTTACGCCTTAATTGTGTTCTAATTCTAGCAAGTAATTCGCTTTCCTCTATAGGATAAACGAAATAATCATTAATACCGAGTTCAATACCTTTCACAACTAAAGGCATACCGTCTTCATCAATTTGTAAAATTATTACCACGCCGCTTATTTCTGCTTTACCTCTTAAAATAACACTGATTCTTAAAGGATCTTCATTTTCGAGCGTACTACTGATAATTACTAAATCGGGTGTATATTCATTTATAATATCTAATTCATCGGAATTACTTATTACCTTTACGTTTTGGGTAATCTTAAGTAACATTTGTTTTATATTTTTAGCTTGTACCACATCATCATTAATTAGTAATATTTTTTTATCTGCAAAAGTGTCATGCATTTCGATATTTGTTACGCCTAATAATGCATTAGTGCTATTACGAAGCTTTAATTCATCAATTAAGCTTTTCATTCTAGATAGCGATTTAAGTCTTACAAATAGAGCAGTATCGTTAATAGGCTTTGTTAAAAACTCATCAGCCCCTGCCTCAAGACCTTTAACTCGATCATCAATATCAGAAAGTGCAGTTACCATTACGACCGGTATATGAGTAGTTTCCGGATCGGTTTTTATCGTTTTACATACCTCAAATCCATCCATTTCCGGCATCATAACATCAAGTAGTATAGTATCGATTTTCTCCTTTTTAAGAATTGCTAATGCTTCTTTGCCGCTATTTGCAGTAAGAACCGTATAATACTCTTTTAAAAGTTTGGCTGTCAGTAACTTAATATTGGTTTCTATATCATCTACTACTAATATTGTGGTCATAAGATTAAATTCTTGTTTTTAAAGGAAATAATTTGTATATTTATACTTTAATTTTAAGTCTTAAATGTATAATATATGAAAATTTCAGCAAATTCAATTAGAACAGGTAACATATTAGTTTATAATAATGATTTATGGGTTGTAAGCAAAACGCCGGAACATACTCAACCAGGGAAAGGTGGAGCTTATGTACAAGTTGAGATGAAAAATTTAAAAACAGGGACAAAGCGTAACGAAAGATTCAGCTCTTCCGATTATTTAGAAAAAGCCGAACTTGAACAAAAAGATTATCAATTTTTATATTTTGAAGGTGATGATTTGGTATTGATGGACACCAAACATTTTGAACAAATAAATGTTCCCAAGGAAATTTTAGAAGAAAAATTACCTTTCTTAACTGAAAATATGATTGTTAAAGTCGAATTTTATAATGAGAAGCCTTTAAATATTGAGCTTCCTCCAACTGTTATACTTGAAATTAATGAAACTGATCCGGTAATAAAAGGAGCAACCGCTACCGCTTCTTATAAACCGGCAATTTTAGAAAACGGTATTAAAGTTAAGGTACCGCAATATTTAGAAGTAGGAGAAAAAATTGTTGTTAAAACTGATGATATGACATATGTCGAAAGGGCAAAGCAAGTTTAATGTCATTCCTGCGAAAGCAGGAATCCAAAAAAAAGTATAAATATAACAAGTTTTTAAAACTAAAAGCTCGCTTTATAATGGATTCCTGCTTTCGCAGGAATGACATCGAGTAGATTTTTCGATCCATGCAACAATGCCGATTTATCCACGGTATGACGCTGTAATAAATTAACTATTAAAATAAAATGCAACCTATAACTAATTTATTAATTAATGCCCTGCGTAAAGCAGTTAAGTTTTTGCATAGAGATTTTTTAGAACTCGAAATGCTGCAAAAAAATTCTGTAAGAAACGAAGAATTTTGTAAGCGATCCTATTTAAGATTAAAAACTTTATTATGTGAAGAATTACAAAAACATACACAATATTTATTTTTTCCAGAGGATCAATTCGATTTAAATAATAATTATGATAGTGTCTTTTTAATTAATCCTATAGATAGCCCAAATAATTTCGCCAGAAGCATATCTTTTTTTGCGATATCCATAACTTATTTAAAAAGGAATCAAGAAGTTTTAACTCCTACTTCTACAGTAATATATTTTCCTGCTCTTAATGAAATTTATTATGCTGAAAAAGGTAAAGGAGCTTGGATAGAAAAAAATAATTTAAACTCTAATTATCAAGGATTAAGACTTAGAGTTTCCGATAATGCCGATTTAAAAAATTGTTTAGGAATTATTGAAGGTTTAAATCATAATGATTTGGAGGAGATAGAGGTAGATAATATTAGATCTTTTGGCTCTCCTTGCTACGGGGCTACGCTTGTAGCATCAGGTAAAGCGGATTTAATATGTTTATCATTATTAAATTTTACATTATATTATGCCTTTGAGCTTCTTATTAAGGAAGCAGGCGGGATAATTATAGATTCTAACGATAAATTTATATATTCAAATCGTTATATTACTAAGAAACTTAAAAAATATTAGAGGTTATATGTATCAGTTATTTTAATTGATAATTAAAGAGATTTTATAGCGAAAATTAATAAGATTTTAGAAAGAATAGTAGTTCCTATTTCAAGAAAATCTTATAATTTGTAGCAAAAAAGCATTTAATTAGCTTTAAAGTAACTGATACAGTAACCTCTTGGACAGAAATTATTTTAGATTTGCATTTTTATTGTTAGAATATAATAATATTAATATAATTATTAATTCATAAAGTTATGGCACATTATAAAGAGTTTGAATTTGACTGTGATTTTGGTGGACAAAGAGCCAATTTTAAGTTTTATATAGGTACGCCTCAAGAAGGGCATCATCCGCTACAATTTCAAGCAAAATGGTTATCTGACGAAAGAGGTGGTACTATTCCTGATGAGGTTATGAAAGCAATATCACAGCTAAATGATCTTGCCAAAAAAAACGGTGTTCCACTTCCGGATTTATGTGTATATGCTCTTGGTTCTGCTCAAGAAGCCCAGGCTACCCCTCAAGAAGAAGATGAAGATGAGAGTGAGAACCAAGAGGATAAAGCAGAGCAGGCATAGTTAAAAATAATAAGGAGATTCATAGAGATTAAAATGAAACAATATAATGATTTATTTAAAATTATTCACCGCGAAGGATATATATTTATTGCTAGCTTTGCATTAGTAAGTTTTTTATTAGCGTCATTTAATGAAAAACTTGGCTGTATTGGATTTATTGCTACTGCTTGGTGTATTTATTTTTTCCGTAATCCTGATCGCTTTGTGCCTATAAGTGATGATCTGGTAATAAGTCCTGCAGACGGAATAATTCAAGAAATTAAGGAAGCATTGCCGCCCCCGGAATTAGGTCTTGGTGATGTGGAAATGATTAGAGTTAGTATTTTTCTAAATATTTTTAATGTCCATGTTAATAGAATCCCGGCAAACGGAAAAATTTTAGTACTTCATTATAATCCCGGAAAGTTTTTTAATGCTTCACTTGATAAAGCTAGTATTTATAATGAGCGTCAATCAGTATTAATGGAAACTGATCAAGGGCAGAAAATCGTTTTTGTTCAAATAGCAGGACTTATAGCAAGGCGTATAGTTTGTGATTTAGAAGAGGGGAATGAAGTTAAAACGGGCGAGCGATACGGTATAATTCGTTTCGGTAGCAGAGTAGATGTTTACCTACCGTTGAAAACAGCTTTATTAGTGAGTAAAGGGCAGACTGCTATAGGTGGTGAAACTATCATTGCTGATTTTGGACGTAAAAAGACAGCAGAATTTAAGTTTGAGAGAAGATAGTTAAATATCATACCGTGGGCTTGACCAGCGTTGTTGTGTGGATCGATTCCACCATCTTGTCATCCCGCGACTTGATCGCGGGATCCAGTAAAAATACTAGTATTTTGTATTGTTTTTATGGATACCGTGGTCAAGCCACGGTATGACACTTGGGAGTATAAAAATTGTTAAAAATTCGTAAATCTATAATAACTAAGCCTGTACCTCTAATAAAATTAATTCCCAACTTTATTACGTTGCTTGGTTTAGTAACCGGTATGAGTTCTATAAAATTTGCTTTGGATAGCAGATGGGAACTTGCGGTATATTGCATTATAGTAGCGGCAATTATTGACGGTATCGACGGTAGAATAGCAAGGATGCTAAATGCAGCTAGCCCATTTGGTGCAGAGCTTGATTCATTATGCGATTTTGCTAATTTCGGTATAGCTCCTGCTTATTTAATATATTTATGGTCTTTTCAGCAATATGAATATAAGGTATTTTCATCAGCAGTAATGCTATTATTTATAGTGTGTATGGCCTTGCGTTTAGCTCGCTTTAACGTTGGTATTTATCAACCGAAACAAGATAAAAAAACTGAATATTTTTTTACCGGTGTACCTGCCCCATGCGGTGCTTTACTTGCTTTAACGCCTGTAATGATAGATTTTGAAATCGGTACGTTATTAAATATTAATACTCGTACTCACACTATAACAATTAATATATATTTGGCTATTATAGCTTTTCTACTTGCTAGTAGACTTCCTACAATCTCAACAAAAAATTTGAGTATTAAACCTGAATATTTATCGCTTGCAATGATTTTAGTTGCTATTGTTATTATAAATCTTATCATATATCCATGGTATTCACTGCCGTTAATTGCAGTTATATATATTCTTTCTATACCAATTTGTTATTTTTTAAAATATAGAGGATATTGGTAAAGTTAATTATGCCGAGTGTATTACAACAAGCTATCGACAAATATAAACATCATCCATTTACTAAATATGTAATTATTATAGCCTTAATAATATTTATTTATTTGGGATATAAAATTTATGTTTGGGCAAATACACAATCCACGGATAATGCTTACATAGATGCAGATATTTCAAATGTTAGTGCTGAAGTTAACGGTGTTTTAACAAAGTTATTTGTTACAGATAATACTAAAGTTAATAAAGGTGATCTGATAGGAGAAATTGACGATAGAGATTATAAGGCAAAGCTTGAAGCATCTATTGAAGCTTGCATAAAAAATATAGAAATTATAGAGCAAAAAATCTCAATAGGGCAGATTAGCCTAGAGCAAGCGGCTGAAAAATTAAAGCTTACTAAAATAAGCTTTGATATTGTTTCAACAGATTTTACTAGAGTGTAGGAATTAAATAAGGCAAAATTTGCTAGCTCTAAAACGTTAGATGATTCTAAAAACGCATATCAAAAAGCCAAAACAGATTATACAAGCACAGTTAGATTTAGATATATCTAAGCAAAATTTACAGCTTCTTGAGCTTGAAAAAGCAGCAGAACAGGAAAAGCTTAAAGAGCTAACAGAAAACAAAAAAGTAACGTTAAGGAACTTACAAAATACTAAACTTATTGCTATGGTACCCGGTATATTCGGTAATAGTAGTTTAGAAGTCGGAAATTATATAGTACCGGGTAGGGCGTTGTTTTCTATAGTTCAAGATAATACTATGTATATTCAGGCTAATTTTAAAGAAACGCAAATTAAGAAATTTAAGTCCGGCATGAAAGTCAAAATTGAATTTGATGCTTTGCCTAAAAAAATAATTTACGGGAAGATTCGTAATATTGCTCCTGCTACCGGTTCTAAATTTAGTTTAATCCCACCCGATAATGCTACAGGTAATTTTACTAAAATCGTACAACGTGTCCCTGTTTTAATAGATTTTGAGTCCCCAAATGCTAATCTAGTCCCCGGCATGTCAGCAATAGTATCAATCAGAACTGATCAAAGTACGTAATTTTTGTTAAAAAATGGCAATAATTATTCTATTATAAGTTGCATATTTACTTATTACTTAAAAAGCTATATAATATCAGTAATACCAAAAGTAATAATTAATATGCAAAGATACTTAGATCCTACAAATGATAGTTTATTTAAAAAAATCTTTCGTGATTTAGAAAGGTTAAAGGAATTTATCAATGCAGTTCTTGAATTACCTGAGGGGTTTAGAATTAAAGAAATAGAATTTATACCTGTAGAGCAAGTACCTATTATTGATAAAGGAAAAAAAGCATATTTGATTTAAAGGTAAAAGATGAAGCCGGTAGCTGGTATATAATCGAGATGCAAAAAAGAAATGAAAGCGATTACTTAAAAAGAGTACAATATTATTCGGCTCATTCATACGTACAGCAACTGACTAAAGGAATAAAGCATAAAGATTTATTACCGGTAATAGTTATTTCGCTTATAAAGACTAAAATGTTTGATGACGAAGTACCTTGTATAAGTCTTCATAAAATGCTTGAAACTAAAACAAATAAGCAATATTTATTTGATTTTTCCTATGTATTTATAGAGCTTAAAAAGTTTGATAATACTATAGATGAGTGGCTACATTTATTTAAGTGTGCAGAAAACGAAACTAGTCCGCCTGCAAATATAAAGAGCGAGAAAGTACTAGATGCGTATAATGTAATTGAAATGCACAACCTCACCCCCGAAGAATACGACGCCTATATAAGAGCAAAATTAATGGAAGATGCCGAGGAAATAGCTTTATCTGAAAATTTTGAAAAAGGTAAAGTTGAGGGTAAAGCAGAATTAATACAAATGATGCTAAAACAAGGTAAAACTGTTCAGCAAATAATAGAGTTCACAGGATTACCTAAGGAAGAAATAGAACAGCTAAAAGCAGAAACAGAAAATTCTAAAGCTAGTTGATTAATTATTTACCCCTTAACTCTGTTAATTCTTTTTTTAGTTTTTTTACTAAAGTTTGTAATTTTTCAAATTCTTCGCGAGTGACGTAATTACCTTTAAGTATTTTATCTTCAATTATGCCACAGCTTTTATCCGCTATGCTATTTAAGGCTTTTTGTGCTACGCTGCTAGCTCCAACGGCTACTTTTAAAATATTATTTGTTTTCATATTACCTCTATAGATAAAGCATGTAAGCCGCTATTAAATTCATCGGCAAGTAAGTTATTAATAGTGCGATGATTGGCAATTAGGCTTTTTCCCTGTAATGTTTTTGCAGCAATTCTTATTTTTATATGGCTGTGAATTCCGTCATAATGACTAGCATGTTTATAGCTTTCATCTATTATTTCTTGAAAATGTGGTTTTAACACACTTAATTTTTCTTGTATCCTTTCTATGCAGCTCATATTTTTATTTCATTTACAGTAAAAATGTCCTAATATCCTTAAGTATATAATTTTATGATAAAAATGGCAATGTCGGAATTAATAACGGATTATAAAGATTTACAAGATGAGATAGATAAATTGGAAAAAGGCGTATGTTTTGCTTGTAGATTAGTTAATTATGATGAAATAGAATTTATAGAGCAGGATAAGCATTTTATAATTGAAGATTTAAATCAAATCATTGAAGATGTAAGCAAAGAACTTAATATTTTTTCAAAGTTTAAGAAAATAAAGAAAGATAGAATATTATTTATCCTAAATACTACTGGTTCTGACTTAATTAAAAATTTTGCTAGAAAATTATATTTATTTTCACAGCTTTATATTAATGAACAGAAGCCGGCAATTTATATGAATTGTTATATTGCTAGTATTAAATTTCCAAAAGTAAGTAATAATGCTAAAGAAATTGAAAAAACATTAAATATGTTACTTTCACAAAATAATAATTATTATTACCGTGAATATAGCAGTACAGAACATGATTTGGAAAATATAAAAAAATCTAATCTTCAGCTTAACTTATTACGACAAGCCTTAGCAAAAAAGACTATGCGATTTGCTTATCAGCCTATAATAGATCGCAATACCATGAAAGTTCATTATTATGAATGTCTGCTTCGTATACCTGATGAGAACGGCGTTTATATTTCCGTAGGTCCTATAATCCCTATTGCTGAAAATAAAGGATTAATTTTTATAATTGATCAAATTGTTTTAGAAATGACTGTTAACGAACTTGCCCGTAACCCAAACTTAATGTTAGCCGTTAATATTTCAAATATAGGAACAGGCGATGAAGTTTTATGGGAAATAGCAGAAAACTTATTAAAAGCTCATAATGTTCGGGACCGTTTAATTATTGAAATTACAGAAACTTCTTTCAATGAGAATTATGATAAAATAACTTTATTTATTAATAAGCTACGTAAGTACGGATGTAAATTTGCATTAGATGATTTTGGCTCGGGTTTTACTTCTTTTAAACAACTTCAAAGCTTACCAATTGATATTATCAAAATTGACGGTAAATATGTGCGTAGTATTACAAGTGATGTACAAAGTAGGTATTTTGTAGAAAGATTAATTAAAATTTCAGAAGATTTAGGTATTGAAACAGTAGCTGAATTTGTAGAAAACGGAGAAATAGCTAAATTTTTAATTGATTTAAAAGTCGGCGGGCTACAAGGAAACTTCTATTCCGAAGCAAAATTTGATAGGGCGGATGATATTTAGAGATGTCATTGCGAGGAGAAACGTAGTTTCGACGTGGCAATCTTGTCAAGCATGCTGAGATTGCTTCGTCGAATTACTACGTAATTCTTCTCGCAATGACGTTTTATAACACTTGACAACCTACATAAAAACCTATATGCAGAACTCAACTTTAAATAATTAAACTTAGATGCTGTTACTTGAATTAAAAAAAACTAATCAAACTTTAGAAACTATACATTTTATAGGTATCGGCGGCGTTGGAATGAGCGGTATTGCCGAGATATTACATAATCTAGGTTATAAAGTACAAGGTTCCGATTTAGTGGAAAATTATAATACTAAAAGACTTGAGTCATACGGCATTAAAATATTTTTAGGACATGCTGAGCAGAACATTACCAATGTTTCGTATGTCGTTATTTCATCGGCAATTAATCCAAGTAATCCGGAAATCAAAGAAGCTTTAGAACGTAAAATTCCGATTATTAGGCGTGCGGAAATGCTCGCTGAACTTATGAGGTTAAAATGTTCTGTAGCCGTGTCGGGATCGCACGGTAAAACCACTACTACTTCTTTAATTGCTTGTTTATTTGAGGCGGCCGGTTTATGTCCTACAGTTATTAACGGCGGGATTATAAATAATAAATCGACTAATGCATATCTTGGTTCAAGTAATTATTTAATTGCGGAGGCCGATGAATCGGATGCGACGTTTATTCATATTCCATCAACTATTGCGATAATAACTAACATTGATCCTGAACATTTAGATTATTATAAAGATTTTGAAACATTAATAGGTGCGTTTAAAAGCTTTATTACTAATTTGCCGTTTTACGGTTTTGCTGTTTGTTGTATCGATCATAAAATAGTTCGTAAGTTAGTAGATGATATTACTGAAAGGAAGATTGTTACTTATGGAATCGATTCGGAAGATGCTCATATTATAGCGTTTAATATTAATACTGATATTGCCTCCTCTACTTTTGACGTAAAAATTAGTCTACCAAATGTACTAGGTACAACGATTATTGAAAAAATTACTATTCCAACGCCCGGAAGACATAATATTTTAAATAGTCTTGCTGCAATTGCCGTTGGGATAGAATTAGATTTCGGTATTAAAGCTATTAAAAACGGTTTCAATAATTTTAAGGGTGTAAAGAGAAGATTTACTAAAGTAGCTGAATATAATAAGGCGGTGGTTATAGATGATTACGCCCATCACCCCGAGGAAATCAAAGCAACACTTGCGACGGCTAAAAATATAGCAAATAAACAAAACGGTAAAGTTATTGCTATTTTTCAGCCTCATAGATATTCAAGAATGCAGCATTTATTTGATGATTTTATGCTTTGCTTCGCTGATGCCGATATGATTTATATTACCGATATATATGCGGCAGGAGAAGAGCCTATAGAAGGGGTTACAAGCCAAAATTTAGTTGATAAAATTGCTAAGAATAAGCATCACGAGCAAGCAAATTTTTTAGCTGAGTTAGATAATACGATTGAAGTTATTATAGATAACGCAACTCCCGGTGATATAATAATTATGATGGGAGCAGGTAATATTTCAAGTTTTGCTAATGAATTACCAAAAAAATTCGGTAATTTGTGATGACTTTACCGATAGTAAAAGGCGAGTATAAAAAAGATTATAATTTAAAACATCTGACATGGTTTAAAGTAGGCGGTAATGCCGAAATTTTCTTTAAACCTTTTGATAGCGAAGATTTAGCAAGTTTCTTAATACAAAATAAGCAAAAATTACCTATAACTACTTTTGGTGCAGGCTCAAACATTATTATAAGAGACGGCGGGATAGAAGGAGTTACAATAAAGCTCGGTCAGAATTTTAGTAATATTGAGTTTATAGATGATCATCTAATAGTAGGTAGTAGCTGCCTTAATTATAATTTAGCAAAATTCTGTCAAGCAAATGCTATTTCCGGTTTTGAATTTTTAGTAGGTATTCCTGGTACTATCGGTGCCGGTGTTGTTATGAATGCCGGTGCTTACGGCTCTAAATTTAAAGATATTATAGTGAAGATTGAAGCGATTGACTTTGCAGGAAATTTTCGAGTATTCACAAATGAAGAAATCGGTTTTAAATATCGCAGTAATAATTTACCAAAGGATTTAATTATTCTCAAAGCCGTTTTTAAAGTAAATAAAGGCGATAGTGAAAATATATTATTACGGATGAATGAAATAAATAACGCAAGATCAGCTACGCAGCCTATTAAAGAGCGTACAGGCGGTAGTACTTTTGCAAATCCTGAGGGGCTTAAATCTTGGGAACTTATTGACAAAGCAGGACTTAGAGGCTATAGAATAGGCGGTGCTTCGATGTCAGAACTTCATTGTAATTTTATGATAAATAATGGTGATGCTACCGCTAAGGATTTAGAAGATTTAGGTGATTTCGTCCGGCAGAAAGTATTTGAAGATAGCGGCATTGAATTAAAGTGGGAAATAAAACGTTTGGGTAGGTATGTTTAAAAATCGTCATTGCGAGCAGTCGTAGTACTTGCGTGGCAATCCAGCAAAAATAATAAAAAAATGCTAATCTATAGCATTTTTTACTGGATTGCTTCGTCAAAATTTACAGTTTTTCCTCGCAATGACGAAAAATAAGTCGCAGGATGACAAATAATAAAAGCAAATAATATGAAATATCAAACACATTGGGTGGAACATTCTGAAGTCAAAATATTAAGTAGTACCGGTAAAAAACATATAGCATTAGTAGCGGGTGGTATGTCTGCTGAGCGTGAAGTATCCTTAGTATCAAGCGAAGGAGTTAGTAAAGCCTTAATTGAATTAGGATATAAAGTTACCTTTATTGATATGGGAGCGGATATTGCGGTTAAATTACAGGAAATAAAACCTGATATTGTTTTTAACTGTCTACACGGTACGTATGGTGAAGACGGTTGCTTGCCTGGATTACTTAATATAATGCGGATTCCTTATACTCATAGCGGCGTGTTATCTTCAGCTTTAGCATTCGATAAAATACATTCTAGGAGCTGGTTTTTAACGAATAATATTAATATGGCTGAAAGTATTATCGTAAACAAAAGCGATAATATAAAAAGCGATCCTGTGAAGCGACCATATGTAATTAAGCCTCTTACGCAAGGTTCAAGTATTGGTGTTGAGGTGATATTTGAGGAAGATGATTTTAACTTTGCCGATTATAATTTCCCTTACGGTGATCAGGTGATAATAGAGCAATATATAAAAGGGCGAGAATTGCAGATAGCGGTATTAAACGGCAAAGTTCTTGGGGCTTTAGAAATTAAATTACTAAAGAATCGTTTCTATGATTATGAAACTAAATATACCGAAGGATTTGCTGAGCATCTTTGTCCTGCTCCGCTACCTGCTAATTTATATGAAAAATTACTTATAGAATCAGAAAAAATTTATAAAACAATGAATTGTAAAGGTCCTGCTAGAGCAGAATTTATTTTAGAAGAGCAGACAAACAAATTATATGCTTTGGAGATAAATACTCACCCAGGTATGACGCCTTTATCAATAGTGCCGGAAATTGCAGCTTATGCAGGGATAAATTTTACTAACTTAATTGAAGAAATTATAAAGACGGCAAGCTTTGAATCATGAGAAAAAAAACAAGCTCTAATAAAAACAAACAAACAAAAAAAACTAATAATATCTCATTACGCCGAAAATTAGGACTAATTTATAAAAAAGCAATATTAGGGCTTAAGATTGCTTTAATTATCTTTGTATGTCTATTTGTTTTTACAAAATATTTTGCCGGCATAAAAACCTACTTAACAACAAATATATATCAAACAACAACAAAACTTGGGTTTAAACTTGAGAATGTTATCATCGAAGGACAGCAAAATGTCGATGAGCCTACAATATTAAAGGTTTTAAATGCGAATAAGAGCAGTCCTATTTTTGCTCTTAAATTAGACGAAATTAGAAATAATTTAAAGAAAAATAAATGGATCAAGGAAGTATATGTCAGTAGAAGATTACCAAATACGGTATATATAAAATTATTTGAAAGAGAACCTATTGCTATTTGGCAAATTAATAATCAGCTTTTCTTAGTCGATGAAGAAGGTTATGAAATTAGTAAAAATATTCAGCCTTTTCCTCATTTATTACATGTTGTAGGGGAAGGGGCAAATATCTACGCAGGTAAATTAGTACTAGAGCTGCAGAAATATCCGGCATTAATGAATAAAACTTCAGCTGCCGTAAGACTCGGAGATAGAAGGTGGGATTTAAATCTTAAAGGTAATATAAGTATTAAGTTACCTGAAAAAGAGTTTGAAGAAGCATTAAAATATGTCGATGCACTTAATAAAGCAAACAAGCTATTTAACCAAAATTATAAGGCTTTGGATTTAAGGGATAAGAATAAGTATTATATTGAGAAGTATTGAGAATCGTCATTGCGAGGAGAAACGTAGTTTCGACGTGGCAATCTTGTCAAGCATCCTGAGATTGCTTCGTCAAATTACTTTGTAATTCTTTTCGCAATGACGTTTTTGGAATAACAAACATAAAAAAAATGAAAGAGAAAATATCAAATTTTGTGACACTTGATTTCGGCAGTAGTAAGATTGCCGTAATTGCTGCTTATATTAGTAAAAAAGGTGAAATTAAAGTAGCTAGCCAAAATTTGCATCATTCTAAAGGTATTAAATCAGGAGTTATATCAGATTTAAAAAATGCTGAAACTAGCATTGTTTCGGCAATTTATGCACTTGAAAAAGATTGCGGTAAAAATATAAAAAAAGTTATATTATCGTTATCAGGTGCCGATACTAAATCTTATTATATTAATTATACCATTAAAGTTAACGAGCAAACCGTAACGCAGCAGGATATTAAAAAGTTACTACAAAAAGCATTACTTGAGTTTAAAGTTAAAAACCAAGAAATTATTCATTATTTTCCTCTTGAATTTACTCTTGATAATAATTCAGTCGAGAATCCTATAGGTATGTATGGTAGAGAGCTTAGTTGTGAATTACATATTATTGCAGCTAGTTCAAATATGTTATCAAATATTGTACAATGCTTCGCTAAATGTCATGTTGAAGTCACAAATATTACTCTAGCAATTTATGCTTCTGCTATTAGCTGTCTTACGAATGATGAAAAAAATCTAGGCTCGCTTATTATAGATATGGGCGATAAAACTACCTCTTTCGGCATTTTTTTTGCCGGTAAATTAATATATACGGGGCATGTAAATATAGGTAGTTTTCATATTAGCTCGGATATTGCTAAAGTCTTTGGTATTGATCTTGTTACGGCAGAGAAATTAAAAATTTTATACGGTAATGCAATTATACCTTTATTTGAGAAAGATAGTATTATAAATATGGATGATTTTCAGGTTGATACTCATCATAATTTAAATACTTCCGTAACAATTTATAAATTAGCCGAGGTAATAAGAGCAAGAGCCGAAGAAATATTATCAATGGTAAAAGCCGAATATAATAAAGCAACAAAAGGGCAGGTTGAAGTTTTTAGAGTTGTAATTACCGGCGGTGGGTCTCAGCTTAGAGGACTTAAAGAGCTTTCAAATAAAATTTTTGAAAAACAGAGTAGAATCGGTAAACCGGAGATTATTGCCGGTTTTACAGAAGATTATAATCCGGCTATGTATTCAGCAACTATAGGAATGCTAAAAATTCATGCTCTAAAGCAGCAAAAAGAATTCGCTCATATTAGACTTGAAGAAAATAGCAGCTTCTTTAAAAAAGCTTTTGATTGGTTCAAGGAGAATGTTTAGAGATGTTGTTGCGTTAATCTATAGGTATTGCCCGCATAGATTACCCAAGTCGTCATTGCGAGGAGGTATTGTTGCGTGGACCGAAAAACCTACTCGATGTTATCCCCGCATAGGCGGGGATCCAGAAAAAAGTATAAATACAGCAAATTTTTGAAATTAAAAGCTCGATTTATCTCGCTTTATGCTGGATTCCCGCCTACGCGGGAATGACATAAAATTATTCACGCAATAATGCCTGCTCGCAATGACGATCCAATATTACCCGGCAGCTGGGGTAAAGCCAAAAGCCGATTCTTCTCCTATTACAGGCATAAGATCATTTTCGAGATTACTAACCTCAGTTGATTCATTTAATTCAGGCAAAGTAATGTTTGAAATAATATTAAATTGTTTTATATATTTAATAGCTTCTTTAGCTAGTTCAATATCATATTTTTTGGTTATTACGTCATAGCAGCGTTCATGATCTTCAGGTTTAATATTCTTGATATTAATCTTTGTAAGCAATTTTGGTAAAATTTCTAAATTATTTTCTTCTAGTGCAAGAAAAATTTTTAACATTGAGATTTTACTTTTATTTATTAATTCATCTATAAAAGATGTTTGTGCTTTTTCTCTAATAACATAGTTTAAAGCTAGATCAAAATTACCGTTATATTTGCTATATACAAAATCAATAACTTCTGAGTTTTTTGTTTTAAGAGCTGATTCTAGCTCCTTATGTGCTATCTTTTTTTTGCTATTAAGTACCATTTTAATAGCCGGTAAGTTACATGATTCAATTACTTTTATTGCCCTTAAATCACTAATATTATCAATTTTTGAAGAGATTAACTCAATTATTTGATTCTTCTGTTGAATCCCAAACTGACAATTAAAAGCTATATCAAGGTTATTTTCGTTTATTATCGATATTTTATCCACTATCATTTTAATTATATGCAAATAACCTGTTTCTATAGCTTTCCCTAGATATAGATTCAACTTTATATCCTCAATTTTTCCTGCTTTATTCAATAGTGTTTCAACTGCAAATAGAGCCTGAGATTTAATAGCATGAGATATATATCGACTAGGATCATCATTTATTTTATTAAGTATTGTTTCAGCAAGTAATATAATTTCACAACCGTTTTCACTAATAAGAACACAAAAAAGATATGTAAGATCGGTCTTATTTATCATATTTAAAATAGTTAACATTTCTTGACCGCTTAAACTCTGATTATATAAATTAAGTATTGTGCCAAACGCCTCCTCTAACTCGTTACTTGTATATATCTTCTCCAAAAAATCATAATCTGGTAATAGCTCTGAATTTAGATGCTCCTGAGAAAAATGTTCTTTGAGTTCTTTATAAAATTCTTTTACTTTTTGATATTGTTCTTGCAAGAATTCTGAAAAACTATTCATATCCATTGTTTTTATAGTTTTATGATCAAAAGCCAAACTATGTATATTATTATTTAATTTGTAACTAATAGAAAAGACGATGACTGTTAATAACGGTAGATTTTTTACTATAAAATCAATTAAACTCTCTGAGTTACAGTTTTTATTAAACAACAGATTATCTATCCCTGCCTTTGTAGTATTTGTAGCCGGAATATAAGTACATAATATAACATTGCCTTCAACATCTTTTAAATTATGCTGAGCTGCACCGGAATGACAGGAAAATATATGTACAATATTAGGTTAAACTCCTACAGTATTTTTTACTATTTTTGTCAGAACGTTATGTGCTAGTTGTTCAGAGAGGTTGCAAGTATTATTTTCTTGAAATAACTCTAACCTTAATTGTGATAATAAACTTTTTTCAAAATGCTCCATTCCATGAGCATATATAAATATTTCTTGAGGATTATGAGAAGAAGCAAGATATGTTTTTATCTCATCTTCTTTATAAATTTTTGCTAAAGTTTCTTGGTTTGGTAAGTTTGTTATTCTCGGTCCTTGGAGAACTATTTTTTGCATATATTATTACCTTAAATAAATCATTAAAATTTTTAGAAAAAATTAAGCAATTGAAATAAGATAAAAATATATTTATTATAGTTATAAGGAGTACTAATTCATTATAACTAAAGAATTATATTCATTGCTTATATTGTGAATTATACACGAAAATTTTATTTTTGCAAGATAATAGTTAATTTTTTAACTATTTACATTATTATAATTTTCGCCTAAGGCTTTTAGCTCAAATGTATCTGAGCTATTTTCTTCCCAAAGTTTACATTCAAAAGGTGAAGTATTTTCTGAGGGAGAGTATACATGCTAATATGCAGGTTTCCATTACGAATATCGACTATGCGTTCACCTTTGCATTGATAACTATCAACACCAAAATTCAAAATTTTATCTTTCCCTTTACATTTTACTAATGGTGCATAACCATGTGTTTCAAAGTTATAAGGTGTCCATTTATTGTCTTCTTTTATTTCTATAGTTCCTGCTTTTTTACCCATATAGTATTGAGAAATACCGTATATAGTAGCACGCATAACTAAATCTGACATGCTATTAACGTTACTTTCTTTTAATTTTATAGCTGTATTAAGTATGTTTGTTTCCTCTAATAAACATGCGTTTATAGTATGGTTCATACATAAAACAGCTGTGTCATCATTCACTATTTGAATAAATTGATTTTCATGTCCTCCTGAAGGAGTTTTATTGACAATAATTCCAAAATCTTTAAGTTTAGTCATAGAATCTTTATCAAATAATTCTGCTTTACTCATTCTTTTTCCATCTGCTCTTAGATTATCCATCTCTAGATCAGAAAATATTGCTGCATCTTTTGCTTCGTTTTGAAGCGAATCTAAACAAATAATTAGCTTAAGAAAATCAATGCGAAAATAAATAGGTACTTCTTCAGTAAATAAAAATGAATTTTGAGCTACAATATCAATATTCCGTATATCTTTTAATTGGATATTATTACACCCTGCTTTACTCGCTTCTTTTGCAAGTATTTCCTGAGTATTTAATATTGTTTGTTTGTCATGAAATACAGAATCGTACCAAATATTAATTTCTGCAAAATCTTGTTTAGGATTTTCTTTAGCCCATTTTATTGCCGGTGTTAAGAATTTAGTAGTTAGTTCTTCTTCAGATTTGGCATTATATATATTTTTTTGGTTTATATCTTTTTTCTTATTAATCCAAAGTAAATTAATAGAATAATCTTTTATCCCATCTTGAAAAATGTTTTTCTGTGATCGAGACATTTTATAAAACCATTTATTTTAAATATAAAAGTATTATACACAAAAATAATCTAAAAGTCAATAAATAGTTAATTTTTTAACTATTTATTGGAGATGATATTAATAGATAGGAAAATCAGAGTATATTTAGTTATTATTTAGGGTGGTGTTTAGAACAAATTAGTACATTCCCTTTAACTTCGACAATAAAAAGTCGGTCGCCTGTTTTTGCATCGATTTCGTTTGGTGCAAGATAAGCATTCATAATAGCACCGGACCATCTTACTTGTCCTATAGTATCAGAAGAAACGGTAGAACTATAAACCTCTACCGTTTTGCCTATCATATCCGAGTAGTTTTCTGTTTTATCAGTTTTATTATAAACATATTTTTTAAGAGGATAATATAATATACAAAACCAAACAAGCGATAATATACCAAAAAATGTTATTTGATTTGTTAAGCTAACTAGAGGATAATTATATACCATAAGAGTGTTTGATAATGCTCCAAGCCCAAAGAATAAGAATCCGATACTTGGAACTGCAAAGAATTCAACGATTACATAAATTATGCCGATTATTAACCATATTTCGGTGAGGTAATTATTTATCATGAACATAAGTTTTTAAAAATAATATTACGTCAGCTATGTCTTGTGGTTTTGAGATACCGGCAAAGGACATTTTAGTTCTTGGTGCATAGCTACTTGGTTTATGTAAGAAAGCAAATAAACTATCATCATCCCATACGCCGCCGAGTTTTGATAGAGCAGGAGAATATTTATAGTCTGCTATGCTTGCTTTTGGTCTGCCTGCTACATCCCAAAGATGCGGTCCTAGTTTATTTGGACCGTCTTTATCAAGAGAATGACACATTAAACATTTCTTGGCTATTTCACGACCGTTATCGGCGTTAGCAGTCTTCATTAATTCCGGTATATTTACCGGTGCTTGCTCTGATGCGGTAGTATTTTGATTTTCTGATGATTCTTGAACCGCAACGCTGTAGCCGCGATGCTGTAACTCTAGAGTGGGTTTATATAATATATTTGCAACAAATCCAACCATCATAGCAATTAAACTAGCAAATAAGATGGCTGCAACAATTTTATTTAATTCTTTTCCAGACATTTATTTTATTTTTTTATTAGAATTTATACTATAATTTAAGTTGTAAGAGAAGTTAATTAAATAAATAAAAGAAAAATTTATAAAAATATTTGTTCTTTGGAGAGAAAAATAAATGTCTGATTCAAAAAAATCAAGGATTAGAAAAATATTTAATAAGTTAAAATCTTATTGGACTAGTTTTAGACAAAGTAAAATCGGTAAAATATTATTTAGCAATAGTTTAAGTTATGCAGTTTCCGTAGCTTCTATAGCAATTGCAGTTTCCGGGCTTTTTACTCCTATATCACCGATAATTATAGCTGTAGCTGTTGTCTCAGGAGTTAGCGTAGGAATTCAAGTTATAAATGAGACTTTGAAAGTGCATGGTTTGCGTAAACTTCAAAAAGAGAATAATTTATTAGTACATAACAGAAATGCTAAAAGTCAGCAAGATTATATATTATCATTAGAACCCAGTTTAAAAGATATTTTGAAAAATGAATTATATACGTCGCAAACGGCAGATAAGGATACTACTCAAGATAAGTATGAGTTAAATGTAAATAAATTGAAAAGTACAGGACGAATATTTGGAAATAATTTAGGTGGAGCCGCAAATTTGGCTGCCTCTATTATTAAAGGTGCTAGCGGTAATGTGCTTGATATATTAAAAGCTACGGGTTACGGTGTAGTTACGACCTCATCATTAATTATCGACGGTCTTACTGAAAAGGAAAAAATAGAAATAAAAGCAATATTTAAATTAAATATAAATGAAGAATATAAAAAACAAGACACTCCTATATATGAAAATTTAGAACAATTAGAGAATTATACTAAGAATCAAGTATTGCAAACATTGGCTTTAAAAAAATTAATAACGGATAAGAATTATTGGAGTATGAATAAAGACCAAAAAATACAAAAATTTCGAGAAATAAGAGGTAATTTTAATTTTGAAATAAAAAGAAATGGTTTAGAAGAATTTTTTAAAGAAAATAAAATAACAATGGATAATAGAAAAGAGAGTTATGTTAAAGATATTAAAAATGTAATGAATCCATTTTATGAAAATCCTAGTAAAGCCGAAGGATATAGTCCGTTAACTAAAGCTATGGATAAAGATAAAGTTAATAATGCTGAAATAAAAAGGACAAAAAGTGAAAATTTAAAAAGGATGCAAAAAAGAAAGCGAAATTTAACAATATGAAATGATTATTATAACTCACTGCTAGTTACAAATTTGTAAGAGGTAGTATCGCTAAATATTCTATGCAATAATTCATTATTAAGAGCGTGGCTGGTTTTATAGCCTTTAATTGAACTTACAACGCTAGTGCCGCTGGTATATAAATCACCGAATAAATCTAATAATTTATGGCGAACAAATTCATCTTCATAACGTAAGCCGTTTGGGTTTAAGATTTTATCCTGCTCATCTATTCCTATAGCATTCTCAAATGAGGCACCTTGGGCAAGTCCTTTGCTTTTCAAATAATCAACATCTCTTATAAATCCAAAAGTTCTAGCATCCGCAATATTTTTAGTAAAAGATTCTTGTTCTCTAAAACTTAGATTTTGTCTACCTATAGCTTTACTGCTAAAATCAATGGTTAAATCTACAGTCATGTGATCGGAAGGAGTACAATATAATTCACAATCTTTGTGAACTACTTTTATATCTTTTAAAATTTTTAGATATTTTTTAGGAGCATTTTGTAATTTTTTTCCTGCACACTCAATCATAAACACAAAAGGTTTACTACTGCCGTCCATAATTGGTACTTCAGGACCGTCAATTTTAATAATTGCATTATTAATGCTGCATCCCCAAAGTGCTGCCATTAAATGTTCAATTGTTGAAATTTGAACTTTATGATCATTACTTATAGTGTTAGATAACAAGGTATCGGAAACATTGAAATAGCTAGCTTCAATATAATTATTTTCAGAAGATATATCGGTTCTAATGAATATAATTCCGGTATTTTCTTTAGCAGGTTCTATAGTTAACTGGGTACGTTTTCCCGAATGAACCCCGATCCCGTAACAACTAACCGGTTTTAATAATGTACTTTGCTGCATGCGAGGCTATAAGAAATATATTTAAATA
This sequence comes from Rickettsia endosymbiont of Thecocarcelia acutangulata, assembly GCF_964263195.1. Classification (NCBI taxonomy): domain Bacteria; kingdom Pseudomonadati; phylum Pseudomonadota; class Alphaproteobacteria; order Rickettsiales; family Rickettsiaceae; genus Rickettsia; species Rickettsia endosymbiont of Thecocarcelia acutangulata. The sequence continues at coordinate 100,300 of NZ_OZ181652.1, forward strand.
TTAATATTTAATGCCGAATTATACAAGCTATATTATGTTACAAAATATTACATGGTATACTCGATGAACTTGAAAAATTGGCGTCGTTGTTTTTTGCTTTTAATCCTCACGTACTATATGTACGCTGCGGTTAAAAGCTTCAAAACGCCTAGCTCTTTTCCAAGTTGATCTTCGTCTACCGATTATTCATTTATTTAGAGTAGATAAGCGTGCATATTTAAAACCTATATAATCTATACCTAATAAAATACCATAAATGATAGGCTACAAAACTACCGACTACGGCAAAAACGGAAAATAAGAAATCACTGCCGTTAATGGTGCCGTAAGGTACATGAGATGATAAAGCTCCGGCATATATACCGATGCTGCACATTGAAAAATACGAAAATAAAGCTGTTCTAAGTTCGTAATCTCTAAATTTATCAATTAGTATTAAAATATTGCAAATATAAATGGATCCTAAACAACTACCGATTAGTATTATATATAATATATTAAGGTTTTTACTAGTTCCATGAAGCGGTAGTAAAATAAAGCAGACGAGCAGAATTATAGTTAGTGATAAATTAGCCAAATATTTATTTACTTTGCTTAATATGTAGCATATAGGAATTATAGAAAAACATATTGCTAGGAAAATATATTTTAGTATGAGTCTTAAATTAATTAATGCTAATTCTTTCTTTAATGCAAAAGCTTCATAATACCATAATATATCTAAGGTGACATAAGCAACTACGAAGCCTGTCAATAATTGTAATTCAACATTTTTTATTAAGGATGAGAATTTTGAATTTAGATTTAATTTATGAGATGTGGGATTATAATGCAGAAATTCAGTTAGTATATTGATACAATATAACAATGCACAAATTATTATAGTATTATTTGTCGGTTTTATAAATGGATTTAATAAATCTACCATTAAGTTTCCACCCGCCCATAACAACATTATACAAGCTAAAAAAAAATATTTCTTTTTTTTGCTACTCTCAATAATGTCTAATGTTATAGAAGTGAAATATGAAAATGTTCCAAAATTAATTAAAATAAAATTAATTTTAATTAGAGTATAATTTTTTAATAAAATGAGGTTTATTGTACAAATAATTAATAAAGATAAGCTAATTAAAATAATTTTTTTATTACTTAATCTATTAATTAACTGTGTTAAGGTAAAGCCTGCGATTATCGAACCTATAAATTTAGTTTGATTTATATGATTTATTTGTTCTCCGCCTAGATTTTTATTTATCAGTAAAAAGATTTTAAAATTATAAAAATTTATAGCATTAATACAGGAAAAAATAAATATTCCCAAAAGCGAGAAAAAAATAGTTTTATAATCGTTTTTTAAAGTCATAAATTAAGTGTTTGCTAAACATAAATACATGGTATATAACTCATAATTATAATGATTAAGAGTATTATCTTAAAAATTAAAGAGATTCGTAATTCCATTATTTAAGTATATATGGATAGTTATTAGGTTATCAGCTTTTAATCAAGTATGGTAGTCTTATTTATAATTTGTATATAATTATTGTTTAATTTTAAAAAAATTAATGAATTAAATAATATGAAAATATTTTAATGTAAGAAAAATAATAATATATTTTTTAGTATTTTAAAGAGGTGTTATTTGAAGTTTATCTAGAATTTCATTTTTGCTCTTTAAATCATAGATAAATTATCTATTTAAATAAATTAATACAAGATAAACAATGATTTTTCTTAAGATACAAGCATTATATTAATTATTTGTTCTTCAAGTTAGTGAGCAAGATAAATGAATAAAAAGATTATAATTGATGCTAATTTTCCAAGCGAAACAAGAGTAGTTTTATTAGGACAAAGCAACAATATAGAAGATATTGAATTTCAAACAACTGTAAGACAACAAAATAAAGGTAATATTTATTTAGCAAAAGTCACAAGAATAGAACCATCGTTACAAGCTGTTTTTATAGAGTACGGAATGGATAAAAGTGGATTTTTACCGTTTAGTGAAATCCATCCTAACTATTACAATTTGCCTGCCTCAGAGAGAAATTTTCCGGTTAATGCTTTTCCTGAAATAGCTCTTTCAAATATTACGGTTGAGGATGATAAAGAGAAACCGGCTGCTATATATGATTCTTTGGTTGATAGTGAAGAAATTGACCTAAAAACCATAGAAGATTTAGTAGAGAGTAAATTCCAGTCAGAACTTAATTTAGAAGCGGTTGACGATATTGAAATTATTCAAAGTGGTGTTGAGCAGAACGTTCCGCAATATAAACAGTATAAAGTTCAGGACGTAATAAGAAAAAACCAAATATTATTAGTACAGGTTACTAAGGAAGAACGAGGAAATAAATGTGCCGCTTTTACTACTTATATATCCTTGGCTGGTAAATATTGTGTTTTAATGCCTAATAAAGGTTCGCAAAACGGCATATCACGTAAAATATCAAACGGGGAAGAAAGAAAAAGACTGAAAGATATTTTAAATAAAATAGTAAGCGGTGACAAAAATGCTTACAGCGTCATTGTTAGAACCGCTGGTAGAGGAAGTAGCACCTTAGATTTGAAGAAAGACTATAATTATTTAGCAAGGCTATGGAATAAAATTCGTAAAAGTACTATTAAATTTCCGGCTCCGTGTTTTATTCATGAAGAAGATAGTATAATACGTAAAACCATACGTGATATGTGCGATCACAATGTTAAAGAGGTGGTAATTCAAGGACAAGAGGCTTATGAAGGCGCTTCAAAATTTATGCAGGATTTATTACCTTCAGAGCTTTCAAAACTTAAAGAACATAAAAATAAAACTCCTATATTTACTAAGTTTCAAGTAGAAGAGCAATTAGTTAAATTATATCAGCCTGTCGTGACACTACCTTCAGGGGGATATATCGTTATTAATCCTACAGAAGCTCTTATTTCAATTGATGTAAATTCCGGTAAATCAACTTCTGAAAAAAATATTGAAGAAACGGCACTAAAAACTAATTTAGAAGCAGCCAAAGAAGTAGCGAAGCAAGTAAAGCTTAGAGATCTATCAGGTTTGATAGTTGTTGATTTTATAGACATGAGTGAAGCTAAGAATCGTAAAATTATTGAACGATCCTTTAAAGAGTTTTTAAGTCGTGACCGTGCTCGTATACAAACCGGTAATATTAGTCAGTTTGGACTATTTGAATTCTCAAGGCAGAGATTACGTTCTTCTTTCTTAGAAACTAATTCGGCAATTTGTTCTCATTGCAACGGTAAAGGAGTCATTAGAGCAAGTGACGCTAATGCTATGTTAATTTTACGTACTATAGAGAATGAAATTTTTGAAGAAAGAATTGATGTAATAAATGTTTTTACCAATATCGTTTCAGTTATTTATCTACTTAATAATAAACGTGCTGAGATAAAATTTATTGAAGAAAAATATAATATAAAGCTTAATTTTTATTCCGATCCTAATGCTACATCAGATAGTTATTCGATTGAAAAAGTGAAGCTGTTGAAGAAAAATAATAATAATGTTAATCCTGTTAAGCCGGTAATTCAGAATCATAGTGCCGATTATACTGAAGAAGAGCCGAAAAAGGAACAGTTACGCAAAAATAAACATAAATGGAAAACAGCTAATAATAGTAATAATATTGCTAATGAAGTAAAAGATAAGAGTTTAGAGGTAAAAGAACTGGTAGAGCAAACCGTAAGCGTTGTGGAAGAAGTGAAAGTTGTAGAAAGTGATGCCGGCTTAGAAGAAGCACAAGCTGTTCCAAAAAAGACAAAACGTAGATATCGTAATAAAAAATCAAATAAGAAACGTCCTGCTAATACTGCCGAAGATACGGAGAAGAATGTAGAGTCTTGATTAATATGTCATTTCTGCGTGGATACCTATGTCATTCCTGCGAAAGCAGGAATCCATACTACTTTAAAGATTTTTAAAAGCTCGATATATCTCGCTTTATTGTGGATTCCTGCTTTCGCAGGAATGACATTGAACACTTTTCTTGATCCACGCAGCAATGTCCGCTAACAATGCAACAAAATAAAAACATAAACTTAAAATAAAAGTGCAGAAGAGTTTAATTACAAAATGGTTGTTTATAAGTTGTATAATGGTCATAGCGATGATTGTTATAGGGGGGATAACAAGGCTTACAGGTTCTGGTTTATCTATAGTTGAGTGGCGTCCGGTAACCGGTATTTTGCCGCCTTTTAGTTTTGAAAGCTGGCAAGCGGAATTTGCTAAATATAAAGCTTTTCCTGAATATAACTCCGTTAATTATGGAATGACTTTATCACAGTTTAAGTTTATTTATCTGTTAGAGTTTATACATCGGTTACTCGGTAGAATTACAGCTTTAATATATATTGTACCTTTAATATATTTTTATTTTAAAGATGTTATAAAAAATCGTGACATACTACCTTATATAATTGCTTTGCTATTATTTTGCGTACAAGGCTTTATGGGGTGGTATATGGTTAAAAGCGGTTTGTTGAATAGCCCGTCCGTTAGTCATTTTCGACTTGCTTTTCATTTAATTATTGCCGTAATTATTTATCACATACTTTTTTATCAATTAATAAAAAATCGTTGTGATATTTTGTTAATACCGTCACAAACAGATTTAAAATTACCACTAATATTTTCCGGTATTGCTATTACTGTAATATATGTACAAATTTTTTTAGGGGCGATGGTTGCAGGGCTTGATGCAGGGCTGATATATAATAGTTTTCCGCTAATGGGTGATAATTTTATCCTGATGGAGATAAAAGATAATTTCTTTAATCTTGCAAATTTGCATGATCCGGTTTTTATACAATTCATACATCGTTTAGGCGGCTATAGCGTATTTTTGGTTGTTGTGGTTTTGGTAATTTGCTTGTTAAAAATAGAACATCCGAAATTAAATAAGATAGCGTATTTTCTAATGATTGCATTATTGATGCAGATATCTACCGGAATAATTACTCTTTTATACTCTGTACCTATAATAATTGCCTCTATACATCAGCTTTTTGCTATAATCCTTTTATCTATAATAATTTGGTGCTATTTTTTAATAAAAACTAGTTAAAATGTTACTGTGGTTAAGTCGGTGCTGGCTGCGTGGCTCGAGAACCGCATTCGGTGTCATCCCGTGGCTTGACCACGGGATCCAAAAAAAACTTAAAAAATACTAATATTATTAGTATTTTAAACTGGAACCCGCGATCAAGTTAGCTAAGATGACAGTGGAAGAACCGAACCATACAACAACACAATAAAAAGCTCTAAATGATCATCGATGTCAATACTCCTATTTCTTCTAGATTAGATAAATATTTAAAACGTCTATATCCGTTATTGACTCAAGGAGTAATAGAGAAAGCATTACGTCAAAAACAAATTACCGTTAATTCTCAGAAAGCAGAAGCGAGTTTAAGAGTAAAGGGCGGCGATAAAATTTTTATTAACGATAAGTTTAATTTACCTGTTAAGCAACCCGAAAAATTAGTTTTTACCGATGCTGAAATTAAACTAGCGAAGAAAATTACTACCGATTATTTGATATATGAAGATGATAATTTAATAGCTATAAATAAACCTGCAGGTCTTGCTACTCAAGGTGGCAGTAAAATAAATTTATCTATTGACTCTGCATTAAAATATTTGAATTATAAAGGTGGTGATTTTAAGTTATTACATAGGCTAGATAAGGAAACAAGTGGTTTGCTACTAATAGCTAAAAATTATTTAAGTAGTGTAAAGCTTCACGATGCTTTTAAAGAAAAATTGGTTGTCAAAACATATTTTGCCGTAACCTATGGAAAGCCAGTTAAAAATGTAGGCGAAGTTAGAAGTAATATAGAAAAGAGTAAGGGAAGTACACCTAAAATTACTGAGATTGATAGTGAAAATGGTAAACTTGCCATTACTTATTATAAATTACTAAAATCGCTTAATAATAATTTATTTTTCATTGAATTTACTCCTGTTACAGGTAAAATGCATCAATTAAGGTTGCATGCTAAATTATTAGGTTGTCCAATATTTGGAGATGATAAATATGGTAATAAAGAAATAATGCCATATAGTAAATATATGTTCTTGCATGCTAATAATATATGTTTATCTGAAAAGGTTTTTGGTAAAGAGATTAAGTTAGAGGCAAAATTACCGTTTTATTTTACTGATAAGTTTGTGGAGTGTTGAAGTTATGAGTCGTAGATGTTTTTTAATATTGTTTTTTTTAATAACTAATTGTGTTAATTGTTTTGCAGATATACAACAAAGAATCAATGGGGCAGAAAAAGAATATATTAGTAATAGATTTTTAAATGCCGTTTTTATGTTTGCCGATGACTATAAATCGTTATTAACCGGCACTAAAGGTATTTTTGCTATGAACGGTGAACAATTAAAGGCAAATGAATTAATGCCTATTGCTTCTGCTACAAAGCCTTTTACGGCAGCGGGAATTTTAAGATTGCAAGAACAAGAATTATTAAATATTAAAGATAAAATCTATAAATATATCGATCCGGAAATGTGGGGTGGAAAAGTGCCGGATTGGGCATATAAAGTATCTATCCATAATTTATTGACTCATAGTAGCGGTATTACCGAATATTTTAGTTTTGTTAAGCTAGATTTAGATATGCCAAAGCAGGAGATTCACAAGAAGATATTACAATTTGTTGCTTCTAAACCTTTAGAAGTACCTATAGGGGAAAAATTTAAGTATAGTAATACTAATTTTGTTATACTCGGTATGATTATCGAGAAAGTAACTAAAAAAGATTTATGTAGCTTTTTTTATGAGGAATTTTTTAAGCCTCTTAATATGAAGTCTACTAGTTTTGCTTCATATAGCGAAGCTGCTAGAATTCAGAAAAATGTTATTAGTTCTAATTATCCGGTAAGATATTTTTTAACGCCGAATAATAGCAATAAACCTATATTTACTCCTGTAACTGCTGATTTTTTAGCAGTTCCTTGTGCCGACGGCGGTATAATATCAACGCCGGCTGATCTTATTAAATGGTATAGGGCATTGAATGAGGGGAAAATTCTTTCTAAGAAGTCGTATAAACTTATGACTACTAAATATTTTTTAGCAAAAGATATAGAAGGGCGTAAGTCTTATATGGGTTACGGTATTTTCCTTACGGACCTTGATTTTAAGCATTTAATGATTCATTATACCGGAAAAGCTCTTGGGATACAAAGTGAAGCAGGATATGTTTTGCCTGATAATCTTTATTTTGCTATACTCAGTAATACTATGATTAAAATTCCTGAAGAAGAAAAAGATAAAATAGATATGAAAAATCCTTTAAATCAACTTGGAATAATTTATTTCAGAGATGCAATAATAGGGGCGGCTATAAAAAAGGATTAAATGAAGATAGTTACTTGGAATATTAATTCATTGCGTCTACGTACCAATTTATTAAGAAAATTAGCACATGAGCATCAGCCGGATATTATTTTACTTCAGGAAACAAAAGTAGATGATTCGCTATTTCCTCTTGAAGTTATTAAAAATATAGGCTATGAACATGTAATATATGCAGGGCAGAAATCATATAACGGTGTTGCTATTATTTCTAAATTTCCTTTGAATAATGTTTTTTCATTGGAGTTATATAATGGGGATAAAAGGCATATAGCAGCTATAGTTAATGATATAGAGATACATAATTTTTACGTTCCTGCCGGCGGTGATATACCTGATATTGAAGTAAATGCAAAATTTAAGCATAAGTTGGAATATATAAGGTTAATGCAGGAATGGTTAACTATTAACCGTACTAAAAACGATAAAATTATCATTGTTGGGGACTTAAATATTGCACCGCTAGAACATGATGTATGGTCTAGTAAACAGCTGCGAAATGTTATCAGCCATACCGATATTGAACGCTCGTTATTGGTAGAGCTACAAAACTCGTTAGGTTTTATTGATAGTAGCAGGCATTTTGTTCCGCTTGATGAAAAATTCTATACTTGGTGGAGCTATAGAAATATAGATTGGAAAAAATCTAATAGAGGTCGAAGGCTTGATCATATTTGGGTCAGTAATAATTTAAAAGATGCATTATTTTCTATGCATTTACTACCGGAAGCACGTGATTGGTTGCCACCTTCGGATCATGTACCGTATTTTGTGACTTTGGATGTCATTCCCGCGTAGGCGGGAATCTAAAAACAGATGTCACCCCGTGGCTTGACCACGGGGTCCAGAAAAAAATTTAAAAAGACTGGATCCCGTGGTCAAGCCACGGGATGACAGAGGTAAAACTGATCCATGCAACAGCACTACGCGGGAATGACATAGAACTAAAAATTTTAAGGAGTTAATTAGTGGATATTAAACCAAAAAAATATAAGCCGATAAAGGAAGAATATATAAAAAGCTTTAAAGATATGCTTCTACTGCGTCGTTTTGAAGAAAAATGTGGGCAGCTATACGGTATGGGAGAAATAGGCGGTTTTTGCCATTTATATATAGGGCAGGAAGCAGTAATCTCTGTGGTGGATATGGTTAAACAAAAAGGAGATAGTACAATTACTAGCTATCGTGACCATGCTCATATTATTTTAGCGGGAACTGAGCCTAAATACGTCTTTGCCGAGCTTATGGGACGAGCTACAGGCTGTTCGAAAGGTAAGGGCGGTTCAATGCATTTATTTGATGTACCAAATAAATTTTACGGTGGACATGGTATAGTTGGAGCTCAAGTACCGATAGGTACAGGGCTTGCTTTTGCTGAGAAATATAACGGTACGAATAATATTTGCTTTACTTTTTTAGGTGATGGAGCGGTTAATCAAGGTCAGGTATATGAAGCCTTTAATATGGCTGCTTTATGGGGCTTGCCTGTGGTTTACATTATCGAAAATAATGAATATTCGATAGGAACTTCGGTTGCTCGTTCTACCTTTATGCGTGATTTATATAAGAAAGGGGAATCGTTTGGGATTAAAGGATTCCAGCTAAACGGTATGGATTTTGAAGAAATGTATGACGGTGCTAAGCAAGCAGCCGAGTATGTTAGAGAAAATAGCTTTCCGTTAATATTGGAGGTAAAAACTTATCGTTATCGTGGGCATTCGATGTCCGATCCGGCAAAATATCGTAGTAAAGAAGAAGTTGAGCAATATAAAGAGCGTGACCCACTAGTGATAATAAGAAAAACGATACTCGACAATAAATATGCAACTGAAGCGGATTTAAAAGAAATAGAACACTCGGTAAAAGAAATTGTAAAAGAAGCAGTAGAATTTTCAGAAAACTCACCACTGCCTGATGAAGGGGAGTTGTATACAGAGATATATGTTTAAAATTTGCAAGGCTTATTTGTTCTACTGTGTCATACCGTGGTCAAGCCACGGGGTGACATTAATAGTAAATGGAAATATTTAATCAAAATAAAAAAGAAAAATGCAAATAACGGTACGTGAAGCATTGCGTGATGCGATGCAAGAAGAAATGATAAGAGACGACAAAGTTTTTGTCATGGGTGAGGAAGTTGCAGAATATCAAGGCTCTTACAAGGTAACTCAAGGATTGTTAGAGCAATTTGGCCCTAAGAGAGTAATTGATACGCCGATAACGGAATATGGTTTTGCAGGGCTTGCAGTTGGAGCAGCTTTTGCAGGGCTTCGTCCGATTGTGGAGTTCATGACCTTCAACTTTGCTATGCAAGCATTCGATCACATAGTTAATTCTGCCGCAAAAACTCATTATATGTCAGGCGGGCAGGTGAAATGTCCGATAGTATTTAGAGGACCAAACGGAGCAGCAAGTAGAGTAGCAGCTCAGCATAGCCAAAATTATACAGCTTGTTATTCCCATATTCCAGGGCTAAAAGTAGTGGCTCCTTATAGTGCCGAAGATCATAAAGGACTCATGCTTACGGCCATTAGAGATGATAATCCGGTTATTTTTTTAGAAAACGAGATTTTGTACAGTCATAGTTTTGATGTACCGGACACAATTGAGCCTATACCGTTTGGTCAGGCAAAAATTTTAAAAGAGGGGAGTAGCGTTACTATAGTTACTTTCTCGATTCAAGTAAAACTTGCCCTAGATGCTGCAAATGTTTTGCAGAATGATAATATTGATTGTGAGGTTATTGACCTGCGTACTATCAAGCCTCTTGATACTGAGACAATAATAGAATCGGTGAAAAAAACTAATCGTTTAGTTATAGTAGAAGAAGGTTGGTTTTTTGCCGGCGTTGGAGCAAGTATAGCCTCTATAGTTATGAAAGAAGCATTTGATTATTTAGATGCACCGATAGAGATTGTAAGCGGTAAAGACGTTCCTCTTCCTTACGCCGTTAATTTAGAGAAATTAGCACTGCCGAGCGAGAGTGATGTAATAGAAGCCGTTAAAAAGGTTTGTTATACTCGGTGAATTTCAAAAATTGGCGTCGTCGTCTAGCAAGTTCTGCGGTACTCACGTATTAAGTATACGCTTCGTTCCTCGCCTTGCAGACTCCTTGCTTTTTTTGAAATTGACCTTCGTATACCGACTCTTCATTTACTCGGAGTATATTATAAACAAGATCTAAACATCGTTAGTTGACTTGCTGATTTATCAAAAGTAATAGTGTAGTTACACAATTTTGTTAAATCGTCATTGCGAGCGACTGAAGGTGTTGTTGTATGGCTCAGTTTTTCGTCATTGCGAGAAGAATTACGAAGTAATTCGACGAAGCAATCCAGTTAAAAATTCTGATTTACAGAATTTTTTTATTATTTTTTCTAGATTGCCACGTCGCTTCGCTCCTCGCAATGACGATTTGGTAGCCATGCAACAACGCCGCAACTGAAAGGAGCGTGGCAATCTCGTCAAATATCCTGAGATTGCGGACGTACAAAACTTACAGTTTTTCCTCGCAATGACGGACAACAATTTTTCTAGGCAATACCTACTTCGCAGCTCTTTTACGGTCGTTAGGGTCAAGTAGAGCCTTACGCAGACGAATAGATTTCGGTGTTACTTCAACCCTTTCATCATCCTGTATATAGCTGATTGCCTGCTCTAGAGTTAAAAGCATCGGTGGGGTTAGTCTTATAGCTTCATCTTTACCTGATGCTCTAACATTGCTTAGTTGCTTCGCTTTTAGCGGGTTTACTTCTAAATCATTATCACGATTATGTTCGCCGATAATCATACCTCTATATACTTTATCGCTAGGGTTTATAAACATTTTTCCCCTTTCTTCTAGATTCCATAGAGCATATGCAACCGCTGCCCCGTCACCGTTAGAGATAAGTACGCCGTTGCGTCTTCCCTCGATAGCTCCTTTATAATCGGCATATCCGTGGAAAATACGATTCATAATCCCCGTGCCTCGTGTTTCGGTTAAAAACTGACTGTGATAGCCGATTAACCCTCTAGAAGGTCCGATAAACGTAACACGGCTTTTACCTCCGCCTGACGGTCTCATATCAGTCATTTCGGCTTTTCTAAGTGCTAAAGATTTTACGACCACTCCGACATAATCATCATCAACGTCAACTTGAATTTCTTCCATCGGTTCTTGTTTATTACCTTTCTCATCGGTTTGGAATAATACTTCGGGTCTACTGATAGATAACTCAAACCCTTCACGACGCATAGTTTCGATTAAGATACCAAGCTGTAATTCTCCTCGTCCTGCAACTTGGAAAGCATTTTTTTCAGCAGCTTCGGTAACTTTTAGTGCGACGTTACTCTCAAGTTCACGCATTAACCTAGCTCCAATCAAGCTTGACGTAACTTTTGTCCCTTCACTTCCTGCAAGCGGTGAGTCATTAACGCTAAAGGTCATGGATAAAGTTGGGGGGTCAATAGGTAGAGACGGTACAGCTTCGGTTACTTCAGGTGAACAAATAGTATCGGCAACGTTGGCGTTTTCAACGCCTGCTACGACAATAATATCGCCGGCTGTAGCCTCATCTATAGCGATTCTCTCTAAACCTCTAAATGCTAATATTTTAGTGATACGTCCGGTTTCAAGTACTTTATTCTCACGATTTAATACTTTTACGTTTTGATTGATTTTAACAGTGCCGCTTTGTACACGCCCCGTTAAAACCCTACCGAAGAAAGAATTATATTCTCTAGTAGTAACAAGCATAGAAAACGGTGCTTTATCGTCAGCTGCGGGTTTTGGTACATGTTTTACTATTAGGTCGAAAAGTGGAGCTAAATCATCTGCTAAATTATCTAAAGGATTAATTTTATCATCAAAGTTTAAAGAGGCTCTACCTGCTCTACCTGATGCGTAAACTATAGGGAAATCAAGCTGATAATTATTTGCTTCGAGTGCCACAAATAGCTCGAATACTTCGTCGATAACTTCTTTAATTCTTTGGTCGTCTCTATCGATTTTATTAATAACAACGATAGGTTTTAAGCCGAGATTTAAAGCTTTAGAAAGCACGAATTTTGTTTGCGGCATTGGTCCTTCAGAAGCGTCGACAAGTAACACAACACCGTCAACCATACTTAATATGCGTTCTACTTCACCGCCAAAATCAGCATGTCCAGGTGTATCAACGATATTAATACGGATATCGTTCCACATAAGAGCAGTGCATTTGGCTAGTATTGTTATTCCACGCTCACGCTCAAGGTCGTTAGAGTCCATAGCACGCTCGGCTACTGCTTGGTTAGCTCTAAATGTCCCGCTTTGTTTAAGCATATTATCAACAAGCGTAGTTTTCCCATGATCAACGTGGGCAATAATTGCTATATTACGAATAGATGTCATCTTTAAAAATTCTCATAAGTTTACAATAGTTTTCCGTATTATACACTAAAATACCAAAAATTGGAATAAAGTTCTTGAAAAAGAAATTGGTTTAACTGCAGAATAAAAATTACTAAGAATTTTTAAACTTTAAAATAAGAGAAATTAATGAACGATAATATAGCACTATTTATATTTGATTTTGATGGCACTTTAGTTAAGAGGCATTCGCATAATTATATAGGGGAGAGGTTAGGAGGCTTAATAGCACGTAATATACAAAATCGCTTTTTTAGCTCATATGAGGATCGTGATAAAGAAATAGCTAGGCTTGAACAAAAATTCACTATAGAGCTGATGGAAAATTTTTTAGATAATGAAAACTTAGATTGGAAAAATGAAGAGCAATTAGTACGTCTTTTTAAAAACATCATATCATCCGGTCATAAAATAGCTATAGCATCGTTTAATGATTATCCCAATGCCGAAAAATATGCATTAGAACAATTATTAGACAAAGAAATAGTAAAAAATATACATATAAAATCAGGTTTACCTTCTAATAATTTTCAAGAAATACAAAATTGTACTAAAAAAGAATATATAAGAGAAATAATGAATAATACCGGAATAACTAATAAAGCAAATGTATTTTTTATGGATGATGATGAAAAGCATATCAAAGCTGCAAAAGATATTACAGCAGTTTGGGTTAAGAAAGATGACAAGGAATATATTCAGAAAGCTTTTAATTTTTTATATAAATTTAATGAACAACATGAAATTTATGTTGAGTTAAATCGTCTTGATACTGAATATCTTCTTAGTGAAGAAGATGTAAGGCAAGAGATAATAAAAACTATTCCGTTTGATCCTTATTATTCAGATGGTGAGGAGTATACACCATTGGGAGAGAGGAATGTGCCAACGTTAGGTAACAGTTAAGTTTTTAATGATAGACAAATCACTTGATGTTATTTATTCTGAGAATTAATAAGAAACGTCATTGCGAGCGGGCATTGCCCGCGTGGACCAATTTCACCTTTGTCATCCCGTGGCTTGACCACGGGATCCAGTTAAAAATACTAAAATTATTAGTATTTTTTATTGTTTTTATGGACCCCGTGGACAAGACACGGGGTGACACATTGGGTTTTACCGGTCCACGTAACAATATCTTCTCGCAATGACGAAGGTAGCCGACACCGTTTAATCTAAAAGGACCAAAGATGATATACCGAATATTATGTTTATGTATATTCATAAATTTCTCAGTAATAGCAAAAGCACAAAATATGCCGATTAAAGAAGATAATTTCAAAGTTAGAGTAGCTGTTGCTGATGTACAATCTATATTGGAAGGTTCGATTGCTATAAAAGATTTGCGTAATAAAATCGAAAAGCTTAACCATAGAATCCAGGAGGATATTGCTGCAAAAGAAGCAGAATTTAAACCGCTGGAAGAGAAATTATTAAATGAGCGTTCTAATTTAAGTGAAACCGAATTTGAGCATAAAGTAAACGAATTTAATGCAAAAGTTAGCCACGTTAGAAAAGAAATTCAGATTAAGAAAACAAAGCTTGAACAAGCACACGCTGAGGCTATGAGTAGAGTCCATGAAACAACTATCACAATAATTAGTGAACTTGCTGAGAAATATAACCTTAATTTGGTAATTCCAAGTGCTCAAGTCTTATATGCCAAAAATAATTTGAATATAACTTCCGAAGTGACTTTTATGTTGAATGAGAGGTTAAAAGAAGTAACAATTAACTATTGATAGTTTTCCTATTGTCACCCTGTGGCTTGACCACGGGGTCCATAAAAACAATAAAAAATACTAATAGTTTAGTATTTTTAACTGGATCCCGTGGTCAAGCCACGGGATGATAGAGGAGTGCTATTATTTAACAAGAGTATTTAATATGGCAGAATTTACACCGATTACAATTGCATACGGGGATGGTATAGGACCTGAAATAATGGAGGCGGTGCTTTATATATTACGTAAAGCTGAGGCTCGTATTCGCTTAGAAACCATTGAAGTAGGTGAAAAGCTTTACAAGAAGCATTATACTTCAGGCATAAGTGAAGAAAGTTGGGAATCGATACAACGTACCGGAATTATACTTAAAGCTCCGATTACCACTCCACAAGGAGGGGGGTATAAAAGCTTAAATGTCACGATTCGTAAAACATTACAGCTTTTTGCTAATATTCGTCCTTCTGTTTCATTTCATCCTTTTACTAGGACATTACATCCGCATCTGAACCTCACTATCATACGTGAAAACGAAGAAGATTTATACGCAGGTATAGAATACCGACAAACGCATAATATGTATGAATCAATGAAGTTGATAAGTCATACAGGGTGTGAAAAAATTATTAGATATGCTTTTGAATATGCGGTAAAAAATAACCGCAAAAAAGTCACGTGCTTAAGCAAAGATAATATTATGAAATTTTCCGATGGGATTTTTCATAAAGTATTTAATGAGATTGCAAAAGAATATCCACAAATTAATAATGAGCATTATATTATTGATATCGGAACGGCAAGGCTTGCAACCAAACCGGAAATATTTGACGTTATCGTGACTTCTAATCTATACGGTGATATCATATCCGACGTAGCTGCTGAAATTTCAGGATCTGTGGGGCTTGCCGGTTCTGCAAATATCGGGCAGTATTATGCGATGTTTGAAGCGGTACATGGAAGTGCTCCCGATATTGCCGGCAAAGATATCGCAAATCCGTCAGGGCTTTTAAATGCTGCTATAATGATGCTAGTACATATAGGGCAGGGTGATATTGCTAGTTTAATCGAAAATGCTTGGAAAAAAACTATAGAAGATGGAGTTCATACAGCCGATATATATAATGAGCAGAATTCTAGTAAAAAAGTTGGTACAAAAGAATTTGCTGAAGAAGTAACGAAAAGATTAGGACAGATACCGACAAAGCTACCTAAAGCAGATTATCCGTTGATTGCCGAGAAACAAGAAAGTAATATAGATTATAAAATTGATACTAAAGAAGTTAAGAAATTGGTCGGTACGGATATATTTGTGAATATGAATGTTTCTTTCGCTCATGACATAGCAGATAAAATTAATAAGCTAGATCTTGGTAATGTTGAGCTAAAAACAATTTCGTCCAAAGGGCTAAAATTATGGCCTCGTGATACAAGGTTTGAAACTGTTTCCGATCATTGGTGTTGTCGTTTTATGAATAAAGACAGCACGGAAATAAAGCATTTAGATATAACAAAATTGCTTGAAGCTTTAAGTAAAGCAAATATCGATTTTATCAAAGTAGAGAATTTATTTAAGTTTGATGGTGTGGCAGGGTATAGCTTGGCTCAGGGTGAGTGATATACTCGATGAACTTCAAAAATTGGCTACGTCATCCTACAAGTACTGCGGTGCTCACGTATTAAGTATACGCTCCGCTCCTCGTCTTGTGGATTCCTTGCTCTTTTTGAAGTTGATCTTCGTCTATCAATGCTAAATAATTAATAAGATTAACAAAAATGACACTATACTATATAGGAATATTATTAGTAATTATTGGATTATTTGCTATATTTTCAGGGATAATCGGTTTTTTTAGATTTCCTGATTTTTATACTAAATTACATGCAGCAAGTGTTATTGAGAGTTTTGGAGTGCCTGTTTGCTTAATAGGTTTTGCGTGCATTGAAGCAGATATTGTTAACTCCGGTAAATTAATTTTAGCGGCTTTATTGATTTTTCTACTAAATCCGGTAGCAACCCATGCACTCGGTAAAGCATCGTTATTTATGAAAATTCGAGCTACCGTCATTGCGAGGAAAATTACGAAGTAATTTGACGAAGCAATCTCAGGCTGCTTGATAAGATTGCCACGTCGAAACTACGTTTCTCCTCGCAATGACGTTAAATTTTAATAACCATATGGCAGTAAAAACAGCTTTAAATTTTGATCTCGGCAATTACCTACTTAACTTAATTGCTTTTTTATTGATTTTAATCTCAATAAAAATAATTTTTGCTAAAGATTTACTAAATGCAGTTATTGCTGCGTCAATATTTAGCTTATTAATCGGTGTATCTTATCTTATTATGGATGCTCCTGATGTCGCAATGACCGAGGCAGCACTTGGAGCTTGCTTATCAACATGCGTATATTTGAATTTGTTAAGTAAATTACCTCCTGATTTAAAGAATATTGAGAGAACTAATATTATTCCCGCAAGTTTAATATGTTTATTGTTTGTAGTAACTCTTGCTTATATGGGGTTAGAATTACCGAATTACGGTGATGATAATGCTCCTATTCATATTCATTCAAGTAAATATTATCTCGAAAATACCTCTAGAGATATAGGTGTACCTTCTTTTGTTGCGGCTATTCTTGCAAGCTACCGTGCTTATGATACTTTAGGTGAAACTAGCGTAATTTTAATTGCAGGAATTGCTGTGTTGTTGATATTTTCAAAGGAGGATGTCATACCGTGGCCCCTCCACGGTATGACAAAACTCAAAGTTTATCCGATAATAAAATATATCACTAGTTTTATAATACCTTATATAATTTTATATAGTATATATATTCAGCTTAACGGTGAGTCTTCGCCGGGTGGTGGGTTTCAAGCGGGTGTTATATTTGCATCTAGCCTTATTGCTTATGATTTAGTTTACGGTAATCGAAAATTAAGCAGATATTTTCCTCCTAACGTGCTAATTTCTATTGCTGTTTTAGGTGTAGCAATATATGCAATTGTAGGAACAATATCACTCTTTTTTAACGATAATTATTTAAATTATTATTCACTAACAAATTTTATCAATGATAAGCTACTTGCTCAGCATATCGCTATAGTTATTGTTGAAATTGGTATAGGTTTGACGGTTTCTGCAATAATGTACTTAATATATAATTTATTTAATCATGAATAATCTATTTGTATTAATTAAGCGTGAATTTATAGTGCAGAATCGCATTAATAATATAATTAAATATATAGTTATATTTTTTTTATTTTGCATAATTAGTACTATTTTAATTAACAGTGAAAGGGATATTAACAAATTCGGTTTAATTTTTTCGGTAATTTGTTTATTAATTTCATTAATCGGTTTTTCCTCAGTTATATTCAAATCCGATTTAGAAGACGGTACTTTAGAATTATTGTTATCGGCGGTCAGTTATGAAAAAATTATATTAGCTAAATTTTTTGCTATATTTATCAGTAGTACGGTAGGGCTGGTTTTTGTTTTACCCATTATTTATGTTTTTTTTGATCAAACTTTGCTTGAGATAATATTTTTCTTTATTAGCGTATGGATGATGTTAGTTTTATCAAGTAGTTTAGTAGTTTTATCCGGTAGCGTGCAATGTTATTTTAAGAAGAATGCTAACTTTGTCGGTACGTTTATCATGCCGTTATTAATTCCGAGTATTATAATGACAGGTTTAATATTACAAGATAATAACTTACAATTAATTTTTATTATGATAGGAATTAATTTAGTATTTTTACCGATTTCATTCTTCTTGAGTTCCTATTTAATTAAAAATATTTATAATATTACGTGATTTTGCTTTATTTTTACTAATGTAGTGATATAAAATAAAGATGAATATTATTAATAAATTTTTTTGAGAAAAATATATGTGGCAGGCTTTACGAAGGTTAATTGCAGCAAATCCTATGGGATTTTTTCTGTGGTCTATTATCACTAAATGGTATTTAATTATAGCAGTTGCTTCCTTGATTACTTTATATTATACAGTATTGGGCTTAAAAAAAATTGGGTTTATAGATTATTTTACTGAAACTACAGTCGAGATATTAGATACAACTAAAGCAGTTGCTCAAAATTGTACTACAAAACTCGGTCCTAATTGGAATCATTTAGTTAGTTTTTGGAATTGCTTAAGTAATCCCGGAGAATATAAGCATGAAGAAGGAACAGGAGCAAAAGTGTTAGAAGATGAAATAAATAAGCTTACGCCAAAACAAGCAGATAGTGCTGCAGACGCTGAACCTCCTATAATAAACCCTTATGAAGAACTAGAAAATCCAAATAATATTAATAATACCCAAAGCGGTAGTAATAATAATCGTTAATTTATGTCACTTTAATATTATATGTCGGATACTGAAGATAATAAAAACAAACAAACTACACGTCGTGATTTTATGGTTCTAACGGCTAGTAGTGTTGCAGCGGTCGGGGCTGTGTGTACGCTTTGGCCTCTCGTTGATTCCTTAAACCCTTCCGCAGACGTGCTTGCTTTATCATCAATTGAGGTTGATCTATCAAATATTGCGGTAGGGCAAACAGTTACGGTTAAATGGCAAGGTAAACCGGTTTTTATCACAAACCGTACTCCTGATAAAATAGCTGAAGCAAGAGCGGTAAAGATGTCGGAGCTTATTGATCCTGAGACTGATGAAGCACGTGTGAAAGCAGGGCATGATAACTGGCTTGTGACAATCGGGATTTGTACTCATTTAGGTTGTGTGCCGCTTGCTAATCAAGGTGAGTATGATGGATGGTTCTGTCCGTGCCATGGCTCACAATATGATTCTTCAGGTAGGGTTAGAAGAGGTCCTGCTCCTTTAAATTTAGCAGTGCCGCCTTATAGTTTTATTAGCGACAAAAAAATTAGAATCGGGTAGTTATTTATGAATGAAGATATTACCCCTAAAAAGCCTAATGCTATTATAGAATGGATAGATTATCGCCTACCTATTGTCTCTTTCCTAAAACATTTTAGTCATTATCAAACTCCAAAAAATCTTAGCTATTTGTGGAATTTAGGCTCTATTGCCGGTATTGCTTTAGTGATTCAGATAATCACCGGCATTATACTTGCTATGCACTATACGCCGCATGTTGATCATGCTTTCGATAGTGTCGAGAGGATTATGCGTAATGTAAATTACGGCTGGTTACTGCGTTATACTCATGCGGTAGGTGCATCGATGTTTTTTGCTGCTGTATACTTACACATAGCAAGAGGTTTGTATTACGGCTCTTATAAAGCACCGAGAGAACTGCTTTGGCATATCGGTATTATCATTTTTCTAACTATGATGGCTACTGCCTTTATGGGTTATGTGCTTCCTTGGGGGCAGATGAGCTACTGGGGTGCTACGGTAATTACTAATTTATTCTCGGCTATTCCGCTAATAGGAGAATCCATAGTTACTTGGCTTTGGGGTGGTTTTTCCGTTGATAACCCAACATTAAATAGATTCTTTTCACTGCATTATTTATTGCCGTTTATTATTGTTGCTCTTGTGATGCTGCATTTAGTAGCCTTACATCAACATGGTTCAAATAATCCGAAAGGTATCGACGTTAAAAGTCCTAAAGATACTATTCCTTTCCACCCTTATTATACCGTAAAGGATTTTGTCGGTTTCGGAGTTTATTTCATAATATTTGCCTATTTTATTTTTTACGAACCTAATTATTTAGGACATCCCGATAATTATGTTCCGGCAAATCCTTTAGTTACGCCTGCTCATATCGTACCTGAATGGTATTTTCTACCGTTTTATGCAATCCTTAGAGCCGTACCGTCTAAGCTCGGTGGAGTGTTATTAATGTTCGGAAGTATATTCGTGTTATTCTTACTACCGTGGCTTGATACTTCAAAAGTCAGAAGTAGCAATTATAGACCGATATATAGAATTGCTTTTTGGATATTTATGGCAGATTGTTTATTGCTTGGTTATTTAGGCGGGCAACCGGCAGAAGAGCCGTATATTACAATTAGCCGCTTTGCTGCTTGTTATTACTTTTTCCATTTCTTAGTAGCCTTGCCGCTGATAGGTAAATATGAGAAGCCGCTGCCGCTACCGAAGGAGTTGTAATACTGTCATTGCAGTACCGAAGTAATGGTATGGACCTCCCTATATACGGAATCAATAATAATGTATTATTGTTCTAGAATAGGAAATTAATCCTAGGCAACAACAAGGAGGTCCAAATGGAAGTTAACACAATTGGCATAGATATTGCAAAAAGAATTTTTCAAATTCATGGAGTAGATAAAAATGGCAAAGCAATATTAAAGAAAAAATTGATGAGAGATCAGGTGTTGAGTTATATAGCTGACTTACCAAAATGTTTAGTAGGTATGGAGGCTTGCGGCGGAGCTAACTATTGGGCAAGAGAAATAACAAAATTAGGTCATGAGGTTAAACTAATAGCACCACAATTTGTAAAACCATATGTTAAAACTAATAAAAACGATCAGGCAGATAGCGAAGCGATTTGTGAAGCAGTAACAAGACCGAATATGAGATATGTACCGATAAAAAGTGTAGGACAACGAGATATTTTGTTGATTCACAGGATAAGAGCAAGGTTGGTAAAAAATCGTACTGCACTTGCCAATGAGATAAGAGGATTACTAAATGAATTTGGTTTTACTATTCCTCAGGGTATAAATAAAGTTACTGCTAAATTAACAGAAGTTTTAGATAATGGCGGTTTAAGCCCAATAAGCTATACAACATTCATCGAGTTAAAAGAAGAATTTATAGATAATGATAAAAAAATAATAGAGCTAGAAAAGCGATTAAAAATATTAGCAACAGAGTTAGAACAATATAAACGTTTAACATCTATACCCGGTATAGGTTTAATTACTGCTACAGCATTGATAGCTTCAATAGGTAATGCAAAATATTTTAATAATGGTAGACAATTATCAGCATGGCTTGGTTTAGTGCCAAAACAACATTCGAGTGGAGGTAAAGAGAGGTTACTTAGTATAAGCAAGAGAGGCGATACTTATTTACGTACTTTATTGATTCAAGGAGCAAGAGCGGTATTAAATGCTAAGCTAAGGTTTACAACTGAAGCACAAAAAAACAAAAAGGATTTTACTAGATTTACCCAGTGGATGTATAATTTATCGGAGCGATGCGGGCATAATAAAACTACCGTTGCTGTAGCAAATAAATTGGCACGAATAGTATTCGCAGTATTACGTACCGGCAATGATTACAACGAAACTAAAGTTTGTAGTTAATTAAGGTAATAATATATTGTTGAATTGCCAATATTAACTGAATAAATTAGATAATAATATATGTAAAAATTCCAATCCGAAATATGCGTGAGAGATAATATTGATGGTGAATAAGACAAACCTTAACCTACGAAAAAACTGATTAACGCACAGGCTCTATAGAAGCCGTCGAAGTGATAAGTAAAAGTTTGTAGGCAAACGAATTCCATCAGGGCTATACGGTAAATATACAAGTAAGGTAATTTATCAATTATAAGTTGGATACATGACTGCATTTGCTTTTTAGCTATTAAATGTTATTTTTTTCTTGCATTATTAGGAAGGTCCATACATGGCGTTGTTGCATGGTTCGTTTTATGTCATTCCCGCACAGGTGGGAATCCAGAAAAATAAGTATAAATACAGCAAATTTTTAAAATTAAAAGCTCGATTTATCTCGCTTTATGCTGGATTCCCGCCTGCACGGGAATGACATTATAATACTTAAAAGATCATAGCATAAAAAATAACAAACAATATATGCAATCTATAAGTTGGGAAATTCCTGAAAAAATAACTGCCTTACATGCTTGGTGAAGATGGGCAGCAAGAACAATGGATTATATTATATATGCAATTGTTATATATCTAGTACTAGAAATTCTAAAGATAAAAAATATCAGTTATGCTATTAAAATCTTAGAATTTTGGCAAGGTAGTGTATTTGAAGGATATATTACCGGTATGTTGCTAGTTATAATTAGTATGTTAATAAACACAATATTTATATATTGTTTTGGGAATACACTAGGAAAAAGGATATGCGGTATAAAAATAGTAAATATAAATAATTTGTCTTATAGTTTTAGTACACTTATTAAAAGAGAAATTTTAGTTATTACTAGAGGATCAGCATACTTATTACCGCTATTAAACGAACTAGTGTATTATTTATTATATAAACGATTGGTTTCTACAAATTCTACTATTTGGGACAAACAATTAAATTTTAAAATAATATATAAACCACGAAAATTATGGGTTAGCATTATTACAATATTGCCATTAGTATTATATATGTGTTTTGCATATTGGATACTTTACTCTGAAATTTTTAATTTTTTTAATACTTATAATGCACAATAAACTACTTATTTCTATCATCATAATACTAACTTCGTGCTTAAGTTTAGCCAACGAAAAAGCATTACATCCAAAAAAGATGAAATGGTCGTTTGACGGCGTATTTGGCACAGTTAATCGTGAAGCAGCACAAAGAGGTTTTCAGGTCTATAAAGAAGTTTGTAGCATTTGCCACGGTTTAAACAATTTATATTACCGTAACTTGAAAGATATTGGCTTTTCGGATGATGAGATAAAAGAGATTGCCAAAGGTTATACAGTAAAAGACGGTCCGAATGATGACGGTGAGATGTTTGACCGTCCCGCTCTTCCATCCGATCGTTTTGTACCTCCTTACCCTAATGAGCAGGCAGCAAGAGCAGCTAATAATGGAGCACATCCTCCTGATTTATCGTTGATAATAAAAGCACGTCATGATGGAGCTAATTATATATATTCGCTGCTTACCGGCTATACCGAACCGCCGGCAGATTTTAAGTTGATGCAAGGGGCTCATTATAATCCGTATTTTCCAGGTGAGCAAATAGCAATGCCGCCGCCGCTTACAGACGGGCAGGTAACCTATATGGACGGTACTAAAGCAAGCGTAGAGCAGATGTCGCATGATGTTGCAGTATTTCTACAATGGGCAGCTGAGTCGGAAATGGAACACCGTAAATCTATGGGTCTTAAAGTTATGATGTTTTTAGTAGTGTTTACTATCTTTTTCTATATTGCAAAAAACCGCATTTGGTCTAATTTAAAGTAGTTCAAAAATCGTCATTGCGAGCAGTCGTAGGCATTGTCGCATGGCTCAATTTTCTCGTCATTGCGAGAAGAAACTGTTAAGTTTTGACGAAGCAATCTCATGCTAAAGTCCTGAGATTGCCACGCTCCTTGCAGTCGCTCGCAATGACGATTACCATACCCCTCTCTTAGTATGATGACTTATCTTTGCTATACTTATCCTAAATTATATAGATAGGTATTTATGATTACTTTATTTGCAGCGATTACAGGCTTTATTAGTTCTATCATTCCTGAAATTTTAAAAATATACAAAGATATTAACGACAAAAAACACGAGATAAATATTTTAGATCGTCAAATTGCTAATAACAAACTCAATCAATCCAAGACTTTTACAGAGCTTACCATATCACAAGAAATGGCAGAGCAATATTCTCTTTATTCTACCTATAAATCAGATGTTAGCTGGGTTGATGCTTTAAACGGTTCAGTAAGACCGGTACTTGCTTATAGCTTCTTTGCAATGTATGGAGGTGTTAAATATGTTCAATATAAATCGTTAAAAAGCTCTGCTCTGCTAGTTGAGTATCTAGACATATTATGGAGCATAGAAGATCAAACTATTTTTGCGGGGATTATTAGTTTTTATTTTGGGCAGCGTACTTTCAGCAAATTACGGAAATGTAAGACTTGAATTTTGAGTAGATAATTTTATATATTTAAATATATAAGCAATAAATGTAAAGGTAATTTTATGTTAAAGAGTGCAAAATTATATATTCCGTCTATAGCAGCTATTATTTTAGCTAGTAATATTGCAATGGCTAATAATAATTATGACACCGGTCATGCGACGCCTTTGCGTCAAGTAGCGGATTTAATAGATAATCAAATTACAAATATTGATAATTTATTTAAAAATAGATTGCCGCTTTATGAGTCTAATAGCATAAAAAGCAATTTTATTACTAAAGATAAGAAGTATATTATTATAATGGAAGTACCTGGGTTTGATAAAAGTCAAATTAAGGTTAAAGTGAACGGCAATAAATTATTTATTACAGGGAATATAGAAGAAAAAAATAAAGCTGATGATTCAGATAATTATATGAATAAAAATTTTAATTATGTAATATCATTATATGAAGATGTAGACCAGGCAAATATCTCTTCAAGCCTTAAGAATGGAATACTTACTATTATTCTACCTCGCATTGAGATTAAAGAGCAAGACGCAAGAGAGATAACAATTAATTAAATTTTAACCAAAAATTATATAAGGAGGTATTATGGCATTTAATTTACCACGCATAAGAAATAAATCAGAAGTAAGTAATGACCTAATGAGACGTAACCACTTAGATAATATATTTGATGATTTCTTCATTAGCAGGATCAAACTCTAGATTATTTAGATCAAGTATTATCTGCTCAAAATGTTTATCTTGAGAATATTTTTGGTAATTTTGAAACCCTAGAACAGAGACTATCCCTATAATAATTATAGAAATAGCTATGTTAAAATTTTTGCAGTTTTTCATATTGTGATAAAAATAATAAGGTTGAAATATGAAAAGGTCATATCACATCTTGACCATGATAGCAAAAAAATAACTTTTAGTAATTTATTCGCTTTTTAGCTTTGCTAGCTCTTGAGGGGTAGGTAGGAATTTTTCAAGCTTTTTAGGTAATGTTTCTGTAAGCTTAAATTGTGATACTCCTATTGGTTTTTGGATGTCTTCTATAGCGTATTCTACGGTAATACCTTGTTTTTCTTCGCACAAAATTAACCCAATTGTAGGATTATCTGAATTATCTTTAATTTTGTGTTCCATTAAATTAAGATAAAAATTTAGTTTGCCGGCATATTCTGCCTTAAACTTACCAGTTTTTAATTCAATAACAACATAACATTTAAGTTTTATGTGATAAAAAACTAAATCCAAATAATAATCTTCTCCATCAAGTTCTATATGATATTGATTGCCAACAAATGCAAAACCTTGTCCTAGTTCTAATAAAAAGTTTTTAATATTATTTATCAATTTATTTTCTAAATCTCGTTCTATTATTTTACCTTGAATATCTAAAAATTCTAAATTATACGGGTCTTTTATAATCGATCTTGCTAAATCAGACTGTAGCTCAGGTAAAATATTAGAAAAGTTATTTATACCTTTTGCTGATCTTTCATATAAATTACTTTTAATTTGTAAGGATAATACATTTCTTGACCAACCATTTTCGATGGTTTGTTGTGCATACCAAATTCTTTGATTTATATTTTTTAGTTTTGAAAAAATATAAATATTATGACTCCATGGGATTTCTCCAACCGCTTGTTGGAGAATTTGGTCATTATTATATTCTGCAAAAAACTGACGCATGTAAGAAAGGTTTTGATATGATAATCCTTTCATTTCAGGAAACTCTTTACGCAAATCATCAGAAATATTTTGAATAACTTTTGAACCCCATTTCTCTTTATTCTGACGTTCTAAAATTAATCTTCCTATATCCCAATAAAGAACTATCAATTCTTTATTAACTGCTAAATGGGCTTGGTTCTTGTATACGATTGATTATAATAGTGCTCATTGATTTTAACTATCTCTTACCACCCGCATTCATAGCAAGGCTTGCGGAAACAAATTCTTCAAGGTCGCCGTCAAGCACTCCTTTAGTATCAGAAGTTTCATAATCGGTACGTAAATCTTTTACCATCTGATAAGGCTGTAAAACATATGACCTAATTTGATGTCCCCAGCTATTATCGGTTTTGGTGGCATTCTGCTCGTTAACACTGTCTGTGCGTTTCTGCATTTCAAGCTCATAGAGTTTTGCTTGAAGCATTTTCATAGCTTGAGCCTTATTTTTATGCTGTGATCTATCGCTTTGGCATTGTGTTACCGTATTGGTCGGTATATGGGTTATACGTACGGCAGAATCGGTAGTATTAACGTGTTGCCCGCCTGCTCCCGATGCTCTAAAAGTATCGATTCTTAAATCTTTATCCTCGATAGTAATTGCTATATTATCGTCAATTTCGGGGTATACCCAGCTACTTGCAAAGCTAGTCATTCTTTTACCTGCAGCATTAAACGGGGAAATACGCACTAATCTGTGAACACCCGCTTCGGTCTTAAACCATCCGTAAGCTCGCTTGCCTATTATCCTAATCGTGCATGATTTAATGCCTGCTTCTTCGCCGTTAATCATATTGATTATTTCGGTTTTAAAGCCGAGTCTTTCGGCAAAACGCAAATACATACGCATCATAATAGATGCCCAGTCATGGCTTTCAGTTCCCCCGGCTCCGGCATTAATCTCTAAAAAGCAATTATTACCGTCTGCTTCACCTGAAAACAAGCATTCCGTTTCAAATTTGGCAGCAATGATGCTTAAATTTTTTAAGTCCTGTTCAATTTGTGAAAGTGTTTCTAAATCGTTTTCGGCTTCAGCTATTTCTTCAAGTTCTAAAGCGTCTTTTAAATTAGATTTGAGTTTATTAAAGGCATTTAGCTTTTCTTCCAAATTGCTTTTTTCTCGTAGTAATGTTTGTGCTTTAGCTTGGTCGTTCCATAAGCTCGGATCGGCTGTTAACTCTTCTAACTCTTTCAGTCTTTCAGTTGATGCTTCAACGTCAAAGTGACCTCCAAAGTAGTTCTAAAGACTGCTCAATTTTTTTTACGTAATTTTCTATTTCAGCTCGCATTATTTTTTCCTGTTATAAATTTCGATTTTGTTATATATTGTGCAGCACATTCCATAAAGCTCAATACAAGCGAATTTTGCAGGATTCGCCTGTGCTCACGTACTTTTGTACGTTCCGCAGGCTCACCTTTAAATTCATCTTGTCTAGAGCTTTCTGAAACATGCTGCACTTCATTCTTAGCAGCACCCAACATTCGTAGGGATGACAGGTAATAAACAAACGCAAATTATATCACAATAATTATGAATAATCAAAAATATATACGGAACTTCTCAATAATCGCTCATATCGATCACGGTAAATCTACGTTAGCCGATAGGTTAATTGAGCATTGCGGCGGGCTTCAGGCTAGGGAAATGAGCCAGCAAGTGCTAGATTCGATGGATATCGAAAAAGAGAGAGGTATAACTATAAAAGCACAAACCGTACGGCTTGTATATAAGGCTAAAGACGGTAACACCTATTATTTGAATCTAATGGATACTCCCGGGCATGTTGATTTTGCTTATGAGGTTAGTAGGTCACTTGCTGCTTGTGAAGGGTCGCTATTGGTAGTTGATAGTACGCAAGGAGTAGAAGCACAAACTCTTGCCAATGTTTATCAGGCAATTGAGAATGATCATGAAATTGTACCGGTGCTTAACAAGATTGATTTACCGGCGTCAGAACCTGAGCAAGTCAAGCAGCAAATAGAGGATATAATCGGGATCGATGCAAGTGAGGCTGTATTGATTTCAGCCAAAAGCGGTATAGGTATTGATTTAGTTTTAGAGGCAATAGTAAATAAATTACCTCCGCCGAAAGAAAGTAACAGTGATATTCTAAAATCTTTACTTGTTGATAGCTGGTATGACCCGTATCTCGGCGTGGTTATTTTAGTACGTATTATTGATGGCTGCTTACGTAAGAATATGCGTATTAAAATGATGGCTACTAACTCGGTTTATACAGTCGAGAATGTTGGATATTTTACTCCAAAAAAACATATTTCGGATATTTTACATGCAGGCGAAATCGGTTTTTTTACTGCTTCTATAAAGCAAGTAGTGGATTGTAAAGTCGGAGATACTATAACTGATGAGAAGAAATCTTGCGAGCAAGCACTGCCTGGCTTTAAGCCGAATCTACCCGTAGTGTTTTGTGGGCTTTATCCGACAGATAGTGCAGAATTCGAGCATCTAAAGGATTCGCTTGCTAAATTACGCCTCAATGATGCTAGTTTTGAGTATGAAATGGAAAGCTCGTCAGCACTTGGAGTAGGTTTTAGGTGCGGTTTTTTAGGGTTGCTACATTTAGAGATAATCCAAGAACGTTTAAGTAGGGAATTCGATTTAGATTTAATCACTACCGCTCCAAGTGTTGTGTATAAAATCCATATGCGGGACGGCGAAAGCTTAGAGATTCATAACCCGGCAGATTTGCCTGATTTGCAAAAAATCGAATCGATGGAAGAACCTTGGATTAAGGCAACTATAATGGTACCTGATGAGTTTTTAGGTACAGTATTATCGCTTTGTACGGAAAAAAGAGGTGTGCAGCTCGATCATAGCTATATAGCAAATAGAGCTAAAATAATTTATAAATTACCGCTAAATGAGATAGTTTACGATTTCTACGATCGTTTAAAAAGCTGTTCTAAAGGTTATGCAAGTTTTGAATGGCAAATGGATGTTTATGAACCTTCTGAGCTTGTTAAGCTTGGGATTTTGGTTAACGCAGAGGCGGTTGATGCACTATCTACAATCGTACATCGCTCACGTGCCGAGCAGAGAGGTAGAGCATTATGCGTAAGATTAAAGGATTTAATACCAAGGCAGCAGATCGATATAGCAATTCAAGCAAGTATCGGTAGCCGTATTATTGCTCGTGAGACTATTAAAGCTTTACGCAAAGACGTTTTATCCAAATGTTACGGCGGTGATATAAGTCGTAAACGTAAACTTCTTGAGAAGCAAAAAGCAGGTAAAAAGAGAATGAGACAGTACGGTAATATCGAAATCCCACAATCTGCTTTTATCGCAGCATTGAAAATTGGGGACGAGTAAACTTTTTTTATTTTATATAAAGAAAACGCTAGACGTTATAATAAAGATTTGTTATAAGAAGTTATCTAAAAATTTTTAGATAACTTCTATATTCCTCGGTAGCTCAGTGGTAGAGCAAACGGCTGTTAACCGTTCGGTCGCTGGTTCGAGTCCGGCCCGGGGAGCCATTCCGTACAGTTGGCTACTTTTTCAAGTTTATTGAATGGGAAAGCCAAGGAGTAATCAAGGTTTTGACCTTTCAGCGTTTATTTCCGATATTATAAAAACGCTAGATATAGGTAGAACAACCTTTTATAGGTATTTTCCTCTGGAGTCTATAGAGCAACTTAGAACCCGCCAATAATGTAGAGGTCAAGATTTAATCTTACAGGCACTATAAAAATTATATCTGAATGTCTGATAAGTTATGACTGTCAGATGAGTATTCAAGATATAAGATTTCATTATTCTTTTCAACAGCTAACTTCTTACTATCCTTGAAGGTCTGCATAGGATTTTTACCATAACAATATTTCCCAGAATGAGGTCTTTCATTATTATAATGTTCTAACCAAATATCAAGGTCAAGTTGTAGATCATCAAGATCAGTATAAATCTTTTTACGCATAGCCGTATCAAATAATTCTTGCTTCATAGTTTTATTAAAACGTTCACACATACCATTTGTTTGAGGAGAATATGCTTTAGTAGTGTTATGTTCAATGCCCTCAATGCTTAAGAACAATTCAAAAGCATGATGTTCTATATTTCCTTTATATTCACCACCTCTATCAGTTAGAATACGAAGCACTGGTATTTGCTGACTCTCATACCACGGCAGTACTCTATCATTAAGCATGTCAGCAGCGGTAAGAGCTGTTTTATCAGTATATAATTTAGCATCTGCGACCCTAGTATAGCTATCAATAAATACCTGAGAATATACCTTGCCTATACCTTAAAATTACCTACATAATATGTATCTTGGCATCCTAGATAACCTGGATGCTGTGTATCAATCTCACCATGGGCTTCTTTTTCGCTACGCCGTTTCTCTAATACTTGTAACTGAGCTTCGGTAAGAACAATACCATCTTGAGCCATCTTTGCTTCTAATGCTTTAAGTCTTTTATTGATATTATTTAAATCATTACGTAGCCAAATCGATCTAACTCCTCCAGGTGATACAAGAATACCAGTCTTTTTAAGCTTATTTGATACTCTCATCTGACCATAAGGCTGGGTATTCTATTGCCATATCTAATACTGCTCTCTCTACTGCTGGTTCAACTCTATTCGCTATAATTGGCTTCTTCCTGCTAATCTCATATAACGCCTCTTCTCCACCAGTTTCATATAGCTCTTTGAACCTATAATAACTGTCCCTGCTGTATCCCATTGCTTTACAGGCGGACGATATACTACCAAGACTCTTAGCTAATTCTAGTAATCCTATTTTTGGCTTTATTATTTTTTGATTTAGATTCATCTCTAATCCTCCATTTAATATTTATCTTATTTTACTAAATGTAAGATTAAATCTCAATTATTGCACATTATGCAGCATGGAGAGGTAAATTAGAAAGTATCAGGTACTTATGTGAACATGGAGCAGATGTTAATGCAACTAATAATCGTAGCGAGACTCCATTAGACAATGCGACGTATAATACTATTGATGTACAGGATTACTTGCGTACACAAGCTATACAATCTCAAGTATCAGCATTAGGCGACACTAACGAAGTAATGCATACTACAGAGTGGTGCTCTATATTCTAAAACGATGTTTTCTGTCTATAATATACGGAAAACACCATTTTACCAATTACCGTACATCGTAGCAATACGACAATGTTTGTCGTACACAATAAGTATACTTTTTAGATGTAAAAAAGAAAGAAGATAGGATTGTACGGAAAACAAGTGTTTCCCGCACAAGTGTTTTACAACCATACTGATAATTAGATATCAGGACTTAGAGTACTTACTTCTCCAAGACAAATGTTATCTTTACTATAATTCATACATACATCAGTTGATATACCATCAATACGCCCATTACATTTATATTGCCATATATCCCAATCATCCCAAGTCTGTGGAATCTTAGGTTGTTCATCATTAGTCCAATGGGATATCCATAATTTATATTGGCTAAAGTCATGACTATGATAGTTTACATGAGTGTTCCATTCATTATTATTGGTATTGATAAACAGGTTTTTATATCCTTCAGCTTTCAATAACTCAAGAAGTTCAAAAAGATTATCTGACATCTGATCTTTAGTGGCTTGTCCATTACCACTAGGAGGTAGCGAAATAGCTAGATTATCTAATTCTTTACTAAAATTTACTTTTTGTAGCTGAGATTGAATATTTTCCACCTGCTCTTGCGGTGTAGATGATACAGCTCTGAAATTATGATATGCTGCTGTTTTGATGCCATTACTACTTAATTCATCCCAATATTCTACAAATTTTTCATCTTGGTATGTTTTGCCTTCTGAAGCTCTAATAATTGCGAAGCTTATTTTATCATGATGAATCTGTGTACCATTAATTTTTGACTGCCATTTTGAAATATTAATACCATCTTTATACATATCTTTACCTTTTTCAATTGCATTTAATATCATACTAGCATCTAATGCACTATTATTAGGATGATTATAATATTCATGATGTGTAGTACTTAAATTACTATCAATGTCATGTTGGAATGATGATACTGCATTAGTGCTATTTTTAATATTAGCGTACACTGATGATAGTGGCGTTAGTAATGTAAATAAGGAACTAATTTTCATATAAAACCTCTTATATTAATAAATTAAACAAGTGCTAAAATAAAGAGTACAGCTATTAATTTCAGAATGCAAGTACTAGATGTCTTGTAATTTTTACCTGTTCGCAAATTTTGCTTGTAGCAGCGATATTTCTTCTGTTCACAGAGTTATAAATTTGTATAGCTAAGCCACTATAAAACATACTGGATCAAAGAAATAGTGATACACAGGAATCTACCGTAAATATTAAAGTAGCTGTCTCGTAAAGTATACTTTACGAGACTCATAAAACTCTTGTCTTAATTTATGTCTCATTATATTATTCTTATAACCTTTAAAAGATTATGAGACATTAATATGGGATTTTGGTGTTCAGAATAATCTTAAGAATAGATTTTGACTAAACACAAGATTTAAGATAGAGTGAAATTAAATCATCCTTCATGTCTGCTTCAAATGAAATCACAACATCAAAACTTTCAGAAACACCTAAACGGAAACTACAGTAATCAAGAAGCTATTTCATATGCAAATGCAACAGTGCCATTAACGGAAGAGGTGCTAAATCAAGACAATAGAATTTGTTACAAAAAAAGAAGAGAAGAATTAAACAGAAGAGTTAAAAGCATCGTCAAGCAAAAGAAACAAGCAGCAAATGCAAGAAATTAAAACAAAGCATTCAAGTAAAAATATAGATGGAAAGTAGTAGATGCTACTTTCCAAAAAGAATAGTTAGGATTTAGATTTAAGAAGGTTGTTGATTTCAGAGATAGAGAGTCCAGTGACTTTAGAGATAAAAGCGGTATCAGAGCCAGCATTGAGCATATTTTTAGCTACTTCATATTTCCCTTTAGCTTCCCCAATCTGCATGCCTTCGTTTCTACCGATCTGCATGCCTTGAGCAATACCCTCATCAATATATTTATCAGCAATAGTTCTCATTAGTTCCTCTTGATCTTCTTTTTTTAAGTAGCTAGCTATAATCTTAGCTAGTTCTACTTGTTTTTCTTCATCTACCTTAGCATCACTATACCACAATAACCACTTTATGTAAATGTATCCATTTTTCTTATCTATTTCAATACTACTTTCAAACTTCTCAAGTATACTTTGCCATAGATTTAAGATATCACGAGCTTTGATATGTTTAAGCATATACTCCATCATACCAAGATGTTTCTTTTTCTCTATTTCATCATCACTTTGTTTCTGTAAATCAACAAGTAAGTATTCATGCGACATTAAAGCTTTAGCAGTAATGCTATCTTCAAATAATTCCCAGAAGCTCCTTGGAGCATTATAAGGCTTATCATTTGCATATACTACTATAGGACATATTAGAGGGAGTTTACCTCTTTTCTGTTTGTTCGTCTTATTTACGTCTTTATGTCTTTTACATAATAAAAGCATATACTGCCAAAGTCTGAAAGCAATCCAGTAATCACTACTAGACTGATGCTCTATAAGGACGTAAACGTAGGCTTTGTCATTATCTACATTATCAGTAGCACTATCTTTAATATTATTCTTGTTTAAAGAAACAGAATAAACCACATCGCTGAACTTCTTTCGCAAAGAATCAGTAACAAAGCTTTCTTGCTCTATCTTAATACTATTTAGATTAATTCTGTCCTTAAATGATACTGGCAAATAATACTCTAGAAACTCACGAGCAGCTACAGGCTCACTCATGACCTTTTTAAATAGCTCGTCATGTTTTGGTTTTTCAATAGGGCTACTATCTGAATCTATTTGCTCCTTATTGCTATTTTGCTCTGTAGTCTGGGATATACTTAAAGCTTTAGATCCTACAGGAAAATTATCATTTTTGTTCATTATGATAGTTGTTTTTTTATTTATGGCAAATAACTAGGCATATCACCCATAATATTTATATCCTGTATGCTTGATTCTTCTACGTTTGTGTCATTATATATATTACTGAATAATACATATAATCCCCAAAATAATTCTCCTGTGCCAAGTACAGCTGTAAAGCCACTACAATAATACTGTAATATTGAAAGAGTAGTGGAGCATCTATCAGTCTCTATCAAGTTATTATCTAATTCAGGTATTGTGATTACAGTATCATCACAGTAATCATTATCAGAGGACTTTGTTTTAATTATTGGTTTATACATATTTTGTCCTTAAATTTCATTCTTAGCTGAGAATACTATCGTTTTTGTCTAAATCTTTTATATTTTTAGGCTTCTTAGCAAACTTCGGCTTATTAATTATAGTCGGTATTTCTGTTTTAGTCACTAGCGTTGCTGGTGATCCATCAAGGTTGTACCTTTGTGCACCTTCTACCAATTTCTCTTTATACTTAAAACTACCACAATATCTATGAAAAAATCTACTTAATTGATTATTCGGAAATTGTCCATTTAATATTTTCTTTAGTTCAAGATCTATACCTATAGCAAGAGGCTTCGGCTCTTCTGAGAACAATGCTGGAAAATCAGCTTGCAACTTAGTTAAGATACTAAAATATTCCTTTTTACGTCTCTTAATCTTGTCTTTTAAGATTGCTTCAGGACTTGCTACTATCTGCTCGTTTGCTGCTTTTTTGTTACTTGCAGTAGCATCTTGTTTCTTACTGTTCTTTACCGTCTTACTGCTGCCTTTAGTAGCAGCTGTAGACACATCTTTTTTGTCAGATATTGCAGGTGAATTACCTAAATCTTTGACATCGCTTTTAGGTTTTTCAAAGACTACCACTTTTTTAAGAGTAGGACCTACAACTAATGGGCTTGCATTAGTATTTAGCGTTAGTGGTTTTGCTGCTAAATTAAGCTTCAGCTTAGGTTTTGCGGTGTTTTTTAGTGTATTCATATACTGTTCTTTCTAATCAGTTTTTTTGCGTAATTTAGACTTATTAGCAATAGTTAGAAACTCTTTAATAATAGGATGGTCTTTATTATCTTTATTAGTAACAAATTTTAGAAACCCAATCAACAATTTGTCGTCAATATCAATGGCAGAAAATCTATTAAAGATATTAAATAACTCTTCTTTTCTTTTAGTTAGAAGGGTGGTTAACTGTACATTTAACTCCGCTTCAATCTTCTTAATACGTTGTTGTTTAATTTTTGCAAGGTTAGCAATCTTAGTACTAGTTGCGAGTGGTTTTGTAGCCATATGAAATATATTTGTATTACCTAATATATACAGTATATTAAAACCAGAAAAATAACTCTAGAAAAAAGAGATACATACGTCAATGATCTATAATAAAAGTGCAAAATAAACCATTCTTTCTTACAGATATAGCGGGGGAGCATGAGGGGGGTGGCAAGCCCCCTCGTATACTAAACTTTAGAAGTTTAAAAATTATGAGTTATAATTCAGAAACAGTAAGTGAATTATGATGCCATGTAAATGTTGCACATATTACACTCATTGTTGATAGCTTGCGGCAGCAAGGTAATAGTGTTGCTTAGAGAATCTAAAGACCCGTACGGGTCTTTCCAATACTCCCCCCTCTGCCTATCCATCCTTACCCATCCCTCTATCTTCTTCCATACTCAAGAATTTGTTGCTTCCCACCTTGCACCTATCTATACTAGTTTACAGTAAAGAAGAAGCGAGTAGTAGAAAAGCCTGCGGCAGGCTCTCATTGAGTGAAGATAGAAAGTAAGAACCAGCGTAGAACATCGAGAAAGATTGTTTGTACGCATAGCAGCACAACAAAAATGGAAAAAATAAAACAACAAAAAGAGCAAAAGAAAGACAAGGAATGAGCAAGAAAAAAGAGATCAAATTAAGAGTAAGCGAAGATTTGTATAATAGTCTTAAAGCTAATATGTCTAATCAACGTGTATCAGTAAATAGAGCAATAGTAGAGTTATTAAAACAACAAATAACCATTACGGACTCACCGTTACTTAGAGATAAAAAAAAATAAAACTGTACAAAATATCACAGAAAAAAGAATAAGATTTACTGAAGAAGAGGTGCAAATACTTCAGCAATACGCACAAGCAAACGGATGGAAGTTAACGCAAGAAATAAGATATCGCGTAATAGGAAGTCTCAGCAAAAAAGGTAAAATAAGCGGCGAAGAGATGCGTGAAATAAAAGAGAATAGGAATGCAATTAATGCATTGGGACGCAACATTAATAGAATAATTAGAGAGGATCGTATAGTAGATCAAGAAGGTAAAAATGTATGTAAAGATTTATTAGGTCATATACTCAAATTAAATAAGCAAATAGAGAAAATAATTCAAGAAAGTGAAGGGCGATTTTTAGTTAATAAGAAGTCAAAATAGGTATAATATAAATGGGAGTATATGTAGAGAAAGAATGGAGGTATAGGAAAAGTAAAAATGCAAGTGAATCTGCATTTTCATATAAAATAAATCAAATCAGAAAAGGCAACACAAGTAGCGGCAGAAAAGGTAGTATAGAGGTATTTGTAAAGTTTACAAAAGGTGCTAAATCAAGAGCTGGTATTCGTAACGCAATAAAGTATATTAGCAGAGATTATAAGTTAGAATTATTAGATTCCGAAGGGCTTAAACAAAGTAGCAAGGAAGATATAGAAGATACAATAAGATTTATGCAAATGCATACATCTCTACCACAAAAATACGGTGTTGATTTAACAAAGAGTTTAACGTTTTCACCACCGAAGATAGCTGGTGTGTCAAAGGAGCATACATTAGAAGCAGTAAGAAAGACATTAACGTCAATGTACCCTGATAATTATTTCGTGGTGGGATATCATACAGATACTAAAAACCCACATGTTCACGTAATAATCAATGTGAGCAAATCAGATGGTACTAGAATTCGAATTAGCGGTGACAAAGATTATGATGAGATGAAGCAGCGGTTTGCAAATAAACTTAAAAATTACGGATATGACGTTAAGTCAACCATTAAGAAAGAAGAAATACGCGAGGAATGGAAAGAGTTAATATCTAAGACCAATAGAAATGAATATGAGGTAGTAGAATTTGGAAGCAGCAGCTACCAGCTAGATAAAACTAAAGATCGCAACCATTACCTTGTCTATAGGACTAATAATGGCAAAGAAGTGACTGTATGGGGCAAGGAGATAATTTCCGAGATAAAGAACAATGATGTACGAGTAGGTGACAAAATCAAACTCAAGAAAATAGGCACAAGAGATATTAAAGTACCTGTATATTCTAAAGATGGTAGTGAGATTGTGTCATGGAAAGATGCTAAGCGGAATATTTGGGAAATTACGAATCTAAGTCGTGATATAGAGATCAAGCCAGAGACTGATGAGGATAAGTTCGCTAAAATTAAGTTAGATGGTGATATAAGGCAACAAATGCAGATGAAATCACGAGAAGAGCTCACCCATGAGAAAAATATGTTACTAAATCCAGAATATAAGCAAAAATATGAGGAAGAACAAAAGTTAAAAATTAAACAGAAACATATATTTAAATTTTAAAAGGAAAGTCATTTATGAAAAAAATAACCCATATTCCTATAGAACAGGTGTTTCCACGTGCATTTTCGGATAACACAGGTATTTATATTACACAGAACACAATACATCAAGTAGAAGGGTATACTATAGATCCATTTCCTGCATCAGAACATAATCGTAATCATTATGATAGTCGTGATGATACTAAGATTAAGTACCTGATCATGCATTACACGGTATCCGATTTCCCAAGCAGTATAAACACATTTACTACCGATCAAGCCAGTAACCGTGTTAGTGCACATTACGTTATTACTGAAAAAGAAGATGATGTATCTGGAGGACAAGTAATTCAAGTAGTTCATGACAAAGATAGGGCATGGCATGCTGGGCTTAGTACTTGGGGCAATGAAAAAAATCTAAATGCAGCTTCTTTGGGTATTGAACATGTTAACAGGGGATTCACTAGTGAGTCCAATACTGAAGAAAGAACATGGTACGCATTTGATAAACAACAGGTGTTAGCATCAGGGATGATAAGTCAAGATATTGTAAAAGAATATGATATATGTCCAACCCATGTTTTAGGACATGCTGATATTGCACCGTCTAGGAAACAGGATCCTGGGATTCTATTTCCTTGGGAACAGTTCTATTCTACTTATAAGGTAGGTGCTTGGTTAGATAAAGATGAAATGAATCCAGAGGAGAT
This sequence comes from Rickettsia endosymbiont of Thecocarcelia acutangulata, assembly GCF_964263195.1. Lineage (NCBI taxonomy): Bacteria > Pseudomonadati > Pseudomonadota > Alphaproteobacteria > Rickettsiales > Rickettsiaceae > Rickettsia > Rickettsia endosymbiont of Thecocarcelia acutangulata. Next base: position 138,591 of record NZ_OZ181652.1, read on the forward strand.
TATATCACGATATGATCCGAAAGAACCATGTCCTGATGAGGTAAATCTTTCTTTGTTTTTAAAAATGTTAAATTCGTATGGATATGATAGTAGTTCTAGTATAGAGAGTGTTGTTACAGCATTTAAAGCACATTTTTCTGCTAACCAACAACCTGAACTTTATAATTCCACATTGAGTATCACTGATATGTACTGGGCATGGGCATTAAATGCAAAATATTATCCTGACACTGATATTGAATTAGTAGGTGAGTGATGCTTACAAAGAGATGTATTTCTATAACTTAATCGCAAGTTCATGTTTACTCATGGCAATACCGAGTTCTTCTTTAGTTGGTAGCTTATTGCCTTGAGTATAGAGCCGCAGCGTAGGAGACAAACTAATCAGCTTCTTCATAAAATGAGGTGCAATAGTTGACATTTGATATTACATTTAATAAAAATAATGTATTAAAAAATACAGATAAAAAATGGAGGGTCACAATGAACTTAAAATCAAAAAATAATAAAGCCAAAAATAGGTTTACTTGAATTAGCTAAGAGTCTTGGTAGCATATAATCAGCATGTAAAGTGATGGGCTATAGTAGAGATAGTTATTACAGATTTAAAGAACTGTATGAAACTGGTGGCGAAGAAGCGTTGTATGAAATTAGTCGAAGAAAACCAATAATAGCGAATAGAGTTGATCCAGCGATAGAGAAGGCAGTAATGGATATGGCAATAGAATATCCAGCATATGGTCAGCTAAGAGTATCAAATGAGCTAAAAAAGACTGGTGTTCTTGTATCACCTGGGGGAGTAAGATCAATTTGGTTACGTAATGATTTAAACAATATCAGTAAAAGGCTTAAAGCATTAGAAGCAAAGATGGCTCAGGATAGTATTATTCTTACAGAATCACAGTTACAAGTACTAGAGAAGCGTCGTAATGAAAAAGAAGCTCATGGTGAGATTGACACACAGCATCCAGGCTATTTAGGATGCCAAGATACATATTATGTAGGCAACTTTAAAGGAATAGGTAAAGTTTATTCTCAGCTATTTATTGACAATTACAGCAGAGTAGCTGATGCAAAACTATATACTGATAAAACCGCTATTACTGCTGCTGATATGCTTAATGACCGGGTGTTACCATGGTATGAGAGCCAAGGTATACCAATACTGCGTATTCTTACAGATCGTGGGTCAGAATATAAGGGCAATATAGAGCATCATGCTTTTGAGTTATTTCTTAGCATAGAAGGTATAGAACATACTACAACTAAGGCATATTCTCCACAAACAAAAAACAAATGGTATGTGTGAGCGTTTTAATAAGACCATGAAACAAGAATTCTTTGATACAGCAATGCGGAAAAAGATTTATACAGATCTTGATGATTTACAATTAGAACTTGATATTTGGTTAGAGTATTTCGATAATGAAAGACCTCATTCTGGGAAATATTGTTATGGTAAAACTCCTATGCAGACCTTCAAGGATAGTAAGAAATTAGCTATTGAAAAGAATAATGAAATCTTATATCTTGAATACTCATCTGACAGTCATAACTTATCAGACATTCAGATATAATTTTTATAGTGTCTGTAAGATTAAATCTTGACTTCTACATCTCGAGATATTAAAACACCATACGTTATATGGAAGAGAGATAACAAGCACTGCAAGAATTGCCAAAATGAATATGATTTTGCACGGCGACGGTCATAGTGGAATTCAGCAAGTAAATAGTTTAGAGAATCCTGAATATAGTAACCCTTTAACTAATAAGCAGTTAAAATTTGATATCATCGTTACTAATATGCCATTTTCCCAAGAAATCACTAAAAAAACGATTCAAAACAGTAAAACTGTAACAGAAAATCATATAGCCCCTCTTTATTATAATGGGATTGCAAAAAATAACGGTGATGCTGCTTGTGTTTTACATTGTCTACAAAGTCTAAAAGAGGGTGGTAGAATGGCATTAGTAGTACCTGAAGGATTTTTATTCAGAAGAGATACTGCCTCTGTCCGACAACTTTTATTATCAAAAGCACAATTACAAGCGGTTATTTCGCTGCCGAAAGGTACTTTTTTACCATATACTGGCGTGAAGACATCTATACTTTATTTTACCGATGCACATAAACCAAATAATCAAAAAGAATATTGGTTTTATGAAGTCAAAAATATTGGTGTTACCTTAGACAATAAAAAAAAGAAAAATTAAAGGAATAAACGATTTAGATAAAATTTACTCCTCTGATATTAATAAGATCTCTAAGAACCTTAGGTTAAAAGCTAATATGCTTGAACTTGGTTTTGAAATTATAGATTTAGAGAAGGTGAGAAATAATAATTATAATTTGGTTGGTTCTTCATATAGAAAAATAATAAAGAATAAAGATATAAAGTCTTTTTTTGATTTACTAGAAGATGGAGTAATAACGGGTAAAAAAGGTAACATGATTACCAAGAATACTGCTAATAACGGGAATATTCCGGTAATAGCAGCTGGACAAACCAGCCCATATTCACACAATCAATATAATTTTAGTGGTAATATAATTACTATTTCTTCATCAGGGGCATATGCAGGATATGTTTGGTATCATAACTCGCCAATTTGGGCTTCAGACTGTAGTGTAGTCTATTCAACTAATGAAAAATTGCTGTTAACTAAATATCTATATTATATTTTAAAGTCTCAACAAAATATAATATATCAAAAACAATCCGGATCAGGTCAGCCCCACGTTTATTTGAAAGATTTAAAGAATTTGCAAATCCCTTTACATTCTCTTGAAGAACAACAAAAAATTGTTGAGGAGTTGAATAGTTATCAACAAATACATAGATGGAGCAAAACAGATAATAGATAGTTGGAAACCTAATATTAGAGTAAAGGAAGAATGGGAGATTATTAAGCTTAATGATATTTGTAAAAATATTGTTGCTGGAGGAGATTGCCCAGATAACTATTCCAATATTCCTATTTATTCAAATGGCACTGATGAAAATGCTTTGTATGGTTATGGTGATAAAGCTAGAATAACTGAAGATAGTTTAACTATTAGTGCAAGAGGAACTATTGGACATATCTCTATTAGAAAAGCTCCATTTTTGCCTATTGTTAGATTAATTACAGTTACCCCGAATTTAGAAAAGGTTAATTTAAAGTTTCTTAAACTTGCTTTAAATAAAAGCTTAATTATAAGTACAGGTAGTGCAACTCAACAACTAACTGTGCCTATGGCTAAAGATATTATAGTGGCATTGCCTCCTCTTGCAGAACAGCAAATCATAGTAGAGCAAATAGAAAAAGAAGAAGCTATTATTGAGCAAAACAAAGAATTGATTAAAATTATGGAAACAAGAATAGAAGCTAGATTGCAGAGTCTTTATGAGAAATAATTATTCGCATGTGATAAGGATACTTAGCGAAGGATGTGGGATTAAGAGGGTGGAGTATAAGTCTTAGTAGATAGTATTAATACGACCATAATTGCAAAAAACAGAGACCCTTCAGCAACTATTAGAAAAATACACATAATGTACTGGTCGCGGTCGCGACCAGTATTACGAATATAATTCAATTAGTGATGCGACCAATCATTACATCTATTGAAATATCAAAATAATTTGCTAATGATATTATCATATGAGAATTAATAGAATGCCTCGGAGAATTGTCTTGTAAAAATTTCGTAAGGGCATTTTTACTAAAACCAATATCAAGTCCTAGTGCATAAGGACTAATAGACAATAAATGAATTTTAGTATTAATGAAATTTTTTAAGTTATTTGATATATCAGTAGGTTGTAATTTCTTAAATTCAGGGGCATTTCTTTTACATACAATATATTGATCTCTGCCTACCATTTCGTCTATAGAACACTGAAAAAAATCAGCAATTTTTAATAATGTTGTTATTTCATAATTACTACGTTTCACATTTAAGATTTTACTGATAGTTTGATATGGTATACCACTCAGTTTGGAGAAAGTGAAACGGGACATACTATTTATAGCGAGTCTATGCTGTAAGAATGACTGTATTATTTTAGATAAACACATGTTTATAATATCCTTATAAATTATAACGGAACTATTGTATATTTTTCTTGACACATAAAAATATATTTAATAAAGTAGAGATATGAGGTAGAGGAATTAGCTGATAATAAAGTAGAAACTACCTTATAAAAAGAAAAACCAGTAAACACGAAAACTTTGGTCGGTTGTGTGTTTACTGGTAAATGAAAAACCCATAAATAAATATGAGGTCATTTATGAATATATCACAGAATGTATGTGGAGGCAATAGTAGTAGAGTAGTACCTGCTCATTTTGCTCATTCCCCTAAAGCTTTAGCTAGTGCTACTTCTCGGAACGCTAGAAACTCTTGTGCGTTGCCACAAAAACCTCATTCACAAAAAAGCACAAAATATAAAACTAAATCTAGAGCTGCAAGATTAGTTAGTATATCTCATGACCATAATAACCAATCCTTATCAGAATCATTCACTTCTAAAACAATCACAGTACTAATTAGTTTTTTAAAACTCAGCAAATATGATGATGCGTGGCTAAAGCTAGGCAAGCAATTACTGCTGCTGCATAAATCTCAAAATAAGCAAAAATTCTATAGATCTGCATTATGTTGCTTTAAGTCATCAATCAAAGCTCATCCTGATAATTACGTAGCATATTACTTTGGCGGAATAACATTGTGTCTTCTTGGAAGGTACAAAGAAGCAATCAGGATGTTTTGGTCTAGTCTTCGTAAGAATACAGAAACAAGTACTGCACTAATGCATACATTATCAGAGATGTTAAGCATTACAGAAGGTATTAGGCTTGCTACAGGAGGTGAGGATGTAAATGGTATTGGTAATAGTGATTCAGCTATGCAGCAAGGTTCTTCATCAAATAACAGAGATTCAATATTTAATAAAAATCTAGACAAGTTAGAGATGGCAATCATCAGAAAACTTCAAAGATGCAAAATAGAAGGAGCAGTAGGTAATAGTATGGCTAAAGCACAAGAGCAGGCAGACGAGACTTGGAGCAAATATTTTGAGCTAGGGATGTATTGGTATGGAAGAGAGCAGGGGAATCATAAGGCACTCATGTATTTTAGAAGATGCCTGCAACTAAACCCTGCAAATGAACAAGCAAATTATTATGTTGGTCTGATACTGCAAAAGCAGGGTAGATAACATGAGAGCTTAGAGGCATACAAAAGAGCAATATCATTAAGATCTGACAAGGGGTTTTATTACTATATGGCATCGCAAGTTTATACGGATTTAGAAGAATCTAAGGAAGCAATAGAGATGATAGATAAGGCAATAGCCTTATCACCTAAAGATATAGCGTATAGGAATATGAAAGAGCAAATATTTAGAGCATTGGGAATAGAAAAGGATTTAGTGGATATAGTAGATTACTGGTGAATTACCTAAGGTTTAAATAAGCAGTCAGTTTAATTAAGAAATCAATTATAGAGGATGGGCAATGAAAAAAAGAAATGAACAAGAAGCATTCAAACTCTTAACAAGTAGACAATTATTGGCATTGTATAGGAGTTATTTTAGAGCTGGAGAACTAAAATATGCATCTCCAGTTTTAGAGTATTTGTTGGAATCGACATATAGTGATGCAGAAAGGTATTTTGAGAAAGCGGTTGTATTAAAAGAGATACTTAGAACAGAAGAAGCACTTGAAGCGTGTGATAAGGCAATAGAGCTAAAGCCTGATTATACAGAAGCTTACGCTCTAAGAGCAAAAATAATATTACATATACCTCAACAATATGAAGAAGCGATCAAAGCCTATGATAAGGTCATAGAACTTAATCCTAATTTTCAGGACGTGTATTTAAACAAAGGATGGTGTTTAACTGAGATTGGAAGATATGGGGAAGCAGTAGAATGTTTTAATATTGGCATCGGAAAGGATGAATATAGTGAAGAATTATACGCAAGTAAGGCTTGGGTTCTTTTGCAAGAATTAAATCAAAAAGATGAGGAAGCTTTGCAAGCGTATAAGAAAGCAATTGAGCTAAGTCCCAAAGACAATATTTATTATTTTTTTGCCGCTCAAATATTAAAAGAATTAGGGCGAGATGAGGAGGCTATAGCAATGATAGATGAAGCAATAGCGTTAGAACCTACTATGAAGGAATGCATTTTATATTGTTTTAAGAATGATGATTTTGACTATGCGGTGACATTAAGGAAGCGAGAGTGCATGAAGCTAACAAAAGCATATTTTCGTAAATAGCAAAATATTATTGAACAAAGTGAGAGGAACATATGAACAATAAGAATTATGTGCAAAGAAGCAGTATGAGATTGAGCGAAGAGGAGCAAAAAACATGTTTTAAGAAAGGTATCGATTATTTAGATCAGGGTAAGTATGAAGAAGCTTTGCAGATATTTGGGATGCTTTTGATGGGAGAGCCAAGAAATGCAAGTCTTCATTATTACAAAGGTAATACACTTCATAAGCTTAAGAGATACGAGGAGGCATTAGCAAGTTTTAAGGCAGCAATAAAGTTAAAGCCATGGGAGGGAGCATATTACTATGGCTTAGCCAGTAGTTATTACGCTGTTGGTAATGGGACTGAAGGGCTTGAGGCTTTACAAAAAGCAGTGTCCGCTCAAGGGAGGCAAGAAGATTTGTACTGTAAACATAATATGCTTGCAGGCTTTAAGAAGGTAGAAAGCGGGAATCAAGGGATGCAATTGAATGTTGTGGCTCACAAAGCAATAGAGCCATGCAGTCATCATAAGCAATATACGAGCCTAAAAGTAGGAGATAATTATAGTTTTGGATTTATGAGATAAGTATGCATACGAATAATTAGACAGAGCCAATATTAGTGATGTTTATCTTATTCCATTTCTCCCCCTTTTTTCTTTTACAGATATAGCGGGGGAGCATGAGGGGGCTAGCATAGCCCCTCTCATATAGTTTTAGTTACACAAGAGAAAGGTAATTAAGGCTTCAGTTTGAAGAACATGAAAACACAGCGAATTAAAAATTAACAAACAACCAAAAGGAGCAACGTAATGTTTAAAATAGCAAGAACAGCAAAACAAATATTTAATGTAGCAAGAAATGTGCCTAAGTCATTACTTTCAAGTATTAACAGTGGGCTTAAATATTGTAGTCAAAGTAAAGGATATATAGAGGATGCAAGCGAAGAATTTAGCTTTTTAAAGGTATTGCCGAGTCAATCAATCAATGCTGCAATTCAAGACAAATTTAAGGTTTTTGCTCCAAATCCTTTGAATATAGCAAAGGTAAAGACTACGCAATTACTAGATTCAGCAGAGATTAGAAAACTAATATATGCAAGATTTGCAGATGAGATAGCAGCTAAGCCAAGTGATGCTGCAGAGAATCAGAATCTTGAGACCAAGAGCCATGCTACAAGAGAGTATGTAAAAACTTTTACCACTTACAATATTGCAGACGAGTTTAAGGAATTAAAGAGCCAAGGATATAATTTTAAGGACCTGAGAAGTGCAATTATAAACCATAACTCATCTCAAAAATCTGAAAATATCTTAAAAAACATCAGTGATAATGGAAGCGGCAAAAGCTTAAGCCAGCGTATGAAAGAGCTGGTGGTATCAGGACATATATCAAGTTACTCGGGTGAGTCAGGCTTAAAGGAAGAAGTAGAAAAGGTAATGCACCAGAAAGCATTAGTGATCGAGGAGTTTATGCAAAGATTAACAGGTGAACTAGAAGAATATAGCATCGAATTACTAGGATAGAGAGGATTAATAGGTATGCAAAACATCACTAAAAACGAAGAATTAATATTCAGTAGTATAGTAAGGTTTGAGAACTTTGACATGCAGCATATTAAGCCAATATTAGCAATCAGCACATTTGAAGAAATCAGGAGGTCTGAAACAAAACCATTTGTTAAATGGGTTAGAGGCAAGAGAAGTTTAAGCAAGGCAATAAGTGTTCGTATGCCAACGAGTTTTAATGATTACTATGAGCCATTTTTAGGAGTAATTATTTCTAATGTATAGAGGTCAAGATTTAATCTTACAGGCACTATAAAAATTATATCTGAATGTCTGATAAGTTATGACTGTCAGATGAGTATTCAAGATATAAGATTTCATTATTCTTTTCAACAGCTAACTTCTTACTATCCTTGAAGGTCTGCATAGGATTTTTACCATAACAATATTTCCCAGAATGAGGTCTTTCATTATTATAATGTTCTAACCAAATATCAAGGTCAAGTTGTAGATCATCAAGATCAGTATAAATCTTTTTACGCATAGCCGTATCAAATAATTCTTGCTTCATAGTTTTATTAAAACGTTCACACATACCATTTGTTTGAGGAGAATATGCTTTAGTAGTGTTATGTTCAATGCCCTCAATGCTTAAGAACAATTCAAAAGCATGATGTTCTATATTTCCTTTATATTCACCACCTCTATCAGTTAGAATACGAAGCACTGGTATTTGCTGACTCTCATACCACGGCAGTACTCTATCATTAAGCATGTCAGCAGCGGTAAGAGCTGTTTTATCAGTATATAATTTAGCATCTGCGACCCTAGTATAGCTATCAATAAATACCTGAGAATATACCTTGCCTATACCTTTAAAATTACCTACATAATATGTATCTTGGCATCCTAGATAACCTGGATGCTGTGTATCAATCTCACCATGGGCTTCTTTTTCGCTACGCCGTTTCTCTAATACTTGTAACTGAGCTTCGTTAAGAACAATACCATCTTGAGCCATCTTTGCTTCTAATGCTTTAAGTCTTTTATTGATATTATTTAAATCATTACGTAGCCAAATCGATCTAACTCCTCCAGGTGATACAAGAATACCAGTCTTTTTAAGCTTATTTGATACTCTCATCTGACCATAAGGCTGGGTATTCTATTGCCATATCTAATACTGCTCTCTCTACTGCTGGTTCAACTCTATTTGCTATAATTGGCTTCTTCCTGCTAATCTCATATAACGCCTCTTCTCCACCAGTTTCATATAGCTCTTTGAACCTATAATAACTGTCCCTGCTGTATCCCATTGCTTTACAGGCGGACGATATACTACCAAGACTCTTAGCTAATTCTAGTAATCCTATTTTTGGCTTTATTATTTTTTGATTTAGATTCATCTCTAATCCTCCATTTAATATTTATCTTATTTTACTAAATGTAAGATTAAATCTCAATTATTGCAAATTAGATTAGCACAATTATCTCATACACAATTACAAGAAGCTACTCATAATAATGAAAATGAGACTGTTTTAGTTGGATCAATGAACCCAGATAATGCCGAAGTATAAATTAAAACAACGATAATCCTTATTCTTTAAATTTTTATGCTGCTTGTAAATTTTGTTGCATGAGAAAACTATTGCTTATATACTGTCGTTTAGCTGTGGTGGTTAGCAAATCGTACACTAGCCCGCACCACTAAAAATATTTATATTTATGATGGACATTCTTCTTTTTGTACATATTACTATTGCAATATTGCTAATTATAGTTATTCTGATGCAGCGTAGCGGATCGGATGGAATTAGTAGTATAAGCGGCAGTAATAATATGGGAGTAGTCAGTGCTAAAACGGTCGGTAATTTTCTTACTAAAAGCACTATAATACTTACAACATTATTTTTAATAAATGCAATAGTACTTGCTAATCTTTCCTCAAAAAAGAAATCTGATTTAGTTTCTAAGATTAATGAAATTGAAGAAAATCAAGCAGAAAATAGTTTACCTATAGCTAAATAGTTATAGCTTTATCTTAGTAATATCTCTCATACTTGTCATTGTCTATCTTTGTTGGCATTGTTGCATGGATACCCGAACAGTCATTGCGAGGAGGCATTGTTGCGTAGACCGGTAAAACCTACTGTGTCACCTAGTTCGCTTGCTAACTAGGTCCATAAAAACAATAAAAAATACTAATAATTTTAGTATTTTTAACTGGATCCCGTGGTCAAGCCACGGGACGACAGAGGTGAAATTGATCCACGTAACAACACCTTGCGAGGAGCAAAGCGACGTGGCAATCCAAAAAAATAATTAAAAAATCGGGTCCTGCAACAAAGCCGTATGACAATAATTCACAAAATAATTTTAGAAATGTCTATAGAATTTAATATAAAAGAAAAAATTTATATCATTTTATGTGCAATAATTGAGATTTAATCTTACATTTAGTAAAATAAGATAAATATTAAATGGAGGATTAGAGATGAATCTAAATCAAAAAATAATAAAGCCAAAAATAGGATTACTAGAATTAGCTAAGAGTCTTGGTAGTATATCGTCCGCCTGTAAAGCAATGGGATACAGCAGGGACAGTTATTATAGGTTCAAAGAGCTATATGAAACTGGTGGAGAAGAGGCGTTATATGAGATCAGCAGGAAGAAGCCAATTATAGCGAATAGAGTTGAACCAGCAGTAGAGAGAGCAGTATTAGATATGGCAATAGAATACCCAGCCTTATGGTCAGATGAGAGTATCAAATAAGCTTAAAAAGACTGGTATTCTTGTATCACCTGGAGGAGTTAGATCGATTTGGCTACGTAATGATTTAAATAATATCAATAAAAGACTTAAAGCATTAGAAGCAAAGATGGCTCAAGATGGTATTGTTCTTAACGAAGCTCAGTTACAAGTATTAGAGAAACGGCGTAGCGAAAAAGAAGCCCATGGTGAGATTGATACACAGCATCCAGGTTATCTAGGATGCCAAGATACATATTATGTAGGTAATTTTAAAGGTATAGGCAAGGTATATTCTCAGGTATTTATTGATAGCTATACTAGGTCGCAGATGCTAAATTATATACTGATAAAACAGCTCTTACCGCTGCTGACATGCTTAATGATAGAGTACTGCCGTGGTATGAGAGTCAGCAAATACCAGTGCTTCGTATTCTAACTGATAGAGGTGGTGAATATAAAGGAAATATAGAACATCATGCTTTTGAATTGTTCTTAAGCATTGAGGGCATTGAACATAACACTACTAAAGCATATTCTCCTCAAACAAATGGTATGTGTGAACGTTTTAATAAAACTATGAAGCAAGAATTATTTGATATGGCTATGCGTAAAAAGATTTATACTGATCTTGATGATCTACAACTTGACCTTGATATTTGGTTAGAACATTATAATAATGAAAGACCTCATTCTGGGAAATATTGTTATGGTAAAAATCCTATGCAGACCTTCAAGGATAGTAAGAAGTTAGCTGTTGAAAAGAATAATGAAATCTTATATCTTGAATACTCATCTGACAGTCATAACTTATCAGACATTCAGATATAATTTTTATAGTGCCTGTAAGATTAAATCTTGACCTCTACAACTCAGCTCCTAAGGATATACCTTGACATAGACGGCATACTAATAATCCAATAGGGGCAATAATTCCTATTTGATTATAGGTAGGTAGTAAGCCTATTCCCATTGTTGAAAAACCCATTGTTAGCATAACCACAACAAATGTTTTTTTTTCGCCCATAAGTATCTGCTATCATTCCTATAATAGTTCCTCCAAACGGTCTGATCAAATAACCTACAGCAAAAACTATAAAAGTTTGAATCATACTGCTTATACTATCATTTACAGAGAAGAAAATATCTGATAAATATTTAGCCATCATGCTATATATAACAAAATCGTAATATTCAAGACCTGACCCTAATGAAGTAAATAAAGCTACTTTTAAAGGGATATTACTATTTACATTCTTTGCGTTTAACATTTTATTAACTCTTTATTTAATTTAGTTTTTATCAGAATTTTATTATCTCCATAAATCTCTTGAAAAAAGTAATTATTATCATTTATTAAAACGTTCTATTATTTCCTCTAACCCTCTATACACTAATAAATCCTTTAAATCAATCTCAACTCATTTATTCACACTTTTAGTTAAATTTCTATTGCATTCTTAAAACTCCTTATTATGATTCTGTCTATAGCTCATTTTTAACAAAATATTAAAATTTATAGAATTTAATAAGTATATATCTATGTTTATAAGGTTTTTTGGAACTCCGTATGAAAAGCTAATAGAAGCAATACGTGCAGAAAACGAAGCAGAAGCTCAGAAATTAATTAATCAAATGGATATGACTGAGTTAAGCAAAGTTTATAGTAAAGGGGAAACAGTATTAACTTGGGCTGCTTGAATACGAGTTTGTTGTGTAAAAAATACTGGTTGGAATAAGGCTAATATTTGACTAATTAAGGGTAGGGGATAAGACATAACACGGCTTAAGCGTAGCCTGAATCAAGGCTAATATGTACTCGTTTAAGGTTCGCAATACGTACGATACGGTGAGCCATTTCTTGACTTTCGACAAATTCGTAAATCTATCGAATGGCAAATGCAGTATAAAGTCAAGCTTTTTGCCTGTTAATTTAATTGTCGAAAACACAGTTTTTATTAGGCGTCTTTTTCCTTGGGCATTCGACAAATTAAAATCTTTATTATGCTCTGCTATCTCTAACATTACTTTGCTTTGGTGTTTTTTTCGTGATGTTTCTTTCGTCAAATAGAAAATACAGTATTTTAGAGAAAGAGGATTTATTAAATATATAATTATTACAATCAACAATTATAGTTATTGACTTATTTTAATTACTTCTCTCAGGTGATAATTAAGCTCTATCATTCATATATAAGTTAATTTAAAAGAGTTAAAATATGGAAAATAAAGAAGAAGAAATTTTAATCTCTGAATCTTATATTGATGAAGAGGAAGAAAAGAGATTAAAAGCTGAAAACGCAAGGAAAGAGCTTAAATTAATATTAATAACATTTGCTATTATTCTTACTAGTTTTTTAACTTTTACTTATTTCTTTTTAAATTATGTAGAAGAAAAAGCAGCAGAATATAAATTACAGCAGGAACAAGAAGCTAAAGCAACTAATAAAACAGAATGAAGTTGCTTAAATACAATGTAACCAAAAGTTATTAATATATTTAAAGTTAAAAAGCTATTTGTTATTGCAATTTTTTAATTTTTACTATAATTGTAATCAACTATTATTAACAAAAATAAGAAAATAACTTTTATGGAAGATTTAAGCTCTTGGAAAGAAAAGTTTGAAACTTGCGTTTACGCTAAAAAACTATTAGACAAAATTGAATATTTAAACACTAAAGTAAAAAATCCTGTTGATATAGAAGAAATTAAAAAAGGTATCTACTACGCTCGCAAATATCACGGCTTACAAATGCGTCAATCAGGTGATCCTTATTATTCTCACCTGATTGAAGTAGCAATTATGCTCGCAGAGTTTGTAGCCGAAGAAGCCCCTAAGCTTTATAATGCTATTATGCTGCAAGCCGCTTTGCTTCACGATACTATTGAGGATACAGAACTTACTGAAGAAATGATAACCGCAATTTTTGGACTGGAAGTAGCAAAGCACGTAGAGGGTTTAACTAGAATCAAACCATATGGAAAAATTAGTGCAGAGGAAAGCTTAAATCTATTAATTAATGAAAAACGACATGATACAGCTCTTATAAAATTATTTGATCGCATACATAACATTCAAACGCTAGGAGCTAAATCGTCTGAAAAGGCTAGGAAAATAATTGAAGAGACACTAAAAAAGTTTTTAATTTTAAGTATGTATTTAGGAATACCAAAAGTAAAAAATAAACTATTAGAACTATGTTTAAAAAGTTTAAAAAAATTAGAAGATAATTATGTTATTTCTAAAAGTATTTCTGACTTTTCTTTTCTAACTGCTCAAAATGCAATATCCCGAATCCATAACTTATACTTAAAGGAATCGATATAATTAATATCCCCCAATGACCAAAGTAATTTACTAGATACACAATACAAAATGAAGTAACTAGGTATGTTAAAGCCCGAGATAAAGAGTATAAAAAACTCAAATAAGTAAACCTCTTAAAAACTGGGAAATGTTTAAAGAAAATTGGTCCAGCTGGAGCATTTCCCAAAGCAACAATCACCAAAATCGACTGCAAAATTAGTAATTCTATAGGAGAACTAAGGTTATTTAGTAAAAATGAGGAAAAAGTAAGATAAATAATAAAAATATAGCTAAAAATATTTTAAGAATTTTCAAAGGATGCACTATACTACTTAAGTAAACTCTAAAAATTAAACAGCCAAAGAATTGTATTATTGATACAATAAAATTGTGAGTTATAACTTGCTCAGAAGTATAGTGGAAAAAATCTTTTAAGATATTGCTACAATATATATATATATATGCAATAAAAAATGTAACGGGCCACGTACATTGAATTAAAAAATAATATAGAGATGTTTTCCAATGAACTTTTTCTTTCCAAATTGGATCATTTTCAAGTATTTTTATATCCATATTGGCTTTATTAAAACTATTCTTAACTTGTTGTTTAGCATCTATAAAATCACGAGTTTCACGTAAACGAGTCCTAGCATAACTTCCTGTTATAGCAATGAATGTCCCTATAAAAAAAGCTATACGCCAGTTAAAACCGAAATGAGTAATTATCGATGCTAGACCTAGAGCTGCAGTCCCTCCAAGAATAGAAAAAGAGGTAATTAATGATACAACGGGATATTGTTTAGGAGGATTTATTGTTTCGGTAAGATAAAGTTCTGCACCAATTATTTCTCCTAGAGATGACATACCTTGAATGACACGGCACACGGTAACTATCCAAGTAGCTGCAATTCCTATTTGAGCATAAGTAGGTAATCCAGCCATAATAGCACAAGAACAAGCCATTAAAATAGTAGTTATAATCACTGTGGGTTTTCGTCCATATTTATCGCCTATCCATCCAAAAAGTAAGGCACCAAAGGGTCTAAAAACAAATGTAGAACAAAAAGCAGCAGCTGAGTATATAGTGGTAGTCTGAGTATCGGCTTTTGGAAAAAATAGCTCATTAAGAAGCACTTCCATATGTACGTAAATCATTAAATCAAAATATTCAAGAAAAGTACCTATAGATAAAATACCCACAGCTTGTTTTTGTTCTCTATTTAAGCTTCTTTGTTCTTTTGCATATCCTAGCATCGTTTCTTTATAAAAAATTAAATTGTAAAGAAATCTATACTGTTTTATATAAAAGTCAATAGGAATTTTCGCTTTATACGATAAATAAAGAAATGAAGTGCAACTTGTTATTAATTTATATTATCAATTTTATAAATATAATTGAACTAGTTTAAAGTGGTATGCCCGTGTACCTGAGCATTCATCACAAGCCCAAAGCCTATTAGCATGGATGCGATCATTGTTCCGCCGTAAGAAATAAACGGTAAAGGTACACCTACTACGGGAAGCAAGCCCATAACCATAGCTATATTAATAAATACGTGACTGAATAAAATCGAAGTAATACCTATTACCATTAATTTACTAAAAATTTCTCGGCAATTTGCGGCAATTAATAAAGAAATAGTTATAAGTGCAAAATATAATATTAGTAAAAACATTCCTCCTATAAAGCCGAACTCTTCGGCAAAGGTAGCAAAGATAAAGTCTGTTTGATGTTCGGGAAGAAAATCTAAATGGCTTTGGCTACCTTGATTTAAACCGCGTCCAAATAGGCTACCTGAACCTATAGCGATTTTAGACTGAATAATATTATAGCTAGCACCAAGCGGATCATGTTCGGGATCTAAAAAAACCATTACCCGTTTTTTTTGATAATCATACATCATATTCCAAGCAATAGGCAGACTAATAAGAGCAGCAAGACCTAATATTATAAAATATTTTATTCTAAAACCCGTTGCAAAAAATATAATTGCCGAAACAATTAAAACAATCATTCCCGTACCTAAATCCGGTTCTCTAATTATTAGAAAAGCCGGTATTAAAACTCCTATAATCGGTATGATAACTTTATGGAATTTTGTTAGATCATCAATTGTGAGTAGATGGAAATACCTCGCAAGCATTAGTACAACGGCAATTTTTATCGGTTCGGAAGGCTGAAGCTTAACTATACCGATATCAATCCATCTTTTACCGCCCATGGCAGTTGAACCGAAAAGCTCCACGGCAACTAGTAAAGCGAGTACGCAAAAATAGAAAATATATGATAATCTGAAGATTATACGCAAATCAATCAATGCAACAACAATAGCTAACGGCAAGAATATACAAAAATTTATAATTTGTTTGTAAGCCCAAGGCTGCAAATTGCTATTTGCTGCAGAATAAAGCACAATAAAACCAATACAGCAAATTAAGCTAATTAGTAAAATTAAAGTAATCGGTAATTTTTGTAATTGTTCTAGGTAATTTTTATGCATGTGGTTTTTTATATTTATTCTGTCATACCGTGGAGGAGGACGGCATTGTTTGTGTGGATAACTAATCGTCATTGCGAGCAGCCGTAGGCTGCGTGGCAATCTCATGAAATAATAATAAATTCCTGAGATTGCTTCGTCAATTGCTATGCAATTTCCTCGCAATGACGTTTATTTATCCAAAATCTTTAAACCCCTACATCAAATACCTTAAAAATAAATACTAATTCGTCGACCGTCTCCTTCAAATAATCAAAGCGACCGGCAGAACCCTTATGTCCCGTATCCATATTCGTTTTTAATAATAAGGGATTATTGTCTGTTTTTAGTTCTCGTAATTTTGCTACCCATTTAGCAGGTTCCCAGTAACCTACACGTGGGTCGGATATACCGCAAGTAATGAATAGAGCAGGGTAGTTTTGTGCTTTTACGTTATCATAAGGGGAATATGATTTAATATATTCAAAATATTCTTTCTCTTTCGGATTACCCCATTCATTATATTCCAAGAGAGTTAGCGGTAAGCTTTCATCAAGCATGGTATTAAGTACGTCTACAAATGGTACATGAGCAACGGCTAATTTATAGAGTTCAGGTTTTTCGTTGAGGACATAACCTATTAACATACCGCCGGCACTACCGCCCATTATTACTATATTGTTGTTACTTGTATATTGCTCATTAATTAAAGCTTTACTACAAGCTATGAAGTCTTCAAAGGTTCTTTTTTTGGTTAAAAATTTTGCTGCTTCATACCAGCCATGACCTAGATCATCGCCACCTCTAATATGAGCAACTGCGTAAATAAAACCACGATCAGCAAGTGTCACTGCCGTATTTCTAAAATTGACAGGCATGCTAATCCCGTAAGCTCCGTATCCCATTAGATATAAAGGATTTGAGCCATCTTTTTAAATAAAGATTTTTTGTAGAATAAAGTAATAGGTACTTTTACGTCGCCATTATCTGCAAATATTCTCTCTACTTTATACTCTTCAGGATTAAAGCCTGATGGTATTTCTTGGGTCTCTTTAATATCGTTAATTTATCACTATCAAAATCGTAGTTATAAGTGGTATTTGGTCTTGCTAGAGAAGAGTAATTTACTCTGATATCGTCTTCCTCAAAGTTTGTAGAAAAGCTACTTGCTTGGAAACTTTCGTCAGGAAAATGAATTGCTTTTTCTTGTAAATCTTTAAATCGCTTTATTTTAATTAGCGGTAAACCTTGGTCACGATAATTTAAGATTAAATAATTATTTGTAACTTCAAAGCTTTTTAAATATTTGTCTTGTTCTTCCTTAATATAAATATCATCCCAATTAGCATTTTCAAAATTATTTACCGGTAGCTTTACAATATGGAAATTTTTAGCTTTATAATTAGTTTTAATATAAAAATAATCGCCATTATGTTCTACATCATAGAATATTTTATTTTCTGCAGCTCGTACTAATTTAGGAGTAAAATTATCATCCTGCATAGAAATCACGTAAATTTCATTTTCATTATAATCGCCTGAATTTATAAAAATATATTCGTTACTTGCAGATTTCTCACAGCTGATAAAATGAAGAGGGTTTTTTACCTCGAATATTAATTTGTCCTGAGTAATATCTTCACCTAGAGCGTGAAACATTACCTTATCCCAGCGTTGATTCTCATTAATAGTAATATAGAAAAAGCCGTTTAATTTTTCATGCCAAATCACAGTAGGAGCTATATCCGTTACATTATCAGGTAAGTATTTTTGCTCTTTAAGATTGTATATTTTGATATTATATTGCTCATTACCTGTAAAATTAACTCTATAAGCCATTAAATTTTGATTAGGTGACATTGCGACTTTGGCAACATCGGTAAAACCGCCGTTTGGAGTAAGAAGGTTAACATCTAATATTATTTCTTCACGTGCTTCCATACTATTATACTTTCTATAATATATCGGATAATTTTTATCGCTTTCTACTCTATGGTAATAGTAGTAGTCTTTTTTCTTAACATAAACTGACTCATCGTCTAATTTGATTCGTCCTTTTAATTCTTCAAAAATCTTTTCCTTATCCTTTTGCAGATCGGCAAAGAAATTTTCGGTATATTTATTCTCGGCCTTTAAGTAATCTAAAATTTTAGAGTCTTCTACATTTGGCCATTTAGGATCACGCAGCCATTGATAATCATCGTTTATTGTTTGCCCTTGGGCTTCAAAGCTGTAATTTTGTTTATTTGCAATTGGTGGTTTCATGTTGTTATTCCTAAAACCGTCATTGCGAGGAAAATTACGAAGTAATTGACGAAGCAATCCAGTAAAAAATTTCTGATTTACAGAATTTTTTTATTATTTTTCTGGATTGCCGTGCGAACTAAAGTTCGCTTGCAATGACGTTGAGTTACTGTAATGTTAAAATCAAAATAATTAATAGAAATAATACAATAAATATAGCAGTTTGCTGATTATGCCAAGCAGATATTTTATCTAAAATATTATCCCAAATAACCTTAAAATTAAGATATTCTTCTGTATCTTCGGTATTGTCTGTCGTTTCTTTATATTTATCGATACTGAAATATATAAATTTTTCAATATATTGGTATAGGTCAAGGTTTATGTTTTCTGTCGAAATGCGTGGTATTTTTCTAAATATTAAAGTCAATGATACTGAGATTGTAAGGATAACTAGCTTAAAATTAGCAGTATGTGATATTTGAATAGGGTAGAATAAACACACGCATAAAGTTATGATACAGAAAGAGAAGTAAAATACTTTTGTCATACCGTGGCTTGACCACGGTATCCATAAATATTTATTATCATTGCTTATTTTTTTACTGGATACCGTGGACAAGCCACAGTATGACACGTGCAAACTCTCCATCAACAATCCAAATAATACGGTACAAGTTGCTATCTTGGAAAATATAATAATATTATTTGCATCTAAAAGATTGGCAATTCCGTCTTTGATATAAGAAGAATTAATAGGCAGTATAGATGTATATATTAATATGCTAACTACAAACATGCCTAATAGAATAAGATTAACTTGAGTATTTTGAAGATCTTGGTAATTTTTAATACTGTATTCATCTTCTATATAGGTAAAATATAAAGCAAATAACCCATTATATAGTATATGTATGAATATAAAGCTTGTAATAAGATAAGCTATGTTTGGAGAATTTATACTAATAGCCGCTAATATAAAGCCAAGCTGTGATACGGTAAGATAACATATTAATTGTTTAAGGTTTTTCTCAATTAGAGAAAATACTAACCCGTAAATAATCATTGATATTCCAAAAAACTTAAGTATCTCAAGATCGCTAAATAATTTTAAAATGATAATTAAAGTAACTTTAGTAGTAAAACTTATTAAATATACAATACCGCTACCTGAAGCTGCAGGATAGCAATTAACCACCCAGCCGTTTACAAAAATAGCCGAGGCATTAATCAAACAACCTGCAAGTATGAATATTGCCGGTAACTCAAAATTATACACTGATTCCGTTAAAGAAATAAAAGCTGTATTACCTGTTGCTTGGATTAGAAGAGTCATGCCAATTAAAATTAGCCCGCTGCTGAATAAATGAGTGAGGAAATATTGACGTGCCGGTTTTATTTTTAATTGGTCACAAAAAATAATTATACAGGCAAAAACCGTCATGAATTCAAGCGAGATTATCATGGAAATAAAATCAGCTGCAAATACGCATATAATAGAGGATAAACAGTATAAACTACCTATTAGCGTCTCTAATTTTCTATTTTGGGAAATTGTATAAAGACTTAAGATAGCAGTAACAATTAGAAATGCGAGAGCTATTAGCTGATTTTGCAGATTAAAATCAAACATAAGCTCGAAATTAGTAAGCGGAAATGTAAATTTGCTATTTTGAATAAACATTTTAATCTTTAGAAGAAGCTGTTAAAACCTCTAGTCCTTGAATCCTTTTAAAGTCTTTCACATTTAGAGTTAATAGAGAATAACCATGCGTTATTGCCGTTGCTGCAATTAGCATGTCATGGGTTCCTATAGTGATATTTGCTTTATATAAATAATGAATAATGTGAGAGTATGTATAGGCTTCTTCTATTCCGAACGGTAGTATAGTAAATAAGCTTTTTACATATTCTATAAAAGCCAAACATTTTATACGTTTATTTTCGTTATTAACTCTATCCATTCCTACTAATAATTCGGTTAATGTAACTGAAGCAATACAATTTAATTCAGAATGCAGTAACTCATCTAAGATTAGTTTTTTCTTTTCTGCAGCTATAAGTATTGATGTATCAATAATTAATCCCATTTTTCAACCAATTTTTTAATATCTTGTTTTGTACTGTTTCTTACTTCTTGAACAATTTTTATATAGTCATCTACATCCCCAGGATCTAATATAGGAGCATGCTCAAGAAATTCTTTTAAAGTTTTTGTAGGCTTAATAGTTGTATTTGCAGGTGAAACTCTTGCTACGATATGGTTACCTTTTTGTACGTCAAAACTTTCGCCTTTATAGTAAACTCTATTCATAATGTCCGAAAAAGAACGTACAAACTCTGTTGCTTTAATAATTTGTGCCATATTTATCCTCAAAAATAATTGCATATTGTATGATTATATGTAAATACATAAATTATGTAAATACATATTTATGTAATATAAGCTAAAAATTCTCTGATTAAGATTTGGATAAAGTAAAATAATGTTATAGCTAAAGCACAAATTATTATACTAATTTGCATAGAGTAGGGGAGTGGTTTTGTTACACTAGATTCTACCAAAGAAGGTTTATAAATAGAGCTTAATATTTTGAGAAGGTAAAGGTTTGAGAATATACTACTAGCTATTACGACAATCATAACGATAATTTGATTCTGTTCGCTTGCGGCAAGTAATATTGAGAATTTGCTAATAAATCCGCTAAAGATGGGTATACCGATTAATGATAATGAAGAGATAGATATAATAAGAGAAATTAAAGGAAACTCTTTAGATGTTCCATGCAAATCCTGTACTTGGTCAGCTTTCTTTAAACTGTAAATACTTCCCATACTGTAAAATAAGCAGATTTTTGTAAAAGAATGCGAAACTAAATGGAGTATTGCAGCTCCAAGTGCTTTAGGTGTTAACATGAAAGCACTAAGTAAGGCGATGCTTAATTGGTTCATAGTGGAGTAGGCGAGTATTTTTTTGATATTATCCGTGCCTAGTGCTTTGAATGAGCTATAAAATATACTCACTATCGGTATAAAAATTAACCAGTTAAGCTCGGCAAATATCATTTGTAAATACGATAAACCGAATATATATAATAGGATTTTGTAAATACAAAATAATCCTGTTTTAACTACTATTACAGCATGCAGTAAGCTACTAACGGGGTAATGTGCAACCATTGCGGCAGGAAGCCATGAATGCACCGGAAAAATTGCAGTTTTAGCAATTCCAAAAATAAACATTAATAATAAGATAATGGATTGGCTTTGAGAAAAATAATTTTCTACTAGGCTGCCGCTTGCAAAATCTCCGTTACCGGTTTTAGCATAAATAATTATCACTGCCGGTAAAAATAATATTGTGGCAGAAATCATCAGAATTTTTAGATATTTATATAACCCACTAAGTACTATATTATTTTTGGTATGTCCTATTAAAAAAGCTGTAGAAATAGTTAGAAGCTCATAACAAATGAACATAGTGAATAAATTGCTAGATAATGCAATTAAAACTCCAATTAGAATAGTTAAGTTAAAGAAAAATAAGAATCTAGAAGAGTGTTCTATATTATTAATAGCAAGATATTTAGGAGTGTAAAGTAAAGCACAAATCCATAAAAAGCCTATTAAGCTCAAGAATATAAGCCCTAAAGGTTCAAGATGGAATCCTATAGAGTAATTACCGAATATATTAAATTCAAATCCTGCTCTAATACCTTTTAAAAACAACCAATCTATAATTGAAATATTACCGAAGAAAAAAATAGCGATAGTAATAAGCAAAAAATTACGTATAAAACTATCTTTTTTAGTGGCATACGGACTAGTTAAGTTTAATGCACCAACTAGCAAAGTTGATAGAATCAAAAGACTCGGAGTAGTAAATTGTGTAATCATGTTTTCCTTTCCCTTGTCACTCCGTGGCTTGACCTATATACCAGACAGTTTTGAAAAGCCCCGTCATTGCGAGCCAGCATTTATGCTGGCGTGGCAATCTCAGGAGTTTTTTATATTATCTTATGAGATTGCCGCGTCGTTGCTAACGCAACTTCTCGCAATGACTAGGGATTTTCATAATGTCAAAGGTTAATCAATTCTTCCAAAAAGTAACTTTCACCATTTTATAATGATAAAATAGTGATCCTACGGAGCTTAGTAAGATTATAACAAAATCTAATAATAGTTTTTGTCTAAATAATAATTCGAGAATATTTATTTTGATAAAAAATAATGGGCTGATAGGTAAGCCGCAGCTGCAAATAATAATAATTATAGTTAAAACTTTGTTAGAATTCTTTTTATAGCTTTCATTATAAGCATCTATCAAGAAAAGAGCTATTTTATTTATACTGTCCGCAAGTAATAAGCTCGGTAAAATTATTATACCGCCCTTTGTAACGTATAATAGGAATACATAGCCTATTTGAGTAAAGCACGAATAAATGATAATATTCTTGAAGTCTTCTGCTCGGTAAGCAAAATACGGAGCTATAATAAGAGTAGCTAAAGCTATAGGTCTTATAAAATTTGTAATAGAAATTTTAATCGTCTCATAGCCTATAATAATATAAGTAAATTTGTATATTATATATATTCCTACTATAGTAGAAATCCCTGCTAAATATACTAAAATAACCGAAGCCGTGTTATTATAAGCTCTCATCATCCAAAAGTGCATAGGGAAAAAAGCAGTTTTTAAAATAGCTCCTGTTAAGAAAAAACCGATAGCTATAGTGATTATACGGGAATTAGTATGTTCCTGTAAATAAGATGCAACATCATACATATTTAAGCTACCCGTAATGCTTAGCAAAAATCCTATGGCTATAAGAATAAGAGTTGCACCAATACTACCCATTATCAAATAGTCAAAAGCTCCGATTAAAGATTTTGGGTTATTACCTGAGGCTATCAAGACATAGCTACTAAGTGCCGAAATTTCTATAAATACATATAGATTAAAGAAATCATTAGTGGCAATCATTCCTAAATAGCCCGTATGAGCGAATAATAATATACCGTAAAATAAAGATTTTCTATTATTGTTGATATATTTTAAGATTGTTCGATTAGTAATCTTATGACAAAAAACTAAAAAGAATAATAAAACCAAGTTAAGATAAATAATAATAGCTTGGTTTAGTGAATTTAGCCGATATTCTATTCCTATTTCTGAAGTCCATCCTCCCATGGTGTAAGATAGCTCCGTATTTTGTATAATGCTATATCCATAAACACTGACCAAAAGGCTAGATAAAATGCAAATCGTAGTAATTACTCGTGCAAAGGTAATAAAGCGAAAAGATATTATTGAGAGTAAAGCCCCGAATAAAGGCAATAATATTTGTATGATAGGGAAATGGTTAGCTAGGATCATTTATACTCGTTGAACTTGAAAAATTGGCTACGTCGTCTTTGTAAGACCTCGGATGCTCACGTATTTAGTATACGCTCCGCTCCTCGGCTTACAGCCTCCTTGCTCTTTTCCAAGTTGAACTTCGTATAACAACTCTTCATTTCACAGGAGTATATTTATCAAAATTAATTTCATTTTCTGATATTGTACCAAAATGTTTATAAATTTGATATATTAAACTTAAAGCTACGCTAAGAGTAGCAAACCCAACTACTATAGCAGTGAGCATTAATATATGAGGCAAAGGGCTTGTGTAAGTAGTTAGCCCATCTTGTAAAATAGGTACACCGCCTGTTTTAATTTTTCCAATACTTAAATTAAATATTAATACCGAACTTTGAAATATTCCAAGCCCGATAATTTTATGAATATAATTACGGCTTGTAAGCATTATAAATAAGCCGCTAGTTAGTAAAATCAAAGTAAGAAAGTATATTAAATGTGACATTACATTGTCATACCGTGGCCCTGCCACGGTATCTAAAAAAATTTTAAAAAAGACTGGATCCCGTGGTCAAGCCACGGGATGACAGAGGTAAACTGAACCACGCAACAATACCTCCTCGCAATGACGTTGGTAGACATTAATACGCTTTGAAAGACTGATTAAATACGCATGTGACTTTTTTACCCTTACGTATAGCGAGCTTAGGAAAAACCTGTTCAAGGATCACCATATTAGGATTATCTTGAGCAAGGCGATAATTTACTAAAGATTCTCGAAGTGAATCATCTACAGCAAAAATACCGGAAATTTCAGCGTTTTTATCTCTAAATTGTAGATAAGTAAATTCGCCATCGTCAAAAATTTTAATAGGAGCTATTTCTTCGCTGCCGCTAATATAATAATTAAAGTTATATTTTTCAGGATGAGTAAGATCGGGACTGGCTAGGGAAGCAGAAAAAGTTTGCATATGACTGCTCATATTGTCATTTTCGTCATCCGGGTAAAGAAACTTTACGTTAAAGACCATTTCAGGATCACGCATATCAAGAGTTTCGGCGGCATATAGTTCAAAGAAATAAGTCCGTTTATTAGTAATTAAAGTCATATTAGTAGTAGCATCCGGTTCCATTGGTTTAATAAAAATCCTATGACCGGCAGGTACTATTTGCCATGAAGTAGTATCTCCCATAGAAATACTGACTATTTCCTCGTCTCTTGCTAGTTCTATACTTGCTTGATAGCCGTAATATCCTGTGAATTTGAAAACATCGTCAGGGTTATAAGTCATAACTCTTAGACGCGGGTCTCGACCTAGAGGTCGTGATATAGTAAGAGCAAATACATCTAATGTAAGTATTATAAAAGTACAAAATATTATTAGTTGCTTCATATTATTTCTGATTTTTATTCCTTAATAACTTTAGCTTGTAACTAGTAACGGTAAAATTGAAGGGCATATCAGGTGATGTACTTGTGCTGATAGAATCCATTATAAATCCGATTCTTGCTTCCCATACCATATTTTCTAAAATTTCACCCGTACTATTTTGTGCCAATGATTCAAAAGTAACAACTGCCTCGTTATCGTTTATATTGTTAATTGATAATATATTAATTGAGCGTCTATATAGTTTTTGATATCTTATGACCGGTGATAATGAGTTATCAATATTCATAAAATTAGCAAATTGCATATAAACAATACTCGTAGAAGCATTTTTGATAAAGGTAAATTGTTCTTTTAATATATCGTAATTATATTTTTCCCGTTGTTTTACATAATTCTGAAGAATAATATTTGCAACAGAGATATAAGGATTAGCGAGTGACGAATGTTTAGTATTAGTAACGGTAGCTTGTTTTTCGGCATCATCTTTTATTAAATAACTTACTTTTTTGTTTATTGGTAGCAATATGTTGATATTTATACAATTTAAGGTTAATAATAAGGTAAAAATCGTGCATATTAAAAGCAGAAGACTTCTATGACTTAACGGTAAGATATACTTAAAATTATACCATTTTCTTGCATCAATAAAATATTCGCCGGATTTTATATATTCTTGTATTGCGTTGGTTAATGGGTCCATAATTACTAGATTAATATCTAATTTTATTCTGTTTTAACTCTATCATAATTATTATAATATGATTATGATTTGTTAATTTAATGTTATTTAAGCTATAAAATAAGTTTATATTGTTGCTACAATACCAAATATTGTATAACTTTAAAATTAAAATTATACAATAACAATTATTGATGGTAGTTATTATGTTGTATTCGTCCCACTTGAAAAATTGGCAACAATATATTTATAAATCCGCAGGTAGCCACGTATTAAGTGTACGCTCTGCTCTCAAGTTGAACTTCGTATAACTACTCTTTATTTACTTCAGAGTATAATAGTTTACAATCTTTTTAATATTTATAAATAGATTTTTTCAAAAAATGCTTGTGAACTATTGTATAGTAAGGTAATTTTAAAATAGTAACAAGATAATTTAATAATGTATAATTAGAATGTTAAAATCATTAAAGTTTCTATTAGTATTAATTATGCTTGCTCAATTGTTGTCATGTACCCCTTCAGTTCCTTATGAAATTAAAAGCCCGTGCGTTTCTGCTGATATAGATGATGAATCGAGTTTAAGCGTAAATCCTTGTATAAGAAGACCGGTTAATTCAGTAAATATAGCATAAAAGTAATAGTTTTACACAATAACAATGTAATAATAAAAATACCTTTGATATGAATAATATATTTGGCTTCTTTAAATCAAGTAACAACTCGAAAAGCGGTTCAGGAGATACACAAAATCAAGAAAGTATTAAATCGGCTAATCCTTTAAAAATTACTCAGAATTGGTATGAAGAGCGATCTGATAAGTTAATTGTTCAACGTAACTTACTTATCATATTAATAATACTACTAACCATTTTTATGGTTATATCAACTTTAGTAATAGCATTTGTAGTAAAATCCAAACAGTTTGATCCTTTTGTTATTCAGCTTAATAGTAATACCGGACGTGCCTCAGTGGTAGAACCTATTTCATCCCCGGTGTTAACGGCGGATGAGTCTCTTACAAGGTATTTTATAAAGAAATACATAACGGCACGGGAAACATATAATCCAGTTGATTTTGCAACTATAGCTTGTACAACAATAAGATTATTTTCAACAAGCGGTGTTTATTATAATTATCTTGGCTATATAAGAAATAAAGATTTTGATCCTACGATAAAATATAAAGAAGATAATACTACATTTTTAGTAATAAAATCATGGTCAAAAATCGCAGCAGATAAATATATAGTTAGATTTTCCGTAAATGAAACATCAGGAAGCCAATTAGTTTATAATAAAATAGCGGTAGTAAGTTATGCTTATGTGCCTATGCAATTAACAGATTCAGAACTTGACATAAATCCGGTAGGGTTTCAAGTTAACGGATATAGGGTAGACGATGACAATAGTTAGATTTTATTTTTTAGTTTTTATATTATTAAGTGGTTTTACAGTACAAAGAGAATGTCCACTTGTAGATGATCTATGTAATAATAGTAGTAATAATTATGTAGATGATTTATCTATAACTAAAGATAATAGGATAAAAACTTATATATATAATCCAAATGAAGTTTATTTATTAGTTTTGCATTTTGGCTTTCAATCGCATATAGAATTTGCCAAAAATGAAGAAATCCAAAATATAATTCTCGGGGATGCTTATGCTTGGAAAATAACTCCTTTGGCAAATAGATTATTTATTAAGCCTCTTGAAAAAGATATCCGTACAAATATGACTATTATAACTAATAAAAGAACTTATGAATTTGATATCGCTTCTACGGAACTTATGATGGGTAATGAAAGGGATTTAGTATATGTAATTAAATTTTACTATCCTAAGAAAAATAGTAATTACATGGCAAGGTTTTAGTAGGTAGATACGTCATTGTGAGCAGCCGTAGGCTGTGTGGCAATCTCATGAAATAACACAAACTCCTGAGATTGCTTCGTCAATTACTTTGTAATTTTCCTCTCAATGACGGAAAAACGGCTCCTCGCAATGACGAGATATAAAACACTTTAACTAATATAATTTAGATATGGCTGAAGAGCAAAATAATAATGATAATAATAATACCGGTTCTTTATCAGGAGCAGATGCTCCTGAAGTACAGAGAGAATTATCAAAAGTTTCAGTTAGCTTTAATAAGAGTATTGCGATAGTAGTCGTAATTTGCGGTATTTTTATATATATTTTTTATACTCTTTTTTTCGCTAATAAAAAAGAAGAAATACCGGAGACTCAAGTGCCGACTAATATTGTAAAACCTGTTACTGATGTTGATGATAATATTCCGGAGATTCCAAAGTTACCTGAGCCGCCTAAGCTTGAGACGCCTACTGCTCCACCACCTCCTCCTCCGGTAGTAGAAGTTCCGCCGGTCTTACCTCCTACTACTCCTGTAGAAGAGAATAAAGACAAAACGCTTCCATTGCCGCCGGTTTCGTTGCCTTCGACTTCAGGAACGTTAGTTGAGAGTGATGCAGAGAAGCAACGTCGTGAAGCAAAAAGAAAATCAGCTATAGTGTTAGTTGGTGGTGTAGAGCCTAAAAAAACACAGGAACAGATTACGGCAGAAGCGACCTTTAAAGATCGTGGCGATATGTCTTTGGTTCTTGGACGCGGTAAATTAATTGATGCAGTACTTGAAACGGCAATAAATAGTGATCTTGGCGGTGAAATAAGAGCCATTATTAGTAGAGACGTATTTTCTGAGAAAGATAAAGTTATATTGATACCGAAAGGATCAAAAATATTCGGTAAATATGCAACCTCAACTGATTCGAGCAGTTATGGTAGAGTATCTATAATATGGGATAGAATAGATTTGACCAACGGTTATACTATAGAATTTGACTCCCCTGCAGTTGATAATTTAGGTAGACCAGGACTACAAGGTAGAGTTGATAATAAATATAAAGAACAATTTGCAAATGCCGTATTACAATCCGGCTTTAATATAGGTCTTGCTAAAGTTCTTGATAAGTTAGTGCCGCCTCCTATAGATTCACAGGCAGCAGCTACCAATAGTGCTACGGCAACACAATTGTTAAATACTGCTCAAACTATTGCGGCTAATACCGCTATGGATGCAGATACTAGGATAGTTACAATTTGTACTAATATACTTGCTGCTATTACCGATAAAACTTCGACTGCTTATACTACTATGACTCAAGCATGTACAACAGCACAAACTGCTTCTTCAGCGAATACTGCTGAGCAGAGACTTCAAACCTTAGTACAGGCAGTTAATACGGCAGCTTCAAGTTTGCTTACTACTACCTCTATAGCATCGACTCCGACACAAGCACAACAAGCTTCTACTCAAGCTTTTACGGATGTGACGAATGTTGTACAAAATATGATAACGCAGCAGCAGTTTAAGCCGACGACAACGGTTAATCAAGGTACGCCGGTTAGAATATATGTTAATAAGGATTATAAATTCCCAAAAGCCGTTTTATTAAAATCAAAGGTAATGAAATGAATGAAGAATTTGCAGCCTTAGAGACGTTTTTACTTCCTTTTAAAAATTTGTTTGCTGAAGATGGTATTAACGAGATTATGGTTAATAAGCCTGGGGAAGCATGGGTTGAAAAAAAAGGCGATATATATTCTAAGCAAATACCGGAATTGGATAGTGAACATCTACTTTCATTAGGGCGTTTAGTTGCTCAATCTACCGAACAGATGATTTCGGAAGAAAAGCCTTTACTTTCTGCAACTTTGCCGAACGGTTATCGTATTCAAATAGTATTTCCTCCTGCTTGTGAGATAGGACAAATCATTTATTCTATAAGAAAGCCTAGCGGTATGAATCTAACTTTAGATGAATATGCTAAAATGGGAGCATTTGATAATACTGCAACAGAGAGTTTAGTAGATGAAGATGCAGTAATTTTAAATAATTTCTTAGCTGAAAAAAAGATTAAAGAATTTATTAGACATGCAGTTGTTTCAAAGAAAAATATCATAATTAGCGGCGGTACTTCAACCGGTAAAACTACTTTTACTAATGCTGCACTTACTGAAATACCTGCAATAGAAAGATTAATTACTGTAGAAGATGCTCGTGAGGTTGTGCTATCAAGCCATCCTAACAGAGTGCATTTACTTGCTTCCAAAGGAGGACAGGGACGTGCAAATGTTACTACTCAAGATTTAATAGAGGCATGTTTGCGTTTAAGACCGGATAGAATTATAGTAGGTGAGCTTCGAGGTAAGGAAGCTTTTAGTTTTTTGCGTGCTATTAATACAGGTCACCCCGGTTCAATATCAACACTACATGCGGATAGTCCTGCTATGGCTATTGAGCAGTTAAAGCTTATGGTTATGCAAGCAGATCTTGGTATGCCGCCTGAAGAAGTAAAGAAGTATATTTTAACCGTTGTAGATATCGTTGTGCAGTTAAAACGCGGTAGCGGTGGGAAAAGATATGTTTCGGAAGTGTATTATAAGAAGAATAAGAATGCTGAGGGTATGGTGTAGCGTATACTCGATGAACTTCAAAAATTGGCTACGTCGTTCTACAAGTTCTGCGGTGCTCGCGTATTAAGTATACGCTCCGCTCCTCGCCTTGTGAACTCCTTGCTCTTTTTGAAGTTGATCTTCGTATACCTATTCTTCATTAAAGTATATAGTTCGTTTATGTCATTCCTGCGAAAGCAGGAATCCAGGATAAAGCGAGATAAATCGAGCTTTTAAAAAGCTTTAAAGTACTAGATTCCTGCTTTCGCAGGAATGACATAGGCAGTTTAGTAGGAATATTAACAATATTAAGTAATAAGTAAAAACTAGGAATATCAATTCATGGAATGGCATAAGATACTTAAAGTTACTAGGAATATATTCGGTCATGCTATAATTCATCCGGTTGTTATTTTTTGTACCATTTGGATAAGCGGTGCATTTGTTGCAATTTTTACTAATGAGGTTGGAGCTTTAGGTGTAGATATAAATGCTATAAATATTGCTTATAAGTGGGCTTACTGGCTTATTAACGTTTGGGGGCAGTTAAAAATTGCTGACTATAATTATTTAAAATTGAAGCTACTTGCATCTCTTCTTGGTCCCGCTATTGTTGTCATAATATTTTACATTAAAAATTTTGAAAGAATAAAATCATTACAATTTTTTGAGCAACCGGAAAAAGTATATGGAGATGCTAGCTGGGCTAATCCGTCAGATATAGAGGCTGCTGGTCTTAGATCCAAAAAAGGTATGTTAATAGGTGTTGATGCCGGTGGATATTTTGTTGCAGACGGGTTCCAGCATGCTTTATTATTTGCTCCTACAGGTTCAGGTAAAGGTGTGGGTTTTGTGATACCTAATCTGTTATTTTGGAGTGATTCGGTAGTAGTACATGACATAAAACTCGAAAATCACGGTTTGACTAGCGGTTGGCGTGAGAAACAAGGTCAGAAAGTTTTTGTATGGGAGCCTTCTAATCCCGATGGTATTACGCATTGTTACAATCCGATTGATTGGGTTAGTACTAAGCCCGGGCAGATGGTTGATGACGTGCAGAAAATTTCAAATCTTATAATGCCGGAAAAGGATTTTTGGAATAATGAAGCACGAAGTTTATTCTTAGGTGTAACTTTATATTTAATAGCCGATCCTACTAAAACTAAATCTTTCGGTGAAGTAGTGCGTACCATGAGAAGTGACGACGTAGTTTATAATCTAGCGGTCGTACTCGATACGATTGGCGGTGTAATACATCCTGTTGCATATATGAATATTGCAGCGTTTTTACAAAAAGCCGATAAAGAGCGTTCGGGCGTAATATCTACAATGAACTCATCGCTTGAATTATGGGCAAACCCGCTTATTGATTCGGCTACTGCATCTTCTAATTTCAACGTACAAGAATTTAAAAAAGTAAAAACAACCGTATATGTAGGGTTAACACCTGATAATATACAGCGTTTACAAAAATTAATGCAGGTGTTTTATCAGCAGGCGACAGAATTTTTAAGCCGTAAAATGCCGGATTTAAAGGAAGAACCGCATGGGGTAATGTTCTTACTTGATGAGTTCCCGACGCTTGGAAAGATGGATACTTTTAAAGCCGGTATAGCTTATTTTAGAGGTTATAGAGTTCGGTTATTTTTGATTATTCAAGATACGCAGCAGTTAAAAGGAACATATGAAGATGCAGGGATGAATTCTTTCTTATCTAATGCAACATACCGTATTACTTTTGCTGCTAATAACTATGAAACGGCAAATTTAATATCGCAGCTTGTCGGTAATAAGACGGTAGAACAAAGATCATTTAGTAAACCTTTATTTTTTGACCTTAATATTTCTACTAGAACCCAAAACGTTTCTCAAGTTCAAAGAGCTTTACTTTTACCTCAAGAAGTAATACAGTTACCGAGAGATGAGCAAATTGTTTTAATAGAATCCTTTCCGCCTATAAAATCTCGTAAAATTAAGTATTACGAAGATAAATTTTTTACTAGTAGATTATTACCGCCGACTTTTGTACCTACTCAAGTACCTTTTGATCCTAGGGCAAATAATAATGAGGCTCAAGAAGAGACTGAAACAACAACTGCTCCGGAAAATAATGAGTAAGATCCAAAAATGCATTCAGCTATTATTGATATCGGTTCAAATGCTTTAAGAGCTGTAGTTTATGAAAGTGATGAGCTTGGAGCTCCGGAAATTTTTAATTATAAATTTAGAAATTATCTTACAAATTTACTTAATTTAGATAATTTAGACGTAAAACATCAAACATATTTATCTCTACAATATCTTATACATATTTTTACCAAACTGTCCGTTACTAATATTAGATGTGTTGCAACAGCTATACTTAGGGGGCATCCTAAAGCAGATGAATTCAAAGCTATAATTAAAAAGAGATTCAATATTGATATTGAAATTATCTCAGGTGAACGTGAAGCTTATTTAACAGCTGCCGGATTAATTTCCGGTATTAGTGATGCTTTCGGTATTGTAGCCGATCTTGGCGGTGGAAGTCTTGAGCTTGCACAGATTGGAAATAAAAAAGTCGGTAAATTAAAATCATTGCCGCTCGGTACAAAAATTATTGCTAGTAGCAATTTTGGTGATGTTGGACTGATTACTAAAATGCTAGAGGAAGAATTTGGAGCTGCACATCATCCTAATTTATATTTAATTGGCGGTGCATTACGTCTAATGAGCCGTATATATATGGAGTCTATAAATTATCCCCTTAAAAATTTACATAATTTTGAAATAAATCGTGTAGAGTTTGAGTTATATTTAGAGAAATTATCGCAAATCGATAAATTAAAGCTGAGTTATTACGAGCAGAAAGCCATAAATTATAATGCAGTTCTAGTAATAAAAGCGATGATTAAGGTATTTTCACCGGAAAAGATTATTATCTCAAATTACGGTTTAAAAGAAGGAGTAAGATTTGATTCGTTACCGTCTCATGAAACAGAAAAAGACATTATTTATGAGAGGGTGAAGAGATTAGTAAAATTTGATAGAAATATATGTAAAATTGAAAAATATATTGAAGCAGTACAATATCTTTTAATTAATTTTGATGCCACGACTCTTATTATTATTGAACTCGCTATAATGCTAGCACAATATAATAAAAATATTGATAAAACGCTCAGAGCAAATTTTGTTTCGGAATTTATACTATCTTCAGACATTCCTTTTAGTCATAGACAGCGTCTTATGCTCGGCATTGCTCTTACGGTTACTTATACTGCTAAAACTGACATGCAGATTAATAAAATAGCTAAGAAAATGATTAGTAAAAGTGATTATTATAACAGTCATATAATCGGTTATTATATAAAAATTGCTAGAGAAATTGATGGACCGGAATTCCAAGAACCTTCTTTTTCGATTAAATTAAAAGACGATAAATTTTTACAAATTAATGCTTCAAATATCTTGCCTAAACAAGTTTTTGAAAAGGTTTGTGAACGTTTAAAAGATATAAGTTCTGCTAGAAAAAATATTAGTTATAATTTTAGTGATTAATTGTTTTTTGGATCCCGTGGTCAAGCCACGGGATGACATATAACTGAACTAATTACGCTCCGTCAAATGCATTACAATTATATTCTTCACCTAGAATTTGTACTTCTTGATCTTGAGAAATCGTAGAAACTTTATGAGATTCTTTATAGTAATTTAATAATTTAACTATTTCCGGTTTATTAGTAGCTAAGTCTAAAGGAGTATCATTGTGTGAATTTTTTTTATGAATGTTGATATCCTTATGGCTAAGTAATAATTCAACTATTGGAAAATAATTATAATTATTGGCTTGATGTAAAGGAGTATTACCATATAAATTTGTTTCATTAACATTGATCTTCGGATGTTCAATTAGTATCTTAACTATTTCAAATCTATTATGAGTGACAGCTTGATATAAAGTAGTATTACCGTTTGCGTCTTTTTCATTGACATCAATACTTTCATGTGTAAGTAGTAATTTAACTATTTCAGGCTTATTTAAATTTATAGCATTATATAAAAGGGTATTACCGTTTGCGTCTTTTTCATTGACATTAATACTTTCATGCTTAAGTAATAGTTCAACTATTTTAGGATTGCTGTCAACTATAGATATAGCAAATGCTAAAGGGGTATTACCGTTTGAGTCTTTTTCATTAACATCAATACTTCATGCTTAAGTAATAATTCCATTATTTCAGGATTATTAGCAGCGGTAGCTTGATGTAAAGGAGTATCGCCGTCTTCACTTTTGCATTGATGTTTGTTTTTTCTAAAGAAAGCAAATAGGTTATTATTTCTATATTATTAGTATAAATACTAATAGTGAGAGCTTCTGATATATATTCAGAGGTTATAATTTCTTTGTCCACTTTCTTCATTATATCTATTTCTTTTTGTAGGGCTGCTAGGACAAAAACTTCATTCCCTAGATCTCGTATATTTATAAAAGGTATAAGTTCCTTTAACTCATAGGTTGGTTTTGAAGTTTTTAATAAAAATTTCCCTATTTCGTTATTTAATTTTATCTCATGATTTTTACTTAAAATTTCTGTGTCTTTTTTGAAAAGTACAACTACTAAATCTAATTCTTCTTTCTTGAAATTATCTATTTTATTTTCATTAATAAGTTTTTGTAATGTTAAGACACCTCCGCAAGCAATCATACATGTTAACAAATTATAATCCTTATTATTATCTTCATCAGAGTCGAATACAATATTATCCATTCTGTCTAATTCACTAGCTTCTATATAATTTACATCTATAAAACTAATTTGTCTGTTTGTAAGCAGCTGTAAAATATTTTCTTTTAATAAATCACTAGCTTTTTGGTAAGGTATCTCCATTAACTCTTGCAAGCCTTGGGTAGGATTTTTCATAAAAGTTACGAGCAGCATCAAATAGTTTTTTTACTAGAGAAGTTTCTTCATTATCCTCTTCAGTTATACTACTATATTCTCCTAGTGTATAGTAGTTCATAATAGCTTAAATACAATGATTGATTATATAGCTAATAGCATCATATTGCCTTTTATATTGTAAAGGAAATAAACTGATTATTGATTCTAAATTCCCATCGATAGTTGAAAAAATTTCTTGTGCTACGAGTGATATATTTTTTGTATCCATTATTTACTCCTTATCTATATTAAAATACCATATTTCGTGGTAATTTTTCTGCTTCTTATATCACGATTATTTCTATATGTAAAGAAAAGATCAAAATTAATTTTAATTATTTCAATATATAAAACCTAACAAATATTAACATTTTATTAAGCTCTCTTAGTCTATCTCCCAAATCATTATATAATCCTGAAAACAACAAATATATTAGGATATATGATAAAAAATTATTGGAAAAAATTTTGGAAGAATAGTACTACCAAATCACAAAATTTTATTGAACTAAACGACATTGCATACGGGAACTTAAAAAGAGTTAAGGTAAGCATAGAAGCTTATCGTGAAAATGTTATAGTATATAGATGTATTAATTTAATTGCTCAATCGGCGGGACATGTGCCGTGGAAAGTGCTTAAAAGTAGAACTGGAGAAGTAATATCAGACCATCCGGTAAATTATTTACTAAAAAGACCGAATCCTGAAAAAGCCGGAGCGGATTTTTTTATTGAGTTAATCGCAAGCAAATTATTATTCGGTAATAGTTATATTTTATCAACTCTGGATTCATATCCTAAAGAAATTTATTTACTACCGGCTCTTGCTACTGAGCTTGTTATAGAACATGACAATTTAGTTGCTTATAGATATAAAAGTAGCAAAGGTGATAGGATTTATAAGATTGACCATATAGCTAAGATGAGTAGAGTCTTGCATCTAAAAAACTATCATCCTCTAGATCAGTATTACGGGTTATCTTGTTTAGAAGCTGCTTCGCTTCCTATAGATTTACATCAACAATCTTCTTATTGGAATCATTCATTATTACAAAACGGGGCGAGACCTTCCGGTGCATTAATAGTAAAAGATAGTAACGGTTATCTTAGCGATGAACAGTTTGAAAGATTGCAAGCTCAATTATCAGAGAAATTTAGCGGTAATAGTAATGCCGGTAAGCCTTTGCTGCTTGAGGGAGGGCTTGGCTGGCAAGAAATGAGTATCAACCCAAAGGATATGGATTTCATTGAATCTAAAAACTCTGCGGCAAGATAAATAGCTTTAGCATTTGGAGTGCCGCCGCAGTTACTAGGTATTAACGGCGATAACACCTATAGCAATATGCAGGAAGCTCGCCTTGCTTTATGGGAAGAAACGCTAATCCCTTTACTTGATAAAATTGCGGATAGTATGAGTAATTGGTTTTCATATCTTTTTAAGGAAGATATTATTATTGATTTTGATCGTGATTCTATAT
The DNA here is from genome assembly GCF_964263195.1 of Rickettsia endosymbiont of Thecocarcelia acutangulata. NCBI lineage: Bacteria > Pseudomonadati > Pseudomonadota > Alphaproteobacteria > Rickettsiales > Rickettsiaceae > Rickettsia > Rickettsia endosymbiont of Thecocarcelia acutangulata. The sequence goes on from NZ_OZ181652.1 coordinate 175,453, forward strand.
CTGCATTAACCGAAAAGCGTGAAAATTTATGGGCTAAAATCTCTAATGCTAATTTCATGACTTTAAATGAAAAAAGAGCTTTTGTTGGACTTCCACCGATTATAAACGGTGATAGATTATGACTAAAGATATTAGCGATACGTTAAATAATTTGTATGACCTTATAGCGAGGCTCATTATTCTACTCGAAGATGAATTAGTACGTATTACATTACATAAAAATGAAAATAATATAATAGATACTAAAAACGTTACTGAAACCTTAAATAAACTAGTTAACTTAATAGTACAGTTAAATAAATTATCTAATAGCCGTACAAGCTTGGAAAATTCAAAAATAGATGAAAAAGATAAAATGATAATAGATAATTTTTTAGAAAATTATAATTTAAAAAATCTTTTTTAGAAATGTTCACAGAACCTAATATCTTATCTAATTTTAACCTCCTGATTAATATGTTAATAGACTAAAAACCTAATGTTGTAAAAACACCTCATCAATTCAATAAATATATCATTACTTTATATAAAAATTAATAAATTAAAGGGTTTTAATATAAAGTTTTAGTCAATAAATCAACTATAAGGTTAAGAGTTATGAGGAAAAAATCTAGAATATTAAAAAGTTTTCTAGCAACCGCATCAATATTAGGTCTGTCATTGACCATACCGGTAAATGAAATATATGCAGTAGCTGTTAGTCAAATGGTTGGGGATGTTAATCTTAATAATCCGAATACTAATTTTAATCCACCATTTGTTGACGGTAATACTATTGAAGTGATTAATTCCGGTAATATGACTGTATCAAATAGCGGTACTTACAATATAGGTGCTATACGAGCTGATCAAGAAGTAACTGCAATATCGGTCGGTAGCGGTAGCACGGATCTAGCTATAAATCTTACAATTGGTTCAATGTCCGGTGTTGTAAAGGGTTTGAATATTACAAGATTTAATAATGCTACTAATATAAATATTACTTTAAATGGTAATGCAGGGGTCGGCAATATTCCTCCAGTAAATGATTATAGTGCATTACAACAGGTATCATTTACCCAGATGGGTGGCGGGGATAGTACAAATAGTATTAACTTGAATATTAATGCCCCAATAACTCTAAATAGCACCTTTAACACTAGTGCCTCCTCAGAAACAATAAATGTAAATGACGATGTTATAATAACTCAGCCTACTAAAGCCAGTGGTGCCGAAAATATGAATTTTAATATTGCCGGAGATAAATCACTTACTTTATCTGCTCCCAATTCGATTCAAGATGGAACAGGTGCAGGGAGAGTAAGGTTTAATTTTACAGGTGCAAATTCTGTCCTAAATATAGATGGTACTAATACTACAATTAGAGGGGCAATAACTAACGGAGCAAATGGAACATTAAATGTAAATGCCGGAGTTACTACGGCTACTGATTCAACTGTTACTACTATTCAAAAGACGAATATCGCCGATAACACTACTTTTAATATTGATAGTGTTAATAGTAACATGAATTTATTAAATAATGGAACAAGTATAGCGTTTAAAGGAGCAAGTTCAGAGTTAGATTTAATAAATACCGGTAATACGGATAAGCAATTTACGTTATATTCCAACTTAAATCCATCAGATGCAGAAGATGAATATGGGATAGTAAGAGTAGAAGCAACTACAAATAATCTTACCATAGCAAATAATGGAGGACCATATACGATAGGGAAAGATAATACTCATCTTCTTAAAGAATTTGAAGTTAAAGGAGCAGGTAATGTTGTAGTTGATAATCAGGTGTTTACAAAGCGATTTAACATGAATAGTACCGGACAGGTAACTCTTAATCAAAGATTAGATTTAGGAGCAGGCGGTAATATTGCATTTGGAGCGGATGGTACGCTGGTAGTAAACAATGGGATAACGGGAGATATCAACTTTAAAGGTAATGATGGAGTATTTAATTTAGGCAATGGTTCTACGATTGATGGGGCAGTGACCAGTACCGACTCCGTTGCCGGTAGCTTGTATTTTATAGGTGATGGAGAGGTTACGGGAGATATAGGTACGGATGACGAAAATAAGCCTGATATTATAGAAATTTCCGGTGATAATACAAAACAAGTAACGTTAAGAGGAAATGTACTTGTAAATGATTTAGTTTTTGTTCAAGGTGTTGATTCTTCAGGTAAGGCAAATATTGAGAACGGTTTAGTTGCAAGAAGAGTAGTTTTCAATAATGAGAATGCAGATGGAGGTACATTAGTAATAAATGCACCATCTGCAGTTAATGCTATAGTAAATCCTAATAACGGTATGATAGTTCTGAATGCTGATTGTACAATTAGTGACCCAAGTGCCGGAGATATAAGAGAGATAAAAATAGCTGATAACATAAAATATACGATTAATGCTAAAAGTGGAAATGTAGATTTATTAAATAACGGTGCAAAGATAATATTTGAAGGGGCAGGCTCGGAATTAAATTTAATAAATACCGGTAATACGGATAAACAGTTTACGTTATATTCCAACTTAAATCCATCAGATGCAGAAGATGAATATGGGATAATAAGAGTAGAGGCAACTACGAACAATCTTACTATAGCAAATAATGGAGGACCTTATACGATAGGGCAGGATAATACCCATCGCCTTAAAGAGTTTGAAGTTAAGGGAGCAGGTAATATCGTAATTGATAATACGATATTTACAAAGCAATTTAACATGAATAATACCGGACAGGTAACTCTTAATCAGGTCTTAGATTTAGGAGTAGGCGGTGGGGTATTGTTTGCGGCAGATGGCAAGTCGACGGCAAATAAAGGGATTAGCGGCAGCGTAACAACGGCTACAAATGATACAGGCACATTGACGATAGGAGCAGGGAATGTAATCGGTACGATTGGTACTAATGGGAAAAGTTTAAAATTAGTAAATATCGGAGCAAATCCTATTACGTTCTCATCTAATGTATTTGCTCCTGTTGCTTTAACTGATCAAAATTCACAATTAACATTAGCAGACGGTGTTGTAGTTATCGGATCAGTAACCACAAAAAACAATACAAGAGGAGTATTATCGCTTGGAGTCGGAAGTAGTGTGACTGGCGGAATAGGAGCAAATGGTCTTAGCCTTGAGAGAGTAGAGGTTGGAGCTGGAGCGAGCAGTCTTGGCGGTAATATATATGCTGGAGCGGTGAAGCTTATGGCTGATGATTCAGCTTTAACGCTAGAAGATAATGCAACAATTCACGGTAGCGTAACAACGAAGACTAATGAGAAAGGCATATTAATTTTTAGCCGGAACGGTAGTGTAACGGATAATATAGGGGAAAATGGAGCAGCTTTAGAGAAAGTAATATTTAAAGGTGTAGATACTATAGAAGGTGCGGCTTATGCTCAAACTTTTACTATAGCAAATGCTAATGCAGGACAGAGTTTTTTAATTGCAGTAAATAATGCTAACTTAGCTCTACTAACTAGTCCAAATAGCAGTATTAATTTTAGTAATGCAAATTCACAATTAATATTAACTGTTCCTGTAGATCAAACTGTTACATTTGCTAATAGTTTAAAAGGCATTGCTGGTGGTGGAGGTATCGTTATTTTAGACGGTAATGGTCATAATTTAGTTGTACGCGGTAAGAACGGAGCAATGCTCGGTACGGCAGGTAATGAGTTAGCTGAATTAAATATTAAGGGGGACGTTACTATTACCAATAATTTGGACATCCATAATATTAATAAGTTAAATATTCAAAAAGGAGCATATTTTACCGATCAAAGTTTAACGTCCGCTAAGGTTGCTGAAATAAATATAGGTCAGCTAATAGATAAAACTTCATATGCAGCTACTTATGCTTTAGACGCCGTAAACGGTGATTTCGAGTTAAATACCGGCGGTATGAAGTTTTTATACATGAAGATTCGGCATTAGACCTTAAAAATAGCTCAAATGCTAATGATCATACTATAAATTTAACCGGACCTTTGGATTCGGGGCATGATAAGTTCGGTATAATAAAGTTAACTACAGGAGATAAAAATTTAATAATAGCTAATAATGGTAATGATGATAATACACTTGGTACGGAAGGACATAGATTAAAAGAATTAGATTTTGTCAGCACCGGTAACGGTACTATAAATTTACAAGCAGGAATAAATGTTAAGAATATAGTATTAGATATTCACGCTATTACGCTTAATAAAGTAAATGCAAATATTAGATTTGAAGGATACCATATATACCGCAACGGGGAATATAGAAAGTGATATCATAGATTTCCAAGGTAAAGCAGGTGTAATTAATATTGCTGATAATGTAAAAATTGATAGTAGAGTTACAAGTACTGGTGATACGAGTGGTATATTGAACTTTGAAGGGGCGGGGGAAGTTACTAAGCTAATTACTAATATAAAAATGTTAAAAGCAGGTAACGGTAATGTAGCATTAACTGCCGGCGGTGATTACTCTATCGGTGAGATTCAAGGTAACGGTAATAATAATTTAACTTTTGGTCCTAATTCTAGATTAACGACAACTTATATTAATAAGACCGGCGGGCAGGCTGTAAATTTAATCTTTACCGATGGCGGTAGTGTTCGTAATGCCGTTGGTTCAAATGCGGCAGTCGGTGATATTATCGTAAAAGCAGGTGCGGTAATTTTTGGCAGTATCGTTAAAAGTAGCAATATTATAATGTCAAACGGTGTAGAAATAGAGGTTAATGATAATATCATCGCTACCGATATTGCAGGTGAAAATGAGAATGACGGTACTTTAAAATTAAACAACAAAGCCCCTATTAATATAACCGGTACCATCGGGAATAATAATAGTTTAGGTATAGTAGAAGTAGCCGGTAAAGACGTTACTATTACAGGTGAATTAAAAGCCCAAGCTATTAACTTCTCAAATGCAGGACAAGAAGGATATTAACGCTACAAGCGGCAGGTGGAGTTACTAATATTACTACAGCAGGAAATAATCTTCACACTTTAGCAATAACGGATTTTGATACCGGTAACGGTGCTATTGGGGCTGAAGATCACAGATTAAAAGCAATAGAATTAACAGGAAACGGTTTAGTTACGGTAAATACTAAGAATTTTTATTCGGATGTAACTACTGAGAATAACGGGCAAGGTAACGTAAAACTTAATATAGAGGGTGGTACTACTTATAATTTAGGAAGTAAAAATAATAGTTTAGCAAGTGTACAAGTTAGTAAGAATAGTACTATTAAAGGTGATGTATATTCTAAAGAGATTAACATTGATGCAGGTAAGAATATAGATTTTGAACGAGGTAATAATAGAAATGCTAAAAATATAATTATACAGGATGTTTTAGTAGATAGAGATCTCCTTCCTCGTTCGCTTCAGTTATTTACTTATTTAACTGATATTAAAGTAGATAAGCTGAATTTTGCAGATGCTGCTGCTTCTATACATTTTAAAGATGCGGTTTTAGTAAATGCTGAAATTGACGGCGGCGGTGCTATAAAATTTGATGAAAATGTTTGGTTAAAAGAAGAAATCAAAAATGTAGAGCGTTTAGAGTTTGGTCCTGAGAAATTTACTATTCTTGAGAAAAATATTAAAGCAGCTAATTTAGTAGCAAATAAAGCAAATATAGTATTATTGGATAATTTAGGAATAGATGCTGATTCACAATTTACGGATAGTGCTTTAGATTTAGCTACTTACGAATTAAAGCATACCGGAAATGTTACATATAACGGTACTCTTGAGATTATTACGTATTTTGATGTGACTGCGAAATCGGGAGGGCATATATTAGTCGGTAACGGGGCTAATGTTGATATGTCGGCTTTAGATAGTTTAGTAATTAAAGTCAAATCACGCTCTGATATTACTAAAATTACTCCTGATACCAAACATGAAGTAATACTAAAATAAGCAGGTGGAAATTTTACTCCTGTTGCTCAAAATAAAGTTACTGAAAAATGTTTCAGAAACTTTAAATCGGTTAGGCGGAAGAACGGATATACGAGAAGTGAGTGAGGGACTTGGAGAGTTTAATATAGAAGAAATACAGGACATATTAACAGATATTTCGGTAAATATGGACAGCGTTGTTTCTTCGGGGATTAATGCTAGACTAGGTGAAGTAAATAATAAAGATGAAAGTGCATTTAAGCTAAACGGTTTAAATAAACCAAATGCTAGTGAAAGTCTTAATAATCAAGCGGCAGTAGCTGCCGGTGATGAGGATAATATCGGTACGGGTATCTGGGGCGTTACTTTTTACGGTAAGGCTACACAAAAATCCCGTAATGATGGGGCAAGCGGATATAAGTCTAAATCTCAAGGGGGAATAATAGGTTTTGATTATGCTCTAAGTGATAGTGTAATAGTTGGAGCTGCTTATACCAGAGCTGATAGTAAATTACGCCATCAAAATTATAAAGTCGGTGATAAGACTAAAGCTATAAGCGATATATATTCTATCTATGGACTTTATAATTGTGAGATAAGTAATTTCTTTGTTGAGGCTATAGGCTCATACGGTAGAAGTAGAGTTAAGAATTATGAAAAACGTAAGGTTTATACAGGTGATCAAACTGCAATCGGTAAATTTAATAACACTTCTTATAGTGGTGAATTACTTGGCGGTTATAATTATTTAATATCTAACTTTACTGCTATAACCCCGATGATTGGAACTCGTTATGCTACGTTTAAAAATAATAGTTACAAAGAAACAGGTACTACTTTCCAAAATTTATCCGTTAGAAAAAAATCATATGATAGATTTGAAGGCATAGCTGGATTAAAAGGCGTAACTAATTTCTTTGTAAGAGACGTAAGAATAAAACCGGAATTACACGGCTTCGTAAGTTACGATTTTAAAGGGAAATTACCGAATACCGATGCACGGCTTGATAGAATAGATGAGCCGCTTACAACAGTTAAATTTAAACCTACAAAACTAAATTATAATTTAGGCGGGAGTCTTTCTGTTCAATATAATATGATGGAGTTTGGTATTAGATATAATTTATCCCTTGCGAAGAAATATATAGCTAATCAAGGCTCTTTAAGGCTTAAGGTGAATCTGTAAGTTTATTTAATGCGAACTATGGACAAGGAACTTATTTATGGCACTGTTAACAAAATAATTTTAATGGATAATTAAAAAGAATTTTTAGCGAAAATTAATAAGATTTTTTGTTTATTACCGATATAAATGTCTTAATACAGTATAATTACTTTGTATATACATATCAAGCGATTTTTTTATAACACTAAGTTATTTTAAAAATATAAATTTCAATCTTGGATTGTTAAATTTTTTCTGCTATTGTGCAAATATACTACTTTAAATAATATATGTCAGAAAAAATAAAGCATGATAAGTTTTTTCAAAAAGCTTTAGCAAATCCTTTTGTTGTTAGAGAATTTTTTAATATGCATTTACCTCCGCATATAAAAGCTTTATTTTCCCCTACTACCTTAACACTGGAAAATGATAGTTTTATAGAGCCAAACCTTAAAGAATCTATCACGGATGTTTTATTTTCTGTTAAAATTAATAACAGCGAAAGTTATTTATATCTACTACTGGAACATCAAAGTAGCTCCGATCACTTTATGGCTTTTCGCTTGTTTAAATATATGTTAAATATAGCTGAGCGACATTCAAATTTGTATCCTAGCTCCAAGAAATTTCCGTTTATATATCCGTTGGTATTTTTTAATGATAATCAAAAATATACTGCTCCTTTAAATTTATGGGATTTATTTGAAAATAGTGAATTAGTAAAAGCTACTTGGAGCAATGATTATCAACTTATAGATTTACAAAATATAGCTGATGAGAAATTAAAAGAAAATCCTTGGCTAGCTGTTTTACAGATTCTAATGAAATATATTCATGAACCTAATTTATTTGATAAATGGCAAGAAATATCTAATTGTTTGACAATAGTTGCTAGTTCTAATACCGGTATTGATTATATAAAAAGTGCTTTGAGTTACTCTTTGACTAAAATAGAACAAACTGATAAAATAGAGTTAGAAAATATACTTAAAACATTTTTAAATCCTAAAGTAGAAGAGGAAATTATGGGAAGTATTGCACATCACTGGTTTCAAGAAGGTATAGAAAAAGGCATTGAAAAAGGTATACAAATCCAAAAAGCTAAAGATATGGAAGTTGTTGAATATATAGTAAAGGCAGAAAAAATTACCTTAGCTAAAAAAATGCTAACTGATAAAGAACCTATAGAAAAAATTCTAAAATATACCGGTTTAACAAAAGGAGAGATTAAAAAATTAAATTAAAATTTTCTATCTATAATCCCGCTTTGTTTTGGAAAGCAATTTCTATAGGTGATAGGTTGCCGACTTTGAAATATACTTTTTTGCCTTTTAATTTTTTAGCTACGGGAATGATATTAAAATTCTTTTTAAGTAAAATAAAATTTTCATGTTGAAGATGAGAGCGAACTAAGTTTTGCGTTGCAAATTCACCTCTTATCATTTCACTAATTTTGTAAGTATCAATATCTCATTTTTCCCATCTTTTGAATTTTATAATTTCCTGACCAAAAGCCGCCAAATTCCAATCATCATTAACTAGTGTTTCAAAATTTTTACAGTTAATAGTAAGAGAATCTGAAGCAAAACTAACAACGCTACCTATAAAAGTTCGGTTAGTTAAATTCGCTATTTTGGTATAATCTCTGCCGTCTGTAGACACGTATAAGGCTTCATTAACATTACTCTGTAAATAAACAGCTAGATAAGGCTGATCATTTCCCTCTGCTACATTTAAAGGTAAATCAAGTATAATACATTTAGCTTGTTCATTTACGGTTTTCTCAAAACCAGATAAAATATTTGCAGTAGGTAAATAATAAGAAGATAGATTATCTATAACGCCTGTAACATAAGAAGTTAGAGAAAGTAGTTGTATATTTACTATTCTAATTTGGTATTTAAGCTTGTTATAATTAAATATTAAGAAATCCCCTGGCTTAAACCCATGAAAGATTGCCGGTATTAAAAATTTAATTACCTTACTTTCAATAGAAGCATTTTTTAAAATTAATACTCCTATTCGTTCTATTTCAGGTAGCGATAAGATAATAGGGATTTTGACGTTAAGGGTAGGACTATTTGAACCTGTTTCATTACTTATATAACAATAGGAATTAGTATAATTATTAAACCTATCGATGAAATTAATACTAAGCTTGCTAATAATATTTTCTTCAGGTATTTCTGTTTGCTTTAAATAACTATTATCTGAAATTTTTATTAAGCTCTCACTGCTTAGATGCTCTAAATTATCTGCTCCTCGCTTCAGAAATTTAATATTTTCACATTCGCTTGCTATCACGTCAAAAAAGTAAAATATTCTTAGAGAATTAATAACATCTATGGTAGATAAAACTTTATTCAAAAAAAACCGTCTACCACTTCGTCAATAGTAGAAATATCGATTTTCTGTAGGTAAACACCGCTTCTAGCGGATAGCTCAAGGATTATCTCGGCAAGGTTACAAGATCCGAATTTGCCGTTAACCCAATGTCCTTTTTCCCATAAATGATTATCGCTCCAAATATTACTGTGCGGCCATGCAGGGTAGGGACGTGCATCCCAAGTCCATAAAAACATTTCTTCTAGATATTCTTGCGTTTGCCAATATTCTACAAATCCTTTAATAGCCGTACGTTGCACTGAGAAATCCGTGCCTGATGAGGAATATTTAGGGCTACCGCCGTCAGTGCATTTAGGATCAAAGAACACGTTTGGCTGATTTGGAGCTTTATCTATCGACGGAAAGCCAAATTCGGTAAACCATATTTTTTTCATTTTCGGCTGCCAAGCTGTTCGATTTCCATCAGGGTTATAATGATGATTTTCCCACCAATACTCTACGTTTTTCCAAGCATAAGCGGCAGATAGAGGTTGTTTATTACCGTTACCGTCTAAATAATAATCATATCCTTCACCGCTGTGGCAACCTTTCATAATTTCTTCTTTCGTTATCTGAGAGCTTAAAGAATTAGTTAAAGGGAAATAAGCATCTATGCCTACAAAATCGATATAAGGGGAGGCAAATAACGGATCTAAATTATACCACCCGCCGTACGTGTGATGATATTCCGACCAATCGGCAGCATAAGTAACTTGTACATTACTTCCCACTATTTCTTTTACTAAACGAGCAAGGTTTATAAGTTCATTCACTGCCGAAAAATTATTTGCCGCATCTTTTATAGAAGTTATGCCGATTAGCTCCGAGCCGATTATAAAGGCATCAACGTAATCTTTAACAAGTCTTGCATAGTGAAGAATGAAGTTATTATAACCGTCCGCTTTATGAAAAAAATTACTTACTGCATTTGCAGAACCTGTAACATGTCCACGCCACGGTTTACCTGATAAATCCATGAAAAACATTGGATAAAACATAATTTTTAAATTACGTCTTTTAAGCTCGGCTAAGTAACGCACTAAACTAGCGTCATTAACTGTGCCGCCGTAATGAGGATTGCCATGCTCATCTTTAGAGATAATTTTAGCATTTGCTCTATTATAACGACCAACTTGCCAAGTGCATGAATATGAGGTTAGAGGATCATTAAACTCTATAGCCGGTTTTATGCTACAATGACTTATATCTAAGCTATCGCCGAACCAAGAAACTACAGGTGCTATCCATTTAATGTTAGGACAGGTGTTTTGTAGCTGATTAAGGCTAAATACGCTATCTGAAATATTATAATGATTATGGGAGTTAATAGCTTCATGGCTTATAATGCCACCGTAAGAACTGCCCAAAGTTTTATATTGTATTTCCGTATCGTAAACAAATTCGCCTGATCCCGGAATCATATTAATGCTCCTGATTAAATTTTCAACTTTTGCATAATTATTAGGCAGATAAATATTGGGTTTTCTAGTTACCTCAAATGAGAAATTTGGAATAATATTTGCCGAAATCTTCTAAAGGTAATTCTTCAAATACTATGTAACTAAGCGATCTAAAAGCAGGAGTTTTACCGCTACCTAGATAGTTTTCAATTAAAGGATCGGGTAATTGCGTTTCTGATCCTTTATATAATCTAAAATTATACTTACCTAAATTTATTACCTCATCGCCTGCCCATACTCTATTAATCTCGGTAATTTCTCCTTCACAAATACTAACTGCAAAAGAAAAGAAATAGCTATATTCAGTGAAATTAGTAACAGACTTTAAGTTATGAAAATAAGGAAAATATTCTTTATGACGAGTACTATTTGCTACTTCTTTTATGTTGTCTGCCCAAATTATTTTTCCGCTAACTCTTGCAGTACCGAAAATTAGCTGTATAGGTTCGCCGTAATTTGCTGTATTATATTTAAAGCTTTCTTTAATATTTTTAATATTGTCATATTCTATCGGTTCGTGATTTAATTGATCTAAATACTCACCAAGCATTTTACCGGCAAATCTTCCTACGCTTGAAAATATACCTCCCCCAAATGTATTTCCTACGCCGCCGCCAAGCGAGCTAAAAAAACTTCCAAACATATTTACCATATTATAGTTTAATATGGATTGATATTAGCACTATGATGTGGTAACACTAATATATACTCGTTTAATTTGAAAAATTGGCTACGTTGTCTTATAAGTTCTGCGGTGCTCACGTATTAAATATACGCTATGTTCCTTGCCTTATAGACTCCTTGCTCTTTTCCAAATTAAACTTCGTCTATCCTATACAATAATAAAATTTTAAAAATTATGATGATATTCAAAAAATCTTTATTCATCTTATTATTATTTATTACTTCCCTAGTTAAAGCAGAAATTATAGAAGTAGATAACTTAGATAAAATAAAGCAAGATTTTAAAGAAAATTATAATAAAAATTATCTACCTCAGGATTTATTAGTAGTAACGGTGTTAGATGAATTTTTGTTTAAGTCTTTAGTGCCTATCGTTGAACAAATTGATAAAGATATTTATCGTACCCTAACTCCTCTTTTGCTTAATATTAATAAAAATCCAAAAGCTATTTATATAAATCAATTGATTTTAACTAATGATAGTTATAAGAAAGAATTACAAGAAGCTGATTTTCCAAATTTTGTAAATGAAATGAGTAATAGTAAAATTCCTATAATAGCAGTAAATGCTGGCTTTACCGGTAATTTTAATAATATTCCTAAATTTGAAATATGGTTTGCCGATTATTTAAAGAAAAATTTCAATATTGATTTTTCAAATAGTTTTCCAAACAATAATTATATTATTTTTAATAATTTAGACAGTTTTGCTAATACTTATCCGGTATTTTATAAGGGTATATTGACGAGTAATAATATATCGGAAGCGGAAATGATGCTTAATTTCCTTGTTCAAATGAATTTTATACCGAAATGCTTTATAATGATTAGTAGTAGCGTAGAATTGCTAAGCTCAATGGAATTTCAGCTTAATAGTTATAGTTCTAATATATTATTTATTGGTTATCATTATAATAATAAAAATGCTCCGGAAAATAAAGATGCTGCATATTATACTAAAACCATTGGTGATTTAATACCTCAAATAAATAAATTAAAAAGAAATAATCCGCCTCTAAAAACTAACAAGATAAAAGATAAAAATCCTTATGATAAAAATCAATAAAGTTTTATTGAGCTTACTTTGCTTAGTTATTTCGTGTGTAAGTTATGGTCAAATTATTCCTACTTACTCTGTAGATTCGGTAACAATGAAAAATTTATTACCGAAGATAGATGCAGATACGCTGGTACTTATAAATATAGATAATACTATTATAACACCGAAATCCAAATTATTTCGATACCGGGATAATTCTTATATAAATTTTACTAAATATTTATATAGTCTTGCAGCGGATAACGCATCAGTTAATAAAACTATTGCAAAATTGATAGTGCAGCGTCAAATGATGCTTGTTGAATCTAAATGGGTAGATTTAATTAATAAGATGAAACAGCAAGGTGCAACAGTTTTAGGTCTTCAAGAAATAACTGCTCCATGTAATTTAATTGAAAATTATGAAGGATGGTTATATACATTACTTTACGGACTCAATATTAATTTTACTAATAAAGTTAATGATAAAGATGTATTTAGATTTAATCCAAGTGATGCTGGAGCCCCTATTTTTTATTTAGGTATAATATTTACCGGTAATATAAATAGAGTAAAAACTCTTATAGAATTCTTAAAAATTATACCAAAACAACCTACAAAAATAGTAATTTTTGCAAATAATAAAAAAGATTTAGAAAATATGGACTCTTATTTAAGCATGGTTGATATAGGATATTATGGAATTGAATATTTGGGGTGGCAAATGTTACCGGGATCACCTGATCATCAAATCGCTGAGTTGCAGCAATCTACGTTTTTAAATACCGGTCAGTGGTTAGAAGATGATACCGCTAGCAAGATGTTAAATAAATAATTATGAATAACGATTTAATTAATGCTTTAAAAGATTTAATTATTAATACCGGTAGGGTTGCACTAGATATAAAAAAGGCAAGAATATTGACTGATACTAAATCAGATGGATCAGTAGTTACTAATGCTGATAAGGAAATTAGTAAAGTAATTTATCAAGCTCTACAAGTCTTAACCCCCAAAATAGCTATAGTATGTGAAGAGCAGCCGCTACCTATATTAAGCAGTGATACTTTTTGGTTAATCGATCCTATTGACGGGACACGGAGCTATGTAAACGGTAAAAATACATATACGGTAAATATAGGGCTTATTAAAAACGGTCTTCCAACTATCGGCTTGATATATCACCCTGAAACAGCAAAGCTATATTATACCGATGTACAGGGGCGGTTAAAAATCGAACAGAATTCTAAAGAAATATTTGTTAATCATGAACCTAAACATGAAGAGCTTAATGCGGTAATAGGTTTTTATAATACAAATAAAGCTACTAAAGAATTTTTAAATAAATATTCATTTGGTCAAATAAATGCAATAGGTAGTTCAATTAAACTATGCTTAATTGCTGAAGGAGCAGCTGATATATATCCAAAATTCGGTCAAACTATGGAATGGGACATAGCGGCAGGTCACGCTTTAATTAAAGCCGGCGGCGGTAATATTTTAGATTGCAACGGACAAGAAATTACTTACGGTAAAGAAAATTTTGCTAACCCCAATTTTTTCGCCTGTAGTAAATATTGGTTGGAAAGGGAGATTCCTAATGTCATTCCTGCGAAAGCAGGAATCTAGTAAAACATATAAAAAACTTATTTTTTATATGTTTATTTTATCAAATATACAATTTTTGTACTGTGTCACTCCGTGGCTTGCTAACTAGGTCCACAAAAACAATAAAAAATACTAATAATTTTAGTATTTTTAACTGGATCCCGTGGCTTGACCACGGGATGACAGAGGTAAAATTGATATACATAACAATACCAGCTCGCAATGACGAAGAAGCCACAACCCACATCAAACTAACTTCTTTAACTCATAAATCAATTCAAGTGCTTCTTTAGGGGATAGTTTATCAGGGTCGATAGTTCTAAATTGTTCATCTAATTTGCTGCTTATAGTAGTTTTATTAGGCTCAAGATTAAACAAACTCAAATTATTTGATTCCGTCGATAAGATATTTTTTCCTTTACCGGTAGAAGTTTTCTCAAATTTAAGTAGAATCTGCTCAGCTCTATTTATAACGCTGGCAGGGAGTCCTGCTAAAGCTGCAACATGAATACCGTAAGATCTATCGGCAGCACCTGATATAATATTGTGCAAAAACAGAATATCTTTACCTAACTCTTCAATCGTAATAGTATAATTTTGTAAAGCCGGCAGAAAATTACTCATAGCGGTAAGTTCATGATAGTGCGTTGCAAACAAACAACGACATTTTAGCTTGTCATGGATATATTCAAGCACCGACCACGCTATAGATACACCGTCATAAGTGGATGTGCCTCTACCTACCTCATCAAGTATTATTAGTGAGTTTTTTGTAGATTGAGCAAGAATCGCCGAGGTTTCAAGCATCTCTGCCATAAAGGTTGATTGCCCCTTAATTAAGTCATCAGCGGCACCTATTCGGCTAAATATCTTGTCGACTACTCCTATTTTGGCACTTTTAGCAGGCACAAACGAACCTATTTGAGCAATGATTGCAATAATGGCGTTTTGACGTAAAAAAGTACTTTTACCTGCCATATTAGGACCGGTAATTAACCAAATACGCTCAAACTCCGATAAATGACAATCATTATATACAAAGCTTTTGCTTTCTCGCTTTAGTGCTTTCTCTACTACAGGATGCCGTCCTTTAACGATATCAAAGCTTAAATCATCGGTAAATTCAGGCTTAACATAATCATATTCATCAGCGATGTAAGCAAAATTACAAAATACGTCAAGTCCGCTTAAGGAGCTTGCAAGCATTCGTAAATAGGAAGCTTTTTCGATTACTTGGTTACAAATATCCGCATATAATTCTTTTTCCAAGCTTATTACTAAGGTTTTAGCGTTGACTAACTCGCTTTCAAGCTTTTGTAGTTCAGTAGTAGTGTAACGGACATTATTAACCGTTGTTTGACGGTGAATAAATTTGGGATCAAGGATTTTATTAACATTTTTAGCGGTAATATCGATAAAAAGCCCTATAACATTATTATGAGATATTTTTAAACTGTCTATGCCCGTTTCTTTACGATATTGATCTTTTAGCTTTTCAATATGTAATTTCCCGTTATTAATTAAATCATGTAATTGGGCTACTTTCGGATGGTATTCATATTTTATTATACCTCCGTCATTTAAATTATTCGGTGCATCTTCTCTTATGCTCTCGTCTATTAAATTATATAATTCTGCATCACCTGATAGAGGTTTAATAATTTTTTCGATAAAATCAGGTAAATTAAAACCGTAAGCGTCAAAAAATACTCCTTTAATAATCGTTGCAGCTTCCAAGGTATATTTAATACTAAGTAAATCACGACCTGAACTTCTGTTCATTGTAATACGTGTTAGGCAGCGTTCTATATCACTAGTTTTTTTTAGAAGTTCTCTAATTCTTTTTACTATTTCTAAGTTGGAATAAAAGAACTCGGTAATATTTAAACGATGATTTATTTTAGCAATGTTGGTTAAAGGACTTGAAAGAAAATTATATAGTAAACGTCCGCCTTGTTTAGTAACCGTATGATTGAGAGTGTTTAGTAAACTTCCTTTCAGGGTCCCTTGTGAGTTTATTACAATTTCAAGGTTGCGTCTAGTTGCGAAATCAATAGTCATATAGCTATGAAAATTGATAATTCTAGGGATTGGTAAATGAGGAATATTTTGTTTTTGCGTTAATGATAAATATTCTAAAATGCTACCTATAGCACAAATTTGACTGCTAGATATCTCACCGATTCCTTTAATATCTTTCATTTTATAAAAGTCTAAAATGATTTTTTCACATTTATTAATCGCAAAAAAACTATCAACCTGATAGGTAATACGAAAATTTAATTGTTTGAAAATACTATCCGCAAGACTCGAAGATCTTAGATTTTCGCTAAGTAAAATTTCACGAGGCTTTAAACGAGCCAGCTCATTAAGAATTTCCGCTTCCGGTACATTAACTACAAAAATTTCGGAAGTAGAAAGATCAACATAACAAAGGCTAGACGTTTCTTTATTTTTCGTTATTGCGAGACTTGCTAAATAATTAGGTTCGGCTGAAGCAATTAAATTTTCTTCAATTATAGTTCCTGGAGTTATAATACGTGTAACGTCTCTAGTAACTACCGCTTTATAGCCGCCTCTATTTTTTGCCTCTTCAGGGGTTTCAAGCTGGTCACAAATAGCAACCTTATAATTTTCTTCAATTAACTTAGTTAAATAATTCTCAAGAGCATGATAAGGTACTCCGCACATCGCAATTGCTTCTTCACCGTTTTTGCCTCTTTTTGTTAAGGCAATACCGAGTACATTGCTGGCTAAGATTGCATCCTCATAGAACATCTCGTAAAAATCACCCATTCTAAATAGTAGTAAACAATCTAAATGAGCAAATTTAATGTCTAGATATTGCTGCATCATTTTCGTTGCAACATCATAATTATATTTTTGTTTAAACTCTTGAAGATTCATATTAAGCAAAGCCATATATTGGTTTATCAAAATATATAGGAATGTCTCATTAAGTTAAATATATATTTTTTAGGAAGAATTAATTATAATGCTGCATTATTAAATTATTTCTGCTATTATTAATTTATACTGAAAATATTTAAATTAGATCATTATGAAAGCACAACTTGTATCTCTCACTAATAGAGGGCAAATGACAATTCCAAGTTATATTAGAGAGAAATTAAATTTATCTACAGGAAGTAAGTTAGAGCTAATAGTGCAAGATAATTCTTTTATGGTAATACCTATAAATAAATCAGTTAAAAACTTGAAACATATTTTACCAAAACCTAAAAATACTCTAACTATAGATGAAATGAATGAAATTATTAAAGGTTCTTATGATAGGAATTGATACAAATATTCTCATTTGTTACTTAACCGGAGACGATAAGGTACAAAGCATTAAGGCTATAGAATTAATAGAAAAATATTCCGGTAAAGAAAATTCAATATTTATAAATAATATAGTTATATGTGAATTAGTTTGGGTGCTAGAAAGAGGTTATAAATATTCAAAAGGGCAAATAATTTCGGTATTAAAGGAAATATTTAGTACAGTTGAATTTAGTTTTGAGAATCAACAAGTCTTGTGGTTATCTGTTTTAGAATATGAAAATTATAAAACAGATTTTTCCGATATATTAATAGGTAAGCTAAATATATTTAACGGTTGTAATTATACCGTTACTTTTGATAAAGCCGCAAGCGAATTAACAATGTTTAGGCTATTACACACTATTTGCTCTTAATAAGCTTATAACGTGTAGCTTTTCCTTGTCCAAGACGCTCTAAACGTTTTAAATTAGATAATTTTTTTATTATAGATTCAACTGTTCTCTCAGGAAAACCAAGTGCATTTACAGCATCTTTACGACTAAATTCGTTAATTTCTTTTGTATTAATCCAATTCCACATCATTAATTGTTTTGCAGATAATAAATACTCTATATTGTCATTTTTAATTATTTGTAATGCTCTAGTACTTTGTGATTTAACCACATTTAGAAAAAAAATCAACCAAGCGGTAATATCTTCTGATTTTGTCTTCCATGTAGCTTGAGTTTTATTAAGTGCCATATAATAATCAATTTTATTTGCTTCAATAATGTGTTCATGAGAAATAATCTGAACAAACAAATAACCATGTTTTAAAAGCAATAAATTAGTTAGTAATCTGCTTGTTCTACCATTTCCGTCCTGAAATGGGTGAATTGCTAAATACTCAAAAATAAAATTAGCAATAATGATTAAAGGGTGCTTAGTTTTACTATCAACCGTCCAATTGTACCAATCTATTAACTCCTGCATTTCTTTTTTTACTAGATAAGGTGGAGTTGGATCAAATATCGTACCGACTACATTGCCATTATGATCTTTTGCTTCTACACGATTTGATCCAAATTTATAATTTCCTTTATGTCTTGCGTCTTTTTCACTATGAACCAACATATCACTATGTAACTTTAATATAAATGATTCCGTAATACTAATTTCTTCATAATTATTAAAGATAAATTCAAGACACTTTAAATATCCGACTATTTCTTGCTCATCACGAGTCTTAAATTTTTTAACACTTAGATTTTTATATAGATTTTCTACTTGTTCATCAGTAAGTTTATTACCTTCAATACGATTGGAGGAGCCGGTTGAAGTGATAATTACTGAACGTGTAAGACGATCTAGTGTTTGAGGTAAGATTTGTCCCGTAATATACCAACTATTTTTTACTCCTTCAATTTCAGAAATTTTTGTATAAATTTCTTCAATTACTGAAGGATTAAGATTTAGTCTTTTATGTATACGAAAATCTTGTAGATTCATTTCACTATTTTTACATGAGTACTATGTGAAATAATGTCAGATAATGTGAGTAAAGTCAATATATTTTTATTAGACTTCTTGCAAACGACCTCTAATAAGGAGGAATTTGTAGGAGACACTTCACTGCGAACCGCAACGTATATAGACATACGTGAGGATTCGAGTCTAGGCTCGACGCACAAATTACCCTTAGAAGCAAGTTATGCAAGAAGTCTATTTTATTTTTAACAATCTAACATTATGTCTACCGCCTTCAAATTTAGTGGTTAAAAACTTATCTATAATATTAAATACTATTTTGTGATCTACGGTTTTTGCTCCGAGTATCAAGATATTAGCATCATTATGAGCTTTAGCATTTTCGGCAGTTAATATATCATTACACAAAGCAGCTCTTATTTCCGAGCTACGATTAGCGGCTATAGACATACCAATTCCTGTATCACTAATTAAAATACCGATAGGAGCCGATTTTTCAATAATAATATCTACTACTTTCTTAGCATAATCAGGATAATCTACGGTTTGTGTATTATTCGTTCCGCAGTCATAAACCTTTAAAGATTTCTGCTCTAAATAATTGATAATTTCAGACTTAAGCTCATAACCTGAGTGATCACTAGCTATGACAATATTATAAGTTTTCATAGTTAATTTTTTGATGGAAAATAATGATAAAAATTATATACTATGTAAGATTTGTTTTCTAATGTAAATAATAGTTTTGTTAAATATATGAAATATCCTGTTGCACTTAGTATTGTTATATGTTTTTGTTTAGTTGCTTGTGTTGAACAGCTGCCTGCTCCAATTGAGTATAAAGTAGGAGATGTTACTGCAAATAATAATTCTACCGAATTAGAACACGATGAGGGGTTGATAGTTCAAAGAACTATGGAAGACGATTCCGTATCAGAAAAAGTTAGCGGTAGACTTGAAGAACCAAAGGCAAAAATTATAGAAGATGATAATGATGATAATGATGATAATGAGATTCCTATATCTCGGAATGAAGATGAAGAAGAGATAGAGCAGTCAAGCTTTGTAAAACCGTTAAACGGGGTAATTATTACCGAGTTTAAAGCCGGTAAAAGTAAGGGGATAGATATTGCCGCTAAAGAATATAGCGAAGTTAAATCGATAGAGGCAGGAACGGTAATATATTCAGGTTTTAATAAACAATTCGGTAATTTAGTAATAGTTAAGTTAGATAAAGACGATTTAGAAGTAGCATATGCGAGTTTAGACGATTTGTTACTTAAAAAAGGTGATAAAATTACTAAAAATAGTGTTATCGGACATGTAGAACATAAGTTATATTTTGCGATGCGTAAAAACAAAATAGCGGTTGATCCGAGTAAATATATAGAATTTTAAATGGAAGATTTTATTACTCTTACTAAATACGGTGAACCTCAAAATGTTATAGTAAGGAGGAGTGGTAAAGCTAAAAATATAGCCATACGAATTACGCCTAAAGGTGCAGAGCTTGTATTGCCTCTTAAGGCAAAGCTAGAGAAAGGTCATAATTTTCTGTTAAGTAAAGAATATTGGGTTAGGCAAAAATTACGTCGTAATGTAACTGTGATACCAAAGGATGAAGATAAGATTTCTATTTTGGGAAAATCTTATGAAATAATACATATTGATTCGTCTAAAAATCAGATAAAACTAAATGATTCTACGTTAGTAAGTATATTGCAGTACGGTACTAAAAAAACTTAGTATAGAAGTATTTCTTAAAAAGACATTATTAGCAGAAATAAAAATAATAGTAGAGAATATATCTAAAAAACATAATTTGACTTATTCCAATATTAGAATAATGGAAAATGTTACTCGCTGGGGAAGCTGTTGTAGCAAAGGGAATCTTGCTTTTAATTGGCGAGTAGTTTTTGCTCCCTTTGAAGTATTGAAATATTTAGTAGCTCATGAAATGGCACATTTAAAAGAAATGAATCATAGCGAAAATTTTTGGGAGTTAGTTGAGGATATATATCCTGAATACCAACCGGCAAAATTATGGCTAAAAAGAAACGGTAAGAATTTATATAATTATTTGTCGTGAAATAAAAAGGTAAAATATATGAACCATTTAGTTACAAATGAAGAATCTAAATATATAAATAAGCTAATTGATGAAGTTACGCTATATCATCAACCAACTTTAATAAAAGGAAAAAGGAATAATGCTATATTAATTTCTGAAGAAGATTGGGAAGATATACAAGAAACTTTACTAGTATCGTCAAATAAAAAATTAAGTGAGTCTTTACTTAAAGGCAAAAATACCCCTTACTCTGAGTGTAGTACAAAATTAGATTAGTTATAGTGTATACATTATATTATACGCATGATGCGAAAAAAGATTTTAAGAAAATTATAAAATCAAATCATAAAGAGATTTGCTTACAGTTTTTAGAGTTAATAGCTCAAAATCCTTTTCAAACTCCACCTCCATATAAAAAGCTTTTAGGAGTACATTCAGGGATGTATTCATGAAGAATTAATATACAACATAGATTATTTTATGAAGTTGATGAAAAAAATAAAAGAATAAAAGTATTAAAAATGTGGAATCATTATTATGATAATTAAAGAATACAGAGGATAGAATGCACAACACCACAAAAAGAGTAACAGTTCCGGCACTTGAAGAAATCTTATACGAGCCTATAAAAGTGTTAGATCACGGCTTTATTAGAGTTATCGACTATATGGGGGATGATAGTGCTATAGTACAAGCGGCTCGTGTTTCTTACGGTAAGGGTACGAAGCAGCTAAACCAAGATAAAGGGCTGATAAACTACTTGCTTCGTCATTATCATAACACTCCTTTTGAGATGTGTGACATCAAATTTCACATTAAGCTACCGATATTTATTGCAAGACAATGGATTAGGCATAGAACAGCTAGTGTTAACGAATATTCGGCAAGATATTCTATTTTAGGCAACGAATTTTATTTACCAGAACCGGCAAATATTGCTTCCCAATCTGCCGTAAATAAACAATGTAGAGAAAGTGATAGTTTGCCAAAAGAAGTGGCTGAAAAGGTTCTTGCAATCTTAGAGGAAGATGCTAAGCAGTGTTACGGGCATTATAAGGAGCTGATGAATGCCGATGAAGAGGGTAATATTATAGATAAGAATACTACGGGGATAGCAAGAGAGCTTGCCCGTATAAATTTAACTTTAAATTATTATACGGAATGGTATTGGAAAATTAATTTACATAATTTGCTTCATTTCTTAAGATTGCGTGCCGCCCCTCACGCACAATATGAAATTAGAGTTTATGCCGAAAAGATGCTTGAGATAGTCAAAGCTTGGGTTCCTTTTACTTACGAAGCTTTTGAGGAATATCGTTTGCAGGGAGCAAATATTTCACGTAAAGGCTTGGATGTAATTAAAAGAATGATAAACGGCGAAAAAGTTACCCATGAAACTAGTGGTATGACTAAAAGAGAGTGGGAAGAGTTAATGAAGATTTTTGGATAACTTTGCAAGATGTCATTGTGTGGACACCAAATCGTCATTGCGAGGAGCGAAGCATTGTTACAATCTCATGAAATAATACTCCTGAGATTGCTTCGTCAATTGCTACGCAATTTCCTCGCAATGACAGATAAAGCCGATCCACGTGGGCAATGCCCGCTCGCAATGACGTTAATTATAAATAAGGAGTATTTTTAGTGAGAAATATTATATATTTTATACTATCACTATTATTTAGCTTTAAAGGTTATGCACTTGAAACAATAAATATTGAGCATGGGCGAGCTGATCCTACGCCTATAGCAGTTAATAAGTTTAATGCCGATAGTTCTGCTGATGACGTAGTAGGTCACGATGTGGTGAAAGTTATCTCTAATGATTTAAAGCTTTCGGGGTTATTTCGTCCTATTTCCTCTGCATCTTTTATAGAAGAGAAGACAGGAATAGAATATAAACCGCTTTTTGCTGCATGGCGTCAAATTAATGCTAGCCTTTTAGTAAACGGTGAAGTTAAAAAACTAGAAAGCGGTAAGCTTAAAATTAGCTTTATATTATGGGATACGTTGCTTGAAAAACAGCTTGCCGGCGAAATTCTTGAAGTACCGGAAAATTTATGGCGAAGAGCAGCACATAAAATTGCCGATAAAATTTATGAAAAAATTACCGGTGATGCCGGTTATTTTGATACTAAAATAGTGTATGTATCGGAAAGCACTTCTTTACCGAAAATAAAAAGAATTGCTTTGATGGATTATGACGGGGCTAATAATAAATACCTTACCAATGGAAAGTCACTAGTATTAACCCCAAGATTTGCTCGTTCAGCGGATAAGATTTTTTATGTTTCATACGTAACTAAAAGAAGAGCTCTTGTTTATGAAAAGGATTTAAAAACAGGTAAAGAAAGCGTAGTAGGTGACTTTTCCGGTATATCTTTTGCCCCTAGATTTTCACCGGACGGTAGAAAAGCCGTAATGTCGATAGCTAAAAACGGCTCGACGCATATTTATGAAATTGACCTTGCTACTAAACGGCTTCATAAATTAACTGATGGCTTCGGTATTAATACCTCTCCTAGCTATTCACCGGACGGTAAAAAAATTGTGTATAATTCTGATAGAAACGGTGTGCCTCAATTATATATCATGAATTCGGACGGAAGTGACGTTCAACGTATTAGTTTCGGTGGAGGTTCTTACACTGCTCCTAGTTGGTCGCCTAGAGGAGACTATATAGCATTCACTAAAATTACTAGAGGAGCTGAAGGAAAAACTTTTAATATCGGAATTATGAAAGCATGCCCCCAAGATGATGAGAATAGTGAAAGAATAATAACAAGCGGATATTTAGTAGAAAGCCCTTGTTGGTCGCCTAATGGACGAGTTATTATGTTTGCTAAAGGTTGGCCGTCGAGAGCTAAAGCTCCGGGGAAAAATAAAATTTTTGCAATTGACCTAACAGGTCATAATGAAAGAGAAATTATAACACCGGCGGATGCTTCTGATCCTGAATGGTCAGGAGTGCTGAATTGATTTTTTTGTCATTATTGTCATTGCGAGCCATGCAACAACACCGCGACTAAAAGGAGCGTGGCAATCTCATGAAATAATACTCCTGAGATTGCTTCGTCGAATTACTACGCAATTCTCCTCGCAATGACGGTTTGGGTATCCACGCAACAACACCCGTTTGCAATGACGAGTAAGAATGCTAAGCCACTTGACCACTATGGTTTAAGATAAACTTTTTTATTTTTTCAAAAGCCGTATTCTCTATTTGTCTAATACGTTCCTTAGAAATATTATACTCATTGCTTAGAATATCTAGAGTTTTAGGAGTATCCGTTAATTTACGCTCTGTAAAAATACGAAGTTCTCTATCATTTAAAATCTTCATAGCATTTGATAGTAACTTCCTTTTACCGGTAGAGTCTTGCTTATTAATAGCTATAGTTTCGGGAGTAGGGCGTGTTTCCGGTAATAATTCTATTAATTCTCCTGATTCTGCATCGT
Source organism: Rickettsia endosymbiont of Thecocarcelia acutangulata (assembly GCF_964263195.1). NCBI lineage: Bacteria > Pseudomonadati > Pseudomonadota > Alphaproteobacteria > Rickettsiales > Rickettsiaceae > Rickettsia > Rickettsia endosymbiont of Thecocarcelia acutangulata. Next base: position 199,973 of record NZ_OZ181652.1, read on the forward strand.
CGCTATTTATAGGGTTATTTAACGATAAATCAGGACCTGAAATTCTAGTATTCATCTCGGAAACTTCATTAACCGAAACGCCTAACTCATCTGCTATTTGTACGAAATCGTCGGCAGTAATAGCCCTTGAGTATAAATTGGTAATTTTATGCTTAATTTTATTAAGGCTAAAAAATAATTTTTTTTGTGCAGCCGTTGTTCCCATCTTTACTAATGACCAAGATTTTAATATATATTCTTGTATGGCTGCTTTAATCCACCACATCGCATATGTTGATAGGCGGAAACCAAGTTCGGGATTGAATTTTTTTACCGCCTGCATTAAACCTATATTACCTTCTGAAACCAATTCGGTAATAGGAAGACCGTAAGTCCTATAGCCGTTTGCAATTTTTGCAACAAGCTTAAGATGGCTAGTTACTAATTTATGTGCAGCTTGTAAATCATTTTCTTCTAAATAGGATTTCGCTAATAAAAATTCTTCTTCTTGCGTAAGTGAAGGAATTTTATTGATTTTCTGTAAGTAGCTATAAAATCCTGATTCGCTAGAAATTGCTAATGCATTAATATTATTAGTCATACCAACCTTACTATTTTTCTTTATACTAACACATATATGATCTAAAATAAACTTTTTCTAGAGTATTTTTAAATAAAATCAAATAATGTCTAAAAAATCCAATAAAAATTTAGCCTTTTCCTTGTTGGGATTAATAATTAGTATGGTATTACTAAGTTTTGCTTCCGTACCTATCTATAATTTATTTTGTAAAGTTACGGGATATGGCGGTACTACTGCAAAAGAAACGGTGAGTGTATATTCTAAGGTAAAAGGCACTAAACCTATAATTATCGAGTTTGATGCTAATGTTGATAAAGATTTACCTTGGCGGTTTATTCCAAGGCAACAAAGAGTCCAAATTGTTCCGGGGCAGAATACTCTAGTATTCTATGAAACGAAAAATCTAAGCAATAACGATATAATAGGTACTTCCGTATATAATGTTACTCCAAATAAAGCAGGAAAATATTTCGTAAAAATTCATTGTTTTTGTTTTGAAGAACAATTATTAAAAGCCGGTGAAAAAGTCTTAATGCCGGTTACATTTTATATAGATAAAGATTTTGAGCTTGATCCTGAAATGCAAGACATTAAAGTACTTACCTTATCTTATAGCTTCTTTAAAGTAAGAGAGCTATATACTCGCTGAATTTGAAAAATTGGCTACGTCGTCTTGTAAGTCCTCCAGTCCTCACGTATTAAGTATACGCTGCGGTCCTCGGCTTACAGACTCCTTGCTCTTTTCCAAATTGAGCTTCGTATACCAACTCTTCATTTCTTGAAGTATAGCTGTCACCTAGTTCGCTTGACCACGGTATGACAACGGAGCGTTTTTCAAGTGCCACACAGGCAAAGCTCATCATTGATGTTCGATAACCCATTTACGAAGTCTAACAATCAGTGGAGTGTTTATAAGAGCGGTAGAAGGTAGAACTTTGCCGTTAGTATTAAAATTAATTATAGGTTCTATACCGTATATGCTATACCATGGCTTTAACGGTGAGCTATTTGAATATTTACGGTGAAACCAAGATAAGAAAGGTGTCGTTTCATCATATTCTATTACCTTAACCGATTGTGGATTTTTGTGATATATAAGGCTAAGTACCGATTGGTCGGAATGATGCCATTTATATTCATCGTAATTAGGATGAATATTATAATCTTTGCCTGAAAGAATTCTAATATCTTCACAATTTTTTAGCCATTTTTCAATAAAAGAACGAGAAAGCTCGGTATTACGCACAACAATAACGGCACTCCAAATGTGATCGTTATTTCTACATTCTTCGCTCAAGCAATCCATTAAAGCAAAGGTTTCGCCTTTAACAAAACTACCGTTTTTACGATCGCGATCATGTACTAGTAAGATATCATTATCGCCTAAAAGATTCGTTAAATTACCGATATGCTTTTTAATAACAAAAGCCGAATCTAAATATACTATAATAGCTCCTTCCGGTGCATTTTTCATTGTTTCAAGTATAATATAAGGTTTCCATAGCCATAACCCCGCTCCTGCTGGTTCATTAAAAATTTCTTGATTTTTTTCTATAAATGCTTGATTTATATGCTTTTTCTTATAGTTAAATATGAAATCTATACCTTTATTAATCGCATAGTGAGTAGTAGCATTTTGATTACGATAAACATATTCCGGACCGTCGGCATAAGAAACTAAATAAATAGGCTCTTTTATAGAATTCTGAATAGATAAATCTACTTTTTGTAATGATGAATCATTAATAAAACCTTGGCGTGCATATTCTAAGATAATCAGTACGAAATAAATTAGAGCTAATGTAATAATCGTTTTGTATAATATTTTAAATAACATATGATTTTTAATTTTTTAAGCTACATGTCTTGTTGTGTGGATCGAAAAACGCATTCGGTGTCATACCGTGGCCCCGCCACGGACGGGGTGACAGTAGATCATGACTAATTGATAATTATTAAACAACGCAGATTATAGCGTTTTAATATATTAAAAGATAGTGTTGTAATTTAATTATAAATTTAGTATAATTTACTGTTTGTTTAAGGTTGGTATGATTAATTTAGGGGATAAGCAGTCTACTATAGTTGTCGCAATGTCAGGCGGGGTTGATAGTTCGGCGGTTGCCGCAATGTTGCATGAACAGGGACATAATGTTATAGGTATTACCTTGCAGCTATATGATCACGGTATGGCAGTAGGGGAAAAAAATGCTTGTTGTGCTGGTCAGGATATTTACGATGCTAAAATGGTAGCAAATAAGCTAGGTATTCCCCATTACGTACTTGATTATGAGAGTAAGTTTAAAGAGTCGGTAATAGATAATTTTGTTGATAGCTATTTACAAGGTGAAACCCCGCTTCCATGTGTGCAATGTAATAAATCGGTGAAATTCAGGGATCTAATTAAAACGGCTAAAGAGCTTGGAGCAGACAAGCTTGCTACCGGTCATTACGTACGAAAAATAAACGGTGATCACGGGGCGGAGTTACATACGGGACTTGATCCGGCAAAAGATCAGAGTTATTTTTTGTTTACTACTACTAAAGAGCAATTGGAATATTTAAGTTTTCCTCTTGGAGGGCTTACTAAGGATGAAACACGTAGGCTTGCTAGTAAATTTGGGCTTGAGGTAGCAGATAAACCCGATAGCCAAGACATTTGCTTCGTACCTAATGGAAATTATAAGAGTGTAATAAATAAAATACGTCCGGGAGCAAGCGAAAGCGGCAAAATTATTCATGTAAACGGGTTTGAGCTAGGAGAGCATAGCGGTATAATTAATTATACTATAGGGCAACGTCGTGGTCTTGGTATAGCTTATAACGAGCCTTTATATGTAGTAAAGATTGATCCTAAGGACAATATAGTATATGTAGGACCGGAGTCTGCATTACATGTGCAGGAGTTTATAATTAAAGACATAAACTGGCTTGCAGATGAGATTAAAGATAATGAAAAGCTAGAAGTAGAAGTTAAAATTCGTTCGACAAGACCGCCTCGTCTAGCCGAAATAAGCAAACTCGACGATGATAAAATGAAAGTAAAATTTTTATCCGAAGAAAAAGCCGTTGCCCCTGGGCAAGCATGCGTTATTTATGCTGGCGAAAGAGTACTCGGCGGCGGATGGATTACTAGGGATATAAGGTAGATTATTGTCATTCCCGCGTAGGCGGGAATCCAGTAAAGCATATAAAAACTTGTTTTTATATGCTTGTTTTGTTAAAGATGTGATGGTTGTACTATATTAAGGTTATTTTTCTGGATTCCCGCCTACGCGGGAATGACATATCGCTCACTAAAACAGGAGAAACTAATGAGTTTTTTTAAGAAGAAAAGTTTTGAATCAGTAAAAGAGATAGGTAGCTCAAGTGGGCTTAGCAAGACGCTTGGAGCATTCGATTTAATATTACTGGGTCTTGGTGCAATGATTGGTACCGGCGTATTCGTCGTTACCGGTATAATTGCTGCTAAATATTCAGGCCCTGCAGTAATGGTATCTTATGCAATTGCCGGTATTACCTGTATTTTCGTAGCACTTGTTTATACCGAACTTGCTGCAATGCTTCCAACTTCCGGAAGTATTTATACTTACTCCTATGTTGCATTTGGTGAAGTATTTGCTTGGATGATCGGTAGCGTTATAATATTAGAGCTAGGTGTTGCTGCAGGAATAGTAGCTGCAGGCTGGTCGGGTTACGTACAAGGAATATTAGCGGCAGGCGGAGTTAATTTACCGAAAGAATTAACTACCGTACCGACAAACGGCGGTATAATAAATTTACCGGCATTTTTAATCTCGGTATTTATCGGCTTTATTTTATATTTAGGTACTAAAGATAGTAAGAGACTAAATGCAATTTTAGTTTTCATAAAAATGGCTGCAATATTTGTATTTGTACTCGCTGCTGCTCCTCATTTCAATGCTACTAACTGGAGCAATTTTATGCCTTTCGGTTTTAGTAATGTTTTAGTAGGTGCATCTATTTTATTCCTAGCTTTTACAGGTTTTGGAACGATTGCAACTGCAGCTGAGGAATGTAAAAATCCAAAGCGTGATATAATGATTGGTATTATCGGCTCGCTTGTTCTAACTACTATAGTTTATGTAACAATGGCAGGGCTTGTGACCGGTATTGCACCTTTTGATCAGTTAAATAACGATCAACCGCTTGCTTATGCTTTAACTATCAATAATAGCAAGATTGGCTCTGCTATTGTTGCAACTGGTGCGGTTTGTGGTATGATGACGGTGTTGATGATGAATATTTACGGTACTTCTCGTATTTTTTATGCTATTGCACGTGACGGTTTACTACCGAAAAGTTTTGCAAAATTGCACCCAAAATATGATAGCCCGTATATTACGATTATAATATTTGCTTCTTTAGCTGCTATCCTTGGAGGATTTTGCTCTACGGAATTATTAACTCAATTAACTTCAATGGGAGCATTAATTGATTATATAACCGTTACAATAATAGTGGTATTATTTAGGATAAGATTACCTGATGCTCAAAGACCTTTCAAATGTCCTTTAGTATTTATTATCGTACCATTTATTTTAATTGCTTGTGCATATTTACTATTTATTCAAATATATGACGGTGAATTTAATCTATTAACGGCGGGTCGTGCATTAATATATTGGTTTATTACGATATTTGTTTTATATATTGTAAGATCGTTCTTTATGAAAAAAGAGCAAAATTAGGTATACTCGTTTAATTTGAAAAATTGGCGTCGTCTACTTACTTTTCGTTTATTATAGGATATCCGAGTTGTCATGAACTAGGCGACTGAAGGCATTGTTACATGGATCGTTTTATGTCATTCCCGTGAAAGCGGGAATCCAGTAAAACCGACAAAAAACTTGTTTTTTTAGGTTTATTTTGTCACTATTAAGACTATTTTTTCTGGATTCCCGCTTCCGCGGGAATGACATAAGAGAGGTACAACAAAACCACGAAATTAACCAAATGATTGAAAAGCTGCAACCACTCCGAGGAATGAAAGATCTTTTGCCGGATGATTATAAAGTCCACGACTATATAATTAACAAAGCAAGGGATGTTGGAGTATTGTACGGCTATAAGCAAATGAGTACCCCAATACTTGAGTATACCAAGGTTTTTAACCGCTCGATGGGTGAAAGCTCTGACGTAATCAGTAAAGAAATCTACAGTTTTTTAGATAAGAGCAATGATTCCGTAGCATTACGACCTGAGTTCACGGCGGGTGTTATAAGAAGCTTTATCTCAAACGGACTACAACATAAGTTACCGTTAAAGTTTTTCTCTACCGGTCCTGTTTTTCGTTATGACAGACCGCAAGCAGGGCGTCAAAGACAATTCCACCAATTAAATTATGAATATATAGGTGCTAAAGGTGCTGTTACCGATGCTGAAACTTTGAAGTTAGCCGTAGATATACTTAAAGCCCTTGAAGTAGAGCAGGATACTATCTTAGAGCTTAACTCTCTTGGATGCAGCGAATCAAGAAGCATTTATCAGCAAAAACTGGTAGAATATCTAAATGATTTTAAAGATCAATTATCGGAAGAAAGCAAAATAAGGCTGGTTAAAAATCCAATGCGGATTCTTGATTCTAAAAGCGAAATTGATCAAAAAATAGTAGCTGCAGCTCCGATTTTATCTGAATATTACACTGATGAGTCTAAAGAATATTTTGAGGAATTACTAAAGTATCTAAATATTTTAGGCGTAGAATATACTATAAACCCACGTTTGGTTAGAGGGCTTGATTATTATTGCCATACTGCTTTTGAATTTACTACGAAAAAGCTAGGGAGCCAATCTACTATTTTGGCCGGCGGACGTTATGATGGGCTTGCTAAAATCATGGGTAATAACGATGATGTACCGGCTATCGGTTTTGCTGCCGGTATTGAGCGGATTGCTTTAATGCGGGAATATAATATATCTGAAGTTAAGCCGGTATTTGTATTACCTATAGGCGAAAATAATATTTGTTATGCTTTAGAAATTGTAGATAAATTACGCTTACAAAATATTATTACTATCATAGAACCTACCGGTAAAATAGCTAAAAGAATGCAACGCGTTCTTAATGAAAATGCTAAATTTATTATTTTCATAGGTGACGAAGAACAAGCAAATAATAGCCTCAAACTTAAAGATTTAGAAAAAGAAGAAGAATATATAGTAGATTTTGCAAAAGTTCTTGAGTTGTTGAAGAAATAAGATTTTTTATTATTTTTTTGGATTGTCACGCGAGTACTACGACTGCGATTTTGTTGCATGGATCAGCAAAACAGATGTCATCCCGTGATTTATTCACGGGATCCAGTTAAAAATATCAATATTATTGATATTTTTAGTTGTCTTTCTGGATACCGTGGTCAAGCCACGGTATGACATCTTACGTATTTTCCGAGTCATGTAACAAGACCTGCAGTCGCTTACAATGATGATTAGGTGTCTATGCAATAACACCATTTAACCACGACATCTAAAAATATGATTATTATAAACGATTTAGCCATGAGTTATGGTGCAAGAATACTATTTACCGATGTAAATTTGCATATTAAAAATAATAAAAGATATGGTTTAGTAGGTGCTAACGGAGCAGGTAAAACAACTTTTTTCAAAGTTTTAACTAAGGAAGAAGAGCCGGCTTTCGGCAATATTAACATACCTAAAAACTCTAAAGTAGGTTGTTTAAAACAAGATCAATTTCTTTATGAAAATACTAAAATTATAGATACGGTAATAGCAGGGAATAAGGAGCTATGGAAAGCTTTACAGGAAAAAGAAGAGATATTAAATAGACAAGAATGTAGCGATGAAGATGGGTATAAGCTTGGTGAGCTTGAACAAATAATATACGATAATGATGGTTATACCGCTGAAATTTTTGCATCTAGTTTACTTGTAGGTCTTGGAATAGCCGAAAAATATCATTACGAACCGCTTTCTGCGTTATCAGGAGGTTATAAGCTTCGTGTTTTACTTGCACAAAGTCTATTTAATAATCCGGATATTTTACTACTCGATGAACCAACAAATCACTTAGATATTATTTCAATATATTGGCTTGAGAATTATTTAAAAAACTCGTTTAAAGGAATATTAATTTTTATATCGCATGATTTAGCTTTTTTAAATAATGTCGCAACGGATATTTTAGACATAGATTATGGAGAGATAAAACTATATACAGGAAATTATGATAATTTTGTTCAAGAAAAGCAGATAATAGCTGCTCAAAAATTAAGCGAGAGAAATTTCTTAGAAAAGAAAATAGAAAATATGCAGGCTTGGGTTGATAAATTTAGAGCCGGAACAAGAGCAAGGCAAAGTGCCTCTAGAGAAAAGCAGCTAGAGAAAATAGAATTACCGGATATACAGAAATCTTCAAGAATTAGTCCGTTATTTAGATTTAAACAACTAAGAAATTCAGGAAAATTAGTATTAAAAATCGATCAAATAACTAAAGATTTTGAGAATAAGCAAATATTAAATAAAGTGAGCTTTAGTGTATTACGAGGAGAAAAAATTATTATTATCGGTGCAAACGGTATCGGTAAATCTACTTTGTTAAAAATCTTAATGAATAAAATATCAACAGATCAAGGTAGCTATGAGTGGGGATATGAATAACAAATATCTTATTTCGCTCAAGACCATCATGAGCTACTTAATGAAAATATTAGTATTATTGATTGCCTAAAAAAGCAATCTGAAAAGGAAACGGAAAATACTATTAGAAATACGCTTGGACAAGTATTATTTCGTAGTGATGAAGTAAATAAAAATATTTTAAGCCTAAGCGGCGGTGAGGGTGCAAGGTTATTACTTGCTAAAATGATGCTAGAAAAAAGTAATATTTTAGTTCTCGATGAACCGACAAACATCTTGATATAGAGTCAAGAGAAGCCCTTAAAAAAGCTTTAATTGATTTTGAGGGTACGGTAATATTAGTAACGCACGATCGTGATTTTGCAAAATCCATCGCAACAAGAATTATTGCTATTTCCCATAGGAAAAATATTGTTGATTTTAAAGGTAAATATGATGATTATATTGAGAAATACGGTAATGATTATTTAAGTTCTGCTATTAAATTATCTTAAGTTTTAGGCATTGTTCATTAAATATAGATGACGTAATTTGAATTGATAAATCTCTATATTGCTAGACATATAAACTAAATATATCGGTTACGTCAAACTGAGGAAAACATATTTTTCAGCCACAATACCAATTTACAATATCTTTTTGAAAGAAGCTAAATATTTATTAGCAAAATTTTACTTTACCTCCTGGTTTTGAATGCTCTCCATTATTGCAGTATTTACTCCAGTACATAGTAACACCCTCTCAAATATCGCTTGGTTACGTCCTGCTACCCCGATTTCCTTTACTTTCTTTGCAATATCACCGAACTTTGTCTTATCCATTACCCGCGAAATAACACCGGCTGCTAGCATATTCTTACCAAGCGACTTTAATGCTTCCTTACTTGTCGCTGACTTAATTCCCTTAACAAGATTACCGCCGTTATTTGCCGACCCTATTACTACACTCGAGGCAAAGTCGCTCAATCCTGCCGCTACTCCGCTGCTGATTCCTGCGGCAAATGTATATCAATTATACGTCTTAATTAATTTTCTATAAGTCCTAAATTTTCACATAATTGTTTAACAAATTCTTTTTTCTCACTTATATAATTATGAGATAATTCTTCTACTATTTTTATAAACTCCTCTTTTTGTTTCTTATTCATTAACTGTAATTCAGCGGCTATACTTTCCATAATTTGAACTGCATAATCCTGATTTATCATATCATCACTACAAAATTCTAAAGATACCACCACTTCTACTATAATTTTAATTAAATGTTTATTTGATACTTGGCTCATTGATAACCCTCACTTTGATGTTTGTAATTTCTAGTTCTTGAAGTAATTTTCTTGCTCTTGAAGCTTGAACTTCACTCGGTGCTTCCCATATACCTTTAAGGCTATGTTCTCTCAAGGCTTGAGATTGTCTTATAGCTTGATTTTTAGTTTTATCTGTTGTTGCTATTGCTAATTTTCTGTCTATAAGAACAGATTGATCTACTCCATCAAACTTTACAATTTTTAATTTACCACTTTGGGTAAAATATCTAATGCAGGTGCTTGTCCTTTACGTGCTCCTGCCACTGAATCTTCATAGTTTTTGGCTCTTTGACTCATTGCTGCATTTTCATTAACCTATTTTATTGCATTACTTTGGTTTGCAACCGATTTTTTAGTAATTTTATTTAATTTTGTATAATCATTAATTATACTGTCAATAGTGTTTTGTGCTTCATTGATTTTATTTTGTACCTGCTCAAGACCGGTATCGTATTTCTTATATTTACGAGCAATATTACCGCTTATTTCCTCACTCGTCTTCGCAGCCGCTTTGCCTAGGTTTATAATTTTTTGTACTTTTTCGACATTATCACTTACATATTTTGTACTCGTATTCCACCCATTTATAGCATTATGCTTAATTGAACCGCTAATTTCCGCAGCTTGTTTTCTTAAATCTTTTCCGCCTTGAACTATTTTTTGCACTACTAATCTAAGATTTGCAGCATATTTTGTTATTGCTTGTTCATGGGATAGCCTGAATCTACCTAACATATTTGCCATTATTACTTGGCTAATGTTTATTGCTAAACTAGGTGCTTTCTCTTCAAAAAATGTTGGTTGCTCTCTATCTAAACTACCAAGCACCCTTGCTCCTCTTGTTGGTACATGCGGCGTACTTCCCCACCATAATTGATTATTTCCCTCAGCTGCTAAATTATATCCAGAAGCCACTCCGGCTCCAGCTATACCAACACCTATCATAGGGAAGCCTACTTCTGATATCGCATATCCAGCTATTGTACTTTGTACTGCAGTATATGTTCCACCCCCAAGTTTACCTATTCCTTCCATTCTAAAATAGGCTTTATCATATTCTGCTGCTTTATCCTCTAATATCTCATAACTGCTTCTCTCTAACCTCTGTTCTTTTCCTAATTCTTTCGCTACTTTCCAGATATGCTCTTGTGACTCAATATCCTCTCTTCCAAGATTTACTCTACGATTTATTTCGGCGTAATCTTTATCAGTCGATAATACTCCTACTTGCCTTTCTCTTATCGCAAGCATAGCATTCTCAAGCTTTTCTTTCTCTTCTGCCGAGTCGCTTCTATTTGCTGCAGATATTATATCTCGGTGTTCTTGATGTAATTGAGCATTATACTCCACCACTGACGAAGAAACAGTAGTAGCGGTACTGATGTCGCGTGCTGAGCCGCCGGCAAGCACAGAGGTGAATGCAACTGCGGTGTCGATCCAGTTGCTAAGACCCGTGCCGCTTGGACCTGTTCCTGAAAACGCATGAGCTATATTAGCTGAAGAAGTAAGACCGCTTAAAGTCTCAGCCATACCGCCGGCCAACATCCCTATACCGACATCACTACTGCTAGCAGCCGCAAAAGCTCCGCCAAGACCGGCATGCATCGCTACTTTAGCCGCTCCTCCTATCGTCATTGCGAGCAGCCATAGGCTGCGTGGCAATCTCGTCAAATATCCTGAGATTACGGACGTACAATTACTTACGTAATTTCCTCGCAATGACGATGAAAATTTAATCACTCCACATTATAAAACTCCAAATGATTACCGCTAATAAACTTTTTTACTTCAGCATGGTTACCATACTCATCAAACTTTAATAATAACCCTTGTTTGTTAAAATATAATATATTTGTAAATAGTCTATCATCACAGTCCCACTTAGCTTCAAAAACATTGTTCTTAATAAGTTTAACGCCATTTACTCCGTGTGTATGATGTGTTATACCTTTCTTTAAAGCAAAAACAAAAGACATAATTTTACTTTCATCAAAAATATTATAGATTTTTTTAGAAATTGTACCGTAACAATCAAATCCTCTATATTTACCGAGTAATATAGCTGTGCCTTCTCTTACCTGATTATCAATTTTAATTTGTTCTTCTTTAATATTCCAAGAATTATTATTAAAATGAGTAATCTTTTGAATGGCTAAATAAAATTCGTGTTTCTTTTTTAGTTGATAATATTGATGAATTTTTTTTGCATCATATTGATGGGCTAATTGTTCTAAACTTTCTATTTGCTTCTTATCAGGAGAATAGCTTGCAATAATTTCTTCTTTTTTTTCTAAGCTTAATTTATTTGCGTATTCTTGTACTTTTGTTTGATTATTATTTAATAGGGCGGTAACTATTCCGATTTCTAAAGTGCTTTCATTACCATCATCATTTTGTAAAGCATCTTCAACATTTTGGAAAATCTTTTCAGACTTTTCAGTAGTTAATTTAGTCTCATTATCTGCTATTAAAGAGGTATTAACAGCATTAAGAAGTTCTGCTTTTTCATCGGGCTTCAGAGTATTATTTTGAGGCAATATATAATTTGGGGCCACGTAACTCCGAACCTTTGTGATAGCTTTTTCATACAAATTTATTTGATGCTCAGGCATTTTATTGAAAATATCAGAAGCCGTTTTAAATTGCTTACTACATACAGCGAGTGAGAACGTTAGTGAGGCATCACTAATTGCTTTTAGTTTGTCGGTTAATATTGATTGCTGTTTTTTTGTAATTGTTCGTTTATTGGAAATTTTGTTATAAAAAGCCATGTATTCGCAGCCGTCATATATTGATAAATAAAAAGGAACTAAGGTATTTTTTTAAATTAAAGCTAACTTCTCATAAGAAATTTTATATGGATTAGTTAACATTTCTAGAATGTGTTTTATATATTCTACCTGCACATCTTGTATTAAATCGTTAGCTTTATCAAATTCGCCTTGTATTCTATAATTAGCCCATAAATGATAGGGGGCTGTCGGATGTGTGGGTAGAAGCCCAAAGGCTTGTTCATAACATTTAGTGGACATATCATAGCTTCCGGTTTCCTCATAAGCACGACCTGCTCTATAATACCACTGGACTAAAACCTGATTTTCAATATTATTATTGAACGAAAACATAGATTCTTCAAGTAACGCTTTTGCTTCTTCAAAAATTCTTATTCTCTATTAATAAATCAGAGAATTTACCTGATAAATCCAAGCTGAATTTTATATACGGTACTAGTGCTTGGATAATTTTAAGCTGAGATTCCGGTTCAATAAGTTTTAGCACAGGAAGTATATATTCTGCAAATTTGATATATTGTTCAGTTTCTTCTGCAAAGTTATTAAAATATAAATTTGTTTCTGTAATTATATATTTAAATATCTCTTTAGCAGTTTCATCGTGTCTATTTAATATACTGCATTGAAAAGCAGAACACATTACTTGAATTTTAGTTAGCGTATCAGGTGTTATAGGAATGATTTTATCCGGTATCCCGTCCATGTATTCACTGTCTAATTTATATTCAAAAAAGCCGGCATTTTTATTTATTTCATATTTTTTTAACAATTCATGATTTCTGTAGCTTTCATATGAATAATTATATATTAATCGCTGCATTAGTGAATGCTTGAGTTCTTTAGATTTCATGCTACTTATAGCTTTTTCGCTATCTAAATGTCCCAATATTATAGTGTATTACTTCTATAGCGGCATCAACAGTAGGTATACATAAAAAGTTTTTATCTATTGTTTCTACATCAAGTCCAAGAGTAGTTTGTCTAAAATTTCTTATACTAGTTTGTGATAATATATTGGGGGTGTTATTAACTTCAGCAATATTAAGCTTAAAAGCAATTGAAGGCTCTGTATTTTTCATGAATATAGTTTAGCATTAGTTGGGCTTAAGAACTATTAGATTTCTTGCATAACTTGTTTCTAAGGGTAATTTGTGCGTCAAGCCTAGACTCGCATCCTCACGTACTTAAATGTACGCTGCGGTTCTGCGTTCCGTGTTTCCGGAGGGATTCCTCTTTATTAGCTACGTTATGCAAGAGGTCTATTCTAAAATAATAACAAAGGAGTTTAAGAAGACAATAGATTTTTTAATTTAAAATGATAGCGAATGTTTAGTTAGAAATAAATGTATTGATTTTTTTATTGTCACCCTGTGGCTTGACCTATAGTACCGGACAATTTTTGTTCTATGTCATTCCAGCAACGGCGAGAATCCACTAAAATAAAGCTTTTTTAAAAGCTTTACTTTACAAAAACTATGTAATAAAAAATCTTTAAAATTAAAGATTTTTAGTCTGGATCCCCGCTTTCGCGGGGATGACATCGGGATCTTTTAAAAAAATGTCCGGTACTATAGGCTTGACCAAGGGGTCCAATTAAAAATACTAATAATTTTAGTATTTTTAATTGGACCCCTTGGTCAAGCCACGGTAGTGACACCGAACGGATTTTTCGATCCACGCAACAAAGCTACGCGGGAATGACATTGAAGAGCTAAACTACCTTACAAAGTAATATCTATTCAAACCCAAATCCGGCAAAATATTTATGAAAATATCCGGCATCATGACCTATAACTTTAACTTTATCATTAGAATAAAGTGATTCAGATTCACTATATATAGTCGTGCCGTCATCCATATAGCGAATAGAATAAGATGGGAGGCCATAAGGTCTAAAAAAAATGTCTTCACGTATAACTTTAGGAGCTTTATCGGATTTTTTGTGTATTTTCGGATTTTAGCATATTGGCCTCCTTAATAAATTATTATTTTATTATATAATTTTTATATCTTATCACAAGAATAATTAGAATAGCTATCTGAGCCTAGAAATTCAGATTTATAAATTGCAGTATTATATTCATAAGGATATTCTAAATATTTTTGTAATTTTACAGTATTTTCTTGAAACAATAAGTAATTACTTGCCGGTTCATGCTTTGATAAATTGAAATATTTCCTTGCTAACCATTTTTTATCTTGAACATCATTAAAAGCTTTGATTTTTGAATATCCGCCTTGTTGTTCTTCTTGAAAAAAATAATCTTTATAATCCTTATAATCTTTGGGAAGATTTAATATAAATCTAGAATATTGTTCTAACTAAAAGTTAGTTAACCAAGTAAATATAGAATATAAATTTTCTCTATGATCTGAAGAAAAAATAACAGCAACTTCTGATTGCTTTATATCCTCTCCTATCTCTCTTTCAATAACGTCATTAGATAATATCACTAATTCTTTATTATAATGTTTTTTATTTTTTTGAGCTTGGATGATTATGTCAAACATCTCAGTATTTAATTCTTTTAAGGTAAATAATTGTTTATATTTATTAAGCCATGGACCAAAAGCTATAGATTCAAGTTTTTTAAAATATTCGGTTAATTTCATGTGCAACTCTAGATTAAATTTAAGAGCGGCACTTTATATGAAAAATTGAGATAAGTCAAGAGATATTAAATTAATGGTTTAGATATTTGCTAACCAAAGGTAGATATCGTCATTGCGAGACCACAAAGTGGTCGTGGCAATCTCATGAAATAATAACAAACTCCTGAGATTGCTTCATCAAAACTTACAGTTTTTCCTCTCAATGACGAAAATTTTTCACATAACTTAATGACAAAAGTAAAATATGAATATATTATTTTATATACTCGTTTAATTTGAAAAATTGGCTACGTTATTTTTTACTTTTAATCCTCACGTACTAAATAATGTACGCTGCGGTTAAAAGCTTCAAAATGCCTTGATTTTTTCCAAATTAAACTTCGTCTATCATTTATCAAGGAAATTATGAGTACGGATATTAATAATATTAGCGATAGCTTAGAAATTGTTACGCAAGATCATTTGTCGATTTTTTCTTTAATAAGTTCATCCGACATTATCGGTAAATCGGTTATGTTGATGCTGCTTATTGCTTCCATTTGGTCGTGGGCTATTATTTTGGATAAAATATTTAAGCTAGCACAAGTTCAGCGAAGAATGAAGAGTTTTGAAAATGTATTTTGGTCTGGTGGAGTATTAGAACAATTATATGAAAGTATAAAAAGGTCGGTTAATAATCCGCTAGCTTTGATATTTGTCTCGGCTATGGATGAGTGTAAGAGTTTAAGTACTAAAGGGCTTTCCGATGCGTTAAAAAACAACCATAAAGAGCGTATAACGGGTGCAATGTACTTAGCTCAAAATAGGGAAGTCGAAAAGCTTGAGAAGAATTTAAGCTTCCTGGCAACCGTTGGGTCAAGTGCTCCTTTCGTAGGTTTATTCGGCACTGTTTGGGGAATTATGCACAGCTTCCAATCGATTGCTACTTCAAAAAATACTTCTCTTGCCTTAGTAGCTCCCGGAATTGCTGAGGCGTTACTTGCAACTGCAATAGGCTTGTTTGCAGCTATTCCGGCAGTAATTTTTTATAACTATCTTATTTCCCTTATTACTCTTATAAATAATAAGATTGAAGATTTTAGTAGCGAGTTAAATTCTATACTTTCTAAGGCAATTGATCAGGAGAAAATGTAATGGCTATAAAGCTTGCTGGAAGTAATAGAAAAAGTAAAAGAGCTGTAGTTAGCGAAATTAACGTTACGCCGCTTGTTGACGTGATGCTTGTGCTATTAATTATTTTCATGATTACGTCTCCAATGCTTGTTTCGGGAGTAAACGTGGATTTACCTGAGACAAATTCAAGCCCGATCTCAGGTCAGGATGAGCCTTTGGTTGTTACTATCAATAATAAAGGCGAAATTTTTCTACTTGAAACTCCTATAGAGAGAACATATTTAACCGACAAGCTTGCAAATATCACTAAAGAAAAAAAGGATGCTAGAATTTTTGTAAGAGGCGATAGGAATGTTTCTTATGGGCAGGTGGTAGAGATAGTTGCCGAAATTCATGCTGCTGGCTTTTCTCGTGTAGCTCTTATTTCAAATATTAAAAATAATGAAAAGTAATGATCAAAAAAATAGGGATAATTTTATGGTTTTCCTTAGCTGTTCTATTGCTCTACACTCTTTTCTTTTGTACTTTTTTCTATTCGGTATGCCGTCACTTTTTGAAAAATTACCGGAAGAGCAAACTATAACCTTTGAAATGCTACCGATTAGCGATAAATCAAATATTATCACTCAAACAAAACAGAAAGAAGCTCCTATAGAAAACAAGGATGCTAAAAAATCTGAGCAAAGTAAGCCCAAAGAAGAAGAACCGCAACAAGATTTACCTAAAGAAGAAAAAGCAAAAGAGCCTGAGGCTAAAACCATAGAAGAAAAGCCTAAAATAGAAGAGAAAAAACCTATAGAAGAACCAAAGCCTGAAGAAGCAAAAGAAGCGTTACCTGAGAAGAAAGAAGAAGTAAAGGAAGAAAAGCCTAAAGAAGAGGAAAAGAAACCGGCAGAGAAACCTAAAGAGGTAAAGAAAAAAGAGTCTAAAACCGATGAGCTTGATTCTTTACTGAAGAATTTAGAGCAATCTTCGGAAGGAAATAATGTAAAATCCAATAAGCATCAAAGATCAAAAAAAGTTGATAATGCAAAAGAAGCTAAAGGTGTTTATACAGACGGGCTGCCTCTTTCCGATAGTGAAACATCTTTGATAAAAAGACAAATTGAGAGACATTGGAGTAATGTACCGGCAGGAGTTAGAGGTAATAATAAGGTAAAAGTCATTATTAGTATTACGCTAGATAAAGCAGGTAATGTTGAACAGGCAAAGGTTAAAGAAAGAATTTGTCCTAATATTCCGGCTAGTGTTTGTGAAGCTTTAGCGGATAATGCAATTAGAGCGGTATGGCAAGCAAGCCCTATCGAAAATCTTGATCCTGCTCGTTTTAACCATTGGAAAGAGATTAATTTTAGCTTTGATCCAAGTAAATTGTAGGCTGGGTATTGCCTGTGTGGATACCAAATCGTCATTGCGAGGAGGTATTGTTGCGTGGATCATTTTCACCTATGTCATCCCGTGGCTTGATCACGGGATTCAGTTAAAAATACTAAAATTATTAGTATTTTTTATTGTTTTTATAGACCTAGTTAGCAAGCCACGTAGTGACACAGTAGGTTTTACCGGTCTACGTAACAATGCTTTCCCGCGTAGGCAGGAATGACATAAAGTAAAAATCCAGCACTATAATTGCCTACGCAGGAATGACATTAAGAACCATGAAATAATTTAAAAATATTATTCATCATGTTCGAGGTGGTCACCGATTAATTCAAGCCCCATATCTTTTCGCTCATTATCAAAACAACAGTAGCAGCAATAACCTATCAAGAATAATAAAGTTGCTCCCATTAAAAGTAGAGTCAAAGCAGCATTACTAGAGCTTGCTAACTCATATTCTGAAGGTAATAAATCCGTAGGGATGTCTTTGTTCATAAAACTTAGTTATTATGTTTACTATTTATAAATAAAAAAACTCTATAACTTTGTCTATTAAAATTACATTTATTTCATAAAGTTTTAAGAGCAGGATAAGTAAATAACAATAAATGGCATAGATTTAGACCAAAATGGACTATCATAGAGCATAATATTTTATTGGTCTTGTAATATGTATAACCATAGAAAAAACCGCATATAGTACTTAAGGCTATATATATTATTCCGCCTTGAAAATGTGCGACCCCAAATATTAAAGATGCTATAATAACAGCTAAAATTTGCCGGTTCGGTAAAAGATTTTGGAATGTTCTTTGTAAAAACCCTTGAAAGAATACTTCCTCAGCCATACATACTAAAAAGAAATTATTAATTGCCCATATCGGTAATATGCTTAGAATTTTAGGTTCAAATAAGACGTAACCGCTTATAAAGATAGAACCATAATTATTGCTATACATAGTAATAAAGATAGTAATGTATATTTTATAGTGTCGCTACTTTCTTGTTTCTCTAAAATATATAAATCGCTTAGAGAGAAAATTATTAAAGCCGGCATTACCTTATCAAAATTTAGATACATGGTAAACGGTATAGATGATTCCGATAATTGTATTTTATTAATAGCGATTATATTAAAAAACCTAAGAACTTTATGGAAAGCAAAAGCGGTAAAACAAACTGCAATAGATATAAATAATAAGGTTTTTAATAGTTTGTTTAGTTGTAAATTAAAATAGATATAAGTAATAGCGGCAAAAACAATTAGTGTACTAAATCCTATAATATTTATTATGCCTTGGTATAAAGCAGCTAAAACCGTTATTCCTATGCCTAAATATGCAGGTCTTTTATCACGACAAAATAAAGATATTAAGATTGTTGTAATGAGAAAAATATAGGTAATAGTTAAGGATGACATATAAATCTTTGTAAAAAACTATTTTTAATATATAGTTATTTTTTAGCATTAAAAATAGAAAAATTATTAAATATTGGATTTTAAAAAGAAAATATAAAAAATAATCATAAGAAAAACCAATAAAATAATATATATGTAATTGGGAGATTTTATGAAAGATATAGAATATTGGGAAAAAAATTTTAAAAACTGTAAATATTCAAATAAATTAATCGAAAGGCTTTTATTTTTAAATACCCAAGTAAAACAACCTGTTGATATTAGAGAAGTTAAAAAAGGTATTTATTATGCTCGTAAATATCATGGTGAGCAAATGCGTCAATCGGGTGATCCTTATTATTCTCATCCAATCGCAGTAACAATTATGGTAGCAGAATTTATAGCAAAAGAAGTGCCTAAACTCTTTACTTTTAGAATGCTACAAGCTGCATTACTTCATGACACTATTGAAGATACTGAACTTACTGAAGAAATGATTAGTAACATTTTTGATGAAGAAGTAGCAAGGCATGTAGAAGGTCTAACTAGAATTAAATCTTGTGGAAAAATAAGTAGTGCAAAAAGTCTTATTTTATTAATTAAACAAAAAAGATACGATACTGCTCTTATAAAACTTTTTGATAGAATACATAATTTACAAACTTTAGAAGCAAAATCGCCTGAAAAAGCTCATAAAATAATTAAAGAGACATTAAAAAGCTTTTTAGTGTTAAGTGAAATACTTGAAATACCTTCAGTTTCAGAGCTTATATATGCTGAATGTTATAAAAATAATTTAAAGTTTAATATAAATTCTACTTTTAATAAATTATAAATTTCGATTCTTTTCCATTCTCTCAAAATAAGTTACTCCCATAAAGAAAGTTATACCTACCGGAATGAAAATTAAAAATAATCCCCAATATCCTAGATAATTGGTAATATAAACTAAACCAAATGACGTTATAATATAAGTAAATAATTTTGCTATTGCACTTAGCATACTAGTATATGTAAATCTCTTAAAAACCGGAAAATATTTATAAAATATAGGAGCTGCCGGTACGTGATCAAATACAAATAATGCAGCTAAACATTGAAAAATAAAAATATATAAAGGAGTAGGGTTATAATTTAACATTATAGGAAAAAAATGAGGGAGGTAAAAAATAGATATAATTTTACCTTTAAGATTTTTAAAGGATGGATTTTATAGCTAATAAATGCAAGACCGATAATACCGAGTAAATCTATTATAGATACCCAAAAATTTTGATTTATAATTTGATTCGGAGTAAAACCACATTCTCTTTTTAATATATCAGCACAATATATATACACGAAATAAAAACACGGAGGTCTAGCACATTGGATAAAGAAATACCAAATAGAAGTGGCGTTTGGAACTTTTTGATCTAGAATATCTTTGTCAATTTCTTCAAGCGTAATATTATTTTCTTGAAGTCTTAGTTTTAATTTATTTTTTTTATTTGAAAATGCCTCTGCTTCTTTTAAACTAGTCCTCGCAATAGTACCTACAAAAGCAATAGTTGCACCAACAAAAAAGGCTATACGCCAATTTGATTCATGTTGATAAATATTTTGATTAGTAAAAATTGATGCAATACCTAGTGCTACCGTCGTGCCTACGGCAGAAAATACGGTTATAATTGCTACTAATGGATATTGTATAGGAGGAGATGAATTTTCGGTTAAATACAGCTCTGCACCTCGTGCTTCTGCAGTTGCCGACATACCTTGAATTATACGACATATAGTAAGAACCCAAGAGGCTGTTATACCTATCTGTGCATATGTTGGCATACTGCCTATAATCACACAAGTAATAGCCATTAATAGAGTAGTTAAAACAACTACAATCTTACGTCCAAAATGATCTCTCCTATATATCCGAATATTAATGCTCCTATAGGTCTTAACAAGTAGGTAGAGCAGAAAGAAAAAGCAGTAAGCAGCGAAAAAGTGAAAGGATCATATTCCGGAAAAAATAAATTATTTAAAAGCACCGCCATATGCACATATAACATAAGGTCAAAATACTCTAGAAATGTACCTATAGAAAGTAATCTGACAGCTTGTTTTTGTTCTTTATTTAAACTTCTTTGTTCTTTTTCATAGCCTAACATAACCTTATATATATAATTAGATTAAGAAATAATCTATACTTTTTTGGTTAAAAGTCAATAAAGGATTAAGATTTTTTAATAAATATTGTTACAAAATATTTAGGTTCCGTAAAGTTATCTAACCTAAAATTTTCAAATTATCTATTTTTCTCTGAAAGCTTTAAATGCAGTATCAGTAACGGGATCAAGTAAATATCTAAGTAGTGTTCTAGTACCGGTTACGATTTGTACCTCAGCTTGCATACCTGGATGTAGCTCAAGATTTTTAACTTTAGCAACTTTGTTAAATTCATCCATATCAATTTCAACTCTTGCAACATAATAATTATCTTGTTGTTGTCCCGGATGCTGTCTTTCATCTTGTACGATATCGGGCGATATGCTTACTACTTTACCAGTAAATGTTGGAGTCGTTCTTGATTTAAATGCACTGAAACGTATTTTTGCAACTAGTCCCTCATGTACTGAGTCAATGTTTTTTTGAGATACCTTTGCTTCTATTATTAATGGATCATTAATTGGTGAAATTTCCATAATAGGTTGTCCGTGACTTATAACACCGCCTATTGTATGATATTTTAAATTATTAACTATACCGTCAACAGGTGATCTTATTATTACACGATTAAGTGAATCCGTCAGGGAATTATATTTTTCTTTAAGAGAGGCTGTTTGTACTTGAGCTTCACGAAGCTCTGTTAAAGTCCGTTCAGTATATTTATTTTGTTGATTTATAATTTTAATTTGAGTTTCGGTAATAGCATGGCGTATCCCTGCTATTTCGGCTTCAGTTGTTGCAACATCGCTTTTTGAAGCGGCAACTTTTGCTTCTTGGTCTAATAAGGCTGCTTTTTGTACAAAGCCTTTTTCTTTTAACGTTCTCAAAGCTTTTAAACGGTCTTGATAAACTTCAGCAGTTTTGGAAGCGGCAACTTTTTTTGCTTCTAAACCTTCAATTTTTTTCTCAAGTTGAGCAATATTTTGATGTAATGCATCTTTCTCTGAATTATATACTTCTTTTCTAGATCTAAATAAATTTTCCTGTGTATGAATTATTTTAGCTACTTCCGGTAAATTTATATCCTGCATTAGAAAATCAGAGAATTCGATTTGTTCTAAATTATCACGTTCGGCAATTAAACGATTTTCAGTTGCTAAAAAATTACGGTACTGACCAAGAATATTTTCATGTTCGCTTTTTATTCTAGTTTCTTCAAGCTCTATTAACTTATCGCCTTCTTTGACTTTGTCACCTTGCTTAACGTAAATAGCATTGATTATTCCACCTTCATTATGTTGAATCGTTTTTTTATTTGTGCTTGGCATTACGATACCGACAGCTACAGCACCGCTATCAAGAGGGGCAAGAGCTGCCCATAATCCGCCTATTAATACTAAAAAGATAATAACATAAATACCGAAAAGTATAGGTGACCTTGCAGCTTGTGCTACGTTATTACGATCTTTATCTGTTTTTTTGGTAGTAAAATTAACAAACCTGTCAAGCTTTACTAATAAGAACTCTATAACGTGAGAGGTTTTCTTTAATGTAGTATTTATTAAAGCTTTATGTTTAGAACTTTGACCTTTAAGGTTTAATGAATCTTCGCGTAAGGACAATAATTGTTTCAATTGTTCCGGAGTAATTTGAGGTTTATTGTGTTTTAAGTCCTGCATAATATTTAATCATTATTATTGGTGTTTTTCGTCATTGCCGCGTCGCTTCGCTTCTCGCAATGACGATTTGGAAGCCACGCGGGCAATGCCAATCAGTGATGATATGACATTATTAATTATTAATATGAATTGTGCCGCTTTTTAAAGTTTTAAAGTGTTTTTGAATCTCTTCTTCCGTTCCATAAACTGCAACTGCTCCATCCTGTAATATTAGAATTTTATCAACAACGGATAATACGGATGGTCTATGTGAAATTACAAGAACTGCTATTCCTTTAAGTTTTGCTTGTTTTAAGGCACTTGCAAGGGCAACTTCACCTGCCTCATCTAAATTAGCATTAGGCTCATCTAAAATGATGAGTTTTGGATTGCTGTAAAAAGCTCTAGCAAGCCCAATACGTTGTCTTTGACCACCTGATAGATTAGAGCCTGCAGGACCGATATCAGAATCATAACCGTTAGGGAATCTTAATATCATTTCATGAGCTCCGGCTATTTTAGCTGCTTCAATAACTTTTTGCGGATCGGCATCTTCTTCCATTCTAGCTATATTTTGTTTAATACTACCGCTAAAAAGTTCTATTCCTTGAGGAAGATAGCCAACATGTCTACCGAAATCTTCTCTATTCCAACGATAAATTTCAGCACTATCTAAACGTACGGAACCTGATGATTCTTTCCATACCCCGACTATGATTTTAGCTAAAGTTGATTTTCCTGTAGCCGAAGGACCGATAATTGCTAAAACTTCGCCCGGCTGTACTGCAAAACTAACGCCTTTTAAGATATATTTCGGTACGGGAGGTTGGGATAAATGTTTCGGTATAGGATGAGCATAATAAATATTTTCAACAGTAAGATGACCATCAACGTTCGGAATTGGCATCGATTCATCTCTAGAAGAATAAGTGTTAAATAAATTATTAATGTTTTTGTATGATTTAATAGCACCGCTCATACTTTTCCATAACTCAATAGCATTATCGAAAGGAGCAAGAGCTCTACCGACTATGATAGAACTCATAATCATATTACCGGGAGTCATATCTGCACTGTGAGATTTTACAACAATGTAAGCCCCGACTCCGGTAATAGCCATTTGCATTATGTTACGGATAAACCTTGAAAAGTTAGAAATAACACCGTTACGATAGCTAGCAACTGATTGTTTATCAAGTGCTAATATGTTAAATTTATGCCAATTTTTTGTAACATTTTTCATCATTCCCATTGCTTCAATTGCTTCAGCATTTCTGTTCGCAATATCGGCTTGTGTCATACCTTTTATCGAAAATTCGGTAGCTTCACCGAGCGTTTTATTAGTAGCGGCAGCGTTAAAGAAAGCGGTTGAAACTATGATAACTGCACCAAAAACGGTAATAAGACCGATATATGGATGAATTGAGAAAATAACGGCAATATAGATAAGGCTCCAAGGGGCATCGAATAAAGTATTAATTCCGGTACTTGTTAGGAATGTTTTGACGGCTTGAAAATCACGTAATAATTGGCTAGAACCCATATTTGCTCGTGTTGCGGCTGCAGAAATTGAAGAAGCAAAAATTACGGGAGCTACTGTTCTATCAAGCCATTCTCCTACCTTTATAAGTGTAAAAGAACGAGCAATTTGTAATAATCCGTAAACAAAATAGATATATGCGATTATTATTGATAAAAATAATAATGTTTGTAGATTACCGCTTCCAAGTACTCTATCAAGAACTTGTAGTGAGTAAAGAGGAGTAATTAACATTAGTAAGTTGATTACAAAAGCAAACCAAAAGACTATCCAAAAAGCTGTTCTACATTCGCCTAATGCTATTACTAGCGGGTTTTTTTTATTTAGATTATTATTGTTATTATCCATATTAGTTATATTATAAATAATTATTAATTAGTTCTTCAGCAATTTGGACGCTGTTTAAAGCTGCTCCTTTACGTAAATTATCACATGTAATCCATAGATTTATCGTGTTATCTCTACTTACGTCATTTCTAATGCGGGAGACATATACGGCATCTTCGCCTACCACTTCAACGGGCGAGATATAAGCAAGATCATTATTATTAGAAATTGTAACAATTCCATCTGCGTCTTGTAATATTTCTTCAGCGATGTTAGCGTCCATTTTGTCGTTAAATTCTATGTTAACCGATATAGAATGACCGATAAATACTGGTACTCGCACGGAAGTAACACTAGCTTTAAAGTGATTGCCCATAATTTTGTTTAGTTCAAAAGCAATTTTTGCTTCTTCACTTGTATAGCCGTCTTTATTTAAACCACCTATATGAGGAAAAAGATTAAATGCAATCTGTTTTGGAAATTTCTTAGGATCATTCTCTCCAAAAACATATTTAGATTTTGTTTGGTCGTAGAGTTCGTCCATTCCTGCTTTACCTGCTCCTGATACTGATTGATAAGTAGATATCACTACTCTTTTAATCTTTATTTCATTATCTAGCGGTTTTAATGCTACTGCAAGCGGAATTACTATACAGTTAGGGTTAGCTATGATATTTTTAGTATTAAACTCTGTAAGTGTTGATAAATTAACCTCAGGTACAATTAACGGTACTTGATTGTCAACTCTAAAAAGTGAGGATTTGTCGATAACTACACAACTACTAGCAGTAGCTTTAGGTACAAATTCTTTTGAAACTTCTGAACCGGCACAAAAAAAAGCAATATCTATATCATCAAAATTTAAATTAGTTAAATTACTGATTTTCAGTATTTTTTCTCCATAACTTATTTCTCGTCCGATAGAGTTATCTGAAGCTATAGCATAAATTTTATTAACGGGAAAATTACGTTCAGCTAGAATATTTAGAGTTTCACGCCCTACATTTCCTGTAGCTCCGATTACTGCAATATTGTATTTTTTAGTCATTTATTTATTAATCCGATGAGTTTTTCGCCGCCGATAATATGGAAATGGAAATGAAAAATAGTTTGTCCTGATTTTTTGCCTTTATTAGTTATTAAACGATAGCCGTCTTTATCTAAACCCGCTTCGTTTGCTATATCAGAAATTTTAGCAAAAAAATGTTTTATTTCGTCTATTTGAGCTTTAGAGATAAAATCGGCATAATCTATATATTCGTTTTTAGGTATAACGATAATATGTACAGGTGCTATATCTTTAAATGCTAAAATTTGTTCGTCTTCATAAATTATTTCTGCCGGAAGATTTTTATCTATAATTTTTGCAAAAATATTTTCTTTGTTATACATCATTTTATTCCTGTTAAAGGTGACTTGAAAAACGCACTTTATGTCATTCCCGCATGGATCGGTAAAATCCGCTGTGTCACCCCGTGGCTTGACCACGGGGTCCAGTTAAAAATACTAATAATATTAGTATTTTTATTTCTTTTCTGGATGCCGTGATCAAGTCACGGCATGACAATCGAACGCTCCAAAAATTTCAATTCAGCTTCAATGCTAGAGTTGGCAATTATTATATCTTCTAGTCGGTAATTATTTCTTTTTAAATAATTTTCTCTAATATCTGAAGCAAAAAAGCCGAAGCTTAATATTAAGGCTATCTTAAATATAAACTTTAACTCTTCGATATTAATCGCCGTAACGATTATATTCGCTATTACGACAATAGCAACAACTAACCACATTTTATGGTATAATGCCCAAAATATACTTAAAAGAGCAGCTATCCATGAAAAGCCTTCTTCAATAACAATAAAATTATTATTTTTTTGTGTGGAGTTAATGTATATTGCGTATATATTCATTATTTAAGTTTAAGCCTTGAAAATTCAAGGGACAATAATTAATTAAACCTGATTAGTCAAGTATACTCTGCTGATTTCAAGAATTGCTCTTTGTTATCTTCATGGATTCACGTACTCACTTATTAAGTATAAGCTGCGTGCGTTTACCATTTGATAACAAATTCAATTCTTGAAATCATTTGAGTATATACTAAGATAGAACTTCAAAAATTGGTGACAATGTTCTACAAGAGCTGCGGTACGAACTATATTAAGTAACGGCTTCCGTTCCGAGGACTTTGAACTCCTAGCTCTTTTTGAAGCTGTGCCGAATAACTCTTCATTTTATTTAGGAGTAATTCAATACTAATATAGTACCTAATTAACAACTTAATATCAATAAATATGTCAGATAATTTAGCCTTACACGGCACAACAATACTTTGTTTAAAAAAGAACGAAGAAATAATTATAGCAGCAGATGGACAAGTCTCGCATGGTAATACCATACTGAAATCTACAGCACGAAAACTTCGGACTATAGCAAATAATAAAATTATTGCAGGTTTTGCTGGTTCTACGGCTGATGGTCTTGCGTTATTTGAAAAACTTGAAGTAAAGATAGAACAACATAAGCATAATCTACTTAGAAGTGCAGTTGAGCTTGCAAAAGATTGGCGTAGCGATAAATATTTGAGACGTTTGGAAGCAATGATGATTGTTGCCGATCGTAATCATATATTAATTTTAACCGGTAACGGTGATGTCGTAGAGCCTGAAAATAATGTTGCGGCAATAGGATCAGGCGGTTTATTTGCACTATCTGCCGCTCGTGCTTTAATGTCTTACGAGAACAATTTAACTGCTGAAGAAATTGCTTTAAAATCTATTAATATAGCTGCAGATTTGTGTGTATTTTCTAATCATAATATTATAATGGAAAAAGTTGTATGAAAGCTACTAAAACTACTTATAAAAAAGACCCTATGGGGCTTACCCCTTCTCAAATAGTTAATGAACTTAATAGATTTATCGTAGGTCAAGAAAAGGCCAAAAAAGCCGTTGCTATTGCACTTAGAAATCGCTGCCGTCGTAAAAGAGTAGAAGGTAATTTACGTAATGAAATAGTACCGAAAAATATTTTAATGATTGGTTCAACCGGTGTCGGGAAAACGGAAATAGCACGACGCCTTGCAAAGTTGACTAATTCTCCTTTCTATAAAATTGAAGCAACTAAATTTACCGAAGTCGGATATGTAGGGCGTGATGTAGAATCAATAATTCGTGATTTAGTCGAAATAACCGTTAATACTGAAAAAACTTTAGCAAAAACGGAAGTAGATATTAATGCACGTGAAAAAGCGATAGAGAGAATATTAGATAGTTTAGTAGGTAAAACTTCTAGTAGTGAGACTAGAGAAAAGTTCAAAGAAAAAATTTTAAACGGCGAGCTTGATGATACGGAAATCGAAATTAGCGTAGCTGATACTACACCTGTCGGTGGTGGAAGTTTTGAAATACCGGGCATGCCTGGAGCATCTATGGGCGTTCTTAACCTTGGCGATATGATTGGACGAGCCCTTGGCAGCAGTAAGACTAAAACAAAAAAAATGCTAGTTAAAGATGCTATGGCTATTATTATACCTGAGGAATCAGAAAAATTAATAGACCAAGAAAAAATTATTCAGCAAGCTATAAATTTAGCTGAAAATGATGGGATAGTTTTTATTGACGAAATTGATAAAATAGCTTCGACCAGTAGTTCCGGAGCAAAAAATGCCGAAATAAGTAGAGAGGGAGTGCAAAGAGATTTGCTACCTTTGATAGAAGGAACAACGGTTAATACTAAATATGGACCGGTTAAAACCGATCATATATTATTTATTGCTTCAGGTGCTTTCCATATTGCTAAACCTTCTGATTTATTACCGGAGTTACAAGGAAGATTACCGATTAGAGTGGAATTAAATTCACTCACCAAAGATGATATGATTAAAATATTGCTTGAGCCTGAAACTAGTTTAATAAAGCAATATTCAGCACTAATAGGTACTGAAGACGTGCATCTTGAATTTGCTGCTTCTGCTATTGAGAAGATAGCGGATTATGCGATCACCGTTAATTTAGAAGTCGAAGATATAGGGGCTAGAAGGCTGCATACTATACTCGAGAATTTGCTTGAGGATATAAGCTTTGAAGCTAGCGAAATGAAAGGCAAAAAAATAACTATCGACGATAAATTCGTAGAAAATCAATTATCAAAAATAATAACTAATCTTGACCTAACTAAGTTTGTTCTATAGTATGCTTTTTCGATTTGTGGTTGTTACTTTTCGTCATTGCGAGGAGCGAAGCTTTGCTGCAATCTCATCAAATCTCCTGAGATTGCTTCGTCGAATTACTATACTATGTAATTCTTCTTGCAATGACGATTTGAGCCTCCAACAATCCTTATCTCACAAAATAGCATTTGAAGAAAAATTTCATGATAATTCATATAGCAAGTCTAACGTTTAATGGAATTGATATTATTGATGTTGATGTGCAGATACAAATATCCCCGGGTATCCCTGCTTTTACTATAGTAGGGCTTGCCGATAAAACTATAGCTGAATCAAAAGAACGAGTTAAAGCAGCGTTATCTTCTATAGGGCTTGCACTACCTACTAAAAAAATTTTAATAAATTTAGCTCCGGCAGATTTAGTAAAAGAGGGAAGCCATTTCGATCTTGCGATTGCCTATTCGATACTTACCGCAATGAATATTTTACCTGAACTTGAAATTGCGGAATATTTAATAATAGGAGAGTTATCATTAGACGGTTCAATCTTACCGGTAAGCGGAGCTCTACCTGCAGCGATTGGGGCTTCTGCTAGAGGTAAAGGACTTATTTGTTCAAGTAAAAATAGTTCAGAAGTTGCTTGATCGGGTAATGATAATATACTTGTTGCAGGTAATTTAATTGAACTAGTAAATCATTTTAAAGGTTCACAAGTTTTAACTCCTCCGGAAGCTAAATTGCAAGATGAGCCAATAAATTATCCCGATTTTAAAGATATAAAAGGTCAAAAAATTGCTAAACGAGCTTTAGAAATTGCAGCATCAGGAGGGCATAACTTTTTAATGTTCGGTCCTCCCGGAACCGGTAAATCAAGGTTTGCTGCCTGTCTTCCCAGTATACTACCTAAAATGTCTACAAAAGAAATTTTAGAATGCAGCACGATTACAAGTATCGCTGGAAAATTTTCAGACGGTAAGCTTACAAAAGTAAGGCCGTTCAGAACTCCGCATCATTCCTGCTCGCTTGCTGCTATGGTCGGTGGGGGTGTGGGAAAAAAAGTAAAGCCGGGTGAAATTACGCTTGCCCATAACGGCGTATTATTTTTAGACGAATTACCTGAATTCCCACATAACGTTATACATAATGTTATTGATTACTTAAGACAACCTATTGAAAATGGTGAAATATTGATTTCAAGATCAAGTGCTCATATAAAATATCCGGCGAATTTTCAGTTAATAGCAGCTATGAATCCTTGTAAATGCGGTTATTTGAGTGAACCTTATAAAGAATGTATGAAAGCCCCCAAATGTGCTAGCGATTATCAAATGAAAGTTTCAGGACCTATTATGGATAGATTTGATTTGCATATAGAAGTATCAAATATTAATATTTATAATTATGACTTTATTACAGATAATTCTGAGGAAAAATCTGAAGATATAGCTATAAGAGTCGAGAAAGTACGTTTGATTCAAGAAAAGAGATATGAGGGCTATAATATTAAAACAAATAATAGATTAGACGGGCAGTTGTTAATAGATTACGCTATGCCTGTAGATGAAGGCAGAGATTTACTGAATGAAGCGGCAAATAAATTTCGTTTATCAATGCGTGCTTATAACCGAATACTTAGAGTAGCACGCACGATTGCCGATCTTGAGAATGTTGATAAGGTCTTGAAAATTCATATTGCTGAAGCTTTGAGTTACCGTAAAATGGAATTTAATAATATGTAATTAGACAGAAAAATATGAGTAACCTAATAAGTTTTTATTATGCTATAAAATATTTGCTTAAGGATAAAGGTGATTACGAGATAGTTGAAGGATTTATCTCGGCAATACTTAAAGATGCGGGTTATAGTCCAGTTAAGATAACGGCATTACTTGAAAGTTGCAGTAATAAAGAAGATGATATCTTAAAATCTGGCGTAGCAGATGTAATAGTAGAAGATGAAGAAGGACATAAATATATAGTGGAAATAGATAAGTCTTATATAAATCTTTTTATGCATAAAGTTTGTTTTAATTCTAGTAGGTTAATAGTCGATAGTATTTATAAAAGTGAAGACTACACTACTATAAAAAAGATATTTCATATTAATTTATTGTATTTTCCTTTTGCTGATATGAAAGCACCTTTATATCACGGTAAGACTATTTTTAGAGAAGTTGATAAAAAACATCTTATGAAATTTTCTTTGGGAGATATGAGAGGTAAAATATTCGATTTATGTAATGTGTTTCCGGAATATTTTGTAATATCGGTACCGTTATTTAATGATATTATAAGAGACGAATTGGACGAATGGTTATATGTAGTAAAACATTCTGAAGTTAAGAAAGACTTTAAATCACCGTATATGAAGAAGGTAGCAAAAAAACTTGATATCCTTAAAATGACAACTAAAGAAAGAATTATTTATCGTGCTCATATGAGCAAAGGCTTTAAAGACCGCGATTATATAGTTTCTGCTGAAGAAAAAGGTATAGAAGAAGGTATGGCAAAGGGTATAGAAGAAGGCGAAGTTACAAAAAGTATAAAAATAGCAAAAAGATGTTAATGAAAAAAAACTCGATAGAAGAAATATATGAGATTACTGAATTATCTATAGAAAAAATAAGGCAGTTGAAAGCAGAAATTGAGAACCTTAAAAAATAATTAGCTTCAATGACAAAAATTTACTTTATAGCCGGTGAGATGTCAGGAGACTTTATCGGTGGACGCATAATTCAGCATTTAAAAGATAATATAGAAATAAAATGTATGGGGGTTGGCGGTAGATATATGGAAGAAGCCGGTAGCTTTAAAAGCTTATTTCCTATTACTTCCATAAATTTGATGGGCTTTGTAGAAATTTTGCCTCATATTTTTAAGCTTAAAAAATTAATTGATAAAACTGTGGAGGATATAATAAATAGTAAAGCCGATTTATTAATCACCATAGATTCACCGGGGTTTACTTATCGTGTGGCAAAGCGAGTAAGAAAACTTTTACCAAAGCTGAAAATGATTCATATCGTTGCACCATCAGTTTGGGCATATAAAGAGGATAGGGCAGTAAAATACGCCCAAATTTATGATTGTTTATTTGCTTTATTACCTTTTGAACCGCCATATTTTACTAGGCTCGGACTTGATTGTAGATATATAGGTCACCCGATCATGGAGCAGGAGTTTTATAGCGATAAAGTAGCTTTACGTAAAGAGTTTAAAATAGACGAGAATGAGAGAGTTTTATGTGTTACTCTTGGAAGCAGAAAAGGAGAGATTCTAAGGCATTTACCGGTTTTTGTTTCTTCTATTGAAGAAATATTCAAGAGTTGTAATAATCTTAAAGTTATATTTACTCTTGCAAATCCTGCTCATGAGGCAATAATAAAGCCGTTTTTAGAAGATGTTAAGTTTAATTATTTATTTTCAAGTGAGAGACTTAAAACTTATGCCGTTGCTGATTTAGCTTTAGCAAAATCCGGTACTAATACTTTAGAGATAGCAGCTTCCGGTACTCCTATGATTGTGGCTTATAAAGTTAATCTTATAAGCTTTTTTATTATCAGGTTATTGATAAAAATAAAATATGTTACGTTGATAAATATTATAGCAGGTAGCGAAATAATTCCGGAATTTATCCAATTTAATTGCCGAGCTAGTCTTATTAGTAATAAGCTTCAAGAGTTATTATTTAATTCTAAAAAAGCGTATGAGCAGGTAATAGAAAGCCAAAAAATTTTGCAGCAATTAGGATTTAAATCAAAACGATTACAGCTAAAATCAGAAAGCTTTAGACACGATGAATTTAAAGGCAAGCTAGCTAAGCGTACAAAAGTACGTGAACACAGGCTTAGCTTGGAAAATTCGTTTGTATCAAGTGATCGAGATGATGCTATACCTTCTTATATAGCTGCAGAAATTATTAAACAGGAGTTCTTAGAACCTAAAATAAAGTTGTTAAAAGAGAAAGATTAGTACTTGAACCGGTGGTCCACAACATTTTCTGAATTATAATAAACATTAATATTAATATAATAACAAAATATATTTCTATATTTTTTCTTATAGTATTAATTTGTTTTATTAAAATTTCTAAATCATTGGAAATTTTTTTGTATTCCTCATTGTTATCAGAACGCATTGTTGTCAAGAAACCGGATAAGTTTCCTAACTTATTTTGTAAAGCTTTTAACCTTTCCGTATGTTCTTCGTGTTTTAGATCGGTATTGTGATCTTGTATCATAATATATAATGCCCATTATAAGATCAGTATTAACGCCGGTATAGTAATATGAACTATGAATAAAGATTTATATTTTTCGTTTGTAATAAAAATTCTAACTTTTCATTTTACAGGAGTATACTATTGTTATAGTAAATTGGTTTACGTTATTAATTTGTTGCTTGTTAGTCATCTAATTTTAATATTTTAATTACCAAATATTAAAACTATTTATTTATTTAGCAAAAACTATATAATTTAAATTCAGCAAATATTTAACTTCAACCAAACTTTAAGTTAGTGTTACTATATGTTATTTCAAATGTCAAGAAAAAACCATATTTCGTGGTAATTTCTTTATCAATATTTCTAAGTCTTATAAAAATAATAGTTATTATGTTAAAAAACCTATTAAAAACTAAACTTTTTTTAGTTATAGTATCTCTAACTATATTTATTACTTTGCTAAATTTTAGTATATTTTATATTTTTGTGCCGGGTAATCTTACTCAAAATAAAACGATAATTATTGAACCTAAATTATCCGTAAATCAAATAGTTACAAAACTTTATTCTAATGAAGTAATCAAATATCCGAGAATTTTTAAGGTAATTGCTAAAATTTATTCTATAAAAAGACCTCTTAAAAGCGGTGAATATGTGTTTACTCGTAATATATCGCCTCTGCAAACTTTAAGAATATTAGCAAGCGGTAAATCTATAATACATAAGATAATTGTTCCGGAAGGTACGGTGGTTGGTGAGGTTATAAAGAAAATTAATGAAGAAAATCGTTTATTTGGAGAAATAAAAGGGATAATACCGGAAGGGTTTTTAATGCCGTCAACGTATTTTTTCTCTTATGGAGATCAAAAAGAGCAGATAATCGATCAAATGAGAAATTTAATGTCTGCTAATTTAGATAAAGTAATGCAAAATCTTTCACCGGATTCTCTGTTAAAAACTAGACTTGAGGTATTAACTCTAGCTTCGATAATTGAAAAAGAAGCCGGTTCAAATGCAGAAAAGCCTATTATAGCTGCAGTATTAATTAATCGTTTAAAGAAAAATATGAAGCTACAAGCCGATCCGACTACTATCTACGCTTTGACTGAGGGTAAATTTAAATTAGCAAGAGCTTTAACAAAAAAAGATTTATTGCAAGAACTGCCGTATAATACTTATTATATAAAAGGTTTACCGCCCGGTCCGATTTCTTGTCCGTCGTTAAAATCTTTAGAAGCAGTGGTAAAACCTGCTAAAACGGATGCCTTATTTTTTGTGGTTGACGGTAAAGGCGGACATAATTTTTCTAACAATCTTAATGATCATAATAGATTTGTTGAGACTTATAGAAAAAGTTTGATTAGAGTACCTGAGCCGGAAATTGATCCTGACAAACCATCTACTCGATGAACTTCAAAAATTGGCACAAAGTCTTATAAGATCTGCGGTACTCACGTATTAAGTATACGCTGCGTTCCTCGCCTTATAGACTTCTTGCTCTTTTTGAAGTTGATCTTCGTATATTTTTATCCATTTATAACGGATGTTATCATGAATAATACAGAATTTAGTAAAATAGCCGAAACAACAATTGCATATATAGCCGACAAGATAGAAGAGCAAGATAAAGAAGCAAGTATAGACGTAGATTTACAAGGTGATATATTAAATCTTGATACTGATAAGGGTATATATGTAATAAATAAACAAAGTGCCGCTAAAGAAATTTGGTTATCGTCACCGGTTAGCGGTCCTTATCATTTTTTTTATGAACAAGGAAAATGGAAAAATAGAGCAGGGCTTGAGCTGATGGATATTTTAACTGAAGAACTTGGGATTAAATTTAATAACATATGAAAGATTTTGAAACTGCCGATAGTGCCGCAAAAATCTATGATTTAATAATAAAAAATGCCCCTGATGATGTATCTATATTTATTGATGTTGACGATACTATTATAACTCCTAAATCAAAAACTTTTAAGAAGCCGCCTTATAATAAAATGATTGATAGAATTAAGGAAAATAAAAGTAATTATGATAATTATGAAGAAATTGTCAGTAATTGGCGGCTTCAGCGAAAAGTAATATTAATTGATGAAGAGTGGGCAGAAGTTATAAACAAGCTCAAGGCAAAGTTTCCTGTTTATGCTCTTACACAAATGAATACGGGAGAATTTGGCAATATTTCTTCGATGCAAGATTGGCGATATAAAGAATTAAAGAGTCTAGGTATCGAATTTTCAGATAATCAAGAATTGGTAATTTATAATTCAGGACGAAAAGATGATGCTATTTTTTATAAAGGTATATTCATAACCGGTAATCATTCAAAGAGCGGTACTTTATCAAAATTTTCTGAAGAGCTAAATGCTAGTTTTATTGTATTTATTGATGACTGTGCGAAACATGTGGAAGATGTAAGAGATTATTGTAAAAAGAATAATATTGGATTTTTAGGTATTTTATTTGACGGGCTTAAACATTTAACGGGAGAACCTGATCCAAAACTCGCCGCATTTCAAGAATCATATTTAATAGAAAACGCTAAATGGCTTGAAGACGAAGAAGCTTATGAGTTAATGGCAGAAAGTAATTATTAAATAGAACACCTGCCTACATAGATATCGTCATTGCGAGCATCTATTGTTGCGTAGAGCGGTAAAACCCACTGTGTCACCTAGTTCCCTTGCTAACTAGGTCTATAAAAACAATAAAAAAATACTAATAATTTTAGTATTTTTAACTGGATCCCGTGGTCAAGCCACGGGATGACAGAGGTGAAACTGCTCCATGCAACAATGCCACGCAAGAATGGCATCGAGAGTCGTACAACAATCTAAATAATATCTAAAATCCATGAGTTTTGAAAATGTACTTTCTAAAAAATTTTTTGATAATATTCATAATTCTAATTCCAAATCTAGTATTAGCAAATACTTATCGGCAAATAAATTACAAAATAACACCTTTGTCTAATATGCCTGTTTCAGCTGTTAAAGTTGAAACGGAAATAATAGGCGATATGAGCGGTGAAGTTATTTTAGATTTACCCTATGCTTGGGCAAGCGGTTCATACTATCAGCAAATCAAAAATGTTAAGCTAGAATATCCTATTGGAAAGCTGCAGTTTAGAAATCAAGACTCAAATGAAGCTATTTTAAATACGGGAAAAATCAATATTATTCGTTTAAGCTACGAAATATATCAAAAAACCGGTAATCTTTGTGATATCCACGAAGCAATAATTAGACAAAATTTAATTCATTCACCGGGTTACAGGCTTTTTGTTACTCCCGACGATTTAAATGGAAATGACATAGTAGAGTTTAATATTAGAATGGAATAATATTCCTGATAGCTGGAAAACAATATCAGATTATGGTCTTGGTAAAAGCGTGAAATTTAAAGTTACGCGGATTGAATTATATAGTGCAGTTTATGCAGCGGGTGATTTACGTGTTTACAAAATTGTCGATCAAAAAAATCCTGTATATCTTTCTCTGCATGGTCAATTTGATCTTAAAGATGAAGAAATAGCTTCTTATATAAATAAAATTATCAAGGGACAAAGAGCATTTTTCCATGATAATGATTTTCCTTATTATGTAATCAGTTTAATTGAAGGTGATGAGCCTGATCACATGGGAGGAATAGGTTTAACAAATAGTTTTACTGCGTTTATTCCTCAAGGTTTGGACAAACAGGATTATATAACGTTACTTGCTCATGAACATTTGCATAATTGGACAGGGAAGAAAATACGTAATAACTTAGGAGGATTAAATTATTGGTGGAGTGAGGGGTTTACCGATTATTATTCACGTGTTTTAGCTTTGCGTGCCGAAGTTATAACACTTGAAGAGTTTGTAGAAGCATTTAACCAATTCTTTCAGGATTATTATTTATCACCTGTAATAAATGAACCTAATAATTTAATCAAAACAGATTATTGGAGAGATTATGCAGTAGAGAAATTACCGTATTATCGTGGGTTTGTTTTTGTACTTTATTTGGATAATCTTATTAAAGAGAATAATAGGAGTAAATCGCTGGATAATGTTATGCTTGATTTGTTTAAAACCTCAAAAGAACAAGAATTTTTAAGCGATTATTTTAAAAAAATAGTTAAAGATTATGTTCCAAAAGGGATAGATAAATGAATATATAGAACAAGGTAAAACTATAGATTTAGCTGATGTTGCTAAAGTGTTGCCGATCGAGAAAATAAAAATGGGGTCATATGACCGTGGTTTTGATAAAGATGCTTTAATAAATAATTATACAATAAAAAATATTGATGAAAATAGTAACGCTTATAAATCCGGACTTAGAAACGGGGACATAGTTATAAAATATGATTTTCCTAAATGGGGTTCTCCTGATCAGATAGTTACAATCAAAACAACTAAAGGTGAGTTTAAATTTAGACCTGAAAATGCTAATAAAAAAGATATATACAGCTTCAAGCCTAATTTGTCTAAAGAAGATAAGCTAAAAATCAAAAAGTTTTTTAACAGCTAAATATCTCTTTTATTTAAATATTATTAATTTTTTATTAATAATATCCATTGACACGCCCCAACATTTAAGTTATCGTGTCGTCACGATTTAATTTTAAGGGGAAAAATCATGACAAAAATCTATACGGGTCCACAAACCTCAAAAAAAACATCTAGTTACTTTGATAGTGCTACAATTCATTTTCAAAATGCTACTAAAGCTGCGGCAGATTTTACAATGTATGCTACCTTAGCAACAGAACATGCTATTAATGTGATAGAGAATGGTGCAAGTGCTGTATGTTCTATTCAAGGTGTTATTTCTGATGTAAGTACTAATTATTCTTTTATATCTACATTTGCTCAAGCAACTGTAGCAAGCCTTGCAACTTTTGCTTATTACAATCCGCCTGTTCTTATAGGTGCTTGTGCTTTAGGAGCAATTGCAATTTCGCCGTACGATTCTATCAAATGTGCAGAAAATACAATAAAAGAAGGGATAGATGCAGGATATGTAGCTTGTGAAACTGTGGAAGGTTTAATGGCAGGAGCAGCAGGTATAGTTTCTCTTATTGCTGATAATATCTACGGCGATACTGCAGAACTTGCTGGTGCTATTAATACTAATATGCTAGAGTATTATAGCTAAAATATTAGACTTCTTGCATAACCTCCTTCTAAAGGTAATTTGTACGTCAATCCGGTACTCGCATCCTCACGTATGTTTTATACGCTGTGGTGCTGCGTTCCGTGTTTCCTTCAAATTCCTCTTTATAAGATAGGTTATGCAAGAAGTCTATTGTTATACTCAATCGTCATTGCGAGCAGGCATTGTTGCATGGACCTGTTTATCCGTCATTGTGAGGAAAAATTGAAAATTTTGACGAAGCAATCCAGTAAAAAATTCTTAATTTACAGAATTCTTTTAATTATTTCCTGGATTGCCGCGTTGCTTCGCTCCTCGCAATGACGACCTTCAGTATCCACGCAGGCAATGCCTTGCGGGAATGACATAGAGAGTTAAGCACTAGTTAATCGTTTTATTATCTCTTCCCGATCAATCAAAGGTAAAACTCCTGCAATTTCCGGTCCTGATTCTCTACCGGTTAAAGCAAGGCGAAGAGGCAAAAATAACTCCTTACCTTTCTTGCCTGTTATATTTGTTATTTCTTTAGTCCAAATACTCCAGCTATCTTTGGTAATTTCACCTTGCGGTAATAATTCTGCAGCTTGCTTTAAATAGTCCTTATCTAAATTTAGATTTTCTATATTCGGAGTTTTATGACAAATCTCCCACCAATCTTTTACATCACGTAATTTTTGTAAATTAGGTCTTACCGATAACCAAAAATTTTCATCAATATACTCGGCATCGATTTCTTTAAGGCGGTCTTTTACTTCGTCAAAATATAAACTTATCAATAATTTATGATTTAGTCTTTCCAAATCTTCCGGCTGATAAATAGTCGGGCTTTTAGAAAAACTACTTATTTCAAATTGATTTGCTAGCTTCTCCATTGATTTATAAGGTAAGATTTGTGCCGATGAACCAAGTAAGCTAAAAAAGCTAGCTATTGCCATAGCTTCGATTCCGATTTCTTTTCTAAGAGTTGCAATATCAAATCCCCCGACTCTTTTAGAAATTTTCTCATCCTTGTTAATAATTAGGCTTAAATGTCCAAAAGTCGGAGGAGTAGTATTTAAAGCCTCAAACATTTGAATTTGAATAGCGGTATTGCTAACATGATCTTCACCCCTAATAATATGAGTAATATCATAATCAATATCGTCAATAACCGAGCATAACATATAAGTCATACTACCGTCTGCTCTTATCACTATTGGATCACTTAAAGCCTTGCCGTCATATTTAACTTCGCCTTTGATCATATCATGCCAGCTAATCGGTTCATAATTTACCAAAAATCTATAATGTGGTTTTCTTCCTTGTTCTATATATTTTTGTATTTGTTCTTCAGTTAGATTTAAACTAGCACGGTCATAAATTGGCGGTAAACCTTTAGATAATTGAAATTTACGCTTTAATTCTAGCTCTTCAGGAGTCTCATAGCAGGCATATAATCTTTTTTTGTCTAATAATAGATTTTTGATTTCATAATATCTACTTAAACGACTTAATTGATTAAATGTCTGATCCCAATTAAGATTTAAAAATTTTAAATCTTCTTCGATAGCGTCTTTATATTCCTGTTTACTACGCTCTAAATCCGTATCGTCAAATCTTAAAATAAACTGCCCGTTATGCTTCTTTGCATATAGCCAGTTAAGTAGTGCCGCCCTGATATTTCCGACATGTAACATACCGGTCGGTGACGGAGCAAATCGTGTTATAACTTTTGTCATTTTTACTTATTTTTTTGTCATTATTTATATACTTTTATGTCATTCCTAGCTAGAAGCGGGAATCCAGCCACTAAAAAGTCTTAATACACTAAATTTTTAAAATTTAAAGCTCGATTTATCTCGCTTTATGCTGAATTCCTGCTTTCGCAGGAATGACATTAATTAAGTCACGGGGTAACACTAAACTATTTAAGCCTGCTTCTTTTCTAGCTTTGCTTTATTATCTTCGATAAGTTTCATTGCGTCATCTAAGCTTAAATTTAGAAAATCATATTTTTTTTGCACTGAAATAAATTTACCCATATATTTTATGTAAGGACCGAATTTACCGTATCCTATCATAATTTCCTCGCCGCTATCTTTATGAATACCTATTTTTAGCGGTAAGCTTAGAAGCTTTAATGCCATCTCAAGTGTGATGTCGTTTTGATTCAAGCTAGCAGGCACGGGGCTACGTTTTGGCTTTACTTTGCCTTCTTGTTCGCCGAGCTGAACATAAGGTCCGTAAGGTCCTTTTTTCAGATATATTTCTATTCCGTCTTTATCAGTACCTAAAACCTTATTCTCATTAGGAGTAGCGGCAAGGTCGCCATCATTTTCATTATTATCGTTACCGCTAACAATAGATTTTCTGAAAGTACATTCAGGGTAATTACTACATGCTAAAAATGCTCCGAACTTACCGAGCTTTAAGCTAAGCTCGCCTGTTTTACATGAAGGACAAACTTTAGATTCTTTATTTTCACCGAACAAGTGATAATCAAGAGCTTTCTGTACATAACTAATAATTTCGGTGATTTTTTGCTCATTTACCGATTCAATATTATGGTTAAAACCGCTCCAAAAATTATTTAAGGCAGCTTTCCACTCAAGCTTACCTGCTGCTATTTCGTCTAACTCATTTTCAAGACCTGCGGTAAAATCATATTCTACATATTTCTTGAAAAAACCGACCAAGAACACCGTTACTAAACGTCCAAGTTCTTCAGGCATAAAACGCTTTTTCTCAAGAGAGACATATTTTCGATCTTGTAAAACCGATAAAATACTAGCATAGGTCGAAGGGCGACCGATCCCAAGCTCTTCAAG
The DNA here is from genome assembly GCF_964263195.1 of Rickettsia endosymbiont of Thecocarcelia acutangulata. NCBI lineage: Bacteria > Pseudomonadati > Pseudomonadota > Alphaproteobacteria > Rickettsiales > Rickettsiaceae > Rickettsia > Rickettsia endosymbiont of Thecocarcelia acutangulata. The sequence continues at coordinate 240,782 of NZ_OZ181652.1, forward strand.
TTTTTTCACTAAGCTTGCCTCCGAATATCTTGGAGGTGGCTCGGTAAAATGCTGATTCGGAATAATTTCTTTAGTTTTAAGCGGTTCTTGTTCTTTTAAAGGCGGCAGCATTTTATTTTCTTCTTCAGCCTCATCGTCCACACTTTCACGATAAACCTTATAAAACCCGTCAAATGCTATAGTTGATCCGTTTGCTTTTGCCAAATATTCTTTATTTTCCGAAGCTAAACTTGCAACTACCAAATCCATTATCACATTTTCCATTTGGCAGGCTATAGTCCTTTTCCAAATTAGTTCATAAAGCTTATAATAATCCTTTTCTAGCTTTTCTTTTAAGCTATCAGGAGTATAAGTAATATTTGTCGGTCTTATAGCTTCATGAGCTTCTTGAGCATTTTTTACTTTGGATTTATAAATTCTAGGGCTATTCGGTAAATATTTGTCATCGTAATTTTTATCGATTAACTTACGTATATCAGCTATTGCGTCATTTGATAATGTAACGCCGTCGGTTCTCATATAGGTAATAAGCCCTATAGTTTCCTTACCTATGTCAACGCCCTCATAAAGTTTTTGTGCTATTTGCATAGTCTTTTTAGCACTAAAACCTAATTTTCTTGCTGCTTCTTGTTGTAGTGATGAAGTAATAAAAGGAGGTTGCGGCTGACGTTTTTGTTGTTTCTTTTCTATCTTATCAACATGAAAATTTTGAGATTTTAATTTTTCGGTTAAATCTTTGGCATCTTTTTCGTTAATAATTGAGAATTTTTCTAACTTCTGATCGTTTACGTGAGTCAATTTAGCAGTAAATAGTTCATTATTACTATTTTGCATTTTAAGGCTAATATCCCAATATTCTTCCGACTTAAAACGCTCTATTTCATCTTCTCGCTCACATATTAATCGCAGAGCCACGGACTGTACACGTCCCGCCGATTTACATCCAGGTAATTTACGCCATAAAAGAGGTGAAAGGGTAAAGCCGACTAAATAGTCTAAAGCTCTTCTTGCTTGCTGGGCATTTACTAAGTTAGCGTCAAGTTTTCTAGGGTTCTCAACGGCATGAATAATTGCTTTTTTAGTGATTTCATTAAAGGCTACCCTTTTGAAAAAATCATCGGATTTAACCTTATTTTTTTCTTTTAGTACCTCTGCAACATGCCATGAGATAGCTTCACCCTCACGATCCGGATCGGTTGCAAGATATACTGCATCAGCTTTTTTAGCATCTTTAACTATGGTATCTACATATTTACCGGCTTTATCGGAAATATCGTATTTCATTGCAAAATTTTCATCAGGCAATACCGAACCTTTTTTAGAAGGTAAATCTCTAATATGACCAAATGATGCAATGACCTTAAACTCATTACCTAAATATTTATTTATCGTTTTTGCCTTTGCCGGCGATTCTACTATTACTAATTTCATCGATGGTTATTTTTCATTATAAAAATAATTATTCTATTATTATTTGCCCCACTCTTTACTATGTCATTCCCGCGAAAGCGGGAATCCAGCGTAAAGCGAGATAAATCGAGCTTTTCAAAAAATCTTTTTGATCAAGATTTTATTCAAATAAAGCTTTTAAAAAGCTTTAAAGTATTGGATTCCCGCCTACGCGGGAATGACATAGAGCATTAGGCGTAAACTAATGATATTTTATTGCCGGCGTGACGTATTGCTTTGCCGGCGAGTTCTAATTCTAATATTACCGTATATATAATAGGAAGCGGTAATTCCGTTTCTTTTTGTAAATATTCAAAATCTATAGGTACTGACGATAATAATTCCAATATAGCAGTATGCTCCTTTTGTGACGGTTCTTTAACATATCTAGTATTTACTGTTCCTAGCTCAACAAAATCCTTAAATAATCCATCATCTTTTTTCATAAATTCTTCATATTGCGGTAAATTAGCTACAATATCGTCCGCTGATTCCACTAAATATGCTCCCTCTCTAATCAATTTATTTGTACCTTGACATCTTGGATCTAAAGGAAAGCCGGGAACGGCAAATATTTCCTTATTTTGTTCAAGTGCAAATTTTGCAGTTATTAATGAACCGGATTTTAAGCTTGCTTCTACTATCACTACTCCTAAGGCTAGCCCCGATATTATCCTATTACGCTGTGGAAAATGTTTTCCAAGCGGGGTAGAGCCGATAGGTAACTCAGCTAATATTAAACCTTCTCCTGCTAAATTTTCAAATAGTTTTTTATTTTCCGGTGGATATATATGATCAATACCGCCTGCAATAACTCCGATAGTTTGAGAAATTGCATCTTGATGTACGCTGCTATCTATACCCCTTGCTAATCCTGAAATAGTTATATACCCTTCTTTTACTAAATCATTTGCAATTTTATGAGCAAAACTTCTTCCGTTTGCAGAAGCGTTTCTTGCACCTACTATTGCAACGCATTTATTATGATTTAATAACTCTATATTACCTTTATAGCTTAATATTGGAGGTGGATCATAAATTTCAAGTAATAATTTTGAATATTCCGGAGATTTATATGTGATAATCTTAGCATTGTCTTTTTCGAGAAGCTCTAACTCTTTTTCAGCATCGCTTTTACTGAAAATTTTAATTGGTTTTGACTTTCCGCCTCGCAATGAAAAATCCGGAGCGTTATCTATGGCAGTTGCTGCATCACCGAATAATTTAATTAAACTAAAGAAAGTTTTAGGACCGATATTTTCACTCCTAATAAGACGTAAAATATTAATTGTTTCAATATCATAAGATATTTTAGGAGCAGAAAATAATTCTTTTAGCATTATTTAGGGTTATTTGATATGGGTTTTGGTTTAATTGTTAAAGTCATTGCGAGGAAATTTACAATAGTAAATTGACGAAGCAATCTTGGGAAGGATTCCTGAGACTGCCACGCCCACTAACGTTCGCTCACAATGACGAAAAAACCGATCCACGCGGGAATGACATAATACTACAGCTTCTCGGCATGTGAGCTTAAATAATGTGCTATACCTTCATGTGACGGGGTAATTGCTTCCTCACCTTTATGCCAGCCGGCAGGACAAACTTCGCCGTGCTTTTGATGATGAGTTAAAGCATCGATTACTTTTAATGTATAATTAATATCACGACCGATAGGTAAGTCGTTAACTAGCATGTGACGTACTATGAAATCCTTATCAATTAAAAAAGTTCCACGCAAAGCAACACCGTCTTCATTAAGTACGTTATATTTTGAAGAAATATCCTTTTTTATATCGGATACCATTGGAAATTGTACTTGTCCAAGTCCGCCTTTATTATGCGGAGTATTTTTCCAAGCTAAATGGCTAAAATGAGAATCAACGCTAACAGCTACTACTTTAGTACGTCTTTCGGTAAATTCACCAAGCTTATTGTGAAATGCTATAATTTCCGATGGACAAACAAAAGTAAAATCTAGGGGATAAAAAAATAACACTATATTATCCCCTGTAGCATAATCGCTAAGTTTAAACTTTTCGTCTATATTATTATTAGGCATAATAGCTTTAGCTGTAAAATCCGGAGCAGTTTTGCCGACAAATACTGACATATCCATAACCTTTTATTAATTAATAATCTGGTATGATATATAAAACTAATTATTATTACAATAATAAATCTTTATAAATTGCTACTTATCTATTTTCTTTTCTGAAGAAGCTTTTAATTGGTTAAATATAGTTAACGCTCCGGTTACAAAACTACTCGGTTCTGAAAGGTTTGCGGGTAAAATTACGGTGTTGGTATCTTTAGCCAAATTACCGAATGCACTAATATACTGCTCAGCTACTTTGAGAGCTACCGCCTCACTTCCTCCTGTTTTTTGTACGGCAGCTGCGACAATCTCAATACTATTTGCCGTAGCGGTAGCGATTAAGCCTATTGCTTCAGCTTCACCTTTTGCTCTGTTAACCTGATCAGTATAAGAAGCTTCTGAATTCAGTACGATTTGTGCTTTTTCACCTTCTGCATGGTTAATTTTTGCTTGTCTATTACCTTCCGACTCTAGAATTTGAGCTCTTTTTTGACGCTCTGCAGCTACCTGCAATTCCATAGCTTTAAGTATAGTTTGCGGAGGTTGAATATCTTTAATTTCATAACGCATACATTGTATGCCCCAATTTATAGCAGCCTGATTAATAGCTGCTACAATTGCTACGTTTAAAGTTTCGCGCTCTTCAAAAGTTCTATCTAAAGGGAGTTTACCGATTTCCGAACGCATAGTAGTTTGAGCAAGCTGCGTTATAGCATAGTAAGGATTATTAACACCGTAAGACGCTGCCATCGGATCAATAATTTTAACATATAAAACACCGTCGATAGATAATGTTACGTTATCGTTTGAAATAGCTGTTTGAGCGGTAACGTCTATAGCTTCTTCTTTTAAAGTATGTTTGTATGCTACTCTCTGAATGACAGGGATTAGTAAGTTTAAACCGGGTTGTAGTACTTTGTCAAACTTCCCCAATTTCTCTACTACCCATGCTTGTTGTTGAGGTACAACTTTAACCATTTGTATTATAACTAAAATCGCTATAATACTGAAAATTAATAATGCATATTCCATAATTCAATACCTTTTTTTATTTCCACTCTATATTATTTTTAATTATAAAAAAAGAATTTAAATTAAACGGTACTTAATTATATATTTTTTATCAATAAAATGGGTTTTAATTACTTTGAGTAAAGAAAGAATGTTTGAATATTCTTCAAGTTGTTCATTTATATTTTTTATCTCATTTAAAGCACTATTAAAATCTTCCTGTAATAAATAAGTTTCAGCGGCTTTATTTTGTTCTAGTGTTTTAAGTAAAATACTTTGTAAAAATCTATAATAATAGTCGTCTAGTTTAGGTATATCAGACATAATAATAAATCATATAATTATTGAGATTTTAATTTATATATAAATTTTTTAATAATTCAATAATTTTTAACTAGATTTACATATACTTAAGTCTTTATCTATTATGTCGGAATCTATATTTAAACAGTCAAGGATTGAATGAAATACATAATCATGGCTAATTTCGGTATTAGCATAATTTTTAATTGAGTCTACCGATTCAGGATATTTTTCTCTAAAATCATCTGATACCCAAACTATAAGCGGCACTGTTATTTGTTCTGCAAGTAGTGGACCACCGTGACCGTAATAACCATTTTCTCCTAACGATTCGCCGTGATCGGATACATATAGTAAAAAGGCATTTTTATCTTTAAGCAAATCTATTAAATTAGATAAAAAAAAATCGGTGTATAAAATTGAATTATCATAGCTGTTAACTAAAGCAAGCTTATCGCAATCACTCGCATCTCCTTTAACTTTAATAGGGCAGGTAGGAGTGAAATGTTCAAATTCTTTAGGATATCTTGCGTTATAGTTCCAGTGACTTCCTGAGGTATGAACTACTAAAAATTGTTTCTCTGAATTTGTTATTATTTCTTTTATAAAAGGCAATATTTTTTCATCATGATCATTTAAAGAAAATAGAGCAGAGCCGCCCGGTACTATAGTAAAATTAACGTCATTATATATATTACTTAGGTCAAAATTTGCGAAACTCCTCATTAAAGTTTGAGTACCGATCCAGGTAGTATTAAAGCCAAGATTTGTTAAAATTGATAAAAAGCTGTTCTCTTGTCTAGTATTTTCAATTTGACTTGCAGGATAACGTGAAAGTAATGACGGTACGGAAAGATAGGTAAGATTAGAAGAGGATTTAGCTTTGAAAGAAGTTAGATTTTGGGCAGTTTTTAAGTAAGGAGTCGTATCTCTTTCATAACCGTTAATACCGAAATGATCAAATCTTGCCGATTCTCCTATAACTAAAACACCTATAATATCTTTATCTGACTTATCTATAAAGTTATATTGCTTACTAATATCTATACAGGCATAATTTTTACCGGTTAGGTTTCCGGCAAAATTAAGGTAGCTATTATGTAAATACTGAATGGGAAAATAATTTTTTAGTATCTTAAATGAAGGAGTAATAATATTATATACAAAAATAAGTAAGCAAGCGGCAGATAATAATTTTGTTACGAATGATTTAGAATTTTCGGCGGTAAAAGATTTGAGAGTATAAAAACAGCTAAAAAGGCAAAAAATTATCCATATTATTAATTTAATGCTGACTAATTCATAAACTTCGTTTAAATCCGTTGAGAAAAAACTACCTATTACTTGTTTAGTAGGATTGATTTTGAAGAAATAAATGTAATAGCTAGCAATAGCAGATGTTATAAATAAAAACCCTACGCCGATTTTTAACACTAATTTATGTACGCTAAGACCAAAAAATGCTATAAAAGAAAATATATAAATATAACAAAAATCTTTTGATAGCTCTAATATCCCTCTAAAAATCGTTGCTTTATAATAATCAAATTTATAAATCAATATTGCGGTATTAAATAACAAACAATAAATAAAGGCTAAAATAGCCGATAATTTAATTAATTTCGTATCTAAATGTTTTTGAATAGTTTTTAGCATATATAATAAAATAAAGTAATTTTTATAACTACCATGATCATAAAAAATCTTCAAGAATTTTATCCGCTTTTAATACCAAATGCTCCACTTATTGCTATTGATTACGGAAGCAAAAAATTAGGAATCGCATTATCTAATCAAGAACGTAATATTGCTATGCCCTTAAACACTATAATTGAGATAAATAAAAAAATCGTTATTACTTCCTTGCTTAGTATAATCGAAAAATATAAAGTTTGCGGTGTGGTAATAGGTCTACCGATTGATATGAGCGGAGCGGTAACCGAGCAAACAAATATAGTAATGAAATTTGCTGAAGAGCTAGCAAAATCTATAAATTTTCCTATATATTTACAAGATGAAAGACTAACTACAAAAGCTGCGAATAATTTCCTTAAATCATTCGGCGTTAAAAGAAAAGATCGTAATAATAACGATGATGCCGTAGCTGCTAGTATGATTCTTGAAACCGTGCTTGATTCTATGAAAAAACTTTAATTAGGAAGGAATTGAGGAGTTGTTGCGTGCATCGAAAAACCTACTCAATGTCATCCCCGCAAAAGCGGGGATCCAGAAAAATAACTTCAATATCCGATATAGAAGTTGTATATTCAATAAAATAAGCCTATAAAAACTTGTTTTTATAGGCTTTACTGGATTCCCGCCTATGCGGGAATGACATAAAACAGTCCATGCAACAAAACTAAGAATTTATGACAAACAAATTACCTCCTATTTCACCGGGGCAAATTCTACTTGAAGAATTTATGGAACCTATGGGTATTAGTCAAAGTAAGCTTGCTCGTGATATTGATGTACCTGTTACTAGAATCAATAATATAATTAAGCATCATCGTTCAATTACTGCTGATTCGGCACTCCGCTTAGGTAAATATTTTAATGTTAATCCTCGTTGGTGGATGAATATGCAAAATCAATATGATTTAGAACTCGCAGAAGATGAAGGTTGGAAAGTTAAAGAAAGTAGAATAAGAACCTTTTCTATGGCAAGTTAATTATTTTTTATGATAGTACAAAAAAGTTATATTGATAATAACGGTAGACTAGTTATTCCTATAAAAGTAAGGCAGAAATTAAAACTTAAAATAGGAGATAAAGTAACAATTAAGTATAACAATTCAGAATTAATAATATCGAGTTTTCATTCAAATATAGAAAAAGCAAGAAACATATTGGATAAGTATAAAGATATTGATTTATACAAAGAATTAAAGCTTATGAGAAAAGAAGAGGATATAAATTAATTCGTTGATAATTATACAATTTCTAGCTTTTCAAAAACTTTATTGTAAAGATATATTATTTATGATAAAACCGATGAAAATAAATAAAATATACCATGAAAATATTAATTCTAGGTGTTACCGGTATGCTAGGTAACAGTATGTTTAGATTTTTAAGTCAGGATAGTAAGTTTGATGTTTGTGCGACAGCTCGAAATAATTCCGCTCATTCTTATTTTTCTAAAGATTTATCTGATAAATTAATTACAAATGTAGATGTTGAGAATCATGATTCGTTAGTTGAGGTATTTAATAAAGTAAAACCCGAAATCGTCATAAATTGTATAGGGCTTGTAAAGCAATTAGCTGATGCAAACGATCCGTTAAAAGCATTGCCAATAAATAGCTTGTTACCGCATAGGCTAGCTAATTTATGTAAATTAGCTAATTCAAGGTTAATCCACATTAGTACTGATTGTGTATTTTCAGGAAAAAAAGGTAATTATAAGGAAAGCGATTTTCCTGACTGTTATGACCTTTACGGTCGCTCTAAATTCCTTGGCGAAGTAGATTATTCGCATGCTATTACATTACGTACTTCAATTATAGGTCATGAGCTGGCAGGCAATAGAAGCTTAATCAATTGGTTTTTAAGTGCAGAAGGGCAAGTGAAAGGTTTTGAAAAAGCTATTTATTCAGGATTCCCGACAGTAGAGCTTGCAAGAATAATAAGGGATTTTGTATTACCGAATAAAGAACTGCATGGGCTTTATCATGTTGCATCAAAACCGATTAATAAGTTAGAATTGTTAAAATTAGTAGCGAAAATATATAATAAAGAAATCGATATTATTCCATCGGATGAGCTTGTAATAGATCGCTCACTGGATGCCACTTGTTTTAATGAGGTAACGGGATATACGCCACCTGATTGGCGTGAGCTTGTAAAGCGTATGTGTGAGTTTGGGTAAATCGTCATTGCGAGCAGTCGTAGACTGCGTGAATACCGAGTCGTCATTGCGAGAAAAAATTGAAAATTTTGACGAAGCAATCTCAGGATGTTTTACGAGATTGCCACGTCGCTTCGCTCCTAGCAATGACGATTATGCAACAATTTTTCCTCGCAATGACAAAATAAATAATAACAAAATAGGTACTAAATAAATAATGTTTGTAGATAAAACTTTAATGATTACAGGAGGCACCGGTTCGTTTGGTAATGCGGTGCTTTCTCGTTTTCTTAAATCCGATATTATCAATGATATTAAGGAAATTAGAATTTTTAGTAGAGATGAAAAAAAGCAAGAGGATATGCGTATTGCTTTAAATAACTCAAAACTTAAATTCTATATCGGGGATGTACGTAATTATAAAAGTATTAATGAGGCAATGCATGGTGTAGATTATGTATTTCATGCCGCCGCTTTAAAGCAAGTTCCGACTTGTGAATTTTATCCTATGGAAGCAATCAATACTAACGTCTTAGGTGCTGAAAATGTTTTAAGTGCTGCTATTAATAACAAAGTTACAAAAGTTATTGTACTGAGTACCGATAAGGCTGTATATCCAATTAATGCAATGGGATTATCTAAAGCATTAATGGAAAAGTTAGCAATAGCAAAAGCACGTATGCATTCTCCAGGTGAGACTGTGCTTTGCGTCACTAGGTACGGTAACGTTATGGCATCTCGTGGTTCGGTAATTCCTCTTTTTATCAATCAAATAAAACAAGGTAAGGAATTAACCATTACAGAACCGTCAATGACACGTTTTTTAATGTCGCTTGTAGATTCCGTAGATTTAGTTTTATATGCGTTTGAGCATGGGCGTCAAGGAGATATTTTCGTACAAAAATCTCCGGCAAGTACAATTGAAGTACTCGCAAAAGCGTTACAAGATATATTCGATAGCAAAAATGAAATACGTTTTATCGGTACACGTCACGGCGAAAAACATTACGAATCGCTAGTATCATCTGAAGAAATGGCAAAAGCTGATGATTTAAGGGATTATTACCGTATTCCTATGGACGGGCGTGATCTTAATTATGCAAAATATTTTGTTGAAGGTGAAAAGAAAGTAGCTCTTTTAGAGGATTACACTTCTCATAATACAAAACGTTTAAATTTAGAAGAAGTAAAAGAGTTATTACTGACGCTTGATTACGTACAAGAGGAGCTAAAAAATGCTTAAGGTAATGACGATTGTCGGTACTCGTCCTGAACTTATTAAACTATGCTGCGTGATTTCTGAGTTTGATAAATATACTAATCACCTCCTAGTTCACACCGGTCAAAATTATGCATATGAATTAAATCAGGTTTTTTTTGATGATATGGGAATTAGAAAGCCTGATTATTTCTTAGAAGTAGCGGCAGATAATACGGCAAAATCTATCGGGCTTATTATCGAAAAAGTAGACGAGGTACTTGAAAAAGAAAAACCCAACGCCGTTTTATTTTACGGCGATACTAATTCGTGTTTATCGGCGATTGCTGCTAAACGCCGTAAAATTCCGATTTTTCATATGGAAGCAGGAAATCGTTGTTTTGATCAGCGTGTACCTGAAGAAATAAACCGTAAAATCATTGATCATATTAGCGACTTTAACATTACGTTAACCGAGCATGCAAGACGTTATTTAATTGCTGAAGGTTTACCGCCTGAGCTTATTTTAAAATCAGGCTCGCATATGCCTGAAGTTCTTGACCGTTTTATGCCTAAAATATTAAACTCGGATATTTTAGATAAGTTGTCACTTACACCAAAACAATATTTCTTAATTAGCTCACATCGTGAAGAAAATGTCGATGTCAAAAATAATCTGAAAGAATTATTAAGTAGTTTACAAATTCTTATTAAAGAGTATAATTTCCCCGTAATCTTCTCAACACACCCAAGGACTAAAAAAAGGCTTGAGGATTTAGAGGGGTTTAAGGAGCTTGGTGATAAAATAAGGTTTTTACCGGCTTTTGGTTTTACGGATTACGTCAAACTTCAGATGAATGCGTTTTGTATTTTATCCGATAGTGGTACTATTACCGAAGAAGCATCGATACTTAATTTACCTGCTTTAAATATTAGAGAGGCACATGAGCGTCCTGAAGGTATGGATGCCGGAACGCTTATTATGTCGGGCTTTAAGGCTGAACGGGTACTACAATCGGTGAAAGCTATTACGGAAGAACACGAGAATAATAAACGCTTGCAAGATATCGTGCCGGATTATGCTGAAGCGGGTCTTGTATCAAAGAAAATATTGCGTATAGTTTTAAGTTATGTGGATTATGTTAACCGTACGGTGTGGTTTAAATGATAGAAGAAGATAAAATAGTTGAAGAATGGTATTCGGCAGATATATTTTATACTAAAATAAAAGAATTTATAAATCCTGTTTCTAGTATTATGGATATTGGATGCGGGATTCGTCCGCAACAATATATAGTTCCTGATTTACTTATTTGTGTAGAACCATATCAAGAATATGCTGAAATATTAAAAAAGAACTTATCAGGAACTAATTCAATAATAATTCCTTTAGACGCAAAAGCTACTCTTACTACATTTTCCGATAAATCTGTTGACTCAATATTTTTAATTGATGTTATAGAGCATATGCCTAAAGAAATCGGGAAAGAAGTATTAATTGAATGCGAACGGGTAGCTCGCAAACAAATTATAATATTTACCCCTTTGGGTTTTATGCCGCAAGAAGTACATGATATTGACGGCTGGAATTTACATGGAGGAGAATGGCAAGAGCATAAATCTGGATGGCATCCTGAAGATTTTCCCGGATGGAGTATTATAGGATGTAAAGAATTACATACTCATAATGCTAAGAGTGAGCTTCTTACTACTCCTTATGGAGGATTCTATGCAATAAAAAATATAGTATATACCGAAAATTATTTTAATGACGTATATGGAGAAAATATTTTATTTAATGCTACAAATCATTTAGAAAATTTAAAAGCTATATTTCCTGATTTTAAAGAAAAAGTTATAAACAATGAAATTGTAAAAAATAGTTTAAAATGCGGTTTATGGATGTGTCAACGCACAACAGAACTATTAATTGAGAAAGGAGCGACAACCTCTTTAAAAGAAATTCTAGAAATAGTAGAGAGAGAAAAAATAAATTTTGCTATTAATACAGCTCAAGAATATTTATCTAAGATAAATAAATTTGCTTCACAATTTAAAGATATCAATAAATTATACGAGCAAATAAATAATTTACAAGAATTATTAAAATCTACTACAGATCAACTAACCGAACAGCTAATTGCTAATACTGAAGAATTAGAAATACTTAAGGAACAGTTAGAAGTTAAGGAACAAGAACTAAAAATCAGTAACGAGAATCGTTCTATTTTTATAAAGATTTACGCTAAAATAATAAGAATGTTAAATAAGTTGAAAGCGATATGAGATGTATAGCGTTTAATAAGGTCTAAGTTAAATGAAAATATTACAAATAAATGGCTATGAATCTCCGGGGCGTAGATTTCATGGTTTGTCTATAACGCCGATTTTAAAAAAATACGGTATTGAATCTAAGCATTTGGTATGGGCTAAAGATACTAAGGATCCTGAAGTATTAACTTTTAGCGAAAAAGACCGTAAAATAAATAGTTTTTTACGTAAAATAGAAAATATTTTATCTTTACAATCGGTTTTATATCGTAATGCTTTAGAAATAATAAAAATGCCTGAATTTCAAGAAGCTGATTTACTTCATCTTCATATTATTCATTCAGGTTTTTTTAGTATGAGGCATTTACCTAAGATAACTAACCTAAAGCCAACAATATGGACTTTGCATGATCCTTGGGCAATGACCGGTCGATGTGTTCACCCAATGGAATGCAGTGGGTGGCAAAAAAATTGTGGAGTTTGCCCTGATCTTACTACTCAATTTCCTATGCAAAGAGATAATAGTAAGTTTTTATTTGATTATAAGTATAAAGCTTATAAAGAATCTAATTTTGATATAATTGTAGCATCAAAATGGATGCAAAATATGGTTAATACTTCACCTTTGTTTGATAAAGAAGTTAAAGTTCATCATTTGCCTTTCGGTATAAATTTAAAATTTTTTTCTCCTAGTTTTACTCAAAAAGCAAGAGAGCGTTTTAATATTAGTGATGATAAAATAGTGATTTGCTTTCGTTCCGAAGATACTCATTTTAAAGGTTACCAATATATAATGGAAGCATTAGAAAAGTTGGAGACTACAAAACCTATATGCTTACTAACAGTTGGTAAATGTAATTTACTAGAGCAATTTAGAGGAAGGTTTGAAATAATAGAACATAGTTGGATTAATGATAATGTGCTACTTCGAGATGTTTTAGCTGCTTCTGATATCTTCTTAATGTCGTCTGTTGCAGAAGCATTTGGTGTTATGGCAATAGAAGCTATGGCGTGTGCTAAGCCTGTAATAGTGTTTGATGGTACATCATTACCTGAAGTAACATTTGCACCTGATATTGGCATATCTGTTCCAATGCGTAATAGTGATGCTTTATCAAATGCAATAAAGCATTTGATTGATAATCCGGAAGAGCGTTTAAAGCGTGGTAATAAGAGTAAAGAAGTAGCAGAATTATATTATGATGAAAAGCTATATGTTAAAAATTTAGCAAAATTATACAAAGATTTGCTATCAAAATCTTCAGTAATAGGCAAAAACTAATTATGAAAGTATTACAAATTACTGCCTATGAGTCACCTGGTTCTCGATTTCACGGTTTAGCAATTACTCCTCTTTTAAAAGAACATGGTATAGAGTCAAAACATTTAGTTTGGCAAAAAGATAATGATAATCCTGAAGTATTAACCTTTAGTGAGAGAGATCGTAAAATAAATCGTTTTTTATACGGAATAGAAAATATCTTATCTTTGCAATCAATTTTATATCGTAATGCTTTGCAAATGATGAAAATGCCTGAATTTCAAGAAGCTGATTTACTTCATCTTCATATTATTCATTCGGGTTTTTTTAGTATGAGGCATTTGCCTAAAATAACTAATCTAAAACCGACGGTTTGGACTTTGCATGATCCTTGGGCGATGACAGGTCGTTGCATTTATCCGATGGGTTGTACGGGATGGGAGAAAAATTGCGGTATTTGCCCTGACCTTAGTACTCCATTTGCAATGAGGAAAGACAATAGTAAGTTTTTATTTAATCATAAAGGCAGAGTTTATGAAAAATCTAATTTTGATATAATTGTAGCATCAAAATGGATGCAGAATATGGTTAATATTTCGCCATTATTTAAAAAAGTAAAAACTCATCATTTACCTTTTGGTTTAGATTTAAAATTTTTTTCTCCTGATTTTACTAAAAAAGCAAGAGAACGGTTTAGAATCAGTAAAGATACGATAGTAATTTCTTTTCGTAGTGAAGCTGACCATATTTTTAAAGGGTATAATTATATTATAGAAGCATTAAAAAATTTTGAAATTACAAAGCCTATATGCTTATTAACGGTTGGCAGGCATAATTTACTAGAACAATTTAGAGGAAGATTTGAAATAATAGAACATGGCTGGACTAATGATAATGTATTACTTCGAGATGTTTTAGCTGCTTCTGATATCTTCTTAATGCCGTCTGTTGCAGAAGCGTTCGGCGTCATGGCGATAGAAGCATTAGCATGCGGCAAACCTGTAATTGTTTTTGACGGAACATCATTACCTGAAGTAACATTTGCTCCTGATGTTGGTATTTCTGTTCCAATGCGTGATAGTAATGCTTTATCAAATGCAATAAAGCACTTAATTGATAATCCGGAAGAGCGTTTAGAGCGAGGTAATAAAGGAAGAAAAGCAGCTGAATTACATTATAGTCAAGATATGCACATAAAAAATTTAGTAAATATTTATAAAGAGACCTTAAATAAATGAAAATTTTACTTTTAACTGATATACCACCGTGTGAGAATTATACGGCAGGGTTAGTATTACATCCCTTAGTAAAATTTCTACCTTTAGGTCAAGTTGTTATATGTAGTGTTGCACATCCTAGTCTAGAATTTAAAATACCAAAAGAATTAAAAAAAATTCCTCGCTTAAAATTATTTAAATCTATTGAAACTGCTAGAATATACAAAGAAGGGAAAATAGGAGGATTAATTTCTTATAGTGTTGAGTTATTTAATGCTGCAAAAGTAAAATATTTGTTACTTCCTAAAATAATAAGATTTGCTAAAGAGCAGCAAGTTGATGCTATATGGGCAGTATTGCAAGGGCAGACTATAATTAGGTTAACACGACCTTTAGCTAAAAAACTATCAGTGCCTTTATTTACTCAAGTGTGGGATTCTTTTGAATGGTGGCTTCGAGCTAATAAAATTGATGAGTTTACTCAAAAAAGGTTCTTAAAAGAGTTTGATGAAGTAATCAAACATAGTACTTGCTGTGCTACTGCTTCATGGGCAATGTCTGAGAGTTATAAAACTAAATATAATACACCTACTATACCGGTAATTGCCGGATTACTGAAAGAATTAGCATGTATTCCAGCTGCATCGCCTCATAATAGAAATGAATTTATAATTAGTATGGCAGGGCAGTTTTATGCTCAAGCTGAATGGTTAAGTCTTATTAATGCTCTTAATAGCGTTAGTTGGTTTATTGCTGGCAAAAATATTAAAATTCGGGTAATAGGAGGAGATTTTCAAGTATCAGCACAATTACCTGCTAATTTTGAATATTTAGGGTGGTGTTCGCAAGAAAAAACTATTAATTTACTTGCCGATTCAGATCTTCTTTATATGCCTTACTGGTTTTCTGAAGAATTTTATAAAGAATCAAGTACAAGTTTTCCTTCAAAATTAGTTACATATTTTGCTTCCGGTAGACCGGTCTTTTGTCATGCTCCTGATTATTCTTCACCAAGCAAATATATAGCAGAAAATAATGCAGGATATTTGTGTAATTCTCTTGCCACCGATAAAATAATATATGAGCTTGAAAGAGCAATAGCTGATGAAGATTCTTATAAACAATTTGCTAAAAACGGTTCAAAATGTTTCTTGCGAGATTTTACGCTAGAGCATATGAAAGAAACATTTCTTAAATTTTTAAATATAAATGATAATGAAAATAAATAATAACCATATAGTTTGGGTAGATTTAGCAAAAACTTTAGCTATTTTTATGGTAGTTACGCTTCATTCAATCGCTCCGTGTTTTTATACATATTCATCTTTCCCTTTTTCTAAAAGTTTTATTTTTTCTAATTTTATAGATTCTTGTTGTAGAGTGGCTGTTCCTTTATTTATATTATTGTCAGGTGTTTTAGCACTTCAAAATACTATGCCGATAGAAAAATTATGGCATAAAGTAAAAAGGTTATTAATTCCATCAATATTTTGGAGTATTCTTTATAAATATTGGGTTTTATATAACATTGGAGAAATATCTAATATTTTTGTTGTACTAAATAGTATCTTTCGTGAACCTGCAATGTATCATCTAGGTTTTGTTTATTATATGCTTGGGGTTTGTTTACTATTGCCAATTCTTGCTTTAATTGTTAATGAAATGATTAAAGATACAAAATTTGCTTGTTATTTTTTAATATTATGGTTTGTAATTAATGGTGTTAATTCTTATTACTTTTTATCGATAACAAATTGGATGGCAATTAGTAATTTTCTCAATTATTCCGGTTATGCAATTTTAGGAGCATATCTAATAAGGAAAAATATCGGTTCAAAATTTCCTATATATTATTGGTTAATTTTATATTTAATAGGAAGTATATTTACTTTTACTATTACTTGGAAACTAAATATAAATTCCTCTATACCTGATGAAACTGCATATGTATATTTAACACCAAATGTTATAATCGCATCTATAGGAATATTCGTAGTATTACAAAAAGTTAATGTGCCGGTCTATTATAATAAACTATTAAAATGTATTTCTGATAATTGTTTTTTCATATATTTTTTTCATGTTTGGTTACTAGATAGATTACAATACATAATGATAGAATTTTCAAGCTTTAATCAGGTAAATTATCCAATTACAGACGGTTTAGCTTTAGCATTTATTACTTTTATAATTAGTCTATTAGTGAGCATATTAATTAGATTAATTCCTCATTCTCAAAAGTTAGTTGGATGAAACAAAATACATATTCCCCGTTAGTTTCGATTATTATTCCCGTATATAACGGGGCAAATTATATGCACGAAGCTATAGATAGTGCCGTAGCTCAAACTTACAAAAATATTGAGATTATTGTTGTTAACGACGGTTCTAAAGACAATGGTAAAACAGAACAAATTGCATTATCATACGGTGATAAAATACGTTATTTTTATAAAGAAAACGGCGGATGCGGTTCAGCTTTGAACTATGGTGTCAAAAACAAGAAAGGGAAATATTTTTCATGGCTTAGTCATGACGATGTATATTTACCTAATAAAGTTGAACATCAAATTAATATATTAAATAAATTAGATAATAAAGATACTATTCTTTACTGTGGTTATGATTTAATAAATGAAAAATCACAACATATAGCTACAAATAAAATAATTGATAGGATTCCTGAAAATAAACTTAACATCCCATTATTTCCTCTTCTACGTGGTTTGATACATGGGTGTTCGTTATTAATCCCTGTCAAATATTTTCATGAAGTCGGGCTATTTAATGAAAAGCTAATAACAACACAAGATTACGATTTGTGGTTTAAGATTTTTCGAGTAGCTCCTATATATTTTGATGATCAAGTACTTATCAAAGCTCGAATGCATCCTGAGCGTGGGACAAATACTATTTCTATACATGAAAAAGAATGCGAAGAATTATGGTCGGGTTTTTTAAAAGAGTTAACAGAAGAAGAAATGCTAATAATGGGCGACGGTTCTATAGCAGCATTTTTATTTGATACCATAGCTTTCTTTAAAGATTATACTCCATATAGAAAATCAGAAAAATTAGCTATGGAGATGGCGAATAGGTATTTGAATAATACAAAAGTTAGCGTGATTATGCCTGTATATAATAGGATAAATTGGACTATAGAGGCTATAGAAAGCGTACTTGCTCAAACTCATGAAAATTTTGAATTACTTGTAATAGATGATGGATCAACAGAGGATATATCAGAATTAACTGAAATATGTAAAAAAGATAAGAGGATAAAATATTTCCGTAAAGAAAATGAAGGACCTAGTGCAGCACGTAATCTAGGAATTAAAAAAGCTTCAGGAGAATATATTGCTTTTCTTGATTCAGATGATCTATTTATGCCAAATAAAATAGAAACTCAATTAGGATTTATGATGGAAAATAATTTTGTATTTTCTCATACTTCATATCAAAGAATAGATGAAAAAGGAAAATATATATGTTTTGTGGATTCTGGTAATGTTAGTGGTAAAATTTTTCCTCAAATTATCCAAAACTGTACGATAACAACAACAACAGTGATGGGCAGGACTTTGTTATTTAGACAAAACTTATTTCCTGAAAATATTAAAATCGGTGAAGATTGTTGTGTATGGATTTCTATTGCAAGTAAGAATTTAGTAGGAGGTATTAATAAGGCATTATCCAAATACCGTGTTCGTGATGGCGATACTAATGCGTTTATGAGCCCTACTAAATATTCTCAAGGGTTAATAAATATTGCTGCATACGTTGTTAATGATGGTGATTTAAGTAAATTCAGTCCATTTACTATCAATTTGCTCTTAGTGGCTGTTACGCAATTAAAATTATTAAAAGAGGATGCTGACGTTACAAAAAATAACTCTAACCGTATAATAAAAAAAATACGATTAGGTTTTTCTATTGCCCCAAGTTTAATTAGGTTCACTATTTACTCTATAAAATATAATGGAGTAAAAGCAACAATCTCTAGAATACAGAGATGGATTAAAAATATGTATAGATAACTATTCCTCAATTATTTTAACTTTTGAGCCATCGCCGATTTTAGTCATACCTTCGGTAACGACTAAATCACCTTCTTTAATATCGTCAGAGGTAATTTCAATTAGACCTTCTGTACGTGTACCGATTTTTACATATAATTGTTTTACCGTATCACCGTCTATTTTATAAATAAAGTTACCTTGATTATTTCGTTGAATACAACTTTCAGGAACGGTTAGATTTTTGTGAGGATTAATTATAAGCGTAACATCTACTAAGCTATTATGCAGGATTTTTGTCCCCATAGGTAAAATAATTTTAGCTGTTAAAGTACCGTTATCTGATAAGTAATGTGATACTGCCCCGATTGTACTTTTAATTTTTCCTGCAATTAAAACTTCAGTATAGACTCCAACTTTTCCGCTTAAAGATTCCGGCAATTCAATAAAAATACTTTGTGAATTTTCTGTTCCGGTAATGCTAAAAAGATAGTTGCCTATTTTTACTTCATCACCGACCATAGACTTAATTACGCCTATTTTACCGGAGTAGGGTGCAGTAATTATCATGTTGTTATATGTTTTTAGAGCTTTGGAATAATTAAATTTAGCATCTTCAAGTTCGCTTTTTGACCTTTTATATTCCTCGTTGCTTACAAATTTTTTAGCAAATAAAGCTTCTTTTCTATTATAATCTTCTTGTTTTGTATTTAATAAAGCTGCTGCTCTAGATTTAGTGGTTTCTGCTATGTTTTTATCTATAACTAGCAATATATCTCCTTTCTTTACTATTTCTCCTTGATGTGCTGAGACTTTTTCAACTACTCCGGTGGCATTAGCATAATAATCACGGCTATTATCATTCTGGCATTGCCCTACAATATTAAATATGTCGTAAAGCTCGGCAATTTGTACTTTAGTTGCTTTTACTCCTGTAATTTTTTCTTCTTCCTTTTTATGTGCCATAGTAGAAAAGGAAATAAGTAAGGTAAAAAGAACAATAAGTTTTGCAGGCATAATATTATACTCTAAGGTGAATAGGTGTCATCTAATTAGTTTGTCTACATTAGGTATTGCCCGCGTGGATTAATTTCACCTCTGTCATCCCGTGGCTTGACCACAGGATCCAGTTAAAAATACTAAAATTATTAGTATTTTTTATTGTTTTTATGGACCCCGTGGTCAAGCCACGGGGTGACACAGTGGGTTTTACCGCTCCACGCAACAATGCCTCCAAGTTATGACAAAGTATGCTTTTTAAGTTCCTCGTCCGTTAACCATTTATATTCTTTTTCTAGAATTTCAAATCTGATTTTTTCTAATTGTTCATCAAGATCAGGTTCAAGAACGATAGCAGAACCCATAAATTCAAATCCTTGATAGTTAATTTTTAGTTTCTTACAAACTTCTTGTAATGATAGTAAATTTTCTTCTATATCATCAATAAATATTATTGATTGCGGATAATAATCTGTTTTGCGTAATACATATTCAAGTACGCTTCCTTTATCATATTCCGCAGTATAAATTATGCCATCTTTTAATGTAGGTTTACCGTAACCGATATTAAAATCCTCGATTGTTATTTCATCTTCTAAAGGTGAAAATTCTTGAAAATTTACCTTTAATTCAGTGAGTTCACGAATTCTCCATTCGATCATATCTTCAATTACGCCGAATTTACCGGTAGGAAGTTTAGTAAGCCCCATTGCTGGAATATTTTTTTCTTTAAGTAGATTAAATATTTTTAAAATATCTAAATTAACGAACCTAGATTTTTTTCCTTTAAGAATAACGCTAAGTAATAATTCACATTCTTTTCTAGTAAGTCTTTTTTCAATGTTATTCATTAATTCTTTTCTATAATCATGTGTTAACCTAGATTCATCACTATCCATTACAATTACTTCATCTACATCAAAAAGCACTAAGCTAGTATTATCGGCTTGTTTTACCGCTTCTATAACTTCTTTAAAATCATGAACTTTATTTATTTTACTATACATATTTGTTTTTTATTTAATATTACTTATCATTTCTTCTAAGGAATTTGCCATTACCTTTAAATCTTCTTCTCTAGATAAATTATGGTGACCGTCTTTAATTAGCTTCATTACTATTTGTTTACTTATTATTTTTTCTAATAATTTTACTGAAACATTATAAGGCACGTCTTCATCTAACATTCCATGAATTAGATGTACCGGTATATTTATATCAATCTGTTTCTTTGTCAATAATAAATGTTTTTTTGCATCTTCTATCAGTTTATAGCTTATAGGATATTTATGCTCACAATTTTTACCTCTTACTTCTAATATTCTCTCTTTTTGCATCTTATTTTGATCATCTAGAGATATATTTTGCCAAATATCTTCAGTAAAATCGGAAGCGGGAGCTAAACACACAAGCCCTTTTATTTTATCAGGGAATTTTAAAGCTGCAAGGAGTGCTAACCACCCACCCATGCTTGAACCGACTAATATTGCCTCCTTATCAATTAATTTGTCTAAAATTAGTGATACTCCTTCTAACCAATCACTAATTGTTTGATCCTCAAATCGTCCTGATGCGTTTCCATGGCCGAAATTATCAAAAACAATAAAATTATAATTGTTTTTTTTACAATAATCTATTAAATAGATAGCCTTAGTTGATTGCATACTAGACATCAAGCCGTGTAAAAAAATTACAGATAGAATATTTGTATTAATTATTCTATAATTATCATAGACAATAAATTTGTCTTGTGTTTTATTATAAAGCTTGTGCATTTTAAATAATTATTTTAATAGATTGAGATTTAATGCCTTCATTAAAGTCAAGTAAACGATACAATAAATATACTATTTTGCAAGTAGTTCCTGCTCTAGTTTCGGGAGGGGTTGAAAGAGGTACTATAGAAGTTGCAAAATATCTTAAAATTCTCGGTCATACTCCTATCATAATTTCAGCAGGCGGTACTCTAGTTAAAGAGTTAGATAAGGAAGATATATTGCATATTGAAATGAATAGTAGCAGTAAAAATCCTTTTGTAATTCTGAATAATGCAAAATTGATAGCAGAAATAATCAAAAAATATAATGTTGATATAGTTCATACAAGATCAAGGGCACCGGCATGGAGTTCATATCTAGCAACAAAATGGACGAATGCTAAATTTTTGACTACTTTTCATGGGATTTATAATATTCCGAATAGTTTTAAAAAATATTATAATAGCATAATGCTAAAAGGCGAGAAAGTTATTGCTGTATCCAATTTTGTAAAACAACATTTGCTTGAAAACTATAAAATTGATGAAGACAAAATAGTAGTAATTGAGCGTGGAGTAAATTGTGATTATTTTGATCCGGCAAATTTAACGCCTGAAAAACTTAAAAAATGTCGTGATAAATATGATGCACCGAGCAACGTGCCGATAATATTAATGCCTTCTAGAATGACAAGCTGGAAAGGACATCTTGTTCTAGTAGAAGCATTAAGTAAGTTAAAACATAGAGATTTTTATTGTTTAATGGTTGGCGATATATCTAGACATCCCAATTTTACTAATAGAGTCAAAGAGCTTATAGCTACTCTAAAGCTTCAAAATAAAATTCAAATTTTCGGTAATGATTCGGATATAATAAACCTATATGGGATTTCCGATATTATCGTTTCTGCCTCAATCGAGCCTGAAGCTTTCGGACGTACTATTATAGAAGGGCAGGCGATGGAGAAGCTTGTTATTGCAACTAATATCGGCGGGGCAGTAGAAACGATAAATAATAATATAACCGGTTTCCACGTAGAACCGAATAATGCCGAAGCGTTAGCAGAGAAAATCGATTATTGCTTCTCGATTTTAGGTACTGATACTGCTAAGAAAATCCAAGAAGCAGCAAGACGTACGGTAATTAATAATTTCTCTCTTGATCTGATGCTAAGAAAAAACCTTGAAGTCTATAAAGAAATCTTAAAAAACTCCCATAATTGAACACCTAGATTTAGTATATACAGTATATAGGGTTGAATAGAATAGCTATTCTCCTAATAATTTTATTTCAGCGTACAAATCTTCAAGATTTATATACTGATCATAAAAATTATTATAATCATGAGATTTACCGTCATGATGTACTACAAGAATTAAAGTTTCCGGTAAAAATTCTTTTAAAGCTTGTTGTGCATTTTCTATAGATATTTTATCAAGATTGGCAAACACCTCGTCTAAAATTAATATTTTAGGGTTTGAAATTATAGCTTTAATGATTCCAATTTTTTTCTTTTGACCGCCGCTTGGTGCATTTATTACATCATAATTTTTATCACTTAAGTGCGTAATTAATGTACCTAGATCCAATTTTATAAATAGTGTGTTAATTTTTTCTTCTAATGATTGTTTATTACTTTTAATGATTGATCAAGACCAGAGGTTATTACTTCAAATAAAGTAGATTGAGCCGGTATGTAACTATTCTGATCAATAAATATTATTTTTGGATTTTGATAATGGGTAGGTATGGAAATTTCACCAACACTATGGCATGGATCAGCAATACAATTTACTAAACTCTTTAAAAAAGTAGTTTTGCCTTTTCCTGAGGAAGCTGAAAGAAGATAATGTGCTCCTAGTTTTAATACTAATTTTTCAAAACTCAAAATAGTTCTTTCTTCTATAATTAGGTTATAATCAGAAATTACAAGTTCATCATTTGTATCATTAGTAGACCATGTTATTCCTTTTTTATCTTCAGAAGAAAGTGCCTCTATTAATTTTATAATTCTCTCTTGTGATATAACTGCTCCACTAAAGATTATTTTTAATGAGGAACTTGTTACGAATGGTTTTAAGGTTTCAAGCCAAGGATTAAGTAGTAGAGCTTGCTCAAATGTAATCTCTCCATTTTTTACTTTATAAATATAGTAAAGTAATTTTATGAATTTATCTGAGCTATCTAGTATAGTGGTTATAGTATTTTTTATGTTATCTAAAACCAGCATCTTCTTTGATACTTCTTTTTTAGCTTTAAGCTGTTTGGCATATTGATTTTGTACAAATTGAGCAGAATCAGTTAACAAGATATTTAAAGTATTATAGGATATATTGCTTACTATAGAAGCTGTTGTTTCGTTAATTTTCTCTGCTTCTTTCCTGTAAGAAATATCCAGTTGATATAATATATTTAAAAATCCTTGCTTAATATTTTCAAACTCATTAAATATAATAGCTCCTGGAACTAAATTCATTATATCTCGCAATGCAATAAGCTGTATAATTTTTTGAGTTGTTAAATTCCCTAATTGTAAAATTCCAATATTAAAAGTAATTCTAAGATCATAGAATAAATTATTAGTAATAGCTTCTATATCCTTTAATCCTAAGATTTTACTTTTATATTCCTCGTTTAGTAACAGTTCTAAAGCTTTTTGTTCGATTAAATCTTGAGTATTTTGTGTTAAAGAAGTTTTATATGATTGGAATAGTGTGCTTATTATATTTTTTCCACACCATGAAATACTGATTTTTGCTCCTTGAGAAACAAGAGGTCCTATAGCAGCAGTAGGGTCCTGTATGAGTAAGGTCAATGCAATTAATGTATTGCCATCATTTCCGGTGTAGTTAATAAAACTACTATTTATACATGCTTCAATTAAATCTAAAACATTTGTTATAACCATATTTCTAATAATTGGATTATTAAAAATGTGATAAAATCCTTGAGTTACATCTTTAATTTCATTTTTTGAATCATTTTTAAAATTGTTAGAAAGTATATTAGGGTCAATTACCCTAATATTAGGAGTTAAGTTTGTCTGAATTTCTTTTAAATTTTCCTGATAATTTAAGAAATCAGTCCCATAATATGTTAAGCTTAATATTGCAGCTGTAGAAGTTAAATAAATTGGTACTGAATAATTAGGAAAAGTCGTGATGAGATTTGTAGTAATAGGGTAGATTAAACTTCCTTTAAATGTGGCAGAAGTAAGATAATGTTTCTGAAAATACCCTTTGGTTATTAAGATTTCATCAGCAAGAGTTGCCGAAACAAAAATACTGCCTCCTTTTGTCCCATTTACAATAAAACCAGTTATACCGCTAATTATTAAATGCGTTCCATATGCTAACTTCTTGGAAAAGGTAGAAGCAGCATTATTTTTATTAAAATAATGGCATTATATTTTCTTAAAAATAATACGCAAAATAATACGCAAGTAGAAACAATTATTATATATGGAGCTTCGCTCATCGCAAGTCGTTGCCCGCGTGGATCAATTTCACCTCCATCCCGTGGCTTGACCACGGGATCCAGTAAAAAACATAAATACGGCAAGTTTTTAAAATTAAAAGCTCGATTTATCTCGCTTTATGCTGGATTCCCGCCTACGCGGGAATGACATCGTACGTTTTTTTCGAGCCGTGCAACAACTCCAGTCAAGCCACGGGATGACAGAGGTGAAATTGATCCACGCAACAATATCTTTCGAGCGACTAAAAGAAGCGTGTCAATTCATTCTTGCTACGTCAAAATTTACAGTTTTTTCTTAGCTCAGACGTTAAATTCTTAACTAATCTATCTTTAATAAACGCTGCCGAATTAGGTGATAAGTTGTGTTATAGTATAAAGGAAAAATGTAGGTGTAGGGAAGAAAGTAAAAAGGCAGATAAATAAAACCTGCCTTTTTGTAATTATTAACGAGAATATAGCTCGATCACTAAATGAACTTCTGCTTCAAAAGAATATGGAACATCAGAAAGAGCAGGAACTCTTAAATATTTACCAGTTAATGAAGGTACATCAAATGATAAATAGCCTGGTGTTGTTTGACCTTGTTTTGAAACGGATTCTTGGATAAGCTGTATTTGTTTTACGGATTCTTTGACTTCTATAACATCACCTTCCTTTAGTCGTATGCTTGCTATATCGGCTTTCTTACCGTTTAATTTAATATGCCCGTGTGAAACTAATTGTCTTGCAGCAAAAATAGTTGGAGCTATATTCATTCTATAAACAACTGTATCAAGTCTGCTTTCAAGTAACCCAATGAAGTTTTCACCAGTATTACCTTTCATTTTTTGAGCAAGTGCAAAAATATTTCTAAATTGTTTTTCAGTGACACGACCGTAATGGCATTTTAATCTTTGCTTAGCTTTTAAATGTAAACCATAATCTGAAGTTTTAATCATGGTATTCTGCCCATGTTGTCCGGGACGATAATTTCGTGTATTGAAAGCATCCTTGCTATCACCCCATAGACTTACTCCAAGTCTTCTACTAGCTTTATATTTAGAACGAACAATTTTTGTCACTGATAATATCCTTAACTTTATATTTGAATTACAAGAAAATATATACATTTCTTATATCAAAGTCAATCATTGATTTTTACCCTAAAACTTTTTATATTTAATTAAAAAATATTTCATATGAGTTCTTTAGTAACGCCAATCAATTTAGATAAAATCAATCATTCACAGAGTACTGTTAAAGACTATATTTTACTTATGAAACCGCGTGTGATGTCGCTTGTGATTTTTACAGGTTTTGTAGGTATATGGCTTGCTCCTTATTCCGTGCATCCTTTTATTGCCGGTATTGCAGTTGTTTGCATAGCTCTTGGGGCGGGTAGTGCAGGAGCAATTAATATGTGGTACGATAGAGATATCGATAGCTTAATGAAACGTACTCAAAAAAGACCTATCGTCAGAGGTGCTATAGAACCTGATGAGGCTTTATCTTTTGGTTTGATAACAGGATTTTTTGCAGTATTTTTTATGGCTTTATGTGTTAATCTACTTGCCTCCTTTTTACTGCTATTCACTATTTTTTATTATATCTGTATTTATACTATTTGGTTAAAGCGTCGTTCTATACAAAATATCGTTATTGGCGGAGTATCGGGAGCATTACCTCCTGTGATAGGTTATGCAGCGGTAAGCAATACTATATCTCTAGAGTCGATTATATTATTTTTGATTATTTTTATTTGGACGCCACCACATTCATGGGCTCTTGCTTTATTCTGTAACGATGATTATAAAAACTGTAAAGTACCAATGATGCCTGCAGTAAAAGGGAATTTATATACTAAGAAACAAATTCTAATTTACAGCATTCTTTTATTTATTGTTTCGTTAATGCCTTTTTTTATCGGAATGAATAATTTTATATATTTAATAATTGCAGGCATTTTAGGGTTAGTATTTCTATATTATTCCGGTTTTTTATTCTATGACACCCCTGATAACAAACAGGCTAAACGATTTTTTGCTTATTCGATATTTTATTTGTTTTTTATATTTTTACTTTTGTCCTCAACTAGCACTATATCCTTTATTAGCTGAGAGATAATAGTGTCGGGTTACTTTTATGGAAGATAAATTGAAAACCAACGTAAAGAAATACGTCATAGGTTTATTTTCATGCAAGTGATTTTTTATTTATAACTATAATTTTTAAATAAGAAGAGTTAGAAGATATATCGTATTTGATTCCAAGGAATTAACCTATCATGCAACTCGTTCCATCGTTTGATAAAATTACTCTTAATACCGGCTTTATAACGTACAGCCTTGCCTCCATATTCGCTTACTTTATTTTCCTGTATATTTGGTTGCCAAATTAAAGCTTCACTCTCTAATCTATTTGAGGCAATATTTCTTTCATGCTGCTTTTCGTTATGTGTTAAAAATATACATTCCGCTTTTATAAACGGTTTATATTGGTTATTTATGTATTGATCTAAATCTTCAAATAACTTTGCATATTCGGTAAGCCAGCCTTCATAAGCAATAATAGGAGAAAAGTTTAGATGAACTTCGTAACCTGCTTCAATAAAAATATTCACCGCTTTTATTCTCTCGATAATCGGACTCGTTTTTGGCTCTAATATCTCACTTATCCTTGCCGGCATCAAACTAAATCTAATCCTTATTTTGCCTTCAGGATTAAAATTAAGCAGTTTAGGATTAACATATTTAGTAGCAAAAGTTGCTTTAGCATGCGGATGTTCTTTAAAGAAATTAAATATCTTTAACCAATTAGTGTGTTTCCAATGCAAACTTACATCGGTAGAACAACCTATATCATATGTCCAATATTTTGAATCCGTTTGATTTGAAACTTTAATCGGTAAACTTGCTACATGTTTATCTAATACGTCAAGTATTTGATCTATATTTTCATTTATATATAATGTTTCATAGTTGTGACGCATTACATAACAATAACTATTTCTACAACCTCCTGCACAGCCATATATAAAGTTAGGAGTTATGTAATCCGCTGATCTTCCTTTAGGACGTACATGTAAAGTTTTCGTATTTTGTACTATTTTCTTAACCATACGATTTTAAATTAAAGTTTATTTAAAATACTTACTTAGCTTTACAAGCTTCAGATTTATTTACTTATATTGAAATTGTAGTTATAAATTATTAATTACAAATATATCATAAGTTATGGAAAAACCAAGCTATCTAAATTTTGATAATAAAAATTATACATGGAAAAATGATATTGATTATCGTAAATGCCCGGAAAGCTATAGAGTAGGTAAAGGTGAACAAGGAGTATTAATTTGTCAACCATATAAAAATGAAATTTTGCCTTATTGGAAGTTTAAAACTCCTGAAATTGCTAAAGAAAGTAGTGAAAAAATATATGAAATTTTTTTAAAATACTTAGAGGATAATGATTTTGTTGGAGCTGATATGGCTCGTAAATATTTGCAAATGGGTTTTACTAGAAGTAGACGTTATGCTAATTATAAAGGTGGGAAAAAATATGACAAAGAACATGATTATAAGAATTTAGAAAGAGGAGGGGGTGATCCAAAAAAAAGTAAAAAGTGCCGATATATTTTTCAAAAAATGGCAAGAGGCAGAAGATAATAAGAAATATAAAAAGATGAAAATAGAATGGAAAAAACAATATGGGTAAATATTAGCTTTACCGGTTTAGTTTTTTTATATTATAGTAGATTAATAGAGGATAGATTATGACTAAAGATGAAATTGCAGAGCTGTTTAAAAAATGTCTTGCTCTTCATAATAGATATCAATATCAAGAAGAAAAAGCCAATCTACGAAAATTCGTTGAAACTGATCCTGAAGAACTTTCAAATTTTATTGAAACTTATAATAAAACTGAAAAATATAACAATAGGGAAGCTGAAGTTTTTCATATTTTAAGTTCTATTTTAATGGAAAAACAACAAGATAATGCAAT
Source organism: Rickettsia endosymbiont of Thecocarcelia acutangulata (assembly GCF_964263195.1). Classification (NCBI taxonomy): domain Bacteria; kingdom Pseudomonadati; phylum Pseudomonadota; class Alphaproteobacteria; order Rickettsiales; family Rickettsiaceae; genus Rickettsia; species Rickettsia endosymbiont of Thecocarcelia acutangulata. The sequence goes on from NZ_OZ181652.1 coordinate 269,670, forward strand.
TAAATCATTAAAGAAAGCTATTGAATTAGATCCAAGTAAAGCATACTACCACGAAGAGTTTTTTAATAAGTTACATAAAATAAATCCGGAAGAAGCACTCGCTTCTATCAAAAGAGCTATAGGGTTAAATCCAAATAAAAAATCATTATATGAAGATTTTATTATTTTGTTGAAAAAGGCAAATTATGATGAAGAAGCAGCAAAAATTACTAAAGCAATTCAAGATTTCCCTAAAAACATACCTAATTTGGTGTTAGATACTGAGGAAATAATAGAAGTTTATCAATTGGGGGATGCACTTAAATGCGAATAGTTGGTATTCCTAATTAAATATATATGTCGTCATTGTAAGAAAGCGTTGTTGTATGGCTCAGAAAAAGCGTACAATGTCATTCTTAGCAACGGCAGGAATCTAGTTTTTTCTCTGGCATTCCGTGATTTATTCACAGGATCCAGGAAAAAATAAAAACCTGGACCCCGTGGTCAAGCCACGGGATGACATTAAGGATTACTGGATTCCCTCCTAAGTGGGAATGACATTGAGCCACGCAACAAAGCCGAATAAATCACGGGATGACACAGAGAGAAATAATAAGTCATACAACACACGTGACGGTCACATCAAAACAGTTTCTTCAATCCTTTTTGTAGCAGTTTATTCACAGGATCTGCTTGTTGATTTTCCGGCGGAGGGCTGCTTTGTTCCTCTGTATTTGTATCTTTTTTCTTTCTAAGACCTAAAGCATCTTTAATGATATTTTCAGGTTTCTTCTCTCCGCTTTTTAGGTCTTTAATAACGCTATTAAATACGTTTTTAACTAGATATGTTTGAAGAGCTTGAACATCTAATTTATGCTGCGGGTTATTTATAAATCCATATAATTTAACGGCTATAGGAGGTAAATCAGCAATAGTAACGCTTGCACTAATATCCATCATATATTGCGATAAGTTAATTTGACCGCTTGCATTTGCTTTGGCTGGCGTAGCATCTAAACTACATTCATTTAAATTAAGCTTGCCTTGCGTTATATTGCCGCCGGCAATTAAATTTTTGAAAGATGTTGATCCGCCACTAAAAGAGCTGTTAATAAGCCGTAATACTCCTTCGGTATTTTTAGCATTATGTACTGCATCTGCAATTCGGTTTAAGTCAAACCCGCTTATTTTTCCGTTATCACTATTTACGTTAAATTGTCCATTTAGATTATTAACATATGTATAAACGCTATTACCGCGAGAAGTAAAATCCGTTTTAAAACTTAGTCGTCCATCGGTTATTTTTATTTTACCCAATTGCGGAGTTAAACTTTTGAGATAGGCATTTTTTAAATCAATTTTAATTGCAGCTTCTTGATCTTTTCCTGAACTCACATAACCGGTGCTACTTAGTTCGCCACCGTAAATGCTCGCATTAACTGAAGTAATATTCAGCGTGCCGCCGGTGATATTTAATTTTGCTTTTAAATTATTTATGATTAATGAGTCGTTAGTTAGTTTATCAATATTTGCGGATAATTGTCCTTCAATTTCATTTAAAAATCCTAAGTTAATAGGATTGTTTGACCAAGGAGAATTATTTTTAGCTGTAGGTATGTTTTGAGTAGCAGGGCTACTAGTTTTACTTGGAACAGTGGTAGGGCTATTACTTGCAAGAATTTTATCCAAATTAACTAAAGGACTGTATAAGTTAAGATTAAAATTTGGCTTCTGAGCTGCTAAATTAATATCGCCTTTAATAGATATGTTAGTATTAAAAGCAGATATTTTATTATTAATATGGAAAGTATCTTTAATTTTTTGTACTTCCCCATTTAACTGTAATACCCCAATCTTACTTAAATTACTTACTCCCATAAGAGACATAAACGACTCAAAATTATTAATTTTTAGATTATGAGAAATAGTGATATCTTGTGCTAAGTTTTTAAGCTCAATATCTCCGGTTAGATTACTATTGGCCGCCGATAAATTAATATTTTGTAATTTTATTGTTTGAGAATTACAAATTACATTAGAAGTAAGATTCAGCTTCTGGTTAATAATAGGCGGTAATTTATCGGTCTTTAGCTTTAGAGCATCAAGTATAGGTTTTAAACTATCAGCTTGTAGCATAATATTTGTCTTATCTAAATTAGAGCTAATCTCGGTTTTAATGTTACCGGGATTGATAATAATATTTGATTTTAGGTTATTACGTTCTATATCATAATTTGCATTTGCTAGTAATTCTATATTTGGATAATTTAGTCTGGCATCTTTTATAGTTATATTTTTATTATTGGCAGTAATTGCCGTAGTTAGCTCATAGTCATTTTGTAAGTTAGCCGGCACGCCTAAAGCTTTAGTATTGCCTTTAATATTTGCGTTACCTATAAAAGAATTATTTTCGCTATCAAATTTCCCTTCGATTTTAATTTTTTCACCGACAAGATTAATATTAGCACTTAACGGAATTATTTTTCCGATTTCTTGAATATTTCCCTCTATATTAATCTGTTGTTCCAAAGCCTTTAAAGCTAAAGTAAAGTCTATAGGACCTTTAAGGCTTTTTATTTTAGTATCTAAATTAATATCGTTAAATATTTTCTCACTATTTTTTTCTATATATATTACTTTACCGTCTATAATTTTAAAATGACTAATTAAAATAGGAAGCTCTAATTCACTATTAGCATTAGTAGATTCTGCAGACCTAACATTATTTATTTTAGGGTTATTATTAGAGGTAGGTGTAGCAAATTGCCAATTTTTTTGTCCGTTATTCAAAACTTCTAGATTTATAATCGGTTTTTGCAGTTCTATAGAAGCTACTTCAATTGCTCCTCTAAAAAGAGGAAAAAGCTTTAATGACGCTTTAGCATTTTCAACGGAAATTAGATGAGGTTCTTTCGTGCCGTCTATTGATGATAATTTAATTTCTGATAGTGATACTGCCGGATTTGGTAATAAAGATAATTTTATATCGCCGTTAATAGTTAAATCTCTATTTGTAGCCTCTTTAACTTTATCTATTATTATTCCTTTATAATTATTTAAAGGAATAAAGAAAGGAATAATAATTAATAACAATATTATACTTATAAATATAATAAGTGAGTATTTTAAAGTTTTAGGCATATAGTTTAACCTTCTATTTATATACATATATTGATTATAGTATTTAAGGCTTAATTGTCAAATTCATATAATTTACTCAATTAAGGATTGAAATAATCATATTATTGATGTATTTATAGTGCCACAAATCAATAATATTTATGTCTAAAAAACTTAAACATGATAAAATTATTCGGAGTGCATTTGAAAATCCTTTCGTTGCTAGGGAGTTTTTTGAGATGCATTTACCGCCTCATATCAAAGATTCACTCATATTTGAGACTCTTAAGATGGAAAAGGATAGTTTTATAGAGCCAAGTCTTAAAGAATCTATATTGGATATTCTATTTTTTGCTAAATTTGACGGTGAAGACGGATACTTATTTTTATTGCTAGAGCATCAAAGTAAACCTGATTATTATATGGCTTTTAGGTTATTCAGGTATATGTTAAATATTGCGGAACATCATAGGAAAGTACTAAAAAACAAAAAATTTCCTTTCATATATCCTTTAGTGTTTTATAATGGCACACAAAAATATAACGCTCCTCGAAATTTATGGAAATTATTTGAAAATAGTGAATTGGTAAAAGCTACTTGGACTAATGATTATCAGCTGATTATAATGTTCATGAAATTCCTGATGAACAATTGAAAGAGACAGCTTGGTCAGGAATTTTACAATTTTTTATGAAGCATATTCATGAGCGTGATTTGTTAAAAAGATGGCAAGAAATAGCTGATCTTTTGCCTAAGTTTGCTGAGGTTAATATTGGTATTAATTATATAGAACTAATTTTATTCTATACTTTGACCCAAATTAGTCAAAATGATATAATAGAAATAGAAAAAATACTTAATCACATTTAAACCATGAAGAAGGAGAAGAAATTATGGGGAGTATAGTGGATCATTGGCTGCAGCAAGGCAGACAAGAAGGGATAAATATCGGTGAGATGAAATTAGCAGAGATGGCAAAAAGAATGTTAAGGAAAAATAAGCCTTTAGACGAAATTATTGAATTTACCGGTTTTACAAAAAAAGGCATTGAAGAATTACAAAAACAACTCAAAAATCAGGGGTTAAAAAATTAAATTTCTCTTTGATAATTTAAAACGACATAATCTTTAGTTATAAGAGGGAAAAGCCCTTTATTGAAAGGTAATAATTCGGTTGTTTGATCTAAAAATTCTATTTCAATTATGTCACCGGCACCAAAATTAAGAATATTTTTAATTTTGCCTATTTCTTTATGATCTTGTTTTAATACCGGTAAATGATTTAAATCCGCTATATAAAATTCATCTTCTTCTAGTTTCGGTAAACTTGCTCTCAAGCAAAATAGTTTATAACCTTTTAAATTTTCAGCCTCATTTCGAGTAGCTATATCATTAAATGTACAAATTAATTCTCCTTTAGTATTTTGGCTAATTAGCTTAATATGTATATCTTCTCCTGACTCATTTACTAAATTTCTTTCAAGTATTTTTGTAGCAGGTTCGGTAAAAGATTTTAAAATTACATGACCTTTAATTCCGTGACATGATTTTATTACACCGACTAAAATTAAATTTTCTAAAGAATTCATTAATTTACCTTTAAATTTTGATAGTTATATATAATAATATATTTAAAAACTTTTTTACAGACATGATAAAAAAAATAGCTGCCGGCATTATAATTTGTTTCTCATTATTGTTATTTATAATCTTTGGTGCATTATCTTTTGTTAACTATAATTCGGTTACCAATAATCTTACCAGTCATTTAGGAATTGCAAAAGAAAATATTGGTAAAATAAAGATGAATAAATTTCCTTTGCCCTATTTAATTATTGAGACGATAAAGGAAGGAGGAGAGTTAGATTTAGAGCAGATTAAAATTCATTTTTCGTTGTGGTCGCTTATAAAATTTAATCCTAAAATTAATAAAATAGACATATTAGATGCTAAATTTTATTCTAATTCTAATGTATTAAATATTTATAATCATGAAGAGTTAATAAAGAATTTCTTTAAATATAAATTACAAAATATAAATCTAAATGTTACTAATCTAAGTATTATTAATAAACAAGACTATTCTATTTTAAATTTTAATAATTGTATATTAAAAAAAGAAAATGCTTTATCGTCTAATTACATATTTAAAACTACAAGTAACTATATAGGTAAAATTTCAGGTTCAATTAATAAACGTGACGATATAGTAGATTTTAGTCTTGATATTGATAATAATGATTATGGTTTTAAGCTATCGCAAATTTACAAAGATTTTAAGCTTACTAGCGGTAGCGGTGAATATCAGATTAAAAATTTAGCATCGGTAATGTATAATATATTACCGGATTTAAACCATCTTTTTAATAAATTTAATCAAAATGAGGCAGTAAACGTTAAATTTAATATTTCAAATAATGAAGATGAAATAGAGCTAAAAGACATAGTAATAGCATCCTCTTTTATTACAGGTAATGGATTTGTTAACATTGCTAAAAATGATAATATTACTACTAATGTGAAATTAGATTTTCCTAAAATAGATCTAAGTTCGTTAATTTCTCCAAATGCAGAGGTAACATTTAATACTTCTTCTTCAAACATTAGATTTATTTTTGCTGACAAATTGCTTAAAGCAGACGTAGCAATTAACGAAATAATTTTAAGTAGTAATGAAGCACTAGAAAAAATAGTCTTTTCTTCTAACTTATCAAAGGGTACTTTAAAGATAAATGAACTTTCAGGTAATATTAAGTCAGGTGGAGAATTTAAGCTTACAGGTAATGTAACACAGAATGCCGTTAGAAGTATGTTTGATGGACAGCTATATTTAAAGCACAATGATATAAATTCGTTACTGAATATTTTAGGATTTAACGATGTTACTATTAAAGAAGCTATTTCTTTTAGCTTGTCGTCGGATTTAAAACTCACTTTAATAGATTTATTTTTTAAAAATTTATTACTTAAAACGGACAATTTAAATTTATCGGGAAATTTTTCTAGTAAATTTATTGCTCAAACACCTCGTTTAGATGCTACGCTTAATATATCTTCACTTGACTTAAGCGGTAGGACGTATCCGATAATTTCGCCTCTTATCGAATTTACAAAAAATTTAACTAAGGATATGAAAACTTTAGATTATCCAAGTAAATTTATTCCTATTAGAACAATAGGATATTTAGCTAATTTAGATATTTTGATAGATAGCGTTAAGTATAACGATCATGTATTTGACAAAATGAATTTGCTTGCTAAAATCGTACCGGCTAATATAAAAATTAGTAATTTAGATTTTAAAACCGCGGGCAGCTATTTATCAACTAGCTGGAACTTGGATGCTTCGAGTGTATTACCGTCTTTGACCATAGAAATTAAGGACGGTAATCTTACTACTGATTTATTATCACCGGCAGGAATGCTTAATTTAAGAAATAAATTAATAAATGATTATAGTTTAGATAAAGCTACATTGCAATTTTACGGGACATTATCAACATTATCACAGAATAATTTAATATTGAAAAATGTTAAATTTTATGTAGCAAATAATAATAATCTATTACAATTTAATAATATTGAAGCAGAATTATTAGGCGGCAAGCTTCAAGGTAGCGGCAATATTTTATTGGAGCCTTATTCTATAAATTTCGTATATGCTTTAAATACAATAGATTTAGATAAAGTTTTGGCTCTTATGCCTAAAATATTTACTGCAAGTAGCGGAAAAGTAAGTATAAGCGGTAGTTTAGGGACTAACGGTAATAGCCTTCAAAGCCAGCTATATAACCTTACTACAAAATCACAATTTGCTATAAACAATATAGATGTTAATAATTTTGGAATTGATTCTTTTATAGAAAAAATTAATACAGCTGATTATAAGGTACAAAATTTAGATAAAGATATAAATAGTGCTATAACCACAGGACAAGAAAATATTAGAGGTATAAGCGGTGATATTGAACTACAAAAAGGTATTGCCCTTTTAAAGAAAGTAAAATTTGCAACACAATATAGTAGCGGTGCGGCTTCTTTTGCAGTTAATATATATAATTTTGATATGGATGCATCTAGTATTTTATCATTTTACGTACCGGCAAGGCTTGTTAAGTTAAATCCCTCAAATACAAGTTCCGATAAAGATAGTTTGGCACATCTTAATATAAAAATGCAAGGGAGTATTTTTGCTCCTAAGAAAACTTTTGATAGTAGTGAGCTAAAAAAATTACTTATACCACAAACAACTGAAAACAAAACTACTACAGATAACCATTAAAAAATAAAAATAAATGACTAATACTAAAACTTTAGAAGAAAATATTAGCTTTGAAGAAGCTTTAAAAGAGCTTGAGGAAATTGTTAAAAAAATAGATAACGGACAAGAGAGTCTAGAGACGGCAGTTAATAGCTTTGAAAGAGGTATTTTACTTAAGAATCATTGTGAAAAAAAATTAAAAGAAGCTCGGTTAAAAATTGAAAAAATTATTAAACTTGCTGATTCTACAGTGGTCTTAGAAGAGACGGAAGTGTAGCTCGCAAGGCATTGCCTGTCTGAATAGCTAGTCGTCATTGCGAGGAGCGAAGCGACGTGGCAATCTTGTCAAGCATCCTGAGATTGCTTTGTCGAATTACTATGTAATTCTTCTCGCAATGACGACTAGGTATCCATACAACAAGACTAATGCCCTGTGGGAATGACATAACGTAAAAACTACAATGCTTATGCTTAATCATATAATTGACTTTATCTATACCGTTCCTAATATTGTTTTGATGAGTTTTTGTGCGGGATGTTTATATTTAACAAAATATATTATTCCTAATAATTTTCAAAAAGAAGATCTTGGAAGCCTTGGCGGGTTTTTATCAGGTGTAGTCGGTAGTATGTATGCGGTATCAACCGGTTTTGTATTAATTTATTTACTCGGTAATTTTAATAAAGCACAAGAGGGGTGGCAGCAGAATCTATAGTATTGATGAGGCTTGCAGATAGTGTAGGTTGGCTTCCTCATGAAATGAGACCTGCAATTTATCTAGATATTAAAAATTATACCAAAGATGTAATGCAGCGTGAATGGCAATTAATGAAAGACGGCAAGAAAATCGGTCATGAAGCTCTTATTTTCCTCCAAGATATTAATAAGCGACTACAAGCTTATAAAGCAAGCGAGCAAATGCAGCTATTTACTAAGCAGGAAATCATTGAGGAGATAAAAGAGCTTTATACCGTAAGGTATAACAGGATTAAAATGTCCTATTTTTCCTTAAATATTCAATATTGGATAGTTGTATGTATAATGACCGCTATTAATTTAATTTTTGTCTGTATGCTTGGCACCAAGCTTTATTTACATAAGATTTCGGTTGGTTTAGTTTGTATCACTTCATCATAAATGCTCTTTTTATTATTTATCCTTGATAAACCTTTCCGTGGTCCTTTTGCCGTTAATCAATATGACCTTATTAAGGCTGTACATTATATCGAACGTCTTAATTGACTCATAGTGCCGGACAATTTTTATTCTGTGTCATTCCTTATAGTACCGGACAGCTTTTGTTCTATGTCATTCCTGCGTGGCATTGTTGCGTAGACTGGTAAAACCTACTGTGTCACCTAGTTCGCTTGCTAACTAGGTCCATAAAAACAATAACAAATACTAATAATTTTAGTATTTTTAACTGGATCCCGTGATCAAGCCACGGGATGACAGTGGTGAAATCGAGCCATGCAACAACGCCGGTCAAGCCACGGGATGACAGAGGTAAAACTGATCCACGCAACAATGCCATGCGGGAATGACATAAAACAATCCATTCAACAATACCGCCTTTAGCTAGGAATGACATAAAAGGCAGCGGGAAAGTGTGCATATTTCAATAAATCCTTAAGATAAATTTATTTTCCCTTTACTTTATTAATATTTTGTATATAATGCGTTACTAATTTAATTAAATATTAATATCTTAAGGTTTTATCATGCAAAATTCACAAACTAATATTACGATCCCTAAAGGCGATAATAATAAGATAACTTTTTTACCTAGTGAGAAAATTGTTTCAGAAAATTCTATATCGGACATAAAAACAATAATAAAAATGTTACAGGAAGAAGATATAAAATATTATCATAATGCTATGCCGTTTTTAGATAATCTAGATTACATAGGAGAAATAATTCTTTTTTGTATTAATCGGGTAGCTAATAAGGTTAAAAAAACTGAAAAAAAATGGTTGAAGAAAAAACGATTGAAGAAAAATTGATAGAAGAAATTATGGGAGATGTATTTAGGAGATTTGAATATTCGGAATATAGTAATCATAAATTGTTTCGTAATTACAAAATATTAAAAACAAAAGATCCTAAGAAATTTACATATAAAATACCTTCTTTAGATCCGGGTAATCGCATGAGAGAATGTACCGTCGGAGAAAAAGAAACAAATCCTATTGATAAATTTGAGAAAATTAAAGCAATAAATGTTGCATTAGCACCAAGTATAATAAACAATAATATTACGAATACTGCGAATATTACTAAAGATTTATTAGAAAATTCTAAAGAAATTTTAGATTTACTTTCTAAAGAACCGGCAAAATATCAACATACTCTTAAAATAATTAATTCATCAATTCAGTGTATAGAACCAAAATTTCAACTTAAACCGGTAATGGCGTTAAAAGAGCATTTAAAGGAAAATACCATTGCATTAGTACATGCTTCAAAAGTACTTATGGATAATAACCTATATGAAGAAGTAATAGAATTACTTGAACCGAAATTATTAAATATTACTTCAGTTGATAATATAATAGCTCAAGGTATGTATAATCTAGGTTCATCTTATATGAGTATAGGAAATTATAACAAAGCAGAGCAATATCTCGTAAATTCCTCAGCAGGATTACCTAAAGATGATTTAGATTTAATAATGAGCTTATATGACATTTATATCGTTACTTATAGAATAGCAGAAGCAAAAGAATTATTAATTAATATTTCATCCAAAGATATAAAAGATTATTTAACCTTATCTTTAGGTATAGATAAGGTTACTCCAAAAAAATTAGCGACGATTAATAAAAAAAACTTACCTTTTAATCTTTTGCAAAATTACAAATATTACGAATATATTGCTAAGTATAATAATTATTCAAATAGTGAAAAAGAGAAACAGCAAAAACAATTAACTAATGATTTTAAAAAAATTATTAGTTCGACAAATGTTGATAAAGCTTTTGTACTTAGTGTAGCACTTTACACAAAACAAAATGAAATAGCTTTAGATATTTTAAAAGAACTTCCTAAAGTTTTTTTTTTTTTGAAACATTTCCTAACTTAATAAGGCTTAAAGCTTTACTTGATCCTACCTCAATATTATCGTTACAGGAAAAATACGGAGATATAGATAACGAAGAGAATGTAGCTATTTTTAAGATAGCATGTAATTCTTTAATAATAGAAAATAGAACCGAATTACTTACTAAAGTACTTGAAGTTCAAAAACAAAATGCCGGAATTAGTGATGAATTTTTATTTGAAATGAAATTTGTTGTTGCTTTACTAGGCGGAAATAAAGCAGAAGATAAAGAATGTATAGAGCAATTAAGTGAAGAAAAACAAGAAGAAATTATTACTAATTTTTCTTCAAACGATGAACAAATAGATAGTGTAGAACAATTCGTCGAGCAGTTTGATGCTAAGAAAATTCATGAATATTATCAGACAAAAAAGAAACATGATCTTCTGCTTATAAGAGAACAAGTGACTAAAACCCCTATAGGCGGTTGGAAGCTTGAAGGCGGCGAAATAATTACTACCGAAAAGGCTAAATTTATCGGTAAATTTAAAGGAAAAAATTGCTACGGAGTCATTTCAGAAAAACTTGAAGCTAAGGTCGGTTCATCTAAATTTGATATTTTTAAAAAGATTTTAGAAGAAAAAGGATTAATTTGCCGTAAATTCGGACAGAACGGCGTAAAGTTTCTTAAAAAAGCTTTTGAAGTTAAAATAGACGGTGATGAGCGTGTGTATACTAACCACGTAAGTACCAATGAGGAAGGAGAGTTATTGTTAAATTTTGACCATAACGGTGATCATCTAGAAGTAAAAAGCTTTGTTAGTGGACATAGTTTAGTGTGGCATGATTTTGTTTAACGCAAATAGCGAATTATTGCATAATCCGCTATTCGGCTAGAAAGATTGAATATAAAAGGTGAAAAGCGGTTTCCACCTTTTATATAAATTAATAGTAAATTACGGTGTTGCTCGTATGGCTTGAGAAAAGTGTTCTATGTCATTCCCGCGTAGGCGGGAATCCAGTTAAGTTAAGATTTTTTTAGCATGGATCCCTGCTTTCGCAGGGATGACATCGAGGATTTTTTAAAAACTGTCCGGTACTATACTATATCAGTAACAACATAACGCCATAATTTATCCGTGCCTTTAGTAATACCTATACGAGCAGTAGTAGAGTAGGGTAGCTTTAAGCCGATATCGCCGACAAAAAATTCGTTATTATTGATAAGATCGCATTTATTATGAGAAATATTAATTCCAAGGTATCTGCATAATTTACCCGGACCATTTAGATATAGATTTTTAGGTGAAATAACATGTACACCTCGAATTAAGGTTGCAGCCGGAAAGCCTTCAGTTTCAGTTACGAAATTTAAACAATAATACATTCCGTAAATTAAATAGACATAGCTAAAGCCTGCAGGACCAAACATTATATCTGTTCTTTTGGTACGCCCTCTTGCTGCATGGCAAGCAGGATCATCCTGTCCTATATAGCTTTCAGTTTCAGTAATGATAGCTGTTTTACCTTGGAAATATAAGACTTTACCGATTAACTCAGTGCTTACTAAGTTAGTATCTCTTGTAAAAAATTCACGAGATAATGGGATTAATTTATTCATATTTTTTTTAAAAGATATTTAAATTTTTGTGCCATTTTGTAGGAGTGAATTCAGTAATTTCATATTCTGCTACATCATTAATGTAAAAGGGGGCTTCTTTTAATATATCTTTAAGTTGACTTAGTTTTTCTATATTAGCTAAAATAATACCACCAATTCTCGGATGTATAGGACCTGATAAAATAAAATATCCCTTATCATAATATTTATCTAAAAATTTTCTATGTTCTGTAATAAATTTTTCAATGGAAGAAAGGTCTAAGCCTAAGGTATATTTAAGATTTACAATAAACATAATTTATATTTTCTTATTAAATGATTTGGAATTTTTTATAGAGAGTGGAACAGCATCATACCCACCATTACAAAACGGTTGGCATTTGATGATTCTTTTAAAGGTAAGCCACAAGCCTTTTATGCTGCCGTGTATTGTTATAGCTTCTTTAGCATATTCTGAACAAGTGGGGTGAAATCGGCAATTATTGCCAAGTAGCGGGGAAATGAAATATTGATAAAATCTAAGTAATAATAAGATTCTAGTCATTTTGTAGTTTACTCTTCTGATTTTAAGAATTGCTCTTTCATTTTTTCAAGGATTCATATCCTTACCTATTAAGTATAGGTTGCGGGTGTTCACCTTTTAAAAGAAAATTCAATTCTTAAAATCATTTGAGTACTCATCTATTAGTTTTTCCATTTTTTCTTCAGTTAGATCTTCATAATAATCATCATTGATTTGTATGACTGGTGCGTTAACGCATGCTCCTAAACATTCTATCTCACTTAAAGTAAATTTTTGATCTTCAGTGGTTTCTTTGAGTTTTATACCTAATTTTTTTTCGCAAATTTTCATGATATCATCACTACCACGCAGCCAGCAAGGGGTAGTAGTACATACTTGAATATGATATTTACCGACAGGTTTTAAGTTAAACATAGTATAAAATGTTGCAACCTCATAAGCTCGCATATAAGGCATTTCTAGCATATTTGCGACATATTCGATAGCAGGCACGGGTAGCCAACCGCCATTTTGACGTTGCGCTAGATCTAGCAGTGGCAATATAGCACTTCTTTTACCTTCCGGCGGATATTTTTTTATAATATCTTCTGCTAGATTTAAGTTTTTCTTATCAAATGTAAAATTTGTACTCATATATTTTTTGTGTTGTTTCTGTGTGGTTCGATTTCATCGTCATTGCGAGAAGAATTACGTAGTAATTCGACGAAGCAATCTCGGGCTAAAGTCCTGAGATTGCCACGCTCCTTGCAGTCGCTCGCAATGACGGCTTAATGTCCACGCAGGCAATGCCTGCTCGTAATGACGAGTCTACCTATCTATCTCACCGAATACTATATCAAGCGTTGCAATAATAGTAATAACATCTGCCATTAAATGACCTTTAGATATAAAATCTAGTCCTTGCAAATGAGCAAAGCCTGGGGCTTTAATTCGGCATCTATAAGGTCTATTACCTCCTTGCGAGTATAAATATACACCAAACTCGCCTTTAGGAGCTTCTACTGCTTTATAAGTCTCACCGGCTGGGACGTCATATCCTTCCGTATAGAGCTTAAAATGATGAATCATTGCTTCCATAGATTCTTTCATTTTAGCCCTTGTCGGTGGTGTAAGCTTAGGATCATCAGTTTTAACTGCACCTTTCGGCATTTTCTCTATACATTGCTTGATTATCTTAATAGATTCATACATTTCAAGCATGCGGACGAAATATCTGTCGTAACAATCACCGTTTTTGCCGATTGGTACTTTAAAGTCCATTTCATCGTAAACGTCATAAGGGTTTGACTTGCGTAAATCCCAAGCTATGCCTGAACCTCTAAGCATCGGTCCTGAAAACCCCCAATCCATTGCCTCTTTTTGAGACACAACGCCGATATCTACTAAACGTTGTTTCCATAACCTATTTTCATTTAGTAGGCTTTCTATATCATGAAGTTTAGGAGGAAACTGCTCTATAAACTTATCTATATCTTCAAGTAAACCGTCAGGTAAATCTTCTGTAACGCCCCCAGGTCTAAAGTAGTTTGAATGCATACGAGAGCCGGAAACACGCTCGTAAAATTCCATGATTTTTTCTCGCTCTTCAAAAAGCCATAATAAAGGAGTAGTAGCACCGATATCTAAAGCCTGACTGCCAATATTCAAAGTATGGTTCAAAATTCTTGTTAGTTCTGAGAATAGTACCCTGATAAACTGAGCTCTTCTAGGGATTTCGCATTCTAATAACGACTCGACTGCCAAAGCAAACGCATGTTCTTGGCACATTGGCGAAACATAATCAAGGCGATCAAAATATGGTATAGCCTGCAAATATGTTTTATGCTCAATAAGCTTTTCCGTACCACGATGCAGTAACCCAATATGAGGATCGGCGTTATTTACTACTTCCCCTTCCATCCCAAGAATTAACCTTAAAACCCCGTGAGTTGCCGGATGCTGCGGACCAAGATTCAGAGTTATAGTTTTGGTGTTGTTAGTCATGGTTAGTAATTATATATTGATCAAACGTTATTGCGAGAAGAATTACGTAGTAATTCGACGAAGCAATCTCAGGAGTATTATTTCATGAGATTGCCACACAGCCTAAGGCTGCTCGCAATGACGGTTTTGATGTAATTCTATTTCTGGATTCCTGCTTTCGCAGGAATGACATCAGTTGCCTTTTCATCCCCGGGTAATACGTAAGTCGGGCTATGCCAGTGAGAGCTAAAATCAAACTCACGATATTCTATATCTAAATCGACCGGCTCATAAGCTACTTTCTTTAGCTGCTCATCATATTTAACTTGTGTATAACCTGTTAACGGGAAATCTTTACGTAATGGATGTCCCTCGAATTCATAATCGGTTAGTATTCGTCTTTTATCGTCATTGCCATCGAAATTTACCCCGTACATATCGTAAACTTCACGCTCATACCAACAAGCGGCACTAAATATATTCATTGCCGAAGGTATAGTTTCTTTTTCAGATATGTTTACTTTTATTATTAAACGCTTATTTAATTTTAAACTTAGTAAATTATATACTACTTCAAACCTCTTGTCTCTTTCAGGAAAATCAGCCCCAAATAAATCAGTAAGTACAGTAAAGCGTAATTCTTCCGATTCTTTTAAAGCTTTTAAAAACGGTAATAAAAAATTCAGCTCGATTTTATAAGCTAAGTAATCCTTAACTATAATAGGTGTTATTAAGGTGCTAGATTTAGCTGCAAATTTTTCAATGAGTTTGTCTAGCGTCATACTTAAAACCTGTAGTGCGTTTAATTTTTTTCTGTAACTGCATAAGTCCGTAAATTAATGCTTCGGCGGTAGGAGGGCAGCCAGGGACATATACGTCAACCGGTACGATTCTATCACAGCCACGCACTACCGAATAAGAGAAATGATAATAGCCGCCGCCATTAGCACAGCTACCCATTGAAAGCACCCATTTAGGCTCAGCCATTTGATCATATACTTTACGTAGAGCCGGTGCCATTTTATTAGTAAGCGTTCCTGCAACTATCATAAGATCGGACTGCCTTGGACTTGGTCTAAATAACATACCGAAGCGATCCATATCATATCTACTTGCTGCTGCCTGCATCATCTCAACAGCACAACAAGCAAGCCCAAAAGTCATAGGCCATAAGGAATTAGCTCTCGCCCAGCCTATAACGTCATCAACTTTAGTGAGTAAGAATCCTCTATTAGAAAGCTCATTATTTAATAATTCGTTTTCTTGATAAAAACTGTGTTTCATATAATTACCAGTCTAAAGCTCCTTTCTTCCATTCATATATGAACCCGATAGTAAGTACGAATAAGAAAAATATCATTGAGAAAAAGCCTATTTTACCTATCATATTAAGGCTAATAGCCCAAGGTACTAAAAATGCGATTTCAAGGTCAAATATGATAAATAAAATGGCAACTAAGTAAAAGCGTATATCAAATTTTGACCTTGCATCACTAAAAGGTTCAAAACCACACTCATAAGGCTCTAGCTTATCTTTATTATATTTCTTTGTCGATAATAGGGTAGGTAGAATCATTATTAAACCGGAAACCAATACCGCAATGCCGAAAAATATAGCAATCGGTAGATATTCTTGTAAAAGCTCTGAATTTTGTAGCATATGTTTTTATTGTTTTTCGTTATTGCGAGGAGAATTACACAGTGATTCGACGAAGTAATCTCAGGATGTTTGACGAGATTGCCACGCAGCCTACGGCTGCTCGCAATGACGTATGTTTAATGACAATATTCTATATCTATACCAAATAGCATCAATTATCAACGACAATATCAGGTTTAACTAGTAACTTCATTAAAACTAGTACCCAAATACCGCTTGATATCCACCATATTTGCCAAATATTATATGAAATCATGCCGATAATATAGTAATTTATGAAGCATGAATAAGAAGCTGCTCTAAAATTAGAACTCTTTATATTATCGACTTGTTTTAAGTATTTATAAACTAAGCATAAAAATAATACTAATCCTATTATACCAAGTTCAAGAGTAATTTGTAATATATTATTATGAGGGTGTAGCGGTAACGGATGCCATTTTTCATCTTTATAATCGATCATTTCATTATCACCAACTTCGATATATTTAGAAGAAGCAAAGCCATAGCCTAAAATTGGTTTTAGGGTGATTTTATTTGCAACAAAATGCCAAATAAATAAACGATGAGCAGTGGAAGGTTGTGTAGCTAAATATTTTTCAGATAAATCTCGTGGTTCTATTTGTTTAGCTATAACAGGAAATAGTAACGAGCCGGTAATTAAACTTATTGCAATTAATTTGAAAAATATCGGCTTTATAAGCCTTGCTAAAATAAATATTACTCCGCCTATACTAAAGCCTAAAAAACTTGCTAAACTATCGGAAATACTTAATAAATAAAGCACTAATATATATAGCATTAATGCGTGTCTTCTTTTACCGCTAGAGAGTAAAATTATAATCGCTACCCAAGAAGTAATTGAAAGTAAAGCACAACCACGATCTAGCATATATAAGCCAAAACTAGCTTTGAATGTTCTTGTTAAAAAACCATGAGAAGAATATTCAATGAAGAATAATAATATTGCCGTGAGAATTCCGAGTATTAAAGCTTTTTTGAGCTGCAAGCGATTCCCGAAAGGAGCGGAATTACTAACTGCAAAGCCGAGAAATAAGATTATGAAAACTTGAATAAAAGTAGCTAAACTATTAATAGGATGAATTGCAAGTAAACAAGATATAAAGTACCAAGCGGTGAATATTACTGTCACCCCGTGGCTTGACCACGGGGTCCAGTCTTTTTTATTTTTGCTGGATACCGTGGTCAAGCCACGGTATGACATACTCAGCAAAAATACTGTTACAGTAGCTGCAACCGATAAGCCCGCTACCATTCCAAGGCTTGGAATTAGGAATATTAAAGTTGAAGTTAAATAATTTATCATTTCAATTAAAAACAATCTTTAGCAAAAATTTCGTAGATTGGGTGTTCAAATGTTGAAAGTGAAATGCTTGAAGAAATCATCCATCCTTGAAAGAGTAAATTAGGATCTTCATCTATTTTATATTCTGTTACGGTCATCAGTAAATAATTATTTTCATTATACGGATCAAGGTTTTTTATACATTTATGCAATTTGATTTTTATATTACCGAAATATTTTTCCTCTCCAACTTTAAAATTCATTTCTTCGGAAGTAGCGGTAATTTTATTTAGAGCAATAATTTTACCGTTTGTATAGCTCTTAAACTCGGAACTATCATTAATATTATCATTGGTGTTTAAAACAGGATGGTTTTTATCAAGAGGAATAAATACATCGTTTTCAATATCTTCGGTTGTAGTGACCGACTCTAAATTCTCTGCAAATATAGAAGAGTAAGCACATATGATCGTGATAAAAACAATTCTTAGTAACTTCATAAATAAACATATTATTTTTCAAAATTATATACTATGGGGGATTAATGGCAATGATAATTTGCGATAAGGTTTTAACGTCATTGCAAGAAGAATTACATAGTAATTCGACGAAGCAATCTTAGGATATTTGACGAGATTGCCACGCTCCTTTCAGTCGCTCGCAATGACGATGTAGGTACAATGCTCCATTCTAAAGAACTCTTAAATTCTATTTTACGGCAGGATTTTCATAGCTTTATCATTAAGGTATTTAATACTATTAATCCGGGAGCAGAGTATTACCCAAGTAAACATATAAGAATAATTACCGATTATTTAAATGCCGTGCAAAACGGCAGATATTAACCGTTTAATAATCAATATACCGCCAAGGAGTTTAAAATCTATTTGTGTTAGCGTTGCTTGGCCTGCTTATTTACTTGGGACAAGTCCCACCAAAAGGATTATGGCTGCTAGCTACTCTCAAATACTTAGCATTAAACACTCACTAGATTGTCGGTTTATTTTAAATTCCGATTGGTATAAGGAACTTTTTCCGAATACTATCCTTAGTAAAACCCATAATCAAAAAAGTAAGTTTTTAACGACAGCTAACGGCTTTAGATTTGCAACATCGGTTGGAGGAACGGCAACAGGTGAGGGCGGTGATATCTTAATTATCGATGATCCTCATAACCCTACGCAAATTCATTCTTATAAAATACGTAAGAAAGTTATAGATTGGTTTGAGCAAACTTTTGTTAGCAGACTAAATAATCGTAATAAGGGAGCGATAGTTCTAGTTATGCAGCGTCTTCATAGTGATGATTTATCTGGTTATCTACTTAATAGTAGCAATTCATGGCATCATTTAAAAATTCCAGCTATTAGCATTCAAGATTACTCCTTTAAATTAATGAATAAAGAATATCAATATCTTAGCGGTGAGATTTTAGATAGCTACAAAGAACCTTCTGACTGTTTAATGAAATTAGAGCAGGAAATAGGTAGCTATAATTATAATGCTCAATATCTACAAGAACCTATAGCTAGGGGGTCATCTTTGCTTAATATGGAGGATATTAGCTTTTATGAAACTCTACCTGAGAAGTTTGATTATTTTGTGCAAAGCTGGGATACGGCAATTAAAATTTCTGAAGATTCCGATTATAGTGTTTGTACTATAGGGGGATTCTTGAGCAGAAATATTATCTAGTATCATTAGTACGGAAAAAAATTAATTATCCTGAGCTTAAAAATATAACGGAAAAATTAGCTAGAGAATATCAGCCAAAATTTATATTAATCGAGGATAAAGCAAGCGGTCAACAATTGATTCAAGATATAGGGTTTTTAGGCGATAATATTAGAGTGATCGGGATTAAGCCAAGATTTGATAAAGTTACGAGATTCGCCTCGGTAGTCCCTTTATTTCAATCAGCTAGTGTTTTAATACCCAAACAATCAAGCATAATTTTAAAGGAATTACTGAATTTTCCTCATATTAAAAATGACGATATAGTGGATTCCGTTAGCCAGTTCCTGAATTTTATGAAAGATAAATCGCTAAAGCAACCCGCAAGGATTAGGAGTTTAATATAAAAATAGTTGCTTTTTTGTATGGATGTTGGTAGTATTACCGTGTTTTGAAAACGTCATTGCGAGGAAATTACGAAGTAATTGACGAAGCAATCTCAGGAGTTTATTATTTCATGAGATTGCCACGCAGCCTACGGCTGCTCGCAATGACGGGGCGGTATCCACGCAGGCAATGCCTCCTCGCAATGACAATACCTAGGCTGGGTAGCAAAGTGGTAATGCCGTGGACTGCAAATCCTCTATTCGTCGGTTCGATTCCGACCCTGGCCTCCATATAAAAATCATAAAATCTTATGGAATTTATTTCGCAATTCCTAGAAATGCTCTTAGCGGAGCGAGCATTATCAAAAAACTCCATACTTAGCTATAAGCGTGACCTATTCGATTTTCAAAATTATCTTGCTAAACAAAGATTATCCGAATTAAATATTACCACAGAGAATGTTAGAGATTGGATTGAATATCTAGCAAGTAATGATTTACAAGCACGCTCAATTAACCGAAAAATATCGACTATAAAAAGCTATTATGAATTTTTAATTAGCGAAAATCATACTGCCTTTAATCCGGTTCTTAACGTAGATTTACCGAAATATCAAAATAAACTTCCCGAAATATTGTCTATAGATCAAATTAAATCGTTACTTGAATATTGCTCGCAAGATAATTCTCCTGAAGGTATACGGCTTAATGCTATGATTCATTTGCTTTATGCTAGCGGCCTTAGAGTCTCGGAGCTTGTTAGCCTTAAGCTTACTGATATTCTGACTAATAAAACATCTAAAGGAGAAGTAAGAAAAATATTTTCGGTACTTGGTAAAGGCAATAAAGAAAGAGTCATAGTAATAAATGAACAGGCAGTTATCTCTATTGCTAAATATCTTGCAATTAGAGATATTTTTGTGAATAAAGCTAAACCAAAAAATCTCATTTATTTATTTCCCTCATCAGCTTTAGCAGGTTATATGACTAGGCAAAATTTTGCAATTCTGTTAAAATCTGTCGCTCTTTATGCCAATCTTAACCCTGAACATATTTCTCCTCATATATTACGCCACAGCTTTGCAAGTCATTTACTTGAAGGCGGAGCAGACTTAAGAGTAATTCAAGAGTTACTCGGTCATGCTGATATATCAACTACCCAAATATATACTCATCTTCAAACTAATCATTTAAAAAAAGCATTATTGCATCACCCCCTTAACAAAGATTAATTTATCTTAATCTTTTATAAAATGCTTGTTAATATTTTTTAACTAAATATAATCGCCTTTTTAATTTAAGGAATAAATTATATGAAGCTAAAAGAAATTATGCTCTCTTGTATTAGTAAACTTAGAGAAATTGAAGAAAAATATCCTAGATTAGCTCAAAAGAAAGAATCAGGATTCAATGTTTATTCCGGGTTAGGTCAAAGAAACTTAGAAAGAGAAGAATTGTGTGATGAAGCATCACATAATTTAGCAAATTTAGTTATCCAAGAAATAGATAACGAAAATTTTGATTTTGGGATTTTACAAAAGATGCAGCAGGCTTTTAGCATTGCAAGTAAGCAAAAACAAAGAAAAGCTTTTATAAGTTTTTTAGATAAAGAGCTTAATAAAGAGCAATTACATAAACTCAGTCAAGCAATAATGGAAAATGCAGATGAATTAATGCCGGATGATGATCCTAATTTCGTTTGTCGTACTCCTAATAATAAAGTTTTCCAAGAAATATTATTATTGCAAGCAGAAAGAAACAATTTTGCTGTAGAAGTTGATAAAAAAGGAACTTTAAAAATTAACTTTCCTAGCAAGATACTTGAACTTTACAAGTTATTAGTAGATAATTTTTATTTGAAAAACTTTGAAAAAGAGGAATTGCAGAAAAAATTATATCAGGAATTGTTCCATGATTGTCAAATTCCTTTTGAAGAACTAATTGAAAAAGAGGAATTGCAGAAAAAATTATATCAAGAATTGTTCCATGATTGTCAAATTCCTTTTGAAGAATTAATTGAAGAAGTAAGTTTTTTTGAAAATTTTATTGAATGCTTAAAAGAATTTTATATTAAAAATAGCTTAGCACAAAGCATAATGTTTTTACTTGTAAGTAAATATATTGAAGAACATGATGTAGCAAAAGAATTATTTAAGTCAGAGAGGTTTAAAAAAGTAAGTGAATTAGAAAAATTTAAACCATACTATGATATTAATAAGGGCGATGAAGTAGATAGTTATGTATTTAATTCTATATTAAATGATGTAAAAGGTGTTTATATTAGCAATTTAGCATCTTCAAATATATTAGAGCTAGTAAATCATAGTCAACCAGATGGTGGGATAGTATCAATAGAAATTCTAGGAAATAGCGAAAGTCCAGTATGACTTTCTAGATACTGTCTTAAAGTTTTGATTATAAATATAGTAAAAATCTCTAGAAATTAATTTAATCTATCATTAATATTTAAATAATTACAAGTTAGATTAATATATGGCTACAAAAAATAAAAAAGAAACAGTGAATACTGGAACAAAAAATTTAGCAAATTTAGTTATCAAAGAAATAGGTAACGAAAATTTTGATTTTGATGTTTTGCAAAAGATGCAGCAGGCTTTTAGTACTGCAAGTAAGCAAAAACAAAGGGAAGCTTTTATAAGTTTTTTAGATAAAAAGCTTAATAAGGAGCAGTTACATAAGCTCAATCAAGCAATAATGGAAAATGCAAATGAATTAATGCCGGATAATGATCCTAATTTTGTTTGTCGTACTCCTAATAATAAAGTTTTTCAAAGAATATTATTGTTGGAAGCAAAACGCTCAGGTATGAAAGCAAAATTTAATGATAAAGGAGAATTACAATCTCTTGATGTAAAAGATATAACCCAGGAAATATTAGATCACTATCGTATTTTACAAGAAAAATTTTATCCTAAAAGAAATTCTAAAGATTTAGTAGATAGTAGAATAGCTCAAAGTGTTAATTTTTTATTATATGCTCCACTTTTTCGAGAATCAGAAATATATGAGAAAATATATAAAAAATCACCGGAAGAAGCATTGAAAATAGAAGGAGGAATATCTGCTCCTAACGGTAAGTATGTTAAACAATTAGTAGATGCTAAAATAGGAACCAATATACATTTTAATACCAAAGAAAATTTAGAAAATAAAGCAAATGAAGGAAAAGAGATTAAGATATCTTCAATAATTGAAAAAGCAATAACAACACTTGAGAAAGACAAAAAGGTAAGTATTGAAGATAAGAGACGAGAAGAAATAAAAAGGCATTTATCTAAATCCTTAGAAGGAGCTTCTGATTATATATTAACATTCAAAAAAAATGATTTAGTAGATATAATACATCAAGAATTAGATAAAAGACAAACTTGGTGGTCAAAGATTGTTAATTATATAAGTATAAAATCATATTCTATTTCTAAAGAAAATCTTGAGAAAATAGGAAAAATAATAAATAGTGAAATTAAAAATTCTCATACTCCTTTAAAGGTAGAAGTACAAGAACAGTTAAAACAAATCTCAAAAGAGTTAAATAGATTAAATAATCCGGCATTGCCGTCAGAAGCTAAAAAGGTTCAGGCAAAATCCAAAAAACCGCCTGTTCCTCCAAAACCTGAACATCTCAAAAAAAGAAATCATGGATTATAATGTCATTCTTCGCTAAAAGCGGGAATCCAAGGCTTTGGGATGTCATACCGTGGCTTGACCACGGGATCCAGTTAAAAATACTAAAATTATTAGTATTTTTTATTGTTTTTATGGACCTAGTTAGCAAGCCACGGGATGACACATTGGATTTTACCGGTCCATGCAACAACGCCGCACGGGAATGACATCGAACACGTTTAATGATCTATGCAATAATAATTTATAATTTATTACTTCCCATAATATTGTAGCCGCAATCTACATAATGAATTTCACCGGTAACACCTTTAGATAAATTACTAAATAAATATACTGCTGCTCCTCCTACATCTTCTTGGGTAGTATTACGTTTTAACGGTGCGGTTGCAGCGTGAGATTTAAGCATAGTACTAAAATCACCTATTGCACTAGATGCTAGAGTTTTGATAGGTCCTGCCGAAATAGCGTTTACTCTAATATTATTTTCTCCCAAATCGTTTGCTAGATATTTTACACTAGCCTCAAGTGCAGCTTTAGAAATCCCCATTACATTATAATTAGGTATAACTTTTTCAGCACCGTAGTAAGTTAACGTCACAATGCTTCCGCCGTCATGCATTAAGGCTTCTGCGGACCTTGAGAGTTCTAAAAGAGAATAACATGATATATGTAAAGAATTATGAAAATTTTCTAAGCTAGTATCAACATAACGTCCTTTTAATTCATTTTTATCGGCAAAAGCCATACCGTGAAGTAAGAAATCGAAGCTACCCCATTTCTCTTTTATATCATCAAATAAATTACTAATTGATTTTGGATTCGTAACATCAAGTTCGCTAACAAAATTACAACCTATTTCCTCAGCGAGTGGTTTAACTCGTTTTTCTAGTACTTCCGATTGATAAGTAAACCATAGCTCTGCTCCGTGTTTTTTAGCAAGCTGTGCAATCGCCCACGATATTGACATATTATTTGCAATGCCTGTAATTAAGCCTTTTTTTCCTTGTAGTAATCCTGTAGTCATTTATTTACTCATTATATTAAAACTTGCTGAAATGATAGCATGATGTATTATTTTGTAAACAAATAATCGATAAAAATGTATAAACCTAAAATCATATGTTTACTGCTAGGGATGTTAAGCGGTTTAGCTTTTGCTCCGACTTTTTTTATACCGGCATTATTAACGTTATCTTACTTATGTTATATAGTTCAAAAATCCGAAAATTGGCAAGAAGCCGCAAAATTTGGTTATTTATTCGGTTTTGGGCATTTTTTAAGTGGAATATATTGGATAAGTATTGGTGTTAGCGTTTATATTGCAGATTTTTGGTGGGCAATTCCTTTTGCGTTATTTGGGCTACCTATAGTTTTAGCTTTCTTTATATCGGCAAGCTGCACGCTTAGCTTTTTTACTAAGAATAATAAATATTATCAATTTATATTTTGCATATGTTGGGTATTATTCGAGTGGGTACGTTCGTGGATTTTTACCGGTCTTCCTTGGAATTTGATCGGCTATGCTTTCTCGTTTTCAGATATTTTAATACAGCCTTTAAGTATAATAGGGATATATGGACTTAGTTTTATAGTTATATATATTTCTACATCAGCTTATCCTTTATTTAGGAAGCAATTTACTCAGTTAAAAATATTACTAGCTAGTTCAGTCCTAATATTAAGCGTAATTGTCATTTACGGAGCAGTAAGGCTAAGTAATAACCCTACAAATTTCACTGATATAAAAGTACGATTAGTGCAGCCTTCAATACCTCAAACTGAAAAATGGAATGAAGAAGAATTTTGGCATAATTTAATGCTACATATTAATTTATCGGAAAATTCCGAACCCACCGATTTAATTATTTGGTCTGAAGCAGCATTAGTAGTACCTGATGATATACCGCAAGTTAAATCAGAATTACTAAAAATGCTAAATTCTACAAATGCTATTTTGATAACAGGAGGTATCTCGAATAATAAAAAACAAGGTGATGAATTTAGCCTTTACTCAGCTATGTATGCTCTTGATAAAAATGATCATAAATTATTTGAATATCATAAATCACATTTAGTACCTTTCGGTGAGTATATGCCTCTTAAAAAGATACTACCGTTTAAAAAATTAACTTACGGTTTAATTGATTATAAAGAAGGAGACGGAGGGCTTGTTTATCTTGAAAAATATAATCTTAAAATTAAACCTTTAATTTGTTATGAATCTATTTTTTCTGATTTTGTACGGACGAATAATGAAATAGCCGATGTAATAATTAATATTACAAATGATGCGTGGTATGGTAAATCAAGCGGTCCATATCAGCATTTTCATATTAGTAGAAGTAGAGCCATAGAGAACGGTTTACCTATGATTAGAGTAGCAAATAACGGTATTTCAGCTATAGTAGATCCTTTTGGTAGAACAATAGAAAAACTAAATCTAAATGAAATAAATTATACTCAAGGTTTAATTCCTAAAAAACTAACCTCTCCTACTATATTCTCGCAATTTGGTAATTTTACTATTCTATTACTCATCGTTTTTATATTTTTAATTAATTATTTATTAGCCTTAATCCTTGATAACTAAAAGGTTTTAGCATTATTATATTTAATTTTTAATAAAGTTGCTTGATTAAATATAAAGTAATATATTTACTACATTTAAAGTTGAATAGACTTTATTAATAATTAAAGCTTATTGTTAAAATGAATGATTCAATAAAACATCCGGACAAACTCGCAAGTGAACGTTTAAAAGAACGACGTCTTGCTGTAGGTATTAGCCAAAAAGAATTAGGGCAAGCTTTAGATATTAGTGCTCTCCAAGTTAAAAAATATGAAGAAGGTTTAAGTAATATACCTATAAGTAGGTTATATGTTTTTGCAAAAGTTTTAAATACGCCTTTAAAGTATTTCTTTAATTAGTTCTGAAGAAGAAAAGCTAAAAACTGACGATGAAAATACTTCTAATAATAAAATTGAATATCTATTCAAAGAAATAGAAAGTGATTTCTTAAATAATATTGCTGAAGAAGAAGGGCAATATGAAAATGACGTCTCTTTTGATTATAAAGAATTATCAAGGACTATGGAAAGAGAACTTTTATCTTTAACTAGAGCATTTACTAGAGTACAAAATCCAAATATTAGAAAAATAATAATTGAACTTGTCAGATCAGTATCTATATCTTGTGAATAATATTTAAATTTTCATTGACTTAGCATTACAAAAACATTAATTTTTTTTAAAATTAATGATCATTATGATACCGGTTTAACAGGTGAAGAGCCGCCTATAAGCTGGACTGCAGGTCAAGATGTTCTATCGCAATTAATAGGGCAAACGGTATTAGAACAAACAGAAAATACATAGTTTAAGGAATGAATTTCTTTTTCATTTTGCAAGCCTTGCTGCATAAGTACTGAATCGTTATTGCGAGCGGGCATTGCCTGCGTGGATATTTGAACCGTCATTGCAAGGAGCGAAGCTTTGCTGCAATCCAGAAAAAATAATAAAAAAATTCTGTAAATCAGAATTTTTAACTGGATTGCTTCGTCAATTACTTCATAATTTCCTCGCAATGACGGGAAAACCGGTCCATGCAACAATGCCTTGCGAGGAGCAGAAAATCCGTTCGGTGTCATACCGTGGCTTGACCACAGTATCCAGTTAAAAATACTAAAATTATTAGTATTTGTTTATTATTTTTATGGCCCCCGTGGTCAAGCGAACTAGGTGACACAGTGGGTTTTACCGGTCCACGCGGGAATGACATAGAACAAAAACGTCTCGGTACTATAAGGTCAAGCCACGGGATGACAGAGGTACAATCGATCCACGTAGCAACTTTATGCAATAATAACTTTTCACAAAATCGGGAATGGCATTGAAGTATGGCTATCTCAGGTAATACTATTTATTGGTTATTGACATAATCTTAAAATAGTGCTAAACATTAAAAATTAAGAGACTATCTATAAATAAGTTTAATTAGTAGTTAAAGAGCTTTTTTAGCAAAAATTGATAAGATTTTTGAAAGAATATTATTTGTATTTCAAAAAAATCTTACTATTTGCAGCAAAAAATAATTTAATTAGCCTTAAAGTTTATTTACAGATAGCCTCTAAGGTAGGGCTTTCTTGACTATTTAGCTTCTAGTTAAAGAAAGATAGGTTCTTTTACTTTATATTTCTACAGTTAAAAATAATATTTATGATATCTTTAAAGGTTAATAGTTTAATACAAAATTGGCGTTGGTGTAGATAATTTTTTGCGTTTATATGTTTGCTATATGCAAATTTAGATTTTGATTATTAAATTATAACTTATGACAGGATATTAAAATGTTTATCTCTAATATTTTTCAAAAATTTTTTTCTTTTCTTTTTGTTTTATTTATCACCGCTGCAATTTATGCGGATCAAAAAAAAGTAGCAATTATTGTTCCGCTTGAACATGCTGCAATGACCGAGATTATATTGGGAATTAAAGAGTCGCTAAAAGACATAGATACAGAAATTATAGTTAAAAATGCTCATGCTGATTCTAATATTTTGCTTGCCATTGTAAAGCAAATAAAAGATCAGGATATTGATGTAATAATTCCAATCGGCACGACAACCAGCCAAACTGTTATTTCTTATATAACAAATAAACCGATTGTTTGTGCTGCTGCTATGATTAACAGTAAAAACCTACCTTTAGTTACCGGTGTTAACGATGAGATAAAAATCACCGACACCATTAGTAAATTACCTTTTTTACAGAATATCACTTTAATTTATAGCAGTAGCGAGAAAGTTATACCTGAAGTAGAAATGTTAAAATTATATACTGGAAAAAACAATATTTCTCTGCACACGGTAATGATACAAAATTTAAATGATATGCCGGTCGCTGTAAAAAATGCTCCTGAAAATACGCAGAGTTTTGTAATTCTGAAAGATCATTTGGTAGTTAGCGGAATTAATATTTTAAAGCAAGAAGCATTTAAACGCCGTATTCCTATCATTGCTTCCGATGAAGGTTCGGTAATTAGTGGGGCAACTATTGCCGTAGGAGTGCAAGAAAAGCAAATAGGCGTAGAAGCGGGTTTAATGGCAAAAAAAATCTTACAAGGAACAGAGCCGAAAGATATTCCATTTGGGGATATGCAAGACTTAACTTTGTTTATTAATCTTCAATCTCTATCAAAGCAAGTTATTCTAACTAAAGAAAATTTATCCGTACTTCCTTTTACTAAAAAAGAACTTACAGAGTAGTAACATGAACATTTTAGTTACTGCTCTTGAGCAATCCTTAATAATGTTGCCGCTTATTTTAGGGATATATATAAGTTATCGAATCTTGAAAATTACCGATCTTACCGTAGACGGTACTTATGTATTTGGTGCGGCGGTGTTTGCCCGCACTATTTCATTGGGGTTATTTCCTGCATTAATATTTGCCGTAATATCAGGCGGAATTATCGGCAGCATAGTTAGTTTTATGCAGAAAAATAACCGTATTAACGGGCTTATAGCCGGAATACTTGCAAGTTTTATGCTTTATTCCGTTAACTTGCAAATTATGCAGTGTCCTAATATATCGGTTCTTGGTATGCCGACTCTACTATCTATATTAGATCTCGAAAATTGGTTAGTGCCTTTAATAATAATTAATTGTCTTATTATATTTGCTGTTATAATTTTATTGAAAGGTAAGCTTGGTTTATTCCTTCGAGCTTTTGGTTTTAATAAAGATTTATTGATTAATTTAGGAAAACCTGCCGAGCTTTATCGCACGCTTGGGCTTAGCATAAGCAACTGCCTAGCTGCCTTAACCGGCACTTTATCGGCACAAATAAACGGTTTTGCCGATATTAATATGGGTTTTGGAGTGGCATTAGTCGGTATCGGTGCGATTGTCATAGGGCGGCATATTTTAATCCATTCTAATAATTTTAATGCGTTTAAAGAGATATTTTCTTGTTTTATAGGCATATTATTTTACTTTATTGCTCTGAGCGTTTTACTCCGAATTGGTATCGAACCCATAAATCTTAAGCTTATTTTAGGAATAGTGTTATTTATTTCATTGAGTACGGTGGGTAAGAAATAATACTTGTAATGTCATTCCCGTATGGCATTTCCCGCGTGGATACCGATGTCATTCCAGCAACGGCGGGAATCCAGAAAATGATTGTCACCCCGTGGCTTGACCACGGGGTCCAGTTAAAAATACTAAATTTAGTATTTTTTATTATTTTTATGGATACTGTGGTCAAGCCACGGTATGACACCTAGCATGTTTTTCGATTAAAAAGACAAAATTATGAAACCTTATTTATATGCAGAAAAAATACAATTCAAAGTTAAAGAAAGAAGTGAGTCTATAATTGCTGAAACTACTTTAAATATTGCTAAAGAGGAGTTTGTTGTAGTACTCGGGGCTAACGGTAGTGGGAAATCTACCTTAGCTAAAATACTTGCCGGTTATTTGAAGCCTACTAGTGGGAAAGTATTTTTAGATCAAATCAGAATCGATAAAATACCTAAAGCTCAGAAAGCTCGTACGCTGGTTACACTAACACAAAAAGCTGAAGAGAGGCTATTTACCGAGCTAACGCTTGAGGAAAATATTACTCTGTGGGAAAGTAGATTCCCTAATAATGAACGGTTAACTTCTAGCGATGTGCTAGAGCTTACAGGCTCGCCTAAACGCTTTTTGCCTTTACTTTCACAGTCGCTCAGTAAATTTTCCGGCGGCGAAAAGCAAATTATACTGCTGGCACTTAGCATAGCTCATCCGCCTAAAATATTATTTCTAGACGAGCATACAGCAAATTTAGACCCAAAAGCTTCGCATGCAGTGATGAAAAAAACAGCAGAGATTATTGAGAAGCATAAGATAACTTCCGTTATGATAACGCATAATTTGGAGGATGCAGTAAATTACGGCAAAAGGCTTATAGTCTTAGATAGTGGTAAGGTAGTACTAAACTACCTAAAACCACCGAGTTTTTCTTTAAAAGAGTTGAAAGAAATGTTATAATCCAAGATCAATATCGCCGGCTAACTTAGTACCAAAAGCGTAGTCACAAATATAATTTGTTAATTCGTCTATTTTTGTTCTTGAGATATCAGAATAGTATTCTAATGAACTTATAACTTGCATTGCATCTTCACCGTTAAAAAGACGCTTTTTTACATCGGTAGATAATCTGTCTTCTGCTTCTTGTGTGCCACGAGTTGGTACTTGTGTAGTCACCGATACCGGTGCAGATGTGACCGCTACTAAAGCTATTATCGCTGGAGCTGCTACTTCATTATTACCGGTAACATCATAATTCAAAATTCTTTGTATCACTACTTCTTGCACCTCCAATTCAATAGTATCATCACTAAATAATATATCAATAGCTTTTCCCTTATCTGCTTCCGTTTTAATATAAGTATTTTTTAAGTCATTAAAATATTTATCTGCTTTAGAGTAAGTCAATGTTTGGTTTACCCGCATCGCTGCAATTAAGATTTGTTTAATTTCTTCTGTAGGTGCATAATCTAAAGGAGTTTTTCCTTGATCATCTGTAACATTGAAATCTGTACCTTGGGTAATTAAAAGCTTAATAGTCTTTACATTTCCTGCACATACTTCGTTGTGTAAAGGGGTGCTTCCATCCGGAAGTCTTTCATTATTAATATTATTTTCTGTTTTTTTTGGCATATAAATATCCTTTTTTGAATTTAAATATTATTTTGTCGTGCGGGTATTATACACAATGTTTTTAATTTCCGCAAGCTAATAGTTAACTTCTTAATTATTAATTAATAAAATTTAATATTTGAGGTAGCATGATTTTTAAATCGGTGTTATCCCGTGATTTATTCACGGAATCCAGTTAAAAATATTAGCGTTGTTAGTATTTTTAGTTGTCTTTTGGATCCCGTGGCGGGGCCACGGGATGACACCGAATGGGTTGCCTAGTGCCACGTAGGCAATACCTCTCTACGAAAGTGAGAATGAAATTGATTGCTGTTGCTTTAAAACTAAGATTTTTTTGGATAAAACCAAACGAGGAGTAAACAGATTAGAAGACCGATATTTAAGAGTAGATTATACTCCGTCATAGAAATACAGAAGATTTTGATTGCGGGTTTCGTGCAGGAGGTGATTGGCTGAGAGTAGAACATTTGCTTGATATGTTGTATAGACAAGCCTTTCGGGATACGGATCATCGATGAGCAAAGAGCACTTGGTTGTACTATCCCTCTTTCTACGAAGCTATGATATGTTGATAATATGCAAGAGCTAAGGATAGTTAGGAGAATGAATATTAAAGTATATTTGCTTAATTGTCTGATGATTAAAGCAGTTAAGCAAATTTTGATTAGCGTTAAATAGGGAAATCTTTCGTAAACGCATAAAGGGCAGGGTGTATAATGGAATATATATTCAGCAATATAAGCGGTAGCAAGTGCTATTATAGAAATTGCAATTAGTCCTAAATGTAGAACTTTATAGCTATCTTTTCTGATGTAATTTATAATAGTAGTAAATGGCATGGGTTTTATTTTTTTAAGGAACGTCATTGCGAGCGACCAAAGGGAGCGTGGCAATCTCAGGATGTTTTACAAGATTGCCACGTCGCTTCGCTCCTCGCAATGACGTTAGTTTATTCTTTAAAATCGTAAAAAATTCAAGTGATATTTTACAAATAAATAAATTTAGTATATTGTCACTGATTATTAATTAAAGTGCAAGAAAAATAAATGTCAGAAATTTGGGAAGATGCTATTAAGTCAAACGCTTGGCCTTTTGTCGAGGCTAAGAAGATATTAGATAGCTTAAACGGTAAAGTTCCTGAAAAAAACTATGTATTATTTGAAACGGGTTACGGTCCTTCAGGTTTGCCTCATATAGGTACTTTTGGTGAGAATGCTCGTATGGTGATGGTGCAGAAAGCGTTTGAGCAATTATCCGATATTCCGACTAAGCTAATCTGCTTTTCCGATGATATGGACGGACTTCGTAAAGTACCGAGTAACATCCCAAATCCTGAAATGGTAGCTGGGTATATGGATATGCCGCTTACTTCTATCCCTGATCCATTCGGTGAATGTGAAAGTTATGGGCATTATATGAATGCAAAGCTTCGCTCATTTCTTGATAAATTTGGCTTTGAGTATGAATTTTATAGCAGTACTAACTGTTATAAAGCCGGTATGTTTGATGAAATGCTGATAAGAGTGCTAGAGAAATATGACGAAATAATGGAGCTGATGCTACCGACTTTTAGAGAAGAGCGAAAGGCTACCTATTCACCTTTCATGCCTATATGCCCGAAAACAGGTAAGGTACTGCAAGTACCTATAGAGAAATGGGATGCTAAAGCAGGTACTGTTACATATAAAGACGAGGACGGTAATTATTTAGAAGTGCCGGTAACGGGAGGGCATTGCAAATTACAGTGGAAGCCGGATTTTGGTATGCGTTGGGCTGCTCTTAAAGTCGATTATGAAATGTACGGCAAAGACCATCTAGCAAATGCTCGGCTTTATTCGGAAATTTGCCGAATCCTAGGAGGCAAGCCGCCGGTGCAGCTATGTTATGAGCTATTTTTAGATGAAAACGGTGAGAAAATATCAAAATCAAAAGGTAATAGTATTAGCGTTGATGATTGGCTTAAATATGCTCCCGTTGAAAGTATGGCATTATTTATGTACCAAAATCCGACTAGAGCTAAGCGTTTGTTTTTTGATGTAATTCCTAAAAATGTTGATGAATATATTACTTTTAATCAGAAATATCATTTAGAAGAGGATAGGGCAAAGCGTTTTGCAAATCCAGTTTATCACATACATCACGGAAATGTACCGAAAATTGAGACTTTTGGCATTACCTATGCGTTGCTTTTAAATCTTACTTCCGTGTGTAATCCTTCTGATAAATCGGTACTTTGGGGATTTATTAGTAAATATGAGCCAAAAGCAACTCCGAATACTAGTCCTTATCTTGACCACTTAGCAGAATTTGCTATAAGATATTATAATGACTTTATTAAAGCACATAAATCATATTTAGCTCCTTCTGAAAAGCATAAGGTTATTTTACAAGATATATTAGATATGTTATCTAGCATATCTGATCAAACCGAAGCTGAAGCGATTCAGAAAGCAATATATGATATAGGAATGAAAGCAGGATATGAAAATCTGCGTGATTACTTCAAGGATCTATATCAGATATTGCTTGGGCAAAGCGAAGGTCCAAGACTTGGGACTTTCATAAAGCTTTACGGTATAAAAGAAACGATGAAGCTGGTTGAAGGAAAGTTGTATACTCGATGAACTTCAAAAATTGGCTACGTCGTCTTATAAGTACTGCGGTGTTCACGTATTAAGTATACGCTCCGCTCCTCGTCTTGTGGACTTCTTGCTCTTTTTGAAGTTGATCTTCGTATACTTTCACGTTGTATTAATGTTATTCCTGCGTGGGCATCTAAGCGTCATTGCGAACGAACGAAGTGAGTGCGGCAATCTCAAGAATTTTGTATTGTTTCATGAGATTGCCACGTCAAGGCTTCGCCTTTTCTCGCAATGACGTTAAAATAAAAACTATTAACAAATGAATGAAATTTTTTGTAGTACGTTACCTATTTTTTTAATTACGCTTCTTGGTAGTATTATCAAAAATAAATGGTTAACTTCAGAAGAATTTTGGCGTGGTATTGAGAAATTATCGTATTTTGTACTATTTCCTGCCATGCTGTTTAATTACGTATCTACTGCCGACTTAAGCGTTGTATCGATAATTAAATTAGTAGTGGCTCTTATTATTTCCACTATCCTTGTATCAATTGGTCTTATAATTTACCAAAAAAAATACAACATAGATAAAATCCAATTTACTTCCATTTTTCAAGGATCAATTCGTTATAATAGCTACATTTTTTTTGGAGTAAGTAGCCCGCTGCTTGGTCCTAGTGGGCTTTCTATTGTCGCCGTTATTTCTTCTTATATGATTATTTTTACCAATATTTTATCGGTAATGATTTTCGCTTATTATATCCCTAATAAATCCGTTACTAATACTATTAGAACTAGTTTTGTTTTAATGATGAAATTAATTGTGCGTAACCCGTTAATTATCGCAAGTTTAGTAGGGTTCGTTTTTAATTACTCAAATCTTGAATTACATTTAGGGCTTAAGAAAACGCTAGATAGTCTTTCTAATGCTGCTTTAGCTATTGGTATGTTAAATGTTGGAGCAGGGCTTAATTTTACTATTAGGCGAGAGGTTTTACACAATGTAATATTTACAAGCTTTATTAAATTAGTTGCATTTCCTCTAGTTAGCGTAATAGTATTATGGTTAATGTCAATTGAGGGGATAGATAGATCGGTAGGAATATTATATAGCTGTCTTCCATGTGCAAGTACGGCTTATGTTCTATCTCGTCAGCTTGACGGTGATCCTGATTCTATGGCGTCGATTATAACATTTACTACTTTTTTCTCAGTGGTTACTATATCAATTATTATGTATGTAATGGGGTAATACTAGATGAACTTGAAAAATTGGCTACGTCGTTCTACAAGTACTGCGGTACTCACGTATTAAGTATACGTTCCGCTCCTCGTCTTGTGAACTCCTTGCTCTTTTCCAAGTTGATCTTTGTATACCAGAAGTAAATAAATAAACAAAACAGGAATTTCTAAAATGGATGAAATGAATAAAATAAATTATGCTGAAGCCCTTGAATATCATGAAAAAGATAAACCGGGTAAAATCGCTATTTCTGCAACAAAGTCTTTAGTTACTCAGCAAGATTTATCGCTTGCGTATTCACCGGGTGTAGCTGCTCCTTGCCTTGAAATTGCTAAAAATTTAGAGGATGTATATAAATATACCGCTCGCGGTAATTTAGTTGCCGTAATCTCTAACGGTACTGCCGTACTTGGGCTTGGTAATTTAGGAGCGGCTGCTTCAAAACCGGTAATGGAAGGAAAAGCCGTATTGTTCAAAAAATTTGCCGATATTGATGCAATTGATTTGGAAGTGAATACGGAAGACCCTGAAGAATTTATTAATGCCGTGAAGTATCTCAGTTATAGTTTTGGGGGGATTAATCTTGAAGATATTAAAGCTCCTGAATGTTTTATTATAGAAGAAAAATTAAAATCTTTAATGGATATACCGGTCTTTCATGATGATCAGCATGGAACGGCGATTATTACCGCCGCAGGGCTAATAAATGCAGCATATCTTACTAATCGCAAGCTTGAAGATTTAAAAATCGTAGTTAACGGAGCAGGGGCTGCCGCTATTGCGTGTATTGATTTATTAATTGCTCTTGGAGTCGATAAATCAAAGATTATTTTATGTGATACAAAAGGTGTTGTGTACAAAGGACGCCTAGAAGGTATAAATAAATGGAAAGAGCTATATGCAAGCGATACTAAGGTTAGAACCTTAGCGGAAAGCTTAAATAATGCAGATGTATTTATAGGGTTATCAGTAAAAGGGGCGGTAACTAAAGAGATGGTGAAAGGGATGGCAAATAATCCGATTATTTTTGCTATGGCTAACCCTGATCCGGAAATTACTCCTGAAGATATAAAGTTTGTGCGGGATGATGCAATTATAGCAACAGGGCGATCTGATTATTATAATCAGATTAATAATGTTATGGGATTTCCTTATATTTTTAGAGGAGCATTAGACGTAAGAGCGAGGACCATTAATACAGAAATGAAAATAGCAGCAGCAAAGGCTATTGCAGATTTAGCCCGTAGACCTGTACCGGAAGAGGTATATAAAGCTTACTCAGGGCGTAAGATGGTTTTCGGTAAGGAATACATCATTCCCGTACCGTTTGATCCTCGTTTAATTACCGTAGTAGCAGCGGCGGTTGCCGTTGCTGCAATAGAAAGCGGCGTTGCTAGGGTTAAAGATTTTAGTATAGGTAAATATAGGAAAGAATTGGGTAGTAGATTAAACCCTACTGCTAACTATATGAATTTCTTAGCTGAAAAAATTCATAATGCACCGCTTAAGCGGATTGTTTTTGCTGAAGGTGAAGAAGAAGAAGTAATTTCTGCTGCTCTTATGATGCGAGACGAGAAATACGGTCATCCGATTATAATCGGTTGTGTTGAGAGAATTGAGGCTACGTTAAAAGAGATAGGTCAAGATATTAGCTTAGACGGAATTCAAATAATGAATGCAGCTTTAACTGATAGTTTAGAGAAATATATTGATTATTTATATAAAAGACTTCAGAGAAAAGGCTATTTATATCGTGATTGTGCTAAACTTGTTAAGACAGATAAGAATATTTTTGCTGCTTGTATGGTAGCTTGCGGTGACGGTGATGCTCTTTTAACCGGTGTTACTAAAAGCTATATCGATAGTTTAGAAGATATCATGAAAGTAATTTCGCCAAAACCTAATCATAGAATCCTTGGCTATTCAATTATGATTGCTAAAGACAATAATATTATTATTTCTGATAATTGTATTACTGAATATCCAAACAGCTTAGAGCTTGCTCAAATAGCAACACAAACGGCAGAAATTGCTAAAAATATGGGGATTACCCCAAGAGTTGCTCTTCTTTCTTTTTCCAGCTTCGGTAATGCTTCTAAGGAAAAAACAGCTCGTATTCGTGAAGCAGTAAATATACTAGATAATTTTAGTAAAGACAAAGAAGAGCTGAGCGGCATGAAAGTAGATTTTGAATATGATGGAGAGATGTCGGTTAAGGTAGCTTTAGACGGTGATTTACGTAAATTATATAAATTTTGTAGATTATCAGGATCTGCAAATGTATTAATTATGCCTGGTTTAAATTCAGCGGCTATTTCTACTGAATTATTACAAGAATTTTCATCCAATAGCTTCATAGGTCCTATAACAAACGGTTTTGAAAACCCCGTTCAAATACTTCAAGCTACAGCAACAGCTAATGAAATACTAAAAATAGCAACTTTTGCTTGCGTTGAGGCTATAAAAGAGGTTTAAGAGGCTATCTATAAATAAATTTTAACCGATAATTTAATTTTTTTTTCTGCGAATTATAAGATTTTTTTGAAATATGAATAACTATTCTTGCAAAAATCTTACAAGCCACAGTAACATAGTAAAATATTAAAAATTGCGGCTTTTACTTGTGTTGAATCTATAAAAGGTCTTTAATTACTAGATATTTAATTAATTTGTGAGAGATAAAATGGACTCATTAGTAAAAAACGAAGTAATTAAACTTTTTAATGATAAGCCAAAAAGCGGAATTGTAAGAATTAAAAAATGGTGTGCTGATAATAATAAAGATTTTGTAGAAGAAACTGCTAAATTTTTTTATGAGGAAAAAAGTAATCTAAATTTAGAGTTTGTAGGAGATTATCTTGGAACAGATGGAGGCGATAATAAAAAAGTATTAGAGAGTTTTACTAAGCAATTTGATTTTAAAGAAAAAGATTATTTAGAAAGTTTACGTGGGTTTTTACAATCATTTAAATTACCGGGCGAAGCTCAAAAAAATAGATAGGTTAGTCGAAAGTTTTGGGATAAACTATTATGAACAAAATTTAAACGGTGAAATAAAAAGTAAGGATGCCGCATATATACTAGCTTACCAAACAATTATGCTTAATACCGACTTGCATAATCCTAGTATTGCCGAACCGAAAAAAATGACTTTTGAGCAATTAAAGAATAATTTAAAAGGTACTAATGAAAGTCAAAATTTTAATGATAATTTTTTGAAAAAGATATATGACGGAATAAAAGCCAAACCTTTCGTACTAAATTTTGTAGATAGTAGTCCTGGTTATGAGATAGATAATATAAGTTCGCAAAATGATCAAACTTTTAAAAAATTAAGTAAATTCTTAGAAGAAAAAAGAAATATTCAAGACGTCTTTCCTAAATTACAAAATAATAATTTAACGGCAGAATTTAAAAATCCTAAAACATTGCTTAATAAGTTTACCGGTTATGAATGGAGTGTAATAGTTAAAGATGAGAAAGGCGGTAAAGCAGAAATTCAAGTCTATAAACCAAGTGTATTTTCAAGATGGTTTTTAGGAAAAAAGTCTAAAATCATAATTCAGCCTTTAAGTGAAGAAGGAAAGCAGCCTTCAGAACAATCATTAAAATTAGCAGCACAAATTACCGCAAGCTTTGAAACTAAAGTAACATCTATTAAAGCAACTTATGATTATTTAAAGGAAGATTTAAAGAGTCGGTATGAGAATATTAGAAATCCTAAAAAAGAATTAGAAAGAGCTAGTTCTATTGCAGAACTACATAAAAATATTAAAGAAATTACAGAAATTGTACAGCAAACAAATCAACAAATACCTGAAAAACCTTTGGCTTCTAAAGAGAGTTTTGAAGATCTCACACAAGCAGAGATAGGAATAAAGCCGGTAGAAATACTAATAAAGAGTTCATCTCAACCAGTAGAAAAGCCAAAATTTAATTCTTTTATAGAAGAGTTAGCATGGAAGAATGCACAAAGAAAGCAAAGTGTTGATACTCCAATAAGTCAAAATAAAGAATCTAAAATCCAAACAGATAATCATGCAAAAATTTTAGAAGAATTAAAGCAAAAACAGAAAGAATTAGAAGATAAGAAAAAGGGGCTTGAAGAAAAAAAAGCTAATTATAATATTACTAGAGAAGAAAGATGGAAAATTGTTGCAGAATTGGAATCTATTAATAATCAATTTAAAGCTATAGAAAAAGAACGTAGTAATATTAATAGTGCTTCAGATAGAGAAAAAAAGTTTGATAATAAAAATAACCCCTCATCGCCTATGAAAGGAGAACCGACAGCTGCAGATTTACAGCAACAAGGAGCATTAGCAGCTATAAAACGTATGAAAGAAGAGAAGATAAAGCAGCAGCAAACAGAAGCTACTAATCAACTTTCAAAAAATACTTCAACTATGCTATACTGGTGCCGCCTCCAATGCCTGGGAGTGGTCTTTCTGTTCCACCACCACCTCCGCCACCGCCACCACCTCCTCCGTCAATTCCAAATATTGTAAAAGAAGAGGCTAAAGATATTGGTAAACAAATACCTCAGGAAAGAGATAAGAATAAAGAAGGACTGGCAAAAGCTATGGAAGCACAAAGAAAAAAAATAGAAAAGCA
Organism: Rickettsia endosymbiont of Thecocarcelia acutangulata; assembly: GCF_964263195.1. NCBI lineage: Bacteria > Pseudomonadati > Pseudomonadota > Alphaproteobacteria > Rickettsiales > Rickettsiaceae > Rickettsia > Rickettsia endosymbiont of Thecocarcelia acutangulata. The sequence continues at coordinate 309,001 of NZ_OZ181652.1, forward strand.
AAACTCAGGAAGAGGAACGTAACTTGCTGCATGAATCGAAAAATAAGTTCGGTCAAGCCGGCGTTGTTGCATGGCTCTTATGTCATTCCCGCAAAAGCGGGAATCCAGTCAAATAAAGCTTTTAAAAGCTTTATTTGAAAAAAATTATCTAATAAAAAAATCTTTGAAATCAAGATTTTTTTATCATGGATCCCTGCTTTCGCAGGGATGACATCGAGAGCTTTTTGAAAATTGTCCAGTACTATAGGTCAAGTCACGGGATGACAAGAGTGAAATTGAAACAGCACCTTTACAAGAATAACTTAAGAATGGTTAAGGTGTCTTACAAAGCGACCATGTTTAGGCAATATTCATTATTAAATTCCTTTCTTCTTGATTCAATTAAGGAATCAACCAATGATATATTATCTTTATTTCTAGATTTTACTAGTGCTTGAAATAGATGTTGTCATTGCGAGCGACTAAAGGCATTGTTGCATGGCTCGAAAAACCTACTCGATGTCATTCCCGCGTAGGCGGGAATCCAGAAAAATAACTTCAAATATCGATATAAAAGTTATACATTTGATAAAATAAACCTAAAAAACAAGTTTTTTATAGGTTTTACTGGATTCCCGCCTACGCGGGAATGACATAAAACGAGCAATGCAACAACGCCGCGACTAAAAGGAGCGTGGCAATTTCAGGACTTTAGTACGAGATTACTTCGTCAAAACTTACAGTTTTTTCTTGCAATGACGTTGAATTTTTAAGCTATCAACCTTTACTTAGCAATGCCAATCACAGAGCCTAGAATAAGATTTTTTTAAAAATCTTATTCTAAACTAACATTTAGTGTATAGTAAGAATTAAATTAATTATTACTATATGTCTAATTCAGCTTTTTTAGTTGCATTTTTTACAACAATTATCCGTTATTATGATTATGCTCTATTCGGTTTATCGGCTAATATTCTTGCACAAAATTTCTTACCTAATATAGAACAGGATAAACAACTACTCGGCTTTTTTGCCATTCTTAGTGCAGCCGTTATAGTACGACCTTTAGGGTCTTTAATTTTTGGATTTATCGGAGATAAATACGGGCGTACTAAATCTATTAAGATATCAATGTTTATGAGTAGCATTTCTACCGGATTAATTGCTATTGCTCCTTCCTTTGAGATGATAGGTATTTTTGCTACGGTAATACTAACATTATGTCGAATGGTTTTTTTAGCAAGTCTTGCCGGAGAAGTTGACGGAATAAAAATTTATGTAGCTGAAAAAACAGGAGATAATTGGAAAAATTTAAATATAGGAATAGTTTCATGCTGTAGCCAAATAGGTGCATTACTTGCGGCTATAGCTTATTATTATGCTAGCAATTCCGGTATCCTGTATCTATGGCGGTTTAATTTCTTTATCGGTGCAATATTTGGTTTATTTGCTATTTTGATGAGAAATTTTTTTAAAGAAAGTAGTGAATTTTTATATTATAAAAATACAGCGTCATTTAAAAAGCTTGATACAAGCGAATTTTACGGAATTCGTCTGTACTCACGTACTAATGTATGCTCCGCAGCCTCCTCCTTAAATTCATCTTGTCTGAAGCTTTTTAAATTTAGCTGTATACAGCAAATAGAAATTATACGGAATAATAAATCATCCTTTATAATAGCATTACTAATAAACGGTGCTATTGGAGGAGTGTATCATTTTTTAGTAATTTTCTTAGGAGTTTTTTTAACAAAAATAGCTTTTGTAAATCATCCTGAAATAAGATTTATGAATATAGCTCTTACTACTACCTATGGAATATCAGCCGTTTTTGCAGGGCTGCTTGCCGATAAAATAAACCCTTTAAGACAGATTACATGGGCTTTATTTGTTAGCATTATTGCTGTTTTAGGAATGCAAATAATGTTATACAAACAAATATTTAATATTCTCTGTCCTGTTATATTAATAGGACTTGCAGCATTTTATGCAGTACCGCTACAAATTATTGTTCAATCTTTGTTTAAGACTAATGTTAAAATGAGGCTTTATAGTCTATCTCATTCTTTTGGAGGTATTATTCTATCCTCAACTACTCCTTTCTTTAGTATGTTGTTGTGGCAAAATTTTAAGTCACTATCTCTAACTTTAAGCTTTTTTATATTTTTGCTTATAATATTAATGAGTACAGTGTTGGTTTTACGTAGGATGTTATCCTTACATGGATACTAAATCGTCATTGCAAGTGACTAAAGGCTTTGTTGCATGGCTCAATTTCACCTCTGTCATCCCGTGAGCTTGACCACGGGATTCAGTTAAAAATACTAAAATTATTAGTATTTTTTATTGTTTTTGCGGGAATGACATAAATGAGCCATGCAACAGACTCAAAAACAAGAATAATATCAATTGTCTTAGATAACTCTTCCGTCTTTACTGCGACCTGTAGGTTTTATGCTAGGGCTACTTGAAGATTTGGAGCTTTGCTGTGCCTGTGTTCCAATTTGCTTCGCTTCTTTTGCTAAGTTTTCAAATTTGTCTTTTAAGCTTTTTGTATTGCCTTCTTTTATATATGTATCTTCACTAGCTTCTATATAACTCTTAGTTTGCCTTTTAGGTGCATTATCTTTAGATTGAGCATGCTTAGAATGTTCTATTAAAAATTTTGTACGAGGTCTTATTAGTTCATTCTCTTTCCCTTTACCTTTCTGCTTTTCTTCCTCCCATTTATCCCATTCCTCAGGTGATGTCCAGTATCTTGTTATTTTACTATCAAAGCCTTTTTCAAATTTGTTTATTAAATTTTTGGTGCTATTCTCTTTAATTTCTTTACCTCGATTTTCAAACTCAAAATTTTTCTTAGGAGTTATATAGTCAGATTGAGTATTTTCATGTTGTTTTTCTACAGTCTGTTTCTTTTCTTCTGTCCAGTATTTTTCGATTTTGCTGTCAGAGTCTGCTTCAAATTTTGCTATTCTATCTTTTATACCGGTAACTGCTCCTGTAGATATTTTAGGTTGTTCTTGGGTTGATTGCTTAGTATGTTTCGTAGATGTATTTTAGATAATTCATAAGTAAAAGATTCTAAACGAGATAAGTTCTTTTGAACTTTTTCTATATTGGAATTTAAATATTTTATTTCGGGTCCTTTATATTCTATTATATTTTTTAATGTAGTATTAATTTCTACAAAAGATTCTTTAATCTCTTTATTAAACTTATCATCACTATTACTTATCTTACTACAATTAGTAGAAATTTTTTGGAGCTTATCTAATATATCGTTAATTCTCTCATCTTTTTGAGAAGTCGACACCATACTTGCTAAAAATTCGCTTCTTCCTAAATTTCTATTAACATTACTTAAATATAGAGGTATGGTAGAGGCTTTAGTGTAATCTTGTGAAAATTTATCTATCTCTTCTTTAAATCTCTTTAAGAACTTTATTGTATCACCGAATATAGGATGAGTATTCCAGGAAAGAGGAGGAGGGGCCGGTATTGCTTCCTGCATTGGTGATGTATCTTTAGCTAATTCATCATTAAACAAATTGCGTATTTTAGGTAATATATTATCAATATTAACTTGCTTTGGTGATTATCTATAGATAGTTTTTCATTTTGTAGTTCAGATATATAATCATCTACTGCTTCTTTTAATTTATCTAAAACGGCACTATTTTGGGAAGGAGGCAGCATTCCGGTGTAATCCCACTCTAAAGCGATATTATCGCTTCTACGCTCCTCACGAGGATCAGTTAGCTTATAGTAGTTTTTATTTAACAAACGAGGATCACGTGAATTTTCGCTCTTTTCATATTCCTTAATTTCTTCAAATATACCTAGTGTCTTATAAATATTATCTATTTCTTCTTGAGTAAGTCTTTCATTGCTTACTTCTTTTTGTTGGATAGATTTTTGTAGTTCTTTTGTTGCCGTTAACTTATCTTTTGTTGTATTTGAATTTGATAAAATTTTCGCTTGTGCTAAATCAAGAGCTTCAATTAAATTAGTAGACCCGCTTTTTCCAAATGTGGTAGATAATTCTTCTTGACTTGAACCGATTCCTGAATCAATAGAAGAAGATCTAGAAACATTATTAGATTTAGGATTAATATTTGCTTGTTGTACATAAGATTTGCCGGCATCTATTAATATTTTATCAGTGAATTGTTCTAGTTCATTGAATGAGTTTTCTAGTTTTGCAAAAAGTTCTGTTGAGGAATGTACTATTGCCGGTGATAACTTAGGTATAGAATCTTCAGGTATAGTTTCTAAAGAAGGAGAATATTTACTTGTTTCTTTCTGTAGTACTGATTCATTTTGCCTTATTAAATTTGATATATTTTTAAATTTATTTGCTAATTCTTCAGATAATATATCAATCTGGTTATTGTTATTACTTCCGGCATATAAGACTAGAGTCTCCTTTATATTTTGCTAGATATTATCTGCATGATCTATTAATAACATCTTATATTGTAAATCTAATTCGCTTGAATTATTAGTATTACGGAAGTAATTTTTATTTACTGATATACTTTTGCTGAGTATATTTTTAGAAGCTTCTATAAGTTCTTTTTGCCCTTTCTCTTCTTTATTTTTTAACGCTTCAAATAAATTTTGTAAACCGTCTGAAAAATCTCCGGCATTATCAAGGTATAAAAATTTACTTCTTATAATCTCTTGTGCTTTTTGATTGGAAGCTTGTTGAACTTTTTGTTTCTCTTGCATTGCTCTTAGAATGATATTCTTATCTAATGAATTAATCACATCATAAAAATTTTTCATTTCATCTAGTTTTTCTCTAGGTTCTTTTATTTTTTGTAATCTTTCTATTAATTCTTGAAATTTATCCCATTCATGTTGTTCAAGAAAAAATTCTTCTATTTTTGTATTTTTAGCATTAGGGCTTCCTCCGCTACTCAGGATTTTATTTCTAGCTGCCTGTAATCTAGATGATTGATGAGAGTTGATATTATTAATCAAATCTAAAATTTCTTTTGATGTCTTATTAAATTCTTCATTATTAGTTGGATTTTTGATTGTTTCTTGAACTGTTTCCCTTAACTTTATTATTTCTTCTTTAAGGCTAAGCTCTACTTTTTGTTGACCGTGTGTTATAGCTTGTTCGTTTTTTTGTGAGGCAAGTATTTTTTTATCTTGCTGTATATTTAAGTTCTTTTTCCCTACTTTCTGAACAACTTCTTCCATCAATTGCAATAGATTAATATTGCCCTTTATTTCTACTCCTTACTCATTAGTGATCGGTAATGAATTACTTAGTCTTAATAATTCTGAAAAATCTGAAGGGGATATTAGGACATCAAGTTGAGCTTTCGTTTTTCTACCTTTTCCGTCTTCCTTAAAGCCTTCAACTTTACCAATACTAATAGGTAGATTTTTTAAATAAATTTCTTTACTAGTGCCTTGTATATTTTTATCAGTTGCCACTTTGTTTGCTACTTTGAAGTTAGCTTGTTGCTGAGAAACATACAGTCCAGGCTTTCTAGGGTCTATTTTGTTTATTAGAGCTTCTATAAAATTAGTTGTACGTGTTATAGCTAGTTTATCTGCTTCTAAAATATTATTTAAATTAGTATTTTTTATTAAATAAAGATTTCTTATTAGCCGGTCTAATTCATTCTTATGTTTCATAATTTCCCTCTATTAATAAAAATAAACCAAAATGTAATACCATTTATGTTAAATTAACAATACTAATAATTAGTATTAATTCAATATTTTAAATCTTGTTGTATTTGTGCTTCAATAATATAATTTTATCATTTATTTTATCGTCTCAATAAGTTTTTTAACTCCCTCAACTGATTTATCAAATAGTGCTTTTTCCTCTGGAGTTAACTGTAGTTCTATTACTTTTATGACACCTTCTTTACCTATAATAATAGGTACTCCGACATATAAATCATTAACCCCATATTCACCTTGTAGATAAGCGGCACAAGTTAGAATTTGATGTTTATCTTTTAAATATGTTTCAAGCATTTCTATTGCTGAGGCTGCAGGGGCATAATAAGCAGAACCTGTTTTAAGTAATGCAACAATCTCACCGCCGCCGTTTCTAGTACGATCGATTATTTTTTCAATATTCTCATTACTTGATAAGCCCATTTTTATCAAGTCAGGTATCGGCACTCCTGATATTGTAGAATATCTTGCAAGAGGTACCATAGCATCACCATGACCGCCGAGAACTGTGCTATTAACATTGCTAACCGATACTTTAAATTCTTCAGCAAGAAAAAGATTAAATCTTGATGAGTCAAGTACGCCTGCCATCCCTATTACTTTATTATGAGGTAGTCCGCTTTCTTTAAGCATGACATATACCATAACGTCAAGCGGGTTGGTAATTACTATTACAAAGGCATCAGGAGCGTATTTTTTAACATTCTCTGCAACATTTTTCATAATACCGGTATTAATGCTAATTAAATCATCTCTACTCATTCCTGGTTTTCTTGGTAAACCGGCAGTAATAATTATTGCATCAGACCTTTCAATATCTTTATAGTCGTTTGTGCCTTTTATTTTGATATCAGATCCGGCTATTGTACCGGCTTGCATGAGATCCAATGCTTTTCCTTGCGGTACTCCTTCAGCCACATCAAATAACACGATATCACCGAGTTCTCTAAGGCTAATTAAGTGAGCAAGCGTACCACCTATGTTACCGCTACCTATTAATGAGATTTTTGGATTTTTTTTCATTACTCCCTCTACAAATATTAAATATGCCTATTACTATATTACAAATAGATTCAAGAAAAAAGAATTTTTAAATTATATTATTAATTGGTTAATTCATAAAAATTAACCATTCACATTGACTTTATTAAAATAGATTAATATAATGCCGAGTCGAAAATACCATGAAACATGGAATTTTAATAAAATAACTAAAAAAAAGAAGATAACTACGCCTAAAAAATTTCTAAGTTAATAAATATTTTTAAATCTTGTATAGGAAAGGGGAATAATTCAAAAGAATGTAAAACCGTTCCAGATGTGTTTCATGATTTACGCATTAGTATTAACAATAATCTTAATAGTAAAGATGTAAGCTTTGATACGGTAGATAGCCCAGAAAACAAAAGTACCCTACATCATGTAACTGACTTAGTAGAACTTAAAGAGTTGCTTCAGAAAAATATTGATCCTAATATACAAGATGAGAATGGTTATACTGCTTTAGAGGTTACAGGTAATTTTGAAAAAGCCAAAATGTTACTTGAATATGGTGCTAAGGTGAATGACTATAAACAGATGGGTGAAGTATTATATTACTGTGGTCGTAACTCAGTAGAAAACAAAATTATTCTTTCACTATTAATGTATAATAATGCTAATACCAACTTTACAAAAGCAAATTTAGTAAGACAATGTAAAGAAGCACATGAAGAGGCAGAGCGGTTAATAAAACGAATTGAAAAAATAAAGGGCTTAATATATCAAAGTAAAGAAGTAGAGACGTTAAGAGTATATGTTGATAGATTGCAGAACTTAAAAAATAAATATGAAGAAGCAAACCAAGATGTTTCAAAAATAATATTAGATTATATTGAAAATCAAGAGAGCGATAGTTTAAAAGCTAAGCTTGTTACTACTTGTCAAAATCTGGGGTTAATCGAAGATTATTCGGAAGTAGCTCAAGAAAATGCATTATATAAGTGCTTGGATGAGGCTTTTGATTTACTTGATCAAGGATTAATAGGAGAGGATGCTCAAATATAGTGGTTTAATTCATAGTATCAAGTAATTTTTGAAAGGTCCTTTATGTCCTTCCTAGCTTAGTGTTATCCACATGGGCATAAAGTCGTCATTGCGAGTAGGCATTGTTGCGTAGACCTGTTTATCCGTCATTGCGAGGAAATTGCATAGCAATTGACGAAGCAATCCAGTAAAAAATTCTGTAAATCAGAATTTTTTTTATTATTTTCCTAGATTGTCGCTTCGCTCCTCGCAATGACGATTTAACATCCACGCAACAAGACCGCTCGCAATGACGACTTGGTATTCACGCTGGCAATGTCTTGCAGGATGATACACAAAACTATCAACGTTTTATCATCTTATTATATTGTTCCGATAAAACTTTTACGCCGTATAGCCATAATAGACATACGATTACAAAGCTAAACATCAATAAACCGGCTATGTCGTTATGTACGGCATTCGGGAAAATACTAAAGGATATGAATTGAATAATAGCACCTATTGATTTACCGATTTTAGTACCCATAACATCAACGGCAGCTTTACCTTTGGTCTTCATTTCACTATCGAGCGGAATATATACCATTTCTTTAGTAGCATCAAAAAGTGAATATTTTACGGATTTAGAAAGTACATGCCAAAGTCCGCCGATAAAAACTATAACGACAAGCGGCGAACTATAGCCGAGAGTATTTACGATATTTCCTAGGTGATTTTCAAAAACCGTGAATGAAAAGAACATAACGCCTGCTCCAAACATCATAATCGGTGTTATAATAGCTCCCCAAAACCAGCCGCATATTCTAATTAAACTACTTCCTAAAAACGCACTAACTAACGTGAGTACTCCCGTCCAAAAAAACACTTCACCGTGATAGGATATAAAATCCTTTGTAGCAGGATAGAGTTGTTTTACTTTTGACATCCATAATCCTTCTATTAGGCTAATACTCATAGAATAAGACATTACAAGAAGACAAATAAAACCGAGATATCTAGAAGTTAATATTACTTTTGCACTTTCGACTAAGCTTAATTTTAATATATCCGTTCTTTGGTTTTTAAATTTAATATTTTTGTCTGCTTCTACGACTGATTTATCAATAAGTTTATGAAGAGCTAGACAAATTAATCCGGATATTAAAATAACCGTAATAAATGATTTTAAAAGGATTTCATTTGTATCGTTTAGATGAGAAAATAAAGGTAATAAGAAATGCTCACTCTTAGCAAAATAAATAATTACGGTTCCTGAGATGAGTAAATTAGTTTGTCCAAATAAAGTAAAAAATGAGTAAAATCTCGGTGCTTCTTCGACTTTAGTAATTTTATTTGCAAGCTGCCAATATAAAAGAGTAAATACTATAACCGGCCATAATTCTCCTATAATATAAAATAATACTAAACTCCACTGTCCCCAAATTATTAAAAACCATTTTAAGTGAGGAAGAACAGTGATATAGTGCTTAATTAATTCGGGATCGGGATGAAAAAACTCTCTGTACGGAAATAAAATAAAACCAAAAATTGCAAAGAAAAATAAAAAAGTGCCGGTAATTATCCTAAAAACTTGCTCTGTTGTCATAATATTACAGAGTTTAGAATAAAGAATAACAAATAAAATTCCCATAGGCATTTCGCCCCAAAGTTTGATAAAACTCAATACTTCCGAGCTAATTAAGGTAACAACAAAACTATCTTTAATACTACGAACTAAGTTTTGATTAAGTAGAATAAAAAACATTAGTAAGGCCATCGGGATGAATTTGGTTAATTCATACGATCTAATCGGCCATACTATATGCCTAAATTTACTGTTTCTGGCTTTATTCCAAATTGTGAAGTTAGAATCCACGGCATCCATTGATTTACTATGAGCTTATTTTTTTAGTACCGGAGTGGATACTAGAGTCATCATTGCGAGAAGAATTACGCAGTAATTCGACGAAGCAATCTCAGGAGTTTGTTATTATTTCATGAGATTGCCACGCAGCCTATGGCTGCTCGCAATGACGGAAAAACCGTTCTACGCAACAAGACTTTTGCAGGGATGACCCACAGAGTTTTTCAAAAACTGTCCGGCTATATTATTTTTTATGCAACCTAGACTATAATAAAAACTATGTCAAGATTTTTTAAAATAGTCTCATATATTGTTGTTAATTACATTTGTTATATACTCGATGAACTTGAAAAATTGGCTACGTCGTTCTACAAGATCTGTGGTGCTCACGTATTAAGTATACGCTCCGCTCCTCGACTTGTGAACTCCTTGCTCTTTTCCAAGTTGATCTTCGTATACCAACTATTCATTTACGCGGAGTATACTCAATCGCTGCTTTAATAAACTGAATAAATAACGGATGAGCTTCAAAAGGTTTAGATTTAAATTCCGGATGAAATTGTACTCCTACGAACCAACGAAGTTTCGGTAGTTCAATTATTTCTACAATCTCTTCATCCTTTGAAAAACCGCTAAATACTACTCCGTTTTTTTTAAAAATATTTTGAAATTCATTATTAAATTTATATCTATGACGATGTCTCTCGTTTATTTCAAGGCTTTTATAAGCATTAGCTGCAATGGTACTTGCAACCAAACTACAAGGATAAGAGCCGAGTCTCATAGTCTTTTTTACATTTTCAATTGTTATTTTTGAGTCTTCACAGTTTTTATTTATTTTCTCAATAATTTTTGTACCTTCTACTTTAAATTCTTCCGTTACTGCATCTTTAATACCGATTAAGTTCTGAGCTATTTCGATCGTTGCAAGTTGCATACCGAAACATATTCCAAAAAAAGGTATGTTATTAGTGCGAGCATATGTTATTGCTGTAATTTTTCCTTTAGTTGCCAGTTCTCCAAATCCGCCCGGTACTAAAATCCCGTCTATATTTAATAATTTTTTATTAATATTCTCTTCAGTTAGATTTTCAGCATTTATCCATACTAAATCAATTTTGTATTTGTAATAAATACCTGCATGATCAAGTGCCTCGATTACTGATTTATAAGCCTCTTTTAATTTATGATATTTAGCTATTATAGCAATTCTTACTTTTGAATTAGAATCTTTTAGCCTACCAATTATATCATACCATTTATCTAATTTGGACGGTACAACATTAATATTAAAAAATTTTAGTACTTTATTGTCAAGACCTGAATTATGATACGCAATCGGTACTAAATATATATTTTTTTGATCTATTGCCGGAATAACATACTCAGATTCTATATTACAAAATAAAGCTATTTTATCTATTTCGCTTTTTGAAATGTTACGTTCTGCACGACAGACTAGTATATTAGGTGTAATACCTATAGCACGTAATTCTTTAACTGAGTGTTGGGTAGGTTTTGTTTTCAATTCACGGGCAGTTTTAACATAAGGTAATAATGTTAAATGAATAAATAAGCAATTTTCGCTTTTTAATTTGTTACCGATTTGCCTTATAGCTTCAAAAAACGGTAGACCTTCAATATCGCCGACTGTACCGCCTATTTCACAAATAATAAAATCAAAGCCCTTGGTGTTTGAAAGTATAAAATCTTTTATTATATTTGTAACATGCGGGATGATTTGAACGGTAACGCCGGTGTAATTTCCTAAACGTTCCTCTTTAAGTAATTTTGAGTATATCGCTCCTGTTGTGATGCTATCAAACTTGCATGAGGAAACTCCGGTAAAACGTTCATAATGTCCAAGATCTAGATCAGTTTCTGCTCCGTCATCCGTTACATATACTTCCCCATGTTCGTGAGGATTCATAGTCCCAGGGTCGACGTTAAGATAAGGGTCTAGTTTTCGTACGCAAACTTTAAATCCTTTCGCTTGTAATAGCATAGCAAGAGATGCTGCCGTTAGACCTTTACCGAGTGATGAAACAACGCCGCCGGTAACAAAAATGAAACGTACCATTATTTATTATAAACCTAGTTTACTAATATTTTCGTAAAATTTTACTGCTTTTTTTAAGTCGTCTTCCGTATCTACGGAAATAGGAACATTCTCAACTAAACATGTACCTATAGTCATACCGTTTTCAAGGACACGTAATTGTTCTAAACGTTCTGTTTTTTCTAAAAAAATCGGCTTAAGAGATACAAATTTTTCTAAAGCGTTTTTGCGAAAACCATACATGCCTACATGATATAAAAATTCTTCTGCACCGTTTGGAATAAGACTACGCGAAAAATACAATGCTTTCCCCGCCGAGTCAACCGCTACGGTAACATTACTACTAGCTTTTACTGATTCTCTATCTACCTTTACTACCGGTGTAACAATATCGTACTCGCTGTTTTTTAAATATTCTATAATTTTCAAAATAGAGCTAGGTTCAATGAAAGGCATATCTCCCTGTACATTAACTATGTAATTAATGTTTTGATTATTTGGAATTAATTTAAAAGCTTCATAAGTACGATCAGTACCGGTTGGGATAGCACTATCCGTGAATATTACTTTTCCTCCGACTTTTTTAATAATATTTGCTATCTCTTCCGAGTCGGTCGCAACATATGTATGCTCAAGGTTAGCCTGATTTACTTGTTTGAATACCCGCTCGATTAAAGTTATAGAGCCGATAAGCTGCAGCGGTTTTTGTTTAAGCCTAGTTGAACTTAGCCTTGAGGGGATAATTATAGCCACATCCTTATTCTGCATAAACTTCCTATATATTAAATTAAAAATAATTGTTGACAGATTAGCCTTTTTCGGCGATAAAGTAAAACATAATTTTTGAATATATTCAATATTCGATGAATTTCAAAAATTGGCTACGTCGTCTTATAAAGTCTGCGGTACTCACGTATTAAGTATACGCTGCGTTCCTTGATTTATAGACTTCTTGCTCTTTTTGAAATTGATCTTCATGTTGCTAATTACAATATATTTAAGAGCTCGTAGCTCAGTCGGTAGAGCATTTGACTTTTAATCAAAGGGTCCCGGGTTCGAATCCCGGCGAGCTCACCATACTTCTACACTGTGGGTTTGTAGCTCAGCTGGTTAGAGCACACGCCTGATAAGCGTGAGGTCGGAAGTTCAAGTCTTCTCAAACCCACCATTCAATCCACTAAAATCTATATTACATATTTAAAGTAGAATAAGAAATATTAGGTTAATCAGTAATCTCTTTATATAAATAACATTTTTTTTCAATGAGTCTTTTTAAGGGTAGGAAGAGGTTAGAAGGTAGATTATCAAGAGCAAACCACTGCCAGTTCTCTACCTTATGAGGCTCAAGATTCTGTAATTCATGCTCATTTAAACAATGAGCTTTAAGGAAAATTGATACGTAATGCTTTTGTTCTATTTCAAAGACATCATTAGTCACTGCTATAAATTGTGGATTTTCAATGATCAGATTTGTTTCTTCTAAAACTTCACGGATAGCACATTCTTAAAATGTTTCTCCAAATTCTAAATGTCCACCGGCAGGAGCATAACTAGACTCACCATGGGAACTAATACGTTTACCTAATAAAATTTCATTCCTATTATTAAAGATTAAAATACCGATTCCAATTCGGGGGTGGTTAGTCATATCTAACTATTAACTCATGATTGACTTATTAATAGCTTATGTTAGTTTCCAAATCAAATAAAAAATATTGCTTATTTAAATACCGTGAGCTATATGAATTCCATTGATGTATTTAGTATGAAGTATTTATAGTGATATTATACCTGTAATATTGCTAATATAGGTTATTATGATAAATAAAGAAGATTTTGACTGTGCATTTAAAATACTAGAACTACAAACAAATATATTAAATCTAAAGTTACAACAAATAAAACTAGGCTATTACCGACGCAATACAACATTAAAAGTTTTAGATTCTAAACTTTTAACACTTCTGAAAAGTATAATAAAATTACATAAAACTTTTAATCATAATTCTTTTGATACAATAATTTTTCAATTTCCACATTCCGGTAGTAGAGAAGAAATAAATAGTTTAAATCCAAATTATATACTTGTCCGTAATTTTATAATTTCTGCATCTTATGTATTAAAGAAACATGGATTGATTCTAATTACCATAGTGGATAGCTATTTCTATAATAGCATATTTCAATTTGAAAAATTGTCACAAGAATTAAAGATATCTACCCCTATTAAATATAAATTTGATCCAAAAGATTACCCGGAATATGTACACACTATGACTAATCAAGATGAAAGTGCAATTGAGGGCTATTCTAAATTTGCTACTTGGGAATTTAAATGGAATTTAAATTATGAATCAGCTTAGTCTTTTTGATAACAAAATAATTATTCCGGGACTAAAATATATTGAGGAATATATAACAGCAGAACAAGAGGATAAGCTCATAAAATTAATAGATAGTAACCCGTGGATTACTGATTTAAAACTTAGAGTTCAGCATTACGGCTATAAGTATGATTATAAAAGCCGTTCTATAGAACAATCATATTATTTAGGGCTTTTACCTAAATGGTTACAGATTGTAGCTGATGAATTTTATAAAAAGAATATTTTTAATGAAATCCCAAATCAAGTAATTATAAATGAATATATGCCGGGACAAGGCATCGCCTCTCATATAGATTGTATACCTTGCTTTTCAGATACCATATGTTCACTAAGCTTAGGGGGAGCTGTATTATGGAATTAACAAATGATAAAACAAAACACGCTATTTTACTTAAGCCTAGAAGTTTATTAGTTTTTAAAAATGAAGCAAGATATAAGTGGCAACACGGAATTGCAGCTAGAAAGAGTGATAATAAAATAATACGTAATAGACGTATATCTTTAACTTTTAGAAAAGTGATTTTGTAAAAAATATTGCTTATTTAGATGCCGTAAGCTATTTGTAGATTATATTTAATATTTACCTGTAGTTATGAATTCTACTAATCACTCACAAAATAATAGCTTAACTATCTCGTGGCTCAAACTCGGTATTTTATCCTTAGGGTTTGCAGGTTTATATTCGGTTATTTTGGTAGTGTTACGTACTCCTCAATTATCGAGCTTTTTTCCAAACCCGCATATTTTCAAATCTGCTTTAATTATTCATGTTAATTTATCGGTATTAATTTGGTTGTTGTCTATCACGGCTAGTGTTTGGGGGTGTGAAACGTCATTGCGAGGAGAGGCAAAGCCTCGACGCGGCAATCTCAGGAATTTTGCACTGCTTCATGAGATTGCCACGCTCCTTTTAGTCGCTCGCAATGACGTGCTTCGCTTTTACCATAAACTCGCTTTTCTAGCTACTCTTCTAATCGCTATTTCTCCAATAGCGGGGCATAATCCGGTGATGAATAATTATATACCGATGCTTGAAAATATCGTCTTTATTTTGGGGTTAAGCTTATTTGGCGTTACGCTCTTATTATACGCTATAAGTGTTTTATGTTTCTTTGATTGGGTGAACTTAAATAGTCTAGTTAATTTTACAATATTATCGACTATTATAATGTTTATTTTAAGCTTCGTTTGCTTTGGATTGTCTTATAAGGCCCTGCAAAATATCATTCAAATTATTCCTATCGAGATAGAATTCTATTATGAATTACTTTTTTGGAGCGGAGGTCATTTACTACAATTTATATACACTCAAATATTAATATTTATCTGGGTTACTTTATTTAGAGAGCTAATAGGTCGAGAATTAAAATTCCAAAAATTCTATCTTTTTTTACTTTATTTGAATTTTGTTTTCGGCATTCTTATAGTTTGCGGTCATATATCTTATTATATTATTGACGGTAGTTTTAAAGAGTTTTATACAAACCATATGAAATATCTAGGCGGTATTGCTCCTGTTTTATGTTTGATCGGTATGGGGTTTGAGTTTTTGGGTTATTTCTACGTGCCTTTATGTCATTCCCGCGAAAGCGGGGATCTAGAAAAAAAAGAATGGATTCCTGCTTCCGCAGGAATGACATTGAGGGCGGATGGCAATATCATCAAAACCACCCTCCGTTGCTCCATTACTTTATTTCTACTTGGTGGGCTTATAGCAATGAATATCACAGGTATAAATGTAGTAATTCCTGCTCATTATCACGGGTCTATAGTAGGGATTAGTATTGCTTGTATGGGGTATAGCATAGTGTTATCCCGTGGCTTGACCACGGGATCCAAAAATAATAAAATGGATACCGCGGTCAAGCCGCGGTATGACATAAAAGACGGCATGACATTTGCCATCTACCTACTAACATTCGGGCAGATTCTGCACATACTCGGGCTAGCATTCGCCGGCGGTTACGGGGTTATGCGTAAAGACCCAAATAGCGTAATGCCAATGTCAGCTAAGTTATTAATGGGTATGATGGGCGGGGGAGGGCTTATTGCTATAGTAGGCGGCTTGATGTTTGTTTATATTTGTGGTAAAACAATGTTTTTAAAAAGTATAAAACTAGAACATGAGTAAACCAACTAGAGAAGAAGCTAAAGAAGCGGTAAGAACATTACTAAAATTCATTGGTGAAGATCCAAATAGAGAAGGGTTACTTAAAACTCCTGAGAGAGTGATTAATAGCTATGAAGAGATATTTTCCGGTTATGAAAAAGATATAGCTGAAATATTAAGTACTAAATTTTACGATACTTGTAATTTTCAAGACTTTATCTCGTTGGAAGGCATAAAATTTACCTCTTTTTGCGAACACCATATGTTACCTTTTAACGGTACGGTACATATAGCTTATATTCCCGATAATTGTATTGTCGGTATAAGTAAGCTAGCACGAATAGTAAATATTTTTGCTAGAAGGCTACAAATTCAAGAAAAAATGACGGTACAAATAGCAGAAAGCGTACAGGAGAATTTAAAGCCGCTTGGCGTTGCCGTTAAGGTTTCTGCTTTACATAGTTGTATGTCGATGCGTGGAGTGATGCAAGATAATAGCGTAATGAACACTATGCATTATACGGGTATATTTGCCGAGCAGCAGAAATATCGCCATGAGTTTTTAAACCTTACTGCTAAAAGATAACCGTAGCGTCATTGCGAAGATCAAAAAACGCATTCGGTGTCATCCCGTGGCTTGACCACGGGATGACATAGGAGTAGCTTATATATTAAACTAAAAAAATTCTATGTTATTATCAAAATATTTTTTACCTGTTTTAAAAGAAGAGCCGAGTGAAGCTCAGGTAACTTCGCATAAATTAATGCTTAGAAGTGGAATGATTAGGCAGCAAGCAGCAGGCATTTATACATGGCTTCCGCTCGGCTTAAAGGTACTTAAGAATATCGAGAATATAGTACGCTCAAACATGAATAAAGCGGGAGCTTTGGAAGTTCTAATGCCTTGCATTCAACCCGCACATTTATGGATGGAATCGGGACGTTTTGATAATTACGGTAAGGAAATGCTGAAATTTCAAGATCGTCACGATAATACTTTACTATTCGGTCCTACTAATGAAGATATGATTACGGATATTTTCCGTCATAATATTAAGTCATATAAGGATTTGCCGAAAAATCTTTATCATATCCAATGGAAGTTTCGTGATGAGATTAGACCCCGTTTCGGTGTTATGAGAGGTCGGGAGTTTCTTATGAAAGATGCTTATTCTTTTGATATAAACGAAGAAAATGCCGTTAAGACCTATAATCAAATGTATAAGGCTTATATTAATACTTTCAGGGATTTAGGTGTTTTTGCTATTCCTGTTATTGCCGATAACGGTCCAATCGGTGGTAATTTAAGCCATGAGTTTCATATTATCGCCGAAACCGGTGAAAGCACTATTTATTACGATAAAAGATTTAAGACTTTAAAAGATAATCCTAATATTGATGTAGAGGAAATTAAAAGCTGGTATGCAGCAGCCGAAGAAAAGCATGATTTGAATAAATTTCCTTCCTCTTCCCAAGAAATAACTAGCAGTAAAGGAATAGAAGTCGGGCATATTTTTTATATAGGCTCAAAATATTCGGTTAATATGAATGCTCTTATTAATGACGAACACGGTAAACTAACTCCCGTAGAAATGAGTTCTTACGGCATAGGTATTTCAAGGCTAGTTGCAGCTATCATAGAAGCAAATTGCGATGAGAAAGGTATCATATGGCCTTCTAACGTTGCTCCTTTTAAAGTTTCTTTAATTAATTTAAATATTCATGATAGTAAATGCGTAGAGCTGGCGGCAAAAGTTTATAAAGAGCTATCTGCTCAAAACATCGAGGTACTATATGACGATAATGATGCACGGCCGGGCAGTAAATTCGCAAAGCATGACCTTATCGGCTCACCCCATCAAATTATAATCGGTCCTAAAAAAGCAGCAGATGATATTGTTGAACTAAAAAACCGTAAAAGTGGGGTGATTGAGGATATTGAGGTAGATGATTTATCTAAACAAAGCAAAGTTTTATTCATATAATTTGTTATGTTCAGGTTGTCCTCGAGGGCATGAGTATGGTACATAATGCGAACCATAAGCGATAGAAATCTTTAATAAATCAAGGACTAATATAGTATTTTATAAAAAATTTTGAAAATATCTCTAAAATTGTCAAATTTTGTTGAACCTCTGAATAGTTGATTAAAATAAGGATTTCTCACCTAATATTTGACTAGATGTCCTATGTGGCTAGCCATATGGGATTCGAACCTCTAAACTATGTTATTAATTTTTGCAGGGTGAGCAAAATTAGCAGCTCATCGTACTTTAGCTTAGAATAATTAAAAAATTTTCTTCGTAGACAATGATAGTATCATATGATACTATCATATAATGAGTAACAGACCGCCTTTTCAGATAACTAATACAATTTTGGTATTACTACAAGATATTTCTTATGAGCTTGGTGTTTTAGCCGGTAGCAAGCTTTATTCTCAGCCTATAAAACTTCGCAAAAATAATCAAATTAAAACTATCCACTCTTCTTTAGCAATTGAAGGAAATAATTTAAGCATAAAACAGATAACAGATTTAATAGATGGAAAAAGGGTACTGGCATCGGAAAAGGATATTTTAGAAGTAAAAAATGCTATAAAATTATATAATGATCTGACTATATTTAATCCTTTTAAAGTTGAATCATTGCTAAAAGCACATGAGATATTAATGCAAGGATTAGTGGAAGATAATGGGGAGTGGCGTAAAGGTAATGCCGCTATATTTAAAGGCACAGAGATTATACATTTTGCACCTCCGGCAAGTCGTATATCTTTATTAATGCAGGATTTATTTGAGTTTATAAATCAAAATGACGGTGCTTCTGGAATAATTAAAGCTTGTATATTTCATTATGAGTTTGAATTTATCCATCCTTTTTCTGATGGTAACGGGCGAATCGGTAGATTATGGCAACAATTATTACTAATGCAAACTAATAAAATTTTTGAATATATTTCCGTTGAAAGTTTGATAAGAAATAATCAAAATCAAAGTGAATATTATAGTGTTTTAAGTAAGTGTGATGAGCTTGGTGAATCGACGTTATTTATCGAGTTTATGCTTGATAAAATAGTTGTAGCATTAAGATTATATAGTAATAATATAACATATGAGGCAAGTACTCCATTATATAGAATTGAATTTGCTAAGGTTAATTTAATAGATAAATGGTTTTCTAGAAAAGATTATACTAATATACATAAAAATATTTCTACGGCAACAGCTAGTAGAGATTTGTTATATGGTTTAGAGCAGGGGATACTAGAGAGTAAAGGCAACAAGAATCAGAGTTATTATAGGTATACTAACATAGAACTTTAAAAATTGGTTATGTCGTTTTATAAGCATCAATGATGCTGAACGTTTAATATACGCTCCGCTCATTGACTTATAAACTCCTTTGAGATAGTATTATAGGTATATTAAATATAATACGTAAAATATATGAATATATCTGCAACTGAGTTAAATAAAAATCCCGGAAAAATCATTGATCAAGCACTACGAGAGCCGATAGTAATTAATAAGCAAGGTAGACCTACCGTTGTTTTAGTAGATTATGAATATTTTACTAAGCTTGAAGATGATTATTGGGGGAAAGCAGCAACAAATATTACAAAACAGCCGGAATGGTTATCAGCAAAAGAATCAGAAAAATTTCTTAAAGGCTAATGAAAGAAATAATTTTAGAAAAAAGGGTAATAAAAATATTAGAACGTTATCCCGAAAAGCATTAGCGTCAAATTAAAAACAAGATTCTCTCTTTAATAAATAATCCGGTACCCAATGATAGTAAATATTAGTAGGCTACCATGATTTCTATAGGTGCGATATTGGAGAATATAGAATAATTTATCGTTTTAATGAAACTACAATTTACGTAATATTAGTTGGAAAACGTAACGATTCTGAAGTGTATAAATTATTAAAAAATATTTTCTAACAAAATATACTGTAAGAGAAATGAGTGTATGACACAGTTGATTCACAGGAAATTAACATGAAAAATTTTATAAAATATTTGTTTTTTACCGGTCTATATATAGTAGTAACGATAATAGTTGCTTATATGGTTTTGGCTCAAACTATTCCTAATGATGGGCAGTGTCATATGATGGATAGACCGCTTGTTATTCATTACATTTTAGCAGCAATTATTACCGCTTTACCGGCACTAATTTTAATATATAGTAGAAAGAAAAAGTAGGTATACTCGCTAAATTTGAAAAATTGGCTATGTCGTCTTTGTAGCCCTTCGGTACGAACTATATTAATTATACGCTCCGTTCCGAGGTACTACAGACTCCATGCTCTTTTCCAAATTGAGCTTCGTCTACCGACTCTTTATTTATGAGAGGTATATATGATCGGTAAATTAAGCGGTAAGATTGATTCCCAAGGCGATGATTACATTATAATTGACGTAAATGGGGTAGGGTATCTTGTTTATGCTTCAGGTAAAACTTTAGGTAAACTTGCTGAAGGTGAGTTTTATAAACTATTTATCGAAACCCATGTTAGAGAGGAGCATATTCATCTTTACGGTTTTCTGACTCTAGAAGAGAAAAATTTTTTTAATTTGTTACAATCAGTAAACGGTATCGGTACAAGAATGGCTTTATCTATCTTATCAAGCCTTACACCTTCAGATATTCAAATTGCTATAAATAATGAAGATAAAAATATATTTAAAGCAATATCGGGGGTAGGGGCTAAACTTGCTGAGCGTATAGTGTTAGAGCTGAAAGGTAAAGTAGCGAAAATATCCAGTGGTTCAGCTATTATTAAAGATAGCTTGAATATCAAGAATATCACGCCCGTTGCAAGTAATGAAGTAATAAAAGCTCTAGTAAATCTAGGCTTTTCTAGATTTGAAGCACAAAACGCCGTTCAAGGCATCATTATCCAAAACCCCGAAATCTCTATTGATGAGTTAATCAAAACAGTTCTAAAAAATCGAAATGCCGATCTTTAAATCAAATATTGATTTTTTAATACCTTCTTTAATTTTGATATATAATATATATTCAAAAAAAATATCATTAAAATTAATAGGTAAAATTATGTCAAAATTAAAAATATTTTTAGCAAGTATAAATGCTAATGAATTAATTGCGGAACTAGAAAAAGATCCAGCTACATTAAATATCAACGATGAGGTATTACCAAATCATTTGGAAGAATTTACTAAAAACTTTAAAAGGAGGTGATACTGTAAAAACGCTAAAGATGGAGGATTTTTTAGAGAATTCAGAATCATTAAAATATTTTGTTGAGTTTTTTACGGATCCGGAATGTCTTATCACTGATATTGTATTTAGGGGGAATATATTTTAAGTGATAATGCTAGTGTAAATTTATTTACACTAGCATTTTCCAAAAATAATACTATAAAAGAAATTACATTTAGTAATTCTAATTTGGAAGATATAGCACTATCTGCAATATTAGAAAATTTATCTAAAGAAAATATAGAAACTCTAAGTTTTTTAAAAACAAAAATAAAATTAGAGTCAGAAAAAGTAAGAAATGATTTTATTAATTTTCTTACAAAAAGTAATATTAAAAACTTTAGTCTATCACGCACCGATATAACACAAGAAAGTAAAATAGAATTATTTAAAGCGATACCAAAAATGAATCTAAATACTTTAGATTTAGCAGGTTTTAATCTAAACCATAGCGATATAGATATTTTTTGTGAAGTAATCAAACATAGCAAAATTAATGCACTTGCATTTTCTTTAGGTAGAGGAATAAGTAATGAATCAAAAGCAAAATTATTAACTTCTATAGAAAATAATAAAGCTCTCCTTAGTTGTTTGGTTACGGGTCCAAATGATATGTCACCACAAGAGAAACAAGAAAAAAAGCATGGACAAAGATTGGTCTGAAACGCCTAACGATTTGCATAAGGGTACAATTCATAGTTACTTAAAATTATATCAAAAGTTAAATAAAGATAGTATTATAGAAGAGTTAGAAAAGTTAAAAGTGACTGATGCAAACTTTATTCTAGAAAACGCAGATAAATATATTAACGAGCATTTTTTTGAGATGGTGGGAATTGCAAAAGAGGTATATGCTGATGGTTTATTTGTGCCTACTGATATAACTAGTTACATCGCATCTTGTATTGGGGATTTATCTAATATAATAAATAAATCAAGTGATATAGAATCTTAAAATAATTTATAGCATAAAACTATTTTTTAGCTATTATTAGTCATTATATTCGATTTAAATTAATGACTAATATATTATCGCCTGAAAAAATTGAAAATGATCAAGAATTGCCGATAAGACCGTCATATTTGCAAGAATTTGTCGGTCAACAGCAGATTAAAGAAAATCTTTCGGTATTTATTAAGGCTGCAAAATCTCGGAATGAGCATCTTGATCATACTTTATTTTACGGTCCGCCCGGTCTTGGTAAGACTACGCTTGCTAAGATTATCTCTAATGAAATCGGCGGTAATTTCAAATCCACCTCCGGTCCTGCTATACTTAAAGCAGCTGACCTTGCTGCTATCCTAACTAATCTTGAAAAAAACGACGTATTATTTATTGATGAAATTCACCGATTAAATACTGCGGTTGAAGAGGTTTTATATCCTGCTATGGAGGATTTTGAGCTTGATATAATTATCGGTGAAGGTCCTGCCGCAAGGTCAGTGAAAATAACCTTGCCGAAATTTACCTTAATCGGGGCTACTACACGCCTTGGGCTGCTTAGTAATCCTTTGCGTGATAGGTTCGGTATTCCTATGCGGCTTAATTTTTATAATACTGAAGAATTGAAGAAAGTTCTAAATAGAGCGAGTAAATTATTTGATATTGATTTGACCGATTCAGGTTCGGAAGAGATAGCAAAAAGAAGTAGAGGAACGCCAAGAATTGCATTAAGATTGCTTCGTCGTATAAGAGATTTTGCAGCAGTTGACGGTAAATCAAGAGTAGATAAAGAAATTTCTGATTTTGGGTTAAATCGTTTGGAAGTTGATCGCATAGGACTTGATAGTAATGATTATCGTTATTTGAAATTCATAGCGGATAATTATAACGGCGGTCCTGTCGGAATTGAAACGATTGCTGCTGCCTTATCCGAACAGCGTGACGCACTTGAAGAAACCATAGAGCCTTATCTTATACAGATAGGTTTACTACAAAGAACTCCTAGAGGTAGGGTAATCACGATTGCCGCTTTTGAGCATTTGAAAATGCCTATACCTAATCAATCACATCATCAATTTAATATTTTTAACGAGAATGAGTAATAATAATTTAAATGATAGTTATACAGCCGCAGATGTTATAAAAAGGCTGATAAAAGATCATGTTAAACCTTACGCAAATAAAATATATTTTTCGATATTTTGCATGGTTATTGCAGCACTTTGTACGGCAGTGATTGTACATGCGGTTAGACCTATTATTGATAAGATTTTTTTAACGCATGATAAGAAAATGCTTATAATAATGCCTATAGTGCTTACTGTAACTTTTTTTATAAAAGGAATTTCAGAGTATTATCAGAATTATCTAATAAAATTTGTTGGGCAGAGGGTACTAAATGATTTGCAGATAAAAATGTATGAGCATTTGTTACTTGCTGATATTTCTTTTATTCAAAACCAATCTTCAGGACGTTTAATATCTCGTTTTACTAATGATATTTCTTTGATGCGTGGGGCTGTTTCTAATTTACTTGTCGGATGTGCTAAACATTTTCTAACTGTAGTATGTTTAATAATAACGATGTTTCATTTAGAACCACTATTATCTTGCGTAGTTTTCCTTGTTTTTCCTTTGGCTGTTTATCCGGTGCAAAGGATGGGTAGAAAGATAAGAAAAATATTTTCACAATCCCAAGAGGAGCTTGGACATTATACTTCTAGGCTTGATGAAACATTTCAGTCAATTAAGATTATTAAATCTTTTGTAGGCGAAAAAATAGAAAGTAATAGAGCATCGTTGATTATTAATAATATTTTAGAGTTTTACAAAAAAACATCTAAGCTAGATGCGATGGTTTCACCGATTATGGAGGGTTTAAGCGGTCTTGCAGTCGGAGGGATGGTTTGGTACGGCGGTAATTTAGTTCTTGAGGGTAAAACAACACCCGGTGCATTATTTGCTTTTTTAGCTGCTTTTGCTGCAGCTTATAGACCGTTTAAAAGTTTGGTATCGTTAAATATTAATTTGCAGGAAGGAATAGCCGCAGCTAAGAGGGTATTTAATATTTTGGATACCGAACCTATTATTAAAGATCATGAAGATGCTAAAGAAGTAGATTTATATAATCCACAAATTACTTTTGAAAAACTGGCTTTAAGTTTTGAGAGTAAAATAGCTATAAAATATATAGATTTAAAGCTAGAGCCTCATAAAATGATTGCGTTTGTTGGACGTTCAGGTAGCGGTAAGACGTCCCTTAGTAATTTATTAGTACGTTTTTATGATCCAAATGAAGGAAGAATTTTAATTAATAATCATGATATTAAAGATATTAAGCTGACGATGCTTAGAGGTCAGATTTCCTTAGTTACTCAAGATACTCATTTATTTGATACAAGCGTTGCCGAAAATATAGCATACGGTCAGGAAAACGCTACAAGAGAAGAAATAATTGAAGCAGCGAAATATGCAGATGCTCATGAGTTTATTATACATCTGCCGAACGGTTACGACACACAAATAGGAGTGCAGGGGACAACTCTTTCAGGCGGTCAGCGTCAGCGTTTATCTATTGCTAGAGCTTTCTTAAAAGACGTACCTATTTTAATTTGGGATGAAGCAACAAGTAGCTTAGACCAAGCTTCCGAACAGAAAATTCTAGAATCTTTAAAGAAATTACGCCAAGGAAAAACCACTTTAATCATTACGCATCGTTTAAGTAGTATTACCGACCTTGATAACATTATCGTCATGAAAAACGGTGAGATTTGTGAGCAAGGTACTCACACTCAATTGCTTAAGAATAAGGATGAATATTATAGGTTGTATAATAAGGAGTTAAGGGAGAACGGTTGACTTATAAAATAAATAGTTTATATTTCTTAAATTTTTATTCACTATTATTGTAATACTAATATTTTCGTCATTGCGAGGAGCAAAGCGACGTGGCAATCTCGTCAAGTATCCTGAGATTGCTTCGCCTTGATTACTTCGTAATTCTTCTCGCAATGACGATTTAATGGAACACCACAATGCTCATTACCAAGATTTTTAAAGACTATCGATTATTTGAAATATTTATTTTAGGAATAGTTAGCGGTATGCCGCTAGTTATAATCTTTTCTACTCTTTCAGTATGGCTAAAAGAATCCGGAATAGATATCGCTGTTATTACTACTTTTGCGGTTGCAAGATTATCATATTCGTTAAAAGTATTTTGGTCGCCGTTAGTCGATAATTTTAAAATACCTTTTTTAAGTAGGTGGGGACATCGAAAAAGCTGGCTTATATTATGTAGCTCTTTAATGGTTTTAGTGCTAATTGCTATGAGCAAGGAAAATCCTGAAGTTTCTTTAACTTCTTTATATTTTTTGACTATAGTATTAGGCTTTTTATCCAGCACGTTCGATATTGCCGTTGATGCGTTGCGTATAGATAAGTTTGATCAGGAAACTCAAACTATTGCTAGTGCAACTGCCGTATTCGGTTATCGAATCGGTATGCTTATTACAGGGGCAGGTGCTTTGTACCTCGCAGAAATAACCGGAAATAATTGGCAACTAACTTTCTTTGTTATAGCTATAATATTTGCTGTTGCAACGATATTTATAATAACCGTAAAAGAAAAAGAATTAGTAAGAGAAAAAATTAATATTACTTCTATTACTTCATGGATTTCTACAGTAATTAATCCTTTCAAGGATTTTTTCAAAAGAGAATTTGCCGTAACTATTTTACTTGCGATAATATTTTTTAAATTAGGCGATGCTATGCTTGGAGCGGTTGCCTCACCTTTTTATATAGAGCTTGGTTATACAAAAGGTGAAATAGCAATAATCGCTAAGCTTTACGGGTTGATTGCGACCTTAGTCGGAGGCTTTGCCGGTGGTATTGTAATGTATAGGGTAGGGAATTTTAAAGGTTTGATTATTACCGGTATTGCCCAAAGTTTAACGCATTTTGCATTTATTTGGCTTAATCATCAACCTCCTTCTTTTGAAGCTTTATTAATTGCTATTACTATAGAGAATTTTGCTGCTGCTATGGGAGCTACTGCTTTAGTCGGCTATATAGGTAATTTATGTAATAAAAAATATTCGGCAACACAATATGCTTTACTTAGCAGTAGCAGTAGTTTATGTAACAATACTGTCACTATTTATGCCGGAAAATTTGTAAATATGATGGGTTGGGACGGTTTTTTCATCTTTACTATAATTTTAGCCTTGCCTGCTTTGTTTATATTAATGTATCTTAATAAGAAGGTTAATGTGTAGTAAGTTTTGTTTTTAACGTCATTGTGAGGAAATTTACAATAGTAAATTGACGAAGCAATCTCAGGAGTTTGTTATTATTTCATAAGATTGCCACGTCGCTTCGCTCCTCGCAATGACGAAATCTATACTTATTGAGCAATGATGAAAAATCCCACTTGATTTAATTTGAATAATATTTTATTTATTTAAAATGTTTAGTAAATTTTTATTACCTTATATTTTTATTGCAACATTTTTCTTTGCTCCCATAAGCGAAGCGAAGAAAGCTATAAAAAATATCCCTAAACCTCCTGTTCAAACTAGTTTAGTAATTGATGCAAAAAGCGGTAAAGTATTGCAGGCCCATAATTCACAAATTCGGATTTATCCCGCTTCTTTAACTAAGTTAATGACTCTATATTTAATGTTTGAAGCAATCGAAGCCGGTAAGTTGCCTTTAGATAAAAAATTACTTGTATCAGCAAAAGCTTCAAAAATGCCGCCTTGTAAACTTGGTTTAAGAGCAGGGGAAACTATAACCGTTCGAGAGGCAATTAATGGATTAATTATAAAATCTGCTAATGATGTTGCTGTAACGGTTGCTGAGGGCATGAAAGGTTCAGAAAAAGCTTTTGCTCATTTAATGAATGTTAAAGCTAAACAGCTCGGTATGAAGAATACCTATTTTAAAAACGCTTCAGGCTGGCATGATCCATTGCAGCAAACTACCGCAAGAGATATGGCTAAACTTGCTATGGCCTTGAAGAGAGATTATCCTAAATATTATCCGTTATTTGCTAAAACCAGTTTTGTATTTCGTGGAAACATAGTAAACGGACATAATAGGGTTACTAAAAATTATCAAGGTGCAGAAGGTATGAAAACAGGTTTTCATACACCGGCAGGTTATAATTTAGTAACTACTGCTTCTAGGAATGGTAAATCATTGATTGCCGTTGTTACAGGAGGCAAAAGTGCTGCATCTCGTGATCAAAAAATGATGGGGCTACTAGATCAGCATTTTAATATTAAGCCTATAGTCCCTAAACCTTCAATCAAACTTGCCTCTAATAATAAATCTACTACAAAAGCTAAATCAAAAATAATAAAGAAAAAGAATATACGTAGTTGATATGTATCGCTTAGCAAGACGATATTGTTGGTAGATACCCAAGTCGTCATTGCGAGGAGGCCTTGTTGCGTGGATCAATTTCACCTCTGTCATCCCGTGGCTTGACCACGGAATCCAGTTAAAAATACTAAAATATTAGTATTTTTTATTGTTTTTATGGTTCCCGTGGTCAAGCCTATAGTACCGGACATGTTTTTAAAAAATCTCGATGTTATCCCCGCGAAAGTGGGGATCTATATTAAAAAATCTTTAAAATTAAAGATTTTTTATTACATAGTTTTTTTTAAAAGCTTTACTTTACTGGATTCCCGCCTACGTGAGAATGATATGGAACGAAAAATGTCCGGTACTATAGGTCACAAGCCACGGGGTGGACACAGTAGGTTTTACCGATCTACGCAACAATGCCTTGCGAGGTGCGGAGCGACGTGGCAATCTAGAAAATAATTAAAAAAATTCTGTAAATCAGAATTTTTAACTGGATTGCTTCGTCAAAACTTACAGTTTTTCCTCGCAATGACAACCTTCAGTATCCACACAACAATGCTACGCGGGAATGACATAAGCGAGCCATGCAACAAGGTCCTTCGCTCCTTGCAATGACGATTCGGGTATCCATGCAACAACACTTTCAGTCGCTCGCAATGACTAGTTATTTAAGGATTTACTGCCAGTTTGTACTTTAAATTTACAAGTTTTATATGACAATTAACACTACATTTAGTAGATGAAGATTTTTTAGAGTTTTTAGCTAAAGTTTTACTTTGTGGTTTTTTTAGATTAATATTTTTTAGAAATTTCTCAGTTTCATTAGGTAAATATTCTATTTTTACTTTAGTTATACCTTGATTTTTAAATGCTAAAATTTCGGCTGCTTTTTGAGAAACATCTATTATACGATTTTTCTTAAAAGGACCTCTATCATTAACCATTAAAATTACTGATTTATTATTGGCTTTGTTGGTAACTTTAACTAAGCAAGGAAGCGGAAGAGTTTTATGTGCGGCAGTTAGTAAATTTCTATTAAATCTATCACCGTTAGCTGTTTTTTTACCGTGAAAACCGTCTTTACGTCCCCCGTACCATGAAGCATAACCTGTTTCAGTAAAAGATTTAGGACTGTGAGGTTTGTACGTCTTTCCTTTTATTTTATAATTTTTTCCAACTTTATAATGTCCTTTATAAGTTAGATTATGAGGATCATCCTTTGATAATTCTTTGTAAGAATATTTATGGGAATAAGGTAATCTTTTTGAGGTATTACAACCGCTTAGACAAAAAATCAATAAAAAAATTAATACAATAAGTTTATGGCGTTGTATCATCATCATGCTTATTAAAATTATCCATTATTTTAGCGTAACACACAACTTTTTCAACACCTTTTATTTTTGATGCAATAGAAGCAAGCTTTTCTAGCTCTTCTTCTGATCTTGCAACTCCAAATAAATAAACAATATTATCTATAGTTAGAATAGTATAATTAGCAAATTTAATATCTTTTCTGACTAAGTTTTTAGCTTTAATTTGCGTGGTTATCATACTATCTTTAGTATATTGGGCTAAGTCAAAATGATTACTATTTTTATTTACTTTTAACTCATTAATAACTTCTTTTACGCCTTTTTGATTCCAAGCAATTTCTACGGCTTTTAACGCATCAGATTCTTTTTGAATATTTCCTGTTAATAATACTCTTCCTTGTGATACTTCAACCTTTATTTTAGCTCCTAAATCTCTAAAATTATTTTTTACTAAATCAGCTTTAATACCGGCAGAAATCCTTGAATCATTTAATGTTTCAGACATTGGTTGATCTTTTGAAGCAACAATACCGGTAGTGGTTGCTGCGGTAAAAATAGCAGGTAAACAAGCAGATAGACTAAAAGAAAGAGCTATAAAAATTAGAACTCGTAACATCATAATATAGTACCCTACGATTTTTAAAAAGATTATATTTGTTTAAGAATTAACTGTTTGTTTATGTCATTCCCTATAGTACCAGACCTTGTTGCGTACATACCGAGTCGTCATTGCCCGCGTGGATCAATTTCACCTCTGTCATCCCCCGTGGCCCTTCCACAGGATCCAGTTAAAAATACTAAAATTATTAGTATTTTTTATTGTTTTTATGGACCTAGTTAGCAAGCGAACTAGGTGACACAGTAGATTTTACCGGTCTATGCAATAATGCCACGCGGTAATGATTAGAGTAAAAATAGTAAGGTATTATATCTTACTATCCGGTAATTTATTCTTTAATAAAAGAGGTAATTGCAGTAAAATAAATATAAAAGTAATAGGTATTGCTCCGAATACTTTAAATGTTACCCATGTTTCATCTGAGAAATTACGCCAAACTATTTCATTAACTACAGCCATAAAAAAGAAAAAAGCCGCTGTTCTATAGCTTAAAGTTATCCAGCTTTCTTCTTTAAGACGTACTATACTCTCTAAAGCATATTTGATAAAAGGATTTTTTCTTATACCGCTCATGAGAAATATTATTCCAAAAATAATATATAAGATAGTCGGCTTCATTTTTATATAGGTTGAATCTCCGCTAATTAAAGTGATGCTACCGGAAACAAGTAATACGAGCGTAGAAATAATAGAAAGTTTAGATACTTTACCTTCTATAAAATAACAAAGAGTTGTACAAATAATAGCAGTAATAATCATATAAAGCGTAGCGTTTTGTAGACCGCCGCCATAAAAATAACCTATAATTAGTGCTAGTACCGGACCAATTTCTGATAAAAGTTTTAACATATTTAATTTAATTGTTCTCTTTGATAAAATTAATTTGATTCATTTTTTTGTACTGATATTAAGTTATTTTTGGAATATCTTAATTTTATTTGTATGAAAATATTTATCAGTAATATAGTAGTAAAATAGGCAAGTACTTGTAGCCCGTTAGGTCTTGCAATATAACCGGTAACAATATGTAAGATTTTACCTATCATACTTCTATCTGCCACTAACCATGAACTATCCCAAAGTTGATCGGATAAAAACATAACTAGACCGAAAGAGGTTAAAATACCTGCAGCACTTGCTGCAAATCCTCCTGCTATTAGCATTAATAATACAGTAGAGATTTTAAAAATATATTTTTGATTAGCAATCTTAATTAAACCGAAATATATTACTAAACCAAGTAAGAAGCCACTTGTAGCACCTATTATCACTCCTTGCAAGTAAATACGGCTTGATATTGTTTCAACTGAAGATATGCTATATACTAAAATAATAATTTCTGCACCTTCTCGTAATATGGTAGTGGCAACTAAAAAAACCAACATGAAATAACTGGCGTTACCTTCATGAATTTTTACTGATAAGTCGTTTATATGTTGCTTTACTTTTATACCGTAACCTTGCATCCATATTATTGTCCAGCTAATCAGAATTGTTATTAGTATCATAATTCCGGAATCGAATAGCTCGTCGCCTATTCCGCCAAAAGATAAAGATAATTTACGGGTAAAAAATGCAAAAATTGAAGCAAATACTACTCCAAGCATTACTCCGGCAATAATATAAAGACGAGATTTTTCTATTTGTTTTGTTACGGCGAGTATTACACCAAGTAATAAGGATATTTCTAAACATTCACGAAACACTACTAAAGCAATTTTAAACATATTTTTTATCTAATCATTAACGATTATAATACCCTGAGCCGTATCTTGATGAAAATCCCCAAAAATTTCATATTTTCCGAGTTTAAGCGGTGCAAGTATAATATTTATTGACTCATTCGGCATAACTATTTTTTCACGATGTAAATCATGACTTTCAAACTCTTCTACTGTATCATCTTCATTATGAACAATTAACCTTATCTTAGTAGATTTCGGTACTTCAACTATATTCGGAACAAATTTATGATCTTTTATAGTTATCTTTACTTCTAATATATCATCATTTGTTTTATTATCGGAACTCTTATTTGTAGAGATATAAATAATTACTGCTAAAAATATCAAACCTACTAGTACAATAATATTTTTGTTTTTTTTAATAATTTCCATACTAAACTCCTAGCTTAATTAAAGTTTAAAGTAAGATTCTTATATACTCATTTAATTTGAGTTTTAAATTTTTAATAATTACAAAATTTATCCTGCAATTTTTATTAATGCTATAAGATATACAATTATTATCATTATGACAAGGATAGATAATAAAATATAATTTTTTTGTTTTTTATTATCCGATATTTTAGTTTGTTTCATATTTATTTAATTTTGTTTAAAATCATTAAGTTCAAGCAAAAGATATTCATTTATCGGTAATGATTCATGAGAAATAATTTTATTTATATTAGAACCTAAAGCTTTAAAAGTTTTGCCTTCAGCAATAACACTGCGTGTTCCAACCGTTACTTTACCTTGCAAGGCGTAAGAAAAAATTAAAGGATATGTAATATCGCCGATTTTCATATCTATTTGTTGTCCTTTTGCTTTAGAATCATATAATATTTTACCGTTTGATAAACGAGTAATTTTAGCATTAAAGCTTACTTTTTCACCACATAATAAAGGAACACGATAAGCTATCTCATCATCATAAATTTTTACTTCATTATTTTTGACAAAATTTTGCGGTAATATGGATTTTAAAATTACATTAACTTTATAATTATAAGCATCATCGAAGATAATATTTTTACTATTATTAACGGCATATTTTGCCGGAATAATAGCTTCTCGTGCTTCTCCTACCATCATACCGATTATTACATTATCTAAGCCAAGCATTACAGGAGCAGAGCCTAAAGTAAAAGTTTTAGTATCTTCAGATATTAAAGTATTGTTCATATCTGATATTTGATAAAATACGGTAACTACATGTCCGCAAGAAGCGGGACCGATATTACCACTACCGAGCGTATTAATTTTGAACAGTGTTTTTACTAAATCCTTACGTACTTCAATAGTGTAATCATTAGGATTGATAGGTCCATTTAACGGTTGTAAAATATTTTCAAAAAATGCTTTCCCTTCTTCGGTTTTAAGAGCATTTATTACTATTTTTGAAACCGTACGTTCAAATAAATTACCGTTTAATGAAATAGGAGGTTCATTATTTATACTAGTTTGGTTTTCATCGGTAGATGAATTATTTGAAGCCGTTTGCTCTATAGTTGTAGGATTATTGTTGTCGGGAGATATTTTTAACTTTACTATATTGTAAAGTATTAGGATTACAATTATTAAAGATAAAAATTTTTGCATATATACTCGTTTAATTTGAAAAATTCGCTACAGCTATTTCAGAAAGCTCAATACAAGCAAATTTTGCAGGATTCGCCTTTGCTCACGTATTATTATACGCTCCGCAGGCTCGCCTTGAAATTCATCTTATCTAGAACTTTCTGAAATAAGCTTTATGTCGTATTATAAGTCTGCGGTGCTCACGTAGTTTATCTACGTTCCGCTCCTTGCCTTATATACTCCTTGCTCTTTTCCAAATTAAACTTCGTCTATCCACTTTGTCATTTATCAGGAGTATATGTTTTAGTACAACAAAGTTTACTATAACAATCAATTACTTAATAATCAAATGAGAATAAAAATAATTTGATTAATAAAAATAATTGATTTAAATTTAGATGCAGAATTTTATAAATATAGTGGTGAAAAGTGAAAAAATTTATATTTTGTTTTTTATGTTTATGGACATTAAACATATTTGCTGCTTCTAAAACTTACCCTAATAAGCTTAATCGTTGTAAAATTACTAGAAATATATTTAATGATTATGAACCGAAAGTTTTTGAGACTACTAATAATTTATTACGTAAAACAGGAAGATTATCAAAATTTTACGGTGAAAGGATATTAATTAAAGGAAAAATATTAGATCAAAATTGTGTGCCGGTTGCAGATGCTAAAGTTTATTTATGGCAAGTAGGAAGCGGAGGTAAATACCCTTATGAACCTTTAAAAACTAGAGTTGATAAAAGAAGATTTACAAGTAAAAGCGATTCAAGCTTTACCGGTTCCGGTATTGCTACTACTAATAATAAAGGAGAATATTACTTTATTAGCATGTTGCCTTATAAATCTTCTCGTTATTTGAGAAGTGCAAACATAAGAATAGAGCATCCCAGTCTTACTACTCTTGAAACACGCTTAGACTTATCTGATAAAAATATGTGTGATAATGAGTGCGGTGAAGTAAATCCTATATTAATCGAACCGCAAGAAAATATGCCGTCTTATTGTTTTGATTTAGTATTACAAGGTACGACACTGAAGAGGTAATAGACACCTTGCCTAACTTGCTTCTAAGGGTAATTTGTACGTCAATCCGGTACTCGAATCCTCACGTTACTTGCGTGTACGCTGCGGTTCTGCGTTCCGTGTTTCCTTCAAATTTCTTCTTATTAGCTACGTTAGGCAAGGTGTCTATTGATGTCATTCCTGCTTCATGTAGAAATGATATTAGATGACGGTGCTTCTAAAGGTTTTTTTATACCACAACTACATAATGTAAGTGCTAATACGAATAAATAAAATGTTTTCATTACTATAAATTATTATATGACCTTAAGAAATTATAATAAATATCTTATATATATTATAGTGTTTTTATTATCTATAATAATTTTTATTCCTAAAATTCATGCTAAGCTCTATGAGAAGCCTAAGGATAAATTAGAATTTTCAAGAGGTTTAAGCGTTCCTGATAATATAATTTTTTTTGATGAAGAAAAAAATCAATATTCTCTTGATCAGTTTGAAGGACAGACTATATTGTTAGTGTTTTGGGCTACTTGGAGTGCTCCTTGTGTCAAAGAAATGCCTGACCTTGATGTGTTGCAAAAAGATTTTAGGAAATTACCTTTTTCAGTAATTCCGATTTCAGAAGATTATCAAGACATAAAAGTTGTTAAAGAATATTTTAAGAGCTATCAAATAAGATATTTGCCGATTTATCATGATTATAGAAATGAATTATTTAAAGCCTTAGGGGTTATTAGTTTACCGACTAGTATATTAATAGACCCAAACGGCAAAATAATAACTAGCTTTGTCGGCAATACAAATTGGTATGACGAAAAAGTTAGAGATACTATTTTATCTGCCATTCCCGGAAATTATCCTGAACCTAAAAATAGTTATAACGAGCAATCTCTGAATAAACCGGCTAAGCCTTTGCCGCCTGTAAAAAAGGATATAATTAAGAATGAGAAAAATAATGAATGAAGTAAATAAATCGACTATGGCGAATGCAAAATTTGATCAGATAATAACCAAACGTCAGATAAGTAAAATAGAACAGTTATTTGCTTCGGTTTTTGGTGATTCTAAAGAAGTGATTGCCGTTTTACGCCTTAGCGGTATTATCGGTAAAGTAAGTACTATGCAATCGGGTCTTACGTTAGAATCATTAAATGAACTAATAGAAAAAGCTTTTAAAATAAAGAAATTAAAAGCATTATGTTTAATTATTAACTCTCCCGGCGGTTCTCCGGTACAATCTGAACTTATTGCGAAACGTATTCGTGACCTTGCTAAAGAAAATAAAATAAAAATTTATAGTTTTATTGAAGATACGGCGGCTTCAGGCGGATATTGGCTTGCTTGCAGCGGTGACTGGATATATGCTTCTTATAGTTCGGTTATAGGTAGTATTGGAGTAGTGTCAAGCGGATTCGGTTTCCATGAAGCGATTAATAAACTTGGAATAGAGCGTAGAGTTTATACGGAAGGAAAAAATAAAGCAATTTTAGATCCTTTTAAACCTATTAATAAAGAGGACCTTAAAATTATTAAAAATTTGCAACAGCAAGTTTATGAGCACTTCGTTGATTATGTAAAAACAAGAAGGGCAGGGAAGCTAACACAACAAGACGAGATTTTATTTAACGGCGAATTTTGGGCAGGGCAAACGGCTCTTGATTACGGCTTAATTGATGGCATAGGTGATATGTATAGCGTAATGAAAGAAAAATTCGGCGATAATATTAAGTTTCAATATCTGTGTGCTAAACAGCCTTGGCTTAAAAAGAAACTTGGCATGGGAAGTAAGATATTAACCGATAATCTTGCTAATTCTTTAATTGATGCAGTAGAAAATAAAATTGTTAACGATAAATTTGATATAAGGTAGTATGACTATAACGCAAGTTAAAATTAAGAAATTAGAAAATTTTTCAGGTAGTTTGCCGGAATATGCTACAGAGCATAGTGCGGGGATGGATTTAATAGCCGCAAATGAGCAACCTATAACAATAAAAGCAGGTGAAATACAGCTAATTCCAACAGGTATCGCTATAGCATTACCTGACTCATTTGAAGCACAGATAAGACCTCGTTCGGGTCTTGCCGTTAAACACGGTATTAAGGTTGCTAATTCACCCGGTACTATTGATGCAGATTATCGAGGCGAAATAAAGGTGATTCTTATTAATCTCGGTAAA
The DNA here is from genome assembly GCF_964263195.1 of Rickettsia endosymbiont of Thecocarcelia acutangulata. NCBI lineage: Bacteria > Pseudomonadati > Pseudomonadota > Alphaproteobacteria > Rickettsiales > Rickettsiaceae > Rickettsia > Rickettsia endosymbiont of Thecocarcelia acutangulata. The sequence continues at coordinate 345,129 of NZ_OZ181652.1, forward strand.
GAAGATTTCGTTATAGAAAAAGGGATGCGAATTGCTCAGATGATAATTTCTAAGTACGAACGCATATTATGGGAAGAAAGTAGTAGCCTTACGGAAACGATGCGTGGTAGCGGCGGCTTCGGCTCTACGGGTGTTTAAGAGTTCTAAAAACGTCATTGCGAGTGGGTATTGCCCTAATCGTCATTGCGAGCGACCGTAGGGAGCGTGGCAATCTCAAGAGGTAATATAAAATTCTTGAGATTGCCACGTCGATGCTATGCATCTCCTCGCAATGACGGTTTTGGTATCCATGCAACAGATCATAAAACTTATGAAAATCACAATAAAATTATTAACTTCTATATTTTTATTAGCTTTGAACTGGAATCCGTGGTCAAGCTACGGGATGACAACTGAGGTAAATTCTGATTCTGTAGATAATGTTAAGCAAGTTTTTACCTATATCGATCAAAAAAATTGGTCACAAGCTGAAGATTTAGCTCTAGAGATAAATAGTAAAGCTTTAACAAAAATTGTACTTTCTCAGAAATATTTAGATAATAAATATTCAGATAATAGTTTTGAACATGTAATAAGATTTTTACGCAATAACCCGGATTGGCCTCAAAACAAGCTGCTTGAAGAAAGAGCGGAAGAATATCTAAATAATAATACAAATAAAAAAGTAATTTTTGATTGGTTTAGTAAACATCCTCCTATTACCGGCAAAGGTTATAAATTTTATGCGGCAGCTGCAAGTAGTTTAATTAAAGATCAGAAGATATTACTACCTATTATTAAAGAGGCTTGGGTATATGCCAATTTCACTCCTGAAGAAGAAAATGTATATTACAATAAGTGGCATAAATATTTAACTGCAAATGATCATTTAGTGCGAATAGAAGAACATTTATGGAAAAATGATATTAGATCTGCCGAGCAGTCACTAAAATATGTAGATCAAGGTTACCGTAATTCTTTTAAAGTCCAAATTGCGATTATAGGTAAATCGCCAAATGCTGAAAAGCTTTTTAAAAATGTTCCTGAAAAATACTATAGTTCCGGTTTATTATATCGTTATTTAGATTTTAAAAAAATGCAAAAGCCGACAAAGGAAGTTATTACTTTGTTTAAGAAAGCTAAAAATAACCGTAAACATTTTGCTAAATGGTGTCGTATTCAATCCTATTATGCTCGTGAATTCATCGATTACAAGGATTTTGCTAATAGCTATAGAATGGCAACGATGCCCTTTGCTACCTGCCCTGAAACTATAAGAGAGCAGGAGTGGCTTGCGGGCTGGCTTTCTTTAAGCTTTTTAAAAAAGCCTGATCAAGCGTTAGTACATTTTAATAAGTTTATCAAAGTTGTTAAAACCCCGATTAGTTTGGCACGTGGATTTTATTGGCTCGGTCGTACTTATGAAGCAAAAGGCGATAAGCAAACGGCTAGAAAATTTTACGAGCAGGCAGCTAAATATTCTTTTACCTTTTATGGGCAGGTAGCAAATATTGAATTAAATAGGACAAAACTGGTTTTACCGCCTGCTCCCGTGGTAACTTCTGAAGAAAGAAAAAATATAGAAAATAAAGAGATTATTAAGGCAATAAGATTACTGGTTAAATACAATAAAAACCACTTAGCCATGATATATTCCAAAGCAGCGATTAAAAATACTACAAATCCTGCAGAAATTCAAATAATCGTGAATATTATTAAAGGATGTAATAATACCCATTATATAGTGGATGTAGCAAAGATTGCTGCTCAAAATAATGCTTTTATTCCAGATTGTGCTTTCCCGACTCCCTATAATCTAGCAGGTTTGCCTATTGATTCTCATTTAACTTACGGAATAATTAGACAAGAATCAGTCTTTGACCATAAGGCCGTGAGTTATGCAAATGCCATGGGACTCATGCAGCTTATTAAGGGTACTGCTTGTGATACCGCAAAATCTATAAATATGAAATGTAATGTAGCAGATTTAACTAGGAATCCAGTATATAATATTAAACTCGGTTCGCATCATTTCAAAAAACTATTAGATGATCATAGAGGTTCTTATATTCTATCTATCTCTTCTTATAATGCCGGAAGTCATAACGTAGTAAAATGGATTGATAGATTCGGTGATCCAAGGGATATAAAAGATACAAGAAAAATTATTGACTGGATAGAACTTATACCATTTAGAGAAACAAGAGATTATGTTCAAAGAGTACTTGAAAATGTTCAGATTTATAGGGTAATCTTAAATAAGAATAGTAACTTGTACTTTAAGCGTGACTTACATGCTTGTGATATAGTAAAAAGTTAATTTTCCATTAGTGTTTTGTTTTGACATATAGTAATATATAAGTATGATATGGAAACTAATTAACAATATGAATTAAGGAGGAGATTATGCCAAGAGGTGGATTCTTAGGAAAAGTAGATAAAGAATTTAAAAAAGTTCGTAATGATAAAATGATAATGATTCTCAAGTAGATAAATGTAAAGACCAGATCGACAGAATTAATAAACTCAACGGAAGTAAAATTACATATGATCGTGAAACTGCATATGTTGAATTTCCAAGATATGATGGGTTAACTGAAAATTTTAAATGGGCTTGGCTTTTAGGTGACAGGGAAAAACGCGAAAAAACAATCGAGGAATTTAAACAAATATTGAATATTTTAGAAGCTAAAAATAATCCGGCTCAGTATAATAGCTTAGTATCTAATTGGATGCTAGTACCAAAAATGCACTTGATGTTAATATTAAGAAGTATAATATTATTGTACCGACACAACAAATCAGTCAAGAAGAATTAGTAGAAAAGGCTTTAGCAGAAGCAAAACATAGTATTAAAATAAGTGATGTAACTGCTGAATTTAAAAAGTATTTTTCAGAATTAGATTTGGATGGCGTAGTATTATTTATGAATACTGCTAAGCAGTCAGGAATTGATGTTGATGGATGTGTGGGTACTGCACTTCGAGATGTCGTAGATATGAAGTATCCTGCAACATGGAACGGTGTTTCAACACAAAAGTTTTTTATAGAAAAGGTATAACAAATCCATATGTTTCTTTTGATAGTAAAATAGAACCAAATATACAAGCTGAGTTAGTAGAAAAGGCTGTAGCAGAAGCAGAACGTAGCACTAAAGAAAATAATGTAACTGCTGAATTTAAAGATCATTTCTCAAAGTTAGATCCTGATGGGGTATTAGCATTTATGCAATGCACTAAGGGAACAACGATTAATGTTGATGGATGTGTGGGTACTGCACTTCAAGATGTCGTAGATATATATCCTGCAACATGGAACGGTGTTTCAACAAAAAAGTTTTTTGTAGAAAATGGTATAACAAATCCATATGTTTCTTTTGATAGTAAAATAGAACCAAGTACGCAAAGCGAGGTACAGGAAGAAGCGTATAACAGTGCTACTGCTTCAACTGCTGAGGTTATATCACAATTACTAGAATCTGAAGTGACGCTTACTAATGGTAAAAAAATTGAAGTTAAGAAATTTATAGAGCTATTAGATAAAGGAAATACAGGAGAATTGGAATATAATTTCAAAAAACTTAAGAGTACAGATAGTGCATCTATAGCGAAAGAAATGGCTCTGAAATTAGCACATGATTTGTTACATTCTAAAAAAGATTTTGATGTAGTTGATTCTACTGCACAAAATATGGGTAAAGTAATCCCTGATTTTGTAACAATATATGAAAATTATGGAGCTTTAACTGATAAACAGTTACATATTGAAGAAATGGAAATTTCTAATGTTTCACATTTATTTGATTGTGACTATACAGTTTAAGTAGTTGTATAGCATTATTGTTATCTTCAATATTGTTCTCGTTTCTTATGTCATTCCTAGCTAAAAGCGGGAATCTAATTCTTTCCTCTTTTATACCGTGGTTTATCCACGGTATCTAGAAAAAATAAAATAAAGACTAGATGCCGTGGTCAAGTCACGGCATGACATAGTAGGGTTTACTGATTCATATAACAGGATTCTCAAATACCTATCAATTATATTCATGATTCTTAAAAACTTATCTTTACTAATAATATTATTCTTTTCAATATCAGCTTTTTCTGCTGCTACTAACCTAAAAAATATCCCTATTACTGTTGTTGCTCCGGCAACAGGTGCTGATAATAAGACCTTATCGGATTTAAAAAATATTAATGGATTAAATTTACAAATTCTTTCTAAGTGTTTTGCTAAAGGTAAGCTACCCTTTCTTGCAAGTAGCGATGAAGTAAGATTTAATTGCCTGCGGGATATATTATTTGATGAGTCTGATAATGTAGTATGGAGTTTACGAGGCGGTTACGGTTCTGCTAGAATAATTCCCGATTTACTAAAGCTATCAAAACCAAATAAAGAGAAATTCTTTATAGGATATAGCGATATAACGGCGTTACATCTTTTTCTATCACAAGAATGGGGATGGAAAACTATTCACGGCAGTAATATAGCCGACTTATTAAAAACTGATAAAGATCAAAGTAATTTTACCAAGCTTGCTGAAATATTAAAAGGTAAGGTAAAGCAGGTTACTATAGATAATTTGAGTCCGCTTAACGATATAGCAAAATCAAGTGATCTTGTTAACGGTAAACTAACCGGCGGTAATTTAACTATGGTGCAGACTAGTATAGGAACCAGTTGGCAAATAAAGACTAAAGGAAAAATTCTTTTTTTAGAAGATGTGAATGTAGCTCCTTTTAGATTAGATCGTGAGCTTTTACACTTAAAGCAAGCAGGATTACTTGAGGATGTTAAGGCTATAATATTTGGTTCATTTGGTAAAGATCTTGACGCCACAATGTTAGTGCTTCGTAATTTTGCAGATAATTTAAATATTCCGGTATTTAAAACAAATAGATTCGGTCATGAAAAAATTAACGATCCGATTATTTATAATACGGATAGTAAGATTATCATGGGGAAGAATAAAGGATTTAAGTTAGTGATGGGATTGTAAATGTTATGTTACCCCCGTGTCTTGACTACCACTTCGTCATTGCGAGCGACCGTAGGGAGCGTGGCAATCTCAGGACTTCGGCACGAGACTGCTTCGTCAATTGCTATGCAATTTCCTCGCAATGACGGCTGTTATAATTAACTCTATCGACTCAAATGCAAATAATCATTATATTTTGATAAATTCAAATCATAAGAAAAGGACTTATTTGTAACGTAATATTCAAGTAATTTTATGAGTCCTGCTTTATGTCTATTTAAAGTCTCGATGCTTAAAGCTATTTCTGTTGTTTGCACATAAGGTTCGGTACTGGTTATTTTTACATAGGCAATGGTGATTGGATTCCCGCTTTCGCGGGAATAACATAAAAGAGGTTGGGAATGACATAAGAGGGATATAGAATTACATTCCAGGAATCCGTTTTCTAGCAACATTAAACTTTCTATAATAAGTTGCGGAGAGAGTCCTAGTTCTATTTCTTTTTTAGTTGGGATAGTACCGGTTTTATAATCCAGTATAGTTATATTATTTGATTTACTTATTTCAATTCGGTCAGCTATACCGATTATTTTTATATCTTGACCTGCAATATTTAGTCGTAATTCCCCTTTAGTTTCAAAATAGATTTCTTTGCAGTTTTTTCGGCGTTCTATATCAAATAAAATAAAAGCTTTGCTGAAAGCCGTGAGTTTTATTTGCCAAGTTTTTTTTGTGTAGTTTGGTAAAATAGTGCCATATAAAATATGATTGCCGATATTTATTAAAGCATTTTGTTTATCAAGCAAATTTAAATTAATAAATTGTTTGTCGTAATTTTTAGAATATTCCTCTAAAACTTTATGAATAAAATTACCGAAATCCGATATTTTAGGTTCTTCCCATATATTATCTTTTTTACGTAGTCCAAGGATTTTCTTAGCATAAAACCCGTATGGGTTTCTTATTAATGTTTCTATGTCGGTTACTGATAAGATGTTTGGGAAAGAGTGGCTATGTGCTGTGAAATTGTCCCCTATGTCATCTTTCCTTATGTCATTCCCGTGTAGGCGGGAATCCATGTCTAGGTGGATTCCTGCTTCCGCAGGAATGACATCCTGTAATTTCAAAAATAAATTACTCGGCACTGACAACTTACCATCATATTTTTTAGCGTTTAGTATAATTACTTGTTTATTTTGTAGAAATAAATTGAAGTAATCTGAATATAGAGTAGAGGCGGTTTCATTGTAATCTATATTTAGTATCTGCAAAGCTTTCTTGCTAAGCCATGGGTGAGATTTAGCGGTATGTGTCCAGTTTTCATTATTAAAATGCGGTAATATAATTAAGTCGAATGTACATAATGCTAAATCTTCCGGTGGTGCTATAATAATATTGGCAGAGTCAGTATTTTTATAATATTTGATATTAGAGAGTAAAAAAGAAAAAATTTTAGGAAAATCCTTTTTATCCATTGAATTTATATATTTGCTATATGCAGTTAAATTTGTTAAAAATTCAACTAGTTCTGCTCCTCCTTCTTTTTCCCAAATAGTAGGTAAAAGTTTTTCAGCTATTTCTTTAGTTAAGGTCAGAATATCTAGTATATTATGCGGGTTATCGGTAAATAAAATATCTATTAAGTTACGGCAATATTCTTTTGTATCCTCGTTATCAAATTGTAATTGCAATAAATATTTAGGCGAGGATATAAAACGCTTTTTATTAGATAGCATTACTTCTAATTTTTGTGTAGCAGAGCAGTTAATTAAAGGATTTTTAAGTAATAAAAATAGGAGTTTTAAATCAAAATTATTACATAATATTTTAATAATGGAAGTTAGTAATTCACCTATATTAGTAAGCCTTAAGTCATTACCTAGTAGATCTTCGTATCTGTCTAAAAAATTGCAATATACTCTTTTAAGTTTATTATTATTTGTAATGATTGCAATCCGTTTATCTTTATTACGGCTACATATATAAGCTATTTGTTTAGCCTCTTCATAAATGTCATTAGGTTCATAATAAGATATACCATCGCTAATCTGCTTTGAGACAGGGTGATAGTGAACTATGTAGTCCTTTAAGTCTTCCTCAAATCTTTTAAAAAAAACATTAGGTTTGAATATTCCGGCAAGTATTACTTTCTTATTCCTATTCTTTATCCTTATTATTGCTTCTTGTAATAACTTTAGCTTATAAACTGCTTTAGTTTGTTTTTGAGTAAACGATATTTCTTCTTGCCACCTTAAAAAGCAATATTCTAGAAATTTATAAATCTTTTGCCAATAGTTAGAATTGTTATAGACTTCAATTAATTTTATATCGATATTATTGATTATAAGATCATTAAACAATTTTCTTAGAATTTCTGCAGCTTTTAATGATTCATTTTTATTGAATTGTAAGTCTTTATATTCGGTAATTATTTTTGATATAATAAGAAGTTCTTCTATTTTAGATACATAATCCGAATCGGTTTTTTTTGAAATAAGAGAATTAAAAGGAATAGTTATAGGTAATTTAATTTTATATTTATCGGTTAAAATTTTCTTTAATTCTAGGCATGAGAAATTATTAGGCAATATTATGTGAACTTCTGTACCTTTCTCTAATTTATCAATGATATACTCAGCAAAACTTTTCAAAAAAGAATAATCAGCAGTCATAAATAATGTTTTTTACGATAATATAGCAGATCCAAGGTCTGAAACAAATCTTATTTAAAACGATAATATAGTACAATAAATAATATTTGATTATTAGTTTCTTATTAAGTATCTTAAAATATATTAATTTAAATTTTATAAATAAGGTATCATATGAAAATTTTTATTATATTATTTATTATTATAGTCTCTATAACAGCATGAGCTTATGCTAATAATTTAAACTCACATATAGCTTATTATGATAATATACAAGTAGAACAACAAGAAGATTTGATAATACAAAAATTGGTTAAACTATTTGCGGCTGAAATGAATTGTATTATTGGTGGCTGTTTACAACAATGGGATGTGCAAGATAATCGAGTAAAATATTCAATTGCTTAGCAAGAACAATGTGGACCTGTAATTTATGGTCAGTATCAACTGGGAGACAATGGTAGAGGTTCTACTTTCGTATGTGAACGCTCTAAAAATTCCGTATGTTGTTGGCCGCTTGGATATGAATATAATAAAGCGTTTGTAATATGTCCATCTAATTATATTGAAAACTAATATTTACTTACTAACTTTTACGAGTTCTTTAAATAATTCTAAATCTACTCCATTATCGTTAAGATATTCAGGATGCCATTGAACGCCGATAACGAATTTATGTTTCGTTGATTCAATGGCTTCGATTATTCCGTCTTCTGCTTTTGCAGATATTATAAGATCGTTACCGAGTTGTTTAGCAGCTTGGTGATGAGTCGAATTAACCATAGTTTGTAGCTGATTATTAGCTATTTTAGCAAGTTTAGTACTTGCTTCTATATTAATTGCATGTGAAACTATGTTTTTAGGCGAAGGTTGTGTATGATTAATTACAGTTTCAATATAATAAGGAATATGTTTAATAAGCGTACCCTTAAAAATAACGTTTAATAACTGCATACCTCGGCATATTCCTAAAACCGGAATATCTCTCTCTAATGCTTTCTTTAAAACTAATATCTCAAAATTATCACGTTCTTCATTAGAAATTACTACATCTTCGGCGTATTCCGGCTCATAAAATTTAGGATGTATGTCCTCATCACCGCCTGGAATTACAACACCGTCAACAAGTTCCATAAGCTGATTTATTGTATCAGTTTGATAAGGTAATAATAGAGGTACACCACCGGCTGCAATAATTGCATAGGTATAGTTTCTTCGCAAGGCGTACCATGGAAAAGCAGCGTAACTATATTTTTCACAATTTTGAGCTAAATCAGGTGTAACACCTATTATCGGTTTCTTTTTCATTTTGTTATCGTTTTATTATTTTTCTGTCAGCTATGTTGTTTATAAAAGTCCCGTCATTGCGAGCCAGCATTTATGCTGGCGTGGCAATCTCAGGAGTTTTTTAAATTATCTTATGAGATTGCCGCGTCGTTGCTAACGCAACTCCTCGCAATGACGACTGGGCATCCGCACAGCAAAGCCACTATTACCCCTCAATATGCGGTGGTGTTTCAAAAGTATGGAACGGCGGTGGTGAGGTAAGTGTCCACTCAAGCGTATCAGCACCCTCACCCCAAGGATTATTTGGACAATCTTTTCCGTATTTTAGTGTATAGAAAACGATAAATACAAAATAAAGAGCAGCCGCCATAGAGATACCTGCTCCTATCGACGAAACCATATTCCAGCCGGCAAAAGCTTCAGGGTAGTCCGGTATTCTTCTTGGCATACCCGCAAGCCCTAAAAAGTGCTGTGGGAAGAAAGTTAAATTAACACCAATAAATGTAATCCAAAAATGAATTTTGCCTAAAATTTCCGGATATTGTTTACCGGATATTTTGCCGAACCAGTAATAAAACCCTGCAAATGCCGTAAATAAAGCACCGAGCGACATTGTATAATGGAAATGTGCCACAACATAGTAAGTATCGTGCAGTACCCTATCAAGTGCCGAATTTGATAGGATTATGCCGGTTACGCCGCCAATCGTGAATAATATAATAAATCCTATTGAAAATAGCATAGGAGTTGGGAATGTAATCGAGCCACCCCACATAGTTGCTATCCAACTAAATATTTTAATGCCCGTCGGAACTGCTATAATCATTGTTCCGGCAGTGAAATATATAAGTGCATTATAAGAAAGACCAACAGTAAACATATGGTGAGCCCATACGATAAACCCGACGAATCCGATTATTACCATAGCTCCGACCATTCCTTGATAGCCGAATATAGGTTTGCGTGAAAAAGTTGAGATAACCTGGCTAACTATACCAAAGCCCGGAAGTATTACGATATATACTTCAGGATGACCGAAAAACCAAAATAGATGCTGAAATAATACAGGATCACCGCCGCCGTCCGGTTTAAAGAAATTAGTTCCAAAGTTACGGTCGGTAAGCAGCATAGTTATAGTTCCGCCAAGTACCGGCATGGCTAAGATTATAAGGAATGCAGTTACTAATATAGACCAAACAAATAACGGCATCTTGAAAAGCCCCATGCCCGGAGCTCTCATATTAAAGATAGTAACAATTAAGTTAATTGATCCGAGGATTGACGATAGACCGGTTAAATGTAAGCTGAAAATAGCCATATCAACGGCTGCTCCCGGGTGACCGCTCAAATTACTTAAAGGAGGGTAGAGCGTCCAGCCCGTTCCAGGTCCGCCGTCAACAAAAGCAGAACCCATAAGCAGGATGAAAGCAGGAACTAATAGCCAAAAACTGATATTGTTAAGGCGTGGAAATGCCATATCGGGAGCCCCTATTAACAGAGGTACGAAATAGTTACCAAAACCACTGAACAAAGCCGGCATAATCATAAAGAATACCATAATAATCGCATGTGCCGTGATAAGCACATTATATAGCTGGAAATCATGATTTAAGAAAATGCCGCCGGGCATTGCAAGCTCTAACCTAAAGAGAATAGAAAATAACCCTCCGACAATTCCGGCAAAAACGGCAAATATGATATACATAATGCCGATATCTTTATGATTGGTAGAAAAAAGCCACCGCCTCCAACCGTGCGGAGTGTGGTGGTCATCGTGATAAATTTCGGTAGTAGTTATATCCATAATTATTATTCTGGTTGTGTTAAGTTTTTAATCAAGCTTAAAAATCAAAGTTATACTTAAGTTTTTTTCTTTTAAGATTATTTAAGTGTAATTTTAGTATTTTCTCGAGTTTTATTTGATCTTTTGGTTTATTTTTAGCTATTATATAATTTACAAACCACAAAACTAGAAAAAATACAGGAGATTTTTTTAAAAGAGAAATTACTTTCTTTCGCAATTTTGATATCATAATTGCTATATCCTCCAAAAGCGACTCAGCATATATATTTTCACATCCCGTTATAGAATATTTTGAAAATCTTTTAATAAATGGTAAAACAGCCTTAAAATCTATTTTTCTGAACCTAAATAATATATAAGCAAGTCCGTCAAAAGCTACTATATTTATTTTCTCGCTTTCATTTTTTTTAAGAAAATATAAACAAACTTCTAAAGTTTCCTGATAATTTAAAGAGTTTTGACAGAAGCTTAAAATAAACTCTTTTTTTTCTTCTTCATTATTTAAATAATGGATTAAACCCTTATCGGTAAATATTTTTAATTTTTTTTCAGTAAAATAATCAAAACCATTTTTAAAATGTGCTAAACAAATTTTTCTTTTTAATCTTGGTACATCATGGGCAATGTCGCCTAACGTTTCCAAAGTTACATTTAAAATTTTTTCATTGGTACTTTTCAAATTTTCAAACAATAAAGGTAATATTAAATTTTCTTTAATATTATAAAATCTACGTACTAAAATACCTAAAGCCTGACATGTTGCAGCCTGTGATAACTCTTCGGGATTGCTTAATTTTTCTTCAATATAAGTCATTCCCTCATCATAATCTGCACAATTACCTACATACAAAGTGTAATAAAAAGCCTTGCTCCATTCAGGATCATTAATCACATCCGGTTGATTTCTATATTCTTCCTCACTCATTATCATATAATTAGTTAGCCGCCAATTTTGGATTCTTGCCATTCATGGCCGTCTTGTTCTTGCTTGCAATCCAATTGTCGAAATCCTCTTTGCTTACTACTTCTATAGCAATCGGCATGAAGCCGTGATTGATGCCGCAAAGCTCTGAGCATTGTCCGTAATATACACCTTTCTTGGCAACTCTTGTCCATGTTTCATTAATTCTTCCAGGCACTGCATCTATTTTAAACCCAAGTGACGGAACGGCAAAACTATGTATTACGTCACCTGCGGTAATGAGAAACCTTACGGTAGCATTTTCAGGTATAACAATCCGATTATCAACGTCTAATAATCTTTTTTGGTCAGGTTTTAAATTCTCATCAGAGATCATTACGCTATCAAATTCTAAATTATCATGATCAGGATATATATAATGCCAATACCATTGATAACCTACTACTTTAATAGTTAAATCCGTTTCGGGTATTTTCTCGGCATGACGCAATATTCTAAAAGACGGCACTGCAATAATAACTAAAATTATAATAGGGATTACAGTCCAAATTATTTCTATTAAAACATTATGTGAAAATTTTGCCGGTACTGGATTATTTTTTGCATTAAATCTGATACATACAAAGCCAAGTAATCCGGCAACGAATAAAACAATAGCTGTTGAGATATAAAGCAGAAAATTATGAAAATGATGTAATTCCTCCATAATCGGACTTGCCGGAGGCTGGAACGTTACTTGCCAAGGTAACGGCTCGGAGGCAAAGCAAATATTGCTAAAAATCAATAAACTAATAAAAGTAATAGACATTTTCCCAAACTTCGCTTCTAGAGGTAATTTAGACGTCGATCCAGTACTCGCATCCTCACGTATGTTTATATACGCTGCGGTGCGAGGTGAAGTATCTCCTTTAAATTCCTCTCTATAAGCTGGTTTGGAAAGATGTCTAATAATATTTTTCATAGCTACATATAAAGTTATTTATATATATAAATGTATATACAGTTTTATTAAAGTAAAAATCGATAAATTTTTGTAAAAACTACATATTTTTAATAATATTTGAACTAGAAAGTGTTCCTATATTAGGATGTTGCAGTAAGTCAATAACTTCTATTACTTTCGCATTTATTAATTTTGCTTGAATTTGTTTATTTATTAACTGAGGATCGTGCTTTGTTACAGCGATTACAGCAGGACAAATATTTTGTACTAATCGGGCGTAATCATTAAAATCTTTTAGTTTAGGTAATATAAGTACTTTATCAACAAATGTGAAAGAACTTAAAATTTTTGCTCGTTGTAATTGATTATGTATAGGTTGACGTTTTTTATATTTAATAATTGTTTCGTCAGGCTCTAAAGCGACTATTAAGTATTTACCTTGTTTTTTAGCTTTGCGTAGAAATTCTATATGACCGTAATGTAATAAATCAAAACAACCGCCTACTAGAACTATTTCACTATTTATAGGACAGTTTTTATTTAAAGAAATATTCTCATAATATTCTATTTTGGGTGGTTTGACAGCATTATGGTTAGATGAGCAAGACGTAAGATTTATAAAAATTAATAGAAATAGCAAAAGTCTAGGCATAATCTTTCTCTATATAAGTTAATGAAAATTAACTTATATAAAAAATTTAATTTTAATCAATAAAAAACTAATAAAACAGAAATAAAACAAAATTTTACAATTTTCTATTGTAATTTGTTTGTATATAGTTCATATTATTATTAGTAATGAAAAATTGATTCAAATAATCTTCAGAGCAATTTTAATGAATGATACCGCACTATCTTATGATTTTAATGACATATTACCGTCATCTTTTATTAGTGCACGTCTCAGGAAAATTCTCACCTCTTCCTCCTTATTATTATTTATAGCATTAGTTGTTTTTGTCTCTTTTGCCGTTAATAATTATGTTAACGACACTTTATCCATAACTTTAGTACAACCTGATAGTAATGAAGAAGAAACAATTTCATTTAAAGAAGTAGTAGTAAAAAAAGGCGATACTATAAAGTCAATTTTGATAGAACAAAATATCCCTAAAAATGAAATAGAAAAAATTGTAAGTTTAATAAAAGAAGGAAAATTATCTTCTGCTCTTAAAATAGGGCAGCAAATTACTTTTGAATATGAAACAAAAATTACCGAAAACGAAGATGAAGATTTAACTTCAGAGGTAACATTCTTAAATAAAATCGTTATAATTATCGATAAGCTAAAAACTATTGAAGTAATTAGAGAAGGTGATAATTTCAAAGTTGCAGAAATTATAGTGCCCTTAACTAAGAAAGTTGCTAAATCATCGGTAAGTATTGAATCAAATTTTATGTCAGCCCTTAAAAAACTGGGTTTATCGAATAATAGTATAATAGAGCTGATTAATGCTTATGCTTATCAAATCGATTTTCAGCGTCAAATAAAAAGCGGCGATACTGCAACCGTAATAACGGAAAAATACGTAACGGAAGACGGTAAATTTTCCCATCACGGTAAAATCCTTTATGTTTCATTAAATCTTTCAGGAAAGGAATATAATATATATCGCTATTCGCATGATAATAAGGCAAATAATCAGGTGTTTTTTTCCGAAGACGGTAAGAGCGTAAAGAGAAGCTTACTTAAAACTCCGCTAAAAGTTATAAAAGTTTCTTCACATTACGGTAATAGAAAGCATCCGATACTAGGTTATACTAAACTTCATAAGGGAGTTGATTTTGCAGCTCCAACCGGTACGCCTATATATTCCGCAGGAAACGGAGTTATAACGGAGATAGGTTGGAAGTCGGGTTATGGAAAATTTATTCAGGTAAAACATAGTGGTACGCTATCTACTGCTTATGCTCATGCTTCAAATTTTGCAAAAAATTTAAAAGTGGGAAGCATAGTAAAACAGGGGCAGGTTATAGCATATGTCGGAAGTACCGGCAGAGCTACAGGTCCACATTTGCATTATGAAGTTAAAATTGACGGCAAACATGTTAATCCTATGTCGGTTAAAACAACACCGGGTGTAGAATTAAACGGAAAAAATTTAGAGAAATTTAAACAATTTAAAAAAGAAATAAAAATTTTAAATATTAAGCTTGATAAGGAATTGCAAGCTGATAAAGCAGCCGCGGTTTCATTGTAGGATAGACGTCATTGCGAGGAGCGAAGCATTGTTGCAATCTCGTGCCAAAGTCCTGAGATTGCTTCGTCGAAACTTGCAGTTTCTTCTCGCAATGACGATAAAACCGATCCACGCAAAAAATAACATAAGAGCCATCATTCACAAAACATCTATGTTCCTACTCCTAAAAAAACTATATATAACATTTGCTCGTAGTAGTCGTATAATAATAACCTTAGTGATTATTGATCAGTTAAGTAAATGGTGGTTTATTGATAATTTAAGATGGAAGCCGGGCTTAATGCTTAAGATTACTTCTTTCTTAAATATGGTTTATACTTGGAATTACGGTATTAGTTTTGGTCTAATGCGTGAATATTATCAATATAGCAATGCTATTTTTTTAATAACTAACACGCTTATTGTCTGTTATTTATATTATCTGATGATACGTTCAAAAACAATAGGGAGTTTTGCAGGTTATAGCTTTGTAATCGGCGGAGCTGTTGGTAATCTAATTGATAGATTTTTTAGAGGAGCAGTTTTTGACTTCATCCATTTTCATTATCAGAGTTATAGCTTCCCCGTATTTAATTTAGCTGATTGCTTTATTACAATAGGAGTAATTATCTTAATAGAAGATTATTATAGTACTAAAAAAGTTATTGAAGAAAAGGCTAAAGGGAATTATGATAATGCTCAAATTGAAGCTATGGCTGAAAAAATTCGTAATGCCGGTCATAACGGGGACGATATAGTGAATTAATTTGGGCTAGGGACGGTTAATTTAAAAGCGAGACTGCACAGCGTATATATAATACGTGAGCACAGTCGAGGCTTGCAAAATTGATTGTTCCTAGTCCAAGTTAAAAAACTATAAAATATAATTTTAATTAAAGGTGTATTAAGTGAAAAAGATTTTTTTATTAGTTACTGTCTTATTAATTACTTCTGCTTGTAGTAAAAAGTTAAAAGAAACCGTAGGTATATCAACAGCCGGACCTAATGAGTATCAAGTACAGCGTGCTAAAGCACTAGAAGTTCCGCCTCATTATTATTTGCCTGATCCCGGGAATAGTAAATCGACCTATAATAATATAAAAGGACAGGGTGAATTTAATGAAGGTGAACAAGCTTTAATGCAAGAGATAAACTAAGAATTGTTATTTTAACGTCATTGCGAGGAGAGGCAAAGCCTCGACGTGGCAATCTTGAGAGTTTATATACTGTTTCATGAGATTGCCGCACTCCTTTCAGTCGCTCGCAATGACGTTGTTCTTTCAAATTAACTCATGAATTCTCATACAAAACAAAAAATAGGTATTTTTGGGCTTGGTAAAACCGGTATATCGGTTTATGAAGAGCTGCAAGGTAAATGTGACGTAATTGTTTATGATGATTTAAAAGCAAATAGAGATATATTTGAAGAATTATATACCAACAACTCAATTGCTGCTTTATCTGATTCAAGATGGCAAAATTTAGATAAAATTGTCTTAAGCCCTGGAATTCCTTTAACGCATAAGATAGTAGGTATTGCAAAAAATTTTAATATTCCAATCATTTCTGATATAGATTTATTATTTGAAAAATCAAAAAATTTAAACTTTATTGCCGTAACCGGTACAAACGGTAAAAGTACTACTACTGCTTTAATAAGCCATATCTTAAATGGTAACGGTTTAGACTATCCGGTTGCCGGTAATATTGGAGTTCCTGCTTTGCAAGCTAAAGCAAGTAAGGATGGATATATACTTGAATTGTCTTCTTTTCAGCTAGATCTAGTAAAAACCTTTACAGCTAAAATAGCAGTACTTCTTAATATCACTCCCGACCATCTAGATAGACATCAAGACATGACCGGTTATATTGCAGCAAAATCTAAGATTTTTGATCGAATGGATAAAGATAGTTATGCAGTAATTAATATTGATAATGATTATTGTCGTGAAATTTTTATAACATTGCAGCAAGAGCAGCGTATAAAACTAATTCCTTTTTCGGTTACTAAAATTCTTGAAAACGGCATTTCGGTAGTTGATGATAAAGTTAAAGATAATGATATAAGTTATAAATTATCTTTTAATAAAAATTTGCAAGGAACTCATAATTATGAGAATATCGCTGCAAGCTATGCAGTAGCTAAAATAATAGGAGTAGAGTCTAAAAAAATACTTGAGTCTATAAGTAGTTTTCAAAGTTTACCTCATAGAATGCAATATATCGGTAGTATAAATAATATAAGTTTTTATAATGATAGTAAAGCAACAAATGCCATATCTGCCGTGCAATCAATTAAAGCACTAGATAATATTTACTGGCTTGCGGGAGGAATCCCTAAAGAGGGTGGTATTGAGGAAATAAAGCCTTATTTCAGTAAAATTAAGAAAGCTTATTTTTATGGTCAAGCTAAAGAAATATTTGCAAATACTGCTAAGAATATAGTAGATTTTGTAATATGTGATAATCTTGAGCAGGCTTTTGATCTGGCTTATAAGGATGCAGTAGGTGATAACGCGGAGGTAAAAAATATCTTGTTAGCATCTAGTTGTAGCTCATATGATCAGTTTAAAAATTTTGAAGAGCGTGGCGAGTTGTTTATGAAGTTATCCAAACG
The DNA here is from genome assembly GCF_964263195.1 of Rickettsia endosymbiont of Thecocarcelia acutangulata. Lineage (NCBI taxonomy): Bacteria > Pseudomonadati > Pseudomonadota > Alphaproteobacteria > Rickettsiales > Rickettsiaceae > Rickettsia > Rickettsia endosymbiont of Thecocarcelia acutangulata. Next base: position 362,490 of record NZ_OZ181652.1, read on the forward strand.
TCATTGCGAGGAAATTACAAAGTAATTGACAAAGCAATCTCGGGCGAATTCCTGAGATTGCCACGCGGTCTTCGACCGCTCGCAATGACGAAAAGGGCATATAATATGAATAACGAAATATCTAATAATTTTATAAAATTATGGTGGCGGAGTACCGATAGGCAAATAATAATTTCTTTAATTATCTTATTTGCTTTTAGTCTAATGCTTGTTACTACTTCCGGCTCAGCAGTAGCAAGTAGAATAGGGCTTGAAGAAAGTTATTTTGCATCTAGACAAATATTTTATTTAGCTGCCGCTTCAGGGCTTATATTATTATTTTCATGTCTTAATAAAAAATGGTTAAGGCGTTTTGCAATAGTTGGGTTTATTGCTAGTATAGTTTTATTAATAGCAGTTAAATTTGGGGGTTATGAAGTAAAAGGGGCAGTGCGATGGATTAATATTTTAGGTCTATCTATTCAGCCTTCGGAATTTATCAAACCGTTTTTTGCGGTTGTTACAGGCTGGATATTATCGCTAAAATTTAATGATGATTTTCCAAGTTTTACGATTTGTGTAATACTTTATTCTATGGTTGCTATTCTCTTAATTATTCAGCCGGATTTTGGAATGCTTGTAATGATTACGGCAGTTTTCGGTATTCAGCTGTTTATTGCGGGTATGCCGATATTTTGGATTGTTCTAGCCGGTTTTTTAGGAATGATAGGAGTAACTATCGCTTATTTTTGGTTACCGCACGTCACGCAAAGAATTAATTCATTTTTAGATCCCGATAGTAGCGAGAATTATCAAGTTAGTAAGTCTCTTAAGGCTTTTGAGCATGGTGGGTTATATGGACGAGGTCCAGGGGAGGGAGCAGTAAAGCAGGTACTACCCGATTCGCATACGGATTTTATTTTTGCTGTAGCAGGTGAGGAATTTGGTGCTATTATTTGCCTTATTGTTATAGGTATATTTGCTTTTATAGTATTAAGAAGTCTTATTAAGTTATTAAACGAAACAGATAAATTTGTACAATTCGCTGCTAGCGGTATAATTGCACAATTAGGGCTTCAAGCAATAATTAATATGGGTGTGACCTTGCATTTACTTCCTACTAAAGGTATGACATTACCGTTTATTAGTTACGGTGGTTCTTCAACGCTTGCAATAGCTATCGCTACCGGTATGCTTCTTGGCTTTACAAGACACAGAACACCTTTAAATTCGTACAAAATTCGTAATATTGAAATATGAAAAAAATAATTTTAGTAGCAGGTGGTACGGGCGGGCATTTTTTTCCGGCTGTTGCTCTTGGGGAAGAATTAGTGAAACGTGGATATGAAGTTCATTTTATTACTGATTTAAGATGCCAAAAATATATAAATCAGAATATGGGGTTAATTTTTCATATCTTAGATTTAAAACGCTCAGGTAATATTTTTTTATTTTTACCAAACTTATCAATTGCGATCTTAAGAGCTATTAAATTATTATATAATATCAAATCTTCAGCTATTATAGGATTTGGCGGTTATCCTGTTATAGCTCCAATGTTTGCAGCAATTTTTTTAAGAGTACCGATTATAATTCATGAACAGAATTCTTACCTTGGAAAAGTTAATAAATTTTTTGCAAGCTTTGCTAAAAAGATAGCTATTTCTTATGAAGACGTAAAAAATTTACCGGAATTTGCAAAAAGTAAAATAGTAGTTACCGGTGGGGTAGTTAGGGAGAATATTAGGGAGTTGGATTCTGTAGTGTACTTAGTGTCATCCCGTGGCCCCGTCACGGGGTCCAAAAAAATAAAAAAAAGACTGGATTCTGTGGCGGGGCCACGGAATGACAAGTTTTTTACTATATTCATCTTTGGCGGTAGTCAAGGAGCTAAGCTATTTTCAGAGCTGATACCTGCAAGTATTCAAATTTTAATGCAAAAACAGCCAAATCTTAAATTAAATATAATGCAGCAAGCAGCATTAGATGATCAAGTAAAAATAAAAGATATATACTCTAAATTAAACATTAATTATGAATTTGCTGAATTTTTTGATAATATGGCCTTAAAATATAAAGAAGCTGATTTAGTGATTTCAAGAGCAGGAGCATCTACTATAGAAGAATTGACCTATATAGGGTTGCCGGCAATTTTTATCCCGCTGCCTAGTGCTGCGGATAATCATCAATATTACAATGCAAAATTATTGGAAGATAAAAAAGCAGGATGGTGTTTAGAGCAGAATAATATTTCTGTAGGAAAATTAGCAGATAAAATACTCGATTTGATAAATAATCCTAAGATATTAGAGGATTCTTCACAAAATTTATTAAAAAGAAGAAAAGAAGGGCATGTGTTGTTAAGTGATTTAATAGAAAGAGTGATTTAGGTTCTGTTTTCTGTCATTGCGAGGAAAAACTGTAAGTTTTGATGAAGCAATCTCGTGCTAAAGTCCTGAGATTGCCACGCTCCTTTTAGTCGCTCGCAATGACGTGATGGGAAACATACAACAAGACCAAAAATACCTCAGAATAACAATAATTTAATTAAGCACACAGAACTTTAGTGCTTTATCCTTGCAAGTTTAGCTATTATGTGGCATTAATCATAATAAAAGTTTTGGAATAATATAAATATATGTTAAAAAAAATTATAATATTATTTTTAGGAATGTTTTTACTTTCGGCCTGTACCGATAATTTTAGAAGCTATTTTCAAAGATCCGCAAATAATAGATTAGTTGATAGTAAAGGTGCTAAAGGCGGCAAAAGAAAACCTGTATATAATAATAAATATATTACTTTGGCTAAAAAGAATATAGTAGAAGATAATCTTGATGATGATGACTATGATAGCGATAGTCCTTTAAGAGGAGAAAGAATCGATCCTGTAAAGAGAAATCGTGATATGTATCTTAAGATGATTAAAAGAGATATAGCAAGGCAAAAAGCAGAGTCCGGCTTCGCTGAATCCGATGATGATATGACTTTAAGTAGAGCAAATAAAAAGGTTAGAAAAGACGATAGCGATAAAGAAAAAAGGATGCAAGAGGAATTAAATCAGATAAAAGCAATGCTTAGAGAAACTAAGCGTGATATATCAAAATATACTTGTCCAAATGCTACGGTAAACCAAAATTATGCACCCCCCGTTACAAATTATGAACCTGTAAATTATCCACCGGTAAAAAATAGTAAGCCGTATAATAACAATTCTAAGGTAAAGCAAAAATTTATCCGTGAAGATGATGATAACGGCAGTAATGCTTGTTCGATATAATGTATATCATTTTGCATGGCTACCAAATCGTCATTGAGAGGAGCGAAGCGACGTGGCAATCTAGAAAAAATAATAAAAAAATTCTGTAAATCAGAATTTTTAACTGGATTGCTTCGTCGAATTACTATGTAATTCTTCTCGCAATGACGAAAAACTGAGCCACGCTACAAGACCGGTCAAGTCACGGTATGACAATTGTAATATATTTATCACTATTTAATAAATTTATTGTTTTTCAAATAAGATTATTATTTTTTAATAAAAATTAATATTTAAATATAGAAATATGTTAAATTTATTAATAGGTATATTATGAAAAGTAAACTCTCAGTAAGTACCGCTAGTCTTACCTCTATAAAAGGCCTTCAAAACCCTATTGTTACTGAAATAAAAGAATTAACAAAAAAATTACATTTTAAAGATCAAGAGCTTGAAAAAGCTTACGGGATGGTTTCAGATGATGTTTCTATTCAAGCAACAAGAGAACAGATATTATATGCTTTAAAAGCTGTAGAATCTGCAAAACAACATTTGACAGACAAGATACAAGAATTTTGTAATAAATTAAATGACTACGGCATTTGTGTTGCTTACTCATTTGCTAATTATAAAAGAAGCGGTAAGGATATATTAGAATTTGTATCACCTTATTTATTAAAAAACGCATCTGATATGGAATATATTAAGGCATATATTCCTGAAGCATATATAAAAGAGAGTAATAAAAATGATGCTATGGAATTGCTTGGTAAACGAGAGGTAAGAGACTATTTAGATCAAAAGTCTTCTGAGTTAGTAAGCAAATCGCCTGTACCGTCTACCCCTTCTACAACAGACACATTTAATTATGATAGTGATGAAATTACGATTGCCGGAGAAGAGAAAACGACGCCGAATACTGAACAAGCTTGATAACTCTGTCATTCTGTGGTTTGTCCAGGGGGTCTAGTTAAAAATACTAATATTATTAGTATTTTTAATTGTTTTTATGGATACTGTGGTCGAGCCACGGTATGACACCGAACGGGTTTCTCGAGCCATACAACAATGTTAATCTTTCCAATTTAATTCCGGATAGTTTCTAATTTCAGCTTTGTAATTGCTATTTTTTAACCATCTCTTAGCTGCTTCTAAATATAGGAAAATTATCGGTGTAATATAAAGAGTAAGTAATTGTGATGTGAGTAGGCCGCCAACTACGGCAAGTCTTAACGATCTTCTCTCTGCTCCCGTTGCTCCGACTCCAAGAGCAATAGGCATAGCTCCCATTAATGCAGCTAAGGTAGTCATCATAATCGGTCTAAATCTTATTATACATACTTCATAAATCCGCTTCATGCGAAGATTTATTGCCGGTTCTCTCAAGTTCTAGAGCAAAATCGATTATCATAATAGCGTTTTTCTTAACGATACCGATTAGCATAATAAGCCCGACAAATCCGTACATATCAAGCTCGCTATTAAATATTAGCAACGTAAGTAATGCTCCGAATATAGCAGTAGGCAGTCCCGAAAGTATGGTTATAGGATGCACAAAGCTCTCATATAACATGCCAAGGATAATATAAATGACTATAACGGCAAGCCCAAGCAGTAAGCCAAGATCGGAAAAAGACGACTGAAATGCCTGAGCCGTTCCTTGAAAGCTTCCGGTAATCGTAGCCGGCATTTGTAACTCTCTTATTGCCTCATTAACTTTTGGAACGGCATCACTAATTGAATACCCATCTTGTAGGTTAAATGATACTGTAACTGAAGGTGATTGTCCGAAATGTGAAATACTAAGAGGACCGACATTATTAACGATTTTAGCAAGCGTCGTTAACGGTACTAAATTGCCGTTTGCAGAGTTAATATTGACTAAGGATAACATTGATGAATCTGTTTGATATTTTGGATCTAGTTTTAAAATAACGTCATATTGAGCTGTTGGGGTATATAATGTAGAGATTTGCTCAGCTCCATAAGCTGCATATAAGATATTCTGTATTTGCTCGACCGATATACCTAGTTTTGCAGCTTTATATCTATCAATCTGCACTAAAGTTTGTGGCTGTGCTATTTGTAAGTCCGACGTTACATCAATAAAACCTGGCATCCGTGTAAGCTTGTCTTTTAATTTCGGTGTAAAACTAAATAGCTCATCTTGATCGAGTCCTTGCATAGTATATTGATATTGGCTTTTGGTTGCCTGTCCGCCAATCGTAATGGTCGGTACATTCTGGATATATACCCTTAAACCTACTAAATGATTTAGTTTTGAACGTAGCTGGTCAATTACCTCGTCTGCCCCAATTCGTTGATTTCTTGGTTTTAAGCTAATAAAGATTGTACCCTGATTGACGGCAGAATTTCTACCTGAAACACCGACTGCCGAAAAGAATGAATCTATATTAGGATTTTTAAGTAATACATCGCTTACTTGCTGTTGTTCTTTTACCATCGCATCAAAGGAAATAGTTTGGGCTGCTTCAGTAAAAACTAAGATTTGTCCCGTAGAATGTTCTACTACCGTTTTTAAACTGGTACCGTATTTTTGTTTTATATATTCAAAGGCTTTTTCTGTTAGCGGTAGGTCGTCATTGCTAGGCATTAAAGACGCCGTGGCAATCTCGGCTTGTTGTCGTGAGATTGCTTCGTCACTACGTTCCTCGCAATGACGGTCTTTTAAAAACACATTACATAACATAGGTGTTACGGTTATTGAAATAACTCCCGAAAGCAAAATAGCGGTAGTAATAACAACGGCAAGTTCATGCAGTAATTTCCCTAAAATTCCGCTCATAAATAATATCGGAATGAATACTGCCATTAGGGATAAAGTCATTGAGACGATAGTAAATCTTATTTCTTTGGTACCGTTAATACATGCCGCTATTTTACCTTCACCTTTTTCCATATGTCGTGTGATGTTTTCAAGCACTACTATTGCATCGTCTACCACGAAACCCATCGCAAGCGTTAGAGCCATTAAAGACATATTATCGATGCTAAAGCCGAATAAGTACATAAAGGCAAAAGTACCGACAATAATAAGGGGAGGGCAATAGTTGGAATAATCACGGATCGTAAATTATGCAGAAAGAGAAATATAGCAATCACTACAAGTATTAAAGCAAGTAACATAGTAAAATTAGCATCATTTACCGATTCTCTGATAGAAATTGACCTATCAAACATGATATTAATATTAACACCCTCAGGGATTTGTCTGCGGAGTAACGGCAATACTTCTTTTATAGAGTCGACTATTTCAATAGTATTAGTATCCGGTTGTTTCTGAATAGCAAGTATTACCCCCGGCTTATCCCTATACCAAGCGGCTATTTTATTGTTAGCTACGCTATCGATGGCTTTACCTATATTTTTAAGAAAAAGCGGGTTACCGTTTTTATAAGTTAGTATTAAATCGTTATATTCTTTAGCATTTTGTAACTGCCCGGGGGCTCTAATGCTTGAGTAGATATCTTTGCCGTATAAAGCTCCGGTCGGTAAATTAACGTTGGCAGAGCTGATAATATTTGATACTTGGTCAAGCCCTATATTATTTGCTGCCATTTTAACAGGATCAACCTGCACACGCACTGCATATTGCTGTGAGCCGTAAACTTGTACCTGTGCAACGCCCGGTAACATTGATAAACGCTCAGCCATAATTGTTTCGGCGTAATAGTCCACGGTATATAAAGGGAGAGTATCAGAGGTTAAAGATAAATAAAATATAGGTGCGTCGGCAGGATTTACTTTACGATATGAGGGTGGGGTAGGTAAGTCGTTCGGTAATTGCTTAGCGGCGGATGAAATAGCTGCTTGTACGTCTTGTGCTGCGGCATCTATATCTCGGTCTAAATTAAATTGCAAAGTAATTTGAGTAGTGCAGTTACTATTAACCGAACTCATCGAATCAATATCGGATATTGTCGAGAATTGCTTTTCAAGCGGTAATGCAACCGAAGATGCCATAGTGGTCGGATCGGCTCCGAGCAAGCTTACTGAAACCTGAATAGTAGGGAAATCGATATCAGGTAAAACGCTTACCGGTAATAGCTTATAGCCGAATGCTCCAAATAGCAAAATAGTTGCCATGAATAAAGTAGCAAGAACCGGACGCTTAATAAATATTTCTGAAATACCCAATTATTTTTCTCCTGTTTTATATTTTTTTCCGTCATTGCGAAGAGGTATTGCCCGTGTGGATCGTTTTATGTCATCCCCGCCGTCTTTTATGTCATTCCCGCGTAGGCGGGAATCCAGCATAAAGCAAGATAAATCGAGCTTTTAATTTCAAAAATTTGCTGTATTTATACCTTTTTTCTGGATCCCCGCCTACGCGGGGATGACATCTTATTCCCTAACGTTCACCTCTGCTCCGTTAGATAATCGTAGCTGCCCGTTGGTTATTACCGTTTCTCCTTCGTCTATACCGCTTTTAATAACGATAAAATCATCATTAGAAAAAACTATATCTATATTCTTGACCACAGCTTTATTATCTTTATCAACGACAAATACATAAGGTCCTTGATCATTAGTTTGCATTGCTTTAGACGGAACTATTAGAGCATCTTTTTCGGTATAAATTGTTAAAGATACACGTACGAACTGCCCGGGCCATAATATTTCATCATTATTAGTTAATGTTGCTTTAACTTTGATAGTACCGCTATTTGGGTCAATTGCATTGTCAACAAACACTATATCACCGTCTTTAATTTCCTGATTGTTTACGGTTTTAACCGTCAAAGCCAAGTCATTAGATTTTTGAGATTTATTAATACGATCTAGATATCCTTCAGGTACGGAGAAACTGACATAAATAGGCGAGATAGTATTTATAGTGACTAGACTTGCAAAATCCGGTGACACTAAATCACCTATATCTAAATTACTCTCACTAAGTTTACCGTCAAAAGGAGCTACTATTTTTGAATACTCGATTTGTAAATTAGCATCTGCAATAATTGCTCTATCTCGCTCAACAGCGGCTTTAAGCATATTCATATTAGTTAGCATCTGTAAATATTGCTCTTCCGAAATGGCTTTTTCTGCATATAAAGCACTATATCTTACCTCTTTTTTTATAGCATTTTCAAGGTTATAAGTATCGCTTAGTAAATTTGCTTGTGCTTGCTGTAATTGATTTTGAAACGGACGAAAATCGATTTCATATAATAAATCACCTGCTTTTACTTCTTGTCCGTCATCAAAATTTACACTTAATATTTGTCCAGTAACTTGAGGTCTAATATCGGCACTTTGGTAAGTTTCAGCTGCTCCTGCAAGCTCTATCACATAAGGTACGTCTTTTCTGATAACTTTTGTTACCTCAACCGGAGCTGCTATAGTGATTTGTGTACTGCTTTTATGATGGTGTTTTATTACCCAAAATACTAATATTACTATTAGTATTAGTAATGTTATCAATATCAAATTCCGTATTATTGTTTTAAGCATTGTTTTAATGTGTTTGTGTTATTTCTGCTAATTTTATGTCATTCCCGCGAAGGCGGGAATTCAGTAATTAAAAGATGCATACACAGTAAGTTTTTAAAATTAAAAGCGGAGTTTATCTCGCTTTATACTGGATTCCCGCCTTCGCGGGAATGACATAAAAATCTACCACTCCCCGCCCAAAGCATGAAAAATATTAACCATAGAACTTAGCTGTGAAAGCTTTATGGCCACCCCATCAATTTCATTTTGTAGTACGTTTTGTTTAGCTGTAAGTACTGTTAAGTAATCTATATTACCTCGTTTATAACGCTGATCGGCAAGCTTAAATATAGATGTTAAAGCTGCTTCATTTTGTTGCCATATATGAAAATTATTACTTGATGTTTGTTCAAGCGATAAAGCATCCATAACTTCCCCGAAAGCACTACGTACTACTGATTTATATGTAGCTATATATTGTTCTTTAATGCTTTCGGCAATCTGTACATTAGCTCTAGTTTTACCAAAATCAAAAATAGGTCCTGCTATGTTGCCGCCTACCTGCCAAGTCTCAGCAGAGTTAGTAAATAGAGTATTAAGTTTATTGCTACCAAATCCTATTAAGCTTGTTAAAGAAATTTGTGGAAAATAAGTAGCTTTTATTGCTTTTAAGTTTGCATCTGCTGCTAGTAAATTCTGCTCTGCTGCTTTAATATCCGGTCTTTGCTCTAAAAGTTCTGACGGTAATATTTTAGGTAATACCGGTAGAGCAGGGAAGTAATCTATTGGTTTATCACGATAAATTAAGCCGTTTACTATATTTTCAGGAGTCCTACCTACTAAAATTTTCAAAGCGGTTTCCTGTTTGTGTCTTTGTTGTTTTAAAGGCGGCAATGACAAATTAGTAAGTGCAAGCTCGGAAGCAGCCTCACTAACCGATATTAAATCACCCACACCAAGATTATATAATTTCTAATTTAATTTATAAATTTCCGTTTGAGCCTCAATTAGTTTCTCAGTTAGATATATTTGTTTGTCTAATGCTAAAAGATTAAAGTAACTTATAGTGACGTTACTTATAACCGATAAACGTACCGCTGCCTTGCTATACTCGCTTGCAAGGAAAGTTTTTTTAGCCGATTCGCTAGCATTTGCAGCAGCCCCCCATATAAATCCAGCTCGTAATTAAGCACGCTTGCTAGCCCAAAATTATTAGAGAATTTTGGCTCATTCGGTGCTTTTGTTTCCTTGCTGTTTTTTGTTCGATTTGCTCCGTCTTGTAAATTGATTTGAGGAAACCTATAAGAATTAACAAGATTAAGCTGTGCTTTTGCAGCAAGCACATTACTCATTGCCAATTCAATATCAGAGTTACCGGTTAAAGATTCTTCGATTAGCTGATTTAATACCGGATCGTTAAATTGTAGCCACCATTGCTGCGGTATATTATCTTTTTGTGCTAAAGAATAATTATTCCAAGTAGTAGGTAATGAGAGTTTAGGGGGAATATTATCGTGTTTTGCATTGCAACTATATAGCAGGAATATAAAAATTGATATAGCAAGTATGTTATTTTTAGCTTTTTTATATAAATACTAATATTATTAGCATTTATAGTTATTTTTTTGGATTCCTGCTTTCGCGGGAATGACATAGAGTAGTGCAGGAACGATAATAAAGTGATACAAGATAGGTTCATTAAAATAAATTAATATTAATTATGAATTTTTAAACTACTATGTCAATATAGACTATTATTTTTCAACTAACTATTTTTGTAACTGCGTAATAATGTTGCTAACTTTTCAGAAACAACTTTAATGTCATAATTTTGTTTGAGAGTAAGATAGGCATTTTTAGAAAATTCCTTTGCTTTTATAGGGTTATCTATTAAGTAGGTAATTTTTCCTGCTAAATCTTCGCTAGAACCGATATTACAAATAAGTCCGTTTTGTAGATGTGTTAGAATTTCTGCAGGTCCTTCAGTATCCGTACTAACGATAGGTAGCCCTGCCTCCATTGCTTCAAGCAATATAATGCCAAATGGTTCATGAAGAGACGGTAAGCAAAAAATATCGATCTGCTCAAAAAATTTATCTCTATCGTTAATCCATCCGGTAAATGATATTTGATTTTGTAAGTTAAGTTTGTGTACTAAGGTAATTAAATTATTTTTTTCTTCCCCACTACCGCCTATAATAGCTTGAATTTTATATTTTTCTTCTTTTAAAATTTTTATAGCATTAATAAAAACATCAACACCTTTTTTAGCTACGAATCTTGCTAATACACCAATTACGATAGGTTTTCTATATGTTTTATTTGGAATAAAATCTTTAATAATATTTATCATATTCGGTAGGATGCATATCCTAGATTCGGCAAAATTATTTTTTAGTAAAAATTCTTTCATATGATGCGTCAGAGCAATAACAAAATCACATTTACGTAGTCCTTTTAAGGTATAATTATGAGCGATACCGATTAATTTTACATTTTGTGATTTAGCAAATTTACTAAAATTTATTGCTCTATTACCGTGTGCTATAATTATATCGGGTTTAATTTTGTAGATTATATATTTAAGAATAAGTACCGATAACGGATCAATCGGTATTAAGTTAGGTAGTTTAAAACTTGTCTTATGTAGAAAAGAATTTATTTTTGCTTTGTAAGAAGTGATATTTATAACCTCAATTTTTTGCATTTCAAGAGCTGCATTATAATCTAAAAATGCTTGTTGAATTCCGCCAAGATCACGACTTAGCATAATATTAAGTATCTTCATTACTTTAACTTTTCGATTCCTTCTTCTGTTAAATCGGTAAATTCCATAATTTCATCTAAAGGTCTATTTTTTGCTAACATTTTTTTAGCCATAGAAATTTTTTGCCTGGCTTCTCCTTTGGCCTCTCCTCTTGTTTCTCCTCTTGCCTCTCCTTTAGCTTCAGCATCCATAATTTTTTGTTCTTCTACGGCTAAATTATCCATTTCGGTTTTTATCATTTTTTCATAAGTATTTAACTCTTCTTCAGACCAGCTAGCTTGATCCAAAGCATAAAAAGCTTTTTTAATTATTGGGTCTTCACCTATCAAATGCTCCATTTCTTCTAGAGAGCTTTCATGTGCATGTTTAAAGAAATATGCCCATTTTTCTTGAAGATTCTCTAATTGATCTAATTCTTTATTAAATTTCTCAAGCTCTAAAAAAATAAAATAAAAATCTTGTAAGTCGTTCTCGTAAGTCTTGGTATTAAGAAGCCTATGATTTGATCTCCAATCTTTTTTATCGGGAAATAAAATAAAATCAGCAATAGCTAGGAATATTACTCCTCGAAGTTTTGCGTATACTGCCATTTTTTTATGATTCTCATCCTCTTTGAGTATTTGCCTTGAATAGGTTTTTGCCGCATAAAGTTGAGCTCTTTTCTCAAAACCCGGATGTTTACTTTACTTGCATCTCTACGATGAATTGAGTACCGTGTTTATCTTTGCACAATACATCTACTATAGATTGTCTGCTGCAATATCAGGATCTTGGTTAGTTTTTAAAAAAGTAACTTTGGTAATTACTTCTTCTCCCGTATAACCCAAAATATCATTTAGAAAATGAATAAGTATATCCTTGTTTTTTTCCGTGCCGAAAATTTTTAAAAATGCGTAGTTATTTTTAGGGTCTAAGAAACGTGAAATTAGCATAATAGTCTATATTTTTATATATCATCACTTCATTATAGCAAATTCCAAGAAATTTGCTATAATACAATTTCCTAATATATAAAACATTATGATTAGTAAAATTAATTTTGTAAAAATGCATGGTCTCGGTAATGATTTTGTTGTTGTTAACAAACGAGATTTATTAAGTTCATATGATTTATCGCAGCTAGCAAAAAATATGGCTGATCGTCATACAGGCATCGGTTGCGATCAGTTTATTATTTATGAAGAGCATAATGATTTTTATGAGATGATTATCTATAATATAGACGGCTCTAGTGCTAAATTATGCGGTAATGCTACAAGATGTTTAGCCAAGTTAATTTATTTTGATACGGGAAAGAAAGATATTACTGTAATGGTAGGCAATAAAAAATTGCTATGTAATGTGGAAGATGAAAATAATATTAGCGTTAATGTAGGAAAGGTTAGTTTTAATGAAGCTTGGATGCCAAGCCGTGATAAAATTTGGGAACTCGCAGAGCGTTATATGATTGATTTAAAGGAAACTATTTGTGTTGATATAGGTAATCCGCATTTGGTTATTTTTAGTAAGTTAGAACCTCAAGATCAAAAAATTGTTGGTGAAAAATTACAGGCTAAGGAATTATTCACAGATGGGGTAAACGTTAATTTTGCTGAAGTAAAAGATAATAAAATCTATTTATCTGTTTGGGAGCGAGGGGCAGGATTAACTCTTGCTTGCGGAAGCGGGGCTTGCGGTAGTTTTGCTGCCGGTTTAAAGCTCGGTTTTATCCATTCACCGAGTACGGTAGTATTTAAGCATGGCAGCCTTACTATGAAAGAAGAAAACGGTAATATAATAATGCAAGGAGCAGCTACGCTTGTAGCACGTGGGGAATATTATTGTGAGCAATAATTTAAGACAAGAAGTAGTAACATTTGGCTGTAGACTTAATATTTACGAAAGTGAGATAATACGAAAAAACTTGGAATTATCGGGTATCGATAATGTGGCAATATTCAATACTTGTGCAGTAACTAAAGCAGCTGAGAAACAAGCAAGACAAGCTATCCGCAAGGCTAAAAAAAATAATCCTGATTTAAAAATTATCGTTACCGGTTGTAGTGCTCAAACAAGTCTGCAAATGTACGGTAATATGCCGGAAGTTGACAAAGTTATAGGTAACGAAGAGAAGTTATTACCTAGCTATTACCAAATTACCGATGAAAAAATAATAGTTAACGATATAATGTCGGTGAAAGAGACGGCAGGTCATTTAGTAAGTAATTTTGACGGTAAATCTCGTGCTTTTATTCAGGTACAAAACGGTTGTGATCATTTTTGTACTTTCTGTATTATCCCTTACGGTAGAGGTAAAAGTAGATCAGTACCGATAGGAGCTATAGTGAGCCAAGTAAAGCATTTAGTACTAAACGGCTTTAAAGAGGTGGTATTTACCGGTGTTGATGTTACGGCTTACAGTTCAGATTTACCAGGAAGCCCAACATTTGCACAAATGATTAAACGAGTTTTAAATTTAGTGCCTGAACTAAAAAGGCTTCGTTTATCTTCAATAGATGTTGCAGAAATAGATGATGAACTTTTTGAGCTTATAGCTTATAGTGAGAGAATAATGCCGCATTTTCATATTAGCTTGCAAGCAGGCGATGATATGATATTAAAACGTATGAAAAGACGTCATAATAGGGCAAATGTAATAGAGTTTTGTCGAAAGTTGCGGGTTATAAGACCGGAAGTATCGTCAGAAGCGGAATTACAATATTTACATGTTTTTCCTTATTCGGAAAGAGAAGGAACACCTGCAGCACGTATGCCGCAAGTACCGAAAGCTATAAGGAAAGAAAGAGCCGAAATTCTAAGACAAGAGGGGCAGAATCAGCTATCTGAGTTCTTTAAGAAGCATATAGGTCAGAAAGTAGAGTTATTGGTAGAGAATAATAATATCGCCCATACCGAAAATTTTATTCCGGTAAAGCTAGACAAACCTTTAGAAATAGGGCAGATATTTAAAGCGAAGTTGGTGGGGATAGAGGAAGGGCATATGAGGTGTATGTTGATTTAACCGCCTCGTCATTGCGAGGAGCCGTAGGCGACGTAGCAATCTCATGAAATAATACTAATTCCTAAGATTGCCGCGTCGATCAAAAAACGTCCTCTGTGTCATCCTGTGGCTTGTCCACGGGATCCAGTATAAAGCGAGATAAATCGAGCTTTTTATAGCTGTATTTTTTATTACTGGATCCCGTGGACAAGCCACGGGATGACAGTGTTAACATAAAACAAACAAAAAACATCATGGAAAATATAGAAACAATATTAAGGTTTGCTGAGGAAAAAATCTTATTAGTACAAAACTTAAAAGAACTACAAGAATATAAAGTAGAATTTTTAGGTAAAAACGGTATAGTGACCGGTGAGCTTAAAAAATTAGGTAGTTTTAATGAACAGGAACGTAAAGAATTTGGCTTAAAAATCAATAAATTAAAAGATAAAATACAGAATATAATAAAAGCAAAAGAAGAAATTTTAGAGGAGCAGGAACTAAATTTAAAACTTGCTGCCGATAAAATTGATTTAACAATCCCTGCAAGGAGATATAAACAAGGTTCTATTCATCCAATAACACAATGTAGTGAGGAGTTAATACAAGTATTTTCGCAGTTTGGTTTTACTATAGAAAACGGACCGAATATCGAGAATGATTTTCATAATTTTACTGCTCTCAATTTTGAAGATGACCATCCCGCAAGGCAAATGCATGATACTTTTTATTTGAAAGGTCAAGAAAACAATAAACCGCTGTTATTACGTACTCATACCTCAACAGTGCAGATTAGAGCTATGAAAAACGGCAAACCACCTTTTAGGTTTATAGCACCTGGTAGGACTTATAGATCAGATTCGGATATGACGCATACGCCGATGTTTCACCAAATAGAAGGACTTGTTATTGATAAAAATATCAATATGGGGCATTTAAAATATGTTATCACGGAATTTATAAAAAGCTTTTTTGAAAATTCTAATATTGAATTACGTTTTAGACCCAGCTTTTTTCCATTTACCGAACCTTCTGCCGAAGTTGATATTCGGATGAATAAAAACGATAAATGGCTTGAGGTACTCGGTTGCGGGATGGTCCATCCAAACGTGCTTAAAAATGTCGGTATCGATAGTAGCGAGTATCAAGGTTTTGCTTTTGGGCTTGGGGTAGAGCGTTTTGCAATGCTAAAATATAATATTAAAGATTTAAGACAATTTTTTGAAGGAGATATGCGTTGGCTTAAACATTATAATTTTGGGAGCTTTGATATACCGAATTTAGCAGGAGGGCTTACGAAATGAAATTTACGTTATCATGGTTAAAACAATTTTTAGAGACTTCTAGCACAGTTACTGAAATAGCCGAAGCCCTAACAGCTATAGGTCTTGAAGTAGAAGAGGTGATAGATAAAGCGGCAGAACTACAAAAGTTTGAAGTAGCATATATAGCAAGTACTAAACCTCACTCGTCAGCCGATAAGTTAAAACTTTGTGATGTTGAGACTAAAAGCGGTATGCGACAAATAGTTTGTGGTGCGAGTAATGCAAGAGCAGGTATAAAAGTAGTACTTGCAAATATCGGAATAGAAATACCAAACGGTAAGTTTAAAATTAAGGAATCTATTATTAGAGGTGAAAAAAGCTGCGGTATGCTTTGCTCTGAAGAGGAATTACTGCTAGCTTCAGAGTCTGAAGGGATTATAGAGCTATCTGAAGATGCTGTAGTTGGAGAGAATTTTACTAAATATTACGGTTTAGATGACCCTATATTTGTTATTAACGTTACTCCTAATCGTGGTGATGCACTTGGAGTTTACGGCATTGCAAGAGATTTAGCAGCTAAAGGAATAGGAACACTTAAAGAGCTAGAAATCCCGGAAATAAAAAGTACATTTACTTCTAAAATGAAGCTTAACGTGCAAGACAAAGCAGCCTGTCCTTTATTTACTTTTAGAGAAATAAGAAATTTAAAAAATAAACCAAGCCCTGATTGGTTACGGAAATTATTAAAAAATGTCGGGGTAAAAACTATTTCAAGCTTAGTGGATGTAACAAATTATATTTCTTATAGCTTTGGGCAGCCGATGCATGCTTATGATGCGGATAAGATAAAAGGGGGGATTAGTGTAGCACGCCATTGCGAGAAGCGTAGCGACGAAGCAATCTCAGGACAACAAAAAGAGATTGCCGCAGCTGCTTTGCAGCCTCGCAATGACGTAGCTAAATTCCACGCTCTAAACGGCAAAGAATATTTACTTACCGAAAATGATTTAGCTATAAAAGATGAAAGCGGTATCCAAGGTCTTGCCGGTGTCATTGGTGGGGCTAAGAGTAGTTGTACTGATAGTACGACTAATATAATACTGGAAGCTGCATGTTTTAATGCTAAAATGGTTGCAGCTAGCGGGCGAAGATTTCAAATTGATACGGATGCTAGATATCGTAATGAGCGTAATATCGATAGAAATTTTACGGAAAAAGCTTTAGACATAGCGACTAATCTTATTTTGTCAATATGCGGAAACGGTGAAGTATCGGAAGTAGTGAAATTCGGTGAGAAAGAGCCTCAAAAAAAAACTTTAGATTTTTCAGCATACTATTTAGAAAAAATTACGGGAATTAAATTAAATATCAAAGAGATAGAAGCTATATTAAATGAACTAGGATTTATTACTGATGTTAAAGGTGAGATTATAAAGGTAATAGCTCCCTCTTGGCGTCATGATATAACTATTTTAGAAGATATAGCTGAAGAAATCGCTCGTATTTACGGCTATGATAAAATAGAGAGTATAAAACTACCCGAACTAGACCAAGATAATAATAAGCTAAGAGAGCATAAAAGAATATCTAGTTTTAAAAGGATATTAGCAAGCAAAGGCTATGATGAGGTAGTAACTAACTCTTTTATGAGTAGTGAAGATGCAAAGTTGTTTGCTGAATTAAAAGAAGAGTTATTTTTGCTTAATCCTATTAGTATAGGAGACAATTATATGCGTCCTACTATACTGCCGAATTTGTTAAGTATAGTAAGTAAAAATCTAGCACGCTCTATAAAAGATATGGCTTTTTTTGAAATTGGACCGAGCTTTATAGATTTAAATACGGAAGCAACTTATTTAACGGCAATTATAAGCGGTTCATATAATAATAAAAATCCTCATTCGCTTGGACGAGGCTATGATATTTTTGATCTTAAAGGCGATTTAGAGCTGGTAGTGGATTATGCAGGACTATCTATAGATAAATGTATAGCAACAAATGGGACAGCATTGCCACAATATTATCATCCAACTAGAGCAGTAAATATAGGGCTTGGTAAAAATTTATTAGGTCGTTTTGGACAGATACACCCTAAAATCTTGAAATATTACGATATTAATCAGGAAATATTTGCATTCGAGCTAAATATTACAAATTTGCCGTTGATAAAAGCTAAATTCGGTAAAAGAGACGAATTTGCAGTATCGGATTTCCAAGCTAATTTTAGAGATTACGCATTCATTGTTGATCAAGATCATAGAGTCGGTGAAATAATATCATATATAAATAATTTTAATAAAAAGCTTGTCAAATCAGTTATATTATTTGATATTTATAGCGGTGATAAATTACCTGAAAGTAAAAAATCTATAGCCATTAAAATAGAGCTACAAGCAGATGATCGTACTTTAACTGAAGCTGACTTAAATTTATTTAGCCAAGATTTAATTGCAGCTATTGAACAAAAATTTCAAGGAACATTAAGAGAATAACAATATGTTAAAATTAATAGTTGAAACAAAAACGTTAGTTCAGTCCCTAGGGTTTGCAAGTTCCGTTGTTGAAAAACGTAATGTAATACCTGAATATGCAAACATTAAATTATCGGCAAAAGACGGCAATCTAGAGCTTAGTTCTACTAATATGGATTTGTACTTAAGTCAAAAAATAGCAGTACAGGTAGTAAGTGAAGGTGAACTTACCGTTTCTACGAAAACTCTAAATGATATAGTCCGAAAACTTCCGGATTTCGAGCTTACATTAACAGATTTCGGTACAACGGGACTTGAAATCAAAGGAAAAAATTGTAAATTTAATTTATTTACTTTGCCGGTTAGTTCTTTTCCTCCAATGGATAGTATTAATCCTGAAGCAAGTTTTAAAATTTCCTGCACGGATTTTGCTAAAATAATCGAATCGACAAAATTTTCGATTTCTTTAGATGAAACTCGTTATAATTTAAACGGTGTTTATTTACACATAAAAGACAAAGAGTTTTGTTCGGCAAGTACCGATGGGCATAGGCTTTCGATTTCATGGGTAACATTAGAAAAACAAATAAAGAATTTTGGAGTTATATTACCGCAAAAAAGTGCCGAGGAAATTTTAAAAATAGTTAAAGATCCTAAAAATATAAATGAAGATATAGAAATTTTATTAAGTAGCAATAAGATTAAATTTATATGTAACGAAAATACTATTATGCTATCAAAGCTTATAGACGGTACTTTCCCTGATTATAGTGCTTTTATTCCGGAAAGCAGCAGCTCAAAATTAGTAATTAATCGAAAAATATTTGCAGATAGTATAGAAAGGATAGCGATAATAACCGTTGAAAAATTTAGAGCGGTAAAATTATCGTTATCTCGTGAAACCTTAGAGATTAGTGCCATCGGTGAAGCAAGAGGTAACGCAAAAGAGGTTATTAATTCTTCACAAGATAAGGAAAGTTTTTATGAATATAATAGTGATGAGTCTTTAGCTATAGGCTTTAATCCGCAATATTTGGAAGATGTCTTAAAAGCCGTGAAGTCGGATTTAGTAGAACTATATTTTTCAGATGTTTCAGCACCGGTACTTATTAAATTTCCTGAGAATCCTAAAGATATTTTTGTCGTCATGCCGGTTAAGGTGTAGAGTAGTTATATGTCATTCATGCAAGGTATTGTTGCATGGATCAAAAAGCACACTTGGTGTCATCCCGTGGCTTGACCACGGGATCAAAAAAACACTTAAAGTATTAATAATTTTATTATTTTTAGCTGGATCTAGCTAACAAGTCGCAGTATGACACCGAAAGATTCCCGCTTCTAGCTATGAATGACATAGAGGGGTATAGGAATGACATAAAAGACGGTGAGAATGACATATAATTAGTTCAAATAATTTTGACTAATAGCCAAAGCTTCTCTATTATTTCCCTCAAGCACCCTAATTAAATATTGGTTATGAAAAAAATTATCGGATTATTTTTTGTAATTATACTTAGTGCAATAAGTACTAGTATCTTAGCGGATGATTATCCAAAAACAGAACGAGAGCAGAAATGGGACGAAGTAGGTTCTATAGCAGGTGAAGAAGGATTAGTTTTTAGACCGGGCAGGGTAAAAAACGAATCTACTAAAGCTGTAGGAGGCTCGGTTAATAAATATCTTTGGCAAGCAGCATTAGAGACTATAAGTTTTGCTCCTCTTGCATCAGCTGACTCAAACGGCGGTGTGATTATTACGGAATGGTATAGCCCACGCTCTAATCCTAATTTTCGATTTAAAATCAATATATTTATCAAAGACGATGTAATAAGCCCTGATTCAATTGAAGTGAAAGTATTTGAAGAAATGCTTAAAAATAAACAATGGGTACTTAATGAAAACACCTCAAATCTTGCTATCACGCTTGAAGATAAAATTTTAAGAAAAGCTAGAGATATATATATTAATAGTGCGAGGTAATGACTCCGTCATTGTGAAGAGGTATTACCCAACCCGTCATTGCGAGGAGAGAAGCGACGTGGCAATATCGTGAAGTAGTATAAAACTTCTGAGATTGCCGCATCGATGCTACGCATCTCTTCGCAATGACGAGACAACTGATCCATGCAATAAATCCTATGACGACTCAGTATATAAATTATAAAAAAATATGAATCAAATAGAACAAAAATGGCAACAAATTTGGCATGATGAAAAAGCTTTTGAGGTATCAAACGAGAGTAACAAGCCAAAATATTACGTACTTGAAATGTTGCCTTATCCTTCCGGTAAAATCCATGTAGGTCACGTACGCAACTATTCTATAGGTGATGTTATTGCAAGGTTTATGACTATGCAAGGTTTTAACGTGCTTCATCCGATGGGCTGGGATGCTTTTGGGCTACCTGCCGAAAATGCCGCAATAAAAAATAATTCTCATCCGAAAGATTGGACTTATTCTAATATCGAAAATATGAAAAAGCAGCTAAAATCTATGGGCTTTTCTTATGATTGGTCTAGAGAGATAAATAGTTGTGATCCGCAGTATTATAAACATGAGCAGAAATTTTTTTTAGAGCTTTATGAGAGAAATCTTGCTTATCAAAAAGAATCGCTTGTTAATTGGGATCCGGTTGATAATACCGTTCTTGCAAATGAGCAAGTTGTAGACGGGCGTGGTTGGCGTTCAGGTACAATTGTTGAGAAGCGTTATTTAAAGCAATGGTTCTTAAAAATCACCGATTATGCTGAAGAGTTATTAAATGAAATTCAGAATTTAAAAGAGTGGCCTGAAGCCGTTCGCTCTATGCAAGAGAAATGGATAGGTAAATCAATAGGTGCTAATTTTCATTTCAAAATTAAGGATAATGAAGATAATACTATAGAGGTATTCTCAACCAAACCTGAAACTATTTTCGGAGCTGGTTTTATAGGAATTGCCTTTAATCATCCGATAATAGAGAAATTAATTTCTAAGACACCTGAAATATTGAGTTTTATAACTAAATGTTCGCATATTACAGGAAGTAGCGAACTAGAAAAGGCTGAAAAAGAGGGAGTCTTTACCGGTCTTTATGTCATTCATCCTTTCGATTCAAATATAGTTTTACCGGTTATTATTACGAATTTTGTGTTAATGGATTACGGCACTGGTGCTGTTTTTGGTTGTCCTGCTCATGACGAACGTGACCATGAATTAGCTGTTAAAATGAATTTGCCTATTAAGCAGGTAATTGAAACGGATATTGATGTACAAAAGACCGCTTATACGGAAGATGGAATTTTGGTTAACTCAGATTTTCTAAACGGCTTAACTAGTAATGAAGCAAAACAAAAAGTAATCGATGAATTTGAGAAACTAGGCATAGGTAAACGCAGTGTAAATTATCGTCTAAAAGATTGGGGGATTTCTCGTCAACGTTTTTGGGGATGTCCTATTCCTATGATTCACTGCGAAGCTTGCGGTATAGTTCCCGTACCGTGCAGTGACTTACCCGTTACGTTACCTGATGATGTTAGTTTTGACGGTCACGGTAATCCGCTTGATCATCATCCTAGTTGGAAACATGTTAATTGTCCGAAATGCGATAAGTCGGCTATTCGTGAAACCGATACTTTTGATACATTTTTCGAGTCATCTTGGTATTTTACGAGATATTGCAATAGCAATGCTACAGAGATGACCGATAAAAAAGCTTGTGATTATTGGCTACCGGTGGATAAATATATAGGCGGTATAGAACATGCAGTAATGCATCTATTATATGCAAGGTTTTTCATAAAAGTAATGAACGAGCAGAATTACGTAAGCGTTCGAGAGCCTTTTAAAGGGTTATTTACTCAAGGAATGGTGCTGCATGCTACCTATAAAGACGAGCATAATAATTGGTTATATCCTGAAGAAGTAGTTAAAAAAGGTAATGAATTTTTTCATAAGGAAAGCAATAATAGAGTAGTGCAGGGACGCATTGAAAAGATGAGTAAGTCTAAAAAGAATCTCATCGATCTTGAGACGATGCAAGAGCAATATGGGGCTGATGCTATTAGGCTTTTTGTATTATCCGATAGTCCGCCTGAGAAAGATCTAGAATGGTCGGTAAGCGGTATTGAAGGCTGCTCACGTTTTATTAATAAGCTTGAGCATATGTTTGAGGCGATAGCTTCTTTAAAAGATGACGTGAATAGCGAAATTAACAAGGAACTCAATAGATTAGTGCATTTTACCATAAAGCACGTCGCAGACGATATAAAGCATTTTGCCCTAAATAGAGCAATAGCACGTATGCGTGAGCTTTCTAATGCTATATCTGCTGAGCTTAATAAAGAAGCGGTTGATGTTAAAACCGTAAGATACGGCTTTAATGTTTTAGTTCAGCTACTAAACCCTTTTATCCCGCATATTACGGAAGAAATTTGGCAGAAGCTCGGCAATGAAGAGCGGTTATATAATTCAGCTTTTCCTGCATTTGATGAATCAATGTTAGAGTTATATACATATATTATGGCAGTGCAGGTTAACGGCAAACTCCGTGATACCTATGAGTTTAAAACTGCCGCAAGTGAAGATGAAATAAAGCAAATTACCGTTAATCTGCCAAAGGTACAAAAGTTTTTAGAAGGAAAAGAGCCGAAGAGGATTATTCTCGTTCCTCGTAAAATTGTGAATATTATTGTTTGAATAGTGCTTGTGAAAAGGCCTACTCGGTGTTACCCCCGTGGCTTGACCTATAGTACCGGACAATTTTTAAAAAGTCCTCGATGTCATCCTCGCGAAAGCGGGGATCCAGGCTAAAAAATCTTAATTTTAAAGATTTTTTATTATATCGTTTTTTTAGGGTAAAACTTTAAAAAAGCTTTAAAGTACTGGATTCCCGCTTTCGCGGGAATGACATATAATAAAAATTGTCCGGTACTATAGGCTTGACCACGGGGTCTAGTTAAAAATACTAATAATATTAATATTTTTAGTTATTTACTGGATACCGTGGACAAGCCACGGGGTGACACCGAATGCGTCTTTCGATTCACGCCGACAATACCTGTTCGCAATGGCGAACGTCTGTTATTATTTTTTTAACATGCTAGTATCCCGACCATAACATCCATTTCAGAGTCAGCCCCCGCTAGTTTTTCTTGATGTGATGATGCAACAGTGTCATGATGGAGTGGATTCTCTACAAGGTAATTACAAATATTTGCAACTGATGCTATTATATAATTTACTGTCCACCAACAAAATGCTACAACAATATTAATACTTAAAGCATTTACATTATTATCAACACTTAAAGTATCTTCTTTTGATAGTGGTTCTAATGGAATATTGCTCGCAATATTTGTTTCTTCTTGTTTTTGTATCTCATCATATGTACTGCTTAGAGTCATAGATAAAATTATGTCTTCATCTAAAATATTTACATTATTATCAACATTCAAAGTATTTTCTTCTTTTGATATTGATTCTAATGGAAGTATATCGCTTTTTGTTTTTGGTTGTGATCTTATTTCTTCAAATATACCGCTTAGAGTCATGGATAGAATTTTGTTCGGCTCTAAAGTATATTTTTCTTTCTCTAGACTCAGTGTTTTATTTGAACCTAAGAGTGTTTCGCTTGTTATTTTATTAGTCATAAAGATCCCCTATTTTAGTTGTTAATTGGGACTGTTAACAAAATAATTTTAAAGCTATTCTGTTAATAGTCCTATAAATAATGTGCCTGATTTTATACCTAGAGTCAATTTATTAACTTATATTAATGCATGAAAATGTCGATTTCATTCCAACCTATAAGGTCTAAATTAGCTCTTGTCGGTAAAAAGCGGAAAATATCTTGGGCAAGTTCAAGCCTATTTTCTCTAAGTAGCATTTTTTGTAAAATATCTTTTAACTGATGCAAATAAAGCACATCTTTTGCTGCGTATTCTTGTTGTTCCAGAGATAAATTTTTAGCTCCCCAGTAAGAAGATTGTTGTTGTTTGGAAATATTTATGGAAAGTAGCTCTCGACATAAATCCTTAAGACCGTGGCTATCAGTATAGGTTCTAACGAGCTTTGAAGATATTTTAGTACAAAAGATATTTTCTAAATCTATACTCAAATATTTTTTTATAGCTGCTAAATCAAATCTAGCAAAGTGAAATATCTTGCATCTAGTTTTATCTAACAATAATGCTTTTAAATTAGGAGCAGTATAATCTTGATTTACAAAATGAACAAGATGGGCTTCACCGTTGCCGTTACTAAATTGTAACAAACAGAGTTTATCTCTATGTAGATTTAACCCCATTGTCTCGGTATCTATAGCAATATCCCCTTCAAGTTCAAAATTATTAGGTAGGTCGTCTTGATAAATTTTAATGTTCATAAATTATGTTCAATTCCTTTTAATCAATAATGTTGTTTTGGATGTCATTCCTGCGAAAGCAGGAATCCATCATAAAGCGAGATAACCTAAGCTTTTATTTTAATTTCAAAAATTTGCTGTATGTATACTTTTTTTGGATTCCTGCTTTCGCAGGAATGACATAAAAGTCATGAAACAAGACCTACAGCTCCTCGCAATGACGATGTTTACCTTTGACTAGGTGTATCTTTTATTGTAAACACCTGTTCTTTAGGATCTGCTACTCCTAAAACTTTCTTTGCTTGTTCTTCTAACATATCCTTATTTAGCGATTCCGTTCGGAGTAATTTGACGTTATGTTCAAGTTCTACTCTTTCTGCTCGTAAGCCTTTTAGTTCATCATAAGCTTTTTCAAGCTGCCTATTTACTTTTAAATATGCAATAATCCCTTTGTTACCATATATGCAATGAAAAACAAAATATCCAAGCAGTAAAGCTAAAAAGATATTTAAAATTATTTTTTTAGAATGATTGTTTAAATGTATTATCATAAGTTATAATGGACCAAATTTTCCGTCATTGCGAGGAACGTAGTGACGAAGCAATCTCAGGATGTTTGACGAGATTGCCACGCAGCCTACGGCTGCTCGCAATGACGATTAGAGTATACTTATAAAAAACAATACCGGAGCGGTTAAAATAATACTATCAAATCTGTCCAAAACTCCTCCATGGCCGGGTATTATATGACCGCTATCTTTAATATTAAATTTTCGCTTAAAATATGAAATAAATAGATCACTTGATTGAGCTATTAATGCTAATATATAACTAATTATAAACAAATAAATTTTATTTGCAAAATAGTAATTTTCAATATGAAAGTTTGGGATAAAACTAACTAATACCGCAACCAAACCTGCGGATAATGTTCCCGTAATCAGACCGCTCCAAGTTTTTTTAGGACTGATTTTTGGAGCAAGTTTTGCTCCTTTAAAAGTTTTGCCGCCAATCATTGCAAAACTATCTACCGACCAAATTATGCAAAAATAAAGCATAATAAGCCATCTATTGGTATCTTCCATACTTAAAAATATTAATAGGCTTATAGGAATCGGAATAATAATTAGCCCGATTAATAGATAAGGAATAGAAGAATAGGTCATATTATACCATTCACTTAACATTCCCATACCCACTAATATCATTAAAATATAGAATAAAGGCTTAAACCATAATATAGCTATAACAAATAACGGCACTAAAACTATACCAGATAGGATTCTTAAATATATATTTTGTTTATCTTTTGCCAAATGTTCTTTTCCTTTTTGAGTAATCATTTATAGCTTCTATTATATCATCTTTATTAAAATCGGGCCAATATTTGGGTGAGAAATATAATTCAGCATAAGCTGCTTGCCAAAGCAAGAAATTACTTATGCGATAGACCCCGCTCGGTCTTATTAATAAATCTACATCCGGCATTTCAGGATCATATAAAGCGTGTCCTATATCGCTTTCACTTATTTCTTTTTTACCGCTTGCAATAATTTTTGTGCAGGCATCAACTATTTCTTGACGACTTCCATAACTAAAAGCTATACAAAGCGTTATTTTATTATTATTTTTTGTTAATTCTATAGCATTATTTATTTGTTTTTGCAATGAGCTACTTAATAAATTAAGCCTACCTATTACTTTTATTTTAACGCCGTTTTTATGTAAACTGTTTAATTCATTTTTTAAATAAATACTTAATAATTTTATTAAGAAATCTACCTCCGTGCTTGAACGTTGCCAATTTTCGGAAGAGAAAGTATATAAAGTTATATAAGGTATATTAAGGTTAATAAACTCAGGCAGTAATTCACGAATTTTATCGGCACCTAGCTTATGTCCTTCAGATTTTGTTAAGTTATGCCGAACTGCCCAACGAGCATTACCGTCCATTATTATTGCTAAATGTTTTATGTTAGTCATTATTTTATATTTTAAATTTTGCTGCATGAATAGATTTTCCGTCATTGCGAGCGACTGCAAGGAGCGTGGTAATCTCAGGAGTCCTACTTTATGAGATTGCCACGTCGAGGCTTTGCCTCTCCTCGCAATGATATCAGTATTCATATTTTAGGTATTTCGATTCTTACCGATAACCCGCCTAAATCCTTGCTATCCTCTAAATAAATAGAGCTTTTATGATCGTTTATTATTTCTTTAGTAATAGCAAGCCCAAGTCCTACGTTACTTGCATTATCAAGCTGTCTTGCTTTATCCGATCTATAAAACGGTTTAAATACAAGATGTTTTTCCGTATCATCTATACCGGGACCGTTATCCTCAATAATTATAGCTACCGTAGATGAATTATCTGTCAAAGATATTTTAATTTTATTTCCATATTTTATAGCGTTACCGATTAAATTAGACAAGGCTCTTTCAAAAGAATTCGGTTTAATTCGTACTTTTGAATTATCTATATTATTAAGTTTTATAAATTCAATATCTACATGTAACCATTTGTTTAAAAAATGTTCTATCCAAGGTAATAATAAAATTTCTTCAAATTCTTCTGTACTTTCACCTTTAGCAAAATCTAAATAAGAATTTATCATTTGCTGCATAGTTAATATATCTTGTTTTAACCCTTCAATTTCTTCGCTTTCTTCCATCAATTCAAGTTGTAGCTTCATTCTTGTTAAAGGAGTTCTAAGGTCATGCGAAATCATAGCAAGCATAGTGGTTCTTTTAGTAATTTGTTTTTCAATACGGGCTTTCATTTTTAAAAAAGCAAGCCCTGCTTTTCTTATTTCTAAAGCTCCTGAAGGTTTGAAATTTTTGCCTTTTAAAACACCTCGACCAAATTTATCCATGCTATCCGCAAGAGTGAGTATTGATTTAATTTGATTTTTGGAGAAAATAATAGAAACAGAAAGTAATATAACAGTTAAAGATATAATCCATAAAACAAATATATATACTGTAGGATTAAGTAGTAATTTTGCAGGAAAAGTAATATATAATATTCCATCTTTTAATTCTAAAAATACTTCGATTTTATTTTCTTTATTTAGTTTAACTATATTTTTTTCATGGATTTTTGTAGCTAAAATATTTTTAAATATAGTTAGAGGCTCACTTAATTTAGGTTGTTTTATAGATAACTTTTTATTAAGCTGAAATTGATAAGATAAATTAAGATAATTTTCCGATAAATGGGTTATCTCTCTTGAATTATTTCTATGTTCTTTAATCAGTGATTCTATTTCATTAATAATAATAGTACTAGTATAATATGAAACATTATACCAATGACGATCGTAAAACAAAAATATAGCAACAATTTGCCCTATTAAAATCGGAATGATTATAATGAACATAAATCGTACAAATAATGTTCTCGGTAATAATTTAGATATAAAGTGCATAGCCCTCATTACGCACGGTTTTTAAATATTTCGGCTCTTTTGGATTATCTTCTAGTTTACTTCTTATTCTTGTAATTTGTACGTCGATAGAACGCATACTAAGCCCGCCCATAATTTTTGAAAGTTCAAAACGACTAGTAGATTTACCGGAATTTTTTATTAATATCTCAAGTAATTTTTGTTCGGTAGAGCTAAGAGATATGATTTGATCGTTCTTAGTGAATTCCTTTGTATCAAAATTATAGAAATTATTGCCAAATTTAATTATATTCGTTTCTTTTTTAAAGTTATTATAATTATTAATTAAATTATTTATCCGAAGTAATAATTCTCGTGGTTCAAAAGGTTTAGTTATATAATCAGAGGCACCGGCTTCAAGTCCTTTAACACGGTCATCGGCTTCCGATAAAGCAGTAAGCATAACTATAGGAATATTATTACCGGCATCCCTTATAGTAGTAGCAAAATCAAGCCCTGTTATTTCAGGTAACATAACATCTAAAATAATTAAATCATAATTAGAAGTTTTTAATAGATTTTTAGCTTCTATGACTGAGCTTGCCGTTGATACTAAAAACTCGTTTTTATTTAAAAACTGCTTTAAAAGTGTTAATATTCTGCTATCATCATCTACGATTAAAATATGTGCTTTATGTGGTTGCATGTATACTCATTTAATTTGAAAATTGGTGTTAGCTTTTCCGTCATTGCGAGGAACATAGTGACGAAGCAATCTCAGGAGTTTGTCATTATTTCATGAGATTGCCACGCAGCCTATGGCTGCTCGCAATGACGTTTAGAAATCTTAATTTAATATAAATATAGGTTAATGACAATGATAAAACTAGAGCAAATTTTTTGGCATATTTGGATTAATGGTGATTTAGTTCCTTATCAATTCGCAAGGATTCATGTTTTAACTCATAGCCTGCATTATTCAGGATCGGTGTTTGAGGGTGAGAGAGCTTATAACGGCAAAGTTTTTAAGTTAAAAGAACATACGGAAAGATTAATAAAATCAGCAGAAGCATTAGGTTTGAAAGTACCTTATAGTGTAGACGAGATAATAAAAGCTCATGAACTTGTAATAAAACAGAATAATATTAAGGATGCATATATAAGACCGCTTATTTGGTGCGGAGACGAATCGCTAAATATTACTAATCCTGATTTGTCTACTAATCTTTTGATTGCCGGTATTCCATCAATGCCAAGGTCTTTTGAGAAAGGTATAAATTTGCATGTAGGTCGCTGGCGTAAAGCAATACCTGATAGCACTCCGGTACAATCTAAATCCGCCGCTCAATATAATATGGCAATAACGAGTAAAAAAGAAGCTAAAGCTCTTGGCTATGATGATGCCTTATTATTTGATTATGAAGGATATATTGCTGAATGCACTACAACAAATATTTTCTTTGTTAAAGATAAAACATTATATACTCCAATTGCCGATAGATTTTTAAACGGTATAACAAGACAGACTATTATTGAAATTGCAAAAGATTTAGGTCTAGAAGTAAAAGAAGAGCGTTTGAAATTAGAGCAAATAGAGAATTTTACCGGATGTTTTGTTACAGGCACGGCAATCGAGGTACAAAATATTGATTCTATAGATTTAGGCAATAAAAAGATTACTTTCGATGATCATCAAATTGCAGATCGTTTGAAAAAAGAATATGGGCGTATTATTAGGGAGTAGGAAGAGCTGTGTGGGATACCCGAACCGTCATTGCGAGGAAAATTATGAAGTAATTTGACGAAGCAATCTCAGGATGTTTGACAAGATTGCCACGTCGAAACTACGTTTCTCCTCGCAATGACGATTTTGGTATCTACGCAAGCAAGCCTTCCTCGCAATGACAAATTAATAAAAAAATAAAAAACAATGAACAATATATGTAAAGGTTTAATTACCGCAACTATAACACCTTTTAAAGATAATAAGTTAGACTTATATGCTTTAGAGAGAATTTTAAAACATCAAATAAAGCATGAAGTCGATGCAGTATTAATTGCAGGCTCAACCGGAGAAGGTAGTAGCTTAAGCTTTGAAGAATATAAGTTATTACTGCAAACTAGTGTAGAAATCGTTAATAAGCGTATTCCTATAATAAGCGGATGTTCATCAAATAATACTGCTTATGCAAGAGAGCTTGCAGCGGAATCTACAAAAATCAAGGTTGATGGTTTTATGGCTAGTCCGCCATCTTATGTAAAACCTACTCAAGAAGGGATTTATAAGCATTTTGAAGTATTACATGAAGCGTGTAATCTACCTATTATGTTATATTCAGCTCCAACTAGAAGCGGAGTAGATTTTTCTGATGAGACGATATTAAAACTTAGCAAGCTACCGCGTATTTTAGCATTAAAAGATTGCGGTGTAGATTTAGAACGTCCATTGCGGATTAGAGCAATAGTTAAAAAGGATTTCAACATTTTAACCGGTAACGATGAAGTAGTCTTAGCTTTTAACGCACAAGGCGGGGTAGGGTGGACTTCCGTAGCTTCTAATATTGCTCCCGATATGTGTAAAAAGTTATTGGAGAAATGGAATAAGAATGACACTAAAGGAGCATTAGAAATCCATCAGAAATTACTGCCTTTATATAAAGCATTATTTGTAGAATCTAATCCAATTCCGATAAAATATGCTGCATATTATTTAGGTTTATGTGAAAATGAAATTAGACTCCCATTAACTGAAGCAAGCGGTAGTGCTAAAAAACAAATTGAAAACATTATAACATCACTATCCATAAAATTATGACCGAGTATAAGAAAGTTATTGCACAAAATAAGAAAGCCCTTTTTAATTATTTTATTGAAGAAAGATTAGAAGCAGGTATTGTATTAAAGGGCAGTGAAGTACAGTCTCTGCGTCAAGGCAAAGTTTCTATAGAGGAAAGCCATGCGGCAGATACCGGACATGAGGTATTTTTGTATAACTGCCATATTGCGGAATATGAGAAAGCGAATAGATTTAATCATTCTACTCGTAGACCTCGTAAATTATTGTTGCATACTAAAGAGATAAAGAAAATTATCGGTAGAATTAGAATAAAAGGCTATACGCTAGTAGCTCTTTCTATGTATTTTAATAAAAAAAATAAAGTGAAAGTCGAGCTTGGTATTGCTAAAGGTAAGAAATTACATGATAAAAGAGAATCAATTAAAGAAAAAGATTGGAAAAGAGATCAGAGCAGATTAATAAGACAGAAGTAGGAGTTTTGCTTTTTCCGTCATTGCGAGAAGAATTACGTAGTAATTCGACGAAGCAATCTAGTACCAAATTCCTGAGATTGCCGTGCGGTCTTTGACCGCTCACAATGACATTAAACAAAGCAAAAACAATATAAAAATTAAATATAGGTATTTATGCAGCATATTATAGGTAAAATATTGGTTATATTTGTAGTTGTGATAGGAGTTTTATTTGTTTTCAAAACAATGAAAACTTATTCTACAAATCCGGTTTCCGTTGAGGTTAAACAAAGCGAGGATGCAAGGAAATGTGAAGAGGAAAGAGTCCAAGAAATAATCAAAGATTATTTGCTTAAAACTCCGGAAATAATAATAGAATCAATAGAAGGCTTGCAAAAACGTAAAGTACAGGAAAATGAGACTAAAGTTAATAACTATCTAAAAGATAATAAGTTAGGTATTGAAGATAGAACAAGCTTTCCTATTATAGGAAATAAAGACGGTGATATAACAATAATTGCTTTTTATGATTACAATTGTTCTTATTGTAAAAAAGGCGATGTTTCTATAAATGAATTATTGCAAAACGATCCAAAAGTTAAAGTTATATTACGACCGCTACCTATCCTTGGAGATGCTTCCGAATATCTGGCAAGAATAGTTTTAGCCGTTTATAAAGTTAATCCAAGTAAATTTAAAGCTGTTCATGATGAACTAATAAAAATAAGAGATGTTTCTAAGGAATCTATAAAAGAATTATTAACCGAGAATGGCTTAAATGCTAAGGAAATTGAAGAAACTGCCGATAGCAATGAGATTAAAGATTTAATTATTCAAAATATGAAAATAGCTAAAAGCCTTAGAATCCAAGGAGTACCTGCGTATATAATTGATTCAAAATTAATACCCGGGTTAATAGATTTTCCACAGTTACTAAATATGGTTTATCCACTAGTTAAAGAAATTAGGGATACTCGGTGAATTTCAAAAATTGGCGGTGTCGTCTAGCAAGATCTGCGGTGCTCACGTATTAAGTATACGCTCCGCTCCTCGCCTTGCAGACTCCTTGCTCTTTTTGAAATTGACCGTCGTATCCGTGAGCGTTCAATGTACGAGTGTTCAGGATGTCATTCCTGCAAATCGTCATTGCGAACGAACGAAGTGAGTGCGGCAATCCAGCAAATAATTAAAAAAATGCTAATTTTTAGTATTTTTTAACTGGATTGCTTCGTCGAATTACTGCGTAATTCTTCTCGCAATGACGAGGATTTTTTAACAATTGCCCGGTACTATAGAATGTCTCACGCAATGATGATTGTATATAATGATTAGCCTTTTTTATTCAGTAAATCTAACATAGTTTTACCGATATCGGCAGGGGATCTAGTGATAGTTACGCCGGCACTTTGTAGAGCTTCAAGCTTATCTTCGGCACTTCCTTTTCCTCCGGCAATAATAGCACCGGCATGCCCCATTCTTTTACCGGGAGGTGCTGTAATACCTGCAATAAAGCTAACAATAGGCTTCTTGATTTTTGATTGCTTGATAAACTCGGCTGCATCTTCTTCTGCATTACCGCCAATTTCACCAATCATAATAATTGCTTTTGTTTCATCATCTTTCAAAAACATATCAATACAATCAACAAAATTAGTGCCGTTAACAGGATCGCCGCCTATACCGACACATGTAGATTGTCCAAGTCCTACGGCTGTTGTCTGTGCTACTGCTTCATAAGTTAGAGTACCTGATCTTGAAACAATACCTATCGTTCCTCTTTTATGAATATGCCCAGGCATAATACCGATTTTACATTCACCCGGTGTGATAACTCCAGGGCAGTTAGGACCGATTAATCTAGTTTTAGAACCGACTAAAGCACGTTTTACTTTCACCATATCAAGTACCGGAATTCCTTCCGTTATACATACTACTACTTCGATTTCGGCATCGATTGCTTCTAATATCGAATCAGCGGTAAAGCCGGGCGGAACATATATAACGCTTGCATTTGCACCGGTTTTTGCTTTTGCTTCATGTACGGTATTATATACAGGTAAATCAAGGTGAGTATGACCGCCTTTGCCGGGTGTAACACCGCTAACCATGTTAGTGCCGTAAGCTATCGCTTGTTCAGAGTGAAAAGTTCCTTGTGAACCAGTAAAGCCCTGACAGATAACTTTTGTTTTTTTATTTATTAATATTGCCATGTTAAATAATTTTTATTGTTTTTATTTTTTTGTGTCGTCATCGTCATTGCGAGCAACTGAAAGCGTTGTTGCATGGATTGTTATTATGTCATTCCCGCGTAGGCGGGAATCCAGTAATTTAAAGGTTATACATAATAGGTTTTTAAAATTAAAAGCTCGATTTATCTCGCTTTACCCTGGATTCCTGCTTTCGCAGGAATGACACCTACAACTTTACCGTATCGCTTCAACTATCTTATTTGCAGCATCTGCTAAATCATGGGCCGGTATTATTTCTAAACCGGAATTTGATAAAATTTCTTTCCCTTTTTCAACGTTTGTACCGGCTAAACGAACCACTAACGGTACTTTTATACCTATGTCTTTTGCTGCTGCAATAATCCCTTCCGCTATAATATCACAACGCATAATACCACCGAAAATATTAACTAGAATCCCTTGTACTTCTTTATCAGATAAAATTATTTTTAAAGCTTCTTTTACACGCTCACGATCAGCCCCGCCGCCAACATCTAAGAAATTAGCAGGCGAAGCACCGTAAAGCTTAATAATATCCATAGTAGCCATAGCAAGACCGGCACCGTTAACCATACAACCGATATTACCATCCATTTTTACATAGCTAAGTCCTGCGTTTGCCGCTCTAGTTTCTAAAGGATCTTCTTCATCGTGATCACGCATTGCTGTAATATTCGGATGCTTAAATAAGCCATTATCGTCAAAAGTAATTTTTGCATCTAAAGCTAATAAGTTTCCGTCGCTATTTACAATTAACGGGTTGATTTCAATTTGTGCTGCATCGGTTTCAATAAAAGCATTATAGACTGATTTTACTATTTCTTTCATCTGTTTTGCTTGGTTATCCTTAAAGCCTAACTCATAAGCTATACCTCGCATATGAAAATCTTGTAAACCGGTTGCAGGATCAACAGAAAATTTAACAATTTTTTCCGGAGTTTTTTCTGCTACTTCTTCAATATCAACTCCTCCTTCGGTAGAAGCTATGAAAGTAATACAGCTAGCTGATCTATCAAATACGATACTGAAATAATATTCTTTTAAAATATCACAACCTGATTCAATATAAAGACGGTTTACTTTTTGTCCTTGAGGTCCTGTTTGATGCGTTACTAAATTAATACCGAACATGTCATGGGCAACTTTCTTAGCTTCTTCTTTACTCTTAACAACTTTAACACCGCCCGCTTTACCTCTGCCACCGGCATGTATTTGTGCTTTAACCACGTATACTTCCGTATTTAACTTATCTATGGTTTCATTAATCTTTTCGGTTTTCGTAACAACTAGTCCGGTGGAGGTAGGTACGCCGTATTTTCTTAAAATCTCTTTTGCTTGATATTCATGAATATTCATTTTAAATAATTTATTTAAATAATTAAAGCACAGTATAATAATTAATCTTTAAACTGTAAAGTAGAGAGTTTTTTGTCGATTTGTCATCCCGTGGCTTGTCCGGTCTTGTTGCATGGCTCGATTTTCCTCTTGTCATCCCGTGATTTATTCACGGGATCCAGTTAAAAATATCAATAACATTGATATTTTTAGTTATTTTTCTGGATACCGTGGTCAAGCCACGGGATGACACCGAGTCGCAGTATAATAGTTTGTTCTTAATTCCCAACTGCCGTATCTATAATCTTTTCTGCCTCTGTACCGCTAATTTTTTCTTTATCATTCAGAATGAGATTAGCATTCTTTAAGTCATCCCCTATATGCTCCGCTCTTCCTTTTAAAATCTTAGCTAAAAATTGTTCGGCAAGAGCGTAATATGAGATTCTATTACCTGGTTTTGCAAATCCATGTCCTTCATCTTTGTAAAGTGCATAAACTACCGGTATATGCTTTGCTTTCATGCTATTTACAATCTGTTCTGATTCTGCCTGTACGACCCTCACATCGTGAGCACCTTGTGCTATAAATAAAGGCTTTTTGATATTATCAACAAAATTAATCGGTGATTTTTGTCTTAAAAACTCTTTTTCTTCTTCAGTATCCCAAGGTCCTATACGTGTTTTATATATACTTAACAATGGTGTCATATAAGGAGCTTTAGATTGCACATGAGTTAATAAATTAGACATACCGACAACGTCAACACCGCAAGCAAATATGTCAGGGGTCATGGTAAGACCGACAAGTGTAGCATAACCGCCATAACTTCCGCCCATAATACAAACTTTGTCAGAATCAACTATATTATTCTTAATAGTCCAGTTAACACCGTCAATTAAATCGGTGTGCATTTTACCGGCATATTCTAAATTACCGGCGTTTAAGAAATCTTTCCCAAAACCGGTAGAACCACGGTAATTTATACTTAAAACTGCGTAACCACGATTTGCAAGCCATTGATGCTCAGGATTGTATCCCCAGCTATCACGAACCCACGGTCCACCATGAACATTAATTATTAGCGGTACTTTTTTATCAGGAATATTATTTTCATCAAGTTTTACATCATTTGGAAAAGTGATATAGCTAACTAAATCAAGCCCGTCACGTGACTTGATAATTACCGGTATCATCTTAGCAAGATTATATTGCTCAAGTTCTTTGCGATTAGTAAATAAAAATTCGGCTTTTTTATTTGCCCGATCATATTTATAATATTTCACCGGTACATTATCAGCCATATAAGCAATGATCCAAATTTTATCGTCTAGCGTCCTACTATTAATAATTAAATCACCGCGATCGAGAGCTTGTAAATATTTAATATCATCTTCAATATCTTTATCTAATATTTTATAGGAGACTCTATCATAATCTATAGATACTGCTTGCGGAGTTTGTTTTGTGGGATGAACTGTAAATAAGCCGATATCGGCTTTTGAATCTTCAGCTAATATTTCTTCGCTGCCTGTAGCAAGTGTTATCGCCTTAAGGGCTGAAGTATTGCGGTTACGCCCCTCAAGCATATAAAGAATTTCGCCGCTAGCATCAAAACCGAGTATAGAAGTATTGAAAGAATCTTCCATTGAGATTTTAGTATATAATTTAGGTTCGCCGTCTTTTAGTTCATAATATTCAACAGCTCCGTCTTTATCTAGTAAACTACCGAATCTTAAATTTAAATTTTCATCAACTACGCAATCAGTAAATCTATCATTTTTATAAATTAATTCTTTTTCTAGAGTATCTAGATTTAATTTGTAAATATCAAAATATTCAGGATTACGCTCATTTAAATATATTAATATCTCATTTGGTTTCTTATGACTTGCTCCTGCTATTCCGGCTTTAACTCCTTTTTCAGGAGTAAGTAATTTTGTCTCTTTTGTCTCTATGTTATAGCTATAAATTCGGTCATTTTCATCACCGTTAAAATCTTGGGTATATAAAATATTTTTATTATTATAAGCTTTAGCATAAGACCAAATACCACGCCCTTTGTCATGGGTTATGGCTTCTGCTTTACTAATATCATCTGAGGGGGCTAGCCAGATATTTAATACACCGTCTTTCGGTGCAATATATAGAATATATTTGCCGTCGTGGGTTAGAGAAACCCTTGCTTTATCAGGGTTACCGAATAAAACTTTTCTTGGGATTATTTGATTGTTATCTGTTGCTGTTTGTTTTTGAAACATAAAAATACCGACACTTATTATTAATATAGTGCCTATAATATAGAAAATTTTACTCATTACTAATGGTTTGTTAGGTTATTTAAGCCGTCATTGCGAGAAGAAACTGCAAGTTTCGACGAAGCAATCTCAGGACTTTAGCACGAGATTGCCACGTCGCTTTGCTCCTTGCAATGACGTGGAATTTTATTTACACTCTCTCAATATTGCTTAAAAACCAATCAACTTCTTTAGTATTAGCATTACGTGTAAATGTCCATTCTTCTTTTAAATCTTCAATTTTGTCAACTACATTTTTACCTTGGAATAGTAATTTGATAAAAATATTGTTGCCAAACATGTAAATTTCTGAATATCTTGTACTTAAAGCTGATGAGTCAAAAAAATCACCGTAAGTAGGGGCTATTTTTTCAAATTCTTCAAAATATCTTTTATCTATTAGCTCAGATAATTCTTGAGCATCTTTTTTATACGCTGCTTCTATAATCATTTGGAAAGCAGTTTTAGCGTTATTTATAAATTTAACCGGATCAAATGAATAAAGACGTTTATGTATTTGTTCCATCCCGTCTACGACCGCTGTTATATTATGTTCTACTATTATATCCTTAAAAACCTTAATATCTTGGGCTGTTGGAATATTTTTTTCTTTATTAGATTTAACCACACTGTGAGTTACGTCTTTAATAACGGGTTCGCCAAAATAAGATTTTTGTTTCGTTGGATCTTCTTCCGAAGTAGAACCAAGAGTCGTAATTAATTTATTTATAATGTAAAAGGCAATAGCGGCAAAAATTAATAGCTCTATTATTTGAGGGGACATTTTTTACTTATTTTTATTATTGAAGATGATTCTTATATTTTAATATAAAAAAACAATCTTTTAAAGTTATTTAATAAAAATAAGGATTATTTTTATTTTGGCTATACTTAAAGTTTAAAAAAATTTTAAAAGACAACTAAAATATCTTGATTATTTCAATTATTATGATATTGTCGTTTTGTAAATGATGTTTAAACTCCATCGTTGCAAAACACATAGCCTTTAGTTCATTTATGCTAGGGGGCTGTTATACTGAAACTTAATTCATTAAGTTTTAATTATAACGGATAATTATTGTTTTCAATGATTAAGTTTATCCCCTAGCACCTATACTCGTCTACCTACCTGTATTTAATTACTAGTACTAATATTTTTTAGTAACTCTTCTACTTTTATAGCATTTTCAAATCCGCGATCATAATGAAACCTTATATCGGGTGAGAATTTCATATTGATTTTATTAGTAATAAAATTTCTGATAGCATT
Organism: Rickettsia endosymbiont of Thecocarcelia acutangulata; assembly: GCF_964263195.1. Classification (NCBI taxonomy): domain Bacteria; kingdom Pseudomonadati; phylum Pseudomonadota; class Alphaproteobacteria; order Rickettsiales; family Rickettsiaceae; genus Rickettsia; species Rickettsia endosymbiont of Thecocarcelia acutangulata. The sequence continues at coordinate 400,771 of NZ_OZ181652.1, forward strand.
TTTGGAATTATTTAGTGCTTCCATAATTTCATCTATTGTTAATTTAGTATTAAAAGGCAAGAAATAACAATTAGCTATTTTTAAATCGGCAGTAACTATAACTTTGGTAATAGTGAGAGGGCAATCAAAAAGTCTACTATCCAGCATTTTTCCGCACCTTAGCACCTCAATTAATGCTTCATTTATAATGCTTGCTAGTTTTTGTTGTCTATGAGAATTAGTTTTGGTTAATTTTTTCATGAGTTAAAATATATACAATTTTAGGTTTTGTGAACCTTTCTAAAAAGATTTAATTTTGGTTATTTTTTGCTGCAAATTATAAGATTTTTTTGAAATATGAATAACTATTCCTACAAAAATCTTATTAATTTTCGCTAAAAAATACCTCAAAATAGCAAATCAATTAGAAATGTTCACAAAACTTAGAGCATAATAGCATGCTTTTGCCAAACAACCAATACCTAAAAATTTTAGAAATTTTGTTTTAAAAAAACCAGAGAATAAAGAAATAAAGCATCCCCAAAAAGGAAAGGCCATTAAGAAAATTGTAAATATCTCATATTTATAATATAATTTTGTTAAATTTTTATGTCTTAAGATATTTTGTTCGTTTTTGGAAGCATAAAAGATATTTAAAACTATTATTCCAAAAATATAATTGACTGCATTACCGCTAAGAGAAGCACAAATAGCTACTAACAGCATTATTAAACTATTATAGCCCCCAAACATTTTCATAGAATGAAATATTAATTCATTCTGAAAACCGATAACAAGATTTGAGACAAAACTATCAACGAATAATAAACTATATGCTTCAAATTGATTCATAAATGTAATATATTGAATTTTGATTAGGGGTACTAATCGTCGTTGCGAGCGATCATAGAGAGCGTGGCAATCTCAGGAATTGGTATTACTTTATGAGATTGCCGCGTCAATGCTACGCATATCCTCGCAATGACGATTTCGGTAACCCCTACTATCTAACACCAAAATAAAGTAACCGGCAATGAAAAAGCAAATTATTTATCCTGATTTTATAGCACGAATTTTTTCTACGGCACTTGATTTATCATTATTTGCCTTTATAGCAATCCCAATATCACAATTTTGTTCTTTTAATTTATTATGGTTGTTCTTTAATGATTATTTCCTTAGTAATAACATTAATCTTCATAATCCCAATGAAATGTTTAACTCTGTTATGAGTCAGGAATTTTATGAATATCTTAAAGCAGGGAATTTTAATAAATATATTTTGTTTAATATTTCAATTTTTGCTACTAATATATTAGTAATAGGCTCATATTTCGTAACGCTTTGGTATTATAAAGGTGCAACGCTTAGTAAAATGTTTTTACGTATGAAAATCGTAGATGCCGTAACATTAAATCGTCCGACTTTAAAGCAGTTAATTAAAAGATTTTTAGGGTATATGACTTTTCCTATAGGTATTTTTTTCATACTTTTTTCTTCTAAAAAACAAGCATTGCATGATAAGATAGCCGGAACAATTGTTATTAAGTCTTAATACGTACTCGCTGAATTTGAAAAATTGGCTTCGTATCATATACTAACTCTTCATTTATAATGATATATACCCTGACTATGAATAAAACAAATGATAATGATATAGACCAGCTAATTTATCTTTTTTCCAAATTGCCTGGGCTTGGTATTAGGTCGGCAAGACGTATAGTGCTTTATCTACTACAAGACAAAGATGTTAGGTTAAAAAGCCTGATTAATAACCTTGTAGAGATAGATAAGAAAATAGTAAAATGCGAGATTTGCAGTAATATGGATACGGAAAATATTTGCCGTATTTGTTCTTCGGAATATAGAGATAAATCGGTTATTGCTGTTGTTGAAACCGTAGCTGAACTATGGGCAATGGAGCGTAGCGGTAATTTTAAAGGTTTATATCACGTACTAGGTCATAATTTATCGGCAGCTAGTAGGCAAAATCCTAGCATACTTCGGTTGCCTGAACTACTTAAAAGATGTTTTGCAGAAAATATTAAAGAAGTTATTATTGCTACTAATTCTACTTTAGAAGGTCAAACTACTGCGTATTTTATTACTGAATATTTAAAAGAACATCCTGCCAAAATTTCTCGCCTAGCTAGTGGTATACCTATCGGAGGTGAACTTGATTATTTAGATGAGGGTACCTTATCTGCCGCTATTAACCTACGCCAACCTTTTGAGTAAAATGTTATTGCTTTTACCTATCTAATTACTTAATAAAAATTAATTATTTCTTGACCTAGTTATTAATTAATACTAATAATTAGTGCTATAGTTCAGAGATTGAACTTTTTATTAAAAAAATATGAGGTAAATATTATGCCAAATGATAATAATAACGGTATCAGTAACACAAATAGCCCAAACGGTAAATATATGGCTCCAAGACCGGAAGGAGTAAAACCTAACTGTGTAGTTATTACTTATTCTGTAAGTGATAATATTAATTCCACTCTTGAAGCCTTACAAACACGAGGTGCAAGTGTTCATTACATAACTGATAAGGATGGAACGCAATATCAATATCATAACGATTTAACAGATCAAGCTTTTTATGCGGGCAAGAGTAGTTGGAAAGGAGAAGTAGGTGTTAATAAGTTCGGTATTGGAAATATGCTTATTAATGATGCAAAAAACGATTTTTCTAAAGAGCAAATAGGGAAATTAAAAAGCTTTCTTGCAGATATAGCAACAAGATATCCGGATTTAGATTTAAAACATGATTTAGTCGGTCTTGGTGAAGTAACTGTAAACCGTGAAGGAAATGCTCATATAGCTCCTGGATCAAAATTTCCTTGGAAAGAATTAGCTGAAGCTGGTTTTGGTAGATATTTTGAGACTACGCAAGATCAAAAGAGTAAAGTATTATTAAGTCCTGATAGTACTGGAGAACAAGTTGATACTTTACAAACAAAGTTAAAAGCATATGGTTATGGAGTAGAATCTACAAGTACTTTTGATAAAATTACTCAACAAGCCGTCAGAGTATTTAATGATCGTTACGATACCGGTTTACCGAATGAAGAGCCGCCTGTAACTTGGACTGAAGCAAGTGAATATGAATTATCAAAATTATTAGGGGAAGAACTAGTTGGGGATATAATATAATTAAATATTATATCTTAATAATCATTCGCCAAATTGCTCTTTAATATTGAATTATTAAAGAGCAATTAAAGCTATAACAAATCTTGGTGAAATTCTAGATGATGTTCACCGGCGAATTTTATTACATCATTATGATTCCCTTGATGATCAAAATTTATCAGTAATTCACCTTGTTCGTTTGAATGTAATATATTTGTAAATAAACGCTGGTCACCGTCAATTTTAATTTCAACTGCTTTTTTACCGATAAATTTAACGCCGTTAGCCCCTTGTTGTCTATATATTATACCTTTCGTTAAGGCATCTATAAATTTATTATATTGATTCTTATCTAGTTTTTCTTGTAATTTTTCACTAATTTTTCCGTAACAATCTAAACCTCTATATTTACCAAGTGGAATAACGTCGTTAGTAGTAATATCATGCTCTTTTGCAATATGCCATATACTATTAGGAATAATTTCTTGCTGACGATTAATTTGTTGTATAGTATGAAATAAATCCTGTTCTTTTCTTAACTGATAATATTTATGGATTTCTATAACTCTTTGGGTATCTCATAGTTATCATCTTTAGGTAAGAGATTAGAATATGGGTGTATCTTTTCTTGATTGTTAATTAATGAAGCAACCTCTAAACCTCTTTCAAGCACTTCTTGATTTTGAGGCTCATGGTTTAGAACTTCATCAATTTTTTCTAAAGCTAGATTATACTTCTTATCTGCAATCAAACTGATGCTAACCTTATCAACTATTTTTATAGCTTGGTCTGATGAAAAATGAAGTTTATTGGTAAGATTTTCTATATGGATTTGGTTGCTATGTTTTTCAGGGTTTAGTAAAAATTCTAATTCCTTAAAAGTATTATTTACTTGTGTATCTAGATAGAGAGTTATTTGAGGTACTTTTTCTAAAAACTGCTGTGCTAGTTCGTATTGTTTAGTCTTTAATGCAATTTGAGCTAATGTATACGGTTCATTAACACTCTTACTAATTTTAATTAGCTCATCTCTTAGGTTTTCTTTATTTAAAATTTTCTCAGAAGTAGAATATTTATTATATTTAGCCATATATTGAAAGATGCGTAACATGCCTTTACAATTATCAGGTAAATTATTTTGATTAATTGAATTTAAGTTAGATTGAGAAATTTCGTTAGAATTCAAAATCATTTTTGCTAAAGTTTTTATATCATTAGAAGCATTTTGTATTAAATTCTCTGCTTCTGTAAATTTTCCATTGAGCCTATAATCGTAAACAAATTATAGAAGTTACTATTATTTGGTTTGTCTTTTAACATGAGCAATAATTGCTCTTCAGCTGATGCTAAATTTCTTGTATTAACATATGCTGACCACAGATTAGTCCGACAACGATATAAAGCTTCTTTTTCTTCACCGTCACTTACTAAAGTTGGTAACTGAGGATTAAGTAGTGTAGACTCAAGTATTATTATTACTGCTTCATATTCTTTAGCATTACTTAATATTCCTGAAAAATGAGCTAAGTTCATAAGATTTATAGTTATTGTATTTATTAAATTTTTTATAACTTCAAGTTGCTTTTCAGGTTTTATAAATGTTACAATATGTTCTAAGAATTGAAGATATTGTGGATAATCTATTGTAGTTTTTAGTAATTTTGAAACTACAGGGGCAGTATTAAGTAGATCTTTGAATATTTTTTTCTACTACTGCTATAAAGAAAATATTTTTTTGTGCATTATACTTATAAGTAATACGATCTAAAGGATTTTGAAATGATATAGGTTCAAATTTAAACTCAATTTCTGATTTATAGCTTTTGTGAATTATAGCCGTTTTATCTTGATTTATGGTATAATCTTCAAATAATTTATGGCTTTTAAGGTCTTCATAATTATAATTTTTTATGTCTATTACTTGCTATATTTGCTGTTTCTAAAGCTAATTTTAAATCCTTTACGTTCTCTATAGTTTCTAAATAATTTTCTATTTTAAACTTTTTAACTTTATCTTCGATATATGTTGTTGTCCCTTGTAACATAATATCACCAACAAGCGGTAACCATAAAATATGGTTATTTTCAGAAAAGTTAATAGAAGACTTTTTTGATTTCATATATAATGCCTAGTTATTTTTAACAAGGCATCATACATTAATTTAATTCTTAGTCAAAAAATTATTAATATTTTTTAATAATTATCCTCCAGCATTGCTAACTAAATAGAGGTGTGTCATACCGTGGCTTGTCCACGGTATCCAGAAAAACAACTAAAAATATCAATATTATTGATATTTTTAACTGGATCCCGTGAATAAATCACGGGATGACATAGAGCTTTTTATTATTATCTCTCTTTAGTTAGCAATGCCTATCCACCGAATTGCTCTTTAATAATTCTATCTTCCAGCGTATGGTTTTTATTAAAGAGTAGTTTGATAGGTTTATCCTTAGTAGATTTAACTGTAACATTCGTGATATTATTAAACTCCTGAAAGTCGGCAGTAGCATTTACCGGTCGTTTATTTGTATTAAGTATTTCAAATTTAATTGTAGCAGATGAAAGCAGTAAAGCACCGTGCCATCTACGCGGTCTAAAAGAGCAGATAGGGGTTAGGCATAACATGTTTGAATCAAGCGGTAAAATAGGACCGCCGGCAGATAAATTGTAAGCACTACTTCCGGCAGGCGTTGCAACTAAAGCTCCGTCTGCTACTAATTCGCTCATTCTCTCTATTCCGTTTACGTCTATTCTAAATTTAGCAGCTTGATTAGTTTTACGAAATATCGATACTTCGTTAATAGCAAGTGCGGTATATATTTGACCGCTTATATCTTCAGCTTGCATAAGAAGAGGATTTAGAATAGAAACTGTACTTTCATGTATATTTTGTAATAAATTCTTGGTATCTAAAGGATTCATTAAAAAGCCGAGACTTCCTAAATTAACTCCATAAAAAGGGATATTAAGATTCATATAGCGGTGAATATTATGTAGTAATTCTCCATCGCCGCCTATTACGATAATTGCTTCTGCTTCCTCTATTTTACAATAATTATAGAGTTTTTTTATTTCCTCTATAATATCTAGATGTTTGGAATTTTGGTTATAAATTAATGCTATTTTATTTATATTCATTATATGAATTTCTTTTTTAATGTATAGACGCTTAACTAATAATAAGTTATAAGAATAAAGTAATAAAATAAATATTTAAATTAAATTATGTCATCATTCAACATCAAAAATCATAAAAATGATCTGCTATTTGTACCGCTAGGAGGATCTAATGAAATAGGTATGAATCTTAATCTTTACCATTATAAAGGTAAATGGTTAATGATTGATTGCGGTAGCGGTTTTGCCGATGACTACTTACCTGGTGTTGATATGATAATTGCCGATAGTAGCTTTATAGAGAAATATAAAAAAGATATAGTAGGTCTGATTTTAACTCATGCTCACGAGGATCATTTAGGTGGTGTCCAATATTTATGGAATAGCCTTAAATGTCCTATTTATACTACTACTTTCACAGCAAATTTTTTAAAGATTCGTTTAAATGAATATGACTTTGCTAAAAATATAAAAATTCACGAAGTAAAACCCGGTAGTAAAATAAATCTAGATCCTTTTTCCTTAGAGATGGTGCCCCTGACTCACTCGGCTCCTGAAATGCAAGCAATTATGATTCGTACGGATGCAGGTAATATTTTACATACGGGAGATTGGAAATTTGATAATGACCCGGTACTCGGTAAAAAAGCCGATGAGGAGCTTCTAAAATCTTATGGAGATGAAGGGGTTCTTGCACTTGTTTGTGATTCAACTAACGTATTTAATAAAGGAAGTTCAGGTTCTGAGGGAGATGTTAGAAAAAGTTTAGTAGATATCATAGCCGGCTGCCCTCAAATGGTAGTAGTTTCAACCTTTGCATCTAATTTAGCTAGACTTGATACAATAATTCATGCAGCAGGGCTTGCAGGTAGAAAAGTAGTCTTAACAGGTAGAAGTTTGCATCGTATGATGCTTGCTGCTCAAGAAAGCGGCTATTTCAAAGATATTGCTCCTCTAATTAGTGAACGTGATGTTAGTAGATTTAGAAGAGAAGAATTATTAGTAATTGCTACCGGTTGTCAAGGCGAACCTATGGCAGCAACCGCAAAATTAGCTAGTAATGCTCATCCGTCAATAAGACTTGCTCCTAAGGATACAATGATTTTTTCTTCAAAAATTATTCCGGGTAATGAAAAGAAAATATTCAGGCTATTTAATATATTTGTTAAAGCCGGTGTAGAAGTTATTACCGAACGTGACCATTTTGTGCATGTTTCAGGACATCCATCGATTGACGAGCTGCAAAAAATGTATTCTCTAATTAGACCGAATATTTGTATACCTGTTCACGGTGAGCCTGTACATATTCATGAACATGTTAAGCTTGCTAAGAAAAATGGCATAAAACAGGTAGTAGAGGTTGAAAACGGTAGTGTAGTATTGCTTGAACCTAATAATGCGAAAGTAATTTCAAAGGTTGAAAACGGTTATTTAGCTGTAGACGGTAATTATTTACTGCCCGTCGAATCTCCGATTTTCAAAGCTAGAAGACGTATGCGTGAGTCGGGTATCGTGGTAGCATCAGTAGTAATTAATAAAAAAGGGCTGCTTGCTGCAAACCCAATGTTGTCTATGCCTGGTCTGCTTGATCCGAAAGAGGATATGGCATTAGTTAACCTCATTAAAAATGATATTAAAGAACTTGTTACCATTCAAAATAAACAGGCTAAAAAAGCATTGTCGGATGAACAAGTAATCGAAGCAATAAAAGGAACAATCCGTAAAACCTTGAAACAGGAAATAAATAAATCCCCTGTAATAATAGTAAATCTTGAGGAAAGTATACTCGTTTAATTTGAAAAATTGGCTACGTCGTCTTTGTAAGTCCTCGGATGCTCACGTATTTAGTATACGCTCCGCTCCTCGCTTACAGACTCCTTGCTCTTTTCCAAATTAAACTTCGTCTACATACTCTTCATTTACTTGGAGCATTGAATGAATAAATTTAAAAATATTGCGATTTATGGAGGAGGGAGTTTTGGTACTAGTCTTGCTTCTTTAGCAGCACAAAACTTTAATAACGTTACTTTATTTTTACGTGACGAGGAAATAGCAAAAGAAATTTTACATAACAAAACTAATATAAAATATTTAGGGGATATTAAATTACCTGCTCATTTACAGGCTACTACAAACTTAAGTGTAATTAAGGATTTTGAACTAATTATTATTGCAGTGCCGTCTTATGCTTTTGATGACTCAATAAAATTATTAAAAACTCACGGCATTTCTAAAGGCAATACTCTTCTAATCGCAACAAAAGGCTTTGCCCGTAATCCTAATGAACTATTTTCTGATAGGTTAAAAACTCTATTACCGCATAGCTCTACAGCGTTTTTTGTAGGTCCGAATCTAGCAAAAGAACTCGCTAAGAATTTACCTGCTTCGGCAAGTATTGCAAGTTTAGATATAGCAAATAAGATAGCTTATAATCTAGGTTCAAAAAATTTTACTACTAATGTGACAAGCGATATTGTGACATTACAGGTAGCAGGAGCGTTGAAAAATATCTTTGCTATTAAAAGCGGCATTGATTTAGCAAGAGAGCAGGGCGAGAATGCAAGAGCAACGCTTATAGTAGCTGCCTTAAAAGAAATTGCTATTTTATCGAAAGCTTTAGGTGGTATGCAAGAACTTTCAGACATATACTCCTATGAAATGAAGGATTGGGATACGAAGTTCAACTTGGAAAAGAGCAAGGAGTTTGCACGCCGAGGAGCGGAGCGTACAGAAGTATGTGAGCATCCGAGGTCTTACAAAGACGACGTAGCCAATTTTTCAAGTTCAACGAGTATACTATTAGAGGCGGGAGTAGTAGGTGATTTAGTACTCACTTGTTATTCGTTAGGCTCACGCAATACAAAATTCGGTTATGAGCTTGGAATTAGTAGCGATAAAAAGAAATTTTTACAGGAATATAAACAGCTAGTAGAGGGAAGAGAAGCATTAAAATTAGTTTTAGATTTGATAAAAAAATATAATTTACGAATGCCTATAATTTCCGAAGTGGCTAACTATGTCATTCCTGAATAGGTGTTTGTGTGGATTGGTTTTTTCGTCATTGCGAGCGACCGTAGGGAGCGCGGCAATCTTAGAACTATAGCACGAGATTGCTTCGTCGAATTACTACGTAATTCTTCTCGCAATGACGACGACTGTAGCTACAACATTCTCTTCATCTGTTCCTGCTCTAATTTTTCTTCTTTATCTAGTTTATTTAAAAATTCTTTATAAAAACCGTTTGTTATATATACAAGTTCCATTTTGGTATTTAATTCCGAAGATTCAAGTATGATTAAACATTCACCATTCTTGAAAGTAACCACCTTATCATTTTCTTCTTCTAAACTATATTTATCTTTTAAAATGTTATAAAACTCTTCAAACTTATTTTTATCTATAGTTAAGATAACGGCTTCTATTACATTAAAATCATTACATATTACTAAAGCTTTAGATATAGCTTTTTCATTTGGTTCTATATAATAATTATATCCTTGCCAATAATTAGGTTCTTTATTGATGATTTTGTATTTTTTTGTTAAATCTATATTGGTAGTTTTATTTAATTCAAGACCAAGCGGCATAGGATTAGAATAGGTATTTAAACAAAAAAATATAATTAATAAGGGTAATAGATTTTGCATAAATATATAATATTAAACAACAAATCTTAAATACCATAATATTTATATTATTTCAATAAAAAGTTAATAAAATAAAAATCTTTACAAAATTTAGTGAAAAAAAATAAAACCTCATATATTATAAGTAATTATATCTTTAGCTCATTACATGATAATCTTTAGTATAGTTTTTTTTAAAACCGTTTCGGTATTATTAAGTGTAGTAATAGGATTCTTAGCAGGTAAATATTCAAATGTTGAAAGAGATAGTATCTCTTCGTTACTATTCTATTTTATATCACCTATAGTATTTTTTACGATACCTGCTAGTACAACCTTAACACTTTCGGCATTAAGCGTTACGGTCGTAACATTTGTAATTGCAACACTCTTATCGCTTTTTTCTTATTATTTTTTTGGTAAATTTTGGCAAGATCATACACGTAATATTATAGCTTTGTCTGCAGGTACGGCAAATGGCGGATATTTTATGTTGCCTATAGCTGCAGCACTTTTCGATGATTATACATTAAGTATTTACATGATGGCTGTTATAGGAGTTAATATTTATGAATGTTCCGTCGGCTTTTATATTTGTATGCGAAGTTTTGCAAATACCACCGATAGTATATTAAAAGTAGTAAAATTACCGATTTTAAATGCTTTTTTCTTGGGATGTTTATTTAGTTTTTGCGGTTTTACTTTACCGGATTTTTTAGATGATTTTATATATAATATGAAAGGCTCTTTTTCGATACTTGGTATGGTGATGGTGGGTCTTGCTCTTTCATCTCTACAAAAATTTGAAGTCGATATAAAATTTACTCTAGCGACGTTTGCTGCTAAATTTTTATTCTATCCTTTGGGAGTAGCGTTATTTATCATGTTTGATCATTTTGTAACAAAATGGTATAACAATGATTACTATAATGCTCTAAAACTACTTTCTACGGCACCACTCGCAGCAAATACTATAGTTATAGCGAATTTACAGAAATTTTATCCTGAGAAAGTTGCAGCTACCGTGTTTTTATCTTTGCTTTTTGTAGTTATATATATGCCGACAATGGTCAGTATATTTTTAAGTGACTTAAATTAATAACATGATTACAATGATTTTTTTTAAATTTATTCTAAATTGGTATTAATAGGTTCATATGAAAACTAATTCAATAAAAATTGGTCCCTATATTAATTTATTACCTCTTCAATATATACCAAAACATAAAATTTCTTATGTGGAATTCGGTGATCCTAAAAATAAAAATATAATAGTATGTGCTCACGGCTTAACTAGAAATGCTCATGATTTTGATAAAATAGCTAAAGAGTTAAGTAAAAATTATAGAGTAATTTCAATAAATTATCCTGGTCGCAGTGATAGCGAAAATTTTAAAAAAGCTAATCATTATAATTATACTACCTATATTAAAGATACGTTATTCTTTTTTAAAAGACTAAATATTGAAAAACCTATTTGGCTCGGTACTTCAATGGGCGGTATTATAGGTATGATACTTGCCAGTAAATATAAAAATATTTTTAAAGCCTTAATATTAAATGATATAGGGGCATTTATTGATGCTGCTCCTTTAATTAAAATTGGAGGTTATGCTAAAAAAACGGTACTCTTAGATGATTTGGCTAGTGCAAAAGAACATTTAAAACTTATTTATGCCCAAATAGGTATTAAAGATGAAGAAGATTGGGATTATTTAACAAAATATAGCGTAATTTTTACATTTGGCGGAAAATATAAAATGAATTATGATCCTGCTATAACAAAAGGAATGAAAAATGCTAGTAACCAAGAAGATGTTAAACTATGGTCCGTATGGAATAAAATAAAATGTAAAATATTAGTAATTCATGGGATGAAATCTCAAATTTTAACAAAATCTACTGTTAAGAAGATGAAAGAAACAAAAACTTTTGATCTTTATGAAATAAAATATGCTGGTCATGCTCCTTCCCTAATGAATCCTGAAGAAATTAACTATATCAAATCTTGGTTAGAGAAGAAGTCTTGATGTCATTTTTGCGTGGATTAATTTCACCTCTGTCATCCCATGGCTTGACCATGGTATCCAGAAAAACAACTAAAAATATCAATAATATTGATATTTTTAACTGGATCCCGTGAATAAATCACGGGATGACAGGAGGAAAATCGAGCCATGCAACAAGCCGGGCTTGACCACGGGATGACAGCAAAAAATTTGGATTCCTGCTTTCGCAGGAATGACACAGGAATCATTTAAATTAATTAACAAATAATAATCATGAAAATTACTACTAAAGTACTAATAATAGGTTCAGGTCCTGCGGGTCTAAGTGCCGCTATTTATACGGCTAGAGCCGCTCTAAAACCAATATTAATTAATGGTATGCAGCCAGGCGGGCAGCTTACAATTACCACCGATGTTGAGAATTATCCCGGATTTGCGGAAACGGTGCAAGGACCTTGGCTTATGGAACAAATGTCTATGCAAGCTAAAAATGTCGGTACAGAAATTATTAGTGATTACGTGGAAAAAGTGGATTTATCAAAAAGACCTTTTAAAGTATTTACCGGAGCTGGGAATGAGTATGAAGCAGAAAGTATAATCATCTGTACCGGTGCGGAAGCAAAATGGCTTGGTATAGCTTCAGAGCAGGAATTTCGTGGTTTTGGTGTTTCGGCATGTGCTACTTGCGATGGTTTCTTTTTTAAGAATCAAGAAATAGTTGTAGTAGGGGGAGGAAATAGTGCAGTAGAAGAAGCTTTATACTTAACCAATCATGCTAGCAAAGTTACTATAATACATAGAAGAGATAGTTTTAGAGCTGAGAAAATATTACAGGATCGATTATTTAAAAACCCTAAAATATCGGTAATTTGGGATCATGTAGTAGATGAGATTGTAGGTAGCGATAAACCAAAATCCGTTACCGGAGTTAAAATTAAAAATGTCCACACCAAAGAGGTTAGTTTAGTGAATTGTAGCGGTGTATTTATAGCTATCGGGCATGCACCGAATACGGGGCTATTTACCGGACAAATTGCAATGGATGACGATAATTATATAATCACGAAGTCAGGTACAACTAAAACTAGCGTAGAAGGGGTTTTTGCTGCCGGTGACGTTCAGGATAAAATTTATAGACAAGCAGTAACTGCTGCAGGAACAGGCTGCATGGCTGCACTCGAAGCAGAGAAATTTTTGAATAAATAATAAAATTCCTAAAAAAAGACATAATCATATAAAAATTCATTAATTTTTTTTAATAAATTCTTGTATTAAAAATTATAGCAATATAATCTTTCTTTCTAATTTTATAAAATAGAGAGGAATTATGCCTACACAGCACTTAACTTCAGAGAAAAAATGGGAAATTTTTTTAAAAGCTATAGGAGCAGAAATAGGAGTTACAAAGGTAACTGATAATAAAGTTATTTTTAAAACAACTTCTAATGACTTAGAACATTTTCGTACATTATTAGCATCCCCGGATGAATTAAAGAAGAATGTGATACATGCTTTATTTAAGGATAATAAGGAGAATACAATAGAATCTGAACTATATAATGCGGATACTTCAGATGTAGAAATAGGAGAGTTATTTTATAAGCTAGTAGACGGTGATCTTATAACAGAGTATGGGTTTGTCTAAAATTTTAGAAACAATAAGATTAGAAGCTGAATTTAATAAAGAATTATTAACTGCCGAGATTCAACTCTCTTGTGGAAATCCAATAAAACATAAAATGGATGAATCCAAACTCGAGACACTACAAGCCGTTATAAGTGATGAAAATAAATTATCAAAAATTTTAACAGGTGAAGCAACACCGGCTACAGATTATACCTATCCACCTACTGAGTTTTCTAAATTAATATCCCAAATTATTTCTCATAAAGAAAATAATAGCTTAACCTTTACTCTAAATAACGGTGCAGCAATGCAAGCCGTTCAAGCTTATAAAGTTGACGGTAAACCACCTATTATCGCTTCTAATTTAGAAGGCGGATTTATCCTTGATAAGCAGTATTTATTAAAATATTTATTTCCGATATTTAACGGTTTTGTCTGGCAGGAAGACGGTAAATTTCCTATTATGTTTTCTTCTAAAGACCCAGAATATCTAAATACTAATAATAATCATGAAATTACTTTATTAATAGATATTAGCGGTAGTATGAAATATACTTTTAGTGATTATAAAAGTAATATACAAAAGATACTAGCTAAATTAGTTGAGATCCCTAATTGGAAAATTAATATAGTTTCATTTAATGATCAATCTAGCATGGAATCTTTTTCTGATAAGGAAAACTCTCTTGAAGATATTAAGAAATATGTAGAAAATTTAAATGCTGATGGATATACAAGATTATAAGGTACCGTCAAAGATGCTTTAGAATTATTGAAAGAAAAAATAGATATACATTCTACTATTATAGTATTTACTGATGGAAAGAACGAAGGAACTGACTGTAATACAACATAACAAGAGGTTATAGATTCTGCAACTTCGGTAATACAAAACCCTCAGTTTAATATGTATGCGGTAGGATTTGGTGAGAACTACAATAAAGAATTTTTTGAAGAAATTGCAATGCGTGGAGGATTTACTCATATTAGTTTAAGAGATCCGAGTGGTATGAAACAGCTTGAACAATATATTGACAATATTGAGCAAAAGGTGGTTATTTGGAAAATATTAGGAGAACAATTAAATTTGATAACACGAGTACAAGAAGGTGATGTTTTTATTGGAGATAAAGTAGATACCGATAAAGAAATTATATTCTCTAAAGACGGTCAACAATTTACGATTGGAGTAGAGGAGTTTGATACAAATATTGCCGGTGTAGTAAGAAGTTGTTACGATGAAGTAGCTTAATTATTATATTTCTCTTGCTAGTATTAGCGGATAATTTTAAGATAAATTTGTAACAGTTTTTCTGTCATTACGAGCGACTAAAGGGGTTGTTGTATGGCTCAAAAAACCTGCTGGGTATCATTCCGCGAGCTTGTAGCGGGATCCAAAAATATAACTTAGAGTACTGCTAATTTTAGTATTTTAAGCTGGATCCCGCGATCAAATCGTGGGATGACAAGGGCGAAGCCGAGCCATGCGGGTAATACCAATGTTCGCTTGCAATGACAATTTTAGTATCCGCACAATAATATCAATAGGAAATTTATGAGCTTACTTAAAAATATTACGGGAAAGAATTATATAAACGGTGAATTTATAGAGTTCGGGAAGCAAATATCCGTTATTAATCCTTCAACCTTAAAAGAAATTGCTACAGTTCCGAATTTAGGATTATCTGAGATTAATTCAGCGATTAATAATACGGTGCAAACTTTTTCTTCATGGTCACAAAGTTCGTTTGAAGAAAGAATAGCGATTCTTAGAAAATGGTATAATTTAGTAATCGAAAATATTGATGAGCTAAGTCATATA
Source organism: Rickettsia endosymbiont of Thecocarcelia acutangulata (assembly GCF_964263195.1). Taxonomy (NCBI): domain Bacteria; kingdom Pseudomonadati; phylum Pseudomonadota; class Alphaproteobacteria; order Rickettsiales; family Rickettsiaceae; genus Rickettsia; species Rickettsia endosymbiont of Thecocarcelia acutangulata. The sequence goes on from NZ_OZ181652.1 coordinate 416,096, forward strand.
TTAACTCTAGAGCAGGGTAAGGTACTCTCTGAATCCAAAAAAGAAATTCTATACGGAGCATCTTTTATTGATTGGTATACATATGTTATACATAATATTCACGGGACCATTAAACCGGGCAGTAGTAAAGCTCATAAAATTGTTACGCAATATGAGTCGGTTGGACCGTCTGCGGCTATAACTCCTTGGAATTTTCCAAATGCAATGATTACTCGTAAGGTAGTGCCTGCAATAGCTGCAGGCTGCAGCGTTATATTAAAACCGTCAAGCCTTACGCCTCTATCAGCTTTAATACTTGCGAAATTTGCAAGCGATGCCGGTTTGCCAGCCGGAGTATTTAACGTGATTACAGGTAGTTCAGATATTATAGGTAAGGCTTTTTGCGAAGATTTTAGGCTTAGGAAATTATCATTTACCGGTTCTACAAATGTCGGTAAAATTCTATATCAAAATGCCGCAAATACTCTAAAACGCTTATCTTTGGAACTTGGCGGCAATGCTCCTTTCATTATAACGGCAGATAATAATTTAGAGAAAGTAGCAAGTGATTTAGTAATCGCTAAAACTAGAAATAGCGGGCAGTCTTGTACTTCACCCAATAGGATATTTATAGAAGAATCTATATATGAAAAATTTATAGAAATTCTAAAGGCTAAATTTACTAAGCTTAAAGCCGGTGACGGATTTGATAAAGCATCAGCTATAGGTCCGTTAATTAACTCTGCTGCCATAGAAAAAATACAAAAGCTACTCGCTGATGCACAAAATAAAGGAGCTAAATTAATTTGCGGCGGTAAAGCTGTTGATAATTTTATTGAGCCTACTATTATTATTGACTGTTTGGATAATATGGATATCTTTAGAACAGAAATATTCGGTCCGGTGGTTGCGTGCTATAAATTTAAAGATTTGGATGAAGTAATAGAACGTGCAAATAATACCGAATACGGCTTGCAAGGATATGTATATTCAAATAATATATCTGTGGCACAAATGATAGCAACTAGGCTTGATTTCGGTATGGTTTTAATTAATAACCCATTGCCCGGAAATGCAAAAGCACCTTTTGCAGGGCGTAAAGCTTCAGGCTTTGGAGTTGAAGGCTCATTTGAAGGGATATTTGAATATCTAAATACGAAATATATAAATTTACAGAATTAAGAATGCCCGCATGGTTTCTTTTATGTCATTCCTGCGAGGTATTGTTGCGTCACCTCTGTCATCCCGTGGCTTGACCACGGTATCCAGTTAAAAATACTAAAATTATTAGTATTTTTTATTGTTTTTATGGACCTAGTTAGCAAGCCACGGGGTGACACAGTTGGTTTTACTGGTCCATGCAATAACGCTAGCTTGACCACGGTATGACAATGAAATAAAAATTATGCCTGTTCCTATAAATGATATTGAAAGAAAAATTGAAAAAATTAGCCTTATACTTGATAATTATGAACCGCTTTGCTTAATAATAGGTAAAGAAAAAGTAAATCACCACTTACACATAACATCTAATAACCTTGCTGAATTGTTAGATAAAGAGATACCGCTTTCAATTGAATATTTTGATCCTATAGTACGACTAATTGAACAATTTAATAAGATTGAAATTATAATACCTCAAGAGCTTAATAATGCTTTATGTAATACATTATTAAACTTTGAGCATAATTATTATTCCGACGAATTACAAGAAACCGTAATTCAATATATAGAAAAACTTGATATTCTAGGGGTGGATGTGTACTAACACTCTAAAAATCTCAATAGTTTTACCGGTTTATAATAGGGAGAAGCTATTACCTTTTGCTATTGAGAGCTGCCTTAATCAAAGCTTTAAAGACTTTGAGCTTATTATTATTGATGATTGCTCAAAAGATAGTAGCGTTATAGTAGCTAGGAAATATGCAGAGCAGGATTCACGTATTAAGGTAATAGTAAACGAGACCAATAAAAAATTACCGGCAAGTTTGAATGTTGCTTTTAAAGAGGCCAAGGGGGAGTATTTTACTTGGACTTCAGATGATAATCTTTTCCATGAAAATGCTTTAGAAAAAATGGTTAAGACACTTGATAATTCACCTGAGATAGGGCTTGTATATACTGATTATACTTTAATCGATGAGCAAGGTAGTATAGGTGCAAGACTTTATCAAGAACCGCCTGAGTTTTTACCGATTAGAGATTGTGTCGGTGCATGTTTCTTATATAGAGCCGATTTAGCAAGACAAATAGGGGGATATAATGAAAATATGCAGTTGGTGGATGATTATGAATATTGGCTTCGTTTTGGACTTGTTACAAAATTTGCTCATATACCGGAATCTTTATATTTCTACCGAGCACATGATCAAAGCTTAACAATAGAGCGTAAAATAGAAGCAAAACAGGCCAAAAGAGCTTTAAAAGAATTATTCAAAGATAAATATATTATTCCTGCTGAGATTAAACCTATAAATGATTTATATAATTGGTTTATTGAAGATAGAAATTTAAGCTCTTATTTTAGGTTATTTAAAATAATTATTTGTAGTCCGATAATTACTATTTCTTATATTATTAAAAATCTGAAAAGAATTAGATAATGCTTTAGAATAGTGTCATACCGTGGCTTGACCACGGTATCTAGTAAAAAACCTAAAGTAGCTAATATTAATTATTTTGTGGATACCGTGGTCAAGCCACGGTATGACAGATACAATGCAAAATCAAGATTTCATACATACATTAAATCCACAACAGCAAAAAGCAGTTCTTCATACTGAAGGACCGCTTTTATTGCTTGCAGGTGCAGGGACAGGTAAAACCAAAGTACTTACCTCACGAATAGCTAATATTGTTCACCAAAATTTAGCGTCACCTCAAAATATTCTAGCCGTTACTTTTACTAATAAAGCTGCTAAAGAAATGGCTGAAAGAGTTAACAGTCTAATTAATTGCTACGGTCTTAATATAGGCACTTTCCACTCAATGGCAGCTAGGATATTACGTGACCAAATTGAGCATTTAAATCTTGGTTTAAATAATAGATTTACTATTATTAGTCATGATGATCAATTAAAACTAGTTAAAGATATAGTAAAACTAAAAGATATTGATACCAAAAAATATGCTCCTAAATTAATACATATCATAATTTCGAGATGGAAAGATCAAGGATTATTACCAATTAAACTATCAGCATCAGATACTAATTTACCGTTGCAGAGGGTGGCAAAACTTGTATACGAAGAATATCAGAAAAATTTACTTATTTCTAATGTTTTAGATTTTGGAGATTTGCTACTTTATAATAATGAGCTTTTTATTAAAAATCCTGAAATACTAAGATATTACCAGGAAAAATATCGATATATTTTAATCGATGAATATCAAGACACTAACGTTGTCCAGTATTTATGGGCAAGAATGCTCGCAAGTTTATATAAAAATATTTGCTGTGTAGGGGATGATGATCAATCTATCTATGGTTGGCGAGGAGCGGAAGTCGGTAATATATTACGCTTTGAAAAAGATTTTGCAGGTGCAACGATTATTAAATTAGAGCAGAATTATAGATCAACTTTGCCTATACTTGCTGCTGCTTCCAATGTTATTAATAATAATAAAAACCGTCACGGTAAAACGTTATGGACGGATAGGGAAAGCGGTGAAAAGATAAAAATTATCTCTTGTTGGAGTGATAAAGAAGAAGCAAGATATATAGCCGGCGAAATAGATAAATTAGTGAGAGAAGACCGATATAATGCCGGCAATATTGCAATATTAGTACGAGCCGGATTTCAAACAAGAAGTTTTGAGGAAGCGTTTATAAATAGTGCTATGCCTTATAAAATTATAGGAGGTTTGCGGTTCTATGAACGTATGGAAATAAGAGACGTGCTTGCTTATATCCGTATATCTTTAAATCAAAATGACAATCTAGCACTTGAGCGTATTATAAATGTGCCGAAAAGGGCAATAGGTGCAGCTAGCTTAAATAAAATTAGAGTCTATGCACTTGAGCGAAATATTTCTAATTTTGCAGCCATTAAAGAAATGTTGGAAATGGGCGAGATTAAAGCAAAACCATATGAAACTCTAAAAGATTTGGTTACTAAAATTGATAATTGGTACGAAAGATTTAGTATAGATGCTCCAATAAACGTGGTTAAAGCAATACTTGATGATTCCGGTTATCTTGAAATGCTTCAAGAAGAAAAGACTGAAGAAGCATTCGGTAGAATCGAAAATATTAACGAAATGCTTAGAGCTATTGCCGAATTTAACGATATTCATGATTTTATCGAACATTCAAGCTTAGTTATGGAAAACGAAGTGCTTGAAACTAATTACGGTGGTTCTGTTACTATAATGACCCTGCACGCAGCTAAAGGGCTTGAGTTTGACGTGGTGTTTTTACCGGGCTGGGAAGAGGGGGTATTTCCGTCTCAAAGGTCTCTAGACGAAGAAGGCGAAAAAGGCTTAGAAGAAGAACGCCGCATTGCTTATGTCGGCATTACGAGAGCCAAAAAAGACCTCTACATTACCCACGCCGAAAGCAGAAAAATATTTTATGAAATAGTCCGTTCTTACCCCTCAAGGTTCATAACCGAAATCCCTGATGAAATTACGATTAGGACCTCTTCTATGAAAAAATACAATTCTTTTTATAAGTTTTAATTAATTTTCATTCATAAATTTTAAATTGGTTTGCATTCTTTAACTAATTATTATCTAATTTAATTAATAATAATTAATAGAGGAAAAGATATGGCCAAGGAGCTAATACCTGATAGACCACAAGAGAAACTTAAAACTGCTTTTGAATATCAAGTTGATAGTGCAGCAGGGATAATAAGAAAACTAGAGGAAAAAGTAACACTGGCTTTAAAAGAGCCTTCTCTAATCAAAAGGCAAGACCTGCATTTACAAGCTGTATGAGCAGCTATAACTTTGTATTCTCCTGAGAAGTAGCAAATCAATATCTTAATGATACTGAAATACAAAAATTAGCTGATTTATTGAAAGAAAATAAAAAATATACTATAAATTTATTGCCTAAAGAAAAAGATATATATGAAAAATTAATAGCTAAAAATGAAGCTATAATTAAAGGCTTTCCAATATCATTTGATGGAGTAGCAGATCATATACCTGATAAAGTACAAGCAAAAGCTTATAAAAACGCTGTTGAAAGTGCTTTAATAGAAATGAGTGTAGGTGATGAACAAATACCTCGTAAAAAATATGGAGAAGAACTCTTAAAAAGAGTTAAAGAAAAATTAGATAAACCTTTTTATGATGAAGTAACAAAAGAAACAGTTGAAATTTCTGAAGAAACAATATCAGAGGCTGAAAAATTAATTAAGAAAGCTAATAAGAATATAGATTTACAACAAACTCCATTAACTTCAGAACGAGTTGAGGTTCAAAATGCTTTTAAAAGTACAATAGATAAATTATGCAAGTTTCTTGAAAAAAATATTGAAACAAATAAAAACATAAAACAAGGAATAGATATAATTCAAGGAGCAGGGGTAAATAAAAGTGAAATAATAGATTCATTACTACCGGCAATAAGTAAACTACCGCCTGAAAAAATGACAGAGCAAGGTAGAGAAATTATCAAGAATTTTGCCCCATTACTTGAGAGCAATAATCCTGCACTTGTTAACGGTACTAAAAAAATATTATCAGAGCTAAATCCTGGATATTTAACTGAACACGGATAGGGAGAAAGTATAGCATTAGAATTACAAAGAGTAGCCAAACCTAAGCTATGGCAAAGAATAGTAGCAGTTTTTACCGGTACGGATTATGCTCAAAAAAATATAGATAAAGCAGTCGCTAACTTTGAAAAAAGTAATAGTTCATATATAGATATGAAAAATTTATCGGAAGAACTACAACAAGAAAAACAAGCACCAAATAAAGAAATCAATATCGTAACAGCAAAAAAAGAGCAAGGTAAAGAGCAAAATAAAACAATACCCCAAAGCTATAAGTCTTCTATATCAACCTCTATATCTCATGTTGATAAGCTTAATAAAAGTAAAGAGAGTGGGCAACAGTCAGGGCATAGTAAATAATGATTTATATGATAATATAGTTGCGAATTTTTAAGAAGTTTGATAACTGTTACATTATATAAAATAACTTAATAATGAGTATTATATGGCAGAGATTATAACTAATATAAATGATACTGTTGAAAAAATTAAAAAAAACGATGAAGTAACTGAGATATCGGCTGCAGTAAAAGGTAAAATAGTTGATATAAAAAACGTAGATAGTAGATTAGATACTTTGAATAAAAATATTGTTACTCTAGACCCTATTCAACAATATTTACAATCTGAAGAATATATCACTAGTACGCTTGAAGTACTTGCCAGTAAAATTATTAGTGAAGTCGTAGAAAATAAAGATATACAAAAATTAGTAGATAATTTGCATATCAATTTAGGACAAGATACAAAACTAATACCTAGTGCAGCAGATAAGTTAAAGTTTGATGTCGCAAGGGCTGAAGCAGCACTTAAGGGTTTTGTACTTCCTCTAAATAAAGGAGGACCTTTTGATGAATTATCATTTATGGGTATAGAAGATGAAGAAGAAATTTTTGCTGGTCCTATAAGAGCAACTAAAGAAGCATTAATAGCCGTAAGTGGAAATTCTATACCTAAAGAGCAATATGCACAGGCTGTAAAAGATAAAGCTATAGAAATCTTAAAACAAGATCCTAAAAACACTCCGGAAAAACTTGAAAAATATGAAAAATTTATTATTCAAGGAGATAAAAATCAGAAATTTAATGAAGATAGTAAGCAGTTTATCCCAAGAGTAAATCAATTATCTCAAGCAGAATTTAAGGAATTACAAAAGGCAGCCACTTATACGGTACAGCAGATTAGTAGTAGATTAGAAAAAAATAATAAAATTAGTAAGCAATTAGAAGAAACTATTATACTTACTAACTCATCAGGTATAAAGAATCCTGAAGTAATAATAAGGGAATTTAATAAGTTAGATTCTACTTATCTAACTGAAAATAGTACTAAAATAGCCACTGAATTAAAAGATATTAATGATAGAGGTACTTCTTTATGGGAAAAATTTAAATCAATTTTTACAGGGAAAGATTATTTAGGACAAAGATTAGAAAAACTTGTCAATGAATATATGATTAAAAGTGATGAGTATGTAGTAAAAGAAATTAATAATAAAATCTTTTCAAACGCTTTAACAAATCCTGAAATTGCTGAAGGTCTAACAAAATTTTTGAATGGAAATAAAGATAAAGTAGCAACTAATCCTGAATTTAAAAATTTAATTCCTAGTACGGGTGAGCCTATTATAGTTCAACAGCAACAAGTTAATAATTTTAATTTAGCGGAACTCAGAAAAATCAATCCAATAGCATTTGATAAAACCATATTTGAAGATTCAATAAAACTAAGAAGTTCTAATATAAAACCTCCAACTACTCCTGGTACTTCTACTAAAAATCAAGAAGCAGTAAGAAGTAAGGGTTAAATTTTAATATGCGTTACATGTCATCCTCGCAAAAGCGGGGCGTTGTTGCATGGCTCGGTTTTTGTGTTGTCATCCCGTGATTTATTCACGGAATCCAGTTAAAAATACTAATAATATTAGTATTTTTAGTTGTTTTACTGGATTCCGTGGACAAGCCACGGTATGACACCCAGTATGTTTTTCGAGCCATGCAACAACACTCAAAGCCTTTTGCGATAACAATATTTACCTTTAGTGAGTAACGCTTGGTGGAACAGTTAAATACTCCTCTTTCCATAGCTCGTTATAAAGAATAGGGTCAATATTACCCCCTGAGATTAGTACTAGTAATTTTTGAGGTTTGGATTGTGTTTTTAACCAATTTACCACTGAAACCATATTTATACTACTTGACGGCTCGCATATAACTTTAAGTAAATGAGTAAGCCACGCTGTCCAATAATATATTTCATATTCTTCTGCTAAATAAAAATGATCAAGTTTTTTCAGATATTCAAATGTACGAGCTGATAGACTCAAGGTTTTAAGACCGTCTGCTATGGTAGTCGGTGCGTCATCAAATCTGTATATCTTATTATTTTTAACCGATAAATAAGCATCATTTGCCTTAAGTGGTTCTGAACCTATTAACAAGCTTGTCGGTGATATTAATTCCTTTGCAAGATATGAGCCGGAAATTAAACCGCCGCCGCCGCAAGAGGCAAAAATAGCATCAGGACTAAAGCCTAGCTGCTGTAATGCTTCATAGCATAATGTGCCGGCACCTGCTATTGTAAAATCACTATCGGAAGGATGTATATAGTAAAATCCTTGCTTTTCATCTTCTTTTGCTTGTTCTTCCGCTTCTTGTCGAGTATCTGTATATATAACTTCACCGCCGTAATAAAGAGCTGCTTGCTGTTTTACTTTTGAAGTATTTAACGGTAAATAAATTCTTGTTTTAATACCGAATAATTTACTTGCATAAGCAAGACCAATCCCATGGTTACCCGTACTATAACCGACTATTTTATCAGGTAATTTTTCTTGCTCTTTTAATTCCAATAAATGATTTAATACTCCTCTAACTTTGAATGCACCGGTTTTTTGTAATGATTCAACCTTAAAAAAAATCTCATGACCGAGCATCTCATTTAAGCTTTCAGAGTGAACGATTGGAGTTAAATGTAGATATTGTTTTATTCTATTATGTGCAGTAGCTACATTTTGAGAAGATTGTAGTAATAAATTCATAAATATAATTAATAAAGATGGCTTGAAATCGTATTTATACTATATTATATAGTTAATAATTAGAAATTTTAAAAGGTTTTAATTGATGAATAAAAAATCCCTGCCGCTTATGGCATTACGAGATATGGTAGTATTCCCGGGAGTAATTGCTCCTATTTTCGTGGGTAGACAAAAATCGCTGCAAGCGTTATCTCATACTACCGTTTCTGAGGAAGATAATAGTAAATATATTTTAGTAACTTTACAGAAAAAATTTGATCAAGAAAACCCTAGTAAACATGAACTTTATAACACAGCTATACTTGCCAAGATTATCCAAATAGTGAAGTTGCCTAATAATACGGCAAAAATCTTAATAGAAGCAGTAGCAAGAGTAAAGCTAAGCAATATCAAAGGCAACGATGCTTTTGAAGCAAATTATGAAATTATTCCGGATGAAGAAATATTTGACGTTAATAACATGCGTTCATTAGTGGATAATGCAGTACAATTATTTAGTAAATATGCGATTAATGATAAGAAAGTTAATGCGGAAATTATTGAAACTATCAATAAAGAAATAAGTAATAGCACTAATTTTATAAATATTATAAATATATTAGCTTCACATCTGATAACTTCACTTGAGGCAAAGCAGCATTTATTAGAAGAAACTAGTCCTTTTAAGCGTATCACTACGGTTATTAGTACGCTTACTTCCAATATAGTAAATTCAGAAACCGAGCAGGCATTGCAGCAAAGAGTAAGAAAGCAAATCGAAAAAACGCAGCGTGATTATTATCTGCACGAACAAATGAAAGCTATTCAAAAGGAGCTTGATGAAGATAAATCGGAACTTGCCGATATCGAGAAAAAAATTAAAAGTTTAAAATTATCTAAAGAAGCTAAAGAGAAAGCAGAATCAGAGCTTAAAAAACTCCGTAGTATGAATCAAATGTCGGCAGAGTCGGGAGTGACGCGTAATTATCTTGAAACTTTGCTAAGTTTGCCTTGGGGTAAGTATGATAATAGCAAAATAGATATTAACCAAGCGGAGAAAATTTTAAATCGCGACCATTTTGGACTCGAAAAAGTTAAAGAACGAATTATAGAATATTTAGCGGTATTACAGCGTTCAAGTAAAATTAGAGGACCTATATTATGTTTGATAGGTCCGCCGGGGGTCGGTAAAACTTCACTTGTAAAATCTATTGCCGAAGGAATGGGCAGAAAATACACTAAATTTGCTCTTGGCGGTGTTAGAGACGAAGCAGAAATCAAAGGGCATAGAAAAACTTACCTTGGATCAATGCCCGGTAAAATTTTAGGTCAACTTAAGAAAGTTAAGACTAGTAATCCAGTAATGCTGCTTGATGAAATCGATAAAATGAGTTCTGATTTTAGAGGTGATCCGGCATCCGCTTTACTTGAGGTATTGGACCCTGAGCAGAATAGTCACTTTGTTGATCATTATCTAGAAGTAGAATATGATCTATCAAACGTAATATTTATTGCTACTGCTAATTCTCATGATTTACCAAGAGCTTTAAGCGATAGAATGGAAAAAATATATATATCCGGTTATGTAGAGGAAGAAAAACTCCAAATCGCCAAAAATTATTTAGTTCCAAAACAATTTAAAGTACATAAAATTAAGAAAGACGAAATTACTATATCCGAAGCGGCAATTTTGGATTTAATTAGATATTATACCAAGGAATCAGGTGTAAGAGCTTTAGAGCGTGAAATAGGAGCGTTAACAAGAAAAGCATTAAAGCAAATTTTAGCAGATAAAACAGTTAAGCATATTGCCATAGATAGTAGTAATCTTGAAGAATTTTTAGGGGCTAAAAAATATAATTTCGGGCTTGCTGAAAAAGAAGACCAAATAGGTAGTACCACAGGACTTGCTTATACTGAAGTAGGAGGAGAGCTTTTAACTATAGAAGCTTTAGCATTTCCAGGGAAAGGTGAAATAAAGACCACCGGAAAACTCGGTGATGTTATGAAAGAATCGGCAATGGCTGCCTATAGTTGTTTTAGAAGCAGAGCAACAAATTTTGGATTAAAATACGATAATTATAAAGATTTTGATATTCACATTCATGTACCGGCCGGAGCTATTCCAAAAGATGGACCGTCTGCCGGCTGTGCTTTGTTTACTACTATTGTTTCGTTAATGACTAAAATACCCGTACACCGCACTGTAGCAATGACCGGTGAAATTACTTTAAGAGGAAATGTTTTACCTATCGGTGGTCTTAAAGAGAAGTTACTTGCTGCGAGTAGGGGAGGGATTAAAACCGTATTAATTCCTGAGGAGAATGTTAAAGACTTAAAAGATATACCGCCGAATATAAAAGAAAGCCTAGAAATTATATCTGTGTCAAATATCGACCAAGTACTTAAGCATGCTTTGGTAGAAACCCCGTTAAATAAATAGAGATCAGGCATACGATAGTACTGGATAATTTTTAAAGAACCCTCGATGTCATTCCTGCGAAAGCAGGAAGCAAGAAAAAAATATTTATACTTGTCATTGCGAGGAGGCATTGCTGCGTGGATACCTGAACCGTCATTGCGAGGAGCGAAGCGACGTGGCAATCTCTCTTAAATTTCATGAGATTACTTCGTCGGCATAAATGCCTCCTCGCAATAACGGGGATAGGCAGTACTAAATCCCCACTTTCGCGGGGATGACATCGAGGTCTTTTCAAAAACTGTCCGGTACTATAGGTCAAGCCACGGTATTGTAAAGGTTACGTAATTTGTTGACAAAAGTTATAGTATTATAACTTGAGTTAACGTACTATAGTGAAGATAAGACGTTAGAGAGGAACTATCAAAAGAAATGGAAGAGTTTAATAAGAGAGTATGAAGAAATAAAGGCAAGAGTTCATACAAGATACCGGTTTGTAGAGGAATTTTTTAAAGTACATGGAATAAGTCGTCAATTATTTAATAAAATATATAACAGATATAAAGATAGCGGGAAAGAAGAAGATTTATTACCGCAGCATAGAGGACCGAAATGGAGCAGTAGAAGAATAGATATAAAGATAGAAAAAGAAGTAATAGAAGAGAGGAGAAAAGGATTAAATAAGTATGAGATATGTGATATTTTAAGTAGTCGTCACGGAGGTAGAGTAGTAAGCCCATCTGGAGTATATAAGATATCGAAGAGGAATGGCATGAACGTACTTAGAGAAAAAAAGAGAAAGAGATAAAAAGGAAGATAATAAAAGAGAATCCTGGAGAACTAGGACATATAGATTGTCACTATATAAGTAAAGGTCTTATAGGAAGTGACATAAAGAAGCAATATTATTTAGTATGCGTAATAGATAGTTGCAGTCGTATAGCATGGGCAGAAGTATTAGAATATATAAAGAGCCTGAGTATAATGTTTGCAACAATGAGAATATTTAATGTAATAAAGAAGAATTACAATATAGAGTTTGCAAGTATACTAAGTGATAATGGAGCAGAGTTTGCGTCACCTAAGAATAAGAATAGCCATCCATTTGAAAGGATGTTGTTAGAGATTGGAGTGAAGCATAACTATACAAGACCTTATAGACCGCAGACAAATGGGAAAGTAGAAAGGTTTTGGCGAACTATAAAGGACGATTTATTAGAAAGCTAGGGTTTTAAGGATATAAAAGAGTTCAAAGATAGATTGTTTGAATATTTAATTTATTTGTAGAGGTCAAGATTTAATCTTACAGGCACTATAAAAATTATATCTGAATGTCTGATAAGTTATGACTGTCAGATGAGTATTCAAGATATAAGATTTCATTATTCTTTTCAACAGCTAACTTCTTACTATCCTTGAAGGTCTGCATAGGATTTTTACCATAACAATATTTCCCAGAATGAGGTCTTTCATTATTATAATGTTCTAACCAAATATCAAGGTCAAGTTGTAGATCATCAAGATCAGTATAAATCTTTTTACGCATAGCCGTATCAAATAATTCTTGCTTCATAGTTTTATTAAAACGTTCACACATACCATTTGTTTGAGGAGAATATGCTTTAGTAGTGTTATGTTCAATGCCCTCAATGCTTAAGAACAATTCAAAAGCATGATGTTCTATATTTCCTTTATATTCACCACCTCTATCAGTTAGAATACGAAGCACTGGTATTTGCTGACTCTCCATACCACGTCAGTACTCTATCATTAAGCATGTCAGCAGCGGTAAGAGCTGTTTTATCAGTATATAATTTAGCATCTGCGACCCTAGTATAGCTATCAATAAATACCTGAGAATATACCTTGCCTATACCTTTAAAAAATTACCTACATAATATGTATCTTGGCATCCTAGATAACCTGGATGCTGTGTATCAATCTCACCATGGGCTTCTTTTTCGCTACGCCATTTCTCTAATACTTGTAACTGAGCTTCGGTAAGAACAATACCATCTTGAGCCATCTTTGCTTCTAATGCTTTAAGTCTTTTATTGATATTATTTAAATCATTACGTAGCCAAATCGATCTAACTCCTCCAGGTGATACAAGAATACCAGTCTTTTTTAAGCTTATTTGATACTCTCATCTGACCATAAGCTGGTTATTCTATTGCCATATCTAATACTGCTCTCTCTACTGCTGGTTCAACTCTATTCGCTATAATTGGCTTCTTCCTGCTGATCTCATATAACGCCTCTTCTCCACCAGTTTCATATAGCTCTTTGAACCTATAATAACTGTCACTGCTGTATCCCATTGCTTTACAGGCGGACGATATACTACCAAGACTCTTAGCTAATTCTAGTAATCCTATTTTTGGCTTTATTATTTTTTGATTTAGATTCATCTCTAATCCTCCATTTAATATTTATCTTATTTTACTAAATGTAAGATTAAATCTCAATTATTGCAATTTATTATAATGAAATACGTAACCATCAATCTTTAAACGGACAATCTCCTCTTGCTTTCTTAAATTTTTGTCAACGAATTACGTAACCTTTATACGGTATGACAGAGGTAACATTGTTCCACGCAACAATGTCAATTCGTTGTCGGTGTTTTAAGAATTTAAAGGTTAGAGGCAAGCTGCCCCTGTATTTTTTTATTAACCGGCCGCAGGTACAAAATTATTATCATCACCTAACATGCTAACATCATTATTTGTATTTTGATTATAAATTATTTCGTGAAGCTGATTTTCTATAGTTATAATTTCTAATTGTGTAGATTTATTAACTATAAGATTTTGCATACTAGCAGTTATTTTATCTATATCGGTTATATTATTAAGGGCTTTAATATTATTTACCATACTTTCTATAGTATCTTTTACTATAGCTTTATCTTTAGTATTTATTGCAGTGTTATTAGTTACCTTGTAGTTAATTTTATCAGCCAACTTTTGAAAAACATATATATATGACTTTTATGTCTTTATTCTTAGCTATACTTAAAACTGTTTCGCCATTATTAGTAATCTGATTAATAGCTTCATTGGACATTTTAGGTATGAGTATTTTACAAACTCTTTCATAGCCGTTAGCAGCAGCCCAAGTTAAAGCCGTATAGCCGTCTTTATAAATATAATTAATAGTTTGCTCTGACATTTTAGGAATAAGCATCTCACAAACTTTGTCTAATCCTTTACTGGCCGCCAAAGTTAAAGCAGTTTCGCCGTTATCAACTTTGTTTAATTCAGCAATATCCATTTTGGCAATTAAGTTCTGTGCTTCTATTTCACTTTCTGCTTTTATTGCTTCTATTAATTTATCGTATGAAGTCTGAAACCATCCTGTAAACATAATTATATCCTTATTAAATTCTATAAATTTTAATATTTTGTTAAAATAAGCTTATAGATAGAATCATAGTAAAGAGTTTTAAGAATGCAATAGAAATTTAACTAAAAGTATGAATAAATGAATTGAGGTTGCTTTAAGAAATATACAAAGTTAGTTTTTTTGAGGATATTTAAAAGAGATTTAATACAAAAATTAGAACAAAAGGCAAATAAAAGGAGCATATGGATTTTTTAGAAAACGAAGAGAAACTCTGAAAGGACTTGGCGAGAGTGACGGGACTCGAACCCGCGACCTTCTGCGTGACAGGCAGACGCTCTAACAAACTGAGCTACACCCCCTTATACATAAGAGATAACAATATATATAACAATTCTTCTATTTCTGCAAGAGTAAAATATCTTATTTTATCAAAAAATATACAGCACCTAAACCTCTAAATATTACTGCTTATCATTATTAATCCAAATTAGTCACTATTAGTTGAAGCCTTGAAAATTATTATAATTTTTAAGGATTTTGTTAAAAAAGAAAAACCTATTGGTTACATTTACATTAACAAAATCTTATTTTATTAATAATTATTAGAGGTTTTATATGACTAAACCATATGTCATTAAATTAACTACTCCTTTTGAGCGTATTAAACTTTATAATCCTATACCCGATATTGCTCTTAGAAGTGCTATTATTATGCAGGCAATAATAGATGCAACTAATACTTCTACCAAGAAAGAGGCAACAAAAGCAGAATATAACGCTAAAAAAATGGCTTTTTGAAAATAATGAAAATTTTAATGCTACCTGCTTAGAAATGGGCATTGAGCCTAATTATGTAAGAAAGACTGCTAAAAACTAATTAAGTCACAACAAAATAAGGATAAGCGTCCTAAACTCTACTGCTAAAGTTCAAATTAAATTAATTTGTAATAAAACTTGAAATTACTCTAAATATAAATTAATTGTATAGGTGTTACTTAGTAACGCCTATATATTAATTATTTCAGATTATAAAGGTTATTTATGATTATTTCAGTTTCAGCTCAACATATTTCGATCGGTAATAGCTTACAAGAATATTCCAAAGAGAGGGCTACGCAAGTCGTTAAAAAATATTTTACCGATATAATAAATATAGATATACATTTTTCAAAAGAAGGAATTAACTTTAAATGTGATATTATAGTAAAATATGGATCAGGTAAACATAGTATAGTCAAAAGTAATGATAGTTGTAGCGATATATATGTAGCTTTTGATAAAGCTATGTCAAAACTAGAAAAACAGCTTAGAAAATATAAATCAAAATTCAAAAATCATCATGCAGGTAAAGTAAAAATATCAGAAATTGCTTACGAAGGCACCAAATATATTATTAATCCGCAATCTGATAGTGATACCTCTAACTCCGAAGATAATGATAATCCGGCAATTATCGCTGAAAAGCCTGTAGAAATATTAAAATTATCAGTAAAAGAAGCGGTAATGAAAATGGATTTAGAAGATTTACCTGCGGTAGTATTTAAAAATATCAATAATGATCGTATCAATATAGTTTATTATCGTAAAGACGGTAATATTTCTTGGGTAGATTATAATTAATGATTATTATCCCTTATAAAGGAGTTACGCCAAGAATCAATAAAACTGCATATATTGCCGAAAGCAGCTCTTTAATAGGAGATGTTGAAATAGGTAGTAATTCAAGTATTTGGTTTAATACGGTTCTTAGAGGCAACGTTGAATCAATAAAAATAGGAAATAATACTAATGAGTACTACGATAATGGATTATGCAGTAATAGAAGAATATGCTTTTATTGCTGCAGGAAGTCTTATCCCACCAAAGAAGATAATTAAATCTAAAGAATTATGGATGGGTTCCCCTGCAAAATTTGTGAGATATTTAACTGATCAAGATTTAGAATATATGCAAGATAACGTAAGAAATTATGTAGAACTTGCAAATGTTTATAAGATTTAATGTCATTCCCGCGTAGACGGGAATCCAGCATAAAGTGTAGAAGTCAAGATTTAATCTTACAGGCACTATAAAAATTATATCTGAATGTCTGATAAGTTATGACTGTCAGATGAGTATTCAAGATATAAGATTTCATTATTCTTTTCAACAGCTAACTTCTTACTATCCTTGAAGGTCTGCATAGGATTTTTACCATAACAATATTTCCCAGAATGAGGTCTTTCATTATTATAATGTTCTAACCAAATATCAAGGTCAAGTTGTAGATCATCAAGATCAGTATAAATCTTTTTATGCATAGCCATATCAAATAATTCTTGCTTCATAGTTTTATTAAAACGTTCACACATACCATTTGTTTGAGGAGAATATGCTTTAGTAGTGTTATGTTCAATGCCCTCAATGCTTAAGAACAATTCAAAAGCATGATGTTCTATATTTCCTTTATATTCACCACCTCTATCAGTTAGAATACGAAGCACTGGTATTTGCTGACTCTCCATACCACGGCAGTACTCTATCATTAAGCATGTCAGCAGCGGTAAGAGCTGTTTTATCAGTATATAATTTAGCATCTGCGACCTATTATAGCTATCAATAAATACCTGAGAATATACCTTGCCTATACCTTTAAAATTACCTACATAATATGTATCTTGGCATCCTAGATAACCTGGATGCTGTGTATCAATCTCACCATGGGCTTCTTTTTCGCTACGCCGTTTCTCTAATACTTGTAACTGAGCTTCGGTAAGAACAATACCATCTTGAGCCATCTTTGCTTCTAATGCTTTAAGTCTTTTATTGATATTATTTAAATCATTATGTAGCCAAATCGATCTAACTCCTCCAGGTGATACAAGAATACCAGTCTTTTTAAGCTTATTTGATACTCTCATCTGACCATAAGGCTGGGTATTCTATTGCCATATCTAATACTGCTCTCTCTACTGCTGGTTCAACTCTATTCGCTATAATTGGCTTCTTCCTGCTAATCTCATATAACGCCTCTTCTTCTCCACCAGTTTCATATAGCTCTTTGAACCTATAATAACTGTCCCTGCTGTATCCCATTGCTTTACAGGCGGACGATATACTACCAAGACTCTTAGCTAATTCTAGTAATCCTATTTTTGGCTTTATTATTTTTTGATTTAGATTCATCTCTAATCCTCCATTTAATATTTATCTTATTTTACTAAATGTAAGATTAAATCTCAATTATTGCACATAAAGCGAGATAAATCGAGCTTTTAATTTCAAAAATCTGCTGTATTTATACTTTTTTTGGATTCCTGCTTTCGCAGGAATGACATAAGAATCATGCAACAAAGTCGCTAAAGGCAGGATACTGTACTATAAGAATTCTTAAATGCCTTAACCGTATTTTTAAGTAAAAATGCAATAGTCATCGGTCCGATACCACCCGGGACAGGAGTAATATATTTTACCTTAGATTTAACATTTTCAAAATCAACATCACCAATAATCTTATTGCCGCTAATTCTATTAATTCCTACATCAATTACTATAGATTCAGGATTAAAATATTCGGTAGTGAATTTTAAAGGTGACCCAATAGCCGCAACAACTATATCGGCTTTAGAAGTGATAGAGCTTAGATTTTGCGATTTGGAATGGCAAATAGTAACACTGCAATCTTCTTTTAACAGTAATGCACTTAAAGGTTTACCTACTATATTCGAGCGTCCAATAATTACAACGTTTTTACCGGTTAAATTAGGTTCGTATTTTTTTATAACCGCAAGGCAACCAAGGGCAGTGCAGGGTATAAAACCTTGACTAATCCCGCTATGTAAGTAACCGACATTTAAAGGATGAAAACCATCGATATCTTTAGAAGGTGATACTGCCGATAAAATTTTATTTTTATCTATGGAGCTTGGTAAAGGAAGCTGAACTATAATTCCCGAAATCTCGTTATCAAGGTTTAATACATTGATTTTCGATATTAAATCATCAGTATGAATAGTAGTAGATAGATTTACTAATAAAGTATCAATTCCTATTTTATGTGCATTTTTTATTTTATTTTTTACATAAATAATGCTTGCCGGATTATCGCCTACTAGTACTATAGCAAGCTTTGGTGAAGCGTTGGTTTGACTTTTAAGTTCTTGAATTTCTAGCTTTAAGTCTGCTAGTATCTCATTTGCTAACGCTTTACCGTCAATTATATTATTCACTATTATTTTTGTCTCCATTCAGTTTTAACGTCATTGCGATGAGCGAAGCGACGTGGCAATCTCATCAAATATCCTGAGATTGCGGACGTACAATTACTACGTAATTTCCTTGCAATGACGATCTCTTTATTTAGTGACGTCCCCCTACTTCCTTTCCCCATACTTAGTGGTAGAATACTCAAAATGTAGAGCCTTGCCGTCAAATACTTTACTATAAGCATGATGAAGGCTACTTGCTGCTTCGGCAAAACCGGTAAGAATCAGCTTAAGTTTACCGGCATAATGAGCAATATCGCCAATGGCGTAAATACCTTCTATATTAGTTTGATAATAGGAATTATCTACCTCAATATGGTGAAGCTTAACATTTAAACCCCAATTTGCTAAGCTACCTAAATCTTGTTTTAAACCAAAAAACGGTAGTAATATATTGGCATCTAATTTGCGAGTATTATTTTGTAGATCTTTAACTATAACCGATTGAAGTTCACTATTATTACCATCTAAAGCATTTAATTGATAACCGGTTACTAACTCGATTTTACCGGTTTCTGCAATATGCCTTAATTGCCTTACGCTTTCAGGAGCTGCCGTAAATTTATCCCGCCTATGTACTAAACATATTTTATTTGCAATCTCCGAAAGAGAAATAGCCCAGTCAACAGCCGAATCCCCGCCGCCTGCTATAACTATATTTTTACCAGCAAATTTACTTTTATCATTAATGAAATAAAAAACCGACTTGCTTTCAAAATCTTCAATATTCGCAAGGGGCGGTTTATTTGGACCGAATGAACCTGCTCCTGCTGCAATAATAATAACTTTGCTTTTAATAAGAGTATTTTTTGAGGTTTTAATTTCAAAAAAATCATCTTGTTTATTTAGCTCTATAGCTTGCTGATTTAAGTGATATACAGGCTTAAAAGGAGCTGCTTGAAGCTCTAAGTGTTTTATTAGCTCTTCTGCTGCAATTTTAGGATAAGCCGGTATATCGTAAATAGATTTTTGGGGATATAAGGTAATACACTGACCACCAATAACTTCTTGTGCATCAATAACATGACATTTCATGCCAAGCATTCCAGCTTGAAAAACTGCAAATAATCCAACCGGACCGGCACCTATTATTACAACATCAGTATTATACATTACTTTTTATATTTAAATTTTAAAAAGGATTTTATTGGATATTGAGGAAATAATCAATTGTTATGTGAGTATATTTATAGGCATTGCCTAGAAAAAGTTGATGTCGTCATGAGCTAAGCGACTAAAAGGAGCGTGGCAATCTAGGAAAAATAATAAAAAAATGCTATAATTGCAATAATTGAGATTTAATCTTACATTTAGTAAAATAAGATAAATATTAAATGGAGGATTAGAGATGAATCTAAATCAAAAAATAATAAAGCCAAAAATAGGATTACTAGAATTAGCTAAGAGTCTTGGTAGTATATCGTCCGCCTGTAAAGCAATGGGATACAGCAGGGACAGTTATTATAGGTTCAAAGAGCTATATGAAACTGGTGGAGAAGAGGCGTTATATGAGATTAGCAGGAAGAAGCCAATTATAGCAAATAGAGTTGAACCAGCAGTAGAGAGAGCAGTATTAGATATGGCAATAGAATACCCAGCCTTATGGTCAGATGAGAGTATCAAATAAGCTTAAAAAGACTGGTATTCTTGTATCACCTGGAGGAGTTAGATCGATTTGGCTACGTAATGATTTAAATAATATCAATAAAAGACTTAAAGCATTAGAAGCAAAGATGGCTCAAGATGGTATTGTTCTTACCGAAGCTCAGTTACAAGTATTAGAGAAACGGCGTAGCGAAAAAGAAGCCCATGGTGAGATTGATACACAGCATCCAGGTTATCTAGGATGCCAAGATACATATTATGTAGGTAATTTTAAAGGTATAGGCAAGGTATATTCTCAGGTATTTATTGATAGCTATACTAGGGTCGCAGATGCTAAATTATATACTGATAAAACAGCTCTTACCGCTGCTGACATGCTTAATGATAGAGTACTGCCGTGGTATGAGAGTCAGCAAATACCAGTGCTTCGTATTCTAACTGATAGAGGTGGTGAATATAAAGGAAATATAGAACATCATGCTTTTGAATTGTTCTTAAGCATTGAGGGCATTGAACATAACACTACTAAAGCATATTCTCCTCAAACAAATGGTATGTGTGAACGTTTTAATAAAACTATGAAGCAAGAATTATTTGATATGGCTATGCGTAAAAAGATTTATACTGATCTTGATGATCTACAACTTGACCTTGATATTTGGTTAGAACATTATAATAATGAAAGACCTCATTCTGGGAAATATTGTTATGGTAAAAATCCTATGCAGACCTTCAAGGATAGTAAGAAGTTAGCTGTTGAAAAGAATAATGAAATCTTATATCTTGAATACTCATCTGACAGTCATAACTTATCAGACATTCAGATATAATTTTTATAGTGCCTGTAAGATTAAATCTTGACCTCTACATAGCTACTTACTAGGTCTTGGACCGGTAACAAAAAACTATACAGTATATGCACGCCTGCCGTCACAACCTCTTGCCGCTACCGGGACGTTTCAAGACACTATTACCGTAACCGTAACCCAATAATAGACTTCTTGCATAAATTGATTCACAGGGTGCTGGACATTACTATCCGGTATTAGAAAGTTGTATTTTTATTATAACATCAAAAACAATTTAAGTTTTATATTACATAATTATTAATTTAAATTAATAATTATAATAATGTTATTGCTATAACTACATTTAATATTTTGTAGTTACTTAGGCTCTGTTTAATTATGGTTATTTTTTGCTGCAAATTATAAGTTTTTTTTGAAATATGAATAACTATTTCTGCAAAAAAAGCAAAAGTACACAGAACCAATATTTTTAACTCAAATAAAGATCGAATTTATGAAAAATGAAGAACAACAAAATCAACCAGCTCCAAAAATGGTCGAATAATATTCCCTCTTTACACAATGGGAAAAGTTTGTGTAGATAAGAA
Organism: Rickettsia endosymbiont of Thecocarcelia acutangulata; assembly: GCF_964263195.1. Lineage (NCBI taxonomy): Bacteria > Pseudomonadati > Pseudomonadota > Alphaproteobacteria > Rickettsiales > Rickettsiaceae > Rickettsia > Rickettsia endosymbiont of Thecocarcelia acutangulata. Next base: position 437,835 of record NZ_OZ181652.1, read on the forward strand.
ACTAATAAATGAAGAGTGGAAACTTAACGGATTTGAAACAGGGAAAGGAAGTGATGAGCGTTTTGGAAATGATGTTGCAGGGGAACCGCTACCATTAGATGGGCATATCCTTAATGGTGGGCGTACAGATGATACAGATTTGGTAAATGCTACTAATGAAGAAATAAGAGTAGAATTAACAGATCCAACATTTAATTGGATAAACTTTGCTATACCATTAGAGGGCGAAAAAAAACTTACAATAGAATGGGATTATACTGCGTCACATAAAACTCGTGGTTATATAGTGCAAATGACAAAGGCAGAGTTTACCTTTGAAAATAGACTGAAACACGACGATTTAGAAGAAATTTATAGTGAACTTTCTGATAAATTCCCTTACTGGGATCATACATTAGCTCCTTCTAAAACGATTGAAGTAGCTTTTCCGGACAGAGACCCAGGATATTATGTTGTAGAAGTTGATTGGATAGTAGCCGACACACCACGTAAATTTGTTTCATCATTTATTGTTGAATATAAGGATGAGGTTTCACCGATAGGTCTTAATACGAATGATGGAGAATGCCTTTAACGTTATTCCTGCGTAGACCGATAAAACCCACTATGTCACCCCGTGGTCAAGCCGGCGTTGTTGCATGGCTCGAAAATGCTCAATTTGTCATACCGTGACTTGACCACAGTATCCAAAAAATAACTTGTAGTGTACATTATTTGTCTATTTTTCCTGGATCCCGCAATCAAGTCGCGGGATGACAGGAGAAAAACCGAGCCATGCAACAACACCGGTCAAGCCACGGAATGCCAGAGGTGAAGTTGTTCCACACAACAACGCCTGCTCGCAATGACGGGGCGGTATCCACGCAACGTTGCCTTACCTTCCGCATGATAAGCCTGCGTGTGCCTTAAGAAAGCATAAATAGTAATCAAGAGTGATTTGTGTCAAGTCAAAAATCTAAAAAAAATAAATATTTATATTGAATAAATTATTATTCTCGTGTCTACTTAGGTGAAGATTCTATACACTAAATATGGTGTCATTTTTTCAAAATAAGCATTATAAATAACGCCTACAACCCCATTAGTACCTATAATGAACACGCTTAAAAAAAACAAATTTCAAATAACTATAAACAACAACCATAACAATTTACTTACTCCTTTCGGTAAAGCTATTCTGCGAGATCGATATCTTATGAAAGGTGAGGATTTTCAAGATTTATTTGCAAGAGTTTCTAGTTATTATGCCGACAATAAACAGCATGCTCAGAAGTTATATGAATATATGAGTAAAATGTGGTTTATGCCGGCAACACCAATCTTAAGTAACGGCGGAACGGATAGGGGACTTCCTATTTCATGCTTCTTGAATGAGACTGATGACAGCTTAGATGATATAGTAAATTTATGGACGGAAAATGTTTGGCTTGCTGCACGCGGCGGCGGGATTGGAAGTTATTGGGGTAATGTTCGTTCTATTAACGAAGGGATTCGTGATAAAGGTCATTCATCCGGTATTATACCGTTTATTAAAGTAATGGATTCTATGACTCTTGCTATTTCGCAAGGTTCTATTAGACGAGGTTCATCAGCTGTATATTTGCCTATTAATCACCCTGAAATTGAAGAATTTATTGATATAAGACGTCCGACAGGTGGGGATGTTAACCGAAAAGCTCTTAATATTCATCACGGTATAGCTATAACCGATGAATTTATGAAAGCCGTTGAAAACAATACGGATTTTGACCTTGTTAGTCCTGCTACCAAAAAAGTTGTAAATAAAGTTAGAGCAAGAGATTTATGGGTTAAATTATTAACTACTAGAATAGAAACGGGTGAGCCTTACTTGTTATTTATCGATAGTGTTAATAAATCTGTCCCTGAGCATCATAAAAAATTAGGGCTTCAAGTTAAAATGTCCAATCTTTGTAGCGAAATTACATTGCCGACGGGAATTGACCATTTAGGAAAGTCAAGAACTGCCGTTTGCTGCCTTTCTTCTTTAAATTTAGAGTATTATGAAGAGTGGAAAGATGATAAAGAATTTATCCATTCTATTATGTTGTTCCTTGATAATGTTTTAGAAGACTTTATTAATAAAGCACCGGATACTATGGCAAGAGCTAAATATTCGGCTATGCGTGAGCGAAGCGTTGGACTTGGTGTGATGGGATTCCATTCGTTTTTGCAAATGAAAAAAGTACCAATAGAATCAGTTATGGCAAAAGTTTGGAATAAAAAAATATTTGAATATATATCTGCTGAAGCTGATAAAGCCTCAATAGAAATCGGTAAAGAAAAAGGAGCATGTCCTGATGCTCTAGATGCAGGAAGTAATGAACGATTTAGCAATAAAACTGCAATAGCACCCACCGCTTCAATTTCGGTAATAGCAGGTAATGCCTCACCGGGAATAGAGCCGTTTGCCGCTAATAGCTTTGTACAAAAGACTTTAACCGGTTCTTTTAACGTGCGTAACAAACATTTAGAAAAGTTATTAGAAGAGAAAGGATTTAATAATGATCAAGTTTGGTCTTCGATTGCAACGCATGAAGGATCAGTACAACATTTAACATTTTTATCAGAAGAAGAAAAACAGGTTTTCAAAACCGCTTACGAAATTGATCAGAATTGGCTAATTGAACTGGCAAGCGATCGTACTCCTTACATTACGCAAGCACAATCTTTAAACATCTTTTTACCAGGGAACGTTAGTAAGAAATATTTAAATAATATTCATTTTAAAGCCTGGAAGAAAGGAGTAAAAAGTTTATATTACTGTAGATCGACATCAATACAGCGAGCCGATAAAGTGTCGCATGATGTACTAAAAGCAGATTTTAAAGATTTAGAGGAACAAAACGATAAGTTAGCAGAAGCCGGTAATTACGAAGAATGCTTAGCTTGTCAGTAAGTATAAGTGTTGTTGTATTGATACTAAATCGTCATTGCGAGCGACTAAAAGGAGCGTGGCAATCCAGAAAATAATTAAAAAAATGCTAAAAATATAGAAAAATTAAGAAGAAAAAAATTATGTCACTACTTGATGCAAGTCCAATTTATAAACCGTTTTCATATCCATGGGCATATGAAGCTTGGCACACTCAACAGAAAATTCATTGGCTACCGGAAGAAGTACCGCTTGCCGACGATGTTAAAGATTGGAAATATAACTTAACTCCAGGGGAAAAGCATCTATTAACGCAAATATTTCGTTTTTTCACGCAGGCAGATATTGAAGTGAATAATTGCTATATGAAGCATTATTCACGAGTATTTAAACCGACTGAAATATTGATGATGCTATCGGCGTTTTCTAATATGGAAACAGTGCATATTGCGGCATACTCACATTTACTTGATACGGTAGGTATGCCGGAAGTAGAATATTCAGCATTTCTTAAATATAAGGAAATGAAAGACAAGTATGATTATATGCAGCAATTTGGAGTGGATACCAAAGAAGATATAGCAACTACACTCGCAGTATTTGGAGCTTTTACCGAAGGATTACAGCTATTTGCTTCTTTTGCGATTATGCTTAATTTCCCTCGTTTTAATAAAATGAAAGGTATGGGTCAGATTATTGCTTGGTCAGTGCGTGATGAAACACTTCATACTAATTCAATTATTACTCTGTTCAAGACTTTTGTAAGAGAGAACCCTGAAGTTTGGACGGAAACTTTACGTAAACGTATTTATGAAGCTTGTACGACTATTGTGCATTTTGAAGATGCCTTTATTGAACTTGCTTTTGAAGTCGGCGGTATTGAGGGGTTAACGGCATATGAAGTAAGACAATATATTCGTTATATTGCCGATCGTCGTTTAATGCAGCTAGGACTCAAAGATGTATATTTGGTAAATCATAACCCGCTTCCTTGGCTTGATGAAATGCTAAACGGAGTCGAGCATACGAACTTTTTTGAAAATAGAGCGACTGAATATTCAAAAGCAGCGACCACCGGTTCATGGGAAGAAGTATTCACTGAGATGGATACCAAAAGCGGAGGCTAAATAATATACTCAGGTAGAACTTGAAAAATTGGCAGCCATGTCTTCGTAAGTCCTCGGATGCTGAACATGTTGTGTCGAAGTATACATATTAACAACAAGAATAAAAAAAATTAAAAATACCTAATTTTTATTTTTAAAAGTTTTTTAAAATAGATTTAGAATATTTAAAAATTTCGAGTAATTTTATGGCTGTTACAAATAATAAAAACTATCAAAAAGTTGTAGAAAAAGTTTTATCTTCTTCTAAAGCTAATAAAGCACTAAAGAGTGCAATTAAGGACTTATCGTCTTCAAAGAGTATAAGTTTAAGAACGATGTTACTCGGAGCAAAATTTGTTTTAACTAATCCTGTAAATAGTTATAATCTTGTTAAGCTTGCTAAATCCTCTAATATATATCTTGATCCGGAATTTCAAAAATCACTTCTTGAAAAATCTCCAATATGGGAATTTTTAAAAAAACATTCAGATGATTTGCCTAAAATAGGTCAAATCTTAGCAAATGCGGGCTTTAGAGAATTTCAAGATAAGAGTGTTTTAGATGAAAAGGGACTCGAAATACTAAAAGAATGTTTTAAAAATGAAAAAGTACTTAAAAAACTTCAAGAAATTGCAGTTGAAGTAAAGCAAGAGCTACCGGACTGGAATAAAGTGACTTCTAGAACTTTAGATATGCTGGTTACCGATAAAAATTTCAAAAAATTCTTTAATGAAAAGAGCGAAGATATTACGAATTATATACGCACCGGAGCAACTGAAATACTTCCAAGCGATTATATAAAAACTTTTGATGATATATTACAAAAACCCGAAAAGAAAAATTTATATTCATTAGTTATTAAAATATTTAATGAACATCCTGAGTTTAAACAAGAACTAGCTGAAAATACAAATAATACTCATTCTCTAAAAAGATTTAAAAAACTATCGTCTGAAAAACAAATAATTATTGAAAATTTCTTAGCAGAAGTAAAAGAACAAGCTAAACCTTTCTTAAAAGAACATTTTGAAAGCTACAAAATCGATCTTAAAATTTTAGATATTATTCCTACTTTATTAAATAAAATTCCTGAGACAAAAGAGATTTTTGATACTCTTAACGCTCCAAATCAAGGTGTAATGATATCTCTTGAAAAATCCTTAGAAATGGTAGCGGGTGATGATAAATTAAAAAGTTTTTTTGCTAATAATAAAACAATCTTACCAAATATTGCTTTAGGTATTATTGAAAATACTCCTAGCGTACAAAGCATAACAAAAGAATATAATTTTGATAAACAAATGCTTAGTATAGTAGGCGAAGTTATGTCAAAACCGGAAATTGCTCATGAGATTATTGCAGACTTAAATAAAGGCGATTATATGAGTTTAACAGGTAATATAATCTCTGCCCTTAATGATCATTCATTTAAATTAAAAGATATATTAGTAGAGCAAAGTAAAGAAGGTCTATTTGATAATTTAATTATAGGAGTTTTAGAACAAGATGAAAAAAATAGCCAAACTATAAAACAACAACTTATAAATTACGGTCTGGAAGCGAGTGATATTACAAAGCTAACGAGCATAATGCCTATATTACTTGATAAACCTGAGTCATTAAAAAAGGTTTTTCGAGATTTTATTAAAGGTGATTATACGGGAATGGCAAAAGAGTTAATAGCTTTAACTAAAGATAATCCTGAGATTAAGAGATATTTAAACGATAATAGAGAAATATTTGCAAGTATTTTAGATAAAACTTTAAAAGATATGCCGGGCATAAATAACATTGATAAGAAAGAATTATATAATGTACTTCCATCAATGTTAAACCATCCTGATGAATTAGTTAAAGTTATAGAAGAGGTTGAACAAAGTAATTATCGTGGGGCCGCTAGTGCTATATATAATCTAGCTCAAAAAACCAATTATTTTGAAGGTCAATTGCCGAATATTATAAAAGCAGGTTTTAGCTATGCTACTGAAAAAGTAAAAGACGTATTTAGTCCATCACAAGATTTTAAAGATAAAACTATAGATGAAATTACTCTTAGAAATAATTTAAATAAAATACAAAATGGAAAATTCAGCTTAGAGGGAGCTATATTAGTAGGTAATTTATCTAATATTGACTTCTCAGGCGTATCATTAAAAAATGCAGATTTAACTAAAGTAACTTCTTTAAAAGATTGTAATTTTAAAAATACTAATTTAGCAGAGACTAAATTACCTGATAATTTAATACTACTTACTGATACTTACAATCTCGATAAGGCTATTCCTCCTTTAGCACCTGAACTAATTAAAGAACAACAAGCAAAATTAATTGATAAGGCAATTGATAAAGTATTTTTACAAATACAAGCCGAAGAAAAAAGAAATTTACTTAGTAAAAAAGAATTTGCTCAACAGGTAAATATATTATGCGAAGAAAATCAAGTTGTTAAAGACTATATTATAGAAAAACTAAACTCGCTACCTATGAATATGATTACTAACCTAGCTACTCCTAAAACAAATCAATATAAACATATTACAAATCATGTAAATTCTCCATTACAAATATTGAACCCTTTATATGAAAATATTGCAAATAAACAAGATATTAAGAGTAATTTATTTGCAAATATTTTAACCGAGAAAATATCACAAAAACTTTTTGATAAAGGTGATAATAGAGGTGAAGATTTTTATATGATTAATCAGATGCTAAAACCTATCGTTTCTAAATATTCTAAAGAGAATCCTGATAATATAAATAATTTTTTAGAGTCGAAAAATCTAGAAAAGTTAGCAAGTAATATTGCCTCTACTTTAAATTCTAAATCTAAATATACTTGGGCATGCACTATTACCGGTGGAATTTACTTACCAAAAGAAATCTTCAATGAACAGTTAAAAGATAATTTTAAGAATGAGTTTGAAAATATTAATAAACTAAATGTTTTAAAAGAAGCAAAAAATATAGTTTCAAATTTAGATAGTAAAGTGCATATAGTAGATAATCCCGATAAATCACATACTTACGAATCATTACCTACAAAAAATAAAAAAAATACCCAGATAACTCCATAAATCTTAGATCAAATTGATTTAATTATCATATTATGCAATAAAAATTAAAATATTTAAGTAGTCCTTAATTTATTTCCTTGAATCAATTTTAAGATAATTTAATGTTTATGTAATTAAATACATTTCATTATTTTTATGGCAGTTACAAATTCCATTAAAGATATTAAATTAAAGAATTTTAATAAAACTGTTAAAAGGACATTATCTTCTCCTGATGCAGACAAGGCATTTACAAGCTTTATTTATGACCTCGCATCTCCAAAGAAAAAAATATTACCCGTTAGCATAGGAGCATTATTAAAAGGTGCAAAGTTTGCTTTAACAAATCCCGTAAATAGTTATAATCAAGTTTAACAAGATTATAACTATTTACGGGATTTGTTAAACTTGCAAGCTCCTCTGATATATATCTTGATTCAAACTTTCAAAAATCCGTTCTTGAAAAATCTGAAATATGGGATTTTCTAAAAAAACATGCAGATGATTTACCAAAAATAGGGCAAATCTTAGCAAAATCAGGGTTTAGAGAATTTCAAGAAGGTAGTTTTCTAGATCAAAAGGGCCTTACAACATTAAAAGAATGTTTTAAAAATGATAATGTACTTAAAAGCATTAAAGAAATTGCAATTGAGCTAAAGCAAGATGTACCCGACTATAATAAAGTGACTTCTAAAACATTAGAAATGTTATCTACCGATAAAAATTTCAAGAAATTTTTTAATGAAAACGGAAAAGATATAGCAGATTATATACGTACCGGAGCAACAGAAATACTTCCAAGCGACTATATAAAAGCTTTTGATGATATATTACAAAAACCTCAGGGTAAGGATACATATGCAAAAGTTATAAAAATATTTAATGAACATCCTGAGTTTAAACAAGAGTTGGCTGAAAATATAAACAATCCTACTGCTCTAAAAAGGTTTAATAAATTATCTCCTGAAAAACAAATAATTATAGAAGGTTTCTTAATAGAAACTAAAGAACAAGCTAAACCTTTTTTAAAAGAATATTTTGAAAGCTTATTGTAGATACTATCCCTACTTTATTAAATAAAATGCCTGAAACAAAAGAGATTTTTGATACTCTTAATGCTCCAAATCAAGGAGTAATGGTAGCTCTTGAGAAATCTTTAGAAATGGTAGCAGGCGACGATAAATTAAAAAGTTTTTTTGCTGATAATAAAACAGTCTTACCAGATATTGCCTTAGCTATTATTGAAAATACTCCGAATATACAAAGCATGACGAAAGAATATAATTTTGATAAACAAATGCTTAGTATAGTAGGCGAAGTTATGTCAAAACCGGAAATTGCACATGCTATTATTACAGATATAAATAAAGGCGATTATATGAACGTAACAAGCCGTGTAATTAATGCTTTTAACGAGCCTTCATTTAAGTTAAAAGATATATTAGTAGAGCAAAGTAAAGAAGGTTTATTCGATAATTTAATTAAAGTGGTTTTAGAACAAGATGAAAAAAATAGCCAAACTATAAAACAACAGCTTGTAAATTATGGGCTAAAAACAAAAGATGTTACAAAACTTACGAATGTAATGCCTGTATTACTTGATAATCCTGAATCATTAAAAAAGGTTTTTGATGGATTCGTTAAAGGTGATTATACGGGACTAGCTAAAGAATTGGTAATGTTAACTAAAGATAATTCCGAAATCAAAAAATACTTAAACGATAATAAAGAAATATTTGCAAGTATTTTAGATAAAACTTTAAAAGATGTACCCGGTATAAATAAGCTCGATAAGAAAGAATTATATAATATACTAACACCTATGCTCAATCAACCGGATAAGCTGGTACAAATCATAGAAAATGTCGAAAATAAGAAGTATATGAATGTTGCTACTAGTATAGGTAGTTTAGTTTGGAAAGAAGGTCAAACACTGAATATTATTAAACAAATACCAAATGTTGTTAAAGCGGGAGTTGGTTATTTTAAATCTGATAAGGTACCTGTAGAATTAGAAAATAAAGTTCCGGCTGATGTATTAAAAGAAGCACAAAACATCGTCTCAAATTTAAATAGTAAGATTAATATTGTAGGATCTAAAACAAATACACTTTCCATTACTCCTATTTCTAATAATAAAAAGAAAGAAGAAATAAATAGATAAACTATACTAGCTGAATTTGAAAAATTGGCTTCGTTGTTTTTTGCTTTTAATCCTCACGTTACTCGTATGTACACTGCGATTAAAAGCTTCAAAACGCCTTGCTCTTTTCCAAATTGAGCTTCGTCTACCAACTCTTCATTTACTCGAAGTATATAGGAAAGTTTCTTAATATTTGTGCAAACTCTTCTTGGTTAGAATATTCTAATGTAGTTTTATCTTCTATCTGATTTTTAAACCAAGTAACTTGTCTTTTAGCATAATGGCGGGTTCGTATTTGAGCTGCACTTAAAGCCTCATCTAAAGTAAGGTTACCGTCTAAATAAGCTAAAATTTCTTTTACTCCTACTGCTTTTAAATTTGAATAATCTTGTGGTATGAATTGTTTTTTTATCAAAGCAATTTCGTCAATTGCCCCTTCTTTAAATATCTTATCTAAACGCTCATCGCATGTTTTATACAAAAATTTTCGTTCAGGATTTAAGAAAATAATTTTGAAATTAAAATCAGATAAGATTTGTTCTTTTGGTAAAGTTTGAAAGGAAAAAATAGATTTACCGGTTTGCAAGAATACTTCATAAGCTCTAATTAAACGCTGAGTATCATTTTGGTTTATTTTAGAAGCAGCAAACGGGTCAAGCTCCTCTAATTTACTCCATAGCTCTATATTACCTATTTCAGTATGTAAGTTTCTTACTTGTTCTCGTAAATCTTCTGATATATCAGGGATATTATTATAGCCAAAAACTAACGAGTTAATATATAATCCGGTTCCACCTATTAATATAGGTAGCTTGCCTCTCGCAGTTATTTCTTTTATTTTTTCCGTAGCAAGTTTTAGATATTTTACTACCGAAAAATCTTCTGTAATTGATAGAAAATTATATAAATGGTAAGTAACTTCAGCTGTATAGCTTTTCGGAGGGGATGCGGTAATAATAGAGATTTCTTTATAAACCTGCATTGAATCAATGTTTACTATCTCTCCATTATAAGCTTTGGCAAATTCATGCCCTAAATAAGACTTTCCGCTAGCAGTCGGCCCACATAATATTACTATTTCTTTTTTTATCACTGATATATAGTTTAGCCTATAATTATTGGGGTGTTGCATGGTGCGGTTTTCCGTCATTGCGAGAAAGCATTACCCACAAAATCGTCATTGCGAGCCAGCATTTATGCTGGCGTGGCAATCTCAGGAATTTTGTCTGAGATTGCTTCGTCGACGCCTATGGCGTCTTCTCGCAATGACGAAAAAAACCGCCCCACGCGACAACACCTCGCAGGAATTAAACGTTTTCAGTTTCATCAGCCTTAGGCATCACCTAAAGCCTGAGCCTCATCCACTGGTCCACTAAATGTTATTACACCTGGGTTAAAACCGGAGTCAAAAATAATATTTGTCTCACTATGTATTGATATACCGACACTAAAAGCTAAAGCAGTAAGCTTTTTAATTTCTTCAAACTGAGAATTATCATTAATAATATGATTCCCATTTCCGTCTGTTCCTACCGAATGCTTGCTAACTATAGCACGTAATCTATCTAATGCCATTTGTTCAGTTGCTAAATTTATTTGAAGTTGTTTAATGTCAATAGGAAACCCAATGTTAAGAGCTTGTTTGGACATATTATTTTTCCTTATATTAATAAGGTACGAAAAATATATAAAATAATATTTTAGAAAGCAATAATTTTTTAAAAATTAATTAATAACCTGTATTTCTCAAGATATTTATTAATTATAGTCATTATTTCCTCTAAATCTTCTTTACTTGCTGATTCAGCTCTTGCAACTATAATAGATTCGGTATTAGAGCTACGTAATAACCACCAGCCATGCTCAGTATTTACCCGCACACCGTCAATATCATTAAATTCTATTTTATCATCAAGTAATTTTTGCTTTATTTCTTCTATAATTTTTAGCTTTAGTTGTGAAGGAACGGAAATTTTAATTTCCGGTGTACTATAGCTTTTAGGTAGCTCGTCTATTATCTCATCTAGAGTTTTATCCGATTTGCTCAGTAAATCTAAAAATCTAAGGGCTGCATAAATTGCATCATCAAAGCCAAAATATTTATCGGCAAAGAATATATGCCCACTCATTTCACCGGCAAGTAAAGCTTTTGTCTCAAGCATTTTGCTTTTAATAAAAGGATGACCTGTTCGCCATATTATAGGATTCCCGCCAAATGACCTAATTCTATCAACTATTAACTGACTGGCTTTTACATCAACTATTATAGTTGCGTTTGGATTTTCTTTTAAAATATCCTCAGCAAATATACATAAAATTTGATCACCAAATAATATTTTACCGTTCCCGCTTACAATACCGATTCTATCACCGTCACCGTCAAAAGCTATACCAAGGTCATAATTTTGTTCTTTAACTAATTTAATTAGTTCTTGTAAATTAGCAGGGTTGGTAGGGTCAGGATGATGACTTGGAAAATTCCCGTCAATCTTACTATTTATAATTATGTTGTGATTAGTTAAATGCTTTTTTAACTCTTCAATAATATTGCCCGTTACTCCATTGCCGCAGTCCCAAGCTACTTTTAATTTAGGATTAATGCTTATTCCGTCTAAAATATTTTTTAGGTATTTATGTTCTATATTATGTCCATACTCTATGTCATTCCCGCGAAAGCGGGAATCCATGTCTCCATTTGTAGTAAGCCGGATTCCTGCTTTTGCAGGAATGACATGATTATCCAAAATCCTTACTAGTAAATCCTGTATCTGATCACCGAAAAAAGATTTACCGTTTTGTAGTATTTTAAAGCCGTTATCGTCACGAGGGTTATGCGATCCCGTAACCATAATACTACCGGCAGGCATAAAATGTTTATCGGCAAAATATAGAGCGGGAGTCGGAACTACACCAATATTTATGATTTCAGCCCCTGCCTCAGTTAATCCTAATTCTAAGGCTTTACAAAGGGTAGGGGAGCTGAGCCGACCGTCTAAACCAACACAGATTTTGCTATTATCTTTTGTTATAGTCATCTTGGCAAAACAAAAGCCGATTTTATAAGCTACTTCTTCTGTTAAATCCTTAAGGCTATTGCCTCGTATGTCATAAGCTCTAAAAATTTCTTTGTTAATTTGCATAAAAAACCCTTTATGTCATTCCTAGCTAAAAGCGGGAATCTAGTACGTTGCTTTGTCATCCCGCGACTTGATCGCGGGATCCAGTTAAAAATATTAATATCATAAGCTGTTTTTATGGACCCCGTGGTCAAGCCACAGGGTGACAACCTAGCACGGGATGATACATAGTCTAAAAACTAAAGCTCTCTCCCAAATACACTTCCTTAACTTTCTTGCTACTTGCTATTTCCTTAGGTTTTCCTTCTAGCAATACTTTACCTTCAAAAATAACATAAGCACGGTCGACTATATCTAGAGTATCACGCACGTTATGGTCAGTAATTAATATACCTATATTAAATTCACGTAAATAAGTAATTAGATTTTTAATATCGGAAATAGCAAGCGGGTCAATACCGGCAAGCGGTTCATCAAGCATGATAAATTTAGGCTCTATTGCAAGTGAACGTGCAATCTCAAGCCTACGCCTTTCACCGCCTGATAAGCTAGCAGCGGATAAATCTTTTAAATGAACTATCGAAAATTTCTCTAGTAAATTATGGGTTTTTTGTTCAATTACTTCCTTATCATTTTCAGATATCTCAACTACAGTCTTAATATTATCCTCAACCGATAATCCTCGAAAAATTGAAGGTTCTTGAAGAAGATAGCCGATTCCAAGCCTTGCTCGTAAATAAATAGGTAGGTTAGTAATATTTATATCGTTTAAAAGTAATTGCCCTGAGTCCGGTTTCATTAAACCGATAATAATGTTAAAACAAGTTGTTTTACCGGCTCCGTTCGGACCGAATAAACCAACTATCTCTCCTTGTTTTATATTCAGAGATATATCAGTTAATATATTCCTTTTTTTGTAGGATTTTGATATATTTTTAACTTGTAAGCTGTCCATCTTTTTTATTTGCGTTTTTTTGTGTGGATTAATTCTCAACGTCATTGCGAGCAGCCGTAGGCTGCGTGGCAATTTCGTCAAATATCCTGAGATTGCTTCGTCGAAACTTTCAGTTTCTTCTCGCAATGACGTACTAAAGAACTCTATTTCTTAATAATATCTACATAATAGATTAGTTTATTAGTTTTTAAGACATTATCATCACGCTGTAATATTACATTATCGAGTAGAATAAGTTGTTTATCATCAAAAAAATATTTAGCACTATCTGCAAGTAATAATTCATTATTTATTTTTCTTTCTACAGTCAATTTGGTCGGAATAACTATATAATCAATAGTTTGTTTATCATCTATTGTTTTATAAAAAATATATAATTCTTTTGTTCTAAGTATTGCATTATCGAAGTAAACAACAACATTTCCAAGATATTCTGCTTTTTGTTTGATTCTATCAATAATTAAAGTATCAGATGTTATATGTAAATTTGAAATATTTTTATCATTAGCATATATAGATATACTAACAGTAAGAAATACTACAAGTTTAATAATCCGATAAATCGATGATTGTAGAGACATTGCCTTTAAAAATTATAATATTATTTTTATCTTTCGTATTAAAACTATCTGAAGTAATTGAAGAGTTTTTATAAAGTAATTTAGCAGAGGAGTTGCCGGTTATATTCTTATTTACTAAATCAATCCTTGCATCGTTAGTGTTAAATATGATCTCATCAAAAAAAAGTTTTACATCGTTTTTTAAATCTAATATGTTTGATTCTTCATCTAAAAAGCCTTCTTTCGCATTGATAATAAGAGTTTGGTCTTGATTTACGTTATAAATAGCATTTATTATATCTAGTTTATATTTTTTATCCGACTCTTTTATAGTTCGCTCAGTTTTAATTTTATACGCATTTAAATTTTTATTTACTCCTTCAAAAATTGAATCTTTCAATATAATATTATATTTTAAATCAAAATTTTTAGTATCTTTTAAACTTTTTTTTGTAACGTTAATATCATTTTCTTCATTAATATAACCGCTTTTAATTAATATATATCCTATATACAAAATTCCAACTATTATTAAAAGATATACAGATTTCCAAATTTTTTTTCGCCGTTTATAAGAAGAGGGCATAGATTTCAGCTAACTCCGATGCGTAGTAAATCATGAATATGAATAATACCCGTAATAACATTATCGTCGACAATCGGTATATTAGTGATATTCTTGGCTTTCATTAAATTTAAAGCCTCTTTTGCAAATATTTCCGATGAGATATGAATAGGATTTTTGGTCATAATGCTTGAGGCTGTTTTTAAGTGAATTTGATCGTTAATATGACGACGTAAATCCCCATCAGTTATAATCCCTATCAAATTTTGGTTTTTATCCGTGACAAGTGTACAACCTAAACGTTTTTTATTCATAATAATTATAGTTTCGGCAAAGGAAGTATCTTCATATACTAAAGGTATTTCATTCCCCTCACGCATTAGGTTTTTAATTTTTGTTAATTAGCACCGATTGTACCTCCCGGATGATAAATTTTAAAATCATCTTTAGTAAAGCCTCGTTTTTCATGTATAACAGTCATTAAAGCATCACCGAGTGATAACATTATTAAAGATGATATAGTAGGAGCTCCAATTACAGAAGCTTCCGGATATTCAGGTACTATTAATAAAAAATCGCTTCTTTTAGCTAAAGTGGAATTTTTATTCATTGTCATTGCAGCAATTTTTATGGAAGAGTTCTTACAATATTCAATTATATTAAATAGCTCTTTAGTTTCACCGGAATTAGATAGCATAATTACTAGATCATTTCTCGTCACCATACCTAAATCGCCGTGACTTGCCTCTGCCGGATGTAAATAAAAAGCAGGCATACCGGTTGAAGAAAAGCTAGCAGCTATTTTTCTTGCAATATAACCGCTTTTGCCTATGCCGGTTAGGATTATCCGTCCTTTGAAAGATAGTAAAAATTCTATAATTCTGTTAAAGTCTTCAGGGATATTTTCAGATAATTTTTCTAAAGCACTTGCTTCACTAGAAATAACCCTCTTTGCGATGATTTGGTAATTATTTGTGTGGTTCATTTATTTACTGTCATACCGCGACTTGATCGCGGTATCCATTTAAATATTATTAGATACCGCGATCAAGTCGCGGTATGACACCGGATATACTATGACAACATCAATTAAAATACTTACGTTCCGTAATTGCTTCTTCTTTATCATTGTTAGAATCTTCATTCCAAGCTCGTTTTTTACTAGAATCACGTCGCTCAGGTTCTGAATTTTCCTTAGCATTATTAACATTATTTTTTGGCTTTGGATTATTTGAAGATTTATCCTTATCGGCATTTTTAATAGTTAGTTTTGCTTTGCCTTTATTATCAAAGCCTATCAGCTTAACTTTTACTATATCGCCTTGTTTTAAAACACTGCTAACCGTTTCTATTCTTTCTTCTGAAATTTCACTAATATGAACAAAGCCGTCTTTATTACCTAAATAATTAATAAAAGCACCGGAATCTAAGACTTTCATTACTGTACCGTTAAATATTTCACCGATTTCAGGTTCAACGGCAATAGCTTTAATTTTATCTAAAGCGACTTTTAGCTTATCTCTATCTGAAGCATAAACAGAAACGCTGCCGTCATCGCTTATATCTATTTTAGCACCGCTAGTTTCACAAATTTCCTTTATTACTTTACCGCCCGGTCCTATAATATCTCTAATTTTATCCTTATCTATTTTTATAGTAGTAGTAGAAGGAGCATTTTTACTTAGTTCGCTATTTGGTTTACTAATAACTTTATTCATTTGCTCAAGTATATGCAAACGACCGAGTCGTGCTTGCTCTAAAGCTACTGTCATTATTTTAAAATCTACTCCGGATATTTTGATATCCATTTGTAATGCAGTAATCCCTTCACTAGTTCCTGCAACCTTAAAGTCCATATCACCGAAATAATCTTCATCTCCAAGAATGTCGGATAATACTGCAAATTTCTTGCCTTCCTTAACAAGGCCCATAGCAATACCTGCAACCGGTGCTTTTATCGGTACGCCGGCATACATTAAAGCAAGAGAATTACCGCATACGGTTGCCATTGAAGAAGAACCGTTAGACTCTGTAGTTTCAGCAACTACTCTAATAGAATAAGGAAATTGTACTTTATTAGGTAATATTGGATTAATAGCACGCCATGCGAGTTTACCGTGTCCGACTTCACGACGACTAGGTGCTTTCATCGGCATTGCTTCATTTACAGAGTAGGGCGGAAAGATATAATTAAGCATAAAACGCTCTTTATACTCACCCTCTAAACTGTCAACTATCTGCTCATCTAAACTAGTACCGAATGTAGTGCTAACTAAGCTTTGCGTTTCGCCTCTAGTAAATAAAGCTGAACCGTGTGCGGAAGGTAATAAACCTATTTCACAAGCAATTTGTCTTATATCCGTGGTACTTCTTCCATCTATACGTCTATTTTTTTCTAAAATCTCGTTACGTAATATATCTGATTCAATAGATTTTAAAGCCGATTCGATTTGATAATTACTATATTTTTTATTTTCTATATCGCTTACAAAATGTGTAAAAACTTTTTCAGGTATTAAATCTAAATTAGTACTACGTTCCTGTTTAGATTTAATCGCAAAAGCTTGTTCAATTTCTTTTACAAATAACTTCTCAATTTCTTTCTTTAATGAGGCAGGATATAAATCTTGCATTTCAAGCTTTGGTTTTTTAGCTTCTTCTGCTAGTTCTTTAATTATCTTTATTACCGGCTGGAAGCTTTCAAATCCAAATTTTACGGCTTCTAACATTTGTTCTTCAGCGAGTAAATGAGCTTCCGATTCAACCATCATTACTGAATCTGATGTTCCTGCAACTACTAAATCAAGCTGACTTGTTTTTAATAATTCAAGTGTCGGATTTAAAACAAATTCACCATTGATTAAACCGACTTTACTTGCAGCAACTATTTCTAGATAAGGAGCAGGGGATAGGCTAAGGGCAGCCGATGCACCAATAACTGCAAGTATATCTACCGGAGTTTCAGGATCATATGAAAGAACACTGCAAGTTACATGCGTTTCATTCACAAAAGCCGGATGAAATAACGGTCTAATAGGTCTATCTATTAAACGAGATACTAAAACTTCTCTATCTGATGCTTTTCCCTCACGTTTAAAAAATCCTCCGGGGATTTTACCGGCAGCATACGCCATTTCTCTATAATTAATCGTTAAAGGAAAAAAGCCGATACCTTCTTTTGCTTTTTTAGCTACTACTGCTGTACATAATAAAACGGAATTACCCATTTTTACCGTAACTGCTCCGTCAGCTTGCCTTGCTATCTTACCTGTACTAAGCTCAAGAACTTTCCCGTTCCATGTAACACTCTTAGTTATTTCGTTAAACATCTATTTATCTCATTTCATAATTTATATTTTTTGTATTCTATCCCGTCATTGCGAGAAGAATTACGTAGTAATAAAGGCGAAGCAATCTCAGGAATATTTGACGAGATTGCCACGCAGCCTATGGCTATGACGGTTATTTAGCTACTTAATCTTTCTAATTCCTAGCTTACTTATTAAATCTAAATATTCGCTAACATTATTCTTTTTAATATAGTTAATTAATCTACGACGGCGTCCGACTAAAATTAATAATCCACGTCTTGAAGTATGATCTTTATGGTTAGATTTAAAATGCTCGGTTAAATTGTTGATTCTTTCAGTTAAGATAGCACATTGCACCGCACTTGAACCAGTATCATTTTCCGTTATAGCATATTCTTTAATTAATTGTTGTTTACGTTCTGTAGTAATCGACATCGATAATTTCTCCTTAAATTGTTATAATAAATTAAATACTCGTAAAGAATTAAAGCAACTCTTGTTTAAGCTACCTATTGCAAGCAGAGTGCCTTTATAGCGAACCCATAAAAGACTAACAGACATCTTCCCAAACTCTACTTCTAGAGGTAATTTGTACGTCAATCCGGTACTCGCATCCTCACGTACTAAAGTGTACGCTGCGGTGCTGCGTTCCGTGTTTCCTTCAAATTCCTCTCTATAAGCGAATTTGGAAAGACGTCTAAAGTCTTCTTCATAATCAAATTGGCATTTCTGCCCATATCTGATTTTTTGTGCTTGGCTGTCAGTTGCATCAAGAACCAGGATGTCGTCCAGTATTGCTTCTATCTTTATGCTTTTTTCCTCTAGGAAATTTTTGGTAATTTCGTCAGGTGATTTAATTCGGATAGCATTTTCTTCTTTAAATATTCCAACCTGAGTACGGCGTAATTCTATCACAAATCCTAAACTTTGCAAGGACAATGCCAAATCTTCTGCTAAAGTCCTTATATAAGTACCTTTTGAGCATTTCGTATAGTATGTAGCGGTAGCATTTTTCTCATCAAAATTTAAACATTTTAGATTAAAAATAGTTATATTTCTTGGCTTTAATTCTACTTCTTTCCCCTCTCTAGCCAATTTATAAGCTCTTACACCGTTAACTTTAAGAGCAGAAAAAGCCGGCGGTATTTGTGTTACGTTACCGATAAATTTAGAACATACGGTATAAGCCTCTTCTTGAGAAGGGATATAATCTTTCGTTGCTATTACGGTGCCGGCATAATCGCCGCTATCGGTTTTCGTTCCGAATTTTACGGTAAAAATATAGGTTTTTCTAGCATCAATTAGCAGCTGTATCAGCTTTGTAGCTTCACCTACGGCAAGGGGTAGTATCCCTTCCGCTTCAACATCTAAAGTACCGGCATGTCCTACCTTAACTTCTTTACCGAGTATTTTTTTTACCATGCTAACCAGTTTAGCAGAACTTATACCTATTGGTTTATAAATATTTAACCAATAACTATTCATTAATATATTCCCATAAAATGAAGGGTTGATAAGTTGAAACTTTTTCGTCATTGCGAGAAGACATTGTCGCGTGGATCAATTTCACCTCTGTCATCCCGTGGCTTGACCGCAGGATCCAGTTAAAATACTAAAATTATTAGTATTTGTTTATTATTTTTATGGATCCCGTGGTCAAGCCACGTGGTGACACAGTGGGTTTTACTAGTCCATGCAACAATGCCTTGCGAGAAGAATTACGAAGTAATTGACGAAGCAATCCAGTAAAAAAATGCTAATTTTAGCATTTTTTATTAATTTTTCTGGATTGTCACATGAACTAAAGTTCGCTCGCAATGACGATATCAACTCTTTTTAGTTAATACCTCAAATTAAACGAGTATATCCTTGACTTAAGTTTAGAAAATCTTTAATATATAATTCTAGCCAATAGCAAGATATAGGTTAGACCAAATAATGACGATTAACTCCAGTAATATAGAAAATCCTCCTTCTAAAATCAATAGCCGTTTTTCCAAACTTACAGATTATATCTGGCCTATAAAACGCCACGAAGTTTCTAAATTTTTATTCATCACTTTATTAATGTTCTGTATTTTATTTATCCAAAATCTAATCAGAGCTTTAAAAGATAGTATTGTTACTACTATGATAGGTGCTGAGACTATCTCATTTTTGAAGTTTTGGGGAGTGATGCCGTCGGCTTTCTTAATGACTGCTATCTATGTAAAACTTGTTAATAGGATGAAAGCAGAGAATATATTTTATCTTATTATATCAATTTTTTTGGCATTCTTTGCACTATTTGCTTATGTTATTTTTCCAAATCATGAAATACTGCATTTAAGCCCTGTAACCGTTCAAAATTTAACTGCAAATTTACCTAATTTAAAATGGTTTATATTGCTTTTATCAAAATGGAGTTTTTCGCTATTTTATATAATTGCTGAATTATGGCCAAACGTAGTTTTTGCATTACTTTTTTGGCAGTTTGTTAATAACATTACTACAGTGGAAGAATCTAAAAGATTTTATCCGTTATTCGGTCTACTTAGTCAAACAGGTATTTATTTAGCAGGGCAGTTTTTAGAAAATCTAAGTAATATTAATGATTACGTAACTAATAAATTTGCATTGCAATCGTCTTTTCATACACTTTCTATACAAATTATTCTAACTATAGTACTAATTTTAGGCATAATAGCTATTAAAACTTTTTGGCTGCTTAATCATAAAGTACTAGATAAAGAGCATATAGCGTTACTCAAATTTAAAGCAAAGAAAAAATCTATGACTATTGCCGAAAGTTTTCAAATGATTCTATCGTCAAGACATATTAGATTAATTGCAACTTTGCTTATCTGCTATGGCATTGCCATTAATTTAGTAGAATGTCCTTGGAAAGCAGCAGCTACTAAAATTTATAAAACTCCAACCGAATATGCAGCTTTTATAGGAAGTTATTTGAGCCACACCGGGGTATTTACTATTTTATTTGTCGTACTTGGTTCAAATATAGTTAGAAGACTTGGCTGGTTTACGGCGGCTGTTATAACACCTTTAATAGTTTTTATTACCGGTATATTATTTTTTGCTGTTAATAACTTTGAAGGATTTGCCGGCTTAATAATGGCAAACTTTATCCTAACCGATCCTGCTTTAATTGCTATAACAATAGGTGCTATTCAAAATGTGCTTAGTAAATCAAGCAAATATACCTTATTTGATTCAACAAAAGAAATGGCATATGTTCCTTTAGATCCGGAAATAAAAATAAAAGGTAAAGCTGCTGCCGACGTGATAGGTACAAAACTCGGTAAATCAGGCAGTGCATTTTTACAATCATTAGTATTTATAATATTACCTTCCGCTAGTTATCAATCTATTTCCATCTGTTTAATGATTATATTTATAATTACTTGCTTAACTTGGCTTTGGGCAACTAAAGAACTCAATAAAGAATATAAAAATTCTATTAAATTTTCTCAATAATAATATCAGTTTTTTCTTGATATTACTAAAATCTCTATATACTATCTTTGACAGTATAACACAAACTGTGAATTAATGTGTCATCCCGTGGCTTGACCACGGGATCCAGAAAACAGTTTAAAATACTAATTAATTCTAGTATTTTAAGCTGGACCCCGTGGTCAAGCCACGGGGTGACAGCGAAAAATTTGTGCTAATTAATTTTTGGTTAAATTAGAGGTTTTATGAGTAAAGATATTGATAATCCTGGATATGAAAGTGGATATGAGTCAGACACCGAAGAAAAAAAACAAGAGCAAGCTGTTCCTGCTCAACCTATTAGTAGTACTGCAAATAAAGACGGTAACCCCGATACAAGTAAGTTTGATCCTTTAGCAAATAAGGAATATACAGAAGAACAAGAACAAAAAGAGTATTTTTCTCAAACTACACCCCAAGAACTAGAAGCTGATGATGGTTTTAGCTTTACTCCTGCATCTTCTACTCAATCTACTCCTTCAATCAGTAGCTTATCGGGCAGTATTTCCCCTGACGGTCAGACATCAGACCCAATAACCAAGGCTGTAAGAGAAACAATTATACAACCACAAAAAGATGAGATAGAAGAGCAAATATTAAAAGACCTAGCAGCCCTTGCAGACCTTGATTTAGCTGAACAAAAAAGAAAAGAAATAGAAGAGGAAAAAGAGAAAGATAAAACATTAAGTGCTTTTTTCGGTAATCCGGCTAATAGAGAATTTATTGATAAGGCTTTAGAAAATCCTGAACTTAAAAAGAAATTAGAATCAATAGAAATAGCTGGCTATAAAAATGTTCTCTCAACATATAGTGCCGCTAATGGATATCAGGGTGGATTTAAGCCGGTACAGTGGGAAAACCAAATAAGTGCAAGCGATCTTAGAGCCACGGTAGTTAGAAATGATGAAGGCGATGAACTCTGTACCTTAAATGAAACAACTGTTAAAACTAAGTCTTTTACTGTAGCTAAACAAGACGGTACTCAGGTTCAAATCAATTCATATAGAGAAATAGATTTTCCTATAAAACTTGATAAAGCCGATGGGTCAATGCATCTATCAATGGTAGCATTAAAAGCCGATGGTACAAAGCCTTCTAAAGATAAAGCAGTATATTTTACCGCTCACTATGAAGAGGGACCAAACGGTAAACCTCAACTTAAAGAAATAAGCTCACCGAAACCTTTAAAATTTGCCGGAGACGGACCGGATGCGTTAGCTTATATTGAGCATGGCGGAGAAATTTATACACTTGCGGTAACACGCGGTAAATATCAAGAAATGATGCAAGAGGTAAAACTAAACCAAGGGCAGAGCGTTGATTTATCACAAACTATAGCTGAAGATTTAACAAAGGTACAAGGTCGAACTCAGGAAACACCGCAACCAATAATAACTCCGAATCAAGAATTAAAATCATCTATTGAAACGCCTACCACTACCCAAGTACCGCCAAATCAACCACTGCAACCTGAGATTTCACAAATGCCACAGCCGCAACAAGTGAATCCAAACCTCCTTAATGCAGATACAGCTTTATCAACCAGTATGCAAGATTTATTAAATAATGTAAATGCAGGTTTAACAAAAGAAAAAGACGGTAATAAACAAATTGATTTAATTAACGAAGCAGCCACGGCAATTCTTAATAATGAGAAAAGTGATATTGCTGAAAAGCAGGCTAATATCATTGCTTTAACTGAAAATACGGTCAATAATAACGATCTCACACCGGATACAAAAGTAGCTGGAGTAAATGCGGTATTAGAAACCATAAAAAATGATCAGAATACTCCAGACCTAGAAAAATCAAAAATGCTTGAAGCTACAGTAGCTATAGCTTTAAATTCAGAGAATCTTGAACCGAAGCAAAAACAGCAAATGTTAGAAAAGGCAGTAGATGTCGGTTTAAGTCTTAAAGATGATACAAGTAGAGCTACGGCAATTGAAGGTATTACGGATGCTGTAATAAAAAGTAACCTTTCTACTGAAGATAAAGGGACAATGCTTATAGCAGTAGGTGATAAGGTTAATGCCTCTGAATTAAGCAATGAGGAAAAACAAAAATTATTAGGTTCTGTATTAAAGAAAGGTGTAGAAGCCCAAATTCTCAGTCCGGAACAACAACAATTGATGCAGCAGAATTTAGATAAGATTACAGCAGAACAAACTAAAAAAGATACAATAAAAAAAGTAAATGATATTTTGTTTGATCCTCTAAGTAATACTGAATTAAAAACAACAAACATACAAGCCATTATGTCTAATGTTTTAGATAGTCCAGCTAAAGTAGAGGTGAAAAGTGAAATAATTGAAGGAATTACTAACACAGTTGCAGGAAGCTCGCTTGAAGCTAAAGCTAAAGACAAAGCAGAGATTGTTAAAGGGGTAGGTGAGACTATAGCTACTCATAGTGATACCTCTTTATCCTTACCTGATAAAGCACTTATTATGGCATCAGCGGAAAAAGGTATTGCAGAAAGTAAGACTGATTTACCTGATAGAGAGCTAATGACTAAAGGAGTAGATGGCATTTATGAAAGCAAAGCAAATCCTGAAATAACTTCTGAAATGACTAAAGCTGTTTCTAGAGGGATTGATAAGAGTACTGCTATACCGGAAGATAAACAACCTCTTAAAGATGCAGCGAGTGAGGCAGCTTTAGATAGAGAAACTCAAAATTTAACTAAAGGGTTAAAAGGACAGAATTTAGAAGAACCTAAGCCTCGTGATGATATAGCTCAAGATGTAGCGGATGCATTAAAAAATGTTATTACGCCTGTTTTAGATGCTCATCCTGAAAAACGTGAAGTCTCAGAAGAAGAAGTTGTGAAAAAAACTTCCAGTATATTAAATGATATCTCTAAGCTTGCAATTGAGAAAGTCAATAATTTTCGTGCTATGCTCTCTCCAGATGGTAATCTTAAAACTCTTGAAGAAAAAAAAGCTGAATCAACAAAAAAAGTAGATGAGCTGGTAAAGGAATTTGGTACTAAATCTTCTACTGAAGAACAGCAAAGTTTTATTAAAGCTAATTTAATTGATGATAAAACTTTATCTAAAGAGATACGTTTACAAACTATAGATAAGTTATTACAAGAACAAGCACAAAAACGAGCAGAAGCAATTGAAAACCCTAATGTTAAAACAGAAGATGTAAGGGTAGTATCAGGACAGTCTGAATTAAAACCTATAAGTAAAGATGAGCCGGATATTGAAAAAGCTAAAATGGTAGTAGGAAGAGATAAAGTTAATATCAAAGATAATATAAAAATTATGGGAGCATTAATGAATGCAAGAGATAGCATTATTCAGTCGGAAAATTTAAATAAATCAACACCTATTAAAAGAGAGTCTTCCTTTCCGCCACGCTAATCAAGATTTGTATGCTGTATGTTATAAAGGCAAGCAATGTCATTCCTAGCTAAAAGCGGGAATCTAGTAAAACATATAAAAACTAAGTTTTTATATGTTTATGTTATCAAATATGTAACTTCTGTATCTATATTAAAGTTATTTTTCCGGATTCCCGCTTCCGCGGGAATGACATAAATGATATCAAAACATAATCAGGAGATCAGCGTGTCTTTATGCGTTAGTTTTTAGTTTTTCTTTTCCGGCTAAACATTTTACTAGATTATTAACGGCTTGTTGTTCTTCCGTGCTATTAATTTTCATAAAATTTCTTGAAACTTCAATACACATACGTTGATGTTGAGTATGTACAGGCTGCGGTTTATTAGCTTCTTCTAAACCTTCAAAGAAATAATCAATATTCCTATCTAAAGCTTCTGCGATTAGTACTAGCCTTCCTACAGAAATTCTATTAATCGCTTTTTCGTATTTTTGTAATTGTTGATGAGTAACATCAATTACTTCAGCAAGTTGTTGACGAGACAACCCCTTAGCTAGTCTTAAAGAATAAATTTTCTTACCGATAAAACTATCGATTTTTTGTATAATATCGTTTTTTCTACCCATTATCTTCTCCTTTGGTTACTAATTATGTCTATATTTAAAAATTTTCTTTGAACAAAAATGATATTATCCTATATTATTATAAAACATTTGGTTATTAATAATTTAATATCATTAAACTTATCCAATTCTAAGTAGAAATAATACCATAAATTAATATTATAAGCAACTATAAAATAACATTTTTTAAGTTTTTTGTAATCATTTGGTAAATAATTATTAAAGAATCGTGCAAAATTATTTAAAAGATAAAATACGAATATCTTATGTTTTAAAAACTTATTTACTGAGGTATAAATTACAATTTATAAAAAATAAAATTTTGGTGTATTATAGAAAAATATAAAACTAATGCAAGAGAAAATTTCATTTCTATATCAATATTTCAAATCAAAGATAAAATATAGTTTCATTTTAATTATAAATTAATTATTTACAGCGAACTTATTTAAGGTTAAATATAAAATTAATAATAACAACTAAATCTTATAATGAGAAAAATTTTTAATTGTCTTTACGTAGCCTTATTTAGAACAATAGAAGATGATGGCGTTGAACATTCGGGATATATGTCATTCATGATACTTTTATCTATTTTCCCTTTCCTAGTATTCTTATTAGCTTTAACAAGCTTTTTAGGAGCTTCAGAACTTGGTCAAAATTTTATACAAATTTTTCTAGAGAGTCTTCCGGAACAAGCAACGGAATCAATAGAAAAAAGAATACGAGAATTACTAAGTGCTCCTCCTCAAAGTTTAATGAATCTTGCCATAGTAGGCAGTATTTGGACTGCTTCTTCTTTTGTAGAATGTTTAAGGACTATTTTAAATCGTGTATATCAAATAAAATCTCCCCCCCCTTATATAAGAAGAAGATTACTTAGTATTATACAGTTTCTTATAATTAGTGCCTTGATTACCTTTACTATGTTTCTTTTAGTGGTAATTCCAATATTATTTACAAAAATTCCGATAATATTAGAGACCATTGAAAAATATAAGATCATTTTAAATTTTATAAGATATTCTTTAATTTTAATTTTATTATTTTTAGGTGCCTCATCTTTGTATTATATATTACCTAATGTAAAACTAAATTTTATCGATGTATTTCCAGGGGCTTTATTAACTGTGATATTATGGGTAATAAGCGGCTATTTGCTTTCAACATATATAGTCTATTATAATCAACTAAATCTAATGTATGGTTCCCTTGGTAGTATAATAGTTACATTAATATTCTTCTATATTATAAATATGATATTTATCTATGGTGCGGAATTTAATTATCTAATGAAAAATTATGAAAATATAGAGTGAAGTGCGGCTTAAAGCATGTATGGACCTCCCTAATAATGCAAAAAAAAAATAACATTTAATAGCTAAAAAGCAAATGCAGTCATGTATCCAACTTATAATTGATAAATTACCTTACTTGTATATTTACCGTATAGCCCTGATGGAATTCGTTTGCCTACAAACTTTTACTTATCACTTAGACGACTTCTATAGAGCCTGTGCGTTAATCAGTTTTTTCGTAGGTTAAGGTTTGTCTTATTCACCATCAATATTATCTCTCACGCATATTTCGGATTGGAATTTTTACATATATTATTATCTAATTTATTCAGTTAATATTGGCAATTCAACAATATATTATTACCTTAATTAACTACAAACTTTAGTTTCGTTGTAATCATTGCCGGTACGTAATACTGCGAATACTATTCGTGCCAATTTATTTGCTACAGCAACGGTAGTTTTATTATGCCCGCATCGCTCCGATAAATTATACATCCACTGGGTAAATCTAGTAAAATCCTTTTTGTTTTTTTGTGCTTCAGTTGTAAACCTTAGCTTAGCATTTAATACCGCTCTTGCTCCTTGAATCAATAAAGTACGTAAATAAGTATCGCCTCTCTTGCTTATACTAAGTAACCTCTCTTTACCTCCACTCGAATGTTGTTTTGGTACTAAACCAAGCCATGCTGATAATTGTCTGCCATTATTAAAATATTTTGCATTACCTATTGAAGCTATCAATGCTGTAGCAGTAATTAAACCTATACCGGGTATAGATGTTAAACGTTTATATTGTTCTAACTCTGTTGCTAATATTTTTAATCGCTTTTCTAGCTCTATTATTTTTTTATCATTATCTATAAATTCTTCTTTTAACTCGATGAATGTTGTATAGCTTATTGGGCTTAAACCGCCACTATCTAAAACTTCTGTTAATTTAGCAGTAACTTTATTTATACCCTGAGGAATAGTAAAACCAAATTCATTTAGTAATCCTCTTATCTCATTGGCAAGTGCAGTACGATTTTTTACCAACCTTGCTCTTATCCTGTGAATCGACAAAATATCTCGTTGTCCTACACTTTTTATCGGTACATATCTCATATTCGGTCTTGTTACTGCTTCACAAATCGCTTCGCTATCTGCCTGATCGTTTTTATTAGTTTTAACATATGGTTTTACAAATTGTGGTGCTATTAGTTTAACCTCATGACCTAATTTTGTTATTTCTCTTGCCCAATAGTTAGCTCCGCCGCAAGCCTCCATACCTACTAAACATTTTGGTAAGTTAGCTATATAACTCAACACCTGATCTCTCATCAATTTTTTCTTTAATATTGCTTTGCCATTTTTATCTAATCCATGAATTTGAAAAATTCTTTTTGCAATATCTATGCCAATTGTGGTAACTTCCATTTGGACCTCCTTGTTGTTGCCTAGGATTAATTTCCTATTCTAGAACAATAATACATTATTATTGATTCCGTATATAGGGAGGTCCATACCATTACTTCATAAATATTTAGTTTTACAAAAATAAAATAATTAATTGAAACAATTTCGGCAGTTTTATATTTAAAACTATCTTTATTTTAGTTGTAAAAAAACAATTATTTTTTAGTTTTTAGGTTTTACGAACAAAATACAAATTATTTAAAAAACTCCGGTTTAAATAACATAAAGCTATCCTGAGATGATGTAGGTAACGGAGTTAAATTATATTGCGGATCGAAAGCGTTCCCATAAATTTTTTCTATTTTTTGGAGCGAACTTGGAGATTTTAAAGCCAACAATATTGATTTTAAAATAGTAAAAATTGCTATATATGGATCGGTTTCAGGAGAAGATAAGCGATGTTCTAAACGTTTGGGAAAAGAATTCGGAATTCGTACGGCTACGCTTCTATTATTTCCACCGTATGATATATGCGTAGGAGCCATAAATTTTTTATTTATCCGTGAATAATCTAGAGTAGTCGGCATAAAAGCGAGTAGGGTGTCTAGCATATAGTGACATAGCCCTTGTGCTGCTAAAATTATATAATAATCATTAAACTCTGAATTAAAATTAATATGAAAATGCATACTATTACCATAATCATCCAAAAACGGCTTAGGAAAAAAATCTATATAACCGTTTAACTGCTGTGCCATTTTTTTTAAAATAGTTTTAACCTCTAATATATTTTTTATATATTGTATTAGGTTTACAGAAGGAGGAAGATCTATTTCAAATTGATTATTGCCTTTTTCTTTTTTTATTTTAGAAATTTTAAATCTAGCTAAGTATTTTCTTGAAAGTATTTCAAATTTAGCTATATCAATATTGTGACTTAAATAAAACTCTATTTCTACGCCGATAATAGGGATTAGGTTATAGTCTTGATGAAATTGTGCTATTATTTTTTCTAGCTGTTTATTTTTTTGTAAACGACCGGATAAAGTATTAATATAACTATTATAATTAATATGGGGTATTTTCATGGAAAGATTAATAAACGGATCAGTTTATTATAAAATTTATGATAAAACATTCAATAATTCAAGTCATAGATATATAAAAAAAAATAACTCTATAAATGAAACAGAAATAGTTGAAAACAAAAAATCTATTACTACTTATTTTAAAGCACAAGATATTTTAATTTTAAACCAAGTACATAGCAATCAAATTGTTAATGCTGATGAGTCCATAATAGCAGTACCTGAAGCAGATGGAAGTATTACAACTAAGAAAAATTTAGTATTAGCGGTACAATCGGCAGATTGTGTACCGGTATTACTTGCAAGCGGCGACGGTAAAATAATCGGAGCGGCACATGCGGGCTGGAAAGGAAGTATAAATAATATTATTAGTAATATAGTTACTAAAATGACAGAAAAAGGAGCAAAGAATTTAATAGCAATTATAGGTCCTGCTATAGCTCAAAATTCATATGAGGTTGATGATGAATATTATAAAGCTTTCTTAAGTAAAGATATTAACAATAAACAGTTTTTTATAAACTCAATAAAAGAAAATCATTATATGTTTGATTTACCGGCTTTTGTAGAGTTAAAACTTAAAGAAGCCGGTGTTAAAGATATAAAAAATATCGGTGAAGATACTTACACAAATCCGTTAAAATACCCAAGTAAAAGACGCTCATATCATTTGCAAGAACCTTATAATCAGAATATATTATCAGCTATCGTAATTAAATAACGGCATTGTTAAATAAGGCTAAGTCATTGCGAGCGACTAAAAGGAGTACGGGAATCTCAGGATTTTGGCACGAGATTGCTTCGTCAAAACTTACAGTTTTTCCTCGCAATGACGATATCTATCTTTATTTAGCAATGCAAAAATAACTCTTCATTTATCTGGAGTATATTAATGAATCAAGAGAAACATTACTATCAAATAGTTTATGCACCAAACGATATTTTTAAAAAACAAGCAGAATATATAGACATTGTTGATGATAATATTCGTACTATTGTCGACAAAATGCTTCAGACTTTACATATAGAAAGGGCAGTGGGCTTGGGTGCTAATATGGTAGGAATATTAAAGCGTATAGCGGTAGTTGACCTACATGAAAATAATAAATCATCGCCTATAGTTTTTATTAACCCGGAAATAACTTATTTTTCGGAAGAAAAACAAACTTTTATTGAGGGTTCTTTATCATTTCCAGGCATTGAAGCATCTATTACACGATCAAAAGCAATCAAGGTAAAATATCTTGATTACAACGGTAATAAACAAGAGCTAGAAGCAGAAGGCTTTTTAGCAACTGTAATTCAGCATGAAATAGATTATTTAAACGGCAAAACTTTCTTAGATTATGTATCAAAACTTAAGCGTGATACACTCCTTAAAAAGATGCTAAAGCATATCAAACTCCATCCTCCACATATTCACGGTAGCGGTTGTCGGCATTAAAGTTTTTGACATTTGAATTTAAAATATGTTATAATTAACTAGTTAATTATATGAAAAACGTAATTACGGCCTTTGATGCTAAAACCCATTTTTCTAAGTTATTAGACCGTGCTAGTAAAGGCGAAGAAATTTTAATTACTAAAAGAGGTAAAGCTGCTGCAAAAATTGTTCCTATTGATTCTCATAATAATATTGAGATTGCAAACATTGCAGCTCTTAGACTTCGGAAACTTGCAAAAGAAATTAATTTACAACCATCGGATTTAGAAGTATGGCTAAATTACAGAAATGAGGGTAAAAAGTAAAAAATGGTCTCTTTTGTTTTAGATTCTTCAATAGCTTTATCATGGCTTATGCCGGATGAAGTAGCAAGCTTGGATATACTAGATAAAACCATAACGGAAGGAACAATCGTCTCTTCTATTTGGGGACTTGAGATTGGAAATGTATTATTATGTGCAGAGCGTGCAAAACGTCTTACTTCCAATCAACGCCACCAAGCAATTTATACTTTAAAAGATATTTACATCAAAGTTGATCAAATAACCTTAGAACACACATGGTTTGAAACAATGGATTTAGCGTTGCAGTATGGATTAACACTTTATGATGCTAGCTATTTAGAGTTAGCATTACGCTGTGGGTTACCAATAGCAACCCTTGATAAATCCTTAAAACAAGCAAGTAAAGCTGCCGGGATAGTAGTGTTGTGATTACATCTTCACAAGTCGTAGCCAAGCTTCCCAGTCACGTTTGCCTAAATCTTCTTCAAACGATAATAAGTCTTTTACCGTCTGCTTACATATTTCTACGGAAGGAACTATAAGCTCTTGTTGTTTTATAGAATTTAGCAAGCATTGTGTTTTACAAGCTTGTTCCAAATGGTAAGTATAAAACATAGTTTCATGAATAGTTTTGCCGCAGGTAATAGCACCGTGATTACGAAGTAACATCACATAATTCTGTTTAAGGTCAGTAACAAGTCTACTACTCTGTTTGTCAGCATCTAATACTAGAGAATTATAATCATGATATGATATTCTGTCATAAAAATGTAATGCCCATTGACTGAGCGGTAAAAGCCCGCATTTTAAAGCAGAAACAGCTATACTTGCGGGAGTATGATAATGAAAAACAGCAGAAATATCAGGGCGTGCTTTATAAATACTACCATGAATAAAGTAACCGGTTTTATTATATTGATATTCTTCCCCTTCTAAAATTTTTCCGTCTAAACTAACTTTTAAAAGATTCTCCGTAGTTACTTCTTCAAACCTTAGTCCAAAAGGATAAATATAGTAAAAATCGGCATTTTTAGGTCTTGCGGATAGATGCGTATAAGTATGATCATCCAGCGATAAATACGCCATTATTCGGTAAGCGGCAGCTAAATTATATTTTATATCCATAATTGTTAAAATCTATATTGGTTTTATGTCATTCTTGCGTGGGCATTGGTCTCGTTTATGTCATTCCCGCTTTTAGCGGTGTTGTTGGCATGGCTCAAAAATTGTTGCAAATTCGGCTATGTCATTCCCGCAAAAGCGGGAATCCAGCATAAAGCGAGATAAATCGAGCTTTTAATTTTAAAAATTTACTGTATTTATGTTTTTTTCTGGATTCCTGCTTTCGCAGGAATGACATAAAACGAGCCATGCAACAACGCCGCTTTTAGCTAGGAATGACATAGGAGCTGTGCAACAAATCTCCAAAAGCTATTTAAAGGGAGCGTATACCGTTTTTTCCTCGGTTTCTATAATCGTTTCTTTAGGGGTTTTTATACATTCTTGTAAATATTTTTTATCTAAATACGGTGCTAGATTATAATTTAATACATAACATTGTAAATTATCTTTCTTACCGCTAAAATTAAATTCAATTTTATTGCCTTGCTCTAATAGCTTTTTAATCTCTGTCGTTTGCTGGATAAAATTCTTTTGTTCTAAGATTAAGTGTTTGATTCTTAATATATTTTTTACTACAGAAAACGTAGAAACAGCAAGAAGCAGAAGGAATATAAATAATTCTTTATTACTTTGCTTATTTAAGAAAATACTATTTTTAACATATGAAGCTGCAATCATTCCGATAGCTATAACATAACATCCTAGATATCTAAGTAACGATGCTCCTCTAATTGCCTCCTCATAGCTAAAGTTAAAGAAATATAAATATAATCGCCACAAGGCAAAAATTATAAAACAAGCAAACATACTTATCAGAAAAAATTTATATTCTTTCAGCAAATCTGGGTTATATTTACGAATTCCGTACCATGCAGCTATACAAATAGTATATACAACTAAACTTCCTTCTTTTACTAAAAATAACAAGAGAAATTTACCGTAATTTAGTAATAATGCTCTATGCTGCTCATTAAAATTTTCAACAATATATATTAAATTGCTAAAACTATGTTCGCCTCTGTCAAAAAAATCATGAGTATTTTTAAAATAACTCATCCAAATAAAATTACACAAAATTGGTAAGGTAAGTAGTATCAGATATACAATATAATCACTTGATTTTTTAGGTTTTTTATAGAAAATTGTATAATGAGCTATAAGAATTATTGAAGCAAAACTTGCAAACCATGTTCCAATTTCTCGGAAAAGTGCAAGCAATATCGTAATAGGTAAAATAAGCAATAATGCTTTTTTCTTGTCTTCCTCAAGTATATAAATCGTAAAAATAGCTCCGAACATCAAGCCGATAGTACTATCATTATATATTGAGCGAATTCCAGTCGTATATAATACTACGCTGCAAAGTAAAAGTGAAAACAACATTCCGGTTTGCCAGAGCTTCTTATTTGCGGCTAAAGGAGCTAGAAATGCTAAATGTAATAAGAAATGAGCAAATAATACGTTACCGTCTGAATAGCCTGAAAGTGAAAGCATAAAATAGTGATAAACGGCAGCACTTCTTGGATAATGGGCATGAGTAGTAATAATGGAAGTTAATGAAGACTGATTCTCAAAAACACCGAAATATAGCAATTCTTTAGTAAATATCCCCCAGTGTGAGAAATCATCATAAGCATGCAGCGATGCTTCTCTTGTATAAAGAAAAAATAAAAGAATCAATAAAGTAAATACGATGATTTCAATTATATTTTTTCTAGATTCCCGCTTTTGCGGGAATGACATAAAAGGCGAGGATGACATGAAAGGGAAAGATAACATGAAAGAGGTGAATGACCTGAGAGCTAAAAATATACCGATGAAATAACTTACATATGTTGCAGCCGGTAATAGCTTTAACATAGCAAAACAATATAAAATCGGTACTAATATGCTGATTGTTACGGGAATAGTGAAGGTCAATTTTGTTTTGAAATATTTGGCAAAAAAAGATGAAAACCCAAAAAGGCTTAATATCGGTATTATGATCATATTAATTTGTAAATAATTTTTTGGTCATTGCAAGGAGCTATAAAACCCACTATGTCATCCTGTGGCTTGACCACGGGGTCTATAAAAACACTAAAAAATACTAATAAATTTAGTATTTTTAACTGGATCCCGTGGTCAAGCCACGGGATGACAGAGGTGAAATTGATCCAGGCGGACAACGCCTTTATCACCCGTGTTTAATCTTAGCTTGTGCTGCGGCGATTCTTGCTATAGGGATACGGTATGGAGAGCAAGAAACATAGTTTAAATTCATTCTATGGAAAAATTCTATAGATGCAGGATTGCCTGCATGCTCCCCGCAAGCACCTAACTTTAAATTAGCATTACTGCTTTTTCCTCGTTTTATAGCAATTTCAATTAATTCTCCTACACCTTCTTCATCTAGAGTAGTAAATGGATCGGATTCAAAAATCTTCTCTTCTAAATAATATGGGAGGAAAGATGCAATATCATCTCTAGAAATTCCGTATGTAGTCTGAGTTAAATCATTAGTCCCAAAACTAAAATAGTCAACTTCCTTAGCTATTTTCTTACTGCCGAGTGCTGCCCTTGGTAGTTCTATCATAGTACCGAGCGTAAAAGAAAATTTATATCTATAACGTTGCTCTAATTCCTCTATTACCTCATAAATATCCATTTTAAGCTTTTTTATTTCACCTACATTGCTAATTAAAGGAATCATTAGTTCTAAGTTACATTCTATATGTTCTTTTTTATGTAGCTCAAAAATAGCCGTAAAAATTGCTTCAATTTGCATTTGGTAAATTTCCGGTGAACATATACCAAGTCTACATCCACGGTGACCGAGCATAGGATTTACTTCGTGCATAGCATGAAGACGTTGATTAATCATGGATAACGGTAGATTTAAGCTATTTGCCAAATTCTTTTTATCTTCTTCGGTAGTAGGTAAAAACTCATGTAACGGCGGATCAAGTAATCTAATATTTACCGGTTTATCTTTCATTACTCTGAATAAAGCTTTAAAATCCTCCATTTGCAGAGGTAATAATTTCTGCACGGCAAGCTTTCTACGTTCTATATCAGGAGCAATAATCATTTCCCTTACTAAAGGAATTTTATTTTTATCAAAAAACATATGTTCGCTACGACACAAACCTATACCTTGAGCCCCCAATTTTATAGATACTAAAGCATCGTTAACTGTTTCGGCATTTGCACGAACTTTTAAGCTACTAATCTCGTCTGCCCAATCTAAAATTAATTTTGATTCCTCACTGAAAGTAGGTTGAATTAACGGCATTTCACCTAAGAAGATTTTGCCGATACCTCCGTCAATCGTTATAATATCACCTTGTTTAATAACTATGTCGCCTGCTGTTAATATTTGCTTTTTCTCATCTATAGATAAATTACTTGTACCGCAAACACAAGGCTTCCCCATACCTCTTGCCACAACTGCGGCATGTGAAGTCATTCCCCCTCTAATAGTTAAAATACCTGAAGAAACATGCATTCCGTTAATATCCTCAGGGCTAGTATCATGGCGTACTAAAATTACTTTATGATGATGAGATAATTTTTCGGCATCATAAGGTGAAAATACTGCAATACCTGTTGCAGCCCCAGGAGAAGCAGGTAGACCCTCGGCAATAGAAGTAAGCCCCTTACTGTAATCAATTCTTGTATGTAATAATTGATTTAATGATTCCGGATCGATTCGCATTAAGGCTTGTTCTTTAGAAATAAGCTTCTCTTCTACCATTTGTACGGCAATATTAATAGCAGCGATGACTGTTCTTTTTGCAGTACGTGTTTGTAAGATATATAGCTTATTATTTTCTATAGTAAATTCTATATCCTGCATATCTAAGTAATGCTCTTCAAGCTTTTTCGCAATTTGTGATAATTCCTTAAACACTTCCGGCATCATTGCTTGCATAGAATTTGAATCATTTGCAATAATAGGCATAGGTGTTCTAGTTCCCGATACTATGTCTTCACCTTGAGCATTTATTAAAAACTCTCCAAAGAGCTTTTTTTCTCCTGTAGAAGGTGATCTAGTAAACGCAACTCCCGTAGCTGAAGTTTTACCTAAATTACCAAAAACCATTGCTTGGATATTAATAGCCGTACCGAAACCCTCCGAAATATTATTGATTTTTCTATATATAACCGCTCTATTACTCATCCAAGAATGTAGCACCGCTTTAATTGCCGATTCTAACTGTTCATAAGGATCATTAATTAGTTGCTTAGTATACTTAATATGCAACCGTTTGAAATCATCAATAATTTTTTCTAATAATTCTACGGTAATATCGCTATCTTTATGAATATCGGCTTGAATCTTGTGCTTTTCATAAATTTGTTCAAATAGATCACTAGGTATAGATAATACCGTTGAACCATACATTTCTAGAAATCTTTTGTAACTATCAAGAGCAAATCGTTTATCACCACAGGAATCCGCAAGAGCATTGCACACTTCGTTATTCATTCCAAGATTAAGGATAGTATCCATCATTCCAGGCATTGAAACCGTAGAACCCGAACGCACCGATAATAATAGGGGATTGCTTGTACTACCGAAAATTTTACCGGTAGTTATTTCAAGTTCGGTGATAGCTTTTTTTAAGTCGTTTTGAAAATTTTTAGGAAAGTTATTATTGTGGGTATAAAAGTAATTACATAGCTCTGTAGTTATTATAAAACCATCAGGAATAGGTAGTTTTAGATTAGACATTTCAGCAAGACCGGCACCTTTATTACCAAGTACATTCTTCATGCTAGCGTTTCCATCACTACCATTACTGCCAAAATAATAAATTAATTTTTTCATATCATATATCAAAATTTGCTAACAATTTATGTGTTTAGAAGCATTAAATACATATTTATACAGTATGAAAAAAATAGTAGCAATGTTAAATTAAGAATATCTTTAATAAAATAGTTGAAATTTTAAATTTGTTATTATACTTATTAATTTAATTATATTCTGTGTACAAAAGTCAAATTTTCAAAAAAATCTTATTAATTTTTGCTAAAAAATATCTCAAAATAGCAAATCAATTAGAAACTTTCACAGAACTTAATAAGTTAATTGAACTTTTTCTAAATGTTATTGACTAATTTAAGAAAATTGACCATAATTCTAAACGGTCGTGCAGTTGCGTGATGATATAATCACGAGGAAAGTCCGGACTCTATAGAGGTATGGTGCCGGTTAAGATCCGGCAGAGTATTATTACTTTAGGGAAAGTACCACAGAAAATATACCGCCGAATATGAATACGAAGATCAACTTCAAAAAGAGCAAGGAGTTCACAAGACGAGGAACGGAGCGTATACTTAATACGTGAGTACCGTAGTACTTGTAGAACGACGTAGCCAATTTTTGAAGTTCATCGAGTATATTCGGTAAGGGTGAAAAGGTACGGTAAGAGCGTACCGGTAAGTTGGTAACAAATTACGCATGGTAAACCCCACCAAGAGCAAGATCAAATAGGCGTTACAGAACTTATCAAGTTCCCGGGTTATCTCTAGCCGGCTTGTAATGCGGGTAGATCGCTTGAGGTAAACGGTAACGTTTATCCTAGATAAATAACTGCAATGAATTTATATTCATACAGAATCCGGCTTATAGACCTTATTGTTATCCCGTGATTTATTCACGGGATCCAGTTAAAAATACTAATATTATTAGTATTTTTAGTTGTTTTACTGGATACCGTGGACAAGCCACGGTATGAAATCGAGCAGGCTTTTCGAGCCATGCAACAGGACCACACCGAACTTACTATGACACAAATTTAATGAAAAAGTTATATCATTATCCTATTTGTCCTCTTTCAAGACAAGCCTGTGTCTTCTTAAAAGAATTAGATATAGAATTTACTACGATTAAAGAAGATTATTGGCAATTTAATAAAGATTTCTTAAAAATAAATCCTGCCGGAACATTGCCTATTTTAGAAGAATCATACGGCTTATTTGTGGTAGGTATTTATCCTTTTGTTGAATACCTTAATAGCAAATATCCGAATTTTAATTTTTTAGATGAAGATATTGATATTTGTTGCGAAATTAGACGATTATTCTTTTGGTTTAACGATAAATTTTATCGTGAAGTTACTAAGATTATTATCGATGAAAAAGTTATAAGATCAATTGCTAAAATGAGCAGCCCAAGAACCGAATTTTTACGTGCTGCAAAAAATAATTTAAATTATCACTTAGAATATATAACTTCTTTACTCGAAAAAAGAAGTTATCTTGTATCAGATTCCCTATCTATTGCTGATATTGCCGCAAGTTGTCACTTATCGGTACTCGATTATTTCGGCGAGATTTATTGGGATAAATGGACGCTTATCAAACATTGGTATTCACTAATTAAATCAAGACCGGCTTTTAGGTTATTATTACAAGATAGAATCCCTGGCTTTACCCCTCCAAGCTATTATACAGATTTAGATTTTTGAATAGACTTCTTCATAAACTCTACTTCTAGAGGTAATTTGTGCATCAATCCGCTGCTCGCATCCTCACGTACTTCTATGTACGCTGCTGTGCTGCATGTTTCCTACATATTCCTCTCTATAAGCAGTTTATGAAGAAGTCTAATA
The DNA here is from genome assembly GCF_964263195.1 of Rickettsia endosymbiont of Thecocarcelia acutangulata. Taxonomy (NCBI): domain Bacteria; kingdom Pseudomonadati; phylum Pseudomonadota; class Alphaproteobacteria; order Rickettsiales; family Rickettsiaceae; genus Rickettsia; species Rickettsia endosymbiont of Thecocarcelia acutangulata. Next base: position 476,206 of record NZ_OZ181652.1, read on the forward strand.
TATAATTTAATAATTTGATTCTTTCCGTATCATGAGCTTTTAGTATTTTACGAATATTATTAAGAGATTGATTTTTTATGAGTGCAGGCTCATATTCAAGATGAACTCCACTTAAAATAGCTGTCCCGTCACCGCAAGTACATTTTATTATTGCAGGTTTATTATCTTCATAACTTGCTATTATTTCAGTATCTTTAGTATTTTCTGCATCAACAAAATATCCACCACCATTATAAAAAGCATAACAATCCTTAATATTTAAATTAAGTGTTGGATTTATTTTTAGGTAAGCGGCTCTCTTGCTCCTTTATTTGAATTATAGTAGTAAGGAGCAAGCAATGGTCCTCTAACCGTTCCATTGAAAATCTTTAATTCTCTTTCACCTATAACCTCTATATTTGTTCCTTTAGCAAATTCTAAATAATTGCCGCTATAATAACTACCGGCACATATTCCAAGAAAATTACCGCCATTTTTTAAATAATTTTTTATATTATCATTTCCTTTGCCTTGCAATTTTTGTACATAGTATAAATCTCTTCCACCAAGTAAAATAAGTAATAAGGTATTTTGAACCCACTTTCCGCCTATAATTTCTTGTGCAGTAATGTAATCTACCTCATACTTTGGAGCATAAAGTTTTAAGTTATGCACGCAATGCTTAATACTTATAAATTTTTATTTTCATTTTTATATTATTGACAAGAACATTATATAATTCTATTTAGTGTAATTACTTAAAAATAAATTATGAGGTAATTTTATGCAACTTAATTCAATCTCACTACCGTTAACCAAAAGGCAAGCAATAGAAATAGTTTTAGGAGTGGCATTACTTACTATTTGTTCACAAATATTAATACCGTTTAAGCCTGTTCCCATAACATTACAAACTGTTGCAGTACTATTTATCGGGCTTACTTATAATAGGGTCAGCGGTACTTTAGCAGTATTATCTTTTGTAACGCTAAGAGCTGCAGGTGTGCCGATATTTGGTAAATTTTCTAGCGGTTTACCAATATTATTAGGTACTACCGGTGGATATCTAGCAGGTTTCATAGTTGCCGTATATATTATGGCTAGCTTAAAAGATAAAATTTTTATTTCTAATAAATGGTTAAATCAGATATCTTTATGTTTGATCGGTAATATAATTATTATGAGTTTAGGTTGGTTATGGTTATCCAAATTTTTAGGATTAAAAGAAGCATTTTATAGTGGTGTACTATTTTTTATAATACCCGGAATAATTAAATCGTGCTTATTAATCGGACTTATCAATGTAGTAAAACCAAAAACTCGATGAACTTCAAAATTTGACTGTAGTGAAATACAAGTATAGTGTAGATTATAATATAATATGTTATAATCTATATTATCAATATTGTTGTGCAGGTATAAAATGACAAAAAACACTCCAACTAGTATATACTTAGAAACCAATTTAAGTGAAAAAATTACATTGATAGCTGCAGAATTACATTGTCGTCCAAACAATTTAATTAATGAAGCTGTACGTTTATTTGTCGAGGGACAGGAACATATTAAACAATTAAAAGCAGAAGATGTTAAACGGCAATCTTTGTTATCTAGGGAACAAAAAAAATTAGAAGAAGACTGGGAAAAAAATCAAGATTACACAGATTGGATTTAAGAGGCTATCAGTAAACAAATTTTAACCGGTAATTTAGTTCTTTTTTGCTGCAAATTATAAGATTTTTTTGAAATATGAATAACTATTCCTACAAAAATCTTATAATTTTCGCTAAAAAAGCTCTTTAATTACTAATTAAAGTTTATTTACTGATAGCCTCTAATAAATGGACAAAATAGAAATTAAAAAAGGCGACATTGTAGTTTGTGTATTAAGTGGAGATTACGGCAAACCTCGTCCTGTTGTTGTTATTCAATCTAACTCGTTAAATAAAACTCTTGCCAGCATATTAGTTTGTCCTATAACAACCTATTTAATAAATACTGCAATTTATCGTCTGCTATTGACTCCTATAGAGTTAAATGGTCTTAAATCACAATCTTGTATTATGGTTGATAAAATTAATGCTATATCAATTGATAAAATCGATACAAAAATTGGCAAACTATCCTTTGACGAAATAATAGAATTGAATAAAACCTTAAAATATTGCCAAGATTTGGATTAATTGCTAAAAAATATTTCTTTAAAATCTTTTTCTATCCTAAGCGTTTATAGTTTTGTATAACTCTATATATTCATGAAAAAAATCAATAACAATGCTAATGCCGCATTTTCCGGTGCCGACCTGGAAAAATAATATTAAATATGATCTTGAAAATATAGCAAGACTTTTAAAAGCCTTAGGTAACCCTCATTTAAGGCTTCCTCCCGTCATACATATAGCAGGTACAAACGGTAAAGGTTCAAGCAGTGCTATGCTTAAAAGCATCTTTACGCTTGCCGGTTATAAGGTACATTGCTATACATCTCCTCATTTATTAGAATTTAACGAACGAATCGTAGTAGCAGGCGAGAAAATCTTGGATAATGAATTATGGCAGGTTTGCGAACAGGTGAGGGTAGCAAGCGAAAAATTTAATATCGAACTTAGCTTTTTTGAAGGTACTACGGCAGCAGCATTTGTAGCATTTGAGAAAACAAAAGCCGATATATTAATTTTAGAGACGGGACTAGGCGGTCGGTTAGACGCAACAAATATAATCGAGCAGCCTCTAATTACCTTAATTACACCTATTTCATATGATCATATGTATAGGCTCGGTAATACATTACCTCTAATAGCAGTTGAGAAAGCGGGTATCATGAAGTCTCGCATTCCTTGTGTTATAAGTATGCAAGCTTTGGAAGTTTATGAAACATTATTTACAAAGACTGAAGAGTTAGAGGTACCGAGTTTTTGTTATGAATATGATTTCGGTATTAAAAAGACGGATAACGGATTTATTTATTTATCACGAAATTTTAGTTATGAGTTTCCGACTCCTTCGCTACTTGGTGTTCATCAATTAATAAATGCTGCAAGCGTTATTTCTTTAATAAGTTTAATAAATAAACAATTTAATATTAGCAACGAAATTATCTCTAAAGGACTGCAAAATACTATTTGGCGGGCTAGAATCGAAAAAATAGAGCCGAAAAAATATTCTAAATTAATAGGTGATAATGTTCAAATTTGGGTAGATGCAGCTCATAATAATAGCGGAGCTCAAGTTTTGACAAATTGGATTCGTGATAACTTAAAATCACCGATATATTTAATACTCGGTATGACTAAAAATAGGAATATCGAGGAGTTTTGCTCCTACTTTAAGGGTTTGACAATTAAAGGTTACGGTGTTAAAGTTTTATCCGAACCACTAAGCCATAGTGCAGAAACAATAAATTTGGAAGGCAGAAAGAGCGGGATTGATTTTAGCGAAAGCGACTCACTCGAAGAAGCGATTAGTAATATAAAGAAGATAAACGGTGATAATAAAGCAAATATTATAATAACCGGATCGCTTTATTTAGCTTCCGATTTTTATAAATTACTGCGTTAAACGTCATTGCGAGCAGCCGTAGGCTGCGTGGCAATCTCATGAAATAGTACTCCTGAGATTGCTTCGTCAAAATTTTCAATTTTTTCTTGCAATGACGTATTGATTCTCGCTATAAATATATAAAACCAACCTAGGAGAAAATAACATGACCTATTGCAACAAATCTAATCAAACCTCATATCCTTTTATCTTACCTGATTTACCTTATGACAAAGAGAGTTTTAAACCACATTTTACTCCCGAGACTTTTGATTATCATCATGGTAAACATCATAATGCTTATGTACAAAATCTAAACAATTTACTCAAAGATAAAGAAGAATTACAAAAAAAAGATTTAGAAGAAATAATAGAATGGTCATCTCAAAACTCAAATGCAGCTATTTTTAATAACGCAGCCCAAATATGGAATCATACCTTTTTTTGGCATTCAATAAAGCCGGAGGGTGGAGGTAAGCCAAGCGGTAAAATACTAGAACAAATTAATAAAGATTTCGGTAGTTTTGAAGGATTTTGTGAACAGTTTAAGCAAGAGGCAGTAGGGCAGTTCGGTAGCGGCTGGGCATGGCTTGTATATCACGATAATAGGTTACAAATTATAAAAACCGCTAATGCCAGTACGCCTATAGCAAACGGTATGAAGCCGCTTCTTGCATGTGATGTATGGGAACATGCTTATTATATTGATTATCGTAACAAACGACCTGATTATGTTGACATATTTATTAAGCATATGATTAACTGGAAGTTTGTAGAAGATAACTTAATAAAATAAAACTATGAATTTAGAGGATATTAAAAAGGCTCAAGAAACTCCTATCGAATATATAGCTTTTAGTGGAGGGGGAGCTAAGGGAGCAATATATTCCGGAGCTTATGAGGCAGCAAAAAAAGCCGGTATTTTAGATAATGTCAAGGCGGTAGCAGGTTCTTCCGCCGGTGCTATAACTGCAGCAGTGGTAGCTCTTGGGACACCGCCTGAGCGATTTGAAGAAATTTCTAAAAATACAAATCTGCAAACATTACTTGGAAAAAAAGGATTTTCTGCGGGTATAGTACAGTTAAATAAAGACGGTAAACCTTTATATGATTTATTAAAACTTGTTATTAAAGAAAATATAGGAAATTTTTTACAGAGATCAGATATAGTAAATGTTAAAGATGATAAAGCTCTTGATGAATTAAGAGAAAGATACAACCAAAAAGATGGTAAAATATATTTTAAGGATATAGCGTTACTGCGAAAATACGATCCAGTGCAGTATAAGGATTTAGTAATTACGGCAACTCAGCAAGAGACAAGCGAACTAACTATTTTCAATAGCTTTGATACGCCAAATATTGAAATTGCTTTAGCTTGCCGTGCTTCTGCTTCTATACCGCTTGTTTTTGAACCAGTAGAAATTGACGGTAAAAAATATGTCGACGGTGGGTATAGAGATAATATACCGACAAAATATTTTAAAGGCAATGAACCGGAATTTGACACAAAAGAAGTAACTGATAATATGGAGGAAATTACCTTAGCTAAAAAGCAAGGTAGAACTCTAGCTATGGCTTTTGGCACGGGTATGGAAGCTGATGCAAATATTGCTATATATAGTGCAAAAAAATTTGAAAGCCCAAGTGATATCGTAAAGTTTTTAGCTGATGTATTATTTAAGACTCTTGCAAAAGTAGGAGGAAAATTTAAATATACCGAAACTCTAAGAGAAACTAATGAGCAATTACGTGAAAATGCTTTAAACACTGTTGTTTTAGATACTGCCGGAATAGATACTTTGGATTTCAAAGATGCACAAAAATATTCTGATTATTTGCATATTAAAGGATATTGTCAAACTAGAGAACATTTGAATAATCATGACCTTGGCAAAGAAGCAGATAAAACATTTGACCATCAAAAATTTCTACTAAATGTTTATGAAGTTTATGATAATAAAAATCTACATAAAACATTTGGAACTAAATTATTAGAAATGTTTATTCCGTCAAAAGAAAATAATGCTTCTAAATGGCAAGAAGGAATTATCGAAAATCATGATGATAAAGCAAAAATGTTATTATCATTTTGTAAAACCGGAGCATTAAACGAAAAAGAATTAAATGAAAAGCTTAAAGAATATGTAATTATTGCTGCAACTAGTCGCAATAATACATTAAAAGCCGATACAAACTCATTGCAAGCTTTGCTGTATACCTTAAACGATCCTGCTGCTTCAAGTAAAATAAAAGATAATTTCATTGAGGTACTTGGAATAGATAAAAATAAAGATGTACGATTTGATAAAACTAAAACCTTTGATGAAAATATTGCTAAGTTTAAATTTACTAAACAAGCTTTAGAAAGCTTTATAACTAAAAGTAAAAGTGAAGCACCAAAAATTCAAAGCAAACATAGTGTAGCCAGAAGTCATGCAAGTAGGGGGTGATTATCTTCATTGCGAGCGAGTATTGTTGCGTAGACCGGTTTTCCGTCATTGCGAGAAGAATTACGTAGTAATTCGACGAAGCAATCTCAGGAGTTTGTTATTATTTCATAAGATTGCCGCATCGCTTCGCTCCTCGCAATGACGGTTTTGGTATCCACGCTGGCAATGCCTTCTCGCAATGACGACTACTAGAAAAATGAATATCGGTAAATTTAAACTAATTGTTTTTGATGAAATAGACAGTACAAGCTCTGAGGCTATGAGAACTGCTAAAAGCGGAATAGTTGATTCAAACTATGCAGTACTTGCTAAATCTCAAACCAAAGCACGAGGAAGAAGCGGTAAAAATTGGCAGTCTAGGGTAGGTAACTTACATGTAAGTTTACTAATAAAGCCTAATAAAGAGCTAGAATTATTACCGCAATTATCTTTTGTTACAGCCCTTGCCGTTTATGATTGTATGTCATCCCGTGGCTTGTCCACGGGATCTAGTAAACCAACAACCAATGATGCTGTAAGTTGTTTTCTGGATCCCGTAGGGGGGCTACGGGATGACATTATACAACTAAAATGGCCCAATGATGTTTTAGTTAACGGTCGGAAAATTGCCGGTATACTTCTTGAATCCGTTAAAGTAGAAAATAATTATTACCTTATTATAGGTATAGGGATTAATATCACCTATCACCCTGATAATATTGACCAGCCTACTACTAGCTTAATAAGCGAAAATCTAACGCCTATAGAGCCGCAAGCTTTACTTGAAAAATTAATAAAGAATTTTGAAAAATATTATCAAATTTGGCATAATAACGGTTTTTCTTTTATTAGAGAAAGCTGGTTAAAACATGCTTATAAGTTACATGAAAATATTAGTGTTAAACATCAAAACAAACTTATAACCGGTTTTTTTAAAGACATTGATAATACCGGTAGAATAATATTGCAACTACCTTCCAAAAAAATAATCTCTTTTTCCACTGCCGAACTTTTCTTTTAGCAAAAATATTACTAAATTTAAATTGTAGATTTAATTTTTGTTAACTTCTACTTAAGCTCCAATTTAACAAGGTAATATTAATATGCCCCAAGAGAATAGCAACTCTAAGTCTCAAGAGTTTTTAATAAATGCGTATAAGCAATTAAACGAATTTAAAAAGTTTTCTTCTCGTAATATTAGTGAAGATTTTTTAAAAACTGAAAAAACTTTTAAATGTGCATTATTTACCGGTAATAATAACGCATGTGAAGGTTTAGTAGAATTATATGATGAAGTAATAAAAAAAATGCCTGATTATGAACTTAAGAATATAAATATAACACAATTTAGAGATATTATGCTCTTAGTCGGAAGAGAACTTAATAATAAAAAATGTATAAATACCTCCTTATTGTCAGTAAAAATTAATGAAAGTTTTTTTGAACCTAGTGTTGTTGCTCATGTAAAAGCTATTGAAATATGTCAAAAGCAAAATAGCAACAATCCTTTCACAGTTAACGAGGATAAAATTATCGACGATTTTAATCTCACTCTTGATAGACTCCCATGTATATATGTACCAATAGAATATTCAGAGCTTGTATGCTTAATACCTACAGGCGAAGATGAGGTAATAACCTCAGGAGATAATTATTGTAATATATCATAGGAATATGGATTATGAAAGCAACTTTTATTTCAGCTCAAAAATTTATACAACTAACTCCTGAGTATTTATATAAAAAAGGTAAAGAATCTTATCAGCAGGCTTTAGTGGAAGAAGTAATTTTTACACAACAAAAATTATATACAAACGCTATATTATATTTTCAAGGTGCTATGTTTTTAGGAAGCGAAGATGCTTGTGCATATTTATCTGAATTTTATAAAAATGGAAATCATCTTGGAATTAATAATGAACGACTAAATAATTTAATAAAAATTGTAGCTAATATAGGAAAATTTTTACATTACAGTAAATTAACAAATTCTATGTGTTTAAAAGATTTTGGAATATCCGATTATTCTGAACTTATGGAACTAGCTATAATAGAAAAGGGATATATGAATGCAGTGCAGGGGGAATGGCATAAAATTCCCGTTCCTGAATATTTGAGTCTGACTAACTTAAAAACAATTATACAGGAGTTTAATAGCGAGTTACCGCCTAAATATCAATTAATTACCGATGAAAGTATTTTTGAACATAAAGAAGAAATAAGAAAAAAAGAAATCAAAGACTCTATTGATGAAGAAGAAATCAATAAAGAATTAAATGAATTTACTCCTCTAACCCAATCTGAATCTATATTAGATATCACTACAGTTCAATCTCAACCTATAACTCTAGAACCAATAGAAGAATATAGAGAGAATACTAAGCACGATTATTCTACACTACTCGGGGCAGGAAACTGTACCATATCTTAAAAAAATAAAGGGATGAAAATAATGATGAATAACCAAGATAAAAAATTAACTTCTGATGAAATGTTTAAAGCAGCACGACAGCAATATTTAGATGACATCAATCGACTTCTTATTAAATCAGCAAATAATGAACTAATAACAACACCTGAAAATATAGAGATTATAGATAGATTATACCAACAATTAAAAGAAGCATTCTTTTGCGGGCAAGGTGGTGAGGCAGCTTACTATTTAGCTCAATTTTATTACAACGGCTGGTCAGTTAAAAAAGATATTATTAAGGGAGATTTTATTCTTTCAATAGGGAAAAAATGCGGTGATCCAAATTGTACGGCTTTACGTTATAAGAATGATGATCTTTTATCTGAAAAACTTAAAGCTTTGGCTATAACATGTACTAGAGTTAGTATAAGCTCCAAGTTAAAATATCAATCAGAAATAACCGACGCAATAAAAAAGGAAGCTGAGTCTGCTATTATTGAATGTATAAAAGATACTGAAATAAAAGACATATTCGGTATTATAGATAATACGCCACAAAAAGAATCTAATACTCCGGAGCTATTAACGCAGGCTGATATATCGTCACAAGATGAACCATTAGTTAAACCTAAAAAAAATGATAATTTAAGCGTGTTGGTGCTGCTTTCTACATTCGATGGACCTAATAATACTAATAATCCAGAACCTCCACCACCTGTTTTCTTACAGCAGACAAGATTAAATACTGAATCACAAATAGAGATTAATGTTGATAATAAAGCACCTCCACCACCTGTTCCCTTACAACAGACAGAATTAAATACTGTACAACAAATAGAGATTCCTAATAATAATGAACAACTTCCCTTAATTATACCTAATATGATTACTGAATTTCAGCAGCAAACAGAATTTAGTAACACACAACAAACAGAGGTTCTTGGGTTAGTCGAAGATACAGAAAAAAATAATAATTGCTTCGTTGTTAAAAAATGTTTAATTCTATAAAAAACAATAAAATCTTTTATCTATCACCGGTAAATCAGTTGCTTAAGGAAGGTTTAAAGCAGCAGGAAATGTTTTTTGTTTTTTACGATAAATGGCCTTTCTATAGTAAAAAAGCAGTTAATCTATTGTTTGAGTCAGCAGTAGAAAATTTAACCTGTGCTATGTTACTTGGCGAAGAAGAGGCAATATTGCCTCTATCTCATCTCTATTATAGCGGTACTATTTACGATATTTTACCGGATTTAGTTTTTGGTGATTATATTATTTTAATAGGTCAAAAACTTGGATATAAATCATGCCAAAATATTTCTTTAAGAATGATTACTAATACTAAATCTAGATAGTATCGCTATTACTATTACTTCTAATATGTTATTTTATCATCGTCATTTTAAATACATAGGTGATGAGATTAAAAAAAAATTATTAAAGACTGCAATGAGCAATTTGATAAAGTATGGCATTTTTGTAAATTTGAATATTCCTATTCAACATTATTATCTTTTGAAAGGCCGGAAGAAGAAGCCGAAAAACTTGAAGAAGTACCTTTGATGGGTACAAAATCTACTGATGATAGTAAATGTTTGATATCTTGAATGTTTTTTCTATGTCTAGTTTTTTCGTCATTGCGAGGAAAAATTGAAAATTTTAACGAAGCAATCTCAGGATATTTGATGAGATTGCCACGCAGCCTATGGCTGCTCGCAATGACGATTTAATGCCTTGCAGTAATGACATACAACACCCACCTCTTAGTGCTAGCATTTTTTCAGTTATATTATCTTAATGCACCGAGTGATTAAGTCATGGGGTGACAACGGAAAATAGGTAATAAATATATGAAAAAAGTAATCTACAGCAATCAAACTTTCGATAATATGGAAATAAAGTCCGTAACCGATAATTAGGTAGTAATTATCGGCTATGCGAGTGTTTATAATATTGCCGATCATCATAACGTAAAATTTCTTTGGCAACATGACAGTAAAAAACCTATCGGAATTATTACTCATTTGGCTGAAGATGACCACGGTTTAAAAATGGAAGCGGTGATAAATAATAAAGTCAAAGCAGGAGTAGAAGCGATAGAGCTAATAAAGCAAGGGGCAATAGACGGACTATCTATAGGCTTTTATATAAAAAACTCGATTTATAATGATACAAGGCAGAGAGTAATTACCGAAGCAGAGCTTTTAGAGATAAGTATTGTTACTTTTCCAGCTAATCAAAGTGCTAAAATCTTATATATCACTAAAGGGCAAGAAGTAGAATATAACGATAAAATCAATGAGTTAGAGGAAAAGCTATATAATACGCAAAATATTTTAGAAAGACCAAATAGTGTAAATATAGAAGAACAAGAACAGAAAACAGCTTTCATTAATTATGTACGTAAAGGCGAAGATAATGAGCTTATGCAAAAATCATCCCTAAATAGTAGTACTGAAGCAGGCGGCGTTTTAATATTACAGACTTTATATAACAATATCATCACCGAAATAAATGCTAGATCGCCAATGAGGGGACTTGCTTCGATTGAAACAATTTCTACGAATGCCCTTGATATAATAAGCGAGGACGGTAAATTTAGTAGTGGCTGGATTGGGGAGGTAGAAGCACGAGAAGAAACTCCGGCAGCGAAGTTAAAGCAACAGCGTATTTTTGTTCATGAGCTATATGCACAGCCGAAAGCTAGCCAAGCACTACTTGATGATGCGACTATCAGAGTCGAAAATTGGTTAGGTGAAAGATTGCGTAATAGTTTCTTTAAAATGGAAAATAATGCGTTTATAAATGGTGACGGTATAAAAAAACCTAGAGGTATTTTATCGCCTGACCATGATAAAATCGAAAAAGTTAAGATGGGTAATAAAATTACCGCCGATGGGCTGCTTGATTTTATAAATTCACTTAAGGAAGAATATTTAGCGAATGCAACTTTGTTAATGAATCGTATTACTTTGTCGGAAGTACGAAAGCTTAAAGATAATCAAGGGCGTTTTATTTGGCAGCAATCACTATCAGATTCGTTTAAGCAAACAATATTTGGAATACCGGTAGTTTGTAGCTCCGATATGCCTCTTATAGATAAAAAGGGAAATGCTATAGCGATAGGTGACTTTAAAACAGCCTATAAAATAGTAGATAGAAGCGGTATTAATATAATGCGTGATCCTTACACTGAAAAGCCTTTTGTAAAGTTTTATGCAGTGAAGAGAGTAGGGGGTGATGTGGTAAACCAAGAAGCCATTAAAATTGGCGTATTTGGTTAGATATACTTGTTTAATTTGAAAAATTGGCTACGTTGTCTTTTGCTGATAATCCTCACGTACTAGTATGTACGCTGCGGTTATCAGCTTCAAGACGCCTTGCTCTTTTCTAAATTAAACTTCGTCTATCCACTCTTTAATTAATGCATACATGCCGTGATTAAGTCATGACATCGGGAGGTAAGCTATGTTCAAAAAAAACAATTTTCAAATCATAGAAACATTTCCGCAAGAAGTGTGGAGTTTAGAGCAGGTAAAGAATTATATGCGGGTAGAGGCTAGTTACGATGATGATTTAATAATCGGATTAATTGATGCAGCAATCACGGCAGCAGAGAATTTTACTAAGCTAAATTTTATCTCAAAACAAATCAAATTTATTTGTAATATTTCAGGGAAAAAAGAGTTTTTATTAAAATATAACCCATTAATAAAAATAACAAAAATAAAGAAACAATTTAAAGACCAAGAAAATGACTTAACGGCAGATGATTATGCGATCGAGCAGAATCTTTTAACTCTAAATAAAGCATTAAGTAATGAAGAGCTGTGGGTAGAATATATAAGCGGTTACGATAAAAATAATATTCCGCATGCTATAAAACACGGGATTATGCTACATATAGCTGAGATGTATGATCGTCAAGCTACGAATTGTATCGGTCTTTCCAAAGAGGTAAAAAATTTATATTTACCTTATCGCAATATACAAATTTAGGAAATATGGCTCTTATGTCATTCCTGCGTAGATACTGAGTCATCATTGCGAGGAGTTGTGTTAGCAACGATGCGGCAATCTCATGAAATAATATAAATTCCTGAGATTGCCACGCCGGCATAAATGCCGGCTCGCAATGACGGAAATAATTTAAAAGGTAATAAAATGACAAAAACAGTCGTGAAAAATTTTCAGCATCAAATTAAGTTTTTAGAAAATATCGCAGGAGAGGGGATGGAAGAGGATAGATGGGTAGAAAAATTAACAATCTATGCCGAAATCAAACCGTTATGTGATAGTAAATTTCTTGCTCTAGAAAATATAAGCTTCGGACATATAATAACGGAAGGATATTTTTTATTTAGAATAAGATTTATAAAAAACATCACTACTAAAATGCGTATTTTATTTAAAGAACGGGAATTTGAAATTAAACGGATTATTAATGTTGAAGAAAAAAGCAAATTTTTAAATATAATAGCGTTGGAAATATATGTATCATGATTTTATCTATAATTTTCAGCTAAGTTTGTATAAATTACTTATAAATGATAATGAAATAAAAACAAAAATTAATAAAATATATTTTTCCGTTGTTCAAGATGCAAAATGTCCGTTCTTACTTGTTAATATATTGAATGTTACTAATATATCAACTAATGTACAACATATAATGCAGCTGGAATTTGAAATATGTATTTTTACTAATGATAAAAATCGCAATATTGCGCTAAATCTTGCTAGCAAAATAAGTGATAAAATAGAGCGTTACTCATTTGAAAATGTTGCAGGTATAAAAGCAAATAAAATAGAATTTCAAACTAGCAAAGACTTAGTCAGTACAAAACTAGTAATGAATTATCAGACATTGTTAAAACAAAAAATAGGAGTATAAAATGCTTTTAATCGCAGGGCTAGATATAAGTAGCCTACTAAAATCAAGAAAGAAATTTGAAGAGTTTCGTAAACATTTAGATACCGAGCAGAATAAAGCAGGTAGTATACAGGCCTTTGAGTTTTGCTATGAAGTGGCATGGAAAATGATGAAACGTTTTTGTGAAAAAGGTGGTAAGTCCCCATATACTTTAAAAGAAGTATTTCGAGAAGCAGCGGTTAGCGGTTTAATTTCTGATCCTAGGAAATGGTTTAGATTTATCGAGATTCGTAACATTACAGTTCATACTTATAATGAAAAAAATGTAGAATTGGTAATTAGTATTTTTGATGAGTTTTCTGATGCTGTAGATGAGCTTATAAAAAATTTGGAGAAACGTAGTGATTCAGCTTGATAAACAAGATTTACTAATATTACGTACCATACTAAGCAAATATCCTTATAAATTTTATGCTTACGGCTCAAGAGTTAAAGGAAATCATAAAAAATTTTCTGATCTTGATCTTTGTATTATGGATGATATTAATCATGAAGTTTTGCTTGAAATTAGGAAAGTACTAGATGAGTCTGATATATCAATACATATAGATATAAAAAGATGGAATATAGATATGAATGAAGATTTCCGCTCTTTAATTAAAAAGGATATTATTCTTTTTGAATAATAATTTAGGTATCTTATGAATTTTCACGATATACGTATGCCGGAATTTATTGAAAGTTTTGCGGTCGGAAAGACGGAATTTTCTACTTCTCACGCTATAACTAAATCAGGTAGAGAAGCAAGACATTTAGACCGCAATTACGGTTGCCAAAAATATTTAATCAAAAATGCTAGATTAAGTAGCTCTGAATTTGAGCAGTTTAATAGCTTTTTTAAAGCAAGACGTGGAAGTAATTTTGCTTTTAGGTTTAGGGATTATGCCGATTATAAAGTAACGAACGGAATGATTGATAAGGGTGACGGCAATTTAAATAAATTTCAGCTAAAGAATATATATAGCGATTCTATTGCTCCTTACGAACGAGTTATCACTAAACCGGTTAATAATAGTGTAATTCTATATAATTAATAATGTAAGAGCTATGGGCATTGTAGATTACAACGACGGTATAGTAACCTTACCAAGTCCCTTAGGTCAAGATGTAATTTTAACTGCTGATTTTACTTTTGACGTAGCAGTTAGATTTAGTATAGATAGTTTTGAATATTCTTATTGTAATGACGGTTCTATAGAATTATCCAACATAGAGTTAGTGGAGGTAGCTATACTCGTTTAATTTGAAAAATTGGCGGCGTTACTTCTCGCTTATAATCCTCACGTATTATATATACGCTGCGGTTATAAGCTTCAAAGTGCCTTGCTCTTTTCCAAATTAAACTTCGTCTATCTGCTTTATTATTTATCAGGAATATATATGAGTATTTTATCATCTAATAATATTGAAGAAGTAATTACAAAGCTTACAAATTTTGTTTATTGTTTTCAAATTAAGCTAGCTAGCGGTGAGGAATTAAACTTAACAAATAATGACTATGCTATAAAAAATGAAGAGAGAGTTCTTTTACCAAATTCCGGTTTAGATTTAAAAGAAGCAGAATTTAACGATTCCGCACAAAACCATATAATCATTGAAGGTATTTTTGAAGAAAACGGCATTACGACGGCAATGGATTTAAATAATTCTATTGTTAAAATAATAATATATACTGACAAGCTTTTTGAACATTTCGTGACATATTATTGCACTTTATATACAAAATACAATTTAAACTTTAAAATACATTTAAAACCTGAAACAGTAAAATATAATCAGACTGTAATTAATCGATATAGCAAAACATGTAGAGCAGTTTTTGGAGATAGTAAATGCAAAATAGATAAAGCTTTATATAGCGGCATATATAAGGTTAAAGAAATGCTCAAGGAAAGTTTAAGAATACTAGATTTAGATAAAGAAAACGGCTATTATAACGGCGGTCAAATTATATTCGGCGAAAATCGTTTTAACAGTAAAGTTCTAAGCAATTTCGGTGATTTGATTATATTAGAGGATATTATACCAGATGCTGCCAAAGATACCGAGGAAATAAAAATTATTGCCGAATGTGATAAAAATTTTATAAGCTGTTGCAATAAATTTAATAATGCTATAAATTTTAGGGGCGAACCGCTAATACCAAAAAAAGATTTTATAAATTTAGTATAATCAATGAAACAAAGTTTTATAAAACTAATATATGCAGAGCTAAAGAATATAATAAATATGAAAAGCTCCAAACAACAGCAAAAAAAAGAAACGCAATTAATTGATTATTTTAAAATAGTTGAAAGTAATATATTATATACATTTCAAAAAATAAAAAAGGAATATGAAAGAGACTAAACGTTTTTTTAACAAAAATAATAGATTAAATAAAGGTTATGTTAAGACTTTTAGTGTAAACGAGCCTGATAATAATTTTTACCGTAAAAAATTTGAACATATATTACCGCCAATTGATTTAATCAGTGAGTGTGAGAATATTTATCCCGGTACTTTACAGGAATTAATACATATGGCACAAAAAGAACAAGCTCATAAGCATGCTATAGACCTAAAAAACTTGAAAATACAGGAAAGAGTCGCTAAATTAACACGAATCTGTTTATTAATATTTGGAATTTGTCTTGTAGTTTCAATTTTTTTTAAAACTTTCTAAATAAAATTAAAGATAAAATATTTTATTTACTTGTAATTTTAAATAAAATAAGTTAAATGCAATATATATTTATTTATAAACATAATACGGAGAAATTTTATTTCTAAAAATAATTTTCCTAAGGCTAATAGAGAAATCAGAGCTAGAGAAGTTCGTCTAGTAGGTGAAAACGGCGAAATGCACGGCGTCGTAAATATTAGAGAAGCATTAGATATGGCGGAAAGAGCCGGTCTTGACTTAGTCGAGATATCACCGAATGCTGTACCCCCTGTCTGTAAAATTCTAGATTTTGGTAAGTTCAAGTACGAAAGCAAAAAGCGTTTGCATGAAGCACGCAAAAAGCAAAAAATCGTCGTACTTAAAGAAATGAAATTTAAACCTAACATTAGTATAGGTGATTTTGAAACTAAGCTAAGAAAAATAAAAGAATTTTTGAAAGACGGTGATAAGGTAAAAATTTCTTTATGGTTTAAGGGACGAGAGATTCTTCATAAAGAAGTCGGTCAAGAACTATTTAAACGTATAGAAGTAGGACTTGAAGGACTCGTTAAAATCGATCAGCATGCTAAAATGGAAGGTAAGCAGATGATAATGATAGTTAGCCCTGATATTAAGGTGTGATAGCTACTCAAGTCGTCATTGTGATGCGTGGATACTGAATCATCATTGCGAGGAAAAATTGAAAATTTTGACGAAGCAATCTTGTGCTAAAGGTCTGAGATTGCCACCTCGATGCTACGCTTCTCCTCGCAATGAGGATAAAAAATACCTACCACAACTAAACAATAATAAAAACTAAAAACAAATTATGCCGATTAAAATTTTTATGCCTGCTTTATCTCCAACTATGACAGAAGGAAATCTAGCTAGGTGGTTAAAAAAAGAAGGGGATAAAGTTAATCCCGGGGAAGTGATTGCCGAAATCGAAACCGATAAAGCAACGATGGAAGTAGAAGCAGTAGACGAAGGTATACTTGCCAAAATAGTTACCCCACAAAATAGTCAAAATGTACCTGTTAACTCATTGATTGCGGTGCTAACCGAAGAGGGTGAAGAAAAAACGGACATTGATGCGTTTATTGCAAAAAATAATAATGTATCACCGTCACCGAAAACAGATGCTAACCTTCCAAAACCCCACGAGAATATAGCTAAGGTAGAAGAACAGGTAGCAGTTATAAAACATGATGCTAGTAAAATATTCGCCTCACCACTAGCAAAAAGACTTGCAAAAATGGGAAATATTAGACTTGAGAGCGTAAAAGGTAGCGGTCCGCACGGTAGAATAGTCAAACAAGATATATTATCATATACTCCTAGCACTGTTCATAATAAAATAGTTAGTAGAAATCCTGAAGAATATCGTTTAGTACCAAATAATAATATCCGCAAGATTATAGCTAAGCGTCTGCTTGAATCTAAACAAACAGTTCCACATTTTTATTTATCTATAGAATGTAATGTCGATAAATTGTTAGATATAAGAGAAGACATTAATAAATCTTTTTCTGAAGATAAATCAACAAGGATATCGGTTAATGATTTTATTATTTTAGCAGTAGCCAAAGCTTTACAAGAAGTACCAAATGCCAATGCTAGCTGGGGAGAAGATGCAATTAGGTATTACAATAATGTCGATATTTCAGTAGCGGTAGCGATTGAGAACGGGCTTGTTACGCCGATAGTTAAAAATGCCAATCAAAAAAACATTATAGAGCTATCTCGTGAAATGAAAGAATTAATAAAGAAAGCAAAAGATAATAAATTAACCCCTGAAGAATTTCAGGGCGGAGGGTTTACCATTTCTAACCTCGGTATGTACGGTATTAAGAATTTCAATGCTATAATTAACCCACCGCAAAGTTGTATAATGGGCGTCGGAGCTAGTGCAAAACGTGCTATAGTCAAGAATGATCAAGTAACTATAGCAACAATTATGGATGTAACTCTTTCTGCCGATCACCGAGTAGTAGACGGAGCAGTCGGTGCTGAGTTTTTGGCAGCATTTAAGAAGTTTATAGAAAGTCCCGCTTTGATGTTAATATAAATGGTTATTGTGGTTGCATGGACCTGTAAAACCTACTCGATGTCATTCCTGCGTAGGCGGGAATGACATCAATTCATACAATAACACTATATCTCACCCATAAATAAATCACAAATAATATGAGTTTTTCAGATAATTTAGCAAAAATTTTAGATAAATATGAAAATTTAGGCAAAAAACTATCTTCCGGCATTATGGGAGACGAGTTTGTTAAGGCATCTAAAGAATATGCCGAACTTGAAGATGTTGTAGCAAAAATTAAAGAATATAATAAAGCTAAATCTGAGCTTGAAGAAGCAAATAATTTTAAGCTAGAAGTGGGACTTGATAATGCCACTTTAGAAATGATTAAAGACGAAATACACAATCTTGAAAATTCGTTACCAAAACTTGAAAGAGCCTTAAAAATTGCTTTATTACCGAAAGATGATGCGGATAGTAAAAGTGCTATTATTGAAATTAGAGCAGGAAGCGGCGGTGAAGAAGCCGCACTTTTTGCTGCCGTACTTTTTAATATGTACCAACGATACGCCGAGTTAAAAGGATGGTGTTTCGAGATATTAGCGATTTCCGATACGGGAATAGGCGGTTATAAAGAAGCATCGGCGTCGATAAAAGGCAAAGATGTATTCTCTAAACTAAAATTTGAGTCAGGCGTTCATAGAGTGCAAAGAGTACCGGAAACGGAATCACAAGGACGTATTCACACTTCAGCAGCAACGGTTGCAGTACTTCCTGAAGCTGAAGAGGTTGATATTAAAATTGAGGATAAAGACTTAAGAATCGATACTTATAGAGCTTCAGGGGCTGGTGGGCAGCATGTTAATACTACCGATTCTGCCGTACGTATCACTCATATCCCTACCGGTATTACCGTAGCCTTGCAAGATGAGAAGTCACAGCATAAAAATAAAGCAAAGGCATTAAAAATTCTACGTGCTAGAATTTATGAGGAAGAACGCCGCAAAAAAGAACAAGAAAGAGCCGACAGTAGACGAGGGCAGGTAGGTTCGGGAGATCGTTCGGAACGGATACGTACTTATAATTTCCCACAGGGAAGAGTATCCGACCATAGAATAAACTTAACACTTTATAAGATAGACGAAGTAGTTAAAAACGGACAATTAGACGAGTTTGTTGAAGCTTTAATTGCAGATGACGAGGCCAAGAAACTTTCAGAGATATAAGTGTATACGTCATTGTGAGTAGGCATTGTTGCGTGGATACCCAAGTCGTCATTGCGAGGAAATTGCGTAGCAATTGACGAAGCAATCTCAGGAGTTTGTTATTATTTCATGAGATTGCCACGCAAGTACTACGACTGCTTGCAATGACGGGGCGGCATCCACACAATAATACCTCCTCGCAATGACGATATACAGCAAAAATACGGTCTAATAAACACATGAAACCACAAGCATCTATAAACGGTAAAATCTGGCAGCAGAAACTGATTAACGAAGATATAGTCACCGAGTTATGTCGTAGTTTCAAAATTAGTGATTTACTGGCTAGGATAATATCATTAAGAGTAAATAATCTAGAGGAAGTAGAAAATTTTTTGATACCGAAAATCAAAAATTTATTACCTAATCCTTTTCATCTACTCGATATGGAAAAGGCTGTAGATAGAACAGTTAAAGCTATTTTAAGTAACCAAAAAATATGTATCTTTGCCGATTATGATGTGGACGGTGCTACTTCAGCCGCTTTACTTAAAAATATTTTTAGAGATTTAAACATAATATGTGATATTTATGTTCCCGATCGTATAGCTGAAGGATACGGTCCTACTCCTTTTGCTATGCAAAAAATTAAAGATAGCAGCACAGAATTATTAATTACGGTTGATTGCGGTGCTATGGCACATAAAGCCCTAAAATACGCAAAAGACGTTAACCTTGATGTTATAGTAATTGATCATCATATAGCCACGGAAATATTACCTGATGCAGTAGCTATAGTAAATCCAAATCGTATTGATGAAAAAAGCGAATGTAAACATTTGGCAGCCGTAGGAGTTGCTTTCTTATTTGCAACTGCAATATTATCAAATTTAAAGAAGCAAAATTATTTCACGCAAACAATGCTTCAGCCTAACCTAATGAAGTATCTAGATTTAGTGGCCCTTGGTACTGTTTGTGATATGATGAAATTAACAGGCTTAAATCGTGCATTTGTCGCAAGCGGATTGAAAGTAATGCAACAAAGGCAAAATATAGGGATTAAAACATTATATGATATGGCAGGGCTTAATGAAATACCGAAATGCTATCATTTAGGGTTTATTCTAGGTCCACGTATCAATGCAGGCGGTAGAGTAGGAAAGTCAAGTTTAGGGGCTAATCTCCTATCTACTAGTTGTTCTAATGAAGCAAGTAAATTAGCTGAAGAACTTGAAAAACATAATAATGAGCGTAAAGTAATTGAGTTATTAATGATAGAAGAGGCAACAGAAATTGCTTTAACTCAACAAGATAGTAGTTTATTATTTATCGTAAAAGAAGGATGGCATCCAGGCGTTATAGGAATCGTTGCCGGCAGATTAAAAGAAAAATTTGATAAGCCGGTAGCGGTTGTGGCTTTAAATGACGGGATTGGTAAAGCTTCATGCCGTTCTATTTTAGGTATTGATTTCGGTGCTGAGATTATTAATGCTAAAAGCAAAGATTTGCTAATAGCAGGTGGAGGTCATGCTATGGCGGCAGGTTTTACCGTAACTGCTGAAAAATTACAAGAATTGCAGATTTTTTTTAATAATGCTTTTAGAATTAGTATAAATAAACTAGAAAATTATAAGCATGCGGAATATGATATTGATTTAACGGTTAATAGTGTAAATTTCCCTTTAATGGAGGAATTAAACACTTTAGAGCCTTTCGGTCAAGGAAATCATGAGCCTATATTTAAATTCGATGATTTATTTGTATTAAAAGCAGATATCGTTGGAAGTAAGCATATTAAATGTATGCTTGTTCCAAATAAGCGAGGCTTTGGTAATAAAGCCTTATCTGCTATTGCTTTTAATTCGGTAGGAACTTCATTTGAAGATGTTTTATTAAGCCCTAAAGCAAAAAATATTGACGCAATAGGAACGTTAAAAACCAATAATTGGCAAGATAATTATACTATTCAATTAATTATAAAAGATATAGTTCTTAGAGAGTAGATGGCGATACCCGAACCGTCATTGCGAGGAGCCGTAGGTGTTGTTGCATGGTTCGGTTTTTCTCCTGTCATCCCGTGATTTATTCACGAGATCCAGTTAAAAATATCAATATTATTGATGTTTTTAGTTGTTTTCTGGATACCGTGGTCAAGCCACGGGATGACAGAGGTGAAATTGATCCATACAACAATACCTGCTCGTAATGACGATTTGGGTTGACAATGTGCTATTACGTTGTTAGTATGCTTTTACATACATAAACAGCTCTTATAAGCTAACAAGATAAATAATTCTTCAAACCTCAAGAATAAATAAAATTTTCTAAAAATCTAATTTGATTCCTAATTTTAAATAATTATATTACTTACCTTTAAACTTAATTGCTAACTCAACTTTTCAATTATAATCTATTAATAATAAAATAATGAACACAACTAATAAAGAATCTACAGAAGAACTTAACAATACCGAATCCAATAACAATCATAATAATTTTGCAGAGAACGGTAATATTATTAATTTAAAACAATTAAAACGTAAATTACCGGAGGAACTACAAGCTCAAGCAGAAGAATTAAAAATTGAAAATATTAATTCATTACTTAAACAAGAATTAGTTTTTGCAATTTTGAAAAAATCCGTAGAGCAAGGAGGCTTAATAGTGGGAGAAGGAGTACTTGAAGTACTACCTGACGGATTTGGTTTTTTACGTTCACCGGAAGTAAACTATTTAGCAGGTCCTGATGATATTTATATTTCTCCTAGTCAAATTCGTCGTTTTGGTCTACGTACCGGTGATACGGTAGAAGGTCAGATCAGAGCTCCAAAAGCCGGAGAACGTTATTTTGCTTTACTGAAAGTCAATAGAGTAAATTTTGAAGACCCTTCTAAAGCTTATCATCGTGTTCATTTTGATAATTTAACTCCCTTATATCCTGATGAAAAATTAGGATTAGAACTTGAAAATAATAGTAAAGATAGTAAGGATTTTAGTACAAGGGTTATTGAACTTGTTGCCCCTATGGGTAAAGGACAACGTGCATTAATAGTAGCACCGCCTCGTACAGGTAAAACCGTATTATTACAAAATATAGCACATGCAATTACAACTAATAATCCGGAAGTATTTTTAATAGTATTATTAATAGACGAAAGACCTGAAGAAGTAACCGATATGCAACGTTCCGTGCGTGGAGAGGTTGTTAGCTCTACTTTCGATGAACCGGCAAGTAGGCACGTGCAGCTTGCAGAAATGGTTATCGAAAAAGCAAAGCGTTTAGTAGAACATAAAAAAGACGTGGTAATTTTAGTAGATGCGATAACACGACTCGCTCGTGCTTATAATACCGTAGTGCCGTCATCAGGGAAAGTATTAACGGGCGGTGTTGATGCTAATGCACTACAAAGACCGAAAAGATTTTTCGGAGCAGCAAGAAATATCGAAAATGGCGGTTCGCTTACTATAATCGGTACAGCTTTAATTGAAACCGGTTCTCGTATGGATGAAGTAATTTTTGAAGAATTTAAAGGTACAGGTAATTCCGAGATAGTTCTAGACCGTAAGATTGCCGATAAGCGTATTTATCCGGCTATTGATATAACTAGATCAGGAACTAGAAAAGAAGATTTATTAGTAGATAAAATAATATTAAATAAAATGTGGGTTCTTCGTCGTATTATCGATCCGATGGGTAGCAGTGAGGCAATAGAATTTTTACTCAAAAAACTTGAACATACTAAAACTAACGGTGAGTTTTTTGAGATGATGAAGAGTCCTGAACGCCCTAAAAACGGTTTGTAATACTCGATGAACTTTAAAAATTGGCTACGTCGTTTTACAAGTACTGCGGTGCTCACGTATTAAGTATACGCTCCGCTCCTCGTCTTGTAAACTCCTTGCTCTTTTTAAAATTGATCTTCGTATTTCTTTTACTTATTAAAAATATATTGCAAAATGAGTATAACACCTGATTATTTAATTGAAAGAAGACAACTAAAATCTCGTTTGTTAATTTGGAAACTAGCAGCTATTATTTTAATTGCTATCGTATTCTTACTAGTCGGTAAAGATTTTGCTCCAAAAGAGGTTTTACTTATTAATAGTAATGAAGACTATATAGCTTCCATATTAATAGATGAAATAATCCTTGAAGACGAAAAGCGTGACAAAAAGCTCAAAAAAATAATCGATGATTCTCATATTAAAGCGTTAATAGTTAACGTAAATTCTCCCGGCGGTACGGTAGTCGGCTCTGAAAAAATTTATAATATCTTACGCAAAATATCCAAAAAAAAGCCGGTAGTAATCGTTATGGGAACAATGGCTGCAAGTGGCGGTTATTTAATCTCTCTCGGAGGCGATTATATTATTAGCCATAACGGAACTATTACGGGTTCAATCGGTGTAATACTACAAACAGCCGAGGTAACGGAGCTTGCTCAAAAATTGGGAATTAAGTTTAATAATTTCAAATCGGGTGAATTAAAAGCTGTCCCAAATCCTACCGAAAAACTGACGGAAGCAGTGCGGGTAGCCATTATGGAAAATATAGAAGATACTTATAATTTTTTCCTTGAACTTGTTTCAGAGAGACGCAATCTTCCTATAGAAGAAGTAAAAAAGCTCGCAGACGGGCGAGTATATTCAGGTCGTCAGGCTTTAAAGTTAAAGCTTGTAGATGCTATAGGCTCGGAAGATACTGCATTAAAATGGTTACAGGAAGTTAAGAAAATTAATGCTAATCTACTAGTTAAAGATTATCAATTAAAACCAAAACCAAAATTAATCGACATAATACTTGAAGATTTTGATAGTATAGCACCTAGTTTTTTTAAAAATAGTTTTAACGGAATCAAAGCGATTTTTTAATAATGGTTACTAAGAATTATTTAATAGATAAAGTACATGATAAGCTGAATTATCTTTCCAAAGAAGATGTTAAAGATTCAGTAGATTTAATCTTAGATTATTTAAGTCGATCTCTCAAAGAACAAGAGCGTATCGAAATTAGAAATTTTGGTAACTTCTCCATCCGCAAACGCAAATTCCCTGAAAGCAATAAATTCTATAATATTGTTTATTATAGAATGCCTAAAAATTTATTTAAGGAGTAGATAAGTTATGGAATGGTCTAAATATAGTGTTATAGAGAAGTGGAAAATAATAAAAAGCATGGCATTACATAATAATATTTTTTCCATGGCTCTTCATATTGAAGATTTAGAACTCTTCAAAAAAATATTATCGATAGACGGAAAACTAGTTATTCAAGCACTTAATATAGACTCTCTCATGTATCACGATATTATAGATAATGGGAAATATGATTCTTTTTTTTGAAGCATTATATAATTACTTAAATGATAGTAAACCAGCACTCATGCCTTTAGTATCTAATAAGAAAGAATATTATCATATTTTTGAAGAAGTATGTAATGAATCTTTAAAGGAAAAAATATCATCAATAATGACATATTTAGAAAAAGAATCTGATGATCACCCTAGATGGGAATATGAAGAAACTTTAGAATATTATTTAGAAACTAGAAAAAATTATGATGAGCCTAAACCTAAACCCGAAATAGAAAGAAAAGAAGATGAACCTAATTTAGATTATGCTGCATTAGATTTAGAATATTATAAAGCATCTTTAGACTATTATTTAGAGCCTGTAGGGGTAGGGTAATAAAATTTTCCTCTCACTTGACATTATAATAATAGACAACTATCTTAAGTGTAAAATTAAAACAGGGTATTTATGATAAGATATTTAATAATTTTATTTGCTTCTATAGCTTTAATTGGTTGTGCCGGTCAAAAAACTACGAAATCAAAAGAAGTAGTAGAACTTGACGGTGATCCAAGTTATGCAATTATGAAAACAATCGATAATACCAACAGAAATATCGCTAATACTACCTCATCTCTTCCGAGTACTCCGGTTAGATAGGAATGCTTGTTATTATTTCTTCCGCTAAAACTCTTAATTTCGAGAAGTTAGCTCCCAAAACAGGACTAACTTCTCTTATATTCCCTAATTTAACTAATCAGTTACTTTCTACACTCCAAAGCTATTCTGAGAATCAATTATCGGAAATAATGAATATAAGTGCAAAGCTTGCACATATAAATAAAGAAAGATTTAAGGATTTTAATAATCAAGAGAGTAAAGCAGCTATTTTTGCTTATGCAGGAGATGCTTTTAATAATATAGATGTAGAAAAACTAACTAATCATGAACTAAATTTCCTGCAATCACATTTGCTTATTATATCAGGTCTTTACGGAGCCTTAAAACCACTAGATGCTATTAAGCCGTATAGATTAGAAATGGCAACAAAACTAAATGAAATAAATTTAACAAGCTTTTGGCAAGATGAAGTCACTAATTATATTAATGAAATTCTTACTAAGCATGAAAATAAATATTTACTCAATCTAGCATCACAAGAATATTCATCTGTAGTAAATCCAAATAAGCTTAAATATCAATTAGTTAACATTCATTTTAAAGAAAATAGAGACGGAAAATTATCAACAATTGGAATAAATGCTAAAAAGGCTCGTGGGGCGATGGTCAAGGTTATTGCTAACAACCTCATTGACTCACCTGAGCTACTTAAGAATTTCCCATATTTAGGTTATGAATTTAGTCCCAAACACTCATCTGATAGCGAATTGGTTTTTATTAAGGAGTGAGATGGTGGGTGATAGTGGACTCGAACCACCGACCTTTACGATGTCAACGTAATGCTCTAACCAACTGAGCTAATCACCCTTATAACGCCAATTATATGTATAAGCTTTTGCAAGCAAAGCCTTATACAATAGTTAGCTTATAATTTTAAATTCTATATTTATTGCATAATATACTAGATTTCAAGCTTTATTTCTATTATTTATAATATTTTATTACTTAGTCTATAATTTTATGGTGGATTTAAAAACTAAAGCCTTCGATTTTTCTCAAAATTTTACTATTTCCCTTGACGGCCCTGCTGCTTCAGGTAAAGGGATTATCGGTTTAATATTAGCAAAAAAATTTTCTCTTAAATATTTTCAGTCAAGTATTGTTTATAGGCAGCTTGCTTTTGACTGTATTAATCAAAAAATAGATATCACTGATATAGATGCAGTAATTGCTTTATCTAAAGAATTAAATCTCGATAATAATTTTGAC
Organism: Rickettsia endosymbiont of Thecocarcelia acutangulata; assembly: GCF_964263195.1. NCBI lineage: Bacteria > Pseudomonadati > Pseudomonadota > Alphaproteobacteria > Rickettsiales > Rickettsiaceae > Rickettsia > Rickettsia endosymbiont of Thecocarcelia acutangulata. The sequence goes on from NZ_OZ181652.1 coordinate 502,558, forward strand.
TTAGAAAATGAGGATATAGGGAATATAGCCTCGCAAATTGCCGTAATAAGCGAAGTTAGAAATAATCTAAATAAATATCTGATTAATCTAGTAAAAACAATGCCGAGAATCATTATGGAGGGTAGGGATATAGGCACCGTTGTTGCACCTGATGCCGATTTAAAGGTTTTTATCACTGCAAATCCTCAAATTAGGGCTGAAAGACGATATAAGCAGTTGCAAGCAAAAAGAAAAACATGTATACTCGATGAGATTTTACAGCAAATAATTTTGCGAGATAAAAGAGATAAAGAGCGAAAAGCCGCACCGTTATTACCGGCTTCAGATGCTTTAATTATCGATACTTCAGAGCTTTTAGCTATAGAAGTCGTAGAAGAAATAACGAATTACATAAAGAATAAACTAACTTGAAAAAGTGCTAAGTTATTTTATTTGATTATAGATATAGTCATTGCGAGCAGCCATAGGCTGCGTGGCAATCTCAGGATTTTGGCATGAGATTGCTTCGTCAAAATTTTCAATTTTTCCTCGCAATGACGTAATTTATTTTACAATATCATTTTATTAACCCTTTAAAAAATCTTATTAGCCTAAGCACTTTAGCTAATATTACGAGAAAAATATGTCAATAAAACTAAAACAACGATTTGTTCCACAACTTGCAGCAATTAATCACGAATTTGAAGAAGATTTTTCTAAAATGCTTGAAACCGTTGATACAAGTCATATAAAAGAAAAAACGGTAGTTAAAGGTCAAGTAATCGAAATAAAAAACGATATGGTTATTGTTGATGTTGGATTAAAAAATGAAGGTAGAATACCTAAATCTGAATTTTTAGCTTTACCTGAAGTTGGGGACGTAGTTGAAGTTTTCATCGAGAAAATTGAGGGACGTAACGGCAGAACGATATTGAGTCGTGAAAAAGCAGTCAAAGAAGAATTATGGGGACAACTAGAAATCATGTGTTCCAAGGGTGAATTTGTCGACGGTACAATTTTTGGTCGTGTAAAAGGAGGCTTTACCGTGGATTTATCCGGTGTAGTAGCATTCTTACCGGGAAGCCAAGTTGACGTTAGACCTATTAAAGATCCTACTTCTATAATGAATATTAAGCAACCGTTTAAAATTTTAAGCATGGATAAAAAGCTTGGTAATATAGTAGTTTCAAGAAGAGCTATCTTAGAAGAATCACGTTCTGAAGCTAGAGATGAGATGCTATCTAAAATTAAAGAGGGCATGGTGTTAGAAGGAACCGTAAAAAACATTACTGATTACGGTGCGTTTATCGATCTTGGAAGTGTTGACGGTTTATTACATTTAACCGATATTTCTTGGGGAAGAGTTAACCACCCTTCAGAAGTATTAGAATTTAACCAAAAGGTTAAAGTAATGGTTATTAAGTTTGATGAAAAAACCAAAAGAATATCACTTGGTATAAAACAACTTGATTCTAACCCATGGGAAGCAATTAAAAAAGAATTCCCCGTCGGTAAAAAAATGACCGGTAAAGTTACAAATTTTGCTGATTACGGCGTATTTATAGAATTAAAAGACGGACTTGAAGGACTTGTTCATTCAAGCGAAATTAGTTGGTTAAAATCTAATCAAAACCCTAGAAAAACATTAACTATAGGACAAGAAGTAGAATTCGTAGTTTTAGAGGTCGATACTGAAAAGCATCGTGTTTCTTTAAGTATTAAACAATGCCAAGAAAATCCTTTAATAAAGTTTGCTGAAAATAATCCTGTCGGTACTATAATTAAAGCACCAATTAGAAATATTACGGATTTCGGTATTTTTGTTGCACTTGGTAATAATATGGACGGCATGATTCATGAAGGTGATATTAGCTGGGAAGATAAGGGAACAGATCTATTAAAATCATACAAGAAAGGTGACGAAATAGAATGCAAAGTTCTAGCCATTAATATTGAAAAAGAACAAGTTAGCTTAGGTATAAAACAATTGTCGCCTAATCCATATCAAGAAATCAGTGACGAATATAAAAAAGGCACAATAGTTAAAGCCCTTATAACAGAAGTTAAAGATGATGAACTCGAAGTACTATTAAACAATAAAGTAGCAGGTTTTATTAAAAGAACTGAACTATCGGATGAAAAAGACGAGCAGAAGCCTGAAATGTTTAAAATAGACGAAGAAATAGAAGCAAAAGTTGTTTCTATCGAGAAATCAACCGGTAGAATTTTATTATCGGTAAAAGCTCATAAAATAGCAGAACGTCAAAAAGCTCTCAAAGAATATGGTTCTAGTGATAATACCACCAATATGGGAGATATACTTGCTAATGCTTTAGAAGATAAGAAGTAGAAGTTTTTTTTCCAATTTGTCATACCGTGGTCAAGCCACGGTATGACATTTTAATATAATTTCAGGAGAAAATATTAATGTCGTATGTACCGATAGTAATTGAACAAACATCACGCGGTGAACGTGCTTATGATATATATTCAAGATTGCTAAAAGAACGTATAATCTTTGTATGTAGTACTGTTGAAGATCATATGTCAAACTTAATCGTTGCACAATTATTGTTTCTTGAAGCAGAAAATCCTAAAAAAGATATATATATGTATATCAATTCCCCCGGAGGAGTTGTAACCGCAGGGCTTGCTATTTATGATACAATGCAATATATAAAGCCTAAAGTAGCTACATTATGTATAGGTCAAGCTTGTTCTATGGGTTCACTTTTACTTTGCGGAGGCGAGAAGGGAATGCGTTATAGTTTACCTCATAGCCGTATTATGATCCATCAACCGTCAGGAGGTTATAGAGGACAAGCTACCGATATAGAAATTCACGCTCAAGAAACCCTAAAAATCAAAAGGTTACTTAACGAATTGTATAGTAAACACACTGGACAAGAGTTAAAACATATCGAAAAAAGTATGGAACGTGATAATTTCATGTCGCCGGAAGAAGCAAAGAAATTTGGAATAATCGATAATATAATTTCTTCTAGAGATGCTATGACAATGTCAACAAAATAAAGAATTGGTATTGCTAACTAAATATAGATTCGTCATTGCGAAGCCATGAAATCGTTGTTGCATGGCTCGACCTCGCCTTTGTCATCCCGTGATTTATTCACGAGATCTAGTTAAAAATACTAATAATTTTAGTATTTTTAGTTGTTTTACTGGATACCGTGAACAAGCCACGGTATGACACCGAGCGGGTTTTTAAGCCATGCAACAAAGCCAGCCATGAAGTGGCTGGGTTAATCCAGAAAAATAATAAAAAGTGCTAATTCTAATATTTTCTTACTGGATTGCTTAGTCAAAATTTTTAATTTTTTCGTAGCTCAGACGTTAATTTCTAATTAATCTATACTTAGTTAGCAATGCTTAAAGAATTTTATAAAAAAAATCTTATAGATTTAGTTTTATTATTATAGTATAAGAGAATTAATTTGTTATTGGGGTCATAGCTCAGTTGGTAGAGTGCTTGAATGGCATTCAAGAGGTCGAGGGTTCGATTCCCTCTGGCTCCACCATGTCTTATTTCTATTTCAATTTATAAACAATTCAAACAGTAAACATATTACACACTAAGAACTTTTTACTCTTCAAAAAAGTTAGATAATATTCAATTAAAACTTTATCATAATTCCTTTTTAGATTAGTTTTAACTTACTTAGCGAATTAATTAAGAGGCTATAAAATGAATAAAGTAATTACACAATTATCAGAAATTAAATTAGTGGTATTACAGCCCGCACCTCAAACGCTGCAGAAATGAACGCTGATACTGCAAAAATAGGGACAACAATGCAGCGATTTTTTGCAGACAAATTACAAGATAAAATCCTAAATAGAAAAACTCCAAAAAAAGTTTTTGCAGTTTATACAAATTATGAGAGTGACGCTACCGGGGAATATACTTACTTTCTTGGAGAAGAAGTTACTTCTTTTGAGAATATAGATAAAGAATTTTCAACTCTTACTATTCCAATGCAAAATTTACATCAGGTCCCGATCAAATGCCTAAAGTCGTTATTGATATGTGGCAAAAAATATGGAATATGAATACAGCAATGTTAGAAGGTGAAAGAGCTTACATAGCTGACTTTGAAATATATGATGAAAGAAGTAGTGATTTAAATAATGCTATAGTTGATATTTATATTGGTATTAAAAATACTTAACAGTTAAAAACTGCAATAATTGAGATTTAATCTTACATTTAGTAAAATAAGATAAATATTAAATGGAGGATTAGAGATGAATCTAAATCAAAAAATAATAAAGCCAAAAATAGGATTACTAGAATTAGCTAAGAGTCTTGGTAGTATATCGTCCGCCTGTAAAGCAATGGGATACAGCAGGGACAGTTATTATAGGTTCAAAGAGCTATATGAAACTGGTGGAGAAGAGGCGTTATATGAGATTAGCAGGAAGAAGCCAATTATAGCGAATAGAGTTGAACCAGCAGTAGAGAGAGCAGTATTAGATATGGCAATAGAATACCCAGCCTTATGGTCAGATGAGAGTATCAAATAAGCTTAAAAAGACTGGTATTCTTGTATCACCTGGAGGAGTTAGATCGATTTGGCTACGTAATGATTTAAATAATATCAATAAAAGACTTAAAGCATTAGAAGCAAAGATGGCTCAAGATGGTATTGTTCTTACCGAAGCTCAGTTACAAGTATTAGAGAAACGGCGTAGCGAAAAAGAAGCCCATGGTGAGATTGATACACAGCATCCAGGTTATCTAGGATGCCAAGATACATATTATGTAGGTAATTTTAAGGTATAGGCAAGGTATATTCTCAGGTATTTATTGATAGCTATACTAGGGTCGCAGATGCTAAATTATATACTGATAAAACAGCTCTTACCGCTGCTGACATGCTTAATGATAGAGTACTGCCGTGGTATGAGAGTCAGCAAATACCAGTGCTTCGTATTCTAACTGATAGAGGTGGTGAATATAAAGGAAATATAGAACATCATGCTTTTGAATTGTTCTTAAGCATTGAGGGCATTGAACATAACACTACTAAAGCATATTCTCCTCAAACAAATGGTATGTGTGAACGTTTTAATAAAACTATGAAGCAAGAATTATTTGATACGGCTATGCGTAAAAAGATTTATACTGATCTTGATGATCTACAACTTGACCTTGATATTTGGTTAGAACATTATAATAATGAAAGACCTCATTCTGGGAAATATTGTTATGGTAAAAATCCTATGCAGACCTTCAAGGATAGTAAGAAGTTAGCTGTTGAAAAGAATAATGAAATCTTATATCTTGAATACTCATCTGACAGTCATAACTTATCAGACATTCAGATATAATTTTTATAGTGCCTGTAAGATTAAATCTTGACCTCTACAGCACCGCAGCGTATATAGACAATCTCACAGATGCGAGTCTAGGCTCGACGTCTAAATTACCTCTAGAAACGAAGTTTGAAAAGATATCTAATGAGCCTTAAAATATACAAGCTTATATTATAGAAGCATACCGTATTCCTATAGGATACATCCAAATTTATAATGCCTATGATTCTATGCGTTCAAGCCCATTAATTAATTTACCTTCAAAACTTGCAGCAATCGATTTCTTTTTAGGCGAAGCTGAATACTTAAACAAAGGAATTGGACTACTTGCTTTAAAAAATTTTTTAGAAAATTTTATAGATAAGCAATATACTCATGTTTTAGTTGATCCCGATAGAAAAAATATCGCTGCTATTAAAACTTATGAAAAAGCAGGATTTAAAATAATTAAAACAAATAAAGATGAAGTACTAATGCTTAAAGAATTATTTATCTAATTCCTATCATCTTTAACTAAAAATCTCTTCTTTTTTGCTTACAAAAAGACGGGCATCATAAAATAATTCTATACGAGAAATAAGCCCATCATTAAAAGATAATAATGAAGCACCCCTGAAAATACCGATAGGTTCTGGACAATCAAACTCAAGTGCTAGCATCACTTTATCATTAGAGCTAAATTTTTCACTAATTGTAAGATTCTTAAAAAACATAGCAAAGTTTTTAGCCGCTTCAACAACTGCTTCTTTACCGTCCATAACTGATAATGGTCCTATAATAATTAATCTTAGGATGCAAGAATGTTGCCATCTCATCAAACTTCTTGTCACGCATAGAAGTATAGTAAGATATTGCCGTGTTTAGATTTTTATCAGTCATATTATTATTTTTCTGTTAGTTTTTATACTTACAATATATATTATTTTAAAGATATTTAAAGAGCAAAAAATGATTATTGATATGAAATAGCTACAATTGAAGATTTCTCGGTTATAAATAAATAATAATATAGCAATTGCTTTTAAGTACATTTATATAATTGTCTTTACTTAAAAATAAATACTTTACGATATGGAGATAACATGAGCTTTGAAAATAAATTAGTTATTATTGTAAATAAAGATATTGAAATAGGTGTTGCTATGAATGCGGTAGCACATTCTTCTTTTGCAGCCGGTGCTTTACTTGGTAAATCTACTTGTTTCTTACAACCTAATATTGATGCAAGCGGTAATAATTGGCAAATTTCAGGAATGCCGTATATTATTTTGCGAGGCAAATCAAGTGAGATAAAAAAAGCTATTCTCGCAGCAAAAGAATCAAAAGTTATGCAGTTAGCATTTACAGACAGTATGACTGGCGGAACATATTTAGAGCAAATAGAAAATATTGCAAAGAAAACAGAAGAAGAGCATGTCTACTATTCGGCTGTTCTCTTCGGAAAATGGGATATGGTTTCTCAGATAACAAAGAAATTTTCATTGTATAAGTAAAAAGTCATATCTAAGATAAAAGGTTTCATGACATTCCCATACAAACTCGTTGACTTAACGCATATGCTTGATAGCAACATTCCAACTTGGAATGTGGGATGCCGATAAGATTAATTGGATTAATTAAGAAATAAGTTACCCGATTATGTTTACATCCATCCCCATAATTTCCGGAAATAAACTTTGTTCATATTCCGATAACTCTTCTATTTTTTTCATTGTATAAGCTTTTCTAGAAAAAGCTTTAGAATCCCATATTATTAATTTTGTATACCATATTTCAAGGTCTTTTATATTAAGCGGCTTATTCTTACCATATCCATAATAAGCTCCGGCTCTATCTTGTATAGTTTGCTTAAATTCATATAATTCATCATAAAATTTATAGAGATAATCCTTGTATAATTCTAAAGGTTTTTCCCCGTGCGGTAGATTAATTTGTGTATTAGCTCCTAATGCTTTTAATAAGTAGCAAATTTTTAAATGTCCATTCTTAATTGCTGCTATAAAAGGAGGAGTAGAGCCAAAATTAATATCAGCTCCTTTACTTAATAATGCTTCAACAATTTCTACACTACCTACAGATGCTACTGTTGCTAAAGGAGAATAATGATATATTGGAATACCGATACTACTTATCGTTACAGGTTCAATATTAATTTGGATATTATCTTGTGCTAACAAAAATTCAACTATTTGTAGATTTTTTTTACTAGCGGCACACTGTAACAAATAACCTTCATTTAATATTTTCTCTTTAACATTTTGCGGAGCCTTATAAAAAAGTTGCAAAAATAGATGGTAATTATCTGCTTCAATAAAAAATTCCATACTAAGTTCAAAATCAATAGTTATTCCATTACATATAATAAATTCATTAAGTATATTTATATGATTATTTTTTATCGCATAATACACGGCTGAATTTCTTATATCTTTATCGTAATAACATAGCTCCTCTTTCTTAAGAAGAGAGGTAAGAGTTCTTACCATATTAAACTGCCCGGTTCTAGATACTTCTATTAACGGAGTAGTTTCAGGATTTAGCCCTGAAGATATAGCATGTGGCTTAAAATCATATGCTAACAACATTTTAAGCATTGCAAGATTACATTTTAAAACAGCTACTGAAAGCAACGGATAATATACTTCATAATATGTTTCTTCAGGATCACGATCACGAAGATCTCCATTAAATTTTTGAAACTGATTTGCATCAATTAATTTTAAAATAAGAGAGCGTGCTTCATTTACGTTATTATTCCATACTGCACTACATAAAGCTTTTTCATCAGCTGTTTCAGCAATATAAAATTTTTGGTTATTTGAGAGTGGCATAAAGAATTATTTTTTACTAACTTTGGCAATATATTTTATAATTCGTGTATTTCTTAAAGCCTAATTTTTCAGCAAGTGAAGTTGCCATCGGTGAAGTTTGAACTACTGCTTTATCTATTCCCATTTCTTTTAATATGTTAAACCTAGCTCTATATAAATTGCTTGCAAGACCACGATTTCTATATTCCGGCATCGTTGAGTCATGATAAAAACCTGCTATGCCGTTTGCAAAAGTTATAGAGGCAGTTGCAACAATTTTATTTTCTTCATATGCTGCAAGCGGAATAAATACTTTATTATCCCCAATAAATTTTGATAATTTATCAAAATAAACGTCATAAACATCATCACTAAATCCAAATCCCTGAGCAAGTACCTGAACCCATTTCGTATATTCTTCTATTTCAGTAATAATTTTAATATTTTTATTATCTATAATTTGCTCATGATAATCTTTAAGCTCGTAAACCATTCCCGGTACGTCGCCAAAATCAGCATATTTACCGTTTTGGAAACGCTCAAGCATTTCAGAAGATAGATTATTTTTATCAACCCACCAAGCAAACGGCAAACCTTTTAGTTTAAACCCTTCTTCCATTCTATCCATTTGAGCTACATTCACTTTATCAGGCAGTACAATCATATTCCATACTGGATGATTACACCCTGTATGTATCAGATAATAATTTACCTTATCTATTTGCATTTCTTGCAATCCAAAATATCTAAATGTGCCTATTAAACTTTGATCTACTAAATCAGCATTATTACTCATAAATTTATCTAACTATATTAATTATATACCAAAAGTTATAATAAGAATTAGAAAATAGTAAAGAAATATATTTTGCAAAGCTAGATATATTAATATAGATTAAGTACAAAAAGGAATTAGTAAGTAAAATGTCGAAAAACCAGAATTTAGATATAGAAAGAAAGCAAGACCATATTGAAATTAATCTTACGAAAAACGTTGAATCTACGCTTACAAGCGGTTTTGAATCTATGCAATTTATTCATAACGCATTACCGGAAATTAACTACGATAACATAGATACTACTACTACTTTTCTCGGGAAATCTTTGCAAGCACCTATTCTCATTTCTAGTATGACCGGAGGCACGACTAGAGCTAGCGATATCAATTATCGACTTGCACAGGCCGCCCAAAAAGCCGGAATTGCTATGGGGCTTGGCTCTATGCGGGTTTTGTTAACGAAGCCGGATACGATCAAAACATTTGCGGTAAGGGATGTTGCTCCCGATATTCCATTACTCGCCAATATCGGAGCAGTGCAGCTTAATTACTTCGTTACACCTAAAGAATGTCAGTATTTAGTTGATGCTATTAAAGCCGATGCTTTAATCTTACATCTGAATATATTGCAGGAGCTAACGCAACCGGAAGGTAATAGAAACTGGGAAAATCTGCTACCTAAGATAAGAGAAGTGGTTAATTACCTCTCTGTCCCTGTAATCGTTAAAGAAGTAGGATACGGTTTATCTAAAAAAGTTGCTGAAAACCTCATAAGGGTAGGGGTTAAGGTTCTTGATATTGCAGGGAGCGGTGGAACGTCTTGGAGTCAAGTAGAGGCTTATCGTGCTACAAATTCATTACAAAATCGTATAGCTAGTAGCTTTATTAACTGGGGAATTCCGACTTTAGATTCTCTAAAAATGGTGAAAGAAGTTTCGGGGGACATTCCAATTATTGCCAGCGGTGGGTTAAAATCCGGTATTGACGGTGCAAAAGCAATACGTATGGGAGCAAGTATTTTTGGGCTTGCCGGTCAATTTTTAAAAGCGGCAGATATTTCTGAAAGCTTGCTTTCCGAAGAGATACAATTAATAATCGAGCAGCTTAAAATTACTATGCTATGCACCGGATCACGCACTTTAAAAGATTTAGCAAAAGCAGAGATTAGGCATTGCTAGATTAGTTACAATTATTGCAATTTAAGGTAATAATATATTGTTGAATTGCCAATATTAACTGAATAAATTAGATAATAATATATGTAAAAATTCCAATCCGAAATATGCGTGAGAGATAATATTGATGGTGAATAAGACAAACCTTAACCTACGAAAAAACTGATTAACGCACAGGCTCTATAGAAGCCGTCGAAGTGATAAGTAAAAGTTTGTAGGCAAACGAATTCCATCAGGGCTATACGGTAAATATACAAGTAAGGTAATTTATCAATTATAAGTTGGATACATGACTGCATTTGCTTTTTAGCTATTAAATGTTATTTTTTTCTTGCATTATTAGGAAGGTCCATACATGCTTTAATAATAACACATTACTAATTATTTTTCCAGTATTTTATTATTTATTTCTTTATAAGCTCCGGGTTTTAGATTATCTATTGTAAAACTACCATATTGAACCCTAATTAATTTGTTAACTTTTAGTCCAAAATACTCGAATATTCTTCTAATTTCCCGATTTTTTCCTTCAAATAAAACTACTTCAAACCAAGAATTACTCTTATTTTGCTTAAGTAACTTTATCGAATGAGGATTATAAAATATCCCGTCAATTTCTAAATTTTTATAATCGCTTTTTAGTAGAATATCAGACTTCCCATATGCCCTAACATGATATACTCGCTTTAACCTATTTGAAGGTAGCTCAAACTGACGAGCTAAGTCACCGCTATTAGTTAGTAATAACAAACCTTCACTATTTAAATCCAGCCTACCTATTGAAATAACACGAGGTAAACCGGTTAGCTGCTCAAATACTGTTTTACGAGATAAGGGATCTTTGTGAGTGGTAATTAAACCTACAGGCTTGTAATAAATCCAAAGCCTTGGTTTTTGCGATTGATTGATTAATATGCCTGATACTTCAATTTGATTACTAATATCAACATTTGTAGCCGGTGATAAAATTGTAATGCCGTCTACTTTTACTTGCCCTTCGAGTATCAGCTTTTCAGCATCACGCCTAGAACATATTCCTGCATTACTAATTATTTTGGCTAATCTCTGCATTTTTAAATATAGTAAATTTCATAGACATCTTTCTAAACCGGCTTCTAGAGGTTATTTAGAAAGCTGTCTAATAAAAACATACAAAAATACCCTTAAAAAGCAATATTAATAATTTGACATAAATTATTAATATAATTATACTATATCGTTACATATACTTTAACAAAATTATACGAATGTTAATTTTACTTATCAAAACTTTTTCCTTTAAAATCTTATCTTCTTTTTTTAGCTGATTTTCTTTTTAGCAAAAATTACATACTTTTTTCTTCAACCTAACTTTCATTATTGGTTCAATCCTGTTAATTTCAGGTAAATTATGCAAAAACTTACTTGTATAGGTAGCGGTATGATAGCACTGCCTATGGTATTAGCAAAATTAGGTATAATACCTAGTATAATATTGATGTTTATAATTTGGTTTATAATGTATTATACTTCTTTAATTAATCTAGAGCTTAATCTTCAAGCTGGTAAAGGCTTAACACTAGGGATGCTTGGAAAGTATTTTTCAGGACATACTGCTCAAATCATCGGTACGGTAAGCCTTAAGCTCCTTTCATATGCTTTACTTGCAGTATTTATATATGGAGGTTCTTCAATATTACAGAAGTTATTAGCTTTAGATACAAGTATAACTTATATAGGAGCATGGTATGTTATTATTAGCATTCTAATATTATTATTACCTCTAAAGTTAGTAGATTATATAAATCGTGTGCTATTTATCGGATTGCTTATAATAATTGCAATTTTAGTTATTGGACTTGTTTCCATGATTCAGTGGGATAATTTACCTTTATTCTCACCAAATTATAAAGAAATATCTATATGGGGAGTAGTAACTCCGGTAGTTTTTACTTCATTTGGTTTCCAAGTAATCTTCCATACCTTAACTAATTATTGTAACAAAGATGCTAAAATGCTAAAGACGGCGTTTTTATTCGGCAGCTTGATTCCTGCAATAGTATATATAATTTGGACTTGTAGTATTCTTATTGTAGTACATCATAATAATCCAACATTTTACCAACAAATGATTACAAGTAATGTAGAAGTCGGAGATTTAATTAAGGAATTAAGTAATATAGCAAAATGGCAGTCCGTACAATTATTAGTTTGGATAATTTCAACTCTTGCTATCGCTACGTCAATACTTGGAGTAGGAGTAGGGCTATGTGATTCCCTTAAAACTATATTTATGAATTCGATACCTAATGTAGTAATTCGTAATATGACTGCCGCTATTGTTACTATATTACCGGCCTATATTGTAGCAGTAGTAGTACCTAATGCTTTTATTACAATTTTAGGGTTTGCCGTTATGATTCTTGTAATAATTGCAATTTTATTACCGGTTTATCTGTTATATAAAACAAAGATAAAGAATTTTTATTATCCTGAATTGCAAAAACAATATCTAATTATTATATGCGTAATTGTCGGAATGCTTATAATGGGCTATGAACTTGTTAATATAGTAACTAAATAATATATAGTAATATTGAAAAATAGGAATTATGATAATAGAAAATAATACAAAGACAATCAAGCAAGCAGGGAATAACGGGCAAATATCCTTAGGAAAGAAATATGCCGGTAAGTTCATTCCTGATAATGAGATGTGGCTTTATAGGGACAATAATAATGAGGTGCTTGATAAAGCAATAAAATGGGTAGAAAAAAATAAACGACGTGAAAATTTTGATGAAATAATTGATATTTTCGGCTAAAAATATACGCCGTCATTGCAAGAAGAAACTGTAAGTTTCGACGAAGCAATACAGTTAAAAAATTCTGATTTACAGAATTTTTTTAATCTTTTTCTAGATTGCCACGTCGCTTCGCTCCTCGCAATGACGATTTTGGTATCTACTTGGGTAATGCCAGTTCGCAATAACGACGTTAAGACGTTAAAGTAATTCTGATTTAATTAGAATTAAAAGTTCTTTTCTCCAAATTAGCAAATTTAGAAAATTGACTATCATAATAAAGCGGAACATTTCCAACCGGTCCGTTACGATGTTTTGCAACAATTATATCGGCAATATTATATACTTTATTGAGCTTATCTAACCATTCGGTATGTTTAGCATCGCCTGCTGCCGGTTCTTTTCTTGTTAAATAATATTCTTCACGGTAAATAAACATTACTATATCAGCATCCTGTTCTATAGTTCCTGATTCTCTAAGGTCGGATAGCATAGGTTTTTTATCCTCACGTAGTTCTACCGCTCTCGAAAGCTGAGATAACGCAATAACCGGAATATTTAACTCTTTTGCTATTGCCTTTAAACCTTGGGTTATTTCTGAAATCTCGCTAACTCTATTTTCAGATTTACTTACTCCTCTAATTAATTGTAAATAATCGATAAATAATATACCGAGATTATGCTTGCGTTTCATTCTTCTAGCTCTTGTTCTTATAGCGGAAATAGATAGAGCAGGGGTATCATCGATAAAAAATTGTAATTCCGATAAAGTATTTGCTTCTTTGCGAAGACGGTTATATTTTTCTTCACCTAGAATCCCCGTACGAAGAGAAGTAGAATCAATTTCTGCACACATTGAAAGTAGACGTGTGGTTAGCTGTTCTGAGGACATTTCTAAAGAGAAAAAACCTACCGACTGAATTTCCTGATTATCCCTAATATTTTTAAGACGCATATTATTACAGGCGTTAAGTGCAAGATTTATAGCAAATGCTGTTTTACCCATCGATGGACGTCCTGCGAGAATTAAAAGATCGGAATTATGAAAGCCGAATAATTTATTATCTAGATCAAGTAAACCGGTAGATATACCGATTACGTGATAGTTATTTTTCATAGCTCTATTGATGCTAGCAAGGGATTCCGAAATAGGAATATCGATTTTGGTAAAACTCTTTTCATTTAGACCTTCGCTAGCTAAATCGTAAAGTTTAGCCTCGGCATGTTCAATCTGTTCTCTTGCTTCAATCTCTAATGAGGAGTTATAAGCGTCGTTTACTACTTCTTCACCGATATTGATTAAATTACGCTTTATTGCTAAATCATATATTATTTTACCGTAATCAACCGGATTTATTACCATCATTGACATAGTTATCAATTTTGCTAAATATTCCGCTCCTTCTATTTCTTGAAATAGTTCATCTTGAGTTAACATACTACGTAAAGTAATAGGTGTAGCTATCAAACCTTTTTCGGTAATTTTTTCAATTGCGTTATAGATTTTTTGATGAATAGGTTCGAAAAAATGTTCACTACGCAAAAATTCCGATACATAACTAAGTAATTCATTATTAGTTAGAATTGCTCCAAGTAGCATTTGTTCTGCTTGAACATTTGAAGGTAAAACCCTTGGGATAGGAATATCTGCTTCTTCGTTAGCAGCTATGTTTTTGTCATTATTTATTTTATTACGTGCCATTGTTGTTTGTTAAATTATTATATGGTTTGAAAAAAAGAAGCACTTTATGTCATTCCTGCGAAAGCATTGCTTGTTTTATGTCATTCCCGCGTAGGCGGGAATCCAGTACTTTTTGCTGTCATACCGTGGCTTGACCACGGTATCTAGAAAAATAACTTTAATATTGATATAGAAGTTACATATTTGATAAAAACAAACATATAAAAACAAGTTTTTATATGTTTTACCGGATTCCCGCCTACGCGGGAATGACATAAGAGTGGTATACAATACGTTTACCTAAGTGCTCCCCCAGCGTTTAATTAAATTAGTTTCAATATCAAAAAAATCTAAAACTCTAGTAATAGAATGATTTACTATATCATCTATTGCTTTAGGGTTATTATAAAAAGCCGGTACGGGCGGTGCTATGATACCACCGTAATTCGCTACTTTTAACATATTTTCTAAATGTCCGATATGTAGCGGAGTCTCACGGGTCATTAAAATAAGTTTTCGTCTATCTTTAAGTACAACACCTGCCGCTCTACTAATTAAACTATCTTCCATTGAGTGAGCGATACTTGCTAAGGTCTTCATACTACAAGGGGCTATTATCATGCCTGAAGTTTTAAAAGAGCCGCTTGAAATAGTAGAACCTAAATCTTTATCATCATAATAATAATTAGCGAGAAACTTAACTTCATCTATAGAATATTTAGTTTCAAGCTTTATAGTAAGAGCTGCTCCCTCTGAAATAACTAAATGAGTTTCGATATTTTGTTCTTTTAGTACTTCAAGCAAACGAATACCGTATATAGCACCTGATGCTCCGGAAATTGCTATAATAATTTTTTTATCTTTATTCATCTAGGTTTCTATAATTTATCAGTTTAGTATATAATAAAAAAAAAATTATAAAATACATTATATATGCGAATAGCAAAAATATTATTACCGGCAGCAAAATTATTCCCTCTAGATTATTTAATCCCTGAAAGTTTAGTTTTAAATATCGGCGATCTTGTCATCGTGCCTTTTAGAAGTAAAGAATTAACCGGCATAGTATGGGAGTTTGCTACTATTCCTGAAGCATCGAGACTAAAAACCGTAAAAGAAAAAGTACCGCTAGATTTAAGTATTACTTCAGAAGTTTTAGAATTAATTAAATGGATGAGTAGCTACTATATGTCAGAACTTGGGAGTATAGCCAAGTTAGTATTACCTATAGATATTGCTGAAAAACCGATTAAAGTTAAAGAGCAGAAAGTAAATAATAGCTTTGTACTACCTGATTTGTCGGAAGAGCAGAAACAAGCAGTAACAATTTTAAATGAAAGTAATAAGCCAACACTTATTAAAGGTGTTACGGGATCAGGTAAAACAGAAATATATTTTCATCTAATAGCAGATTACTTAGTAAAAGGTAAACAAGTGCTTATTATGCTGCCTGAAATTGCTTTAAGTACACAAATTATTAATCGTTTTATAGAGCGATTCGGTTTTGAGCCTATCATATGGAACTCAAGCGTTACCAAAGCTCAAAAGAAAATGATTTTAAGAAGTATATTAAGCGATAAAGTTAAAGTAGTAATTGGGGCTAGAAGTAGTTTGTTTTTACCTTTTAAAAATCTCGGTTTGGTGGTTATAGATGAAGAGCATGACGATTCCTATAAACAAGATGACGGTATATTATATAATGCTCGGGATACGGCCATCGTAAGAGGTAAATTTGATAAAGCACAAATCGTTTTGTGTTCGGCAACACCGTCTATTGAAACGATGTATAATATAGAAATAGGTAAATATCAATTGGTTACATTGGTTAATAGATACAAAAATGTCGATTTGCCGAATATAGAAATAATCGATATGACTAAAGAAAAGCTATCTAAGAATTCCTATTTATCCAAGATTCTTATAGAAGCTATCAAAGATAATTTAGATAATAAAAAGCAAGTATTATTGTTTCTGAATAGGCGTGGTTATGCTCCGCTCATGCTATGTAAAGCTTGTGGTCATAGATTTACCTGTAAATTCTGCTCTTCTTGGATGGTAGTACATAAAGCGACTAAAAAACTTGAATGTCATCATTGCGGTTATCAAAGTAAAATTTTTAGTTCTTGTCCTGAATGTCTAGAGGATGAAACATTAACTATCTGTGGTCCAGGTATAGAAAGAATAGAGGAAGAAGCGAAAGCACTCTTTCCTGAGAATAAAATTGCGGTGATAAGTAAAGATCATGCTAAAAACCCTGAAAAAATAGCACAGCTTCTACATCAAATGGAAAATTTAGAAATTGATATATTAATAGGAACGCAAATGATAACGAAAGGCTATCATTTTCCGAATCTTACTTTAGTTGGAGTAATAGATGCTGACCTTGGTAGTAATAATGCCGATCTTAGAGCATCTGAGAGAACTTTTCAGCTACTACATCAAGTAGGCGGTAGAGCGGGTAGGGGAGATGGTAAAGGTGTAGTATATTTACAAAGCTATTATCCTGATAATATAATTTTTAGTTATGTTAAAGCCGGTGATGAAGATAGTTTTTTTGCGAATGAACTTGAAATAAGAAAATCAGCAGATATGCCGCCCTTTTCTAAAACAGCATCGATAATTTTATCAGGTTCCAATGAGTCTAAAATTTTAGAGATTGCTAGAGCTATGGTCCGAATTGCACCAAAAGCAAACGTGAAAATTTTAGGACCGGCAAGCTCATTAATGTCAAAGCTTGCCGGTAAATATCGTTACCGGATACTCATTATAGCCGATAAGAAATTTAATTTGCAGAAATATTTAAAATTTTGGCTAAGCCTTATAAAAATTCCTTCTTTTTGTCATCTAAAAATAGATATCGATCCTAAAAGTTTTTATTAGCTGCAATAATTGAGATTTAATCTTACATTTAGTAAAATAAGATAAATATTAAATGGAGGATTAGAGATGAATCTAAATCAAAAAATAATAAAGCCAAAAATAGGATTACTAGAATTAGCTAAGAGTCTTGGTAGTATATCGTCCGCCTGTAAAGCAATGGGATACAGCAGGGACAGTTATTATAGGTTCAAAGAGCTATATGAAACTGGTGGAGAAGAGGCGTTATATGAGATTAGCAGGAAGAAGCCAATTATAGCGAATAGAGTTGAACCAGCAGTAGAGAGAGCAGTATTAGATATGGCAATAGAATACCCAGCCTTATGGTCAGATGAGAGTATCAAATAAGCTTAAAAAGACTGGTATTCTTGTATCACCTGGAGGAGTTAGATCGATTTGGCTACGTAATGATTTAAATAATATCAATAAAAGACTTAAAGCATTAGAAGCAAAGATGGCTCAAGATGGTATTGTTCTTACCGAAACTCAGTTACAAGTATTAGAGAAACGGCGTAGCGAAAAAGAAGCCCATGGTGAGATTGATACACAGCATCCAGGTTATCTAGGATGCCAAGATACATATTATGTAGGTAATTTTAAGGTATAGGCAAGGTATATTCTCAGGTATTTATTGATAGCTATACTAGGGTCGCAGATGCTAAATTATATACTGATAAAACAGCTCTTACCGCTGCTGACATGCTTAATGATAGAGTACTGCCGTGGTATGAGAGTCAGCAAATACCAGTGCTTCGTATTCTAACTGATAGAGGTGGTGAATATAAAGGAAATATAGAACATCATGCTTTTGAATTGTTCTTAAGCATTGAGGGCATTGAACATAACACTACTAAAGCATATTCTCCTCAAACAAATGGTATGTGTGAACGTTTTAATAAAACTATGAAGCAAGAATTATTTGATACGGCTATGCGTAAAAAGATTTATACTGATCTTGATGATCTACAACTTGACCTTGATATTTGGTTAGAACATTATAATAATGAAAGACCTCATTCTGGGAAATATTGTTATGGTAAAAATCCTATGCAGACCTTCAAGGATAGTAAGAAGTTAGCTGTTGAAAAGAATAATGAAATCTTATATCTTGAATACTCATCTGACAGTCATAACTTATCAGACATTCAGATATAATTTTTATAGTGCCTGTAAGATTAAATCTTGACCTCTACATATTAGCTTCTATATCTTTCTCCTTTATTCTTCGACGGTGAAACATTAGATGAATGAGGGGAAGGATTAGTAAGAGATTTTTGTATTTCTGCTATAGCTTTTTTAGTATTTTGAGTAGAATTTTTTATAGCGTCTTTATAAAAAGCAGCTTTAGCTTTATCTCCGGTAAAAGAATATTTTATAAAATTACCAATATTTTTCCAAATAGGATTATTATCCATTTTTGTAGTTTCTTCACACCATTTACCTACCTCTTTCAGTTTTGCTTCAACTTTAGTTATAGCAGCTGGATTATGTTTATTATCATCATAAATTTGAATAAGGTTGTTTACTTTTTCTTTAAATTCAATGTGTTTTCTACTTTGTTTTAAATTGGCTATTATATCATCACTGTTTACTAATTCTCTAAGATTATCAATTATATCAGGTAATTTAGGTGGCTCAGGTAATTTATAATGTTGATTGATTTTCTCAAATTTATCTTTATGTGGATGATTCTTTATTAGCTCATCTTCTATAAAAGAAACAAACTCTTTTTGAGGTACTCCTACTTGATTTATTAGTCGCCCTAATGATTGTTCATAAGCTTTAACAGTAACATCAAGACGCTTTCCTGCCATAGAATTGCTTAATTCTATATAGCGGCTAAATTCCGGAATAAAAGCATCTTTGGTATCAATATTATGATTTTTAAAAAATTTCTCTATTTTTTCTTGTACGGTTAAATTAGATTGTTTTTTAGGTGTTTCTTCCGGTACTTTTGTTTGTTCCGGAGCGGGTTTTGAAAAAATAATAGGCTTTTGGGTTTCTACTTGTGGAGATGTGGTATCGACAAATATATCAAGTGCTTGGGAATGTGTAGTTAAGTCAGTCTGTTTTTTATGTTCCTCGTTCCATGCCTTTATTTTCTCAGGAGTAGGTTTTGGAGGAACAGCCAGTTTTGTATTTTTTGGTGGGGTATCTGACATATTTGTTTTGTTTTCCCACTCTTTTATTCTATCTTTTACTGATTTTGGAATATTATCTTGTACCATATTAAGCTCCTATATTTATTTACATAATTAAACCATATTTTTATTTTCGTTAGTTTGCTTAAATTTTTTATAAATTGCAAGTAAAATTTCTTTTTGTAATGCAATATTTTTACTATAAGATAATTAGGTTATATATTTTATATATTAGAATCCAAGTTATTAACTAAAATGAGATATGAATTTTATGTACCCCCTTATTAGACTTAGAAGAAATAGAAAAGCTTTTTGGCTTAGAGAATTAATAGCCGAAAGTAGCTTATCGGTTAATGATTTAGTGTTGCCTTTATTTGTTGTTGAAGGACATAATGAAAGACAAGAAATTAAAACTATGCCCGGTATATATAGCTTATCGATCGATCAGATAGTGGAAACGGCAAAAAAAGCAGCAGGACTTGGTATTAATGCTATTGCATTATTTCCTAGTATTGATCAAAATCTAAAAAGTGAAAATGCCGATGAGGCTTATAATTTAGATAATTTAATATGTAGAACTATTAGAAGCATCAAAAACGCTAATATCGATATTGGTATAATATGTGATGTAGCCCTTGATCCTTACACTACAAGCGGTCATGACGGTATTGTGAATCATGGGGAAGTTGATAATGATAGATCGGTCAGAGCTTTATGTAATCAAGCATTAGTGCTAGCAAAAGCCGGAGTAGATATTGTTGCACCTTCCGATATGATGGATGGAAGAATCGGGGCTATAAGGGCATATCTTAACAAAGAGGGATTTATAAATGTTGGAATTCTTGCTTATGCCGCTAAATATGCTTCAAGCTTTTACGGTCCCTTTCGTGATGCTGTTAAGAGTAATAAAAAGAATTATTTAGATAAATCAAGCTATCAAATGGATGTACGTAATATTAAGGAAGCAATGCTTGAGATTGAGCATGATATAGCAGAGGGAGCCGATATGGTTATGGTGAAGCCCGGTATGCTGTTTTTGGATGTTATTCGTGAAGCGGCGAATAATTTTAATACTAAAATTTTAGCATATCAGGTTAGCGGAGAATATGCAATGTTAAAATTTGCAGCAGAAGCAGGGGCAATTGATTGGGAAAAAGCTTTGATGGAGTCATTAATTAGTTTTAAACGTGCCGGTGCAACCGGTATATTTACCTATGCTGCTCTTGAAGTAGCTGAAATATTAAATAATACTCGATGAACTTCAAAAATTGGCTACGTCGTCCTACAAGTACTGCGGTGTTCACGTATTAAGTATACGCTCCGCTCCTCGTCTTGTGGACTCCTTGCTCTTTTTGAAGTTGATCTTCGTATATATAATATATATTTTATTTAATTGGAATTAAATATACTTAAATCCAAATTTTGTATTATGGAGCAAAAAAAATGATCAAAGATAAGAAATCAGTATTTAAAGGTTGGAATTTTTTAAAGCCTAAAGAAGGCGGAGCTAATAAAGAAGGAGAGCATGGCGGAGTATATCAAAGCTCAGACGGTAAAATTACAGCGATGATAAAAAAAGAGGCTTCAAGCTCAAAAAATATAGCCGAGTTTTTAGGATCTCAAATTTTTGAAGCTATAAGTCTCGGGAATGGAGCAAAGGTTAATTTAATTGCTCCTGATGATTTTAATAAATCTAAAGCCGTTGATTCACAAATATATGTCAAATCTGAATTTTTTGAGAATTATAGTAGTGATATGTATGTGGACATGGATAAACATATGTCTGCTAAAACTAAACCGAGTTCTTGGTTTAGAAAGGACGGCGGTAGACCGCTTTTTATGGGGGCTAGAAATAAATTATTTAGAACCTTAGAAAATGCTTTTAAGGAAATTAAGTATCAGAACTTTGAAAACATTATGCCGGCAAGTTTATTGATCGGCGATTTTGATATACATGTTGGAAATATAGGTGTTATCAGAGATCAAAAAAATCCAAAAACTTTACCTAAATTAGTAAGAATTGATTTTGCCGGTAGTTTTGATAATTTAACAAATAATATATATCCGCATTCAAGAGCCAAACATTTGCCTGGATTCGGTCCCACTAACCATTTTAGAGAATTTCCTTCTAATTTAAGAACAAAAAATCCTAATTTTGCCGATAGCTTACTTGCAGTTTCTAAAATTGATTTAAGCAAAACCATTGATAAAAGTTTTGATGAATTAACTAAATATTATAGTAATGAAGCAATTGCAGAATTTGCAAAACAAGCAATGCCAAAGAAATTTAATAATAAAAAATCTAAAGAAATAACGCCTGAAGAAATTAAGGCTAGTTTAATAGATACAATGAAAAAAAGACAAGAATCCTTAAAGGAATACGGCTTAGAAATTAAAGTAAATAGCTTAATTTCTAAAAAATATAGTTTTCCTTATTACGAAGTGAAAGAGCAAGGATTAAAAACATTAATGAAAGAATATCCTGATTATTTTGAGAAAATTCTTAATTATGAAGAAAGAAAAAAAGGAGGACAAAAGCTTAAATTAAGAAATAAAATTACTACTAGTTTTGCAAGAATTTTAGAAATACTCGGTATTAGGGATAGTGCGAAAAAACATTTAATAAAGACAATAAAAAGTTTAAATGAAGATATTAAAGATGAAAGAAATTTAGCTGATTCTTCTGATAAAATAAAGAAAGAACCAAAACAAAAATCTGTAAAGACAAATATAGACACAAATAGAGAATATGTAGACGCTCTAGAAAAATTCAAGAAAGAAGTCGGAACGGATGATATTGTTAGTGTTACTCCAAGTCAATTAGGTTTAGGTAGAAAAGCTAAACAGAAAGACCAAGATTTATTAAAATTAGATGAAGAAGATCTAAAACATATAAAGAATCTAAAAGAAAAGGTTATGAAGCCTACAAAAATTACTTCGGCTAGTGTTGTTAATAAAAAGTCTACACCGGCTAAAACGAGATAATAAATGAACCGAGCAACAAGAAGCCTACAACTAAGTAATTAATCAGTAAAAGCCCATATTGCATAGGAAGCTTAATTACCTCAATCTTTTTAGAAAAATACATGGCTTTTACTACTTTAAGATAATAAAAAGCCGCAACTACGCTGGTAAAAATACCACAATAAGCTAATACGAATTCTTCTTGATTAATTGCTTGGTAAAAAAGGTAATATTTACCGAAAAATCCTGTGAGAGGAGGAATTCCGATCATCGAGAACATAACTATGCTAATTATGGCAGCTATAGTTTTATGGTTCTCTGCAATTCCTTGTATAGTTTTAAAACTAGCTTTATCGGCGTCTTTACCGAGTAGCATAATTAAGCAATTAAAAAATCCTATACTTCCTACCGCATATATTAGAATATATAGTAAAGCTGCTTTATACCCTTCTTGATTATGCAGAAGAACGCCGATTAATACATAACCGATATTTAAAATAGTACTATAAGCCATTAATCTTTTTAGAGAAGTTTGACGAATGGCTCCAAAAGCTCCAAACAGCATAGATAATATAGCAATTATCTTTATTAAATTATAATTAATAGGATAGTAATTACCTATAATTAATTTACTAATATTTAATAAAACAATAACCATACCTATTTTTGAGGCAGCGGTAAAATAAGTAACTGAAGTAATCGGTGATCCTTCATATACGTCAGGAGCCCAAAAATGAAGAGGAACGCTTGAAAGTTTGAAGAAAATACTACTTAAAAATAATACAATACCGATTATTAAACCAAGATTCATCCCAGAATTATCATTTAGCTTATATAAGATATCCTCAAATTGTAGGCTTCCGCCGAATCCGTATATAAAAGAAATCCCGAATAATGATAAACAACTAACTAAACTACCTAAGATAAAATATTTTAAAGCACCCTCCGATGATTTAATATCATTTAATTTGAATCCTGCAAGTGCATATGAAGTTAAAGCAGTAAGCTCCATACCGCAGAATAATAATAGAAAATTCCGTGATGAAATTGCAACAACAATACCTACGACCGATAATAATATTAAAGTGATAAATTCAAACTTTAATTCCTCAGCAACAAGAATAGAGTAATCACGGTATATAATCATGGATATAATAGTGAATAGCAGTACTATGCTTTTACTAATACCGATATTTATTCCGGTAGCAAATGAGTACCATACTCCTTCATAGCTTGAGTACTTAAAGGTAAGAAAAATTGATAATATACATAATAAAATAACGATATTAGAAATAATTCTATTTTTATTTGGTATAATTACGGCAAAAAACTGCCCTAAAAGTGCTATTAAAGTCAAAGTTATTTCAGGAAGTAGCAGTAGCATATAAAACTAATATTATTTATAGAAATATAGATATTAGTAAATAAATCATTTTTTATCAACAAACTTATATATAATATTGAACTTTAATACTACCTCTAATTAAAATTATTTTCTTCGTAAAATTTTACTTAGCTCTAATCCCATAATAATTATTGCAACTTGATAATTATTAGTTGCAATAAATAAAAAAATAAATTAATTTGGTTAATCAATTTTAAATTGCTTAAACAAATTTAAATTCTTAAACTCACACCTATAATTGTTTTAATCTAATTAGGTTTTCTAATAAAAATATATTTTCTACCATTAAGTAAAAATATGAAGCCTTCTACTTCAAAATCATTAACTGACAAGTTAAGAACTTTATATAGCTCTCACGATACTTTACCAAAGCTAATAGAAGATGAGAAAATCAAAGCTCAGTCTTTAGAGGAATATTATGTAAAATTACAGATATTACTGAGTGAAGATGATGAAGCAGGTAAAGCAGCATTACGCGGTAAAGATGTCGGAGAAAAGAAATCAGTAGAAATAGAGAATATCTTTAAAGCTGTGGATACGAAAAAGAAAATAAAGGAGTTGCTTAATAAGAAAGAGCTACATAATAAGGATGATGAGATTGATAATATAGTTAAGTCACTAGAGGAAGAAACAAATGAGGAAAATAAGTTTGCGATACTTCGCAGGAATCTAACTAATAAAAGTGAATCAGAAATAAAAAATATAGCTGAATCAATAAATAGAATCCAAGCAGATATAAGTAAAGTATTGTTACTTGGTAGTGCAGGAATAGGTAAAACTACGTTAATGCATTATCTATCTTATAAATGGGGAAAAGGAAATTTATGGAACGATAAGTTTGATTATGTTTTTAGAGTTAAGTTAAAAGAGCTATTAAATGAAAGTTGGAAAGACGGTTATAGTGGGTATTTTGATATTAATAATTTATCTCAAAGTAAGCTTAATTGTTTTATCCATTATTGTTTAGGCGGTAGCGAAAGTAACTTAAGCGTTAAGGAAATAATAGATATCCAAAATAAAGATAAGATGTTGTTATTACTTGACGGATATGACGAAGTAGCACATTTAAATATTCTAGATGAATTTAAAAAGTTAATAGATAAAATATTAGAATATAAAAACGTAATAATGACTTCTAGACCTAATGCGTTTATAGAAGAAATGAGTAACAGGTTTGAGCGGAAAGTAGAAAATACAGGCTGGGATAGTGAGGGAATAGAGCAATATGTAAATAAAAATTTTGAGTATGATAAAGAGCTAGGAGTGCAATTAAGAAGCTTTTTGGATACTCATAGCCAAATAAAAGAAATATGCGTAGTTCCTATCAATACTGCATTAATATGTTTGGTTTGGAGCGATAAAGATATAAGAGATAAATTTCAAAAAAATAGTAATGAAGATTTTAATATAAGTCAACTATATCATGAAGTAGTAAGTTGGCTTAACAATAGGCATTTAGAAAAAACACAAAATAAATATAAAAACAAAACAGAAGCTAATAATCACTTAAAAAACAAAATGAGTTTTTTAGAACAGATAGCCTATGAATCACTTGTTGTAACAGGGAAGTTAGTAGAAAGAAAACTAGTTGAAGATAAGAAAGATACATTAGATATAGATGAAGTTATAGAACAAGGATTATTAAAAAGAGAAGAAATAAATTATCAATTTATTCATTTAACATTTCAAGAATTTTTAGCCGCACTCCGTTTAAAAAATCAATTATTAGATAATCATACTAAAAGCAAAAACAGCAAGTTTTATCGGGGAGCATAGAAACGACCCGAAATATCTAATGACTCTGAAGTTTTTAGCCGAAATAGTAAATAATGCTGATAATCAAGAATTAATAGAAATATTTTGGGAAGCTGCAATAATTGAGATTTAATCTTACATTTAGTAAAATAAGATAAATATTAAATGGAGGATTAGAGATGAATCTAAATCAAAAAATAATAAAGCCAAAAATAGGATTACTAGAATTAGCTAAGAGTCTTGGTAGTATATCGTCCGCCTGTAAAGCAATGGGATACAGCAGGGACAGTTATTATAGGTTCAAAGAGCTATATGAAACTGGTGGAGAAGAGGCGTTATATGAGATTAGCAGGAAGAAGCCAATTATAGCAAATAGAGTTGAACCAGCAGTAGAGAGAGCAGTATTAGATATGGCAATAGAATACCCAGCTTATGGTCAGATGAGAGTATCAAATAAGCTTAAAAAGACTGGTATTCTTGTATCACCTGGAGGAGTTAGATCGATTTGGCTACGTAATGATTTAAATAATATCAATAAAAGACTTAAAGCATTAGAAGCAAAGATGGCTCAAGATGGTATTGTTCTTACCGAAGCTCAGTTACAAGTATTAGAGAAACGGCGTAGCGAAAAAGAAGCCCATGGTGAGATTGATACACAGCATCCAGGTTATCTAGGATGCCAAGATACATATTATGTAGGTAATTTTAAAGGTATAGGCAAGGTATATTCTCAGGTATTTATTGATAGCTATACTAGGGTCGCAGATGCTAAATTATATACTGATAAAACAGCTCTTACCGCTGCTGACATGCTTAATGATAGAGTACTGCCGTGGTATGAGAGTCAGCAAATACCAGTGCTTCGTATTCTAACTGATAGAGGTGGTGAATATAAAGGAAATATAGAACATCATGCTTTTGAATTGTTCTTAAGCATTGAGGGCATTGAACATAACACTACTAAAGCATATTCTCCTCAAACAAATGGTATGTGTGAACGTTTTAATAAAACTATGAAGCAAGAATTATTTGATATGGCTATGCGTAAAAAGATTTATACTGATCTTGATGATCTACAACTTGACCTTGATATTTGGTTAGAACATTATAATAATGAAAGACCTCATTCTGGGAAATATTGTTATGGTAAAAATCCTATGCAGACCTTCAAGGATAGTAAGAAGTTAGCTGTTGAAAAGAATAATGAAATCTTATATCTTGAATACTCATCTGACAGTCATAACTTATCAGACATTCAGATATAATTTTTATAGTGCCTGTAAGATTAAATCTTGACCTCTACAAACTTTAAAGGCTATGACTTAAAATATATTGATTGGAAAGAGCCTAAAAATAATGTTTATCACGTTGCTTTTGAAGTACCGGTAGAGTCACTTAGAGGCAGTATACGTATATGCGATATTGTATTATTCGTTAACGGTATAGCTTTTGTAGTAATTGAGAATAAGTCACCTACCGAGTCATTGGATCAGGCTATATCTCAACATATACGTAATCAAAAATCAGACGAAATCCCGCAACTTTTTTACTATGCTCAAATATTAATGGCCGTAAAAGAATGAAGCAAAATACGCTACCATAGGAAGCTCAAAGAAGCATTGGAGTATTTGGAGAGAAGAAGAGGAAGAAAATCAAAATATCAACATTATACGTGTTCTAATCAACACTGGGGCTATGATTGCAATTAGTGATGAAAGCTACTTTACTTATTAGAATTTGTTGATAGAAGAGGTTTAGAGTTGGAAATTGAAAGGCTAAGAATTAAGACGAAATCTGCTATTATTCCTGGAAGTACTAAACCGATTTTAATGATTGAAGAGGAGCTTAAATTGTACTTTAACGGTACTTTACAAAAATTTAATACACCTATATATCTTTTAGGAAGCCCATTTCAAAAAATGGTTTGGCAAGAATTAATT
The DNA here is from genome assembly GCF_964263195.1 of Rickettsia endosymbiont of Thecocarcelia acutangulata. Classification (NCBI taxonomy): domain Bacteria; kingdom Pseudomonadati; phylum Pseudomonadota; class Alphaproteobacteria; order Rickettsiales; family Rickettsiaceae; genus Rickettsia; species Rickettsia endosymbiont of Thecocarcelia acutangulata. Next base: position 530,183 of record NZ_OZ181652.1, read on the forward strand.
AATATACCTTACGGCAAAACACGAAGTTATTTAAATCAGGCTAAAGCTTTGGGCAAACCTACTTCTTATAGAGCTGTTGCAAATGCTAACGGCATGAATCAGTTAGCAATAATTGTTCCTTGCCATCGTATTATTAATAGCAATGGCGAACTTGGAGGATATGGCGGAGGATTACATCGTAAAAAATGGCTTATTGAACATGAAAGAAAATTTACAACAAATTAGAAATATTTTACTTGAGAATTCTACTATTCCTTTAGAACGTAGGACGATGTTCTTTAAAACTAATGAAGGAGAGTATGGCGAGCATGATAAATTTATTGGTGTTACTGTGCCGACTTTACGTAAAATAGCTAAAAGTTATTATAATTTAGATGTGGGGGATTTAAGCAGACTTATTACTTCAGAATTTAATGAAGAAAGATTTTTAGCGTTAGCTATTTTGATTATGCAATATCAGAAAGCACAAGATAAAGAGTTTTTTTATAATTTTTATTTAAACAATATAAAACACGTAAATAATTGGAATTTAGTGGACGCATCAGCTCATCACGTTGTAGGAGCTTATTTATGGGATAAAGAAAAGGATTATCTTTTTACATTAACAAAATCAGAAATTCTTTGGGAGAGACGAATAGCTATGGTTGCTACTTGGTATTTTATCAAAAATAATCAATTAGATACAACTTTTGAAATAGCAAAATTACTCTTAAACGATAAACATGATTTAATGCATAAAGCAGTAGGTTGGATGCTACGTGAAGCAGGAAAAAAAGATGAAAAACAGTTAATAGATTTTTTGGATCGTTATATATCACAAATGCCAAGAACCGCAGTTCGTTATGCAATAGAGAAATTTCCTGAAGAGATACGTAAGAATATTTTGCAAAAAAAATAACTTATGCTAGTATACTCGTTTAACCAACTCTTAATTTATTAGATGTATATTCAATTTTAATTTAGCAAAGGTATTATTATGTTAAAAACTTTATTAGTCGGTTTTATAACTTTAATTTGTGCAGTAAGCTATGCTGATGACCAAACAGCTCAAGATCCTAATTCTACAAATTCTTCTTCTGATCAGCCCAATGATATATTACCTGCAGAGGCAGCCGTTAACTTTGCACAGCCTTGGGCAAGACCTACAACAAATGTACAAGGTAAAGTTAGCAATTCTGCTATGTATTTTACATTAATAAATAGTAGAAGTAAGAGTTATAATTTAGTGAATATATCTTCAGATAAGATAAGCGGAATAGAAATTCATCAAACAATTAATGATCAAGGAGTTAGTAAAATGGTAAAAGTCGATTATCCATTTTCAATTGCCGGTAATATTAACGTTGATTTTAAGCCCGGTGGCATGCATATTATGCTTTATGACCCAAAAGTAGATTTAAACGCAGGAGATGAGTTTAAAATAACCTTTTTCTTCGATGATAACACGACAAAAACGGTTAATGTTAAAGTAGCAAATGATAATCCGTATAATAAAACAGGGAATTAAGAAAACGTCATTGCGAGCAGCTATAAGCTGCGTGGCAATCTCATGAAATAATAACAAACTCCTGAGATTGCTTCGTCAAAACTTACAGTTTTTCCTCGCAATGACGATAGGCTAAACAATATGACCCTAGAAATTACCGGAAGTGAGTTAATTAAATCTAAACTTATAGATACTCCTGAACGCTGCGGGGTTTATCGAATGTTTGACGTTAACAAACAGGTTATCTATGTCGGTAAAGCTAAAAATTTAAAGAAACGTCTTACTAATTACATTAAAAGCGATTTAGATAATAAGACGCTTCGGATGATTGCAAATACTTGTTTTTTAGAGTACAGCATTACTAATTCCGAAGTTGAGGCACTACTTTTAGAAGCCCAGCTAATCAAAAAATTTCAGCCGAAATTTAATATTCTTCTTAAGGATGATAAGTCTTTTCCTTTCATCAAGTTACGTTTAGATCATGATTTCCCGCAATTGCTAAAATATCGAGGTAAAACTCTAAGTGACGGGAAGTTTTTCGGTCCTTTTGCTTCCGCCACGGAAGTTAATACTACTTTAACGGAATTGCAAAAAATCTTTAAATTACGTTCCTGTACGGATAATTACTTTAATTCACGTACTCGTCCTTGTCTGCAATATGAAATAAAACGTTGTTATGCTCCTTGCGTCGGTAAAATAAATAAAGAGGACTATAGGGACTTAGTAGCTCAGGTTAAAGATTTCTTACAAGGTCGTACTAAAGAACTTCAAGAGAACTTATCTAAAAAGATGGAAGAGCTAAGTAGTCAGATGTGTTTTGAAGAGGCGGCAGAAATTAGAGACCGTATTAAGGCACTTAGTTATGTGCAGCTTAAGGCAGGTGTTTCAGATATTGTTAAAGACGCAGATATAATCGCTATTGTAGAAAAGAACGGACATTATTGCGTAGAAGTGTTTTTATATAGGGCAGGGCGAGCATGCGGTAATATTCCTTACTTTCCTACTTCTACCGAAAATAGTACTAAAGAAGAAGTATTGGAATATTTTTTATTACAATTTTATCAAAAACAACAAGTGCCTGCGGAAATTATAATTAATCATGAAATTAATGATAAAGAGAATGTGATAGAGGCGATTAAAAAAATCAATAATATTACTAAACTCAATATTATAATGCCTATTAGTGGAGGTAAAGCCAAGCTAGTTCAGAATGCCGCAATAAATGCTTTATTTTCGCTTGAGCAATATTTGAAGAAATTTGCAAAAAATCAAGAGATTATGCTTGAAATCAAAGAGCTATTTGGTCTTTCTGAAATTCCTGAAAGAATTGAGATTTATGATAATAGTCATATTCAAGGTAAGTTTGCAGTCGGTGTTATGGTAGTTGCCAGTAAAGCCGGTTTTGATAAAAAGGAATATCGGGTTTTCTCATTGTCGTCCCGCAACTCTTCATTGTCATCTCACGCCTCCCCATTGTCATCCCGCGACTTGATCGCGGGATCCAGTAGTTATTTTTTGGATCCCGTGGTCAAGCCACGGGATGACATTGTAGGTGACGATTATGAAATGCTCAGGCAAGTTTTAACACGAAGATTAACTAGACTTAAGAATGAGCCGCATAAATTGCCAAGCTTGATGATTATAGACGGTGGCAGGGGCCATTTAAGTGTCGTTAAAGAGGTAATGGATAAATTTGAAATGAATATTCCTTTTGTTTGTATGTCAAAAGGAGTAGATAGAAATGCCGGTCTTGAGCAGTTCCATATGACAGGTAAAGAAGTATTTACTTTGGATAAAAATTTGCCGATTATGAAATATTTACAAATCTTGCGGGATGAGACACATAATTTCGCCATAAAGAATCATAGACTCGGTAGATCGCGTGCCATAAAATTATCAAGCCTTGATGATATAGAGGGTATAGGTGAAACTCGTAAAAAAGCATTGCTGCACTATTTCGGTTCTTATAAAGCAGTATGTGATGCAACAATAGATGAGCTTACTAAAGTAAACGGTATTAACAAGTCACTTGCCGAGATGATTTTTAGAACGTTGCATAAGAGCTTATGAATAATTACTCATAATGTCCCCACATGCTAAGTATTTTTATAATTTTTTTATCCTCTAATATTTCATAAACTGCAATAATTGAGATTTAATCTTACATTTAGTAAAATAAGATAAATATTAAATGGAAGATTAGAGATGAATCTAAATCAAAAAATAATAAAGCCAAAAATAGGATTACTAGAATTAGCTAAGAGTCTTGGTAGTATATCGTCCGCCTGTAAAGCAATGGGATACAGCAGGGACAGTTATTATAGGTTCAAAGAGCTATATGAAACTGGTGGAGAAGAGGCGTTATATGAGATTAGCAGGAAGAAGCCAATTATAGCAAATAGAGTTGAACCAGCAGTAGAGAGAGCAGTATTAGATATGGCAATAGAATACCCAGCTTATGGTCAGATGAGAGTATCAAATAAGCTTAAAAAGACTGGTATTCTTGTATCACCTGGAGGAGTTAGATCGATTTGGCTACGTAATGATTTAAATAATATCAATAAAAGACTTAAAGCATTAGAAGCAAAGATGGCTCAAGATGGTATTGTTCTTACCGAAGCTCAGTTACAAGTATTAGAGAAACGGCGTAGCGAAAAAGAAGCCCATGGTGAGATTGATACACAGCATCCAGGTTATCTAGGATGCCAAGATACATATTATGTAGGTAATTTTAAAGGTATAGGCAAGGTATATTCTCAGGTATTTATTGATAGCTATACTAGGGTCGCAGATGCTAAATTATATACTGATAAAACAGCTCTTACCGCTGCTGACATGCTTAATGATAGAGTACTGCCGTGGTATGAGAGTCAGCAAATACCAGTGCTTCGTATTCTAACTGATAGAGGGGGTGAATATAAAGGAAATATAGAACATCATGCTTTTGAATTGTTCTTAAGCATTGAGGGCATTGAACATAACACTACTAAAGCATATTCTCCTCAAACAAATGGTATGTGTGAACGTTTTAATAAAACTATGAAGCAAGAATTATTTGATATGGCTATGCGTAAAAAGATTTATACTGATCTTGATGATCTACAACTTGACCTTGATATTTGGTTAGAACATTATAATAATTAAAGACCTCATTCTGGGAAATATTGTTATGGTAAAAATCCTATGCAGACCTTCAAGGATAGTAAGAAGTTAGCTGTTGAAAAGAATAATGAAATCTTATATCTTGAATACTCATCTGACAGTCATAACTTATCAGACATTCAGATATAATTTTTATAGTGCCTGTAAGATTAAATCTTGACCTCTACAAGAAATTACGGACTGGATATTATATTTTGTTGAAACAATAATTAAAGCTCAAGATTATACTTTACGTAATATAGAGTTTTTAATAAAAAAAACAAAGTTTTACGATAAATTCAAAAATATATTAAACGCACGGCAAGAAAAAGTAGTTAAAAGAATTTTTGAGGAAGGAGTAGAAGGTTTTAAAGGCGGTTTAAGTGCTAAAAACTACATAACTATTACTAAAACTACCGCTACAAGAGATCTCCAAGAATTAGTAGAAAATGCAAGCATTTATTAAAACCGGAGAACTTAAGGGAACGAGGTATAGTATTAATTTAGAAAATTTTTCACAATGATAGGTATTATTGCGTGGAACGATTTTTTCGTCATTGCGAGAAGAATTACAACGTAATTCGACGAAGCAATCTCAGGAGTATTATTTCATGAGATTGCCGCGTCGCTTCGCTCCTCACAATGACGATTCGTCCTAAAATAAATATCACAAGACTCGTTATCGTTCCTATAAACACCCCTCTAAGGTTGAAATATTGTAACGATAAAGAATAATATTCCCACGTTAAAAAAGTAGCTGCTCCGCCTAGTGATGATAAGACCATTACGGTTTTAGATGTTCTGATACCGAAAAGCGTTGTTATTAACGGTACTAATATTACCGGTCCCCAAAAGCCGGTAAAGAACACTACTAAGTCAATTACGTTACTAAATTTTAAAGCTACAATTATCGCAAAACTCCCTATTATAACGTTAATAATTCGGGCAATTAATAATAATTTTTGCTGATTTTTTACTTTAAGTATAGGGTTAATTATGTCCTTAACGAGAGCTATAGAAGTAACGTTTAAATCAGAATCGGCAGTAGACATAACGGCAGCTAAGAGTCCGCTCATTACTACCCCTTGAATTAAAGGCGGAATAATTTGGTTGATTAAATAAGGTAATACTAAATTTGACGGTTGGTTTGGATAAAGCTTATAAGCAATTAAACCGTTTAAAGTAATGCAAATCAAGAAGAAAAAATATATAGCGGATTTTGCATATATTGCTTTAGTTGTTTGCGTAGGATTTTTATTAATTAAAGCTCTTTGAATAAATGTAGGATATAGATTCATGACGCTAAAGCTTAAAGCTGCTGCAATCGTATAAGAAAGTAGGTTGCTCTGATCAAAATTTGCATTTTCCGTAGGTAGGTTATTAATAAAATCTACAAAACCGATTTTATTTAAACTGATAAAAGTTATGGTCGGTATAGCGATTATCATTGCCAAAAATTGTAGTAAATTAGTAAAAACAATAGATTGTAAGCCGCCGATTGTAGTATATATAAGTACTATACTATAACTTAAAATTACCCCATTTACATAATTTATTTCTAAGATATATTGAAAAATATAGCCGCTTACGCTTATTTGAGCAGCCAAAAATCCTACTGAAACGATAACCGAACTAACCCCTCCGATAAAACGACCGATATTACCGTAATATGTACTCAGGATATCGCCGATACTTTCAGCTCCGTAATGTTTGGCAATTAAAGGCACTATATAGATTGCAATTAATATATCTATAGGTATTGTAAGCATCAAAGCATAAGCATAATATTCGTGTCCTAAAAAAACCTTTTCCATAATGCCGAAAGTGGTAGCACCTCCGACAGAGCTTGCAAATATTGTAGCTATTAATAACAGCTTACTATTTTTCGCTTTACTTTTGATATTTGCATAGTTCTTAAAACTACTATGTTTAGCTCGGTAATATATACCAATGAGTAGAATAGATATTAGATATATGAATACAATAACATTGTCTATAGGTATTTTAAGCATAAATTAGGTTTAGTTTTTAAATGACATTCACTATAGGTTATTATTTTTTAATATACAATAATTAATTTAAACTTCAGATGCAGAACCTAAAATGGTAGTACTATATTTTATTTTTCATAAATATCTTTATCAGGATTATATTGGTATATATTATCTTGATGCTCTATAAACTTATTTTCTTTTTTACTTAATAGCTCCATTGGCATATAAGTGTTATCATTATCTTGGTCTAAAGTTTTTTTACTATTTTTACAATATTCTTGGATTTTTAAAATAGCTAATATAGCAAAAATTACACAACAAATTGTTAATACTCCGTCTTTAGTAAATGATAAAAATGTTGAAGTAATTGAAGAATTACCGGACGGCATGTTTGACTCTTCTTTATCGAACATCATAAATCCGGCGGTATGTATTGTTGGTCCTAAAGCATATGAAGTAAAGTTTCTTAAATTAGCTTCAAAGTTAGCATTAATAATACAATCTTCAGTAGTATTAAAACCTATAAAAGCCGATATATTTGAATCTTTTATTATATTTCCGATAACATCGTATAGCTCGCCGAAAATAGAAATTGTATTATTTGAGAATATTTCAAAACTATCATTAAATATAAAGCTTATTTTGTGGTCATCTTTTATTATATTATAGAGTTAATAGTATGTTTAGCTTCTTCCGGACATTTTCTCATTAAAATTCTTGCCCAGTTATAAATTCTATAATTTGTGTTGTCTTCACATTCTTCAAAATCTATAAGGGTATTAGTAGTATTATCTTTCATAAATGCATGATAGGGTACGGAAGTAAATAGCTTGTTGCCAATATTAAACAAATAAGGTAAAGGTTAATAATTCAATATTTTTTTAAAATTTTATGTTTTTTAATTTTTAATTATTGTAATTAAGATTATGTAAGAAAATCGATTTTTGAAGAAGCAAACATGTTGCTAATAAGTTTTGATTATACGTACAGAATATTTAGATATATAAATATTACAAGTTAATAAGGTTAAGCTCTACTATTGCTTGGGCTATCAATAGTCTATAAAATGGATCTTTATGATATAAAGGTAAATTTGCAATATAAGTGCTATGTGCTATAGAAATCGGTAATTTTTGAAATTCATTAGCCTCAATTACTTAAAAAAAATCCATAAAATCATCGGGTTAAGCTTTGTTGTGTGGCTCGATTTCATTCCTAGCTCAGCATTGCCCACGTGAATCAATTTCATCTCTGTCATCCCGTGGCTTGACCACGGGATCCAGTTAAAAATACTAAAATTATTAATATTTTTTATTGTTTTTATGGACCACGTGGTCAAGCCACGGGGTGACATAGTGGGGTTTACCGAACCATGCAACAAGGCTAATGCCGGTTCGCAATGACAATAAAGACACAAGTTAATAATTTAACTCCTATCTGTTAAAAACGCTTGACTACGTTATATTCCTATAATATCCTATAAATTACCATAAAATCCCAAATTAACCCAAATTATACCAATGAATGTATTTTTATCTAAGTATATAAATGGCGTTGATAAAAAGAGTAGGGTGTCAGTGCCGGCGAATTACCGTGCGGTACTAGGGAAAGAATTATTTAACGGTGTAATTGCTTATCCGTCAATTAGGAATAATTGTATAGAGGCGTGCGGTATTTCGCATATCGAGAAATTAAGACAGATGATTGAGAGTCTTGACCCATATTCCGAGGAGCGTGATGCCTTTGAGACTATGATATTCGGGGAAGCCGTGCAGCTTTCGTTTGATGGGGAGGGAAGAGTTATATTGCCGCAATCTTTAATGAAGCATGCAGGCATCGAAGAGCAAGCATGTTTTGTAGGTAAAGGAGTGATTTTTGAGATTTGGCAGCCGCAGAATTTTGAGAAATATTTAAATTCTGCTCAAAAAATTGCTCATGAAAAGCGTTTAACTCTAAGGAATGCGAATTGATGCCACAATCTCATATACCGGTAATGCTAAATGAAATGCTAGCAAATTTAGCTCCAAAAGACGGTGAGTCTTATCTAGATTGTACGTTTGGAGCAGGAGGATATAGCAAAGCAATATTGGAAAGTTGTAACTGTTATGTCACAGCTTTGGATCGTGATCCGAATGTGATTAAAAGAGCTGAAGAAATTAAGCAAAATTACGTTGAGAGATTTGATTTTATAGAAACGAATTTTGCGGATAGTTTTGCAAAGCTTAAGGAAAAAAAATTTGATGGAGTAGTGCTGGATTTAGGCGTTTCATCAATGCAGTTAGATATAGCAGATAGAGGATTTTCGTTTTTGCATGACGGACCGCTTGATATGCGAATGAGCGGGCAAGGGCTTAGTACTGAGGAATTTGTAAATATTGCAGAGGAAAAAGAGCTAGCTGACGTAATTTACAAATACGGCGATGAGAGTTTCTCACGAAGAATAGCTAAGAGAATCGTGGAATATAGAAAAACGGCAAAAATTGATAGCACAGGCAAATTAGCTGAGATTGTAAGGAGCAGTATAGGATTTAGAAAAGGCAAAATCGATCCTGCTACTAAAACCTTTCAAGCTATTAGGATTTATATCAATAATGAGCTTGGAGAGTTAGAGCGATTTTTAGTGAATGTAAAAAATATATTAAAGAAAGACGGACGTTTAGTTGTGGTGTCTTTTCACTCTTTAGAAGACAGGATAGTTAAGAATTTCTTTAAAGAAAATTCGGAAAAGCCGGTAGCAAGGTCAAAATATGCTAAAGACGATATAGCAATTGATCCGGATAAATGGCTTAAGATTATTACTAATAAAGCTCTAGCACCGTCAGATAAAGAAGTAAGGATAAATATTAGAGCAAGGTCGGCAAAACTTCGAGCCGCAAAAAAGATACTATAGCCTATGTCATTCCTGCGAAAGCAGGAATCCAGTACTTTAAAGCTTTTTAAAAGCTTAGGTTATCTCGCTTTACACTGGATTCCCGCCGTTGCTGGAATGACATCGAGTAGGTTTTTTGAACTACTCAGGCAATGCTGCTTTTACCCAGGAATGATATCGAATGCTTTTAAAAAATTGTCTAAGTATTATAGGAAATACAAGAGTAATTTAGTTATGACTATAAGAAAGTCTCACTATTTAACATTATTGATAACAATTATAGCAATATGTAGTTTGTTTAGCATAAAAGAGCGAGTTTCAACCCTTGATTATCAATTAAGTAGCGTTGTAAAACAGATAAATAGTGAGAATAATAATATTCATATTTTAAAAGCAGAACAAGCTTATCTACTTTTGCCGGCAAGATTGGAAAAACTTGCGGCAGCTTATTTAAAATTAGAAACAGTTAAATCTTATCAAATGATAAAAGATCCGTTAGGGCCAAATATCGATCAAAATATTAAATTTAATCATAATATTAGTATTTCAAAGAGTAGTAAATGGCGTTACAAAAGAATTACGAATAATAAGTATATACAAACTGTTTCGAGTAGAGTGAAGGATACTCGATGAACTTCAAAAATTGACTACGTCGTCCTATAAGTACTCCGGTGCTCACGTATTATTATACGCTCCGCTCCTCGTCTTAAGGACTCCTTGCTCTTTTTGAAGTTGATCTTCGTATCTTAGTAGGATTGTTGCATGGCTTTTATAAACGTCATTATAAATAATATATGAAACAAATTTTGGAAAAATGGAAACCAGCAATTAAAAGTTTGATAATTTGGAATGTTTGTAGTAAAAATACAAAAATCCGATTATTAATGGTTATTTGTGGTTTTTCTTTTCTTTTTTGCACTTTATCTTACAGATTGATAATCGTTGCTACGAATGTTTACGATAAAAATATTAATTCCTTTAAAAAAAATCATCAATTTAGAAAAGAAATAGTTGACCGAAACGGTAATTTATTAGCAGTTAACCTACCTTCTGCCTCATTATTCGCTAATCCACAAATAGTTCTCGATCCTGAAACTTCCGTAAAAAAACTAGCAGAAATTCTACCTGATATTAATAAAGCTAAATTACTTGCGGAACTTAAGTCAAATAAAAGCTTTATATGGGTAAAAAGGGATTTATTACCTAGTCAGCAGGAAAAAATAACTAGCCTTGGTTTACTTGGTTTTGAATTTGAAGACGAGCAGAAACGAATTTATACCTTTTCTAATTTATTGTCGCATGTTGTCGGTTATGTAGGTAGAGATTCGGTAGGGCTTAGTGGTTTAGAACTCGCTTACGATAAATATTTAACTAATTCCGATTATGAATTAAACGAACCAAAGAATCGAAAAGAACCACTTCAATTATCTATTGATATCAGATTACAAAGTATTTTAAGTGAAGAGATTGATAAAACTTTAAAGCAATTTAAGGCCATAGGAGCAGTAGGCATTATTGCCGATCCAAATAATGGCGAGATTTTAGCATTAGTAAATAAGCCTGATTTCGATCCTCATCATCCGAGTTTAGCCAAACCGGAAGAGCTGTTTAATATAGCAAGTCTCGGCATTTATGAAATGGGTTCGGTGTTTAAGGCATTAACTATGGCAGTCGGTTTTGATACCGGTGCAATAAATATGAATGATGCTTATGATATAAGCTATATGAAAGTAGGAGGATTCCAGCTTAAGGATTATACACCAAGGCAAGGGTGGCATAGTGTGCCTGAGATTTTTCTATATTCTTCAAATATTGGCACAAGTCAAATTATGCTTGAAATCGGTAAAAGCAATTTTAAAAAATACCTAAAGAAATTAGGTCTATTAGATCAGTTACAAATAGAATTACCTGAACGAGGTACTCCGTTATTTCCTTCCAAGAAAAGATGGAATGAGTTAACTAGTGTTACTATGTCGTACGGCTACGGCATTTCGATTAGCCCTTTGCATTTTGTTAGAGCAATGTTACCGGTCGTTAACGGCGGTACTTTATATGACCTTACTTTATTAAAAAGAAAGGATGAAAAAGTAATAGGTACAAAAGTTTTTAGTGAAAATACCTCTACCCAAATGAAGAAATTATTTAGATCGGTAGTAAAAGAAGGTAACGGTAAAAGAGCAGAGGTCAAAGGCTATCTTATAGGCGGTAAGACCGGTACGGCAGAAAAGCTTTCACAAGGTACAGGGGGAAAAAAGAAATATCTAAAAAATAGTAGAGCTTCATCGTTTTTAGGAGTGCTACCTGCATCTAACCCGCAATACGTTATTTTTATTAGATTTGATGAGCCGAAACCGACTAAAGAAAGCTTTGGCTTTGCGACGGCAAGCTGGACGGCTGCCCCTACTGCCGGTAGAGTTTTTGAGCGTATGATATCTTTATATGGTTTAGAGCCGATAGAACAAAGTGAAGAGGAGAGTTAAAAATATTACTTAATAACTATAGATATCGTCATTGCGAGCAGCCATAGGCTGCGTGGCAATCTCGTCAAATATCCTGAGATTGCGGACGTACAATTGCTATGCAATTTCCTCGCAATGAGGAGTATATAAGCTAAAAAGGAGGTTTTTATGTCAAAAAGTAAAAATATAACAGATAAACCTAGTATACCTATCCCACGGCTTAAGTCTTTTGATCCTACGATAACAAGAAATAATATTATATCAAAACAGCAATTTTTCTCCACCACAATTTCTGATGAACAAGAAGAATTAGAGCTTAGCGGTGATGATAAAAGATGTAATCCTAGTTGTTGTGAGTTATTATAGAGTCCATATTCATTTTTTAAAACTGTACAAAATGGAAAATTAATTTATATTTTGTATACAGGTGTCAGTCTAGTTCGCTTGACCACGGGATCCAGTTAAAATGACCATATAAAATGTTGTTTATATGGATTCCGAGATTAAGTCGTGGAATGACCACTAATTGTAGTATAACACAGTACAAAACACATAATAAAAAATTATTCATGTTAAAGATAAAACAGGAAATATATAAAAATAGCTTACAAATAATATTAAAATTGCTGTTTGCTTTGCTATGTGTTTTTATAATATTATTTCCGTTAGTGAGTTATAAAATAAATATTCAAAGCAGAATTTTTCCGGCGATGGAAATTATATTTATTTATTATTTTATGTCGTTATATTCCTTAAATATTTTTAGTATATTTTTTCTCGGTTTATTTATAGATCAAGTAAGCGGTATGCCTATCGGTACAAATTCGTTAGTTTTTTTGTCGGCATATATAATATATAAACTCTCTTCAAAATTTTTTATAGCTAAAAACTATTTGATAAATTTTGTTGTTTTTTGTGTTTATTGCTTATTTATATTGAATTTTAAATATTTACTAATAACAATCAAGAAACTAGAAGCAGACGGATATTTAATAATTTTCTTTCAATTTTTAACAACTATATTTTCTTATAATATAGTTCGTCTTATAATTGACTCTCCTATGAATTACTTTAAAAAGTATGCTAAATAAAAAAATACTACATGGTGAGTTAATTTCACGAAGGGCCTTTGTAATTGGACTCGGTAAACTCGGATTTTTATCACTGCTTGGAATAAGAATGTTTTATTTACAGCTTATTAAAAGTGAAGAATATAAGACTTTATCGGATAAGAATCGTATTAATTTCGTTGTACTTCCGCCGACTAGAGGAAGAATTTACGATTTAGACGGCAATATTTTAGCTACTAATAAACCATGTTATCAGCTAGTAATAGATAGGAGCGTTAATAATAATTATCGGGATGAATTAGAAATAATTAGTAATATTCTAAATTTATCTCCGGAAAAATATAATTATATTAAGCAAAAAATTAAAAAATCTAGTCGCCACACTCCTTTAATAATACTTGATCAGCTTGATTGGCAGCAAGTATCAATGATTGAAGAACAAAAGCATAAACTGGCTTCAATATTTATCTATATAGGATATTTAAGGTTTTATCCTTTTTCAAGCACTACTTCTCATTTAATCGGTTATCTAGGTCAAATAAATGAACAAGAGAAGCAAGAGTTAAATATACATAGCTTAAGCGATTTTAATATCGGTAAATCCGGTATCGAAAAATACTACGATAATAAATTACGAGGAGAATTCGGTTATAAAAAAGTTGAAGTAAATGCTTACGGTAAGCAAGTAAGAGAAATAGCAGGAACCCCTACTAAATCGGGTGAAGATATGTATTTAAATATCGATGCTTCTCTTCAGCAAAATATCCAGCAATATTTAAATCCTAAAGGTTCTTCGGCAATAGTTATGGATACTAGAACCGGAAACATACTAATTTGTGCTTCCACACCGGGTTTTGAATCAAATAATTTCAGTAAATTATCAGAAAATTATTGGCAAAGTTTAATGAGCGATCCTTATAAGCCTTTAATTAATAAGGTAATACAAAGCTCGTATCCCCCAGGTTCGGTTTTTAAAATAATTACCGTACTTGCAGCCCTTGAAGTAGGTATTAATCCTAATAAAACCGTTTTTTGTGACGGTAGCTCTGCTCTTGGTACTAATAGCTTTAGATGTTGGAATCATAGCGGACACGGGACGGTAGATATGATGTCTGCTTTAAAGCATTCCTGCAATATTTATATGTATGAGTTAGCCAGAATAGTAGGTCCGGATAAAATTCTTGAAGTCGCAAGAGAATTTGGTCTCGGCTCAAAGACCGGTATTGATTTAGCTCCTGAAAGTAGCGGGTTTGTACCGTCAAAAGAGTGGAAAAAGAAAAAATTAAAGCTTCCTTGGTCAATAGGGGATAGTTTTAATTTAGCAATCGGGCAAGGATTTTTAGGAGTAACGCCGATGCAGCTTGCAAGATTTATTACGGCTATTGCAAGTAACGGTAAACTATATACGCCTAGAATATTAAAAAACGATCCGGAATTTTATAATGTCAATATTAAGCCTGAAAATATCAAAATTATACAAGAAAGTTTGTATAATACCGTTAATGTTGCGGGAGGTACGGCGTATTATAATAGAATTTTAGGTGAAAATAGGCAGCTTGCCGGTAAAACCGGTACTTCCCAAGTACAAGGCAAACTAAATGCTAAAGACGATTTAAGCCGTGACTCTATTGCTTGGGAGAGGCGTAATCATGCCTTGTTCTTAGGCTTCGCTCCTTATCACGATCCTCGTTATTCCGTTACTGTTTTTGTTGACCATGGAGGAGGCGGTAGTAAAGCCGCCGCCCCCGTAGCTCGTAAAATCATGTCGGATGTGCTGGATAAGTATACTCGCTGAATTTAAAAAATTGGCTTCGTATACCAACTCTTCATATATTTATAATTTATTAAATATCAGTTTGTAGTTTGTGTCATAACGTGTTATTATGTGTCATGATGTGTTATTAATTTAAATATAGGTCAAAAGATGGCAAGACTTAACTTAACTATTCCGGATGAACTAAATGATAGTTTAACATGTTCAGCAAAAAGCTTAGACAGGTCAAAAGGGTATATAGCACGTAAAGCAATTGAATATTATCTAAAGGAAATACAAGAAGATTCGGAAGACGCTAAAATTGCCTTACAAAGAATTAATGCTCCTGATTTTAAAATTTACACTACTGATGAAGTTAGGGAGTGGTTAAAAAAGAAGAATGTTTAAAGTTATATGGGAAAATAAGGCACGTGCAGAATTAGCTGAATTGCCTTACCCTTTAAAAATACTTGATAAAGTAGAATCATACCTTGCTCAAAATCCTATAGTACTAGGGAAACCTTTAAAAGGTGAGTACAAAAATTTATATAGATACAGGTTTGGAAATTATCGTATAATTTATAGTGTATCTATTGAGAAATCAACAGTAACTGTTATCAAAATCGGTCATAGGGCTAATATATATTAACCTCAAACTACTCTACTTTCTTGTTAATCATCAGGTGGAGGCGGTAGTAAAGCCGCCGCCCCCATAGCTCGTAAAATCATGTCAGACGTGTTGGATAAGTATACTCGCTGAATTTGAAAATTGTATGTACGCTGCGGTTAAAAGCTTCAAAACCGATTCCTCTTTTTCAAATTGAGCTTCGTATACCTACTATGTGTTTTTATGCAATTATACCTTAGCTCATATCAAAAAATACTTTATTTTAGTTAGTAATTTATGTTATTAATAATTG
Organism: Rickettsia endosymbiont of Thecocarcelia acutangulata; assembly: GCF_964263195.1. Taxonomy (NCBI): domain Bacteria; kingdom Pseudomonadati; phylum Pseudomonadota; class Alphaproteobacteria; order Rickettsiales; family Rickettsiaceae; genus Rickettsia; species Rickettsia endosymbiont of Thecocarcelia acutangulata. The sequence goes on from NZ_OZ181652.1 coordinate 545,875, forward strand.
AGAATTATTACAGAGGTATATATGTCTAAGAAAAAGCAGGACGATCAAATAATAAAAGAATTAGAAGAAAGACTAGCAAAACTTAAAGGTACTCCTCCAACACTTGAAGAATTAGAAGAAAGATTTGCAAAGCTCCAAGATAGACCTTATACCCCCACAAAAAAATCCGGTTATGACTCTGGTTATGAATCCGATGATGAGGTAGATAAGCTAGTTGAGAAGATACAATCCGAGGTTAAATTAGAACAAAAAAGTAAAGCTCTCAATGCTCAAAAAGACCAAGAAATACGTGATAGGCTAGATAAATTAAGAGAAGATAGTCCTGTAACACGAAAAAAGACATCTACAGATCTTTCTTTTAATGATACTAAATCAATAATTACCGATACTATAGATGCTCATGCAGATATAGCTAGTTCATATGCTAATCGATCTACTGATTTAGAGGAAAAAAAAGCATTATTTAATTTAGCTAATAATCTAACTGAAGCTAGAGATATTATTAGGGATACCCCTCCTATATCTAAAGAATATGAGCCTAAAATATTAGATGTTATTGCTAGAGGACTCGGTAAAATTTATGAAGGAATAAAGAAAATAGCTTCGCCTGCAGTTAATATTATAAAAGAAATAGGCAGTAGTCTTGTTAATTCGATTAAATCACTTCCTCAAAAATCTTCCAAACAACAAATAAAAGAATCTAAAATAAAATTAAAGAAGTTATATAAAACATATATTGATTTGAAAGGAGTAAAGCCAAAAATAAAAGAAGAGTTTCTTAAAAAACATTATGAGCAAATTGATCAGCTACAAACTCCTCAGGAAATATTTGTAGAAACTGCCAAAATTACTAAATCTATAAGGATAGCCGGAAGACAAAAGATAAATAATCTTAAACAACAACGAATTATTAATAGAATGAAGAAACAAAGTCCTACCGCTTTCATGAATAATAATTCATTTACACCGTCTAATACTCCTACTAATAAAGGAAAATCTTTGAAGAGCCACCAAAGGTAAATATACCAATATTTTTCTGTAGAGATGTTATTGACATTATACGTCACTGACGTATAATGTTTATATGGAATATATAGAATCCCCTTTATTTAATAAATTATTGAATTCATATTTTACAGATGATGAGTATGCAAATTTTTAATGGCACTTGTCACTACATCCTAAATCAGGGGATGTTATAATAGGTAGTGGTGGACTTAGAAAAATACGTTGGATGTCCAAAGGGCAGGGAAAACGTAGCGGTGTTCGTATAATTTATTATTATAAAAGTAAAGAAGAACAGATATGGTTATTAACCATATATACAAAAAATGAAGCTGAAAATATTCCGGCTTCTGTTTTAAAAAAAATAAAAGAGGAATTAGGTTTATGAACGTAAAAAGAGATATTGGAGCTGAAATTTTGCAATCGATTCAAGATATAAAATTAGGAAAAGGACACATAAAAAAAATAGAGACAAAAGAAGATATAGTGGATATCAGAAAGCACTTACATCTCTCTCAATCAGCTTTTGCCGTACTTATGGGAGTTAATGTAAGAACATTACAAGAATGGGAACAAGGAAGACGCAAACCTACCGGCTCCGCTATATCTTTATTAAAAATAGCCTCCAAATATCCTAAAGTTTTTATTAATTATTCTCATAATTAATAATTCTAACTTTAATTAGGATTATCCACTCCTTTCATTCCGTTTGTCTTAGCCTTATCAAATGAAGTATCTTTAATTGTTGCTTCGGTAAAATCGGCATTTGTTAGGTCAGAGTTACTAAAGCCCGCCTGATCAATTTTAGCTGATTTAAATATGCTATCTGTTAATATTGAGTTTGAAAAATCTGTTTTAGTAAGTATTGCTGCAGAAAAATTAGCCTCTTTTAAAATAGAATTTTTTATTACCGTATTTGTTAAATTAGCATTTTTAAAGATACTATTTGAAAAATCTGTTCCATTAAATACTAAACTACTTAAGTCAAGATTTGTTAAATTTATATTTGTTAAGTTAGTTATTTTTTGCAAATCTTTTACCGAATTTATTAGTATATTATTTGGTGGAATTTTGCTCGAATTATCGTTATTTAAAATAATATTATTAGAAACATTAGTATTAATAAAACCGGAATATGCTTGGTAGTTAATATTATTTATTTGTGAATTAGAAAGGACGGAGTTAATAACCGTAGTATTTGTTAGATTAGAATTTATTAGAGCTACTTGGTTTAAATTACCTAAAGTAATTTTAACATCTGAAAAATTTACGTTTTGTATTAAAGATTTAGAAAAATTTACATTATTAAATTGTCCGTTAGTTATATTTGAGTTTATTATTTCACTGCTGTTTAAGTCATTATTAATCACTATAAATTGTTTAAAATCATTATTGCTAAAAATATTATTAGTATAGCTTATATTATCTAAAGTAATATTTGAGCCTTTAGTTTTATTAATACTTACAAAATTAGCATTACTATTTTTTATTGATAAATTATTAAATTTGTTATCGTTTAGACTCATATTATTTAATATAGCATTATCGATTTTAAAATGATTTAAAACTGAACTGCTAATTGTACTATTTTGTAAATCACATTTAGTAAGGCTAATATTCTGTAATGTTGAATCTTGAAAGGAAGCGTATGAAAAGAAAGAGTTATTACTTTGTACGTTATTAAAGTTTACTTCATTAAAAATACTTTGTGTGAAGTTAGAATCCTTAATTATTACTGCTGTTAATTTAGTTTGACTTAGGTCGCTAGATTCAAAATAATTATTAGTAAAATTGGTGTTATTTATTACACTTTTTTCTAAATCCGTACCGTAAAATATTGAATTTGTTATATTAGTATTTTTAAAGCTATTATTCTTTAGGTTAGTTTTTTGAAAATTAACACCGTCAATAGTATTATCACTCCATAATACATGACTAAATTTAGAATTTTCAAAGTTGACATTTATTATAGTAGTTTTATTAAAAGCAGTATCGCTAAAATTTGATTGAACAAAATTTGTATTTTGTAATGTTATATTGTTAAAAATTGAACCTTGAAAGTCAGAATTATACCCGGAAATATTTTTTATTACCGAATCTGCAAAATTACTTTCTTGAATTATAGCATTTGTAAGTATAGCTTTTTCTAAATTACTACCTGCAAAATCAGCACGTAATATTTCACAGGAAGTTAAATCTATTCCTGATAAATCTTCATTTATTAGCTTTACTCCTATTAATTTGACTCCTTTTAAATTTGAACCAAACTTCTCTTTAAGGTTCACTTTAAGGTTTTTAGAATTTTGTGATATTATATAATTCCGAATTACCGTGCTTTGGCTATCCGTAAGTAATCCATTCGCATCACGAGTAGATTCGGAGCAGCTGCTTAATAACAAATAAATAGTAATTATTGATATGACTTTAAGCATTTGCTTCCTCATATTCTTCTTCATTTATTCTATTTGTAGGAGGTATATGTAAGCTTAATAATTTTAATTTACGATGCAAAGCCGATCTTTCCATACCGACAAATGAAGATGTTTTTGAAATATTATTATTAAAACGACTCATTTGGGCCGATAGATATTGACGCTCGAAAACTTCTCTAGCTTCTCTAAGCGGCATAGATAACATATCAAAACTATCTTCAAGTTTTGTAGGATTAGCACTATTTGCTAATATTTCGGAAGGTATCATATAAGGTTTGATAATTTCATTATTACCTGTAGTTAGCGGATTCATAATTAAAGTCCATTCAACTACATTACGTAATTGTCTAATATTACCCGGCCATTCATATGATTGAAGAGCAGCGATAGTTTCATCAGCAAAGTTACGTTCTTTTAAACCTGAAAATTTTGAAAGTTGCTTAACAAAATATTTAACGAGTAGCGGTATATCTTCTTTTCTCTCATATAATGAAGGTACTTTTAGAGAGGATACATTAAGGCGATAATATAGATCTTCTAGGAATTTGCCGTTATTAACTTCATCTTGAATATTTTTAGAAGTACCGGTGATAATTTTTATATCAACTTTAATATTTTTTCCACAAGGCTTTGTAATAGTTTGATCTTTAAGGAATTTTAATAATTTTACTTGGATAGGAATAGGAATATTACTGACCTCATCTATATATAAAGTACCGTTATTGGCAAATTCTAAGATAGTAGGGCGTTTGGTATTATTTTCCTGCTTTTCTGATTCGCCGAATAATTCTTGATTAATTTTTTCTGTAGTCATACAGGTAGGGCTGAAAATAATGAACGGATTATTAACCCTTTTAGATTGTTTATGAATTAACCTTGCTGCAAGTTCTTTACCGCTACCGACTTTACCATGAATCATTATACGACTGCTAGAGCTAGCTGTCTTTTCTATTTTCATTTTATATTTTAAAGTTACCGAACATCCGCCTACTAATTCAGTTTTATCTATAACTTTTGACTTTAAATCTATATTTTCACGTTTTAACTTTGTTACTTCGCAAGCTCTTTTAAGTAAAATAACTAATTTATCATTATTAAAAGGTTTTTCTATATAATCGTAAGCACCCATTTTTATAGCATTTACTGCTGTTTCTATAGTACCGTGACCGCTAATAATTATTACCGGCATTAAAGGATAGCGTTTTTTAATTATCTCTAAAATCCCAAGCCCGTCAATTTCACTTCCTTGAAGCCAAATATCAAGTATAACTGCAGAGACCGGTTTTTCGGAAAGTATTTTAAGAGCTTGAGTACTATTAGCAGCAACCTTAGGATTAAAACCTTCATCTTTCAAATTTGCAGCAATGAGATTTCGTATACTCTCTTCATCGTCTACTATTAAAACATCGAGTTGTGACATTACAATTTACCTTAAAAATATTAATCAAAGTCTAAATATATACGTTAATGCCGAATGTAAAAGAAAGCAACATTTTTTTATAACATTTTTGTCACAATAGCTATTTATAATGTAAAGGTTGGCTAAGATTACATAATATTAAAATTATTTAAGGAATTTTAATTAATTTTATTTGCAGTTTGTAAGATTGTAAGGGATTATATATAATGAGGGTACTGTGTGATATTGTCTATCATTCCTGCGTAGGCAGGAATCTAGTGCTTTTCTGTGTCACCCCGTGGCTTGACCACGGGGTCCAGTTACTAATAATAAAATTATTAGTATTATTAAGTTATTTTTATGGATACCGTGGTCAAGCCACGGTATGACATCGGACTTATACAACAAAGCCTCTAACAAGCAGTAAAACCGATTTTAAAAATTATGCTTAACATCTTTTTAATTATTATTTCATTATTTATTTGCTTAATAACCTACCTATTTATCAAAAAAACAGATATTTTTACAAATTTATTGATTTTAAATAGCTTCACGACTTTAGTGAGTTTATTTATTTGCTGTTTAGGCTTATACTCAGGCAATAGTTCATATTTGGATATAGCAATTATTTACTTTCTTTTAAGCTTTATAGCAACAAACGGATATTTAAAATATTTTATACATGAAGCAGATAAAAACAAAACAGATTGATATTATTATTTTAGGATGTGGCTTGAGCGGTATGCTAACTGCACTTTCTTTTGCACAAAAGGGTATAAAAACTACTATATTCGAGAGTAAATCGGTAAAAAGCCCGGAGTTTTTTAAAGACATAAGAACAACTGCTTTAACGCCGCATTCTAAAAATTTCTTATCCTCTATTGATATATGGGAAGAGCTTGAAAAGTTTGTGGCAAAAATGCAAGAAATATATGTAGTAGATAATAAGGCTTCAGAGATATTAGATTTACGAAATGACGATGACGCTGTACTTGGATATGTGGTTAAGAATAGTGATTTTAAAAAAATACTATTGTCAAAAATAACTAATAATCCGTTGATAACATTAATTGATAATAATAAATATCAAGAGGTTATAAGCCATAATAACTACTCGATTATAAAATTTGATGATAAACAAATTAAGTGTAGTTTATTAATTATATGTGATGGAGCAAATTCAAAAGTGAGGTCTCATTACTTTGCTAATGAAATTGAAAAACCTTATCAAACTGCTCTTACATTTAATATTAAGCATGAAAAGCCGCATGAAAATTGTGCTATGGAGCATTTCCTGCCGCTTGGTCCTTTTGCTTTGCTGCCTTTAAAAAATCAATATGCTTCATCCGTAATATGGTCAACTTCTTCTGATCAGGCTGCTTTAATTGTTAATTTGCCCGTAGAAGAAGTTAGATTTTTAACTCAAAGAAATGCCGGTAATTCTTTAGGTAAAATTACTATTGATAGTGAGATTAGTAGTTTTCCGCTAAAAGCTCGTATAGCAAATAGATATTTTCATAATAAGATAGTGCTTATTGCCGACACTGCTCACACAGTACATCCTTTAGCAGGACAGGGGCTTAATCAAGGCATAAAGGATATAGAGGTTTTGAGTATGATTGTTAGTAATAACGGTACATTACAAGAATATCAAAAGCTAAGGCAAGAGGATAATTTTATTATGTATAAGCTGACTGATGAGTTAAATAATATTTTTTCAAATTATTCTAAAAATTTAAGATGTTTAAGACAAATAGGGTTTAAGGCGATAAATAATTTTAAGCCTATTAAAAACTTGATTACTAGCTATGCGATGGGGAGACGATAAGATGTTAATTTTTGTTGTCATACCGTGGCTTGACCACGGTATCCAGTCTTTTTTAATTGTTTTATGGACCCCGTGGTCAAGCCACGGGGTGACACTAGATAGGTAACTTATGCAAAATGAAATAAAAAAAGTTTGTGTTATCGGTTCGGGAGTAATGGGTTCAGGGATTGCAGCGTTAATTGCTAATTCCTCTCATAAAGTAGTGCTGCTTGATATTATCGCTAAAGATTCCGATGATCCGAATAAAATAGTTAAAACCGCTAAAGAAAATTTGCATAAACAAAAACCTCCTTCTTTGTCTTTTCCGGATAAAGTAAATTTCATTACCATCGGCAATTTAGAACATGATTTAGAATTAATTAGGGATTGTGATTTAGTAATTGAAGTTATTGTTGAGAAGCTAGAAATCAAACACCAATTATATAATAAAATTATTCCTTATCTTAAAGAAGATGCAATTATTGCTTCTAATACCCTCTACATTACCTCTTAAAAGACTCAAAGAGAATTTACCGGATAATATTAAATCTAGATTCGTTATTACGCATTTCTTCAATCCGTCAAGATATATGGAACTGCTTGAGTTAATTATAGACCATACGGTAAAGTTTGAAGTAATAGAAAGAGTATCAGGATTCTTAACGAAAACGCTTGGTAAGACTATAGTAAAATGTAATGATACGCCTGGCTTTATTGCTAATAGAGTAGGGTGTTTTTTACTTGAATTAGTAGCTCGCAAAGCGATAAGTCAAAAGCTTGATTTTGTAGCTTTAGATAAAATATTTACTACATGTTTGGGGTTGCCGAGTACCGGAATTTTTGGTTTATATGATCTAATCGGGTATGACGTAATGAAGTTAATATCAAGCTCATTACTTGTCGCCCTTCCTGCAAATGATGCTTATCATAAAATATATGTAAATACTCCTATTCTCGATAAGATGATAGAGAAGAAGTTAATTGGACGTAAGGGTGAAGGTGGGTTTTATCGTTTATCGGTATCAAACGGCAAAAAGATTAAAGAAGTTATCAATATAAACGATTTATCATATAGTCCTGTTCAAAAAGTAGATATTTCATTTAATAATCTTGATGAGTTACTAGCTAGTGATTCGGTTTACGGTAAATTTTTTACTGAAATTATAACGGAATTTTATGTTTATTTAGCAAGTTTAGTACCATCTGTAACCGATAATATCTATGATATCGATGCTGCTATGAAGCTTGGTTACAGCTGGAAATACGGTCCATTTGAATTATTGACCATAGCAGCTAAAGACGGCTGGAATTCGGTAATTAAAAATGCCGATTTAATTCATATCCTACTTCCGCAATATTTAGGCAATAAAGAATATCAAAAAATCGATAAACAAAAATTTAATTCTCACAAAGATATTTTACAAGAAAGTCAGATAGTATTAGAAAACGATTCTGCAAAGCTAATAAATTATCGTGAGAATTTCATTTTTGTTATTACTACAAAAATGAATTGTTTAAATCATAATGTGTTTTATTTACTGCAAGAAGCAGCAAGTAAAGCCGAAAATGACGGCAAAAATCTTTATATTTATCCGCTAGGAAATAATTTTTCTGCCGGTGCGGATTTAAAGCTTCTTCTTTCTTATATTGAAGACGGTAATTTTCATGATCTAGAGAATTTACTAAAGCTGGGACAATAAACTATGCTGCACTTAAAATATTCTGGGGTTCATATTATTAGTTGTGCTAAAGGAGTAGCACTTGGCGTAGGGTGTGAGCTGCTATTGCACTCAAGCTATATTGTGGCAAATCAGGAACTTAACGCCGGACTTGTAGAACTTGGAGTCGGTTTAATACCGGGATGGGGCGGTGTTACTGAAATGTTTGTACGAAGCAAGGGAGATAAAGCTAAATTAATTAGAAATATCAGAAATATTATAGAGCAGAACAAAACAAGTTCAGCCGATTACTTTAAGTCAGATTATGATGTAGAGAATATGCACGTAAATATGAATAAGTATTATATTTTAGATGAAGCTTTAAAATTAAAACCTATCTAAAAAGATAGTACCGATTCCGCATAAAATTACTTTGCCTAAAATAAATTTAGTAATAGAAATAGATACATCAAAATATAACGATCTACAAGATAAGGTACTTAGCAAATTCCAAAATATTATTGATAAACATTCTGAAACAAATGAAGAAGAGCTACTTTCTTATGAGCGGAAAATATTTTTAGAACTTGCAAAAGATCCAAAAACGATCGAGAAGCTGAAAGTGATTGTGAAGTGAAGGATTATTAAGATATTCTGAATTCTTTATTGTGGTTATGAGATCTTGAAATAATATAAAAAATGGATTAAAATTTGAAATATTAATATAAATAAAAAATTATTATGCCGGTAATTAGTCGTTTTTTTGGGATAATAATTATGATGTACTATAGAGACCATAATCCTCCTCATTTTCATGCTAAATATGGTGATTATGAAGTAATAATTTCACTAAACGGTAAAATATTAGAAGGTAAATTTCCTAAAAGAGCTTTGCAATTAGTTACAGAATGGTTAAATATCCATAAAGAAGAACTAATAGATAATTGGAATAAAACGCAAAATGGTGAACCATTAAATTCTATAGCCCCGTTGGAGTAAAAATGTTGCATGTAATATCTGTAAGTTATATTGATGATTATTATTTAGAATTAGTTTTTGATGATGGAACAAAAGGTATTATAAACCTATATCCACATCTTAAAGGCTCAATTTTTGAACCGCTTCAAGATAAAAATTTATTTAATAAAGTGACGATAGATGAAGAATTGCAAACTATTAGTTGGTCTAACGGGGCAGATTTTGCTCCGGAATTTTTAAAGGCGAATTTAGATTCTGCTTGAGATTGCTAAAAGTAACCTAACTCATAAGAATAATGAATTTTATATAGCTGATAAATAATACCATATATAGTTGAGAGCAAATTAATTATGGTTCTGCTCCGATAAATTCTGTAAAATAATGCAAGGCTTCAAAATACCTATTATAATTATATAGTAGATTGCCTATTTTATTATAAACTATAGTTAATTTCCTATCGAAAGCTAAGGCATTAACATATTTTAACATAGCATCGATATAATAGCCTGCTTCCTTCATATGCTAAACTTTCTTTATATAGTTCTGTTGCATTCATAGTTTACATTTCACTTGATCGTCTGTGTTTCCTAAAGTAGTTAGTGCATCTTCTTCAAGAATTTTATACAGGTCTATTTTTTGCCAATATTGAACAAATCCCTCTTTAACGGGAAGCCATAAATGTGGATGAGGCGGTATTTCCTCTGCTAAATAAGTTGTTAAAATTTTCAATGCTTGCTCTTGCTTGTGATCTCCAAGTTTTATCTTATTAGTTTGGACTAAATTTTTTAATGTACTTATTTCTTTGGCAGTAGCATATCTTACATCTAAATAATCGACATCGCTATTTTTTAAATTTTCATTACTCAACAACGTAGATATATAATAGGAAGCTGCTTTTCTAAATATATCAAGTTTTAATACTATTTCACCGTCACAACTATTATTGCCTACATATGAAATCCATATATCTGCTATAGGATTTACTATAGCAAAAGTTACATTATCATCAAATATATTTGCTTCTTCTCTTCCATAATAAGCATTTGTAGTAGAATAGGCGATAATAATTCTCCCTAAAACATAAGCATCTTTGACTTTTGTAATTTTTATCATACATTCTACTCCACAACAATATTGCCTATAGTGCCGCGATAATAGGTATGAGGGTCATACATAGCTTCGCTGTAAATAGCAGGAGTTGCGAATATGCCTTTATTAACCGCTTTGATTTTATACTGATACGTCATTTTTTGATCAGAAATAGTACCGAAAATCATCACTCTATCATCACGATTATTTATATATATCGGTTTCCATATCATCGTTTCAGGATTACGTTCTAATATATTTACATTGTTGTTATTCGGTAAAAGCTCGAAGCCTGACGGTAATAAATCAAGTATCACCATATTGCTTAAGGTTTTATTGCTACCTGAACGCATGGTGATTTCCACCGTAATATTATCACCTAATTTTACTTTGCTGACTTCTTTATTAGTTTCATCGAGATATTTTTTGGTTATCTCTATACCTTGAACTATTTCTTTATTTTCTTTTAAAACTTTGTCATAGCCTGAAGTTAGAAGCTGATAGAAAAAGCCGTTGCTTTAGGAAGTTAAGTCTATATCCTTATTTTCTACCGACAGCTCAGCAATCATCACTTTATCGCCTTTTAAAGTAACTTCTTTACCTGTAGAAGTTACCTTAATATTAGCCTCATCTACATTACTTATCTTATCAGCATATGCAAGGCTTGCCATAATGGCGTAGCTTGCGGATAGACTATTATAGTTATCCTTAGCAAAAAGAGCGATATCCTGTACAATTTTTGGGTCAAAGTTTTTTAACCTTTCCGGAAAATGTATAGAAATTAAGTATAAATACTGACTATATTTTATTAGAGGATTATAATACTGATAGTCTGTTTTTGATATAGGTTTATTTAGAGTAAATCTATCTAATAATTTATCCGCTTCTTCATTCATTTGCAGCATTTTATAGCTAGAGGCTAAATAAACGCTAGTTAAATCATCCTGCCATGTATTTTTATGGTACTCGTCTAAATATTTTAAAATATTTGCAATATAGCTTGTAGTAATAACGCTATTTTTTGTCAGGATATAAACCGCATATGCTTTTTCTCTTGCTTCATTTAAAGAGCTGATTGATCTATTCGCCATATTCTCTAAGTAGTAAATACCTTGATTAAAAATATCACTTGGAACGGCTAAATATCTAGTTGCTCCCTCGCTTAAGAAATGCATAGCATAAACGGAAATAAATGGATCGGAATCGTCATTAAAATTGTTCCAATATCTAAATCCACCGTCATAATTTTGATGCTCCGATAAAGTTTGGAATATTTTCGATAATGATTCATCCATTTTTTTACGATCAGTTTTAAGAATCTGAACTAGCTCTTGTTCATTATATAATAAAACATTAGCAAAATTTTGGCTTATTAGTTGCTCAGTGCAACCATAAGGATAATTATCTAGGAAATCTTTAAAGCCGGAAATAATAGCTAGCGGTGATTTAGAAGCGGAAATTTGCAGCTTAGCAAATTCAGGATATAAATCTCGCAAGATTTTTAAATTAGCTTTGTTGTCTGTAATAAAGCCTGTATCGACTGTTGTAACGCTCGGACTAGCAGGGCGAACGCTCGTAGTACTAGTTAATTCTGAGCTATGCACTACTGCCATAGATATTATACCCGGCTTTAGGTGATTTATAGAAGCCACAACCTTTAAATCTGCTGAACCGAGTTTATCAGTCGCTTTTAATTTAACATTAATAGTAGCTTCCTTATTTTCGTCTATCGGTATCTCTTTAGGATAATCTAATATTTTAAGTCCTTCACTTGTTTCAATATTTAGAAAAACCTGAGCATTTCCTGAATCTTTTAGGTTATTAAATATTGTTACTGGTACTGTAAATTCATCATTCGGAGCTACAAATAAAGGTAAATTTGGATTGATAATAAGATCGGATTGGACTAATAAATCAGCTTTGGAAGTTCCTATAGAGTCAAGGCTTGAGGCTACCCCTATAACTCTTAAAGTGCCGTTAAAATAGCTCGGTATGTCAAATGTGACTTCTCTCTCATCAAGATCTGCTTCTAAAATTCCTGACCAAAATGCTACTGGAGGCTGGCTTTTTCTTTTAAATGGATTAAGGTTTCGAGCGACATTTATAAAACCGTCTCCGGCAGGAGCCGCCATATAAGCTTTCATTAATAAAGGACGCTCAGGTAATATTAAATCCATGATTTGTGATGTTCGGACTTCCAAGGCTTTATAGTTAATAAAGTAATTAAGCGGGTCGGGAGTCTGATAACCGGCAAATGATAATATCCCTTCATCAACGGCAAATATTATGATTTTACCTGGGGTTGCAGTGTGATAATTAATTGTTAATTTTTCGCCTGATTTAATTTTTTCAGGAAGCGTTAATTCAATATCTTGTTTATGTTTATAAATGCCAGCAGTAAACGGTACTACTGCATAGCTAAACGGTGACATAAAGATTTCTGTAGCTTCTATGTCTCTTATAAATTGTACATTTACATATCCTTTACCCTCAAAACCGTCAGGGATTTTTATTTCTTGAATACTATTATTTTCGTCAGCTTTAAACCATGCAAAATTATGTACTTTATCTGTTTCGATAGTAATTAATCCATAACCTGTATAAGGAGTTATAACATTTAAAAGAATGTTATCGCCGGCTTTATAATCATCTTTATCAAGTTTAACTTTTAAATTTGCTTTGTCTGTTAAATTAGCTGTAACATTTCCTTCACCTATTACCGAAAATTCAGCTTGAGCAAAGATTGTATATTCTTTATCAGTTAAGTAAATAACGTAATCGCCTGCTTCTTTAGTAGGCACGTTATAAATATAACTTTCATTTGCCGTGATATTAACCTTGGCGGAAATATATTAGTTTCAATAGGTACTGAACTGTAAGAATAATTACCGTTACTATCTGCTACTAAGTTATTTACATAATTAATCTTTTTTAAGTTAAGAGTTAAATTAGGTGTAGCTACTTTTTCTGCTTTATTTGATATGGCTATGAATTCTATTGCTGAAGTAGTTTTTTTCTTAATATATTTTAGATCGCTATCGCTTCTAAATCCTATAATATAAGGCAGAGGTGAAACTATAAGCGATTTGCTTGCGTTTACGCTTCTTCCTGAGTCAGGCTCAAATCCTTCTGCTGAAAATGTTAGATTAAAAGTAGCGTTATAATATTTTTCAAGGTTAAGATCAAAATTTGCCGTACCTGTAGAGTCGGTAGTAATATCTCCTAAACGTTCGTTAAAAAACTCTTTATTTCCTTTGCTACTATAAAATTTATATTCTTTAAAGCTAGGTACGAAAAACTCGGTGGGTCTAATATCAATAAAGCCGCTGACTTTTCTATTTGCTGCAGGAGTGCCGTAAAGATTTATAAGATTAACATTTGCTTTAAGATCTTTTGGATTCGTCCATAGCTCATCTTGTGAGTTATTGAAGTTTATGTTTATTTTCATGCGATCAGGCTGAAAATCACCAACCCTGACAGATACGCTATTAAGATAGTTATTTGTGCCTTTATCTCCTACTAAATATAAGCTTATATTATATAAGCCGGTTAAGGAATCATCAAGGGTTGAGAATAAATATTCGCCGAATCTTTCTGCATCTAGAGCTATTTTACTTTTATCTATTACTTTTCCTCTAGGGTTAGTTACTTGTATTTCTAAAGGTAAGCCGTCAAATTTTCCTTGCCAATCGGTTTGTTTGAGCATAATACCTATATGGCCTTGCTCGCTTGGTCTATAGATGCCACGATCGGAAAATAAATAAGCTTTTAACCCTTGATCGGAACTAACGGCTCCTGCTACATCAAACCGAGAATAATTAACTTGCCTATCAATTCTACTATACAGCATAAACGAAAAATCATCCTTAGTAGTTAATATATAAGCCACTGGAGTTTTTTCTTTTGTAAAATCATTTATATTTGATAAAACGGCATGTCCTTTACTATCGGTTTTACTGCTTACTAACACCTCACCGTTAAGTCCTATAATATCTGCTTTAACGCCACCGGCCGGTTTACCGTTACTGATATAAGAAACAAATATATGATGTGTTCCGCTTTTATCGGTTTTTACTATAAAACCAAGATCGGTAACTAAAATTAATCTTTTATCTTGAGATATAATGTTATTATTATTGTTTTTAGCATAAACTTTTGCTAGAAATAATCCCTTAGAATAGCTGCCTGCTTCTTCTAAATTAAAATATTTGCTGAAATCTAAATCGGTATAATTAGGTAAATTTAAATTGGGGGAATTAACTATTACTTCCTCTTGAAATACCTCGGAAATATTATACTCATTAAAATTATATTCATTTATGAAAGTCGGATTTTGGAAAATATTATATCTATTTGTTTGGCTGATTAAATGATTAACTTCTTGCTGATTAATCTTATCGATTTCTACATATAATTTATCTATGCCAAGTGAATATACGGGAAGCTTTCTTTCGCCGGCTAATAAAAGAATAGAACCGTCAGACATTAGCTTAACTTCTTTAGGATTATCGGGTATTTGTACTATTTGAGAGTAATCGGAGCCAAGTGTTAAATTATCTGATGTTTTAACACCTTTATTGACTTTAATAAGCAAAGTTCTTGAGGCAAGGGTATCTACTTTAAGGCTATGCATAGTAGTAATGCTTGGGACGGAAGGTAAAAGCTCAAAATTTATTTTTTCACTCGATTTAAGAATATCATCGGTTATTTCTTTCGAGCTTTGCCATTTATAGTTTTTTTTGCCTGCAACTCCTAAGAAAGCCGGCTTATCCTGCGGTAATAAAAATAACTCTAAATGTTTTTTTATTTCCTCACCCGAAACCGGTGTATTTGTAGTAATTATAATTATCTGTTCCGGTTTTAGCTTATCATCTTTAACAATTGTAGCAGTACTATTAGTGATTTTTAAATATGAGGATAGACTTGGAATTAATACATTTTCTTTATAAGAATATCTTATATTATTCGGCGTCTTATTATTTTGATCTTCTACATTTTTATATGTAAAAATTTCTCCGCCATATAGAGGTTTAACACCGTCTTTTATAATTACGGAAACAGTATCTTCTTTATCTGTAAGCGGCGGAATATTAGTAATAATCGTAGCTTCCGTATTATCAGTGTTGAATTTGATAGAAAACGGTAATTTTTCTTTGGTTGAAGATTTTATAAACTCTATTCTTTCCTCTAAAGTTTTAGGCTCTATAGGGTAGTTAAAGGCTATTTTAGTTTGAACGAATTTTTTGGAAATATCGATATTATCCTGTAGATAATTCATTTCTTTAATAACAGGAAATAGAGGTAAAGTTGTAAAACTTATATTATTACTTTTTAGACTGATAAAATGAGGAAATATATAATCTTCGATAGTAATCTTATAAGTTTGATGAGCTGCAAAATTGCTTTCTGGAGTAAAATTTATGTTATACCACCAGCCAAATCGCCATTCTCCTTTAATATCAGGCGAAATAGATATGTAATCATTCATTCTTTTTCCGTTAAGCCCTAGCTCTCTTTGCGGCTTTGTACACCATTCTTTAATTCTAGAGTCGCAAAGGTCAATATTTAACGAATTTTGCCCTACTAACAGATTTTCGTTAGTTAACTTAAAATATAAAGGTATTTTTTCGCTAAAGCTTGCAGCAATTAGTTGTAAATTTATTAAACATAAGAAAATAGCAAATACAAATTTGCGAAAAATATTTTTCATATCTATAGCTTATTATTTATGATAACTTCGATTATATATAAATAAAATTAAGTAAAGCAATGAATAAGGATATTTTTTTTCAATATTTAACAAAATTTTTTTTGTTATTTGGACAAGAATATTGTTATGAGATTATTATAATACTCGGATTTACTATATTTAGAAGGCAACTATTTGCACAAGCTATTTGTGTATTACTTTTCACTACAATTTTAAATATATTATTAAAATATACATTTGAAATACCTTTAAATCCTGCTCTAAATATTAAAGGTTTTGCTTTTCCTAGCGGTCATATGAGCAGCAGCGTAGTATTTTACGGTTGGTTTTTTGCAAATATTAGACACTCCTTATTAAGGATAATAGTAGTAGTGATTTTAACCGGTATGGGTTCGCTGATTTATAAGGGCTATCATTATCCGGTTGATATTATTGCCTCTATAACAATTGGAATAATGGTTATTGCTGTTATATATTTTAACCAAAGAAGAGATTATTCAAAAATACCCTTATATATTTGGAGCGTTTTTATGGCTATTAACCGTACCGATGGTAGCTTATCTTACAATTATTGAGGTGAATTGTCTTGCTTGGGTATGGACGGTATTTTGGGGATTACTCGGTTTTACTATTTCTTGGTGGCTGTTTTATAAATATTTTGATCTTCCTCAATCAAAATTAAATCGTTTTATTAATTTAGCTATAATTGTCGCTTCAGTAGCTTTGATTGAATATATTAATTATTTATTCAAACAATATTTGGGCTATAAATTTTATTTAACTTGGTTTTTAGTAGGTCTTAGTTTTCCATTATCGTTGAGATTATGCCATATTCACATAAGATCAACGCATTAGTATATGAAGTAGGTTAAGTTGCACTTCATTTCTTTATTTATCGTATAAAGCAAAAATTCCTATTGACTTTTATATAAAACAGTATAAATTTCTTTACAATTTAATTTTTTATCAAAGAATTTATGCTCGGTCATGTAAAAGAACAAAGAAATTTAACAAGAGAACAAAAGCAAGCGGTAGGTCTTCTTTCAATAGGTACGTTTCTAGAATATGTAGATTTTATGTTATATATTCATATGGGGGTATTTTTGAACGAAATATTTTTTGCTCCAACTCATAGTCCTTATTCTGCCGCTCTTTTAGGAGCTTTTTCTTTTTCTGCTCCCTTTATTGTTCGTCCAATCGGGGCATTTATTTTTGGTTGGTTAGGAGATCGTATAGGGCGAAAATCAACGGTTATTATTACTACTTCAATAATGACGATTTCTTGTCTAATGATTGCTAATCTTCCAACTTATGCTCAAATTGGTATTACTGCTTCAATAATTGTAATAATATGTCGTATTCTCCAAGGTATGTCTTCAATCGGTGAAGTAATAGAAGTAGAACTTTATTTTACCGAAACTATAAAACCTCCAAAAAGTTATCAAGTAGTAGGCTTAATTGGAGTCTTTTCAGTACTTGGAGGAACTGCTGCTTTAGGACTTGCATCTTTAGTTACTTCTTATGGATTTAATTGGAGATTAGCCTTTTGGATTGGAGCCGGTATTGCTTTAATAGGAATGGCAGCAAGAACTACTTTGCGTGAAACCCCTGAATTTGTAAATGCAAAACGACGCTTAGAAAATATATTTAATAAAGTAGATGAAGACCCAAATGTTCTTTTAAAGAACCCTATATATAATGAAAACGTGAATAAATTAACATCATTATTTTTACTATTCATAGATTGTATGTGGCCGTTATGTTTTTATGTAGCTTATATTTACTGCGGTGATATTCTTAAGAATTCTTTCAATTATAGTATCGAGGAAGTAATCAATCAAAATTTTTATTTATCTTTTGCTGAAGTAGGAAGTTTAATTATAATAAGTTACTTAAGTTATAGAATACATCCTTTAAAGATACTTAAAACACTAAATACTATATTTTTTGTTTTTGCTTTAGTTTGTTCCTATTTAATTTATAAAGCAGCTACTCCTTTTGATTTATTATTGATTCAAAGGGCTATTATTTCTTTCGGTACTAGCCGTATGATAGGAGTTCCAATCTTTTTTAAGCATTTTCCTATATTCAAACGTTATATTAGTGTGAGTCTGATTCACGCATTATCACGTGCATTTGTTTATGTTATTACTTCATTTGGCTTAATATATTTAGATATCGAGCATTGGGGACTCATTATTGTAATGGTTTTAGCCAGTATAGGCTTCGCACTAGGGGTGAATCATTTTGAAAAGTTAGAGAGGAATAAGTCTGTAAGTCTGAATTCTGATAAGAGCTTTGATGAATTTGAGAAGACTGTAGGTTTGACTTAAGAGAACTTATTTGAAGACAATATTGTGTCAATTTTGCTTCAACTTCAAATAATTCTAAATAAGTAGCTAAAATTATGAAGTTTTTTAAAGTGTCCACAAGAATTTTTATTTGTTTCTCAGGTGATTTAGCTCCTAATGTTTGTATATTATGGATTCTATCAAATAATTTTATGAGAGCTGTATCATATCTTTTTTGCTGAATTAATAAATTGAGGCTTTCTTCTGCACTAATTTTTCCGTAAGGTTTGATTCTAGTTAAACCCTCTACGTGGTTTGCTACTTCTAGCCCAAAAATTGTAGTTATGACTTCTTCGGTAAGTTCTGTATCTTCAATAGTATCATGAAGTAGAGCAGCATTTATCATGTTAGAAGTATAAAGTTTAGGAGCTTCTTCAGCTACAAATACCGTAAGCATAATTGCCACCTCAATCGGATGCGAATAATAAGGATCGCCGGATTGACGCATTTGCGAACCGTGATATTTACGTGCATAGTAGATACCTTTTTTAATTTCTTTAAGGTCTACAGTTTTTTTTACGTTAGTGTTTAAATATTCAAGTTTATCAAGTAGTTTCTTAGCATAAACGCAAACTTCAAACTTTTCTTTCCAAGAGCTTATATCTTCCATAAAAAGTTACTTTTTATTAGACTTATTGCATAACTTGTTTCTAAAGGTAATTTGTACGTCAATCCTAGCCCCTCATCCTCACGTACTATCAATGTATGCTGCGGTCCTGTGCTTCGTGTTTTCTTCAAATTCCTCTTTATTAACTACGTTATGCAATAAGTCTATTGTTATTAATAATAGTTGATTACAATTACAGTAAAAATTGAAAAATTGCAATAACAAAATAATTTTTTAACTTTAAAAATTGTCCAGTACTGTACATAGTGATGCTGCTACTCAATTAAAAGCATTTAATCATTGGAAATGGAACCACCAGCTGTAACTAAAAAAGTTACAGTTTATTAAATTATATTACTTTTTATTTAGATTACATTTCAGAATATTTAATTTATGTATTAACTTATATAAATATCTTATTATTTTTTTTAAAATAAATACTCATCTAGCTTAGCTTCCTAGTAAAGTATCAAGTCAGAATAAATTACTATTTTTGTTGTTGTAGAGGTCAAGATTTAATCTTACAGGCACTATAAAAATTATATCTGAAGGTCTGCATAGGATTTTTACCATAACAATATTTCCCAGAATGAGGTCTTTCATTATTATAATGTTCTAACCAAATATCAAGGTCAAGTTGTAGATCATCAAGATCAGTATAAATCTTTTTACGCATAGCCATATCAAATAATTCTTGCTTCATAGTTTTATTAAATGTGAGATTAAATCTCAACTATTGTAACTTAATTAATTTGTGTTACATCATACCCTACACTTATTAATCCGGCTAAAATAAGCTCCTCATCATTATTAGTAATTGCATCATAAATTAAATCAGGGCTTAGTTTATTATCTAAGGCAGTTTGTAGCAATTTCGGATGATTCAAAAGCGATTTCTCGTATATTATTTCCTCTACCTTATTTATTACAGTGTCGCGATTTGTTCCGCTTTGTTGTTCTTCATATTTCTTTTCTGCTATTGCTTTATTTTCTTCATATAATTTATTTTCCTTATGTAAAGATTCTTTTGTAATTTTTATTGCAGCTTTATATTTTTTTATAGCTTCACTATACTCTCCTTGATTGTATAACTCATTACCTTCTACATTTAAGCTTTCTGCTTTTTTTCCTGCTATAGTTCTATTTCTTTGTAAATAACTCTCTATAAGCTTTTCTTCTTCAGCTCCTATTTTGTTGCTTCTAAGGTCAAGGTACGTCAAAGAGTTATTGGATTTTAGAGCCTCAGCAAGTAACTTTGCTTCTTCAGCTCCTATGTAGTTCCAAGAAAGGTTAAGGTTAGTCAGAGACTTATTAGATTTTAGAGTCTCAGCAAATAACTTCGCTCCTTCATCTCTTATGCTATTGCCTTCAAGGTAAAGATGCGTCAAAGAGTTATTGGATTTTAGAGCCTCAGCAAGTAAATTCACTCCTTCAGTTACTATGTCGTTGTTTCCAAGGTTAAGGTACGTCAAAGAGTTATTAGATTTTAGAGCCTCAGCAAGTAAATTCACTCCTTCATCTTCTATGTAGTGCCAAGAAAGGTCAAGCGTAGTTCCTCCATTTCTTAAACTTTCGGCTTGTTCATTTAATCTTCTTTTCTCTAGAAATTCTATTAATTCTTTCATATTTTTATCCTTATTAAATTCTATAAATTTTAATTTTTTGTTAAAAATGAGCTTATAGACAGAATCATAATAAAGAGCTTTAAGAAAGCAATAGAAATTTAACTAAAAGTACGAATAAATAAATTGAGATTGGTTTTAAGTATTTTATTGATATGTAGGAGACTAAAGGAAATAATAAGAGATATTAATTAATAGTAATAACTACAATTGGTAATTTAATGTATTAGTTAATTATTTTAAATAATTAGTTTCTACATTTGAAGTAACGGTAGCCTCATTAGCAATTGAGGCTGTATCTGCTTTGCTTAAGAACAAAGACCGCTCTATTTGCCGACGTTTCACTAAACCTTGCAGCTTAACACCGCCTTTAGCTTTTACCCATCTAAGCATTTCACCGGCAGCGTTTAGGTATTCGCCTCTATTAAGTTTTTGCCGCAAGGTTGATGCTTGAAATGCACCAGCTCCACAGTTAAAAATGAATGAAATTAAGGCGGCTTGTTGCTTAATTAAATTATTAATATTTCTTTTTAATTTACTATTTAGAAGAAAGAGAAAAGTTGCTTAGTTTAGAGATTTGGTGAAAGACAATTAATAAAAATTAGTTTTACCGAACCTTTCATTAAACGGCAAAAAGCTTGACTTTATCCTGCGTCCGCCGTTTGATATTTTTGTAGAAATACCGAAAAATGAAGAATGGCGCACCCGAGAGGAGTCGAACCCCTAACCTTATGATCCGTAGTCATATACTCTATCCAATTGAGCTACGGGTGCTAAGCTTGAAGTACTTATTTCTAAGCCTTATTTCTTGTTGCTAATATACGAAGAAGCATATATAAAAGCATAGCATTTGTCAAGAAACATAGAGTGTTCTGATGTTTCTCTGAATAATAAAATATAAAAAATTACAATTAATAGTTGAATTATCATATTATATATTGTATATAGAGGTTCATAAATTAATATGACTGTACAAGCAGACAATATATCGGAAGCCGCTAAAAAAAATTTAGAGGTAATTAATTCTTTAAATGTTGAGGAAAAATGGCAGAAAAGTAATGTAATAAATTGTAAGTCGGGAGAAACTTTATTAGAAGAAACGGAAAAATATAACTCTCCTAAGTTAAGGCGTTTGACTCATTGTAGTTGTTTTGCTTATGCTGCTAATGCAGCCTTGGGGCTTCCGAATAAGTCTCTACTTCCTCATCCTGAAAGCGATAAAGAATTTATACCTACTTTATCAAATAAGCAAGCTGAGTGGCTTGAAACAGACGGAATAAAGAACGGATGGAATTTTGTTAAAGCAGGAAATCGTGATGATAATTTTATTCAAGCACAAAAATTTGCTAATCAAGGATATTTTGTTGTATCCGTATATAAAAATGCTAACCCAAAAAGAGCAGGGCATATTGCCGTTGTAGTACCAAGTAGTAAGGATATAGAGAAAATAAAAAATGAAGGACCGGACACGGCTCAAGCCGGTAATATTAATTTTTCCTGTAGCTCTTTGAAAAAGGGTTTTAGGAATAAAAAAGATGCCTTTAAAAACAACGAAATAAAATTTTATTATTATAAAATATAACAGATATCAGTAAGGTAACTGGATCGTTTTTATTCTATATCATTCCCGTTTTTGGGCGTTGTTGCATTGATACCGAATCGTCATTGCAAGCGGGCATTGTTGCGTGGACCGGTAAAACCCACTGTGTCACCCCGTGGCTTGCTAACTAGGTCCATAAAAAACAATAAAAAATCCTAATAATTTTAGGATTTTAACTGGATCCCGTGGTCAAGCCACGGGATGACATCCCAAAGCCTTGGATTCCCGCCTACTCGGGAAGGTATTGTTGCGTAGATACCAAAACCGTCATTGCGAGGAGCGAAGCGACGTGGCAATCCAGAAAAAGATTAAAAAAATTCTGTAAATCAGAATTTTTAACTGGATTGCTTCGTCAATTACTACGTAATTTCCTTGCAATAACGGAAAAGCAGGTCCACGCAACAAGGCCACGCGGGAATGACATAGAGCCGGTTTTTTGAGCCATGCAACAATGTCGGTCAAGATACGAGATGACACCTCTCTTAAGTTGACACTCATGTGTCTTCGCAGGGATAACATCTAGGGCTTTTCAAAAACTGTCCGGTTATATGATAGCATAGGCGAGCCTTACAAAGTTTGAGTCAATATCTTATCAGTTGAAAAAAATTATCTTTCATGCTGTTTTGAACTATCTTTAGAGGTATTGGGTGTTTGATTTGGAGTTTTGAAATTCCTAGCAGGTTTAGGTGGTGCCTTAGACGGTGTATTTAAAGCTTGTCTTACGTGTTTTGCTTTCTCTTGCGTTTGTACTGAAGTAGGTGCTTGAATTTGATTACTCCTAGCTGCCTTAACCGGTGTATTTAAAGCTTGTTTTACGAGTTTTGTTTTTTCTTGCTTTATTTGTACCGGAGTAGGTGTTTGAAGTGAGCTTTTATAGCTTTTGATATCATCTATAACTTTATAGTTAGGATATTCCATTGTTAAGATCTTTTCTACTTTTTTAGCTTGATATTCTTCCTGGCTTTGTCCGGTAATTGTTGTATAAATTTTTTCCAAAGGTGAAAGTTCAGCTTTCTTATGTATACCATGCAAGACAATAGCCATTCTGTTTTCATGGTGTTTTAAAGATGGGGTATCTAATTTGGATAAAAAATTTTCAAATTGCTTAATTTGAGTATCACTAATGGAAGTATTGAGTTGTTTTAAATCCTCAAATATTTTCTTATTAAGTATTAGTCTGTCATTTAACTCTTTAAGCTTATTATTTACTGCTTTGGTAAAGTTTTCTATATTTTGGGGTATTAGTTTATTTTTGTCTAAAGTTGTTACTTCATAAGGTATATCCGAGCTAGTTTTAAGAGTAATTGGGGGATGGCCAAATGCTTTTTTTATTTCCGGTCCGATAATCTTTACTACTAGCTGATCTTTAAGGCTATTATTTCCATTTATAACTATATCTTCATATAACTTGTCGGGTATCTCTATATTTTTATATATATTGTTAACTAAGTTTTTTTTTCTCGCCCATATTCATTTGAGCGTCTTGACCGTTTATTAATTCACTAAAAGGTACAGCTTCATTTATAACTTCTTGTTTAAAACGATTTTTTATTAGATTATTTATTTTTTCATTAGAAGTAAAAGCCTCTCGAAATTCAGTAGAAAACTTTTCCATTTCTTGTTTAAGTTCTGCAAAATTATTAGATGAAGCTCCTCTATCTTGTGCGTCATTGATTTTTTCGGTTATTGCAAGTATTGTTGCCGGAACATTTATAACGTTATTTTTTACCACTTCTTTTTTCCCGTCTATTTCTACGGTAGAAGTTTCATTAGGATCAGCTTCAAATGTTCCTTTAAAATCTTCATTATTGATATCTATAGGTTTTTTATCTGCTATTATTTGATTTTTTAATTGCCCTAGAACATAACCTTCTATATCACGTATATCGTTTCTTGCACCATTAATAATTTCTTTAATCTGCTTCTCAGTAATAGGTGATTTAGTTGGTTGGTTGTCTTTCGACATAATAATGCCCCTAACTTATTTACTAATTCTATTAAATTATTATTCAACTATTTAACGCTGTTAACAAGTTAATTTAAATTAAACTAAGTTAAATATTATTAAGTTACTACTTAAAAAGCACGTGAGAATATTTTAGAGAGAGGTGTTTGGGAGGGAGTAGATATTATTGTGTGGATCGGTAAAATCCACTGTGTTACCTAGTTCGCTTGACCTATAGTAACCGGACAGTTTTTGAAAAGACCTCCATGTCATCCCCGCGAAAGCGGGGATCTAGTACTGCCTATCCCCGTCATTGCGAGGAGGCATTTATGCCGACGAAGTAATCTCAAGAGAGATTGCCACGTCGCTACACTCCTTGCAATGACGATTAGATATCCACGCAATAATGCCTCTTTGCAATGACAAGTATAAATATTTTTTTTGGATGCCCGCTTTTGCGGGAATGACATGGAATAGAAATTGTCCGGTACTATGGGCTTGACCACGGGGTCTAGTTAAAAATACTAATGTTGTTAGTATTTTTAGTTATTTTACTGGATCCCGTGGCGGGCCCACGGTATGACAGAGTAGCTTTTTTAGTTATTAGCTATTTTAGAGATTTATGCGACAGCTCCTATCCATGGAATTACTGTTTCCATGCTATCGCTACCGACTAGATCCATTTCGCCGTAGCTTGGTAAGTTATCATAAACAAAATGTCCAACACCTGCTGTTACATTTACTATACCAGCTACATCGTGATATGCACACTCTGCTGCTTTCATCACTGTGCAAGCTGCATTCTTCACAGTTTCTGCTGCATTTTCCGGTGAAGCTACAACTGCTGCTGTGACAAAGGTTGCCATAACAGCTGTAGGATAGTGATAAATAGCACTTGCAGCTGTACCTACTACAGTTTTTACAACTTCAGGCATAACTATACCAAAGGCATGTCCGGTCATTACTTCAGCGGCAAATTCTTTGTAAGCACAAAGTTCGAGAACACCTTGAATAGCTGTTTTAGCAGCGTAAGTAGCAGTTAAAGTAGCATAAGCTCCACAGCTTGCAGCAGCCGTTGTTGCGTCTGCAAAATGTTTTGTAGCACTTGCAAAGTAGTTAAATGTTGCGTCAGAAACTTTTATTCCTGCATATGTAGTCGAATTATTTACTACTTTGTTTACTACTTCTGATGGTATATTATTAGAATCTGTATTTTTTGAAAAAAATTTAAACATAATTTATCTCCTTTAAAAATTTTGATTAAATCTAATACTTAGTTAAGAAAGTAATAATTAATTAATATATTCCGACTAAATATTATAATGCGTTATTGATAGTTTCTTTTTTGTCTTAGGTGCATTATACACTAATAGCCTGGCACATGTCAAGAGGAATTATTAATAAATTACTAAAAAAATTAATAATTCCTTATTTAGTTAAAAATACATTGATGATTTTTCTGTGAAAAGGTCCTGGTGTTATACGGATCTATGTCATTCCTAGCTAAAAGCGGGAAAGTGTTGTTGTGTGGATCAATTTTATCTCTGTCGTCCCGTGGCTTGACCGGGCTTGCTGCATGACTCAACTTCACTCTTGTCATCCCGCGACTTGATTGCGGGATCCAGCTTAAAATACTAAATTATTAATATTTTTTATTGTTTTTATGGACCACGTGGTCAAGCGAACTAGGTGACATAGTGGGGTTTACCGAGCCATGCAACAAGCCTATAGTACCGGACAATTTTTAAAAAGTCCTCGATGTCATTCCCGCGAAAGCGGGGATCCAGGCTAAAAAATCTTAATTTTAAAGATTTTTTATTATATCGTTTTTTTAGGATAAAACTTTAAAAAAGCTTTAAAGTACTAGATTCCCGCTTTCGCGGGAATGACATATAATAAAAATTGTCCGGTACTATAAAGCCACGGGGGTGACACAGTAGATTCCCGTCTACGCAACAAAGCAGCCTTGCGGGAATGATATAAAAAAATTTTATCTACTATTACCCTGACCTTTGCCGGTTGATTTATTAGTAGGGCTAGCCGACGGAGTAGGAGATTGTTTAGTTTTATGCATTGGCTTGTTCCCGGTCGTAAATTTGTTTATTAATTTTTGTGCTATAGCCGTAACGGGATTCTTGCTAGCAACATTTAAGTTTTTTGCAACGACTTGTGGAGGTTTGGTTGAAATAGGCTTTGTTTTAGGAGCCGGTGTTTCGATAGAGCTTGCATAACCTTGATGACTCCTTTTTAGCTCTTGTTTTGGGTTAGATTCTGAAAAAGGTGTAAAATCTTGGTATGGTTTATTTACTTCAGCTTGTTTTCTTTTTGGTGTATTCAAAACATTGTGCGTTGCCTGATGTTCGCTTTCGCTTATTTGTTTACCAACTTTATTAAATTTTGTTCTTTCTTTTATTGACTTTTCCGTATTTTCTGTTGACATAAATCCCCTATATTTAATAGCTGTTATTTTATTAAACCATTATTTATCAAGTCAAACAAGTTAATTAAAATTAAGTTAAGTTAAAATATTAGTTAGAAATATTAAACTGTTACTTTGGAGATACTCTATATTGTAGACAAAGTCTTTACATACTTTATAATAAACCAAATGTAGAAATAGAAGAT
Organism: Rickettsia endosymbiont of Thecocarcelia acutangulata; assembly: GCF_964263195.1. NCBI lineage: Bacteria > Pseudomonadati > Pseudomonadota > Alphaproteobacteria > Rickettsiales > Rickettsiaceae > Rickettsia > Rickettsia endosymbiont of Thecocarcelia acutangulata. Next base: position 572,703 of record NZ_OZ181652.1, read on the forward strand.
GCATATGAGTGATAAGTTAGATCCTTATGAACAAGATACTAAAGATAATTTTGAAAAGCAGCAAACAATAATAAGAAGTAATATATGAGTTTTATAGAAGAATTTATAAATAAAGGATATTTCCATCAATGTACCGATTTGGATCGATTAACTACTATAACGAAAGAAACAAAAATAGCGGCTTATATAGGCTTTGACTGTACTGCTACATCGCTACATATAGGTAGTTTAATGCAGATAATGATATTACGGTTGCTTCAGCAGCATGGGCATAAGCCTATTGTAATTATCGGCGGCGGTACGAGTAAAATCGGTGATCCTACTTGGAAAGACGAAGCTCGTAAAATTTTAAGCAAAGAAGATATCGCTAAGAATGCTGAAGGGATTAAAAAATCTTTATCGAAATTTATCAAGTTCGGCGAAAGTGGAAGTGATGCTATAATGCTGGATAACGCAGAGTGGCTTGATTCTCTTAATTATTTAGATTTCCTACGGGATTTCGGTAGTTATTTCTCGGTAAACCGCATGCTAACTATGGATTCAGTAAGGCTAAGGCTTGAGCGTGAGCAGCATTTAAGCTTTTTAGAGTTTAACTATATGTTGTTGCAAGCATATGATTTTTACTATTTAAGCAAGCATTATAATTGCAGCCTGCAGCTTGGCGGTAGCGATCAGTGGGGTAACATTGTAATGGGAGCGGATTTAATCCGTAAAATAAGCGGCAAGGAAGTATTCGGTATGACGACGCCGCTACTTACGACCGCTTCCGGTGCTAAAATGGGTAAAACTGCTGCTGGGGCAGTATGGCTTAATGAAGACCTACTAAGCCCATATGATTATTACCAATATTGGCGTAATTGCGAAGATGCTGACATAGTTAGATTTGCTAAATTATATAGTGAGACGGAGGAAGAGCTTAATAAATTTGAGAGCTTAGCGGTTGAAGATATTAATGCAGCTAAAAAACAGCTTGCTTATGAGCTAACTAAGCTTTGTCATTCGGAGCAGGCAGCAAAATCAGCTTTAAAAACTGCGGTAAAGATATTTGAACAAGGAGAAATCGATGAGAATTTACCTACCGTTGTTTTAGAGCAGGAGGTATTACAAGCAGGTATTAGTGCGTATGAGTTATTTCATGAAGCAGGTCTTGCTAGCTCTAAGTCAGAAGCACGCAAACTTATAAGAGGGAAAGGTGCTAAAATAAATGATGAGGTGGTTGCAGATGAGAATATGATAATTAATACTACTTTCCTACTTGATAAAAATGTTATAAAGCTCTCTGCCGGTAAAAAAAGACATATATTAGTGAGGATTTAAGCGGTAATTCTTGAATATAAAATTAAATCGTGCTAAATTGAAACTATAAAATTCAAGTGGATAGGCCTGACTATGTTTCAGCGTAGTATTAAAGAAGTTATAGAGCGGCTTTCTCAGTTTTTTCCTGTAATTGGTATTACCGGTCCTAGGCAATCAGGAAAAACTACTTTAGCTAAAATGCTATTTCCTCATTTACCTTATGTATCGTTAGAAGATTTAGACATTCGATTGCAAGCAAAAGAAGACATGCGTACCTTTTTATCTAAATATCATAATGGGGCTATTTTTGATGAAGTGCAGCATGTACCGGAGCTATTATCTTATTTACAAGGTGTAGTAGATGCCTTGCCTCAAAAGGGAAGATATGTAATTACCGGTTCTCAAAATTTTGCTCTTAATCATAATATAACCCAATCTCTTGCAGGGCGTGTTGGTATGGTTACTTTATTACCTTTGAGTTTATCTGAAATTCAAAAAACGGAAAACCCTTTAACTTCTATATTTAAAGGGGGATACCCTTCTTTGCATAATTTAAATATATCCTCGCTTGATTTTTATCCGTACTATACTCAAACTTATATTGAACGAGATGTACGGCAATTACAAAATATTGGTGACCTAAATCAGTTTCGTAGTTTTTTGGGGTTATGTGCGGGTAGAATAGGGCAGATTGTGAATTTTTCTTCTTTGGCACAAGATTGCGGTATTTCACATACTACGGCTAGGCAGTGGCTTAACATATTAGAAGCAAGCTATATTATTTTCTTTCTCCATCCGTTTTATAAAAATTTTAACAAGCGACTTATAAAGATGCCAAAATTATATTTTTATGATACTGGTATTGCTTGTAATTTGTTAGGACTTGAACAAGATAAACAATTAGAAACTCATTACCTTAAATGGGCATTATATGAAAATTTAGTAATTTTAGAGCTTTTAAAAGGTAGATTAAATTTAGGGTTACCGGCGAATTTTTATTTTTGGCACGATAAAACAGGTCATGAAATAGATTGTGTCGGTGAGTGGGGCGGTAAGATAAAAGCGATAGAGATTAAATTTAACTCCACTTTGCAGAAAGATTTTATTAAGAATCTAACTTATTTTTCTAAATTTGATCCTAATATTGAAAATTATTTAGTTTATAATGGAAAGCAAGATGGTAGTTTTTTAAATACTAATTTAACCCCATTAGGACAAATCGCTCAGATATTAAAATGACTAAAATAAGGCTTGATGAATATTTGCTGCACAAAGGTCTTGTAACGGATATTACAATAGCACGAAGCTTGATTATCCAAGGTAAAGTACATAATAAGCATGAGCAGTTAATTAAGACTGGGATACAGGTTAATATAAATGACACCGACATTAAGGTAAAGCTACCGCAGCATAATTATATTTCAAGAGGAGCATTAAAGTTAATTGCTGCTTTGGATTATTTTAAAATTGATCCCGAAAATTTAGTTTGTATTGATATAGGTAGTAGCACCGGCGGTTTTACCGAAGTATTACTTGAACGTAAAGCAAAATTAATTTTTGCCGTAGATGTCGGTTATGGTGAACTTCATCCTAAATTACGTGACAATCCACAAATTAAAGTGCTTGAGAAGACTAATGCACGATATTTAACCGATAAGCAAATAACAACGAAGCCTGATTTAATTGTTTGTGATGCTAGCTTTATTAGTTTAACTACTATATTACCGACTTCACTAAATTTAGCTAAAGAAGATTGCATGCTTATTGCTTTAATAAAACCGCAGTTTGAGGTCGAAAAGCATGAAGTAGAGCAGGGAGGAATTATTAAAAATCCTCTCTTACATCAAAAAGTATGCGATAAAATCAAAATTTGGCTTGAAAAAGAGCACAATTTTAAAATATTCGGTATAATAGAAAGTCCAATACTAGGAGCTAAGGGAAATAAGGAATTTTTAATATGCGGAAAAAGAAAAAATGGTTATTTTTTATCCTCAATTTGAATTGTTTTAGTAATCATTGCATCTTCTAATGTATAATTATTCAATGTTTTTATAAATGCTTCACTTGCCTCTTTAATAAAATGTTTAAATTGGCATGAATTTGTAATTCTACAGCTATTAGTATTTTTATTGAAACATTCTACTATATCCATATTAGGTTCTAATTTTTCTATTATATCTCCCAACTTCATGGAAGAAGGGCTAAATGCTAGCTTAATTCCTCCTCCTTTTCCTTTACTACTATTAATATATCCTAATTGTGCTAATCTGTGGATCACTTTTACCAAATGATTAAGGGAAATATTATAGTACTCTGATATCTCTTTTACACTACAAACTCTTTCCGGTTTTGAAGCAAGATATATAAGGCTACGTAATCCGTAGTCAGTAAAACTTGTTAACTGCATAAAAATTTTATTTATTTTTACCTTGAATATACAAAAAAACGTCTATATAAGTCTAGTTACTATAATATGTATTTTAAATGCATATTATGCAAATTTCAAATTTATATTATTAAAAAAAGAGTTATTATGTCTAGAACAACTATAGTGAAAGAAATAAGAAAAGCTGCTGAGCTATTTAAGAATTTTGATATTACTAAATCTTTAAATTTTTATGGAAATTTAGCAACTAAATATGAAGCAGTGGTAAATGAATTTTTTAATAGTAATAGTTTTAATACTGAAAAACCTGAGAAAGGAATACAGCCAAATGCAATGAAAAATTTTTTAAATCTTACCGGCATTAGTATTCTAAAGGTTTTAAGTTCATATAGTGAAACAGATGAAGTAGATCTTTTAGAAGTAATCCAATCAGCATTAGAGAATGATCATAAATTTAAAAATGCGGTATCAAAAATTGTCGGTATACATGTAGGGCGTAATATTCCTTCAGAGTTATATCAACCTGTTGCTGAAGAGCTTATATCAAATGTAGATGAGGGTAACAAGCTGGTAACGGAAATATTAAATATAGTAGGAAAGCATTTTGTAAGTACCGAAAAGAAGCAATACGATGAATTAAAAGAAAAGTATAATATAGAGAGTTTTGAAAGTCATAAAATAAAAATCGAAATAGAAAGTGCTGATAAAAATACGGCAAAAATAAAATTTTATAGACAAAATGAACAAAAAGTAATACCGCACAAACATGGGCAAGTTATTACTGTTAAAGTAGGAGAAAAATACAGTGAATTTACAGTTATAAAAAGAATTTACAGTTATAAAAACTGGTTATGATGAAGAAGGTTATTATTATGAATGTCTAATAAAGAAAAATCCTAATGGAACTGTAACAAATTATCTATTTGATTCTGAAAATCAGCTAGTAAAAGTACACCCTTCATATATTGAATCGGATATAGAAAACAATAAAGATCTTGTTCTGATCAGCGGCGGGTCGGGAGAAAGTCATTCTATTTCTAGAATTAATAGTATAACAAATGAAGAAAATGTTAAGCTTCCTGCCGTTATTCACATTATTCACTCTACTAAAAATAAAAACAGTGACACATTTCAATTAGATGCAGCTGTAAAAAAATTAACTGATATTGCAGCAATATGCGATACTGAAATTCACTATGATAAATTTTATACTCAAGATAGTTATAATAATATTAATGAGAACGATAATATACATTATCATACCGGTAGAATAGCTGAAGAATTTTTATTAGGTATGCTAAAAGGCAAAACTTATGAAATTTGCGGTCCTCATTCTTTTAACAATCATGTGCAACATATATTAGAAGAGAAAATGGGGGTTATGTATACTCAGATTCATATAGAAGAGTTTTGTTCATCAGGAGGAGACTATGATCCATCTCTAAGCGGACAAGAGGGGTTATCGAGTATTTGCCCATTTATAAATATGTAGTTTTATAAAAATATAAAGTTAAATATTGCTTATATATTCTAATTAGTGTATTTTCGTTACGGATAAGCATTATAAAAATTATAGATAGGTGGGTTTATCCCACCTTTTTTGTTATAAACATCGAATATGCAAACTATTGAACAACAAATAACAAATGTAATAGAAGAATCCTTGACGGATATGGGGTTTGAGTTAGTTCTTGTTAAGTTCAAAGGTGTTAATCCTAAAGTAGTCGAGATATTAATTGATAGCTTAAACGGTGAAAAAATATCTGTGGAAGATTGTACTAAAGCAAGTAGAACTATCTCCGCTATTCTAGATGTTGAAGATTTAATAGAAGATGCCTATTCTTTAGAAATAGCATCAAGCGGTTTAGAACGTCCGTTAGTAAAGTTTGAAAATTATAATAGATTTTTAGGAAGAGAAGTTAAAATCAAACTTAAAGAATTATTGAACGGCAAAACTCGCTATCAGGGTGAAATAATTAAAGCTGAAAATAATAAAATATATTTAAAATGTGAAGAGCAAGAATTAATAATTGATTATGATTTAATTAAAAATGCTAATCTAGTTTTAACTGAAGAAGTATTTAGAAAATTACTAAGTTCTGCGAAGGTTTCTAATTGATTTACTATTTTGAGGTATTTTTAAAAAATAACCAAAATTAAATCTTTTTAGAAATTGTACGCAAGAACCTAAAGCAATAAGAGATAATGTATGTCTAATATAGGTAATGTGGAAATTTTACAAATTATAGATTCTGTAGCTCGTGAGAAAGGAATATCAAAAGAAGTTTTGATTTCAACGGTTGAACAAGCGGTACAAGTAGCAGGACGAAAAAAATACGGTAATGAATATAATATTAAAGCTCAAATAAATAGGAAAACCGGCGAGATAAATCTTTTAAGAATTCTAAAAATAGTAGAAAATGTAGAGGATTACTTAATGCAAATCTCACTTAAAGAAGCTTTAGCTAAAAATCCGGAAGCTAAAATCGATGGTGAGATATATGAATATTTACCGCCGATTGATCATGCTAGAGTGTCGGCTCAAGCTGCAAAACAAGTTATAACTCAACGTGTTATAGAAGCTGAACGTGAGAAACAATATCATGACTTTAAAGATAGAAAAGGTGAGATTATAAACGGAACAGTTAAGAGAATAGAATATGGTGATGTAATAATTGATTTAAATCGGGCTGAAGCAATAATAAAGAGAGAACAGCTGATTAAAGGCGAGAATTTTAAGCCGGGTGATCGTATTAAAGCATATGTACAGGATGTAAGGCCAGAAATAAAAGGGTCTCAGATTTTCTTGTCTAGAGTAGATAACCAAATGCTGGTTAAGCTATTTAAGCTAGAAGTGCCTGAAATTCTTGAAGATCTTATTCAAATAAAGGCAGTAGCACGTGATCCCGGTTCAAAAGCAAAAATAGCGGTATTTGCTTCGGATAGTAGTATAGATCCCGTAGGTTCGTGCGTAGGTATTAGAGGCAATAGAGTAAAAGCCGTAACGAATGAGTTAAACGGAGAGAAAATTGATATAGTATTATGGAGTAATGACCTTGCACAGTTTATAGTTAATGCTCTTGCACCGCTTGCACCCGGGGAAATTACAAAAATTTTGATTGATGAGGATAGGCATAAGGTAGAAGTAGTAGTTTCACAAGAAAATCAAAGTATCGCAATAGGTAGAAGAGGGCAGAATGTTCGTTTAGCTTCTAAGCTTACCGGTTGGAATATCGATATAATGACCGAAGAGCAAGAATCAAAAAGAAGAAATGAAGAATTCTTAACTTCTACGGAATTATTTATGGAAGCTTTAGATGTAGAAGAAGTTATAGGACAGCTTTTATCAGTAACAGGGTTTAATTCGGTAGAACAAATTGCAACTATTGAAGTTAGTGCTTTAACAAGAATCGAAGGCTTTGAGGAAGAACTTGCCGTAGAGATCAAAAATCGAGCTATTAATTACGTCGACCTTAAGAATGAAAAGATTATCAAAAAGCTAGAGGATCTGGGAGTTGAGCAAGAATTAATAGATATATTAGAATTACCGCTTGAATTAATATTAAAGTTTGCCGAATATGGCATAAAGACCATAGAAGATTTAGGAGAGATGAGCGTAAATGAATTTAAAAATTTAGCTCCAAATTCTAATATAACGGACGAAAATATTAAATTGCTGATTAAAATTGCTAGACAGCATGGTGAGTTAAAAGATAGTTAGTCAGTTCGTCATTACGAGAAGAAACTGCAAGTTTTGACGAAGCAATCTCAGGATATTTGACGAGATTGCTTCGCAGCCTATGGCTGCTCGCAATGACGGAAAATTGAACCACGCAGGCAAGGTTCTACGGGAATTACGTTGGTATACGGGATTATACAATTACTTTTTCTTCGTAATAGACGAAAAATAGAAACACAAAGGTTTTAAATATGACGGATAACCAGGAAATCAAACCCAAAAAGTTGACACTTGGCAATTCAAAATTATCGCTTAATAAGTCTTTTGACTCTCTTACAGGAGCTCAAAGCTTTGTTAATGCTAAATCTAAAACGCTAGTAGAAGTTAGAAAAAGCTCTACCGGTAGTACTACTACTCTTTCATTAAATAAAGAAAGAAATAGCTTAGATCAAACTGCTATTGATGCTAATAAGGAAGAATTTAACAGACGTTTATCTATTCTTAAAAAAGCTGCTGAGCAATCTAAATTAAATGACCCTTCACAAATAAGCACTTTAAGTAAACTTGCAAGTATTAACCATTCTGCTAACTCAAAAATAGAAACGCTAGAAACTGAAGTTGAACAAAAACAGCAAAATACCGAAGAAAATAAAGTAGAAGTTAGTGCTAAAATCGTTCAAGATAATGAAGATATACCGTCACAAATATCTAAAAAGAAAGAAGAATCTTTTGTAAAGTCTCCTTTAGTAGGAATGCGAACACGTTACGGGATAGAATCAGAGAAAGAATTAGATAAAACAGCAGATAATAAAGTAGTCGCACCAAAAATTAAGCTAGAAGAATCGAAAAAATTCAAAAAAGCCGATCTTTTCAATATGCTTGGCGACGACGAAAGCGGTAGAACTAGAACTAGAAGTCTTGCTTCTATAAAAAGAGCTAGAGAAAAAGAAAAGCGTAAATTAGTATCACAAGCACCTGAGAAAGTATATAGAGAAGTGACAATACCGGAAGTTATCGGAGTCGGCGATCTTGCAAATGCTATGTCTGAAAGAGTAGCAGATGTAATTAAAGAATTAATGAAGCTCGGTATTCTTGCAAATGCCAGCCAAACAATAGATGCCGATACGGCGGAACTAGTTGCAACAAATTTAGGGCATACGGTAAAAAGAGTTCAAGAATCGGATGTTGAAAATGTTTTAATTAGTGATGATAAGGTTGAAGATTTGAGAACGCGTGCTCCGGTTGTTACAGTAATGGGGCATGTCGATCATGGTAAAACATCATTACTTGACGCTCTTAAATCTACGGATATTGCTGCAAGTGAAACTGGAGGAATTACCCAGCATATCGGGGCTTATAGAGTAACTCTTGCAGACGGTAGAGCGATTACTTTTATTGATACTCCGGGTCACGAGGCTTTTTCGGAAATGCGGTCAAGAGGTGCTAAAGTAACGGATATAGTTATTATAGTAGTCGCAGCAGATGATGGAATCAAAACGCAAACGGTTGAGGCAATTAATCACGCAAAAGCAGCGGGCGTTCCTATAATTGTAGCTATTAATAAGATTGATAAGCCTGATATTGATATTGAGCGTGTAAAGAACGAATTATATGTCCACGAAATTATAGGTGAAGAGGCAGGTGGTGACGTTATGGTTATTCCTATCTCGGCACTAAAGAAAATTAACTTAGATAAACTTGAAGAAGCAATTTTATTAATTGCAGAAATGCAGGATTTAAAAGCGAGTCCTTTCGGTTCGGCTGCCGGTGTTGTAATCGAGTCAAAAATCGAAAAAGGACGAGGAACGCTAACCACTATATTAGTTCAGCGAGGTACTTTAAGAAACGGTGATATTATAATAGCAGGTAGCTCTTACGGTAAAGTTAAAAAGATGACTAATGATAAGGGATTAGAAATAGTGGAAGCAACACCGTCTGTTCCTGTAGAAATTCAAGGTTTAAATGAAGTACCTTTTGCCGGTGATAAATTTAACGTAGTACAAAATGAGAAACAAGCAAAAGATATAGCCGAATATAGAATGCGTCTTGCTAAAGAAAAGAAAATATCTATTGCACCGCGTTCAAGTTTAGAGGATTTGTTTTTAAAAGCTTCCGGTAATAGTAAAATTAAGGAATTACCTTTAATTATTAAAGGTGATGTCCAAGGGTCGGTTGAAGCTATTTCAGGTAGCTTATTAAAATTACCGAGTGATGAAATAAAGCTTCGTATACTTCATAGCGGCGTAGGTCCGATAACGGAATCCGATGTATCTCTTGCACATGCTTCTTCGGCTATTATTGTCGGCTTTAACGTTAGAGCAGGGGTAAATGCTTTAACTGCCGCAGAAAAAGAAAAAGTTGATATTAGATATTATAGTATAATATATAATTTAATTGATGACGTAAAAGCCATTATGAGCGGTATGCTTGATCCGATCGTTAGAGAGCAATATATCGGAAGTGTGGAAATCAGGCAGGTATTCAATATTACCAAAGTCGGTAAAATCGCCGGTAGCTATGTAACTAAAGGGATTATTAAGAAAGGAGCGGGCGTACGTTTATTACGTGATAATATAGTCATTCATGAAGGAAAGCTCAAAACTTTAAAACGCTTTAAAGATGAAGTTAAAGAAGTTAGAGAAGGATATGAGTGTGGTATAGCATTTGAAAATTACGAAGATATTAGAGAAAGAGACACAGTTGAAGTTTTTGAGCTAGTTCAAGAACAGAGACAACTATAGTAGAATTTTTATTATATGTCATTCCCGCAAGGCATTGGTCTTGTTGCATGGCTCGAAAAACGCACTCGGTGTCATACCTTGGCTTGTCCACGGTATCCAGAAAAACAACTAAAAATATCAATAATATTGATATTTTTAACTGGATCCCGTGAATAAATCACGGGATGACAGGAGGAAAATCGAGCCATGCAACAAAGCTCAAGGCATTACCCGCGTGGATGAATTTCACCTCTGTCATCCCGTGGTCCCTCCTATAGTACAGGACAATTTTTATTATATGTCATTCCCGCGAAAGCGGGAATCTAGTACTTTAAAGCTTTTTTAAAGTTTTATCCTAAAAAAACGATATAATAAAAAATCTTTAAAATTAAGATTTTTTAGCCTGGATCCCCGCTTTCGCGGGAATGACATCGAGGACTTTTTAAAAATTGTCCGGTACTATAGACCCCTCTACGGGATCTAGTTAAAAATACTAAAATTATTAGTATTTTTTATTGTTTTTATGCACCTAGTTAGCAAGCGAACTAGTTGACACAGTGGGTTTTACTGGCTCACGCAACAATATTCTGCTTTCGTGCGAATAACATTTAGTAGAATATCCATCTTTGATAAATTAATCAATTTTAAGCAAAATATAATAAAAAGTTAATAATTATTAGCCTTTATCTTGACCTCCTCATAATTTCTATTATAATGCAACGCTGATTATTATAATAAGAAATGAGGAAGACTTATGGCAATAACATCAATTTTTAATAAGTTACAAAATTTAATCCCACATAATATTTCTCCAAAGCCAGCCTCCTATCTTGCTAACGATGAATTTAATTATCGTTCAAAGGAAGAATTGAAAATTTGGGGGTATAAAGATACTCTAGGCATCTCTCAAATCAAATATACTGATATTATGAATGAGCTTGATGGTAGCGAAAAAGTAACTGACACAACTGAAAGTAAAGGCTTTTTCAGTACATTTAGTTCATCATTAAAAACAGTTTATGATTTTGGAGTAATAGAGTTTTAATATTATAAAAAATACATCTAGTATTCTTTCTTCTAAAATTACTGAAACTTTTAATCTTGTGAGTAATAAAGTTTTTTCTTATTCAGATAGTAATGCGGAAAAAGCATTTAATTCCTTAGATCAACTTAAAACTCTTTATGATAATGAGTTAGTAGAAGAAATTTTAAATGCTTCTGAGAATAAATTAGATAAAATTTTTGAAAAGGTGACATATAAAGAATTAGTAAGAATCATTAGTAATATTTCAAATGATAAGCTAGCAGCAATAATTAATAACGTCTCGGATGAAAATCTAGAAAAAATCGTTGATAGTATTTCAGATCAAAACTTACCGATGATATTACATTTGTTACCTGCTGAAAAAATCAAACAAATAATGATTTTAATACACGGAGAAGAGACTATAAAACAGTTAAAAAGTCAACAATTATTAGAAGAAATTTTAAACATTTCTGAAAATGAATTAGATAAAATTAAGACCACAAAATTAGCAGAATTAATTAGTGATATTTCAGATGAAAGTTTAGAAAGAATCGTTGATAGTATATCAGATCAAAACTTACCAAAGATATTGCATTTGTTACCTGCTGAAAAAATTAAACAAATAATGATTTTAATACATGGTGAAGAGGCTGTAAAACAGCTAGAAAATCAGCAATTATTAGAAGAAATTATAAATACGCCTGATAGTGAATTAGATAAAATTAAGATCACATATGAAAAATTGGCAGAATTAATTAATAATACTTCAGATGAGGATTTAGAAAGAATTGTTGATAGTTATAGTTTATCAGGATCGTTAGTTCAACAAATAATAACCCTTATATATAACAAGAAGTGTGCAAAGCAAGAATCAGGTGAAGTATCTGATAGTGATTCCGGGTTCTCTGATTATGAAGATGAAATAGAAGTATCAGGCAATCAAGTAGGATTTTCTAATAGTGATTTTACTACGAAGTTATCAGGTAATGATTTTGGATTCTTTGATTATGAAAGTGATGTGTAGTATATTTATAATAAACCTCTTATGTTAACCTATCTTATGGTAGACAAAAAAATGGATTCCTGTTTTTAGCAGTTTTGTTGCATGGATCAAAAAACCTACTTTATGTCATTCCCGCCCCCGTGGGAATGACATAAAACAAACCATGCTTTTAACTAGGAGCGACATAATTTATTGCTATTTTAGCATCAGGCTGGCGTATATAAAGCGGTTCGATAGAGCTATTTAACTTTATACCGTTTGATAATCTACTAGCAATATATCTACAAATAACCCATGCTTTAACTCGTGCAAAACGTGGCAAGGTTATTATATTCGGTAAATGTATAATTTGGTGATATATAAATTCAAGCCCACTACCGCAGCAAACTATATTCCCTTTCTCATTTGCAAGCAGTTTTATAGCATACTCGAAATCTATCAATAACGGCTCTTCTATTTCTCCTGATTTATGAAAAACTTGCATATAAAGCTGTGAGCGATAAGCGTTTAAAAAGACATATATTTTATCATAATCTTTAACTTGAGTTATGGCTCTAAAGTAAGCATATTCAAAATTGCTAACCGCTACTGCTTTAATATTTTCCTTGGCAAATAATATACCTTTAGCACTAGCAAGTCCTATCCTAATACCTGTAAAGCTACCAGGACCTAGAGTTACCGCTAAATAATCTAGATCATCATATGAACATTTAGCCGACTTCATCACGTCTTCTATCATAGGCATGAGATTCTCTGCTTGCATGGAAGGGCGTAATTCTTCTATATATGCCAAAATATTCTCATTTTCGGATATTGCTACCGATGCAGTATTATTGGCTGTGTCAAATGCTAGTATTTTCATAGGTTATTATTTGAATAAGTCACTATGGGTGCCGAGTGTACCGGAAAATTTTTAAAAAATCTCTTATGCCATTCCTGCGAAAGCAGGAATCTAGGCTAAAAAAGTCTTTTTATTATATTGTTTTCTTTTTGAGTAAAGCTTTTAAGAATCTTTACTCAACTGGATTCCCGCTTTCGCGGGAATGACATAGAATAAAATACCAGAAGTTTGCAAAATCATATTAAATTAAGTTTTTTATACATTTCTTTATATGAAGAATATTTATTAATATTTAGACCTTTTGCTGATTCTTCTAATATTTTAATTGATTCTGCATTTAATTCTTTTTCCTGTTCTATTTTATGATATATCGCTTCTCTTACAAAATTCATAATAGTATTATTTTTATGTGCAGTATGAACTTTAAGAAAATGATGTAGTTCGTTTGGTATATCTATGCTTAGTCTAGTCATATTACATACTTATTTAAGTAATTACTTAAATAAGTATATCATTAAAAAAGAAAAATAAAAGTAAAAATATAGCCTCTAAGAATTATTTAAAATATACTCCATAAAAATTTGGCGTGCTTCAACTTGTCTATTATTATGAAATAAATATCTATTAAAAAAATAGTTTGTTAAGGTTAAAGCTTGCCTTTTTTCTTCTAATGTAAACTCACTATCATCTGAAAGTAAAAATTTTGGTAAAATCAACAATTTATCTTTGTAGGGTTTCCCTACTTCATATGATAATGCTCTAGCTGATTTAGGGGATACATAAGTTAAATCAGTCGTAACATGACTCACGCCGCACTTGGTAAGATCAAGCTTATAGCCGGTCTCGGCAAGTAAAGCTAGCTCAAAATTAATATAATCACGGAAACAAAAACTCTTTGATAAACTATCCAGATAATTTACTAGCACGGAGAAAAAATTAGAATGTTCTTCTCTTTCATGAAATAACTCTTTGATTAAAGATATAACGGAATTAAAGGCATATAATTTAGCTTTATTTATGATAAAATAACCGGTGTAAGATTTGATGAGTTCGCATTTAGCCATGCCTATATGTTCGTGTAGTCTTGCCTGCCAAAGAAAATCTACAATATTTCCTTCTTGATATATAAATTTGCTTTTTTTAGAAGATTCTTTTACAACTCCCGAATATAAACCATGATTTTTAGTAAAAACCGTAATAATAAATGTATTTTCTTTCAAAGGTTTTTTAGCAATTATTACTCCTACATCTTTGATATTCATAGTTTTTCCTTGGTGTCATACCGCAGCTTGACCGCGGTATGACATAGAGTGTTTTTTCACTCCACCCAATAACCCTCTAGCTTCCTTAGAATCCCCTGTATATAATATATTTTTATACCCTAGTTTGATTGCAGTAAATAAAGCGGCGTGATCCTCTCCTACATTTACGGTAAGCTCTAAAACTTTTTTCGGAAATTCTTTACTTAAAATTTTAAACATGTAATCAATTGCTAGCATACCGTAATATTTTACGCTAGAGGCATGATTTGTTAATATCAACTGCTCTTCTACATTAGATAAAAAATTGCGTGCTTCTTCCAAATTTCTTATTTCATAAACTATATAGTCAAATGATTTGAATTCACTGCACGAGTCACTCGTCGCACTCCTATTAGTTATAGGCTTCGCTCCTTGCTCCTTGTAATTAAATCCAACTGATTTGACTATACTCATTTGATTATCTCTTTTAAATCCTTTAAATGTGAGACGGAAGATATAAAGTTATATGTTAAATTCTCAAGTTTAGAGCAGATAATCTTATTAAATCCAAGCTTTACGGCTTCTTTTATTCTTGTTTCTGCTTTTGCAGTTTTTCTTATCTCACCCGATAAGCTTATTTCGCCGAAAAAAACGCTTTGTTCAGGAACCGGCTTGCCTGCTGCAGCAGATATTAAGCTCGCTGCTACTGCGAGGTCCGAAGCAGGATCGGCAATTTTAAGCCCTCCAGCGATACTTAAATATACTTCATAATTAGCAAAATTAAGTCCTATCCTACTACTAAGCACGGCAAGTATCATTGATAATCTATTAGCGTCCCAGCCCACCGCAAAGCGTCTAGGAGTTACCATATTTGAAGGTACTATGAGGGCTTGTACTTCCATAAGTAAAGGTCTTGAGCCTTCAATTCCTGCAAAAATAGACGTACCTATAACGTTCTGCTCTCGCTTCATCAAAAATAGTTCAGACGGATTTGTTACTTCAATAAGCCCGCTGCCGCTCATCTCAAATACTCCTATTTCACCCACACCGCCAAAACGATTTTTATATGAACGTAAAATACGGAAATGATTATTATGATCTCCCTCGAAATATAGCACGGTATCAACTAAATGCTCAAGTATCTTAGGACCTGCTAGCTGACCGTCTTTAGTTACGTGACAGCTTAGTAAAATAATTATATTGTTTTGCTTAGCATAATTAACAAGTTCATTTGCACATGTACGAATTTGTGAAACAGTGCCTGGAGGCGAGGATAATTCTTTTGTGGTAATTGTTTGAATAGAATCAATCACTACTAAATCAATATTATTTTTATTAGCTTCTATACTCGCAATAATATCTTCCAAATTAGTGGCTGCTAAAATATAGGTATTATAGTTAGTTAGATTTAACCTTATGGCCCTTAATTTTATTTGGTCTAATGATTCTTCGCCCGTTATATATAAGCAATTCATCTTTGATGCAAAGTTACTTGCTGCTAGTTGTAGTAACAAAGTAGATTTGCCTATGCCAGGGTCTCCTCCTATTAATATAGCAGAACCAAGCACCAAACCGCCACCTAGTACTCTATTTAATTCGCCTATAGGGGTAGGGATGCGTAACTGTTTGGCTACGTGACCTGAAAGCTTATCGAAATCTTGTTTGTTATCTGTTTTAACAATTGCTTTATTCGTGCTTACTATCTCTTCGACAATACTACCCCATACACCGCAGTCAAAGCACTGCCCCAACCATTTAGGACTAGTATTTCCACAGTTAGAACAGATATAATGCTTCTTGTCTTTGGTCATGTTTTTAAGCTATGATTCATTGTGAAGCGTTCCTATGTCATTCCTGCGAAAGCAGGAATCCACAAAAATAGTCTTAATTATTACATACTTGACTAAGTAAATATATAAAAATAAGTTTTTATATATTTCTTACTGGATTCCTGCTTTCGCAGGAATGACAGTAAATCTTAAAACCAACAGCTTACTCTTACCATATAGTTTTTCACGTAAAATTTCAATATTTTCATCTAAAGCATAATCATCTAGTTTAGCCATCTCAATAACTATGATAGTACCGTCTCTAAGCCAGTTATTTTTTATCAGCAATTTCATTACTTTAGTTACTATATCTTTATGATAAGGGGGGTCTATAAATACAAGATCAAATGATTCATTTGCTTTCGGTAGATTTAAAGCATTAATATTAACCAAATTAACATTGTTTTCAATGTTTAGAGATTTAGCAAATCCTTCGGCTATTTTTAACGAAAATGGGTCTATATCAATTAAGGTAGCAAAACCTGCTCCTCTTGATAGGCTTTCAAAAGCAAGGCTACCGCTACCGGCAAATAAATCGAGAATGTGGGTATTTTCGTTAAATAATTTATTACCGGTAAACTCACCTGAGGTTAATATACTAAATATTGCCTCTTTGAGCTTACCGGTGGAAGGTCGATATTTGATATTTTTAGCAGTAGGTATAATTTGGTTTCTATATTTACCTGATATTATTTTTAACACTTATTTAGTTATATGCTTCTTTTGTTGAATTTGGTTTTTTTTTCGTCTTTTATTTTTTCGACAAATCCTTTGCCTTTAGTGTTAGGCTTAAATTTTGCTGCAAATTTACCAGGCTCTGTTTGTTGTTTTTCTACAGTTTTATCTTTCTTTTCTTTTATTTCTACTTTTGGCGTTTCCTGGTTTAAATTATTTTGTGCTTGTTTTAAAATATCTTGTTCTTTAGCTTTATCAATATTATTATTTACATTATTTAAATTTTCTTCCCTTTCTTTAGATTTTTCTGTTTCAGCTTTTTGTCTTGCTTGTTGTTTTTCTGTTACTAATTCATCAATATTTTCAGGAGGTGGTGAGATATATTTATCTATACTGCTAGTCAAATTTTCAAATGATTTCTGAAGATTGTGTAAAGGTTTTTGAGTAAGTTTATAAGTTCCGGTAGCGACTAGACCTTCGGCTAAAATACCTGCTCCTAGAATAACAGCTTTAGTAGCAAGGGCCGTGCCGGTGACCAATAATACAGGCATTGCTACAAAAGGTGCAGCTGCTACTGCAAGACCTGCTACTACGGCAAGCCCTACTAAAAATTTCTTACTTGCTAAAAAATTTGTTACGCTGCTAATTCCTGATGTAGTAGTTTTAGCAATTTTTGTACAAAACTGTCCTACTCCGGTTTTCAGAAACCAACCGCTTTTTTCTCTTGCATGAATTTTATCTTGTAATTTAGCATGTTCGTTAACATTGACAGATGTTTTTTTACCGTCTTTATCTTGATGATCTAAATTCCCTTTAGCCTCATCTTTAGTATCATGCATCTTTGTAGCATCATCGATTTTTGCTTTATCAAAATCTGCTCCTTCTTTATTAATTCCGGCTAGATTTGCTGCTTTTAGATTAGCTTGCTTTAGATTTGCTTCTTTGAATATAGCCTCAAACGCTTCTGCTCCTTGCATGTCAGCATTTTCAAGCACCGCTTTAGTGAAATCGGCTTTAGTAAGATCGGCACGCTGCATAATTGCATTTTTAAAGTTAACTTCCTTAGCATTAATATTTTTAGCAATAGCATCAGAAATATTTAATCCTTCAGCTTCTGCTTTTTCTAAAGTAGCATTACTTAACTTAGCAAATTGTGCAGTTGCATTAGTAAGCGTAGCGTTTGTAAGATCGGCATATTCAAGATTTGCTTTATCAAGCTTTGCTTTTGTTAAATCAGCGTTCTTAAGTTTGACACGCTGCATTATAGCTTCTCTTAAGTCAGCTTCTTTTAAAGATAGTATATTTTCAAATTCAGCATCGCTAAAATAGGCATTCCTTGCAGTTATACCTTGCATGTTACATTGCTCTTTGAATTTTGCTTCTAACGCACGTGTTTTATTCATAAAAGCATTTTCAAGATCAGTAGAAACGATATTTGCTTGATCTAGAAGTAATGGTATGGACCTCCCTATATACGGAATCAATAATAATGTATTATTGTTCTAGAATAGGAAATTAATCCTAGGCAACAACAAGGAGGTCCAAATGGAAGTTACCACAATTGGCATAGATATTGCAAAAAGAATTTTTCAAATTCATGGATTAGATAAAAATGGCAAAGCAATATTAAAGAAAAAATTGATGAGAGATCAGGTGTTGAGTTATATAGCTAACTTACCAAAATGTTTAGTAGGTATGGAGGCTTGCGGCGGAGCTAACTATTGGGCAAGAGAAATAACAAAATTAGGTCATGAGGTTAAACTAATAGCACCACAATTTGTAAAACCATATGTTAAAACTAATAAAAACGATCAGGCAGATAGCGAAGCGATTTGTGAAGCAGTAACAAGACCGAATATGAGATATGTACCGATAAAAAGTGTAGGACAACGAGATATTTTGTCGATTCACAGGATAAGAGCAAGGTTGGTAAAAAATCGTACTGCACTTGCCAATGAGATAAGAGGATTACTAAATGAATTTGGTTTTACTATTCCTCAGGGTATAAATAAAGTTACTGCTAAATTAACAGAAGTTTTAGATAATGGCGGTTTAAGCCCAATAAGCTATACAACATTCATCGAGTTAAAAGAAGAATTTATAGATAATGATAAAAAAATAATAGAGCTAGAAAAGCGATTAAAAATATTAGCAACAGAGTTAGAACAATATAAACGTTTAACATCTATACCCGGTATAGGTTTAATTACTGCTACAGCATTGATAGCTTCAATAGGTAATGCAAAATATTTTAATAATGGTAGACAATTATCAGCATGGCTTGGTTTAGTGCCAAAACAACATTCGAGTGGAGGTAAAGAGAGGTTACTTAGTATAAGCAAGAGAGGCGATACTTATTTACGTACTTTATTGATTCAAGGAGCAAGAGCGGTATTAAATGCTAAGCTAAGGTTTACAACTGAAGCACAAAAAAACAAAAAGGATTTTACTAGATTTACCCAGTGGATGTATAATTTATCGGAGCGATGCGGGCATAATAAAACTACCGTTGCTGTAGCAAATAAATTGGCACGAATAGTATTCGCAGTATTATGTACCGGCAATGATTACAACGAAACTAAAGTTTGTAGTTAATTAAGGTAATAATATATTGTTGAATTGCCAATATTAACTGAATAAATTAGATAATAATATATGTAAAAATTCCAATCCGAAATATGCGTGAGAGATAATATTGATGGTGAATAAGACAAACCTTAACCTACGAAAAAACTGATTAACGCACAGGCTCTATAGAAGCCGTCGAAGTGATAAGTAAAAGTTTGTAGGCAAACGAATTCCATCAGGGCTATACGGTAAATATACAAGTAAGGTAATTTATCAATTATAAGTTGGATACATGACTGCATTTGCTTTTTAGCTATTAAATGTTATTTTTTTTTGCATTATTAGGGAGGTCCATACATGCTTTATTTCTAATGATGGTGCCAATATTTTTTATATTATCAGGGTTCTCAATTACGGCGATCAAGTTCTTGCACCTAAACTCTTTAATTTTATTAGCTCTTGTGCGAAGAGTCGGTTTAGACTTTTGTTTTTCTTCCATAATATATTAAATAGATTTATAAATATAAAAATTATAAAAGACGCTAATACATAATAACAAAAGAAATATCATTATGGCGGAGAGAGGGGGATTCGAACCCCCGACACGTTGCCGTGAACACGCTTTCCAGGCGTGCACCTTAAACCGCTCGGCCATCTCTCCAAAATTTTTAGCATTGCCTGTATGGCTTCCTATGTTATTCTCACAAGGTATTTGCGTGGATCAATTTCACCTATGTCGTCATCCCGTGGCTTGACCACGGGATCCAGTTAAAAATATTAAAATATTAGTATTTTTTATTGTTTTTTTGGATATCGTGGTCAAGCCACGGGATGACACCGAATGCGTTTTTTGATCCACGCAACAATACCACTCGCAATGACAACTCGGTATCCATGTGGGTAATGCTAAGACTTATTCTTAGAAAAAATATTATTAGCTTCTTCTAGCTCATTTTTAGTATTAACACCAACAATTAAATCATGATCAGTAGACAATAAATATGAAACTTTTTCACCGTGATTTTTACATATTTTTACTATTTCAGTTAAATAAACTTCCTTATTATCGTTAGTATTAGTAGCAAATAAAGGTAAGTATTTATTTAAAATTCCGCTACTGAAAGCCATAATACCTGAATTACAAAGCTTTATATTTTTCTGTTCTTCAGTTGCATTTTTATATTCGATTATCTCTAAAAATCCGCCATTTTTATCTGTAGCTATTCTTCCATATTGAGCCGGATTTGCTCTCTCAAAGCTTAAAGTAACTAATGCAGAATTAGTAAGGCTTAAGTAAGCTATTAATTCATGCATAAGTTTTGGAGTAATAAGAGGATGATCACCATATAAAACTAATATTGTTTTATTTTTATCAATTAAATCTATTGCTGCATAAGTAGCATGAGCTGTGCCTTTAGGTTCTTCTTGCAGTACAAAGCGACACATATTTTCATAGGACGTTAAATGTTTTTTAAGTTCTTCTGAATAAACTATAATTACATCATTTGTGACGTTAAGCGAATTCTTTAATACCGTTTCAAGCATTGGAACTCCGCCAACTTTATGCATTACTTTCGGTAAATCGGACTCCATTCTAGTACCTTTACCGGCTGCTAAAATAATTATTTGATAATTTGCAGCGTTATAAGTCATTCTTCTCTTTGTATTATTTCGTAAACATCATCAGATAATTCATAATTACCGAAAACTCTTTGCACATCGTCGCTTTCTTCTAAAATTTCCACAAACTTTAGTAACTTTTCAGCTTTTTCCTTATCATCTATAATTATTGTATTTAATGGAATCCAGCCTATATAAGAGTCTTCAGGTATACCGTATTTGCCGGTTAAAAATTCTAGAACTTTAGAAAAATTTTCAATATCCGTATAGATTGTATGGAATATTTCATCAGATACGATATTATCCCCTCCGGCTTCTATTGCTGCCTCGAAAATATCTTCATTCGATGCTATGTTTGTTGGATACTGAATAACTCCGCAATGTTTGAATAAATAATTAACGCTACCTGTTTCACCTAAACTGCCACCGTATTTGGTAAAACCGGAACGCACTTCAGCAGCAGTGCGGTTTTTATTATCGGTTAAAGCTTCAACTATTATAGCAATACCGTTCGGTGCATAACCTTCATATCTAATTTCCGTATAATTTTCGGTATTAGCATCATCATCACTATTAATAGCTTTGTCTATTCTTTCTTTTGGGAGATTTTGACTGCGTGCGGCGGTTAAAGCGTTTCTAAGACGCGGGTTATTTTCAGGGATATTAGAAGAGCCGGTTTTAACTGCAGTAACTATTTCACGAATTAATTTAGTGAAAACTTTTGCTCTTTTTTTATCTTGAGCCCCTTTACGATGCTGAATATTTTTAAACTTTGAGTGACCGGCCATATTCTATCTAGAAACAATTAACCTTGTTTTGCTTTAAATCTTTTGTTCTTTTTATTTATTACAAAAATTTTGCCTCTTCTTTTAACTATTTGACAATCTTTATCACGTTTTTTTAGTGATTTTAATGAGCTAACGACTTTCATAAAATATACTTAATTACATTTAATTTGGACTAATAATAAACATTTTTATTTAATCAGTCAATTACCAATTTAAAGCATTTTTAAACAAAATACCATGTTTCGTGGTTTTTTATTGACATATATTAATAAAATAATGTATTATGTATTTATAAAAATTAAGAGATACCATATTTTATGGTTTTTTAAATATAAATTTAACCCATAATTATAAAAAGGTCAAATTATGAAAAAATATTCGCCATATGCTTTTAATCAAGCAACTATAAATGAAATCAAACAAAATGGAAGAGAATGGAGTTTAGACAAACCATATTATGATGAATTTCTTGTTAATTACCGAAATTAGTTTAAAAATTTGATCTATCTGAAATAATTACAAAAGTAGATTATCCAGGTAAACATGTATCCATATTTAATGCAGTAGGGGAGCTAGCATCCTATGCTCAGCTTGCTAAATGGGCTGAGAATGCTATTAAAGATGAGCAGCAAGGTGAAAATGAAAAAGCTAATAATCAATGGAAAGCTATAAAAGCAGTGTTAGAGTATGCTAAAACATCAGGTATAGATTATTGTAGTTTAACAAGAGGCTGGGAAAATAATAAAGGAGCAGCACAAGGCGATCAGATACTGAAACTACTAGAGAACAATTTACAAGAAACAAAAAACCATAAAATTAAATCAGAAATATTTAGTCTTATATTAGAAGAAGCAAATGAAGGAGAATACGGTTTATACGCTATTCCTAGTAATTATAAAAATAATGAAAATGTAAAACATGCAGCTGCAAAACATCAAGAATTTGTTAATGATGAGCTTGAAACATTAGCAGTATGTTGGGCTACTATAGAGCCTACAGAAGAATTATTTGAAGATGAATCTCTTGAAGAAGAATCAAATATTTCTCATAACGATTTTACTCCACCGCCGGAAATGCCGCAATATATAGACCTTGGTAATTCTGAGCAACTTGCAGCATTATTTAGTCAAGCAACAGCTCTCGCTAATAAAGCAACTTCAACACCTGGAAATTATCAAGCATGGCAAAATCATGCAGGTTCAATATTAAATAATGCAGAATTAGGTGAACAACCTTCTACTAGTTCAAATACCGCTAGCTCTAATAGAGTAGAGTTTAATGTTAAAGAAAGTATTAATGAAATCAATAAGTTAATAAAAAATTATAAAATAGTAATCAGTGAAGAATATATAAATAGAGTCTTAGAAACCGAAGATGCAGAGATAATAGATCAAGCTTTAAATAAGCCTCACTTTATTAAACAAGAACTTCTCATAATAGTAGAAAATCTTACGAAATCATTAGGTAATCATTACGCTTCTCTGAATTTTGTAAGTAAGTCTTTATTTATAGAGTCAGATGAGTTTCAAAATTTAGCAGAATTTATAGAAGATTTACTACCTATATTAGATAAAGAAAGTAAAACTCTAAAATATGAATATTGTAAAGTAATAACAGAAGGAACAAGTAATCCATTACAAGTATTAGGCTCTATGTTTGGTGGAGAACCATTAAATCCATTAAAAACAGCAGCAGAAACATATATAAAATGGTATGAAGAAAATTTTTCTAGAAGTGAAAATTTTGAAACTACCGAAAATAATTTAAACGACCACGGAGTCAGTTCTTTAGGTGATATACAACCTGACTTTGATCTAGATTAAGTCCCTAGTTTTTAAATATCATAACTTTCTTTGATTCATAAAGAAAGTTATGATACTTGCCTTTTTTCTTAAAAAGAATTAACAATTTCTATACATAAACCTTATATTTATTGAAAAAATTTTACAAATTCTATATATTTCCGTTTTCAAAAATTCAGAATCCATATTCCATGGTTTTTTTTAAGATTTGAATTTAATTTAAATAAGGATATATTTTTGTGAAAGAGTCATTAGTTGAAAAATTAAAAAAAGATACAGTAAAACCACTAGAGACGATAGATTATTTGAGCATACTTATCGAAATTAAAAAGTTTATTGAAGCTAGTAATATTGATAATATAGCGTTAAGGCAAGGCTTGTTGTCCTTAGAGCAGGTTTCAAAAGAAGCAAAAAATAGTAATGAAGCTATTATAAAAGGTAAGGACATATTAGAGTTACTTGCTCAAAATTTACCGGTAACTATAAAAGCGATCCATTAAAAGCAGAAATATTTCACGTAATACTAAATGATTGTAGTGATTATTATAGAAATAATGAAGATGTTAATAATACATATCAATGGCTTAAAGAAGTTGGAGTAAGATTTAGTGTAGTTAGAACTGCAAGTTTAAATGAAGAAACATTAACCTCAGAAAACTTTAACTTTAATAAAAAGTCAGCTGAGTTAGAGCCTGTAGTAATAGAACTTGAACAAATATTAGAAACATTAGGTATTGCTAAAGATAATTTTGACGCTAATGATTTATAAGTAATCTTGTTGGTTTCTTATCTCATAACTTCCCTTGCTTCATAAGATAAGTTATGGTAGGCTAGTTTATCTTAATTAGTAACTCAAGTTTATTTTAGCGTTGCCGATATGGCTCGAAAATTAGAACAAAACCGTCATTGCGAGCGACTGAAAGGAGCGTGGCAATCTCATAAAATAACACTCCTGAGATTGCTTCGTCAATTACTTCGTAATTTTCCTCGCAATGACGTTAAAATCCTACTATGTTCCTTTCTCTTCTTTTCAAATCCGGCTATTGCCGATCCTGAAATAGCTGAATCCTTTAAATGTTCAAAACTTTTTCCTTACTTTGAAAAAAAATTTAATATCCCATCTAATACATTACATTCAATAGCTTTAAAAGAATCAGGGAAAAAACATACGACCCGTAAAATTAGAGTAGTATGGCCTTGGACGGTAAATGTTGAAGGAAAAGGCTATTATTTTAACACGAAAAGAGAAGCCGTAAGTTTTGTTAGAATGGAGCTTATAAAAGGGCGAGAGAGTATTGATGTCGGATGTATGCAGATTAACTTAAGACATCATTTAGGGGCTTTTAATTCCCTTGAACAGGCATTCGATCCAAATAATAATGTTCGTTACGGGGCAGAGTTTTTACGCTCAAAATATGATCAGCTAGGGAGCTGGCACAAAGCTATAGCACATTACCACTCAGCCACTCATTCTTTAGGGTTTAAATATAAGCAAGATGTAGTTAAAATAGCAAGTAATATGGCTCTTTATAAAGCATCCTTACATAGTTATCTAAATAATAATGAAGGGGCTTTAGAAGATAGAATTCCAGTAAATAATAACAAAATTCAAAAAAAATCACTTTTTAGTAGCAATAAAAGATACAGAAGTAGTATTATGGTACCGATTCCTGCTAAAATTAATTAAATTTTATGAGTATACTCGTTGAACTTAAAAAATTGGCTACGTCATCCTACAATTACTGCGGTACTCACGTATTAAGTATACGCTGCGTTCCTCGTCTTGTGGATTCCTTGCTCTTTTTCAAGTTGAACTTCGTATACCAGCTTTTCATTTACTTTTTAATATTAGTAAGTGCGGTAAAAGTAAATGCCGATTTTAACAATATTCAAGATAATTTTGAATATCAGGAAGAGCAGCTAACAATAGAATTACCTTGGAGCGACTGTACCGAAATTCATAAATTATTAGAGGAAAAATTATCTTTTTTAGAACAACAAATAAAAAAAGAAAATAAAATTCATGAGAAATATAAGCAATTTTATTTAAAACATAATAATCCTACTAATTTTTCTATGCAATTTCTTGAGAAAAAATCTGAGACTAATGGAGTAGAAACTTTAATATCAGGTTTTTTAAAATTTTGTGAAGATAATTTCCAAACTAGTAAA
Source organism: Rickettsia endosymbiont of Thecocarcelia acutangulata (assembly GCF_964263195.1). NCBI lineage: Bacteria > Pseudomonadati > Pseudomonadota > Alphaproteobacteria > Rickettsiales > Rickettsiaceae > Rickettsia > Rickettsia endosymbiont of Thecocarcelia acutangulata. The sequence continues at coordinate 598,350 of NZ_OZ181652.1, forward strand.
AGTAAATCTAATTCTCTAAATTATTATATTAAAAAACAACAAGATCAATGGTTTAATGATATAAGAAACGAGAATTACAAAATATATTATAGAAAAAAATACGAAGATAATATCTTTAGAAATAATTAATTTATTTCAGCACTTGATTCATATATTATTTAATTTATATTAACTATAATAATATACAGGGTTATTTATGTTAAAGAAATTTATATTAGTATTGTTGTGTATAAGTAGTTATAAATCTCTAGGAGAATCTAATAAGACCGAGAACAATATTTCAGGGATAGAAAGAAAAAAAGTTTCTAGTAATGATAAACAGCTAAAACCTGTCTACTTAGAGCATTTGGATCTAACTTCGGATTTAAATCCTTTAGAAAAAAGCCTGTTGAGTTTAGAACCTTTATCTCCTAATAATAAAAATACGAAACCTATAGTTGTAGGTATTCAAGAGAATTTTGAAGGGCTAGATAGAGTTAAAGGGGATGATATTCGCACTGCAAGACAGAGAGAACTTATTCAAAATAGTTGGTTAAGAGGAGATCTTATTTCTCGATTCCCGACTAACACTTTAGGTCAAAAGATAGAAGATAAATGGAAGGGATTATATATTCAACAGATTAAAGCTAAAAAATCACCGAAATAATGCAGTAGAGGGAATAAGTAACAGCTTATTTATCAAGCATGCAGCTAATGATATAATAAGTCGATTAGGGATGATTGATAAGGATTTTTCGGATATTCTAGAAATATCGGCTAAATGCGGTTACCTTACAAAATTGTTAAAAACTACCTACCGAAATGCCAACATTACTGCAACGGATATGTCACCTTTATTGCTTGATTCATTTAAGCATGATCGTAAATTATTAATTAGACATCTTTCCAAACCAGCTTATAGAGAGGAATTTAAAGGATACACGGAACGCAGCACCGCAGCGTACACGCTAGTACGTGAGGATGCGAGTACCGGATCGACGTCTAAATTACCTCTAGAAGCGAAGTTTGGAAAGATGTCTATTGATGATGAAGATTTAGAATTTCCAAAAGACTCTTTTGATTTAATTATTTATTCATTAGGGTTACACTGGATAAATGATGTGCAGAGTTTTCTATCTAATATAAGAACATTTTTAAAGCCTGACGGTATTTTTATTGGTAATTTTGTCGGCGGAAATAGTTTAAAGAATTTACGTAAATCTTTAATAGATGCCGAAACAGCAAGTGGTTTTAAACACTCTCCTCATATTTCTCCCTTTATTCATTTTGACCATGTCCCAATGCTATTATCACAAGCAGGATTTGCCGAAGTAATTGTTGATTATGAAAATATAGAGCTAAAATTTGATAATCCTTTAGCTTTAATGAGGGAAGTAAAAAATATCGGTGAGTCAAATTCACTAAATGCTAGTCACAATTACGCTATTTCTAAAAAGATGTTCTCTTTACTACAAAATTATACAAACGGCTTTGAAGATAATATTAATTTAATTAGTTTTATTGCTTCACCAAATAAGAATAGTATAAGATTAAAGTTGTTATAAAGGCGATAGTGGTGTATTTTAGCAGTATTAAGTCATTGCGAGCGACTAAAAGGAGCGTGGCAATCTCAGGAATCTTGCCTGAGATTGCTTCGTCAATTATTACATAATTTCCTCGCAATGACGATCCAACAATTTATTAAGGTCAAACAAATATGCAAGAATTTGATTTAGTGGTAATAGGTAGCGGGCCGGCCGGTTATACAGGTAGTATTAGAGCTGCTCAGCTTGGTATGAAAGTAGCGTGTGTTGAGAAAAACGATACTCTCGGCGGCACTTGTTTAAATATAGGGTGCATACCGTCGAAAGCTTTACTTAATTCTTCTAAAAAATATGAAGAAGCTTTAAAGCATTTTGAGAGTATAGGTATTACTGCAGATGTAAAATTAGACTTACAAAAAATGCTAGCTAATAAAGATAAAGTAGTTTCTGACCTTACAAAAGGTATAGAAAGCCTATTTGCCAAAAATAAGATTACTAGGATAAAGGGTGAAGCTAAAATTATCTCTAGCAATATCGTTGAGGTAAATAAAGAGCAAATTAAAGCTAAAAATATCCTAATTACTACAGGTTCCAGCGTCATAGAAATACCGAATATCAAAATAGATGAAGAGTTTATTGTTTCATCTACCGGAGCTTTAAAGCTTTCTAAAGTACCTGAGAACTTAATAGTAGTCGGGGGAGGGTATATAGGCTTAGAACTCGGTTCGGTTTGGCGTCGTTTAGGTGCTAAAGTAACGGTTATTGAGTATGCACCGAGCATTGTGCCGATGCTTGATAAAGAAATTGCTACGCAGTTTATGAAGTTACAACAAAAGCAGGGTATAGAGTTTAAACTAAATACTAAAGTGCTGTCTGCTGAAGTAAAGTCAGGAAAAGTAAATATGACAATAGAGGAGGGCGGTAAGAGTTCGGTAGTAACTAGCGATGTGGTATTAATGGCAGTAGGTAGAAAAGCCTATACCCAAAATCTAGGGCTTGAGTCTGTCGGTATTATTACAGATAAGCAAGGTAGAATTGAGATTAATGACCGGTTCCAAACATCTAGTCCAAACATTTATGCAGTAGGTGATGTGGTAAAAGGAGCTATGCTTGCTCATAAAGCCGAAGAAGAGGCTGTAGTTGCCGTGGAAATTATGGCAGGACAGACAGGACATGTTAACTATAATCTAATTCCAAGCGTAATATATACTTATCCCGAAGTAGCAAGCGTCGGTGAAACGGAAGAGCAGCTAAAAGAAAAAGGTATCAGTTATAAAGTGGGTAAGTTTCCGTTTTTAGCAAATAGTAGAGCAAGAGCAATCGGTAGTACGGAAGGGATGGTTAAAATTCTTGCCGATAGTAAAACCGATAGGGTTTTAGGAGCTCATATTATAGGAGCTGATGCAGGTACGCTTATTGCCGAGCTTACCGCTTATATGGAATTCGGAGCAGCTTCAGAAGATATAGCAAGAACCTGCCACGCCCACCCGACTTTAAGCGAGGCTATAAAAGAAGCAGCTCTTAGTGTGGATAAAAGAACGATTAATATGTGATATACTCCTACGTCACTGTAAGCAACTAAAAGTACTGTTGCATAGCTGCTATGTCATTCCCGCGAAAGCGGGAATCCAGCATAAAGCGAGATAAATCGAGCTTTTAATTTCAAAAATTTGTTGTATTTATACCTTTTTTCTGGATTCCCGCATATGCGGGAATGACATAAGAGCCGTGCAACAACGCTCCGCCTACGACGGAATGACATAGAAGAGTACCGGAATGACAGTAACAATTACCAAGCAAGAGCTACGGCTTTATTTCAAAGAATTTTTAATAAAAAACCAAGAAAAAATTACCTCCGACTTAGTCAAAAAATCCTTAATAACTAAAATTAGTCGGTTATTAAAGGAGTTAAAAGTACAAACAATTGGTCACTATTACCCTCTAAAATACGAAATTAACTTACTTGAAATAACAAACTTACATCCTGAAATAAGATTCTTCCTACCGAAAGTTATAAAAAATGAGATAAAATATTGTCCTTATCATTATAACGATCAGTTGGCTTTAGGTGCTTTTAAAACCTATGAACCTATAAATAATGATTGTGTTATTCCTGAATTAGTTATTATCCCAGGACTTGCGTTTAGTAAGGACGGTTATAGACTTGGATACGGCAAAGGACATTTTGATCGATATCTTAATAATAACCGAAATATATTGGCTGTCGGAGTTTGTTTAAAAGAGCAATTAATAGATAATTTTCCGGTTGAATCTCATGATCGTAAGCTTAAATTTGTGATTTCGGTATAATAACCTTAATTTTTTTTAATTGTATAAAATATTATATTTGTATATTATTATTACTAAAATCAACTTAGGATAAAATGGTTGATATAATAAAAAAAAATTGTTGTATTGCTCGGTGTACCTTTTGCTTTTTTTGCACAAGCAGTTGGAGATTGGCTAGAAACAGGACAAGTATCCGGCGATACTCAGACTGGAGATATTTGCTTTCAATTAGCATTGATAGGAGTAGGTATACTTATCATCGATCAGGCATTTAGTAACTTGCCTGATGATGTATACAATGAATATGTCAAAATAGTATTGAGATACTATTTACCTCATGTGTTGAGAGTTTAATCAAAAAAGATTGCCGCACTATTGCTGCACTTAAAACGATACTTACTTACAATAATTGAGATTTAATCTTACATTTAGTAAAATAAGATAAATATTAAATGGAGGATTAGAGATGAATCTAAATCAAAAAATAATAAAGCCAAAAATAGGATTACTAGAATTAGCTAAGAGTCTTGGTAGTATATCGTCCGCCTGTAAAGCAATGGGATACAGCAGGGACAGTTATTATAGGTTCAAAGAGCTATATGAAACTGGTGGAGAAGAGGCGTTATATGAGATTAGCAGGAAGAAGCCAATTATAGCAAATAGAGTTGAACCAGCAGTAGAGAGAGCAGTATTAGATATGGCAATAGAATACCCAGCTTATGGTCAGATGAGAGTATCAAATAAGCTTAAAAAGACTGGTATTCTTGTATCACCTGGAGGAGTTAGATCGATTTGGCTACGTAATGATTTAAATAATATCAATAAAAGACTTAAAGCATTAGAAGCAAAGATGGCTCAAGATGGTATTGTTCTTACCGAAGCTCAGTTACAAGTATTAGAGAAACGGCGTAGCGAAAAAGAAGCCCATGGTGAGATTGATACACAGCATCCAGGTTATCTAGGATGCCAAGATACATATTATGTAGGTAATTTTAAAGGTATAGGCAAGGTATATTCTCAGGTATTTATTGATAGCTATACTAGGGTCGCAGATGCTAAATTATATACTGATAAAACAGCTCTTACCGCTGCTGACATGCTTAATGATAGAGTACTGCCGTGGTATGAGAGTCAGCAAATACCAGTGCTTCGTATTCTAACTGATAGAGGTGGTGAATATAAAGGAAATATAGAACATCATGCTTTTGAATTGTTCTTAAGCATTGAGGGCATTGAACATAACACTACTAAAGCATATTCTCCTCAAACAAATGGTATGTGTGAACGTTTTAATAAAACTATGAAGCAAGAATTATTTGATATGGCTATGCGTAAAAAGATTTATACTGATCTTGATGATCTACAACTTGACCTTGATATTTGGTTAGAACATTATAATAATGAAAGACCTCATTCTGGGAAATATTGTTATGGTAAAAATCCTATGCAGACCTTCAAGGATAGTAAGAAGTTAGCTGTTGAAAAGAATAATGAAATCTTATATCTTGAATACTCATCTGACAGTCATAACTTATCAGACATTCAGATATAATTTTTATAGTGCCTGTAAGATTAAATCTTGACCTCTACAGCATATATAGGCTACAAATTATTTGATTTGTAGCTTTTTTCTTATAAGTTATTACACAAACTTATTATTTCATCTTTATATTTTTGTTTGTGTAAATATTTGCTTTTTAAATTTAGATTTTTAAAATCCTTGTGATTCAATGGCGGGTATTTACTAAGCTTTATTAAATCTTCATCTAAAATAAAATGCTTACGAGGAATATTTATAGTTTGTGCGTTCTCTTCACGATAAGCTGCAAGTGCTTGAATTTTACAGTTAAAACTTTCATCATCACTTCTATATTTTATTTTTTTCCACGCATTTTTCGGCTCAACCTTATAATTTCTAACGTCTAATAAAGAACTAAGAGTAGTTTGGTATTTATTAGTTAAATTATTTCTAATAATTATATTATTTAGCTCTTTATATATCTTATACAAATACTCCACATCTAACATTGCATAATTTAACATATCACTAGTAATAGGGCGTCTTAGCCAGTTAGATTTTTGGTGGGTTTTATCGATAGTAATGCCTATTAGCTTATAGCAAAGGTCATCATAGCTTAGCTGTTTACCGAATCCGCAAATATTTGCTGCAATTTGTATATCAAAAACATTAGAAGGTAGGGTTTTAAATAAATTATAGAAAATCTCTAAATCTTCACGAGGAGCATGAAATATTTTAGTAATATTATTATCTGCAAGTAACTTATTAAAAATATTCAGATCTAAATTGCTTAATGCATCAATTATTCCGCAATATTCTTCTGCTTTAACTTGAATTATACTAAGCTGAGCATAATAGGTATAGCGACGCTCAAATTCCGTATCTATGCTTAAGCATGTCTTATTTGCTAACCTATTACAAAATTCTTCTAATGTTTTTTGATTATCAATAATTTGCATAGAAGCTATTTATAAAGCTCCGATAATTTTTAAGAAAAGATTAGTATGAGATAACGACAAGACAACTTCAAGACCGATTAAAATAATAATAATCCACTCAAGTTTGGTAGAATGTTTATAATTAAGGTCATTTGAAAGAATGTCTAAAAGCTCGTGAATCATATTAAGACGATGATTCATTATATTTTGCCGTATTTCTATGTCTTGAAATTCTGCTGTCATCAGATATAAAGGCTCATAGCTCGGACGACGCCAAAAGAATTCCGGAGTATCGAATATATCGCTATGCAAACTGATTGAATAACGCTCGTTAAATAATATACCTATTTGCTGTAATATCTCCTTTTTTGAAAGCGATACGCTGCCGGTTCTAGCTAGTTCCTGCTGAATAGGAGTGGTCTGAACAATCAAGTTACTAACGGATTGCTCAAGAACGCTAAGTTTAACCGATTGTGCAAGAGCATGGGAAATAGAAAGTTTAACAAAGACTGATTTATCTGCTAAGATTATTTTATTTTTTTCTTCATCAATAAATGTTTTCTCAACTTCTGTATTATATTCAAAATAAATATAATCAGATACCAGCTCTTTAAGCTTATTAACTGTTACTAAATCAGTATCGTTTAAAACTATTTTTTCTTGAATTTCATTGCCGCCCCAAATAGTTACACAGCCAAACGGAAAGAAAAATATCTCTATAAAATCAGAATCTTTATTTATCTCTTTCCGAATATATAAAACATCGTCAAAATGCTGAGGCTCAAGACCAATCTTTTTTAAATTAGTAACTAGATCACTCATCTTATATTCGGAAGAAGTACAGTAAGATGAACATCTCATGATTATTAAGTTTAATTTATATAAATTTAGAGTATAGTAGTTAGGCACCTATAAAGTCAATAATATTATAATTATGTATGAAATATTAAGTAATAGAGAGATTATCAAAATAATAGGTTTAGATTCGGTAAAGTTCCTACAAAATCTTGTTACCAATGATATTTGTAAGAGCAGCTACTGTTATACCTATTTGCTTAATAATCAAGGAAGATATTTATTTGATTTTTTCGTATATGTTCATAAGCTTGAGGAAATTTACCTTGATATTGATAAAAGCAATAAAGCTGCTTTGATAGAGCATTTAAACTTTTATAAATTTCGCTCAAAAATACAAATAATAGATTGTAGTGACGAATATAAAATTGTCTATTCACATCAAAAATTAGATATAGACACGCTAGTTACGTCTCGTGATCCGAGATATTCTATGCTTGGTTTTCGCTCAATCGTGTCATCTTTTTTGTCATTGCGAGAAGACGCCATGGGCGTCGACGAAGCAATCTCGGACAAAATTCCTGAGATTGCCACGCTCCCTATGGTCACTCGCAATGACGGTTTGGAGAACTACGCAACAACATCTCTCTGCGAAAGCGGGAATCTAATATATCTAGAAGATAAATATAATTTCGCAATAATAGACGGTGTGGAAGATTTAATCACAGATAAATCCATTCCAAATATGTACGGTGCTGAGGAGTTAAATGCAATTAGTTTTGATAAAGGCTGTTATGTTGGGCAGGAAGTTATTTCAAGAGCTAAATATCAAGGGGTTATAAGAAGAAAGATATATAAAATTACAGCAGATGAAGATTTATCCTCATTAGTTAAAGATGAAGAAATACTCGCAGATAACGATAAAATCGGCTTAATATGCTCAAGTTACCGTAATAAAGCAATCGCCTTAATTAAAGAAGAAAAATATCTTGCCTGTAAAAAATCTGATATCACAGTTAAAGGAATTAAAATAAACTTATCTCTCGCACCTTGGTATTAAATAATTAGTTAATTTTTTAATAATTACTTGACATTCATTAAGTTCTCATGTATTATATCTATTATAACTAGATGTAAACCATATTTCATGGTATTTTTTATAAAAAATTAATATAAATTGGATACTTTTATGACTACACCTTTTCAGTTGTTAACTTCAGGAAATATACAAAACATACAATATATACCGCAGTTTTTAAATGGAACTAATGTTAATGAGCTTAACAACAGCCTTAATATTTTTGAAGCTCTTTGTAATTTAATACCTCAACAGCAAGATAAGAATGTTAAAAATATTTTAGAAAATACTGCAATACAAACATTAGGCAAAATGATTGCCATCCCTGAAACTAATTGGGGTAAGAAAGATGGAGCCGGTAATACTATACTTGAATGGGGTATTTGGAGCGGTTCTTCTGAAATTATGAATGTGTTTCATAAAAATCCATATACAACAACGAAGTTTATAGCAATTGAAAAAGCACAAATGCAAAATTTTACACGTGTTTTAAAATCAAACCATCTTGCCTCTACGTTCCAAAACGAGCAAATCGAAAAATTTAAACAAATAGGTCTTGATATTAATATTCCTGATACACGTACACCTTTTGAATTACTTAATACCGGACGTATACAAGATATAATGTCTGTACCAACGGCTTTAAATAAAGATAATGTAAATAATGTTAACAACAATCTTAATATTTTTGAAACTCTTTGTAATTTAATACCTCAACAACAAGATCAGAACGTTAAAAATGCTTTAGAAAATACTGCTGTACAGATATTAAGCAAAATGATTTCTATTTCTGAAACTAATTGGATAAGAAAGATGCAAACGGTAATACTATATTTGAATGGGGTGTTTGGAGTAATAGCTCTAAGGTAATGGATGTATTTCATAATAATTCTCAAATAATGGATAAATTTGTTGCAGCTGAAAAAGCACAAATTCATAATTTTTTCCGTGTTGCTATGGAGCCGCATATTTCTGATGATTTCCGTAAAGACCAAACCGAAAAATTAAAGTCGTTAGGTTTAGATATTAACGATCTTGGTCAAGATACTTTATATTCTGCAATAAATATTTATGTAAATACATATTTAAATAAATATCAGCTTATTACTAATAATCCGAGTAATCAAAATATAAGTTTATTTCAAACTCAAATGGATTGTAGAAGTCAAGATTTAATCTTACAGACACTATAAAAATTATATCTGAATGTTTGATAAGTTATGACTGTCAGATGAGTATTCAAGATATAAGATTTCATTATTCTTTTCAACAGCTAACTTCTTACTATCCTTGAAGGTCTGCATAGGATTTTTACCATAACAATATTTCCCAGAATGAGGTCTTTCATTATTATAATGTTCTAACCAAATATCAAGGTCAAGTTGTAGATCATCAAGATCAGTATAAATCTTTTTACGCATAGCCATATCAAATAATTCTTGCTTCATAGTTTTATTAAAACGTTCACACATACCATTTGTTTGAGGAGAATATGCTTTAGTAGTGTTATGTTCAATGCCCTCAATGCTTAAGAACAATTCAAAAGCATGATGTTCTATATTTCCTTTATATTCACCACCTCTATCAGTTAGAATACGAAGCACTGGTATTTGCTGACTCTCATACCACGGCAGTACTCTATCATTAAGCATGTCAGCAGCGGTAAGAGCTGTTTTATCAGTATATAATTTAGCATCTGCGACCCTAGTATAGCTATCAATAAATACCTGAGAATATACCTTGCCTATACCTTTAAAATTACCTACATAATATGTATCTTGGCATCCTAGATAACCTGGATGCTGTGTATCAATCTCACCATGGGCTTCTTTTTCGCTACGCCGTTTCTCTAATACTTGTAACTGAGCTTCGGTAAGAACAATACCATCTTGAGCCATCTTTGCTTCTAATGCTTTAAGTCTTTTATTGATATTATTTAAATCATTTACGTAGCCAAATCGATCTAACTCCTCCAGGTGATACAAGAATACCAGTCTTTTTAAGCTTATTTGATACTCTCATCTGACCATAAGCTGGGTATTCTATTGCCATATCTAATACTGCTCTCTCTACTGCTGGTTCAACTCTATTTGCTATAATTGGCTTCTTCCTGCTAATCTCATATAACGCCTCTTCTCCACCAGTTTCATATAGCTCTTTGAACCTATAATAACTGTCACTGCTGTATCCCATTGCTTTACAGGCGGACGATATACTACCAAGACTCTTAGCTAATTCTAGTAATCCTATTTTTGGCTTTATTATTTTTTGATTTAGATTCATCTCTAATCCTCCATTTAATATTTATCTTATTTTACTAAATGTAAGATTAAATCTCAATTATTGCATTTAATCTTTATGAATAAGAGTCGCCTCGTCATAGCCTTGCTCGCATGGTTCGTTTTTAACGTCATTGCAAGGAAAGGCGAAGCCTTGACGTGGCAATCTCGTCAAACCTCCTGATATTGCTTCGTCGAATTACGTAACCTTTACAATCTCGGGACGAAGTTCCTGGGATCCAGTTAAAAATACTAAAATTACTAGTATTTTTTATTATTTTTTTGGATCCCGTGGTCAAGCCACGGGATGACACCGAATGCGTTTTTCGATATTTCTTTATATCCACAAAAATATAGTTTGTTTCTTTTTTTATCTTTATTATTATTTGCATAGAAAATCCCTATAACTTAACTCTATGCCAAATATAGCTCTCCTCATTTTTACTAGCTTTTTAGCGATTAATTTGCTAGCTGGACTTCTAAATATCAAAAATATAAAAAACATTCGCGAATATGCTATAGGAAAAAGGAATTTTTCTACAGGTACGATAGTTGCAACTCTTATTGCTACTTGGATCGGTACTAGTACTTTTTTAATTGATAATTCAAGAATATATACAGATGGATTATTTTACTTATTACCTAGTATATTTGGTAGCGTCGTTAGTTGGTTATTAATTAGTTACTTTATAGCTCCTCGTTTTGAGAATTTTTTGGGTAGCTTATCGGCAGCGGAAATAATAGGGGAGGCTTACGATAACAAAGTTCGTATTCTTACGTCGATAGTTAGTATATTAATGTCTATAGGTAGGATTGCCATGCAATTCCACGTAGCAAGTTTAATATTACAGCTATTCTTTAATATTTCAAATTTTTACATAGATTTATGTATTGCCACCGTAATAATAAGCTATTCTGCTTTTGGCGGTGTAAAATCGGTTACTTTTACCGAAGCCGTACAGTTTTTTACCTATAGTGCAATTATTCCGGTAATAGGAATTGTCGTATGGAATGTTTTTAGCGATCCGCATATAGTTATAGACTCAAACGTACAGACTCGTCTAACTGATTTACAAGGATTGTTTCACTATACTAGCCCTAAATTTTGGATTTCTTTAAATATTTTTATATATTTTGCGATTCCGTCGCTTGGTCCTTCAATTTTTCAAAGAATATTGATGGCAAAAGACACAAAGCAAATATCAAAAACATTTTTTATTTCGGCAATTATTTGTCTTTGTTTATCCGCCTTATTTATTTGGATTGTAATATTATTACTATCTCAAGATCCAAGTGTTAACACTAATGAATTGTTTTTACGGATTATTAAAAGTTATATAGGATTTAAGGGGTTAATTGTCGGTGTTATTATGGCAATGATAATCTCAAGTACTAACTCTTATATTAACGTTGCAGCGGTAACTTTTACTAATGATATCATTAAAAAAATTTCTCTAAAGTATAATTATATAACGGCAATTACTATAGGATTAATAGGTTTTATTATATCACTCTATACGAAAGATTTAATAAATCTATTTCTATTGTTAACTAGTATCTATTTGCCGCTAATCACTTTGCCGTTAATTTTGTTAATATACGGTTTTAAATCAAGTGCCAAAAGTTTTTTTATCGGTATGATTGCTGCAATATTAACTATTATATTGTGGCAAGTATTTTCTTTAAGAGCAGTTTTAGGTATTTATCCGATATTGCCTGCAACTATCGTAAATTTAATCTTTTTCCTTGGAAGTCATTATATTTTAAAACAACCAGGAGGATTTAATTCTTTAAAAGAGCCGCTAGCCGTTAAAATAATCAAGCAAGAGAGAAAAAGAAAATTTTTGACTTTATTTCGTGATCTTAAGAATTTTAACATCTTTAAATATTGGGAAAGCACCTTACCAAATCAAGAAATTACTTATAGCTATGTCGGTATATTTATTTTAATATCGATGTTCTCATCTTTATATACCACATCGGGTAGTAAAATAATGAACCATTTGGATATATATAATATTATTTACCATACCACCCTTATCACTGCTGCAATATTAATCACTTATCCTTTATGGTCTTTAAAATTTAAAAAGAATTATATTATATCTTTATCTTGGTTTGTTGCTACTTTCGTTATATTAATATTTTTCGGTAGTTTACTTGTCATATCAAATAGTTTTGATCAGTTGCAATTAATGTGTTCGATAATTAACTTACTTATAATTGCAACGATATTCAGGTGGCAAGCTACTTTACTTATGACCGTTACAGGAGTGTTTGCTAGTATAGAGTTTTATAAATATTTTATGGATGAGAAGTTATTAATTAGCATAGATAGTTTTCAATTCAAAGTAATATATTTCCTAACCTTATTTAGTAGCTTTTTAATAGTATTCTTAAAACCAAGGCAGGAGCAAGAAAGATTAGTTAACCTAAAAAATACTCATTTAGGTAATAGAGTTAATTATAGAGAGCAGGAATTAGAGAAGTTACTTGATTTGAAACATGAGTTCTTACGTAATATAAACCATGAAATCAATACGCCGCTAACTGGTATTATTAGCCTTGGTGAAACCTTATGGGCTAATTATGATAAATTTAATGAAGATCAACGCCGTAGTGCCGTAGAGATTATAGCTAAAAGCTCTATTAGATTAAATAGCTTGATAAATAATATTCTAGATTTCTCAAAATTATCCAGTTTTAATTATGAATTAAATAAAGAAGATATAAACTTAAGCGAAGTGCTGCATGAAAGGATTAAAATATGTAAGAAATTATATCTAAACGGCAAAACCTTAAATTTTGTATCTGATATTGAAGAGAATATAATATTTAACTGTGATCCTCATTATATTAAACACACATTCGATAATCTAATAATTAATGCTCTCAGCTATTGTAGTGAGGGAATAATAAAAATTGATTTACAAAAGCAGAAATATAGTATTTTATTCAGTATAAAAGACGATGGAATAGGAGTGCCAAAAGAGGAATTGCAGAGTATATTCGGCGTATTTGTCGTGAGCTCTAAAACACATACACCGGCAGGAGGTAGAGGAGTAGGGCTTGCTCTCTGTAAGAAAGTAATAGAACTGCACGCCGGAAAAATTTGGGCAGAAAACGATAAACAGGGCAAGACTCAGTTTATTTTCACAATGCCTTATACTCGGTGAATTTCAAAAATTGGCGTCGTCGTCTAGCAAGTTCTGCGGTACTCACGTATTAAGTATACGCTCCGCTCCTCGCCTTGCAGACTCCTTGCTCTTTTTGAAATTGACCTTCGTATAACTATTATAATTTTAATGTGATTCCCGCAGAAGCGGGAATCCAGTACTTTTTGCTGTCATACCGTAGCCCCTCCATGGTATCCAGAACAACAACTTATAATAGGCACTTTTTAACATTTTTATCTGGATACCGTGGCTGGGTCACGGTATGACATTATTATGAAAAAGATTATTTTTAACAAACAACGAGATTTGATATCAATTATAGCACCGGCGTCAAGCTGTCTGGAGGCACAAGATAAATTAAAGGAAGCTATTAAAATACTAGCTTTGCATGGTTTTAAAACTTTAATAGATAATAAGATTTTTTTAGGTGATGAATTGTCCTTTTTCGCTGCTCCAAAGAGGAAAGGCTGAGAATGTTTAAAGAAGGCTATGGAAAATGAGCAGGTTAAAATAATTTGGGCTTTTCGCGGTGGATATGGATGCAGTGAATTTGTAGAAGGTTTTTTTAATATAAAGCAAAAAGGGGATAAAATCCTGATAGGCTATAGCGATATTACCGTTTTGCATTTATTACTAAATAACCATTACAATATCACAACTATTCACGGTTCAGTATTAACATCGTTACTACCGCCTACTAATCAGGCTATTATTCCTATAATAGATGTTCTTGAAGGGAAAAAGAGTGAAATACAACTTATACCTATAAATAAAATTAGCGAAGAAAATATAACAGGCTGCAATTTAACGGTTTTTAGCAAATTGATAGGAACTTCTATTGACCTAAAAAAGGGTAATATATTACTGCTTGAAGATATTAATGAAAAAGCCTATGCCGTGCATCGTAATCTAGTTCAATTAAAAAATGCCGGTACATTTGAATGTTTAGAAGCAATAATTTTCGGTGATTTTACTAAAGGGGATGAGTTTGTAGAACAAACTATAAAAAGTTTTTGTTTAAATCATATTCCGCATATAGAAGCTTATAAAGCTCACGAAATAGGGTATGGAGAGGTAAATCATCCGGTTATTATGAATCATGAAGTAATTATAAACAGTAATGTTTTAAGCTTTACTAGCCCTTTTGAAATAGTAGAAAACAAATGACAAATTCTATCAGAATAGGTACAAGAAAAAGTCCGCTTGCTTTAATTCAAACTAATTTAGTAATAGAGCAAATCAAGCAATATTTCCCTCATATTAATTGTGAAATAGTACCCATTATTACTAGCGGTGATTTAATCCAAAATAAACCATTATACGATATAGGAGGTAAAGCTTTATTTTTAAAGGAAATAGAGCAAGCCTTGCTTGACAAAAAAATTGATTTAGCGGTTCATTCTTTAAAAGACGTACCCGGTAAAATACCCGAAGAGCTAGTAATAGCTGCTGTTTTAGAGCGTGAAGACCCTAGAGACGTGTTTGTATGTTTAAATTATAAATCCATAGAAGAGCTGCCGCAAAATGCCGTAATAGGTAGCTCGGCAGTACGAAGAAAAGCATTCATCCAAAAAATAAGATCGGATTTAAAGGTAACGGTTTTTAGGGGGAATATTGATTCAAGAATAAAAAAGCTAATGAATGCGGAAGTTGATGCAACAATTTTAGCATATGCTGGGCTGAAAAGGCTCAGGGCGTTTAATCCGGAATATTGCCATTTGATAGAGTATTCACAGATGTTACCATGTATAGGGCAGGGGGTCATTGCAGTCAAAATACGACAAAATGATAATGCTATGCTTGAGATATGTAACCAAATTAATCATATTCCTACCTTTGAACTAATAAAACCCGAAAGAGCTTTTTTAGAATATCTAGATGCTAATTGCCGTACACCGATTGCTGCTTATTCAAAATATCTAGATGCGGATAATATACAAACCGATTTCATGCTCGGCAACCTCGATTGCAGTAAAATAACATTCCATACCGAAACTACCAATATAAAAACCTCAAAAGAATCAGCCATAAAAGCCGCTAAGATGATGTTAAATCAACTGGATTGATTAGTATTTTTATTCAATAACTTTGTTAATAGCTTGTATCACTGAAGCATAATAGCCACTCATCTTTAAGGTTAAGATACTGTATTAAATTTTCTATTGAGAGACGTTTGAGAATATCGATGGTGATAGGGCGTTTTTCATTCCAAAAAATAAATGACTCTAAAAACGATCGAGCAGTATGGGAATTTAATAATTCGCATATAAATTTAGCTTCTTTTTCTGAGCTACAAGGTAAAAAATAAACTGTATCATCAAAAACAACTGGCTTATTATCCATAGGTCCTATAGAGAAAAATTTAAGGTTCTTATATAAAGAAGAAGTAGCAACTTTCCAAGGAGAAAAAGAATATTTACCTACTCCAAAAATTGAAAAAAGAGGTTTTTTTATATAAATAGAACTTTTTCTATTGGCTAAAGCCTGTGCATGAGATTGTAAATATTCCCACGTTAATGGTACATAGGATTTTATATTGCTAGTATCTTCACCTACAAATTTTTGAGTTACAATTAAGCATTTTCTATACTCTTTTACTCGTTCATTACCAAAATCTGAACTTTTTAATAATGGATATAAATGTTTTTCTTCTACTGCTACCTTTTCCCCAACACCATTAATTAAAATATTACCATTGATTGTAAGTTCCATTATATGACTACAATCGTGTTTTATTCCTGAACGCCATGTATAAAAGGTATTTATACCCTTGAGATAAGAAAGATTCATATAATTATCTATATTTGCTATAATCATATCGTCTTTATAACTAATATATTGTGTTGGTAATTCATCTTCTATGTTTTCATAAATACGGCATTCTTCTTTGTTATTAGAATTCCCTGTAACTACTACAAATAAACAAGCATCCACAGCAGCACCGAATATTGCTAATGCATTGATTTTATAAATTGAAGCATTTATAAAAGGCTTTTTATGTTTCCAAATATAAGAAAGAATTTTTCTTGCCACACAGGTTTTACATAAAATTGCTAAAGCTCCTTGTTTGTGTTCTAACCACTCTAAGTATTTGAGAATCATCCATTCAGAGATATCAAAATTTGCTTTTCCAGTAATAGCTTCAATTCCATTTCTACCTTGAAAGTTATTTTTTATTGGGAGATTTGTTCCTTTCATGGTACTAATGTTAGAATTTGTAACCCAAGGCGGATTACCAGTAATAAGAATAGGTTCTATTAATGAAGAAAGTATTTTATCCCAATCTAATGTAAAAAAATCATCGTTAACTAAGTTAATACGATCCTTAATATTTTGGTTATAAATGTTATCAAATAAATCTTGAATATAAGATTTATTAATTTCAACTCCTGTATAAGAGTTAGCAGTAGAAAATACGTCGGTAGCAGCAAATAAAAAAGAACCTTTACCGCAAGTAGGTTCTAAAATAGACTGTGGCTGAAAGGGAAGAGATTTTTTAACACATTTTAATACTTGAATTGAAAAATCTTTTGGCGTTTGAAAATCTCCAAATGATTTGACATTTTTCGTGTTTAATACTTTTGGCATATTAGCCTTTTTAATTCTATCTTATTTTATGAATACCTTCAATCTCTCCAGCTTTTTGTATAACTCTACTATATTGCAGTCTCCATTGTAATGCATTTGAAATTGTTAAATATCCTTGTATAGGGTGATTTATTAATATTTCCTCGGCTATATTTTTTGCTTCTATTTCATCAATTGGCAGATTTTTATCCTGAATGAACGCAATAAGATCATCCACATTTCCATCACGTTCTAAAATTTCACCAATACCTCTCGTAGTTTGATAATCAGAAGTTCTGTTTTTATCAATAAAAATTGTATGTTGTATATCAAGGCAAGCTGTGTGGTTTTTTACATCATCAAATTTTTCATATACAAATACAAGTAAACTATACCCAAGTCCATAAATTTTTTGTCGTGCTGATTTATATGGGCATGAAGATTGTGGTTGTTTAATACTAGTTACTTTTATGTCTATTTCAAGAATTGGAAAATCTACTCCAAAAGCTGCATTACCTTTAACATATTCATAAGTTATGTGTAATATATGCTTTAAACTTATGTTCTAAATAAGTACCTATTGCCTTTCCATCAGTTATACCGTAAAGTGCAGGTTCATAATATTTGCTTTCTATTTCTGCAAATAGCAAAGCTTCTTTAAGAAGAGCTTCGGTAGTAAGAGGATTCTTTGTCTGTTGTTTCATATCCCTAGTATGGATTTAACAATTAGGTATAAATGTAATATAGTAAAGAATTTTAGGCTAAAAGACCATAATATGCTGGCTGGCGGATAGGGTGGGATTCGAACCCACGGTACGGTTGCCCGTACGCCAGTTTTCAAGACTAGTGCCTTAAACCGCTCGGCCACCTATCCAAGAAGATTCATACCAAATAATCTTATATATTTCAAGGGAAATCTTGAAATATAGTAAAAGAAGTTGAATTTAAATTACAAATCCGAATTGTTCTTTCACTTCGTTAACCGTTTCAGAGGCTCTAATTCTTGCTTTTTCTGCTCCAATGCGTAGTATTTTTAATAAATATTCTTTATCATTCATTAATTCTAAATATTTATCACGTATCGGTTGTAGATTTGTAATAATAATTTCTGCTAAATCTTCTTTAAATTTTGCAAAACCTTGGTTCTGATAATTATTGATTATTTTTTCTAAACTTTCTTCGGATAAACTTCTATAAATATCTAATAAATTACTAATTTCCGGTCTTGTTTCTTTATCATAGCTAACAAAGCTTAAATGATCGGTTTTGGCTTTTTTTATTTTTTGATGAATAAGAGCGTTATCATCTTTCAAATTAATACGAGCGAAATCAGATATATCAGATTTACTCATTTTCTTTAATCCATCCCGTAAGCTCATGATTCTTGTACCTGAACCATTAATTAGCGGTTCAGGAACTTTTAGAATTTCTTTATCAAATTTTCTATTTATCACCCCTGCAATATCTCTTGTTAGTTCTAGATGCTGTTTTTGGTCTTCACCGACAGGTACTATATCGGCTTTATATATCAATATATCCGCTGCCATAAGTACCGGATAGGAAAATAACCCAAGGTAAGCTTTCTCTTGATCGCTTCCGGCTTTATCTTTAAATTGCGTCATTCGCTTTAACCATCCAAGCGGTGTAACACAGTTTAGTAGCCAAGCAAGCTCTGCATGCTCTTTCACCATACTTTGGGCAAAAATCGTTACTTTGTCTGGCTCTAGCCCTGCTGCTAGATAAACTGCAAGAGTTTCCATAATTGAATTATTAAGTTCTAAGGGCTTAATATCAACCGTGATAGCATGCAAATCCGCTAAGAAGAAAAAACAATTATATTCTTCCTGCATTTTAACCCAGTTTCTAATTGAACCTAAATAGTTACCGAGATGTAAAGAACCGGTTGCTTGCACACCGGAAAGAACAGTTTTTTTCATTATAATACCTTATTTATTTTACTCGTTGTAAAATTATGTTATATATACTAGATGAACTTGAAAAATTGGCTACGTTGTTTTTCATTTTTAATCCTCACGTAGATTTAACTACGCTGCGGTTAAAAATCTCAAAACGCCTTGCTCTTTTTCAAGTTGATTTTCGTATACTAAATTATATTAATTTTTTGTTAAATTATGCTTTGGCGTTTAAGAATTTTATCATTTTACGGATTATTATCGTTATTTACATTTATTTTTTTTCTTATATGTTACATACCCGTAACATTTTTTAATGTCAACTATCAAATAAGATACAGAATTGCCATTATTTTTTCTTATGCTTTTGTGTGGCTTGCAAAAATTTGTTGCGGTTTAAAATATGAAGTAGAGGGGCTTGAGAAATTACCGAAAACAATCTCAATAGTCGTGTCTAATCACCAATCTTTCTGGGATCAAATGTTTATGCAACTGATTATTCCTAAACATTCTTGGGTATTAAAGCGTGAATTATTTAATATACCCTTGCTTGGTTGGGGACTTCGGATGGTTAAACCTATTGCGGTTGACCGTGGTACTAATAGCTCGGTTGCTCAGATTTTAAGAGAAGGTCAGGAAAAAATAAAAGAAGGGTTATGGTTAATAATATTTCCGGAATCAACCAAAGTCCCACCTGATAGAACAGTGAAATTTAAGCCAAGTGCCGTAAAGCTTGCTTCAATTACTAAAGTTCCAATTGTAATGATGGCTCATAATGCCGGTTTATTTTGGCCTAGAGGCTTTTGGTTTAAGCAGCCTGGAACTATAAAGGTAAAGATTATAGGTGTAATAGAAAAAGAAGAAATAGAACAAACAGACGTACGTATACTTAATGACAAGGTTGAGCAAATTATTAACAGTGAAAAGCAAAAATTATTAAATTAATATTAGGTTTTAAAAATAATTAGTATTATCATAAAATTACAACCTAGTTCTTATGGAGGTATTTATGGTAAGTACAGCACCGTTAAAATTAATTGCAGTTATCGATAGTAAACAAATGATGCTTTACGACGCGTTGGGTATTAAAATTACTACTAATAAACCTTTAAAATTATCTTTAGATTTAGAGGAACATCATCACCATAGAGAAAAAAGACAAAGCCTTTACCAGAATAAATCTACCCCAGGATCACTTTTTGAGCCGCATACTTCGCTAAAAGACATAGAACATAAAGAAGCAGCAAGGAGCGTTATTAAACATTTAGAGAAAGTAACTACTGCTGATCAAGCTAAATATAAGGAATTGATTATTGTAGCAGAACCGCAGATGCTTGGATGTGTTAGACAAGAACTTAAAAACGGTCTAAAAAAGATGGTTACTAAAGAAATCGCTAAGGATTTAGTACAACATAGTACAGATGCAGTCGAGCGAGCAGTATTTTCTTAGACCAAATAGTATTAACAGCTTTTTCGTCATTGCGAGGAAATTACGTAGTAATTGACGAAGCAATCTCAGGATATTTGATGAGATTGCCACGCAGCCTACGGCTGCTCGCAATGACGATATAAATTAGATGCCTAACTTATTAAACATTTCTTTTGTATTATTTGAGATAGTTAAGCCAATTTGCTTATCTGTATCCTCAAAAGTTTTTATAGTCTTTTCATTAGGAATCTTAATATGTGGTTTGAAAGGCAAACCACCACTATTTATACATTGATTCAGGAATATCCTCATGGCTTCCGACATATACTCGCTGAATTTGAAAAGTTGGCTACGTCGTCTTTGTAAGACCTCGGATGCTCACGTATTATTATACGCTCCTCTCCTCGGCTTACAGACTCCTTGCTCTTTTCCAAATTGAGCTTCGTCTATTTATTTTTCATTTATCAGAAGCTTTAGTATATATGGCGGCATGCGTCAATACAATCATATTTTAATTAAGAACAGTTGCACTAATAAGAAAAAGTGGTAAAATATCATATCGAACAAATTAAATATTATGAATAATTATGCCGCAAATTTATTTTAACGGTCCGGAAGGACGAATTGAAGGAAGATATGCAAAAGCTACCTCACCTAATGCTCCTATTGCATTAGTTCTTCATCCTCATCCTTTATATGAGGGTAATATGAATAATAAAGTAGTTTATAATGCCTATAAAATTTTAGCAGATAACGGTTATACCGTCTTACGTATTAATTTTAGAGGAGTAGGGGGATCGCAAGGTAAATTTGATAACGGAGTCGGTGAAGTTGTTGATGCTGGGGCAGCTCTCGACTGGTTACAGCAGAATAACCCAAATGCTCAGTCTAATCTGATATTAGGTTTTTCTTTCGGAGCATGGATAGCTATGCAGCTTGTAATGAGACGTCCGGAAATAAATCATTTTATTGCTATTTCGCCGCCGGTTAATACAATTCATAAATATGACTTCTCTTTCCTTTCACCTTGTCCCATCCCAGGGTTTATATTACAGGGAGATAATGATAGTATAGTATCGGCAGATAATGTAAAAGACCTAGCAAATAGATTATCTAAGCAACAATCCCATATTAAAGTTGATTATAAAATTATCAATGGGGCTGACCATTTCTTTCGTTATAAAACTGAAGAATTTTCTAAAGCAATAAGTGATTATTTAATAACGATCCAATCTAATTATCATCACCATAATAACAATGTAAATGAAGAAATTAGTAAGAGCCAAAAGAAACTATTTTTATATTAGGTTTTATCTTATCCGTCATTGCGAGTAAGCGTTGCACGCGTGGATCAATTTCACCTCTGTCATCCCGTGGCTTGACCACGGGATCCAGTTAAAAATATTAAAATATTAGTATTCTTTATTGTTTTTATGGACCCCGTGGTCAAGCGAACTAGGTGACACCCAGTAGGTTTTTCGAGCCATGCAACAATGCCGTAGCGAAGTGCTTTGTTGCATGGCTTGTTTTATGTCATTCCCACGAAAACGGGAATTCAGTAAAAAACCTATAAAAAACTTGTTTTTTAGGTTTGTTTTGCCAATATTAAGACTATTTTTCCTGGATTCCTGCTTCCGCAGGAATGACATGATACAACAACACCTATAATTCTAAATAAGCTTCTATTGCCAAAGTTAATATTTCATCTTTTTTAGCATCTAACTCTTGAGTTAATTCTTCGTAAATTTGCCTATCTGATAGAGAAGTAAATTTTTTAAATAGCTGCACTAATTTTAAAGAAGGGATAATACGAAAAGCATCTTTTAATATTTTGGTCTTTTTATTAACATTAAGCTTATCATTTAAATTAAAGTAAAATTCTAGTAATTCATCATTATAAAAATTTAAATCTATAGCTGTTTCCAAATAATCTATAGCATTAGCCGTATTATTACTTTCTACTTCTTGCTTTGCTGCTAATAAATAATACTCAGCAATTTCCGGCATAGACTCATGTTTATGAAATTTTGCGAGCTTATTTGTTATAAAAATAAATTTCGTCCATAGAGAAAGTCTAGCATAACAACGCATTAAAGTAATTAAATTGTCACTATCAAGTTCATTGAAATTATAAGCCTTTGTTGCGTAATTTTCTGCTTTCTCATACAAGGATTTATCATAATAAAGTTTTGCTAGGTTTTTGCTACCGTAAAAAACAAATTCTTTAGATGTAATAAGTTTTTGAAAATAGGAAATTTTTCTATCTACATCCTCTTCAGTTACGGCTAAGATTAAATTATGGAATTCTTGTGAATCTTTTAGATCTTCAGAAGATAAATTTTTGCGGGCAATAGAAGCAGATTTAGCTTTATTACTCATAATATATTCGGCAAAAGCTAAAATTAAAGTATATCTATCATGATTAACTTTTCGTTTATTAAAAATATTATGTATTTTAGACGGTAAATCGATAATTAATATTAGAAATCTAATGACAATAAAACAAGAAATTAGTAATAATAACCCTAAAATAAGACTAAAGAACAAAGTAGTCTCAATATTATAATCGTATAAACTAATAAAAACTTTTGAATCAAAGCTCTTTATTAAAGTAAACCCGAAATAAAGTAGTAAAAAAGTAGCACATATTAATAATAACCTAAACATCTTTATTTACAAACTCCTGCATAAATTTTTCTGAATAAAGAAAATCGATTAGATAGTTTAATTTCTCTAAAATTAGAGCTTTATCTTGTTCTTTTATTATCATAGAAGAAGGTTTTTTCTCAATTTTGATAAATTTCTCCAGCCATTTATGGTTGGTAGGAAAAATTACTTCCGTACTACTTGATTTCGAGAAAAGATAATTATTATTATATGCTTCTAAGTTATTTAAAATATTCTTTATATCTAGAGGTAACCAATTGAAATATACTGTTTTTAGTTCTTTGGTATAATCCTTATCTTGCATGAAATTATATATTAATAGATTTACATTTAATAAGTAATTAATATAGTCAATTGATCCCATTCCGCCTACATCGTCACTCGTTGCTCTCCTATTAATCATAGGCTTTGCTTCTTGCTCTTTATCTCTGGATGAGGCTAAAATAGTTTCTAGTTTCTGTTCAGGCGGTGCTTCAGGGAACTTTAAAGAACTTACGTAATTTAAAAGCGACTTAGTAGATAATAGAGGGGTTGCTTCCTTTTCTTCCTCGTTATTTTCTTTATTTCCTACTGCTTGATCAGGAATTTGACTTAAATCTTTATTTTCACTTTTAAACAGTTTTAAAATATCGGCTCTATTATGATAAAAAGTAAAAGAAGATAAGACAAATATTACTATTGCTATAAAAAAGATATTTTTGCTTTTAAATAAACTATCAAATTTTTGCATTTTCGGATAATAACTTGATTATATCGTTAGGGTTTTGATCATCACAATAAACCACATTTTTTATAAAAGGTCTAACTATATTTGCAACTTTCAAACTTATAGCTACAACTAAACTATCTTGTAAATATTCTAGTAAATTATTTTGAAGTAATAATCTTAAAAAAGTTTTAGCACTATTCTGAGAATAAAGTAATATAAAATCAATAAACATCTTCCCAAACTTCGCTTCTAGAGGTAATTTATACGTCGATCCGGTACTCGCATCCTCACGTACTTCTATGTACGCTGCGGTGCTGCGTTCCATGTCTCCTTTAAATTCCTCTCTATAAGCTGGTTTGTAAAGATGTCTAATATTGCTTTTAAATCCTTTTATAACAGATAACGGAAGCTCATTCAAATATTCTACATTATAAATGATATGTCTAGCTATTTTATTAGGCAAATCTTTAGTAATTTCATTTGAAGATAAATATATAGTCTGCTCATATAAATCAGGAGGAAAATGCTTAATCAAATCTTCCACGTTTTTAGCAGTATAAATTACTTTCTTGCCTAATAATCGTTTTGACTTACTACCTACTACCCAAATATCTTGTTTTAAGTTATGACCGGCTAAGATATTTGCTGCGTATTTACTAGTGATTATTATATTTGAGTAATTATCTAAAATATCAATATTAAAATCTAGAGTTTCATATTTAATTAAAGGACAATGAATATAACGTAAATCTAAATTATATTTACTTATTTCTTTTATAGTTTCATTATTTTCTTCAATATTTCTAGTTAATAAAACCGATTTCATACAATATTTGTACTCCAATATAAAAAGCAACTGCCCAAATAATAATAGCAGCTATTTTATTAATTATGGTTAAAATCGTACTACTTTTATTTAGCTTTCTGATATTATAACCTGCAACTGCTAAAGAAAAAAACCATATCCAAGATATAAATATACAAGTTAAGGTAAACATAATTTTTGCAATACCGTTATACTTTAAAGCACTAGTACCTATTACTATAATCGTATCCATAATAGCATGAGGATTTAATATTGACACCGATATAGCAAATAAAATTTGTTTTTTAGCTGAAAAAGCTCCGGAATTCATTGTAAGGTCAATAGGCGGCTGATTCCAAGTATTATATCCCATATAAATTAAAAAAATAAATCCAACAATAAATATAGATAATTTTAACCAAGAAATTTCAAGAATTAATAAAGATACCCCAAGAACTGCCATACATATAAGAATAGTATCACATATTGAGGCTGCAATTATGCTAGTTAAAGCCTTACTAAACTTTGGCTGTTTTGCTCCTTGATTGAATATAAAAATATTCTGTACTCCAAGCGGCACTATTAAACCAAGAGCTAAAACAATACCATGTAAAAAAGCACTTAATATATCATTCATTGTAATTTAGTTTTTATTTTTAATAATATTAACAAAGAGGGGATAGTAATAATTGTAGTAAATAAAAAGAAATTTTGCCATCCAAAATTTACTACCATATAGCCTGAAATTATAGGAAAAATTGAGCGCGAAATTCCCATCATCGACGAAAGAAAAGAATATTGAGTAGCTCGAAATTTGCCTTGGCATAGCGAAGAAATAAAAGCTATATAAGCAGTCATCGTCATACCACCGGTAATACTTTCTATTCCTATCGTGATAAATAATAATAAAGAATTTTTCCCCTGTATTTCAAGAAAAATAAACAAAATGTATCCTAAAGCATGAATAATCCCAAATAAAAATATACTATTTAGTATATTTTTATGTTTCATAATAAAGCCGCCAACTAGTCCGCCGATTATAGCTCCTACAACACCCCAGAACTTCCCAACACTTGCTATCTCAAAAGCATCATACTCAAGATGAAGCAAAAACGGATTAATCATAACATTGATTAAGTTATCCGGTAATCTATATAATACTAGGAAAATTAATATAAGAATAATGAAATAAACAGAACCTATAGGTTTTAACGCATTATATATAAAATTTATTATGTTTTTTTTATTTTGATTATTTTTTATATCATTCTTGATTATCTGTATATGTATGTTCTCGTTTAAATAACAATACTTAATTCCTACAATCAATAAAATTAAATAAATAAATACTAAGCCGGCAAAGATTTTATATATTTCATTAAATGTAAAATAAATAGATAAATAAATAGCTCCGGAACCGGCTAAAAGCATCCCGATTCGATAACCGAATATATATATTCCTGAAGTAAACCCAAGCGATTCTTTAGGTACTATTTCCGTTCTTAAAGCACTTAATATAGTATCTTGGGCTGCACTAAAAAAAGAAATAATTAAAGCCGTAAAGGTAAATAATACTAGATTAGTACGAGGTTCCAGAAAGCTGAAAATATATATAAGAAATATTAACGCAGTACTAGTTAAGCAAATCCAAGATAATCTATGACCGAATATTTTGTTTAAATATTTAATTTGCACTGCATCAAAAATCGGTGCTAACAAGAAATTAATAGAGTAGGGAAGCGTTATGAATGATAATATACCGATTGTTTGCAGTGCTATATCTTCTTTAGCAAGCCAATAATTTAAAGTATTACCGGTAATCATTAGATTAAAACCGCTAATAAGCCCAAACAACCAAATAATACATAAACGAGAGTTATTTAACATGAATTTTATATATGTATTAATTTTATGATGTGGGTCTTATTGCATGATTCGGAAAACCTACTCGATGTCATTCCCGCGTAGGCGGGGATCCAAAAAAATAACTTCAATAAGTTTTTTATAGATTTTACTGGATTCCCGCCTACGCGGGAATGACATAAAATGAGCCATATAACAAAGCTTATGATGTGCGACCGTGATAATTGTTGTGACACTGTCACAACAATTTCTTGATAAGGATATAATTTAGAAAATTTAACCATACGTGAAAGGTTAGCAAAATCAAAACCATTGCCATATAGTAGGGTTAACCTTTTAGCTATTTGAGATAATATTTGCTCTCCATATTCAGCCCGTTTATTGTTTAGAATTTCTTGATTAATAAGAGAACCAATATGCCAATATAACATTACTAAAGTACTATTAGTGTAACTTGCTACTTGTGATTTAGCTGATTCAATTTGATAAATTATATTACTTACAAGAGTAGTAGGTAATTCGTAAATATTATTATTAGGGATGAGCTGCTTTTTAGAAGGCATTTTTATCTGATAAAGTTAAAATGAATAGTTTAAATTATATACGATTTAAGTTAAGAAGAGAAAGAAAAAATAGTTATAATCTTTTTAGAAATCTTCACAGAGCCTAATAATTATTGCTCTTTTTGTTATTAATTGTTAAAATCCGTACATTAATTTTTTATAAATATAAATGTCTCGTACGAATTTAATATTATCCTTTTTTATTTTTCTACTGATAATAGTTATTACTACTTTTTTCATAAGTAATTACAGAATGCATAAAAATACAAGTTGTATTATGGATATTTGGACTTATAGTTATAAAAAGTTCTATAGTACCATACGTGAAGATCAATTAAATTTTGATCTAGTACTTGAGCAATTAGAAGATAGCGAATCTTTAAACTCAAGAGATAAAGCAAGGTTAGAAAAAATTTGCTCTTTTCAAGTAGAAGACGGAATGGTACGTTTAGAGGTAGCAAAGGGTTATGATTGCTTACTACGTCTTTATCTAGACAAAAATGCTCCTTTAGTTCAGCAATATAAAGCGATTAAAAACGGTAGCTACGGTTTAGATACTTTATATACTAAAAAAGCTGCGATTAATTTAGCTAAACTCATTATTTTAGGTCACGAAGGAAAAGTAAAAGAAATATTAGAAATAAAAAATGATGATGATTTCCTAAAATATTATAGCGGTTATACAGCGGATGAGATTCCTTTTTTAAATAGTTTAATCTCTCTTAATATACCGGAACTTACTGCTAGATGTTTATATAGGCTTAGCTTAATTCACTTACTAGGTAGGTCATCTTTTAATGAAAAAACTATACAAACTGATTATAAGCTTGCCATAGAAGAAATACAAAATGTAATTAAGTTAACCGGTATAAGGCAAAATAACATACTAGATATAGCATTAACTATTAATGATAAGTTTGCTATTCATGCCAGTACAGTAATAGCCTCTAGTTTACTAAATAGCGATTTAGATAGTTTCTATAGATTTCATATTGTTATGGATTCTAATGACCCTGTTAGTCAAGAATCAATGGAAAAATTAGCTTCCATGAAATATATCAGAGATTATTCTATAGATTTTATTACTTTTCCTGAAAATATATTAAATCAAGCTTTAAAAGATAAGAAAATAAAATTTACGTATAATTGGCCTAGTTTAGTAATGTATAGGTTATATTTTGATCAAATCTTTCCTCATCTAGACTCTATATTATATCTTGATGCGGATATTGTAGTGTTGCATGATTTGAATTCTCTTAAAAAAATAGATATGAGTAATTATATTGCCGCAGGTAGCATAGATACAGGTATTACATATTGTAATCATAAATTGATAAAAGAATGTAAAAGAAATATGGCTCATTCTTACAAAAATAGCAGGATAGTATTTTTAAACTTAAAAAATATGCGAGAAAAACAAACTGAATCTGCGATATTAGAAACTATAAAAAAATCAGAATGTGACTTTTCGCTTCCTGATCAAGATGTGTTAAATATAGCTTTTCATGATTACATTTATCCTTTGTCGATGAGATGGAACTTTTTGACATATTTTGAAGATCAAAGCCCTTATTTTTCTTACTTCATTTTACACTATGCAGGACCTAAGCCATGGACTACCGATAAGCATGAACTATGGAAGACAAATCAGGACAAATTAGATAAAATCACAAAATATTACTGGCGATATAGAGAAATAACACCTTGGAGTAGTATAAATTAATTATTTTAATTGACTTTAGCACTTAAGAGATTTAAAAGTTAACTTTAATATGTAAGGTTACAATAAAAATGTTACCGCCTAAAATTTTCTTTGAAAAAGTTAAAGAAATAATTTGGCCTATAGAAAGGAAAGAATTAAAGCTATTTATACCTATGGCTTTAATGATGTTATGTATCCTTTTTAATTTTGGGGCTTTAAGATCTATCAAAGATAGTTTAGTAGTACCCTCTATGGGGGCCGAAATTATTAGTTTCTTAAAATTATGGTTAGTATTACCCTCGTGCGTAATTTTTACCGTACTTTATGTTAAGCTTAGTAATAAATTAAATTTTGAATATATTTTCTACATTATAGTTGGCAGTTTTTTACTATTTTTCTTATTATTTGCCTATATTATTTATCCCAATCAAGATATTTATCATCCTAACGATGAAATGATAAATAATTTAATTGCTTCATACCCTAATTTTAAATGGTTCATTAAAATAGGTAGTAAATGGAGTTATGCACTGATGTATATTTTCTCAGAATTATGGAGTGCAGTAGTCATAAACTTAATGTTTTGGCAGTTTGCCAATCACATTTTTGATACTTCTAAAGCTAAAAGATTCTATCCAGTTCTTGGAATGGTCGGTAATATAGGTCTCATAATAGCAGGTAGCGTACTTGTTTTTTTCTCAAGCGGGCAGGAGGTCATTGATTCAGAATTATTACCGGATTCTTTTAATTCATCTGCCGGAAATGCTATAATGCTTCAGCCTATCATGTCAATTATTGTTGTTGCAGGAATAATTGCTATGCTTCTATTTAGAATAATAAATAGATTTATTTTAACGGATTCCATAAATGTTTTAGATACAAAAAAAGTTACGGCTAAAACGAAAACAAAACTTTCGGTAATTGAAAGTATCAAATTAGTAATTCACTCAAAATATATAGGTCGTATTGCTTTACTAATAATTTGTTATGGATTATTAATAAACATAGTGGAAGGACCTTGGAAAGCAAAAATAAAAGAATTACATCCAAACACTATAGACTATGTTAACTTTATGGGCAGGTTTAATATTTGGATGGGGATATCATGCGTTACTTTCATGGTAATAGGCAGCAATATACTTAGAAGACTCGGTTGGCTCATTTCTGCATTATTAACTCCTATTATGTTGTCTATTACCGGCTTGATGTTTTTTATCTTTATAATTTTTATTGAAGAAATAGGAGCATGTTTCGGTGATTTTAATCTTCTATATGCAGCGATTATTGTTGGAGCTATTCAGAACATACTTAGTAAATCGTCCAAATATTCATTATTCGATTCAACAAAAGAAATGGCGTATATTCCTTTATCTTTAGAGCTTAGAACTAAGGGAAAAGCTGCCGTAGAGGTAATAGGTACTAAATTCGGTAAATCGCTTGGAGCATTTATACAGTCTTTGATATTTATTATTATTCCGACTGCTACCTTTGATTCTATTATAATATATTTATTAGTAATTTTTATAGTTATGATGAGTTTATGGATTTGGAACGTTATAAAATTGAATAAGGAATATATAGAATTGTGTAAATAATGGCATCACGTCATTGCGAGCAGCCGTAGGCTGCGTGGCAATCTCATGAAATAATACTCCTGAGATTGCTTCGTCAAAATTTTCAATTTTTCCTCGCAATAACGGAAACTACAGCTAAAATAATGAAAAGAATTCTTAAAATAATATTATTTATAACTATCTTTATTATACTCGCATATAGTGGGCTATGGTTTACTATTATGTTCTCTTTATCACACTCTATAAATCAAAAATATGCCGGTACCAACCTTAATATAGAAGAAACTGATAATAATCCTAATCAGCAATATCTTATTAAATTTTCTAAAGTTCAGCCATATGGTTTTCCTTTTAAATTAGGTATTTCGGTAATTAATTGGCAAGAAGAGAGTATTAATAGAGCAATTGAATTTACCACACCGATAAATATCGGTTATGATTTACTTAAGCAGAAATTATTTATAAATTTTTCCGGAGAAGCATTCGGAAAATTTAAGCCGGTTGAAAGAGGGTTTGGAGTAAGATTTTATAATGAGAACTGTATATTATCAACAAAAATACCGTTAAATTTTAAATTATTTGAAATAGTACGATCAAAAAAAGATTTATTTGAAGTTATAAATTTAATAGAAAATATTAAATTTACTTCCGGTAAAACAGAAATTTTTGACTTAGTAGATAATCAAAAATTATATGAAGAAGATCATACTATACTTACTATGTTATTTGACAAAAGTAAGTATTATACAAGTAAACAGGATTTCCTTGATAATATACCGCAAAAATTAGAAATTTATTATGAAACCGAAATAATAAAAAGTAATCTTGAAGATAGAATAATACCTGCCGGCTTATTATTATATAGACCCGCTTGGAATAATAATTTCAAATTTTCCGGTAATTTCTTGATTAGTACTAGTAGTTTGCATTTTAAAGATATTGCTAAAGATTTAACAATTGAAGTTACTAATGCAAAAATAAATAGTAATAATTTTGAAAATAATATTAATTTATTATATAAAGGTAAGTTAAACGATTTCGGCAATAATAATATTGATCTTTTGATAGATTCGCAATTTAAGCTAAAACCTGGTTTTATAATAGGTTCATTAGAATTTATAAAGAAATATTACGATAGGCAAACCTATCTGTTTAAACTTTCCAATAATAATCTATATAAAGATTTTAATAATGAACTAAGCTATATTTTAAATAATAATAAACAATATAATTTTAGTATTTTTGAAGATAGGCAATATAATTTTAATTTAAATATTAATTTAGTTACTGAATTAAATAAATTAACTAGAACACAGATAAATGCTTTAAGTCTATATTCAAACGCATCGGGATTTAATATAACAAATGAAACTATAGTAAATGCTCTTAAAGATTCTTACAGTAAAGGTACGATAGTAATTAATGATTACTCTAAAATAATAGATGTTTTAAGTCTATATGTATATGGAGTAGGGGATTTTAAAAACTTATCCAAAGAGAGCAAAGAAGTATATGGAGATGCTCTAAAATCATTTTTAAAAACTATATCCGACCACCCGAATTCATCTAATTTAATTGACGCTAGCATTGAGTATGAGTTTGATTTATCCGATTTAAACAAAGCTAAAATAGGTAATATAGATGATATAAATAAACTTATACCTTTATATTATTTATCTTTATACCAAGCAGCAGTAAAAAAAGTGAAACCCGGAGAAAACGTAAAAGAAAAAATTATGGAGTTAATTCCGAGCGTTAATCAAAAAATATTAGAGGAATGTATAGTTGATGAACCTCGTTAGTCGTCATTGCGAGCGGTCGAAGACCGCGTGGCAATCTCGTGAAAATAGTACAAAATTTCTGAGATTGCCACGTCGAGGCTTCGCCTCTCCTCGCAATGACAGAAAAATTTAAAAAAATACCATGAATATTATAGTAAAAATACAGCAAGATTTAAAAGATGAAGTAACTAAGTTAAACGATTTAATCATTAGCTGTTTAAAAAGTGATGAAGAATTAATAGAAACAGTAGGTAAATATTTACTAGAGGCGGGTGGTAAAAGAATTCGTCCGCTTTTAACTATAATAACCGCTAAAATGTTTGATTATAAAGGCGATAATCATATAAAGCTCGCAAGTGCCGTTGAATTCATTCACACCGCTACATTGCTTCATGATGATGTGGTAGACGACAGCACTTTAAGAAGATTTAAACCTACGGCTAACGTTATTTGGGGAAGTAAAACAAGTATTTTAGTCGGTGATTTCCTCTTTAGTCAGTCTTTTAAGTTAATGGTAGCTTCCAGCTCTATTAAAGCTATGAATGTTCTAGCTAAAGCTTCAGCAATTATTTCCGAAGGGGAGGTAGTACAGCTGGTTAAGCTAAATGAGCGACGCATTATAACTATAGACGAATATCAGCAAATAGTTAAATCTAAAACCGCCGAACTATTTGGAGCTTCTTGTGAAGTTGGAGCTATTATAGCAGAGCAGGTAGACCATATTTCTAAAGATATGCGGGACTTTGGGAAATTACTCGGAACGATATTTCAGGTTATAGATGATCTACTTGATTATTTGGGCAATGATAAACAGGTAGGCAAAAATATCGGCGATGATTTCTTAGAAGGAAAAGTTACGTTACCGCTGATTTTTTTATATAATAAGCTAGAGCAAGATAAACAGCTCTGGCTTGAAAATATAATTAAATGCGATAAGCGTACTAATGATGAGTTTATTAAAGTACGTGATTTGATGATTGAACATGAAATTCATAATGAAACAGTTAGTTATTTGAGTAACTTAGAAAATGAAGTAAATAAGTTATTAAATAAAATTCCGGTTCAGAATAGTTATAAAGATTATTTATTTTCGATTATTAGATTTATTTTGGACCGTTCTTATTAGTATTTTTAACTGGATCCCACGATCAAAGTCGCGGGATGACAATAGAAAACTGATTCACGCAACAAGGCCTGCTCGCAATGACAGGGCGGTATCCTCATTTGCATTCGTAGCTCAGCTGGATAGAGCATTGCCCTCCGAAGGCAAAGGTCGTTGGTTCAAATCCAATCGAATGCACCATCACTAAATCAACTCAATATAACGGTCATTTAGAGTATATCTTCTTGAAGATAGATTAGTTATATTCGATGAAATTCATAGATTTCCTGAATTATTTCAAAGCTTACGTAGTCTTATTGATCAGGGCAGTTGATTTGTTACTTGTCAGAAGATTAAATCCTTTTCATTCAAATATTGGGAAAAGACTTGTTAAATCACCAAAAATTTATATCAGAGATAGCGGTCTAGCACATGCACTATTAGGGATAGAAACTTATAACGATCTAGCAGGTCATCCGGTAGTAGGTACTAGTTTTGAAGGATAGTTATTCATTTTCCATAATCTATATTATAGAACAATTATTTTTTTATATTGCTTTTCTTTTTCCCATCGTAATACGATTTCAGGAATGTTCAGGGATTGTAAAAATATTGAAAATTGACGAATGGCTGGGACGGGAGGATTCGAACCTCCGAATGACGATACCAAAAACCGTTGCCTTACCACTTGGCGACGTCCCAATGTAGAAAATAATGAAGAGTTGATAGACGAAGTTTAATTTGGAAAAGAGCAAGGCATCTTGAAAGATAACTTAGCCAATTTTTCAAATTAAACGATTATATGGACTTTATACCAATAAATAGCGGAAACGTCAATTACAATAATTATTGTAAAAATAAATTTATTTCATTATTGAGCCAATTTTCCTGAAATCCGCAAATAGCAGGAAAACTATCAGAAACATAGCCCTCTTGTTTGGCTCGTTGCTCCATAAGCTTTAAACCAAGGGAATATTCTGTTAATAACCCACTGTCATTACGAGCAGTCGAAGACTGCTTGGCAATCTCGTCATATTTTCCTGAGATTGCTTCGTCGACATTTTGCGTCTTCTCGCAATGACGGATACTTTTATCCAAATCAGCAAAAAACTCACATAAAGCTACTGCATCTTTAATATGAAAATCGATTGCATGCTTAATTTCTACATCGTTCTTACAAGCTTTAAGCGTTAAGCATGGATCAGTAATTTTTTGTACTTTATACCATCCATAATATAAAGGAATACAAGTAGATTAACTCGTTCTTTTATCATTGGTAGACGACGATGCCAATTTTTGAAATTCACCGAGTATACCATCCATAATATAAAGGAATACCGAGAATAGTAAAGGAGCTAGCTATAATCAGAGTTTTAATAGGTGTTTCATAGATAACCCATACACAAAAGATAATCGATATTATGGCTATAAGTAAATAATAATAAGAAAAATTTTCTTTTGAGCTAAAAATTACCTTTAAGAAAGCTAAGCTACAAATTAAATAGACGAATAAGAATGTTACCGCCGAGAAATCTATTATTTGCGTAATTTGTGCGGCAAAATTATCATTTGCCGTAAAGATTAATAACGGCACAATTCCAAGGCAGCTTACAATAATTCCGTTAGTTGGAGCGTTATTGCTATTTTTCTTAGCAAAGAATTTCGGTAATAATCCGTCTTCTGCAAGCCCTAGAGCAATCTGTCCGCTAGTTAGCACCCAAGCATTGAGTGTACCTATACATATAATCGAGGCTATAACCGTAATTACACTTGAACATTTACCCCCGAATAATAATGTAGCGGCATCGGCATAAGGAGCTTTAGAGCTAATAAGTTCAGAAGCAGGGATTAATCCCATTATACCTATGCTATTGATAATATATAACACCGCCACGCAGAAAGTTCCAACTATTATGGCTTTTGGAATGGTTTTTGCCGGATCTTTTACCGCTCCTGCCGTGGTAGTTGCACATTCTACGCCGATAAATCCCCAAAAAGTAAGAAGTGCGACTCTTCCCATAATGGTTGGAATGCTTAAACTTTCTACTTCTTCAGCTATAGTTATATTATCTATATTAAAATGAGATAATGCACATAAGCCCACTACAAGCAACGGAACGAATTTTAAGAGAGTCAAATAAAACTCTGCTTTTCCTGCTACTTCAGGACCTTTTAAATTTAAAACCGTAATAGCAGCTAATAATATTATCTGTAATATTAAATCCAAAATCGCTTGTGATTGAAAAAAAGGCGTTAGGTAACCTATTGCCGAAATGACAACTATACTTGTACTAACAAAGGATATAACCCAGTAAGTGAAGCCGGTGAAGAAAGCTATTTTATCCCCGAAACTCTCTCGTACATAAACGTGCGGACCGCCTGTTTTAGGAAATTTTGCACATAAGGATGAAAATACAAGGGCTATACTCATAGCACCGAATAATGAAAGTACCCAGCCCCAAATGCTATATATACCGAACGGTGCTAAACTTAGCGGTAATATAAAAACGCTAGTACCGATTTGACTGCCGGTTACTAAGGCAAAAACCGTCCAGAAACCTAATTTTTTCGACATAATTTTGTTATTGATTTAATTATAGAAACGGCTTTTAATATAGCTATAAAAACGATTTTATGCAACTTATTAAAAAATACAATTTCCTTTTTAATTATTTTTATATTATGAAAGTAAAAAAAATAATAAAATATATAATATTTTTGGGCGGTATTATTTTAGCTATTTATCTTAATATTGAACCTCTTTATACACCTACTGTTTTAGTTACTTCTCCTACCCTTACTTACTTTCCTAAATATATTGCTCATAAATCCTTAACTTCTGAAAAATTTCAAGGTAATAGTGTAGAAGCAGTACAAAATGCTTTAATGAGCTACTTAGACGGAATAGAAGTAGATGTGAGATTATAAAAAGATGGAATTCCTTTTTTATATCAGGCTAAAACCTTAGAAGAAGCTACAAACGGATATGGTAAACCGAAAGATTATAAATGGGAGCAACTTAAACAGTTATCATATAAAAGCAACAATCAAAAATTATTAGCATTAACTGACCTTTTTAATTTGGTCGGATCACAAAAATTCATTTTTTTAGATATAAAAAGTGATAAAATATTTGATCATGAGTTTTGTTCTAAAATTACTGAATTAATAAATAAATACCACCTTGAAGAAAGAGTTATTGTAGAATCATTTAACCCTTTCTTTTTAGCATTAATGCGTCTCAATTCCCGAAATATTTTGTTGGTATATAACTATATAACAAATTCACAAGCAGGTGGGGAAGAAATACAAACGCAATTAGATCAAATTCCTTGGATATTAAAACAACCTTTTTTTCAAAAACAAATCAGAAGAATGGTATATAACTATATAACAAATTCACAAGCAGGTGGGGAAGAAATACAAACGCAATTAGATCAAATTCCTTGGATATTAAAACAACCTTTTTTTCAAAAACAAATCAGAAGAATAATAAGACCTGATATGCTAGGGATTAGATTTAATACTCCCTTAAAATTAATTAAACCATTAATAGATCATGGTTATCCAATTATGATATGGACTGTAGATGATAAACAAATTGCCGAAGATTTTTTTTAACTTAGGAGTTAAATCCATTCAAACTAATAAACCGTTAGACCTAATTAAAACGCAAGAATCTAGACCTTTTATTATTTACGATGCGGGTGGTACCATTAGCAAACCAAGTTTAATAATTCATGCTAAAAACATATATAATATTATAGAAGCAATTAAAAAAGCAAAATTAAACAATAAAAAAATTACTATTGCCGGACGTAAGCACTCTATGGGTGGGCAATCTATTTTAAATGATTCGATTCATTTAGATATGATGGAAATTAATAAAGTAGTTTATAACCCTGTAACACAAACAATTACTATAGGTGCCGGTGCTACCTGGAAGAAAGTTCAAAATGTACTTGATCAGTATAACCGTTCTATAAAAGTAATGCAGTCAGATAATATTTTTACCCTCGGCGGTACACTTAGTGTTAATGCTCATGGGTGGCAGGTTAACGCTCCGCCTATCTCTTCAATAGTATTATCTTTAAAAGTAATAACTGCTGATGGGATAATAAGAGATATAAATAAACATACTGAACCGGAACTTTTTCGAGCTGTTTTAGGAGGTTATGGTTTATTTGGTGTTATAGTTGAAGCAGAGCTCATAACAGTAGAAAATCCACAAGTTATTTTTCATGCAAAATTTATGAATTATAAGGATTTCGTAAATAACTTTAAAATTTATATAACTGAAAATTCTAATGCTGAACTTGCTTATGGGCGTTTATCAGTAGGGAAAAATCACCTATTTGAAGAGGCAGGTTTGTTTTGGTATGAAAGAACTAACAAAGAGAACCTTACAAAAATACAACCTGAATCTTTAATAGCTTTAAAAAGAGGAATTTTTAGAATATCTCAATATTTTGATTTAGGTAAAAAGATAAGATGGAATACAGAGAAATTATATGCACAAAAAATGAGTATTAAATCTCCTATTTCTAGAAATAGTGCTATGAACACCGATATACATATTTTATGGCCTCTTTATGGAACTGATAAAGATATTTTACAAGAATATTTTATACCTAAGGAACAATTGAGCAAATTTATAGAAATCTTTAAAAAATATGTGCTGAATTTTAAATTGCAATAATTGAGATTTAATCTTACATTTAGTAAAATAAGATAAATATTAAATGGAGGATTAGAGATGAATCTAAATCAAAAAATAATAAAGCCAAAAATAGGATTACTAGAATTAGCTAAGAGTCTTGGTAGTATATCGTCCGCCTGTAAAGCAATGGGATACAGCAGGGACAGTTATTATAGGTTCAAAGAGCTATATGAAACTGGTGGAGAAGAGGCGTTATATGAGATTAGCAGGAAGAAGCCAATTATAGCGAATAGAGTTGAACCAGCAGTAGAGAGAGCAGTATTAGATATGGCAATAGAATACCCAGCCTTATGGTCAGATGAGAGTATCAAATAAGCTTAAAAAGACTGGTATTCTTGTATATTGGTTACAAATAAAAGAAAAATGGGACCAGGACCATATCTTTAGCAGTGAATTTTTTGAACATATTAATAATGCAAATTTATAAATTATAACTACCTATACACTAAAGGATTTGCCGCAGCCACAGCCTGCTTTTTATGGATGTGCCGTAATTGCTAGAATAGTGATGTTATCTTTGTTTGGTCCGTAATGCCAAAAAATTCTATAAGCAGCAGGAGTATTATTTTCAGCATAAGCTTAATATTTCTTCTCCGTTATTTCTTTTAACAGATTTATATTTATGGGTATTTAAACTAGGATGACGAGGATTCATTTGTAAATATGCTAGTGTACAGATTAGTTAATAAATTAACGTCATTGCGAGGAAAATTACGAAGTAATTCGACGAAGCAATCCAGTTAAAAATTCTGATTTACAGAATTTTTTATTATTTTTCTAGATTGCCGCGTCGCTTCGCTCCTCGCAATGACGATATCAGTTTCTATAAATTTAACTTGTCCTTTAGCAGAA
This sequence comes from Rickettsia endosymbiont of Thecocarcelia acutangulata, assembly GCF_964263195.1. Classification (NCBI taxonomy): domain Bacteria; kingdom Pseudomonadati; phylum Pseudomonadota; class Alphaproteobacteria; order Rickettsiales; family Rickettsiaceae; genus Rickettsia; species Rickettsia endosymbiont of Thecocarcelia acutangulata. The sequence goes on from NZ_OZ181652.1 coordinate 637,194, forward strand.
TCTTTAATAAGTGGAATTAACATTATTACACGTTAAAAGATTTGCCGCAGCCGCAATTAGCTTTTTCGTTAGGATTGGTGAAGGTGAATTGGGATTTGAATTTAGTCTCTACATAGTCCATTTCAGAACCTAGAATATACATTAATGCTTTTGGGTCGATTAGTATCCGTACGCCCTTTTCTTCTACTACTTCATCGAATTGATTTTTACTGTCGGCATATTCAACGTAATAAGTCTGACCGGCACAACCGCCGGCTTTAACCCCTACCCTAATACCAAAGGTAGGCTTGGCTCGTTTTTCTATTAGCAATTTTACTTGCTTTGCAGCAGAATCGGTTAATGAAATAACATTTTTCATGTTTTAAGAGTCTTTTTTGCTTTCTTTTTTCTGTTTGTAATCGGCAATAGCTGCTTTTATTGCATCTTCAGCAAGTAGTGAGCAATGTAATTTTACCGGCGGGAGCGATAATTCTTTTGCTATTTCAGTATTTTTAATCTCTTCGGCATCGTTTATTGATCTGCCTTTAACCCACTCTGTTACTAAAGAACTTGAAGCAATAGCAGAACCACAGCCGAATGTTTTAAATTTAGCATCTGTAATAATCCCGTCATCATCAACTTCGATTTGTAATTTCATCACGTCACCGCAAGCGGGAGCTCCAACGAGTCCCGTCCCGACATTTTCACTTTCTTTATTAAGCGATCCAACATTACGAGGATTCTCATAATGATCTATCACTTTTTTGCTATAAGACATTGTTATTCTCTAAAATTTGGTTTTATTTGTTTCAACGTCATTGCGAGGAGCTAAGCGACGCAGCAATCTCAGGAATTTTATACTACTTAATGAGATTGCCGCGTCGGCACTATGTGCCTCCTCGCAATGACGATTTTTAGTGGGTAGCCCATTTAATCTTTTTTAAATCAATTCCCTCTTGCATCATTTCCCAAAGAGGACTTAATTCCCTTAATTTATCGATTTTTGAGCATATTAAATCTACTGCGTAATCAACTTCCTGCTCGGTAGTAAATCTACCTATGCCGAACCTAATCGAAGTATGGGCAAGCTCTTCACCTATTCCCATGGAACGTAAAACATATGACGGCTCTAAAGAGGCAGAAGTACAAGCAGAACCGGAAGAAACCGCTAAATCTTTAATGGCAAGGATAATTGATTCTCCCTCTACTCCGGCAAAGCTTAGATTTAGATTGCCTTTATATCTTTGATCTTTATCACCGTTTAAATAAACTTCCGAAATTTGACTATGTATATTATTTAAAAATCTGTCGAATAAGTAATTTACATGCTTAGTATCTTTTTCCATCTCACTATACGCTATTTCAGCAGCCATGCCAAGCCCTACGATTAAAGGAGTCGGTAGCGTACCCGAACGCATACCTCTCTCCTGTCCACCACCGTTTATGAGTGGCTTAACACGCACACGAGGTTTTTTCCTTACATATAACGCCCCTATTCCTTTCGGACCGTAAATTTTATGCCCTGAGATACTAGCAAGATCAATATTAAACTCGTTAACATCAATTGGAATTTTACCGAATCCTTGAGCAATATCGGAATGAAAAAAAACACCTCTTTCACGGCAAATTTTCCCGATTTCCTTTAAAGGCTGAACAACACCTATTTCATTATTAACCGCCATAACTGAAACTAACATAGTCTGATCAGTAATGGCATTTTTTAGAGTTTCTAAATCGATTATTCCATTTGGTTTAATTGGTAAGTATGTGATTTTTATACCTTCTTGCTCTAAATACCTGCAAGCATCAAGTACACATTTATGTTCACTGACTATAGTAATAATGTGATTCTTTTTATTGCCGTAAAATTTTGCTATTCCCTTTATTGCAAGGTTATTGGATTCGGTTGCACCAGAGGTAAAAATAATTTCTTTAGTATCTGCCCCTATTAACCTTGCTACTCTACTCCTTGCCTCTTCAACGGCGTTTTCTGCTTCCCAGCCGAAAGAATGGCTACGTGAATGAGGATTCCCGAACTTGGTAGTAAAATATGGCAACATTGCCTCCATTACTCTTGGATCAAGCGGCGTTGTTGCCTGATAATCCATATATATAGGTAGGTTTGGATTGTTTAATTGTGGGTTCATATGGTTATAAATGTTAAATAGTTTGTTTTTCGTCATTGCGAGAAGAATTACGTAGTAATTCGACGAAGCAATCTCAGTAGTATTATTTCATGAGATTGCCACGCAGCCTACGGCTGCTCGCAATGACGTTTTGGGTATCCACGCAACAATGCCCGTTCGCAATGACGAGTTGGAAAGTTCATGTATCATAAACCTCCTCAAAAGCCTCTATAAAAGCCTTTATATCACTTACCGTATTAGTATGGCTTAAAGATATCCTAATCGAAGATTTGGCCTCTTTTTCACTCATACCCATATTGGTTAATACATGCGATTTAGATATTTTTCCTGATGAGCAAGCAGAGCCAGAGCTTACGCAAATATTACGTAAATCAAAACCTATTAATTTCACTTGTGCATCTGTATTTTGTACAGTAAATAAAGTAGTATTAGGTAACCTAGCTACGTTATTACTAACAATATTTACGTTTGGATATTCTTTTAATTTTTTCTCTAATATTTCCTGTAAGCTTTTGATCTTTATATAATTCTCTATTATATTTTTTCTCATTAATTCAGCCGCTAAACCAAAACCTGCAATTGCTATAACATTCTCCGTACCTGAACGCACATTTTTTTCTTGCCCACCACCTATAATTATCGGAGTAAGCTGAAAGTGAGAAGTAGAAATTAAAGCAGCTCCTCCCTGTCCACCTCCTATTTTATGTCCTGAGATTGTAGCAAAATCTAATCCTAAATCTTTGATATATGTTGGTATTTTACTAAAAGCTTGCACTAAATCACTATGAAATTTTGTATTATATTTTTTAGCTATTTTACTTATTTCAAATATATTTTGCAGTACCCCGCTTTCATTATTAGCCATCATTATAGATACTAATTTTTTTGTAGCACTACTTTGTGACAATAATTCTTCTAGATGCTCTAGATCAAGCAAACCTTGATTATCAACTTTTATAACTTTAATATTTGGAGCATGCTTTATATGGTTATAGATCGATAAATGTTCAATAGCCGATATGAAAATATCACCGTCATAAAAATTTTTCATTATTAAATTATTACTCTCCGTTCCGGATGAAGTAAAAGTAATATTATATTCCCTAGAGGACGCCTCAAGAGCTGCAGCTAATTGAAAACGTGCTTCTTCTATAACATTCCTAGCAAATACACCTGATCTATGTATTGATGAAGGGTTAAGCTCCTTGTCCATCAAACTTATTATGAATTCCTTAACTCTAGGATTGATAGAAGTAGTAGCACTGTGGTCTAAATATATCATATATTTAAATAATACTTAGCTCAAAAGCATCTTTAATTGAGATATTTTCAAAATAATCTCTAATATGCTTACCAAGACCTTTCCATAATTTATGCGAATTACATTTTATTGTATCAGGTACACAAGTTTTAACTGACTTCTTATAGCAAGTAGTCATTATAAAATTTTCGTTAACAGCATCCATAATATCGGAAATTTTTATTTCTTCTAGGTTACCTATTAAAACATATCCACCTTTTGAGCCTCTAATAGCCTTAACTAGATCAGCTTTTTTAAGTTTAGAAAATATCTGCTCTAAATAGTTAAGCGATATATTTTGGTTTACGGAAATTTCATTCAAAGTGACCGGTTCAGCACTTGATTTTGCAGCCATTTCAAGTATTGCCATTACGGCATATCTTCCTTTCGTCGTCAGCATCATATAACCAACCTATTAAAACTTAAAATTGTTTTATATCTACAATACCCAAGTAATTTAGTCAAGTATATAATTATATCATTTAATAAAAAATTAGCTTGTTAATATAAACTAAAATTTAATTGCGTAGAATCTGTTAGAAGTGAGAAAGAAAGAGAGAATATTATAAATAAGCGATTAATACAGCATTAACTAGGGATACTGTTGCATGGTTCGGTTTTCTATTGTCATCCTAAGCTCACTTGTAGCGGGATCCAGTTAAAAATACTAAAATTATTAGTATTTTTTATTGTTTTTATGGACCTAGTTAGCAAGCGAACTAGGTGACACAGTAGGTTTTACCGGTCTACGCAACAATGCCTCGCGGGAATGACATCATTATTTACCCACGCCCTCTATTTGTTATTCTATTTCTAGCTTTAGGTTTTGAAGAAGCAGCAATATTTTTTAAATTAGCTTGATAATTTTTAATTTTTTCTACTCTATTTTCTCTTAGTTTTTCATGCTTGGTTTTAGCACTTTTTCCAAAACCTACTTTGGTTTCCATATCTTTTATAAAATCAGTAACAAATATTCGTGGATGTCCTTGAATATCGATTTGACAATTTTTATCTAAAGCACCGGGCATAGTTTCTTGTATTTTTTTTACAGCACGGTACATATCTAAAGCTTCAGGTTGATAATGACCGCTATTATTACTAAGATAATCAATTTTTCCTCTATCATTTATACCTATAACTCCTGCTGCTTCCGCAGGCTTTCCGCTTAAAAATGAACCATGAACAAGATTTTTAGTATTTGGCAAATATTGATTTTTATGAGTACCCATATAAATTACTTCATCCTTTCCCATTACAAATGCTTGAACATTATTCATGCTTTTACTTTCTTTACCAATAGTAGAAGCTACTTTACCGTTAGAATCAAGTAATTTCTGAGAGGAAGTATCATAGAATAGTCGATGATTTTTTTGTTCCTCAGATCCCATACGCAATATTTCAAATTCATGCCCATCCCATATTTGTTTACCTTGAGCTATTTCTTGAAGATGATGTTCCGCAAGTTTTGGATTTGGATGAACTACTTTAACTCTTACAGAATCTACTATAGTATCGTTTAATTTTCCTAACTCATGTTCCGGTATTAAAGCAGCCCTAAATTTATTTATTAATCTATTCCAATTATCTCTAGCTCTAGTTTTTGGATCTCTAAAAGGTGTATTAATATTTCTTCCGGCGTCTCCGACTAAATAAACTTTATTATCTTTTTGGACTAAGTTGTCTTTGTATAAAGGCTCTCCTTCTTGATTTATAAGTTGACCTTTTCTTTCAATAGCTGCTAATTGACCATCCTTATAAAGGATAATTTTTTCATTATTTAATCCAAGCTTTGAATTAATTTGTATTTTCCTTGATGATTTAAATTACCAATACCGATACCATCAATATCGGCAATTTGAATATCTCTATTTTTATCAACAAATTTTCTAATTTCTTCGGGATTATTAATAAATTGACCGTTATCCTTTAATATTCCTTGTATATCACCGGTAGTATAAGTAAATTCTTCTTTGATTGTTTTTGTATCCTTTATAAGACCTACTGCAACGAAAATTTGTTGAAAGAAATTTAGATTTCTCTTTACTTCAACATTTTTTACTCCAGTAGCTTCTCTTTCATGAATTACCAATTGATCCGGCTTTAAGTAGCCGCCTTTATCATAAATATTAATTACTCTTCCTCTTATAAGATCTACTTCTGTTGCTTCTTTATCTTGCGAAAATTCCTTAACTTGCGCCTCTTCTGCAAACCTTACTTTCTTTTTTTCTTTACCCATTTAAATTACCTAAATTTATAAACAAATAATTTTAGGTTTCATTTTAACAATAAAAACTTTTATTTTTTTAATAATAGGATATTTTTTTAGTAAATTGAGGATTTAAAATCACAAAATTATAAAAAAGGTGATGATATTGGTATTAAGAGATTTACTCAGAAAGGTAAAAATCGTAAACTTATTGATCCTAAAAGTGAACAATATTTAGAACCAGATAGAGCATTAAATAGTGGTGAAGGAGTACACAGTCCTAGTCATTGGAAACTATATGATAAAGGAGAAAAACTAATAGGAACAATGACTAAAGAAGGAAAGTTTTATAAATATTCCCCTACATACAAGAAATGATAATATAGAATGGTTAAAGCAGTTTTACAAAGAGATAAGAATAAAATATATAAGTTATTCGGCAGGATGGATTTTTTTCAAGATGAGGAAGAAGATATTAAAACTCTCAAAAAAAAATATGACATAAAACGTATTTCAGTTTTTGATCACTGGCTTAATGATGAAGAATATCTTAATGCTATTATGAATTATTCAGAAAAATTTAGAGATATAAATGTAGAAAAGCAATATACAAACTATGAACAGTTGTTTTTGAATTTTTACTCATATTTATATAATAACACAATAGTATATGGTCGGTTATATTGTAATAGATCAAGAGGCGGATTTGTTACTTTTGATACAGAGCAAGAATATTTATCACATGTTTTGTTAAGCATTAGAGAACAACTATTTTTAGAAATTGTTTTACCAGAGTATAGGGTAGTTATTGACGGTAATTATGATTTGACACACATACTGCTTACTAAAAAAGATTATCTTGAAGGATTAGAAGCAATAAGCAAAATAGCAAAAGCTCATGGTCTTTATATTTTGTAATAGATAAGAATAGTCTTAGTTATAATAACGAACCAAAACCAATATATGATGCAGCTTCATCATTAAGAAACAACCACTATAGCCTTGGTATGTTAGGTGCAGGTTCGTTTATTATATAATAACCGATTTTTCTTATATATAACTCGACAGGCTCTTGTTAATTTGCCAAATAGTGACAAATACTAAACAAGTTGTAAACATTTGTAGTAGCTGTAATAATATGCTTAATTCCGGTATTAATATAATAATAACCGGTTGTAATATTATTGGGACTCCGCTTGAAAACATTACTAACCTTATAGAAGTTTGTATTGAAGTTTTAGTAGTAAGTAAATTAGCTAAGCTATATACTAACAAAACTATAATACTTCTCTCTAATAAGAATGTTACAAACCAAAATAATATAATAGCCGGCATACCGAAATAAATAAATAAATTTGGTGCATATAATAAATTATCAGCAAAATATTTTTTTATTATTTCAGGAGTTAAAATTACTTCATTTTGTTTGAATATCTCAGAATAGTTAACGGTACTTGGGAAATTTTTCTTAGTATTGGCTACAATTGAATTTATCTTCAGCTTATTCTCTTCAAGTACAAACGGTATTTTGCTTTTTTCTTTGTTAGAAACTTGATTTTTTGTATCAATGACAACTATTTTATTGTTATTCTTGCTATATAAATATATAGGCTCTACTTCTTCAACTGAAATTTTTGAATTATTATATTTAATTTCCGGTAATTGATTGATAATATATTCAATATTGTCTGTAACTTTTGATGATTGTATTCCGTTAAAATAATCTTTTAAAGTTATTATGTAATTTAATATAAAAATACAATAAATTATTGATGGGATAAAAGATAAGGTAAATAAATATCTTATTCCATACCCTTGATAGTTTTTATATACGTCTTTATAAAACTCTATAGAGCTAATTGATAAACGTAATTGACGGAGTAAGGCATTTAATCCTCCTAATATAAATGATAATAAATACATGTATAAGTAATTTATTTAAGTTTCTCACCCTCTTCCTTCTTTAATCCGGTTGAGGTTAGCTATTAAGTCAGTTCTTGCACAGGCTTTGATTAAATTTTTGGCTATATTAATTATGATTTAAGTATTTTTTCTATTTCTATTATATCATTTTGACCAAATTTGGTCAAAGTGTAGAATAAAATTAACTCTATTTTGTATGCCATTATAAAACACTAAAGGATATATGAAAGGAAATTTTTTGTTTTTTATTACTTTTATATGATATTCATAAATATTTAACATATACCTAAATAACCGAAAAGCCATATAATAGTGTGTGACACGAGGTTGTATCAAAGAGATGAATCTAAGGGTACGAAAAAGAGCTACCCTGACAATGTGATGAAATACCGTTAAGCATAGGGAAAATCTTGTGAGAGTAATTCCTTTCTGATAATCATGATAAAGATATTTGATCCTTATGCACGATTCTTAGGAGATGGACAATTGCTGCTTACCTGATTTTGCATTTATTGGGTATCAGAAGAGATTAACATTACACAATATTACTATATTCACCCTTTTCATCCTGCACGTAAAGATCATTTTTTTTATTCAATATATCATCACGGTTTGTATATAAAGATTCGATAAATAAAGTAGAGTCCTTTAAAGCTAGTTGCACGGCTAAATTATCCATGTCATGTCTTTTTAAAGCTTTAGGACTTACAAGTTCTTTAACCTTATTAAATGTTTTTTGTACATAAGCTCGAAATTGCGAGGAATAAGAATTTGATATATGTATTTCTTGCATTTTTTGGGGATTTATTATTTCGTTTTTACGTTCTTGGGTTTTATTAATAGCTATTTTCTTTAAGTTATCGTCTAAATCTTCCATTCCAATTGTATTGCGAATAATATCGTTTATACTAATTACTCTATTTTCCTCTTTTCTCTTACGCCTTGCTGCTAATATACTGCAAACACCCTCTAAGAAACTTTTTATTGTTAAATCCAAACTTTTTGCAAATAATTTAATTATAGCTTCCTCCTCTATAGTATTTTTTTTAAACATCTTAGCCTCAGCAATTTGAAAATCTAGTATAATATTTCTTGTGGTACAATAAAAAGTGTAATAATAATTGTAAAACAAGATGTTTTCCTGTTTTAGTTTTTCAACTTCTCTGAAAATTTCTGCTTTTTGTATTGTTCTACTGTCTTTTAGTATTTTATTATGGCTATCTATCTTAATTTCATGGGCCTCTAATCTTTTATTTGCACCGACATCTAGTAATTTAAAATTACTGGTTTTCAACCTTATTTTTGCACCTTGAATTATTTCGGTTGCAAACTTTAGCTTACTAATATGTTTAAATATTTGTTTTTCTTCTTCAGGCTTAAGCTTTTCATTCTTAATAAAGCAACTAAATTGTTCTTGGGATTCTAATTCGTTAAATAGTTGCCCTCTTAGTTCTTTGTTAATTTCTGCTGGATAAATAGTGGCCATTTTCTTTAAATTATCCTCGCCAAATTTATATATTAGATGTTCACCGAAAATACTTCTCTTTTCTAACAACATTACGAACTTATCTTTATTATCACCCGCATAAGATAAAAGATATTTTTCAGTAGAAAGTTTGGTATTTTCATTTGTAATACTACTTATGTAATTAATATCACTTGCCGCTATTTTAAGAGCTAAACCTTTGTTCAGGAATAAAGGTTTATGCGTTTTATATTGTTCTGCTAACGGATCATCTGTTTCCGTAAGTAATTTAGTTGCAAACTCTTCTAAACTTACTATCTTGCTTGCTGAATTATCGGTTTTAAATATTTTATAGTTTCTATCTTCAAATATTATCTTACCTTCTATTTCTGGCTCTTTACTAACCGATACCGTAAAAGTAAAATTATATTTCTTTATACAGCTCAAAATAAACTTACTTTCCGATTCGTTTATAACTCAACCTTTTAATATGCTTTGACATATTTTTTTTAAAAATATTCGTGTTTCGCTTATATTCGGTAATTCGTTAAAGCATCGATTAAACCATTCTATTACTTCAGGATTTTTACCTTTCTCATATTCTTGAGTAAGGTGGTGGGTTATTTTGTGTAGAGTGAGGGTTGTGTCTGTGTGTAGTGTTTCATAAGGGGCATCGATTTTAGATAAGTAAATTATATTTAATAATTCGTTAATATACACATACTTTTTATTAAGCGGGAATGTATCTAATATTTCAATTAAGCCTTGAGCAGCACAATAATTAGTCTCAAGACCATATTCAAGACTAGTAAGTATTTCTTTTAATATCTTGAGTACTTTTCCTAGTATGTTAAAATTTATTTTTACTATATTTACCATATTGTCAATAACGAGAGATATAAAAAAATCATCATCGCTGGTCATAAACATCTCTTTAGAAATAAAAAAGGCTTCTGTCGTTAAACTTGGCATCATTTTTACTATTTCAGGCAATTTATCAATAATGTGCAATAATTGAGATTTAATCTTACATTTAGTAAAATAAGATAAATATTAAATGGAGGATTAGAGATGAATCTAAATCAAAAAATAATAAAGCCAAAAATAGGATTACTAGAATTAGCTAAGAGTCTTGGTAGTATATCGTCCGCCTGTAAAGCAATGGGATACAGCAGGGACAGTTATTATAGGTTCAAAGAGCTATATGAAACTGGTGGAGAAGAATGGTATGGACCTCCCTATATACGGAATCAATAATAATGTATTATTGTTCTAGAATAGGAAATTAATCCTAGGCAACAACAAGGAGGTCCAAATGGAAGTTACCACAATTGGCATAGATATTGCAAAAAGAATTTTTCAAATTCATGGATTAGATAAAAATGGCAAAGCAATATTAAAGAAAAAATTGATGAGAGATCAGGTGTTGAGTTATATAGCTAACTTACCAAAATGTTTAGTAGGTATGGAGGCTTGCGGCGGAGCTAACTATTGGGCAAGAGAAATAACAAAATTAGGTCATGAGGTTAAACTAATAGCACCACAATTTGTAAAACCATATGTTAAAACTAATAAAAACGATCAGGCAGATAGCGAAGCAATTTGTGAAGCAGTAACAAGACCGAATATGAGATATGTACCGATAAAAAGTGTAGGACAACAAGATATTTTGTCGATTCACAGGATAAGAGCAAGGTTGGTAAAAAATCGTACTGCACTTGCCAATGAGATAAGAGGATTACTAAATGAATTTGGTTTTACTATTCCTCAGGGTATAAATAAAGTTACTGCTAAATTAACAGAAGTTTTAGATAGTGGCGGTTTAAGCCCAATAAGCTATACAACATTCATCGAGTTAAAAGAAGAATTTATAGATAATGATAAAAAAATAATAGAGCTAGAAAAGCGATTAAAAATATTAGCAACAGAGTTAGAACAATATAAACGTTTAACATCTATACCCGGTATAGGTTTAATTACTGCTACAGCATTGATAGCTTCAATAGGTAATGCAAAATATTTTAATAATGGTAGACAATTATCAGCATGGCTTGGTTTAGTGCCAAAACAACATTCGAGTGGAGGTAAAGAGAGGTTACTTAGTATAAGCAAGAGAGGCGATACTTATTTACGTACTTTATTGATTCAAGGAGCAAGAGCGGTATTAAATGCTAAGCTAAGGTTTACAACTGAAGCACAAAAAAACAAAAAGGATTTTACTAGATTTACCCAGTGGATGTATAATTTATCGGAGCGATGCGGGCATAATAAAACTACCGTTGCTGTAGCAAATAAATTGGCACGAATAGTATTCGCAGTATTATGTACCGGCAATGATTACAACGAAACTAAAGTTTGTAGTTAATTAAGGTAATAATATATTGTTGAATTGCCAATATTAACTGAATAAATTAGATAATAATATATGTAAAAATTCCAATCCGAAATATGCGTGAGAGATAATATTGATGGTGAATAAGACAAACCTTAACCTACGAAAAAACTGATTAACGCACAGGCTCTATAGAAGCCGTCGAAGTGATAAGTAAAAGTTTGTAGGCAAACGAATTCCATCAGGGCTATACGGTAAATATACAAGTAAGGTAATTTATCAATTATAAGTTGGATACATGACTGCATTTGCTTTTTAGCTATTAAATGTTATTTTTTTTTTGCATTATTAGGGAGGTCCATACATGCTTTAAGTGTAGAGGTCAAGATTTAATCTTACAAGCACTATAAAAATTATATCTGAATGTCTGATAAGTTATGACTGTCAGATGAGTATTTAAGATATAAGATTTCATTATTCTTTTCAACAGCTAACTTCTTACTATCCTTGAAGGTCTGCATAGGATTTTTACCATAACAATATTTCCCAGAATGAGGTCTTTAATTATTATAATGTTCTAACCAAATATCAAGGTCAAGTTGTAGATCATCAAGATCAGTATAAATCTTTTTACGCATAGCCATATCAAATAATTCTTGCTTCATAGTTTTATTAAAACGTTCACACATACCATTTGTTTGAGGAGAATATGCTTTAGTAGTGTTATGTTCAATGCCCTCAATGCTTAAGAACAATTCAAAAGCATGATGTTCTATATTTCCTTTATATTCACCACCTCTATCAGTTAGAATACGAAGCACTGGTATTTGCTGACTCTCATACCACGGCAGTACTCTATCATTAAGCATGTCAGCAGCGGTAAGAGCTGTTTTATCAGTATATAATTTAGCATCTGCGACCCTAGTATAGCTATCAATAAATACCTGAGAATATACCTTGCCTATACCTTTAAAATTACCTACATAATATGTATCTTGGCATCCTAGATAACCTGGATGCTGTGTATCAATCTCACCATGGGCTTCTTTTTCGCTACGCCGTTTCTCTAATACTTGTAACTGAGCTTCGGTAAGAACAATACCATCTTGAGCCATCTTTGCTTCTAATGCTTTAAGTCTTTTATTGATATTATTTAAATCATTTACGTAGCCAAATCGATCTAACTCCTCCAGGTGATACAAGAATACCAGTCTTTTTAAGCTTATTTGATACTCTCATCTGACCATAAGCTGGGTATTCTATTGCCATATCTAATACTGCTCTCTCTACTGCTGGTTCAACTCTATTTGCTATAATTGGCTTCTTCCTGCTAATCTCATATAACGCCTCTTCTCCACCAGTTTCATATAGCTCTTTGAACCTATAATAACTGTCACTGCTGTATCCCATTGCTTTACAGGCGGACGATATACTACCAAGACTCTTAGCTAATTCTAGTAATCCTATTTTTGGCTTTATTATTTTTTGATTTAGATTCATCTCTAATCCTCCATTTAATATTTATCTTATTTTACTAAATGTAAGATTAAATCTCAATTATTGTAAGTAAGTATCGTTTTAAGTGCAGCAATAGTGCGGCAATCTTTTTTGATTAAACTCTCAACACATGAGGTAAATAGTATCTCAATACTATTTTGCCAAAACTGATCATTGCCGCCTCCTGTACTTCGTCTATCAAAAGAAAAAAGAACTTTAGCAAATTTCTCAAGTCTTGGATCTACCTCACCTATTGCTACATTAGACGTGGCATCTTGCCAAAAGTCCCATGAATGAGAACGGGCATCTAATGGATTGAATATGATATCGCCTCTATTTGGATCATAATATCGCTCTATCATCTCTCCGGTCTGATCTACTATGATAGCTGGATGTTTTGCCGTCCTGACTTGAGGCAGCAATGTATTAATTAGATTAGTTTTACCGCTACCAGTGCTACCTGTAACTAAGAAATGTCTAGTTTCCGTGTTCTTGATTAAAGGCATGTCGCCTATGCGAAACTTACCTATTAAATTATGTTTTTTAAGATATTTTCTGACTTCTGAGACGGTTTTAATGGTGCTACCGCTGATATGCTTTGTTGCTCTTGCAGTTTTTCCAAACTTGCTCCATATCATAAACACTAGAAGCACCAGCAAGACTGTACCACCTGCTGCAAGTGAAAGGGTGCTTGCTATATAATCTTTAAGCATCATATATGATTGCTTGTATTTTGGCGTATTAAGTATAGTTGTGAATTTAACATTACGCAACGCTCTATCTACAGATAGATCATATATATCTATTCTTGGCTCACGCTTCTGTGAATCTTCAGATATTTTAGGTGTAATATCCCAAATGAACTCTACAAAAGATGCTCGCATATATGTTTTTGCTGCAAACATATTAATTACTCTGTATTGCGGCGAGCTTAAAAAAATAACTAACAAAGCTGCGAGAACAAAAGACCAAAATGATGACACCCCAATAACCTGCCTAAACATCCTTACTTTATGGATGAATATTTGTCCGCCTCTGGTGTAATCATCTAACATTTTTGTACCTATTTTCTAACTATCTGCAAATTCTATAAGCTTTTGATAATTGAAATTATCAGCTTCTTTTAGTGCCTCTATATATAGTTTTCTAACTATACCATCTTGCGTTAGTGAACCCTTACCCCAACTAAATCGTGGTTGATTATTACTAATTGCTACAAAATCTGCAAATAATCTCGAGAACCTTCCGTTACCATTGGGAAAAGGATGAATGAACACTAACCTATGATGTAATATTACAGAGATCTCTCGTATGGAATACACATTGTGATTGTTCCAATAACACACATCTCCAAACAGCTTTTTTAATTCCTGTCCGATATATACACTATGTACACCTATATTCGTCTGTGTTTTCCTGAATTCACCAGCCCATTTCCAAGTTTGATCAAACATCTTGTGATGAAGCTTTTGAGCAAATTCTAATGAATATATATCCTGCTGTTTTCGTCTAAAAAGCCACTGTTCCGCCTGTACAATATTAAATTGCTCCCATTCATTTAATTCATGTTGAGTTGTTAAATGTCTAGGTATTAGATTATTCACCTCATCAGCATTTAAAGGAGTCGCCCCTTCTGCATAATCAAATCTCATTGCCAAATGTCTTTTATATTATTTTTTAGTACTTCTTCTTTAAGCATTTCTTTTTGCTTTTTCTGCATATCATCAACTACTTTCTGATCTTCGAGTAACATGGAATGAGATATAGAATGTAATTGATTTGTAATATATTGTTCTGCTTGCTCATCTATTGCAGTTAACAAGTCTTGTTGCGGGACTAAGGCATATACCACTCTACAACCTAGCCCCTCTGCTACCTTCTCTAAAGTGCTTAATGTCACGTGTTTTAACGTTTCATCTTTTTCTATACGCAAAATTCTTGGTCTGCTCAGATTACTTCTTTTTGCTAATTGTAACGCTGTCATCCCCATTGCTTGCCTTATTGTTTTAATCCACCCTTCTGCCGGTATAGTTATATTATCAAAAGGCTTTAATTGCTGTTTTAGTTGTTCACACATTAATTTCCTAAATGACCATTTCCATTTCATATCAACCTTACTTTAAGTGTAATATATTTATTATACTTTTTCATAAGAAAAGCAATGTATATATTACTATCCATTTTAATTTTGTTTTAACCATGATACTAATACAGCTTTTGAGTATTTACGGTGATGTTCATCCTTTGCAGAATGATAGTACCTCACTGCCTTCTGCCAACTTTGATGTTTGACGTGTAATGATTTAAGTAGCTGTGCTCTGCGTACATGATATTTTGCAAGGGATTGAGCATATGATCTAAATCTTGATCAAACTCCTTAGAATGCCATCGCCAGTTAATCTGCATTACCCCTATATCAATATTAGTGATGCCTTTGGCTAAATACGCCCTGATAATTTGTTTTGCTTCTTCTTTAGAACTTGCTTTAATAGATTTACCGGACACACCAATTGCATAAGGTTTTAAACCTGACTCAACGCTTGCAATAGCAGCAAGTAAACCGCTTGGAATTTTATACTCCTTTTCTATTTTTTGTATTAGCTGTGGCATATCAGATGCAAAACAAACCTGAGTGCCTAAAGTAATCAAAAAATACACTAAAAAGTACCATATTAATTTGCACGTACGTATGAAATAAGGTAAGATATATGTATGAAATTTAACTTTTAGGTATGATATGAAAAAGGATAATTTTTGGAATCTTGTTTTTTGGGTTGGTATGTCTGCTGGAACTGTAGTATCGTTCTTTCTTGCTCCTAAAGCTAACTCAGAACAAGGTTTTTCATACTTGGCACTTGCAGTGTTCTTAAGCACATTAATTGGAGTTCCGATATTAGTACGATCATTTTCCAAGGTTACCTTTGTTAAGGAAAATATTTTTGTAAATAGCGAAGGTCGGGAGTTAAAAGTACCAAAAGATCTTCCTATGGCTTTTTTTGTTATTGTTGGTACAGTTGGCTCAATGATTTTAGCTGGGCTTTTGCTCTATAAGTATAAGGTATCCCACTTTATAGTTCCTTTTATTATGATTCCATTATTATTCGGTATTCCTACTTTATTTTTCATATTTAAAAACTGTCCTATTTCTATTTTATTCAATCGTAAAGTTTGGTCTGTCATGGCAAAAGTAAATAGAAGACTTAATAACTTTAATCACTTTCATAATGCTACTTCTCAGACTACTAGCTCTAGTAACTTCTCTAGTTCTAATTGGCAAACTGATCCATCTTGCAATCTTTATGCAGGTAATATTTATAACCGTCATCGTTAATGTTGCTCTTGCATATTATCATCACCCTTTATCCTCGTTTTTACTAACGGAATCCATCAAAGCCTGTGCTTCAACTTTATCGAAAGGTTTGTGTGGGTCCGTATATTGAGCAACTACTTATTGCTCTTTAGACTCATATTGCTTTGTATTGCGACTATCTAGATTATGACTGGATGGTCTACCTACTCCATTTACAAGAACAGTTCCTGCTCCTTTACCAATTCTATCCTCTTCATATTGATTAATTTGCAGCTGTTTTGTATATTGTTGATCACTTATGTATTGATGAGAATCATCATATTGACTAAGGTTACCATGGTATCTTGTATCATGCTGGGCTTTAAGATTATCTCCTTGAGTTGTTATTTCTCCGCTTATCACTTCTGCATCTGTTTTAATACCATGATCTCTTGCAAATTCATCTCTTTTGCTGCCAATATTATTATCTAGCTGGTGATTTTGAACGAAATTATCTACATTATTAGAACTTGCTATATTACTGCCCGCTCCTTGAATCTCTTGTAAATTTCTTTGTGCTGCAGCACCGCTGATGTCTCTAAAGATCTCTCTTGCCCTATACGTTCCTGCTGCTACTTCTCTTTGTGCATCTATTGCTGCTCCTCCATACCTATTTTGATAAGCATTTAATACATCTTGATACATATCTTTATCAAAGTTAGCTGAGTTACTACGTGTATGACTAATTCCTTGATTATGACTATCTATGTTGTTTTTATGCGTGCTTATGGAATTTTCTAGTCTTTGTGCTTGTTGATAAGATTCTCTTATTGAATCTTGTGTATTTTTATCAACTCCTAAACTTTCTAAGAAGCTCTCGGTATTATTAGTACGCTCAGATGTACCTTGTTTTGCAATAGCAGAGGTATCACCTGAGATAGTTTTAGAACTATCTTCAGACTGCCTGCTGTTATTAATAGCCGATAATTCACCCCCAGCTGTTGCTTGAGCAGAAAATATATCCGCCGTTAATGCACTTGGTATTCCAGCACTTTCTTGTGCTTGTGTATAGGCTTTAGCATTCTGCTCCCAACCATAATTATTAGAGCTGTCTAACTTATCGATCTCTTGTAATGTTTTCTGTAATTCCTTACCATAATCAGTAGAAGTATCAATGTTATAACCAGTACCAGTTTTGGTATTTTGCATAATAGAGTGTAATGCCGAAGCTTCTTGAGCAACCAATTGTTCTTTTACCGTCGACAAACTGGCTTGCTCTCCTGACATTAATTGCTGCTCTTTTCTGATGCCTGCCTCATGACTTGCAATTATGCCTTCACCTGCAATATAACGTGCTTCACCAGTAGAAGAAGTTTGACCACTACCACCTGAGAATACTTGCTCACCTGATTGCGTAATGAGCTCTCCAGTACCATCTGCATATTGACCTCTATTAGTCCCATCAAAATACTGCATACTAGTATCTACTTTATTGGCGTTTGTATTGCCGTATTGCTGATTGCCGCTACTGTAATTATCAAAGCTTTTATTGTTGGTAGCACTTCCGATCCAACAGCTCCTGATACAGATTGCACGCCACCAACTATATTACCTGCTAAATGCATGATGCCGTCACCTCCAAGCTTAGTTAACCAAAAAGATAAAAATGGTACTAACATCTGCAGTGACGCTGCGATAGTTACTATCGTATCTATTTTTTTGTACATTGTAGACTGCTGCGTAACTCATGACTTGTCTTGACCCTTCAGCAAAATCGCTATAAGTTTCCATGATCATATTAAGGATTGTGTTTAACGCCGGCCATAGCTGCAGCGAGACAATAATTACTAGATATGTCATATATTTAGTAAATCCGCCGCTCATTAAAATCATCGGTACAACAAAGATGAATGCTCCATAGACAATGCATTTAAATACTACAAGCATTAATGGCAGATAAATACTTGCCATGTCACTTCCGATTAAGCTGCTACTTTCATGCTGCATACGTGCTCTTGCAACTGCATATGAACCGCTTCTGAAGTTTGATATTGCATTAATCATCATTTGCTGCTTTAACACATCTTCAGCACTACCGACCTCATAAGCTTTCTTAATGTTATTTTTGAAATAATGCTTCATGTGTAAACTTGCACCTAAATCAGGATTTCTTGGTATGCCTTTTTCGAGATATGTAAAATACGTTCCACTGTCATTTGCCTGATTGAAGCTTCTATTTGCAAATTTAACTAATATTCTTTCCTCTTCCTGCGGGAATAAATGTCTCTCAAGATATGCTACCGCTTCTTTGCAGGTCATCGATTCATATTGACGAGTTTTTGGTTCAAATAACTCGACCCTTCTAAAGCCCCCAGCATTATCTTTGACTAACTTCCAAATATTATCGGTTGCAAATAATTCTTCTTTAGTGAAGCTGTAGCCAATCATTGCAGGTAGCACTACGCATCTTTTAACAAACTGCTTCATATTATTGACGTTTACTGGATCTTTGATGCGTACATTTTTGACTTCCTGCTTTAATCTTTGCCCAAAAAGCAAACCATAATTAAAATAATCGAATTTTTGATTACTAAATGGTCTAAAAGCTTGCCCAAAGCCTCTTGTTATGATGTAGCCAAACTCCTATAGAATTCCAACAGGCACAGCAAAAGCAAGAGGTATATGATCTACTTTTGCGGTATCTTTGGAAATATGATCTTTAATAACCATATGAGTTGATGGAAGTAACAATCCGTTAACAATGATGCAAATACCAAGCACTCTATAAATATGAGACTTGAATTGCCCAAGATGCGTACTTCCTGCAAGCTGCACAGCATAAAAACATCCCATGCAAAACCACACGCCTTGTACTAAATATAGGTAAGCATCACTTTGATGAAACATTGCAATCGCTTGTAATGTGTTATACATCGCATCAATATAGCCGTATGTATGGATTGTTAAATTCATGACTGCCTCTTATCTCAATAATTAATCTGTGTTTATTTTTTCTTATTTATTATTCCGCTAATTTGCTATCTTGATCGTATTCTTCAAACTGAGTTTGAAAATAACTCTCATCTTGACGAAGTCGTGCTTTCATTTGGCCAATTAAATCATATCGCTTAAAAGCATCTGATTTGGCACGCAAAATGCTTCGCATAATTTCCCTTGTATTATTTGAAAATTGCTCAAATATCCCCGTATCAGATATCTGCACATATGATAATTCCTCTACTGCGTCCGAGGTTTTTTTAAGTAATTTAGCAAGATGTGAGGTCACAACGTCGTAGCATAAATGCGTTATGAAATCGTGACTCTTAACACTGATATTCTGACTAGACTTATAGATTGCAAGATCCATCTCTATTTTAGAGATCAGCGGCAAACTCGAGAGATCTATTAAATCCATTTCTTCTTCAGTAAGACCCGGATTTTCTTTGTCTTGCTCGATTTTTGTTGTAATTGATTCGATTAGTTTGGATAATTTGGAATGCAGCGTATCACTACTTGCAAAGGTTTTTTGCTGCTTACTTGGATTTAAGCAGTATTTTGTCTCATCACAAGCGTATAATGTAATCTGACCTGAGCTCTTGTTACTTACTCCCATATATTGCTCTATCAGTTCTTGCTCGGCAAGAGAGCTATATACTTTGGGCGGCAAACCTTTTTGGATAATGATTGTTCCGGATATACTCATCAGTAACTCTTTAAGCTCAGTAGTACCAGTTTGAGATGTTGTTTTGCTCAGAGCCTTCCAAACTAAATTAAAATTCTCGCCTAATTGGGTCTTAAGCTCCGGATTATTCTCTGCTGGGTCAGTATCGCTATCTTTTTTGGCTCTTTGTACTATTTCTGCAGAATCTTTAGAGTTGCCGCTTAAGTATAAATCTGCTTGACGCTTTGCCTCAGCAGATTTAGCAAGCTTATCCATTGTTCCGGTGATTGGCACCATCATACGCTCGCAATTTACATTTAATATGTCGCTAACATTGCGTCCTACTCCTTCCATCCATGTCATTAAATTCTCACATTGCGAACACATAGTCTTAACGAGCATTATACCGCCATATACTGAAGCATTCTGTGCCATTTGCTTCATACTCTCCATCATCTCCTTGCTACTGATATATGAGAATGCTCCCATTCTTAAGTCAAAATGAGCATTACAAGGAAGGCCTCCTAATTTGCAAGTGGGCGGAGTAAAAGCCCCTAGCGATACATCATCAATACCGGGCGTTTTTACAATCATAGAGCCGCCTACTAGATGCTCTCCCAATTGATCCTTAATTAGAGCCGCTCTACTATTATTTGATAATGTCCCTGATGGCATTACGCTTTTCATTAAGGTTTCAATGCCAGCCATAGCTGTAGTTGACTGCAGCAGTGCAAGAATCAGTAAAGCACGTAGTAAGATATTGGCTTTCCTTACTGTTTTACGTATTAGATTTATTTTGTATGAATTATTGCTAATCATGCTTAAACCTCACGCTACTATTTTCTTCTTGCTTTGCTGCACGCTGCGACTTTAGCTCTTGATCTTTTAATATTTCATGAGCAAGAAGCATTTTTTCTTCAAGCTCACTAAAAGATACCGCTCCTCTTGCTATCTCAAATCTAGTCTTGCCGTCTTTGGTTACCAAAATCAAACTAGGTACTGACTCTATTCCAAGCATATTTATTAGCTCCTGATTAAAATGTGTTTTAAAATATTGTGATTCTTGGGCATTAGTACTAAGTGCCTCTGTCTCTATTTTGTATTTTTGTGCAAACCCGTAAACAACAGGTGCTGCCTGCATGCTATAAGGACAATCACTACTAAATACAAAAAACAATTCTATATGGTGTGCAAGCTCAGCTATTTTTTCTTCTTTTGCCTTTTGCTCTTCTTGCTGATGGATTTTGCGACCATATAAATTTACTGGATTCTCTTTGTAATCTACTTCATTGGGATGTAAAAAATGTGCTAACCTATACGAATGATCTAATTGTAGTGCCATATTTAACATTTCTGATGTTTTCTTTTGATATGCATATACATGATCAAGATTTTTAGGATATCTAATCATCATATATTTTAAGTCATCTAACTCTTTGCTAAATGCCTCTACCTCTGCTCTTGCTTTGGCTCTTTCTTGCTCTTGTTTTTGTACTTTTTCTAATTCTTGCTGCATTTCTTCTTTGATTTTTTGTTGCTCACGTTCCTCGAACCATAACCAACCTCTATATCTTTGATGGAAGAATTCATTAGCTGTAGCAACGCTCGCTTGCGTGCAAATGAGAAAAACAACTACTAAACTCTTGATAATTCTGTATTTCATTGCTCTTCTCCTACTCTCCACCCGCTTGCATTGTTATCTTGATTTTGTGTGTTACCATCAAATTCCCTGATATCAGGTAAACTATTATTAATTCTCTCTTTTAAATCATCGCCTCCCGGCATTTTATATTTGCTAAAGAATTTTACCTTTAAATCCTCAATGAATTCCGTAAAATCAATCTCATCCCAGTTAATTCTTTCTATCTCTTCAAGCGTTAATCCCCTGCAATCCGGATTTTTCCCGCTTCCAAAATTAAGACCTAACTGCTTTCTTGCTTGCACTTGCACTACCTTATCAAGTAGATTGCCAAAGCAACAATAATGATGTTTTACAAGAGTTGTAACGCCGACCTTTTTATTGCTTTCCTTGCCTACATAAACACATAAATTATTTTTTCTCTTCTCTATAAGTAACTGCTCATTTTTACTGCATTTTGCACCAACATTACTTCCCCAACCTTTTACACTAGAAGTGCAGCAATTGGTATAGCTTGTAGCTTTTTTACTGCAATGATCACTACTGCCTTTAAAAAGACTAATATTTACCCCGTCCCCTGCTTTCATCTGACTTACGGCGTATAATTTAGAGATAGAATCCATCATCTCGCCATTAGTTAAAAACCTATGATCTACGCAGTTACCGTCTATACATGGAATCCCTTCGCAAATTATACCTTCTTGCCCTTCTTTCTCCTGAAGTCTTACTCTTGCTTTTGTGCTTTCTTTAACTATAGGTACCCATCTTTTGTAGGAATATTCCTCTTTCCTATTTACGCAATTACCAAGGCAGTCAGTAAGTAAACACTCTAAAGTCGACACGAAATAACAATGTGAATATTTGCCGCAATCATTTTTACTTGGATAATTACAAACCTTTTCTACGTTATACTCCCAGCAATCTCTGTATACTTCAAATCCGTCAATCCATCCGTACACCACTTGATATGCATTCTCGTTGTATATCGGTGCATGGATAATTTGATTTAAATCTTTCATCAGCAATTGCCATAGATGTAACAAAAAATCCCGCAAGAATAATAAAAAGTAATTGTTTGATCATTATGCTATATTTCATCATTATTTAATTCTTTAACCTGCAATGCTCATGCCAAACTTCACTCCACGCAGTACAAATCTTTTTCCAATCTCGGTACTGGTATTGCACATGGTATCTATCCCCCTGTATGTTATAAAGCCAGTAAGCTTCTTCATTAGGTATATGATTGATCCTGATATTTTCATTAATTTGTTCAAAATCTACTCCTAATTTTTGTACAATCATGCCCCTTACTTGCTGTCGCACCGCAATATTATCGGGCGAGGTGATATAGGCTACGACAAAAGTAGCAATACGAAGAGCACCACTAGGTCGCCATATTTCTTCCCCTGCTATATCAATAGTTCTATCTTGCCACTCTCCCCATTGCTTACCCTCCGACGTACATTTCATGCTAAGAGTACTCGAGCAAGAATATTGATTTCTTAATCTCTCACAAAAATGCTGGTCATAAATAGTATCCTTTTCCTTGCTATCTACTTCTTGCTTAAATTCCATAAAATACTTAGGATCTCTCTCGATATTTCCTTTAACTGTCTTGCAATCCACTCCTATATCTTTGAGATTTGCTATAATACTCCCTATCATCTTAGAGCTGCCTTTTGCTATTTTCTTCGCATCCTCTAAATGTGCTTGCATTCCGGGTTTACTTAAATCCACAAACATTTCATTGTGAAATGGGTCTTTTGCCATTTCCCTTCTTGCAATGCTATCTATTTCTAGTGCATCTAAGCTTTCTAGTTTTGCCCTCTCATGTGCGATCTTTCCTGAATCAGCTATAGGAGGCATCTTATTCTGACCAATTTGTTCAACGATTAGCCCTTTATCTTGCTCTACTGCTGCTTTAAACTCTTCTAGATTTGGCACGCTTCGCTCAAATAATGGATCAACTTTATTGATATTAGTCTCTAACTGCTCATCCAAATACTGAGCAAAAGCGGCATTCGTCAGTATTTGCAATGCGAGACATAACAGCATTAATACAGCAATAGTTTTTACTCTCATTGTGCTAGCCTCTGCTTTGCTTCTTCTTTTAAATCTCCACGAGTAGCAAATTCCTCTAGAGCGTATTTGATTGATACAGCTCCTTGTATAGAATCGTACTGAGTCACAGCACCTTCCGCATCAAATAAACTATCTACTTCTCTACTAAGTACTATCACTGGCACTTGCCCCGCTTTAAAAGCTTTAAATGCTTCATCATCAATCTCAAGACCGCCTATGTCATTACCCTCAACTATTTCTTGTACAAGCCTTAATAATTCCTTAAAACTGCCATTAGGTAGACCGTTAAACACTAAATGACCACCATAGCGTTGTGACTCCTTGTAATAGCTACGTAGTAAATTTAAACTCATAGAGCTGCTTACAAAAATTCTAAGTCTTGTGTTATCATCACCTAAAACTGTAGGTATATCTTCTACATCTAAGGTTTTGTCATTTTGAGCAGTTGCTGTATTTTTAGATACTTGCTCAAATTCTTGATATTTTTCCTTAAGACCTTTATTTAACGTGTTTTGTACTTGTACCTGGAGCTTTTTAGCGAATTCCATATCTTCCTTAGATACCTCCAAAACACTCCCTAAACTGGGCGTGTAATAAACCGATAAAATCATTAAAATTAGAGTGCACAACAATTTTTTTTCCTCCAAATTAAATAACCAAAATCTTGCCACTTATACGAATACTCACGAAAGCTACTATAGGCAGTATCAGTAAGACCAACGGGCCAGCAACCAATATCCTTACCACCGGTTGTAGCTCTTGGATTGACCATCTGTAACTTGTACTGGCTCTTTTTAATCTTCAGATTTTTAGACTTGCGGCATAACGGTCCATTTACCTTAGAACTACTTGTTGAAGTTACATCTGCAAAACCTAGTCTATGCTGCTTTGCAAGAACTCTTAAAGTCAGTAAACTACTAGACCCTACCCCGCCCTCATGATCCGCATTTGCTCCGCTAAAAGGATATAGATTGCCAAGACAACCTCCGCACCAAAACATTCTATCTATCGGTAATTTAAGAGTTGCAGCAGAGCAGTCCATACTGCATGCTGCTTGTGCTATGGGATTACCAAATAATATGCTTTCAGGGTTTAATAAACTCTGTAGTTTTGGATCGTTCCAAGTAACATCAAACTACGACATATAAGCAACATCAAAACTACCTTTTTCTAAGCACATGAAATCGGTGATTAACTCTAACCAGTAAATGAGCGGATAAGCGTAATAATGCACGTGATAAAGCTATCATGTCTATAGCTGCTATCTGCATAACTCCTATTAAAACTACTTATTTTCTTATTATCGCTACCAAGAGATACACCGCCTAAATTAGTCATGCAATATGGCGTCCTTGTCACATCTACTAAACGCACGGGCTCCCAAAAACCTATCGATATTCCAGGTGTTGGAATATTTGCTTTAGTGCACATACAAATAGGACTACTTGGATTCTTAGTATCTCTCTTTTTAGGAGCTATCCCCTTACCAATATTTATGCTTCCAATAGAAATAGGTAATATGCAAGACCAACATATATCCGTTATGGGATTGACAAATCGCCCCTGACATGTAATATTTGCAGATACTGAAAAAGGCATGCAAATTGCCATTATCAGTATGATGATCTTTTGTGTTATCATCCGATTCTCTGCGTAGCCGCCAAGCATCGTGCAGAGAATCGAACTTCTCGTATTATACTTCATTTTTATTTTAAACTATTGCTCTTTCAGTTGTATTTGTCGGTTAATCATTATGGTTACTAAATATTTTACCACGTGCTTGAAATACTGCGTATTGATCTTATTATGCTCAATTAATACTAATTGCTATGCTAACTTTGACCTTAGTGGCACAATCAAATCTACTCTCATCGCACTTTGGTTATAGTGTATAATACTTTGGAGTATTATGTGCTTTATAGCTGAATCTATACGCAGCTCTGCTACGAAACATCACTACAACATTATTATCCCTACTTTATTTTCTACAGTTGGCAGCATTGTTTTCTTGCTCTATATCTTTATAATTATTTAAAAATTGCAGATTAATATATTTTGCTAATCTCAAAATAAGATCAAAACGAGTAGAATATATCCTACAAACACCACCTACTTCTTTAACTAAAAAATCTCCACTGGGCAGAATAAAATTTCTATTCTTATATAAATAATATTCTCCAATTCTTGCGTTTAGCTTAAAGCCTAATGCATATAAATTACTGGTGAGATCATCTAGGCTATCTCCAAATATCACAGGATTATTCTGCCCCACATTTGCCACTTCCGACTTCGTCTTCCTGAAATACCCTAAGACCTTTTCCCCGCCATAATCAAATAGACTTGCAACTAGCATATAGAATCCAAAACCTAGCATGATAATAATAAATAGAATTATTACATCACGTGCATTAGGCAACAGAAGCATGGATAAACTTATGATTAGTGCATTTGTTATCATCTTATCTAATGCCCATACTCGCCAAAAATATTTTTTCACGCTACTGCTAGCCTTTTGTGAATGGTTAACCACCTTATTTGAATTCTCTTTGTTTCCCATAATGCCCTCTTGGATCTTGTACTTTTGTATTTTACTTTATAATAGTCATAAAGGATATTGGTCAACAGGTAGTTGACCAATATCAATTATAGACATAAGTGGTTAATTGGTCAGGCATTGCCTGACCAATTTTAGACTCTTTATTTTTCAGATATCTTTTATTACTTTTTACTATTTAGTTTTAGAACGCCTCTTAATCTCCTTAATTTCACGCATCAGTTCTATTTCTAGCTCCTCTTCACTCGGCAAATGGAATTGATACTTACTTGCAAAAATTTGTTTAGCCTTATCACCCAATGTATATTTTACCATTGCATCACTCTTTTCAGTACAAAGCACTAGTCCAATAGTCGGATTATCTCCTTCAGAAATTACTTCTTGATCAAAATAGTTTACATACAATAACATTTGCCCTAGATCACCATGCGTTAATTTTTGCGTCTTAAGATCAATAATTACATAACATTTTAGAATCACATGATAAAACACTAAATCAGCATAAAAATGATTGCCATCTAATGTTAATCGCTTCGCCGTCCAATAAATGCAAATCCTTTGCCAAGCTCAAGTAAAAAATGCTGTAAATTATTAATTAATGCTTCTTCTAACTTTGATTCCACTAATTGATGAGTTTCCGGTAAACCTAAAAACTCTAATATTAACGGCTCTTTTATGGTATCTTCAAATTTTTGAATTTCCTGACCTTTGCGGCTTAACTATAATAATCCCTGTTTATCCTTACTCTTTAAAAGTCTATCAAATAATAAACTATTCACCTGTCTTTCCAGTTCGCGACCTGACCAATTATTGTTGATTGCTTCTATCTCATAAAACTGACGTGCTTCTTGTCTTTTTACTCTCATCAATACTCTATAATGAATCCATCCAAGCTTAAAATCAAATTCACCACGCACTGCGTGGTGAATTTGCATATTACTTGAATATACTAAGTAGAACTGCCTAATATCGCGCAATGTACTGATACTGAAACCACGCCCGTATTTTCCTGTAAGTCGTTTTGAAAGTTCTGTTAATAAAAGACTTCCATATTCAGCACGTTTCTGCCCCTGCTGTTCTTCTTCTACAATATCTCTACCAATATTAAAGTAAGCTTTAACCATTTCTGAATCTACTACTCTACGTACGAATTCACGTGCATAGTCAATATGACTAACAGCTTTTTGGTATAACTCTTCTATCTTTTGTTCTTCCTGCCTAGAATTTAATTCCCTTTTAACTTGTTGTATTCCTATATCTTTTACTACCATAATTATCGATCCTATATACTTTAAGCCATTATACAGTTTTTAAATCTTTATTTCTTGTATTTTCAATCTTTTTCCTTCTTGTACCACTATTGCCGGTACTTGCTCTATACCAAATTTATTCGTTAACTCCCCTGCCTGATCAAAATATAATGTTCTGCCTATATCTTCTTGTAACTCTAAGATTTTTCCGCCTACAAGAATTATCCGAATTTCTAAACTATTGTTTTCGGTGTTATTCTTCTCTTTATTTTTTTGCTCTGCACCATCTAATCGTGCTTTAAGCCACTCTACTTGCTCCTGACTTCTTCCATCAATGAATATTAGCTCACGATCAAATACCATGTGATCTAGCGGATTCACTTTTGTACCTGCCTTATGTAATATCTTGCCGTCAGGTAGTTTAATATCCTTTGTTAATGTAAAACTTGGATCATACCAAAACTCCCTTGGCTCACCTGTAGCTCTTAATCCCACAACAGGTGCTGGTTCTAATACCTGACGTCTTGCTGCTTGTAGCATCTCTTCTTGATGTTGCTGCAAATCAAGAGCCTCTAGACGACTCTTGAGCATAGCAACAAACCCTTCCTATACTACCTCGTATGTTGCACCTTGCTTCCCAAAATCCATAGCATGGGCATCAATAATAAATATTACTTTACAAATTATGAGTATTTTTAATGTTAATTTCATCACTATATACTACTACTCTGTGCCATTTAATTGCTGTATTACTTTTTCATATACTATTTTACTAATAGATTTAGTGTTTCTGCCTTCTACATAATTATCCCCTACAAATATCACACGTTGATATTTATCCTCGTAATTAATAGCTTCTCTTCTAATTAAACTGATTGCCTTATTAATCTCTCCAAAAAACATCCTGCCCGCAGGGTCTTGGTGCTGCTCAAGTCTTGCTTTTTCTAAATCCATTATCTCACTGCGTGATACATATAATATTTGCATTTTATCTTGGTAATTAGAAAGCATTTGAGAGCCAAGATGTCCACAACAACATCCTATTAAGAATATTAACAATACTATAGATATCATTGTTACATTCACTTGATGCTTATTGACTTTAATATTATTTAACACTTCCACCTGAAGTGATGTCTTAGACTCATTATTTGATATCTGATTCTGACTCATGTTAGAATTATCTCCTCTCTACCGCTTTTTGGCTCTATACTTTTATGAACCACCTTAAATGCCGGTAGTTTCTTGCCTTTTCTTTTGATAAGCTCCCTAATTGCCGTATCCTTATCTATGCCATTATTCTTGCATTGATGCAAAAAGCCATAATCCTCACTCTCCGTCGAATACAAGCACTCACTATACGGATCTACCACTAACCGCCCTACAACACGTAAGTTACTGCCCATAATCATAATTTCAGAATATTTATTCTCCGGATCTTTGGTAATAGTCTCTATTAATGATACGCAGTTCTTGAACTTCTCAGAATGCCTCATCTGACCAATCCCAGCTGGCTCTTGACGCAGCACTGCCGTCCAGCTACTATTATTTAAAATGGCCTGATGCTTCGGACCGTTATTTAAATCTTTGTACTCTTGTACGCAGGTGATTAAACTCCCACCGTATTTTCTGACAGTTCTTGCAAATGCTTCTAAAAAACCTACACTATGGTCAATAATTCTCCATGCCTCATCAACAATTAATACAAATCTCTTACTTCTATCCCCACATAAAAATTGCATCGTGATTTGCATTAATATTATACCCAAAATGACCGATAAGAACACCTCATCACCTTTAACTTCTTCAAATTCAAATACAGTTAAAGGTGAATTGAATTTAGCATTCTTGCCTTGCCTGAAATACCTACCATGCACCCCGTTTGATGTATATGGATATAGAGATATTGCAAGATCTCTTCCCATACCATTTTCCATCCCTTCTAAAACACCCGCATATTTATCTAAGTTTAATGTGTCGCCGTATTGCTTTATTCCTTCATTTAATCCCTTTTCAATGATAGCTTCTTTTGTGTTATCTCCGCTCACACCGCACATTGTAGCTATAGTAGTTTTTGCGTAAATAATTGCATCCTTGGTAACAAAATGCTCTCCAATTTTTAAAACCTCAATAGTCTCATTCTCGGCAACCTCTTTTGTATTATTATTTTCTGAAAATAATATTTCTAATCCTTCAGTGGTAAGACCTGTACGATGCATAATCTCTTCTTTGCTTCTACCTTCTCGCTTTAGCTTCTGAGCTTCTAAATAAACAGCTCCGCTACCTATAATTCCGTGAAACGGATTAAGTGATAGATCATTTAATGCATTAAATCTTAAGAACTCTCTATTATTCAAGCCTTCCACAATATTTTGATAAGACGAGCCAATATCTAGCACAAATACTTGTACATTTTGAGACACTAAACTAGTAGCAAGTTCCTGCAAGAAAAATGACTTACCACTACCTGATGGTACCATCACGCACACATTATAGTTACCAGCTCCTCCCACCCTATAAAATGGATTCCAGTTAAACATCTCACCTTTGCGACCAAGTAATAATACGCCGCTTTTATTAATACCTTTCCATTCACCATGAATAGGTAATTTAGCAACTACCTCACTTGCAGGAACGTTTTTTACTAGTTGAAAGAATTTTAAAGATTTCCAAAAAGCTGCTTGCTGCATTGGCAGTATTGATAACAAACCAACAAGATGCAACTTATCATTTCGTGCTAATTGAAAATCTAAACTATTATAATGGCTAAGCAGTTTCTCTTCTGCTATTTCCATAGCATTTTTTGTAGTTGTAATAAATACTTGCAAATTCTCAGTTAAAAATTTTTCACCATTCTTATTGCGATCAATTAAGATTTTCCACCACTTCGCTTCATTCTGCAAACTAATGTCATGTCTTGTGTACCATTTCTCCTATGCGTGAATACTACGCAGACCTTCTGCAATTATTTTTCCCTCATCTACCTTGCTTGTGTTATTAGCTATGGTGTAACTTATTATTAATCTTGCAGGGAAGCCCCCTTCAAGATCAGGTCCAAGAAGTGACACCATATCGTTAATCCCAAAACTCTCAGGTAATTTCTTGAGATAATATCCTCTAGTAACTAAATCAGTTTTTAAATGCTTGATCTCTTCTTCAGTAATATTTGCCTCATGCAGCCCCTCAAATATCTGATCCGATATACGCTCAAGTAAATTATGCTTATTAGAATTAATTTTTGTATGACTGCTATTTTCTGCCTTGCTACTTTTCCTGTCCACTTCTCCTTGCAGTAATAAAGGAGTAAGCTGCATATTAACCAAGTCATTAACAAGATATTGCAAATCAGCAACATCGCAGCTACGAGTATTTAGCTTAATTGATGCAAATTTCTTAAGCAGCTTTTCTTTGAACTTAACAAGTAACTCTAATTTAGAGTTATTGCCATCAACACCTTTCATAGTGCAGCTAACATAAGTTTTCCAATCTCTGCCTATACGTCCATCACTATTACCGATATCTCTAGCTCTCTCTCTTAAAAAAAGCCTCACGATATTTTGTAATTCTATCTAACATAGGATCATTATGAGCTGTTCTTTCGCTACTCCATAAACTTAACTTATCTTCAATATTATTACTGCCTACTACTAAAAACTGCATGTAAATCCCTTCAGGAATTTCATTATTGAAGAAAAGATTTAAGTTCTTCTCAAGTAGCTCATTACTACCTACTCTCATTGAAATTTCTGTCAGAAAACCAGCAATACCGTCATCATTAAAAAATATACCAATACCAGGTACATAGCTTTTATAGGGCAGATAATCTTTTAGTGGCACTGCTCCTAAAAAATTATTCTCAAGGTGCTCGTTTAAACGTTTTGTTGAAGTTTCCTTCATCTCGCTTGACGCAAACCCGCAATAATCTTCTACTTTCTCTATTAATCTTCCAAACACCATTTTATCTTAAATCCTCTAACTTCAATTCCGGCTTCATATCATCTTGATTCTGCGTATAGCATTTACCGCCCTTGCATCTCTTCTTTTTATTTGCGACGCTTTCAATCCTGCCACTATCTATTTGTGCGTTTACGATGCTTACTGGCGTGCAATTAAGCCCCCTTGCGTCAGGACAACCAAAATGACTACTATATGTAGAGCAGCCGCTCATACTTACAGCAATCAAAAACATTGACCACAGCCTTTTGTTCTGCACTAGTTTCTTAATATTCATCATACTCCTCCGCCTGTACTTGCTTATTAATCTTGCGGGCCTTGGCAATTTTTTGTTGCATGCCAACTTCGCCTAAGAAAAAGCCTTTAGTAAATATCACATCCACCTTAACTCCGCCCGGCACGGTAAGTACCGGCGACATCTGCTCAGCAAGTCTTAAATAATAATCAGCTATCTTCTCACCCGCATTACTGCCACCGCTTAAAAGTCCTTGACCTGCTAAATCCTTAAATCCTTGGCGTTTTGTATTAACTGCTCCAAGTGATGTTAGAGTTAAACCTTCCACTCCTTTACTGCTGGAGGCAAGACCGCTTAACATCGAGCCGATAAATGCATTTTTAATATGTCTATTACTTGTGGCAATGACTTTGCCCTTAATACCGTTCATACCATCATCACCATGCACTACACCTATAACGTCACTAGTGGTCACTAACTCCGTTTTAGGATCAATACAGATTAATTTCTCAGCTCTAATAATAATTCTCTCACTAGAGAGATCCCCGTAGCTGCTGCCTTGAATTCTGCATTTACTAATATCTACATTAATGTTCTTTGGTAAATTGCCTCTGTTACTGAGCCTTGTGCTGCACTTTTTAATTCATCTTGAGCAAATTTTAGCTGCTCAGCCATTTTTTGCAGCTCCTGCTCTCGATGCTTACGCTCCTCATCTTCCTTAGCACGCAGATCACGCATTAAACTTTCTACTTTCTCTTGTAACTCATGCTGACTACTCCTTAGTTTATCCTCAAAGTGGTTTTGCCATATTTTGTTGCCATCCATCGCCTCGTACGAGGTGTCAATATTACGCCCTTCATCTGCTCTTTTTTCCTCATGCTTAATCTGACTAGTGCTGCCGACTTGTAACTTCATCGCGGCACCAAGCACACCTAAAATTAGCAAACATACATATAACCATCTTCTCTCTTGTGCTCTGCGGTATGTGCTAACACTTGTGTTTTCTGTGGACTCACTTTCAGATGATGTTAAATTGGTTCTTTTATCTCTGATATTTTTAAATATTTCTTTTAAATTAATCACGTTCCACCTCCTTCAAGGCTATCCATACACAACAATTACGATTAGGACGTAATATGCTGTAATTCTTTCTAATCATTGCATACTCACCTTCAAATATATCTGCTTTAACAGACAATCAGTAAGTGATATATCTTTACCTGTTTTAAAAACACCTGATGAAATGTTAGTAATAGTGAGCTTTGCACCTACATAAGGACCATATCTATATGACATATCTTGTCTTATTTTTAGTCCCTGCAACTCTAATTTATGAATATATCTCTTATTTGTATCTACAATGTATTTATCAGGTTTATTTGAATGCATATATCGCATTAATCTTGCTATTTCCTGATTATCTGTATCTTTTGATGAATGACAGCTTTGCTTCTCTTCTATAAAAATTACCTGTCCTTTGCTGCCTGCTACTCTTAAACTAAGATCAATTGTGCGACCTCCTGCCTCAATTACTGACATCTCTATATCTTCACCAATTGCTGCAAGAGGCGTGATAAATAAGTTCTTACCTACAGCATCTTGTATTATCTTGTATTTTGTGCTATCGCCTATTACTTCAATAATAGATTTTCCTGAAAACCATATTCTGTTTAAATGATCTTTGCTGATTACCGCCTTAATGCTGCTGCCTTGCTTATAGCAATATGTTTGCTCTGCTAATGCAGCACCTGTTGTTAAAATAATAAAGGTAATGCTAAGTATTAACGATCTAACTCTACTAATCATGATGCATACCTCTCTTATTCACTGCTTTTTCTATCTTCTGCATATTTTCCTCTTCCTCTTTTAGTAGTGTCTCTTTTTTCTTCAGCTCTTCTTCGCTTGCAATATGATAAAACTCCTTTAATCTAAGAGTGCTTCCGGCTAAATCATAACTTAAAAAATATGAAGTCTCTTTAATATCAATTCCGTGATCCCCAAACTTCGTAGTTAGCACTCCTTTAGCAATCACGCTATTATCTGATGAATTGATCTCCAAAGATTTAACAGCAAAATATGTAGATAAGCCAAACTGCTTATACTGCTCCTTAACATGCGAAAAATACTGTCTGATCTCTTTCATATATTTAGTACTGCTATGGCTTATATATTTGCTTATTAATGCCTCCTTATAACCTACTACATCTTTATTTAAATCAAGCAGCATCGATAAATACATTAAACTTACCTCTTCTATATACCCTTCTGATACCTTCCCTTGTCCAAGAAAAACTCTTGAACCAAACCATCGCCAGTATAAATTCTTTTGAATATTGCCAAGCCTATACTCCTTCATCAGAAAACTACCCATAACTGCACCAACAACGCTTGCAGCTACGCCAAAAAGTAAGTTCTTTAAAGCCCAAACAGTAATACCTGTCGTACAACTACCAAGAATTACCCCAATCGATATATTGAAAAATCGTGTCTCTTTGTTTAAACATTCATTGAATCTTACTTTTGTCATAGCTTACTTGCTCCTAGTGCTGTCATATTGCTTTTAAATGCCGGTCATAGCTTTGATAACTTCAATCACTCCGTATCCTCCTAAAAAGCCGTTCCCCGCTACTTTTGCTCTCTCTCTTAAATCACCTTGCGTACCAAGAGCCAAGCCTCCTCCAGCTGCTACACCAATAATCAATGAAACATAATCTTTAAATAACTTAACTACAGGCGATATTATCGCATCCCCAACTTGCTTACTTAAATCCCATGCTGCGTTCGCATCTACGGCTATCAATAATGTAGTACCAATTATTGCGGCATATTTTAGTTTGTTAGATTGGTTTTTAATTATATTAATTACTTCTTTAGTCCTCATATTAGCTTTGCTCCTTTTTTAATTAATTGATTACTGATGATTGGTTAAATTAATTACACAAAATACGTAACAAGTTGGATATAGTTGTCTATCGCTGCACTACCGGTTGAATATAGCGACGCTAAATAACCATTATTTGTTTCTTTTGTGACTTTTTTGATATTTTTTTCTATGTTTTTGGAATTTTTGTCTTGAAAAGACTTGATATTTTTGAAAATGCGTATTAGCATAGGAATACCTTTATGGTTGGTTAGTTAAAAAAACCGCTCGCGGCTATTTAATTAATTTCA
The DNA here is from genome assembly GCF_964263195.1 of Rickettsia endosymbiont of Thecocarcelia acutangulata. Taxonomy (NCBI): domain Bacteria; kingdom Pseudomonadati; phylum Pseudomonadota; class Alphaproteobacteria; order Rickettsiales; family Rickettsiaceae; genus Rickettsia; species Rickettsia endosymbiont of Thecocarcelia acutangulata. The sequence goes on from NZ_OZ181652.1 coordinate 671,881, forward strand.
TATGTTTTCATTCTCAGTAAGTACTTAAGTTTCCCGACTCTATACTTACTGAGAACTAACAAATCCTTTCTTAAAATCTTTCAAGAAATTCCACACAATTTTTTAGTGCTAATTAAAGCTTAACCATCTTTCATCTTGCTTGTCAAGAAGAAAATACAAATTTCATTTTGGTTTTATTATTTCATGTCAGTAGGTAAGAATTTACAGCAATTCCTAACACACAAAATCTCAGGCATGCAAATTAAGAAAAAAGACTTTATCATGAAATGTGGGATTAATCAGCCTATTTTTAATAAAATACTGAATGGTACTCTATCTAATCCAAGAGTAGCAACTTTAACAAAATTAGCCGATTATTTCCAAGTATCGCTTGATGAAGTCTTAGGACGTGATCCAAAATACTATAATTCTAAGCCTAAGTTTTTTTTACCTATAAGCCACCATGCCATTACCAAAAACTTAACATCTATAGTAAAAACTACAATAAAAGAACACAACCTTAGTCCTATTCAACTTTCTTTGAAAATTGGCATGAGTGATAGGACCTTAAAAATGTTTCTAGATCCTAACGTCAGTGCTACGCCCGGTGCCGCGACCACTCTTGCCCTTGCAAACTTCCTTGACGCCTCAATAGATGATATGATCGGTAGAAGACCACCGTCACGCACGCAAAAACAAAAGCTAAACATTCCAAAACAACTATCCTCACTTTCTAAGCAAGACCTTGAGAAGCTCTCTGATATCAAACATTCTGTTAAATCTTCCGCTTCTCAAAATCAAAACATTAAGAAAACTACCTCTACCAAGCACCTAAATAAACACAAAGATGAAGGTAGAAGTCGTTGAGCATCTGCTCGTCATTGTTAGATAATTACGCAGCAGCAACCGCTACTTTCTTGACCCGTCATATCTACTTGTATATTTGCATTATCTTCTATTATAGGCTCAATACATGCACAGTATTCTCTCATACCGGCACAATCCTCCTTAATACTATTATAATAAGAAATATTATGCTCTTTCTTCACAAAATAATCAAAGCTCTTAGCTATCGCCACCATTTCTTCCCATGTCACATCTCTTCCTTTGACATCTGATTCATATTTTTTTATTTCAGTTACACATTTATCTGCTAATTTATTAATATGTTGCGGAATACTTATATTATTTTTATTTAGATATTCTTGTGATTTATTATCTCCAAGTTTAGCACCTATGCTAAGTGTTAAATGAGCCAATGTAGAATCTTTTGTAACGCCAAATCCATCTAAAAAACACTCGGCTAAATAATAATCAACTCCTTTTTCGCCAATAATAAAGTTTGTAAATAAATGCCATGCACCAGCGGCAAAACCTTTATCTGTTGCAATTTTGTCTTCTGATGTCATCATCCTATATTCTGTACTACTTTGCACTTCTCTATCTTCCTGATATTCTTTAATAACTTTTTCAAATTTTCCTTTATTAACATATATCTTAGTAAGATAACTATCTATACTATTATCATGTGGTTTTCTGTTGAATTTCATAAATTTTCCTCTTTTATTATTGATTCAATGGTGATCATCCTCTACCCTCTCCTTTCCCTTTATTTTTTGGCTCAGGTTTATTAGGTGTATAATCAGGTGTTTTTGGTCCTTTGGCTAATTGTTGGTCAATTTCTTTTACTTGTTTTTTCTCTACTGTTTTATCCATCTTTTCCATTTTCATAATATCTATATGGTGAGGGTAACCTTCATTATGTACTATGATATTTGCGATTTTGTCCGTTTCCTCTCTAGGAATAGGTCCTGAATATTGCTTTACTGCTTCATACATTTTAAGATTAGAATGTAGCTTCTCATATTCATATATATAGGAAATCCCCACAGGCAGCATATGCTGAAAAAGATATTCTAACTTTTCTTTAACACTTTTATTAACGAAACCCTCAGGATCTAAACTTTCTTTCTGCAAAATATAATAACTTATATCTTCTGCATATTCTTCATATCTCTTTGTACCTTCTATATATACTGGTATGCTAGGAGAATACTTTGTGCGTTGATAATATAGTTGTATAACATGATCTACTAATTCTCTTAACCTATTTATTTCTTGTGTTGTGCTTGAGATAGGGGGGACTATAGCTTCTTCCTTACCATAGTAAAGACCCTGATAATATACTAAATCCTTGATTTCTACACGCTCTAACGGATTTATAGATAGTATGGTATAGTCACCGTCCCTTTTAATATGCGATATCTTACCTAATACTGCTGGAGCTCGATTATTTTTAAGATCCTGACATGATGTTGCTGTGCATATTACATGTGGTCCTTCTTGCTTATATTGTTCAAGTGCTAACAGTAATGAAGTGTCTTTTTTGTATGAAACGCTGAGATAAGATGAGAGATCAGGTGTTGAGTTATATAGCTAACTTACCAAAATGTTTAGTAGGTATGGAGGCTTGCGGCGGAGCTAACTATTGGGCAAGAGAAATAACAAAATTAGGTCATGAGGTTAAACTAATAGCACCACAATTTGTAAAACCATATGTTAAAACTAATAAAAACGATCAGGCAGATAGCGAAGCGATTTGTGAAGCAGTAACAAGACCGAATATGAGATATGTACCGATAAAAAGTGTAGGACAACGAGATATTTTGTCGATTCACAGGATAAGAGCAAGGTTGGTAAAAAATCGTACTGCACTTGCCAATGAGATAAGAGGATTACTAAATGAATTTGGTTTTACTATTCCTCAGGGTATAAATAAAGTTACTGCTAAATTAACAGAAGTTTTAGATAGTGGCGGTTTAAGCCCAATAAGCTATACAACATTCATCGAGTTAAAAGAAGAATTTATAGATAATGATAAAAAAATAATAGAGCTAGAAAAGCGATTAAAAATATTAGCAACAGAGTTAGAACAATATAAACGTTTAACATCTATACCCGGTATAGGTTTAATTACTGCTACAGCATTGATAGCTTCAATAGGTAATGCAAAATATTTTAATAATGGTAGACAATTATCAGCATGTCTTGGTTTAGTGCCAAAACAACATTCGAGTGGAGGTAAAGAGAGGTTACTTAGTATAAGCAAGAGAGGCGATACTTATTTACGTACTTTATTGATTCAAGGAGCAAGAGCGGTATTAAATGCTAAGCTAAGGTTTACAACTGAAGCACAAAAAAACAAAAAGGATTTTACTAGATTTACCCAGTGGATGTATAATTTATCGGAGCGATGCGGGCATAATAAAACTACCGTTGCTGTAGCAAATAAATTGGCACGAATAGTATTCGCAGTATTACGTACCGGCAATGATTACAACGAAACTAAAGTTTGTAGCTAATTAAGGTAATAATATATTGTTGAATTGCCAATATTAACTGAATAAATTAGATAATAATATATGTAAAAATTCCAATCCGAAATATGCGTGAGAGATAATATTGATGATGAATAAGACAAACCTTAACCTACGAAAAAACTGATTAACGCACAGGCTCTATAGAAGCCGTCGAAGTGATAAGTAAAAGTTTGTAGGCAAACGAATTCCATCAGGGCTATACGGTAAATATACAAGTAAGGTAATTTATCAATTATAAGTTGGATACATGACTGCATTTGCTTTTTAGCTATTAAATGTTATTTTTTTCTTGCATTATTAGGAAGGTCCATACATGTGTTAAGGTGGTATCTGTCCTAAGAAACTTAGCAATTTCTATTGCATCTTCATCCCATAAATATTCAAGTTTAAGTTTAGTAGCACCATTCGTTAAACTTGTCACTTCCTTGGTAAATCCTTTTTGCTTTAAAAATTCTATTAATTCTTTCATATTTCTATTATTATTAAATTCTATTTATTTTAATATTTTATTAAAAATAAGCTTATAGACAGAATAATAAGAAGTTTTAAGAATTCAATAGAAATTTAACTAAAAGTATGAATAAATAAGCTGAGAAGAATTTAAGGAATATACAAAAGGCTGTGGTCAATAGTTAGTTTTTTTGATAATATTTAAAATTCGGAATTTAAAAGAGATTTAATACAAAAATTAGACATTTTGGAACATAAAAGGAGCATACGAATTTTTGAGAAAATTTAAAAAGGCTGGAAACCCTTGTAGAGATTGGTGGAGATGAAGGGAATCGAACCCTTGACCCTCTGCGTGCAAAGCAGATGCTCTACCTCTGAGCTACATCCCCTATTATTTATTGGTGAGGTCTTTGGAAGTAAAAATTATTAAGATAAGCTTTTAACTAATCCCCAAGGCAATGGCTGACCGTTACTTCCTACGACTAAATCCCCGGAAGATTCATATTCAGCAGCTAGAAAAGAATTTTGAGCAACAATAAGCTTTACCGGTTTGATTTTCTGACCGTTATGAAAATATTCTTTAGCCTGTTCCCTAGAAGTCGGGTTATTTTTGGAAGCTGTTTTTGCTTTAGCTTTAGACATACACTATTAACTTTTTCTTAAACTTGTGAAGAATATAAAACTTTTTCCTAAACTTGTCAATAACTACCGTCTAGTAATATCTCAGAAAATGATTATTCTTCCGTTATTATTCACTTTCACCGGCTAATGCTACTTTAAATTCTGCTATTTCTGATACCGTTTTTCCGTCATATATACTAAACCCTACTCCTCTAAATTCTACTTTTGCATTAATATCAGCACCATATGATAATAACAGTTTATATATTTCATCATCCGTAATATTTTTAGAAGTATATCGAACGTTTTTAGCAACCGCATGTAAAGGTGTTTCTCCGGATTTTCTTTGATCAACCTCAGCTCCTTTCTCAAGTAATAGTTTTGCTACATTCAAGTACTTACCGCTTCATATAAAGGCGGTCCTAGCAAAGTTCCTCGTAACCGTTTACTGCAGCTCCTTTTGCTATTAGATATTCTGCCACTTCATAATGTCCATAACGTGCAGCAATATTTAAAGGAGTGTCCTTAAAAACATCACAACACATATTAACATTTGCTTTTTTTGCTTTAACTAGCCAGTTAGCAACTTTTATTGCATTATTTGAAGATGCTGAAAATAATTCAGTAGTAGATATTGTTCGTAATTTATTTAAACCTTTTACTACATCTGCTCTATCAAGAAAGATAGATTCTTTTAAAACATTTTCAAAACCATATCGATTTACATAAGACTTGATATCTTTTGATAACAGAGTTAAATTACACTTTAATAGTTCCTTTATCATATTCTATTTATTTATAATTTTGTTTTTCTTAAAGATATCTTATTGTCATTCTCGCGTGGCATTGTTGCTAGGATGTTTTTTTTGTCATTGCGAGAAAGCGTTGCCCGCGTGGACCAACTTTACCTCTGTCATCCCGTGGCTTGACCACGGGATCCAGTTAAAAATACTAAAATTATTAGTATTTTTTGTTGTTTTTATGGACCTAGTTAGCAAGCCACGGGGTGACACACAGTGGGCTTTACCGATCTACGCAACAATGCCTCCTCGCAATGACGGCTCGAGTATCCACGGAGGCAATACCTCGTGGAAATGACATAGAGTAAAAATCGTAGGGTATTATAGGTTTTCATCTATTCATTTGCACCGTGACAATATTTATATTTCTTACCTGAACCGCACGGACATAGCTCATTACGAGATACCCTACCCCAGCTAGTAGGATCATCAGGGTTTCTATCTTTTGGGTCAATGCGTGATACGACAGGTTTAAGGTCAGTCTCAAGGCTACTTCCTGCATTATATTTACTAAATGCCGGATCTTCCCGACTTTCTCGCATATTTTTCTGAAGTTTTTTATGTTCAAGCGAAACATCTTCTTTTTGAATATGTTTTAAGTCGATATGGAAATGATATACTGTTTGAATAAATAATTCTTTTAAATTATTGAGCATCTGCTCGAATAAATTAAATGCTTCTCTTTTATACTCGCTAAGAGGGTCTTTTTGAGCATAAGCTCTAAGCGATATGCCTTGTCTTAAATGATCTAAGCTATATAAATGATCTTTCCAAACTTGATCAAGGGTGGTTAGTAAAATATATTTCACGGCATTATGCATTAACTCGCTACTATAGGCTTCTTCTTTTGCCTTATATATATCATGAGCCGTTTGTATAACGATTTTCGTGATTTCTTCTTCCGTTACGTCATTTTTACTGACTAAATTATGATCAAATTTCATAGAAAAGACACGATGCAATTCTACGCTTAAATTTTCTATATCCCAATCTTCTCTATAAGAGCCTACCGGCATAAAAGTTAATACTATCTTTTTAGCGAGTTCCTCAGTAGTACTATTTAAGAAACCGTGACTATCTTTAGAGTTAATAATTTCAGTACGTTGCTCGTATATTATCTTACGTTGGTCATTCATTACATCATCAAAACGTAATAAATTTTTACGCATCTCGTAGTTATGTCCTTCCACTTTTTGCTGAGCTTTCTCAAGTGAACGACTAATCATCGGATGGTGGATAGCCTCTCCGTCTTTCAATCCAAGTGTTCTAAGAACTCCTGATATACGATCTGATGCAAAAATACGCATTAAATCATCATCAAGAGATAGGAAAAATTTAGTTTTGCCTGGATCACCTTGTCTACCCGATCTTCCTCTTAGCTGATTATCTATCCTACGGCTTTCATGCCTTTCCGTACCTATCACAAATAAACCGCCCGCTTCAATAACCTGCTTCTTTTCTTCGGCAATTTGAGCTTTTATTTCAGCTATTTTAACTTCATAATTATGTTCTTTATCCAGCTGTTCTATTAACATTTCAGGATTACCGCCAAGCATAATATCAGTACCTCGCCCTGCCATATTGGTTGCAATCGTTACTGCCTTAAACCTACCTGCTTGAGCAATAATAAAAGCTTCCTGCTCATGAAATTTGGCATTTAAAACTTTATGAGGGATTTTTTCTTTATTTAAAACGCTTGAAAGCTCTTCTGACTTTTCTATGCTTATCGTACCGACAAGTATAGGCTGACCACGATCGTAACAATCCTTAATTAGCTTTAAGATAGCATCATATTTTTCTTTTTTACTACCGTAAATCTCATCATCAAGGTCAAGCCTTGTAACTTTATTATGGGTTGGGACTGCGACCACATCGAGATTATATATGTCTTTTAATTCAGGTGCTTCAGTCATAGCCGTACCGGTCATACCTGATAATTTAGGATAATTACGAAAATAATTTTGGAAAGTAATAGATGCTAAGGTTTGGTTTTCATTTTGAATTTTCACATTTTCTTTTGCTTCTAATGCTTGATGTAACCCTTCCGAATATCTACGCCCCTCCATTACACGACCGGTAAATTCATCGATAATCATTACTTTACCTTCACGCACCAAATAATCTACATCAATAGTAAACATATTATGAGCTCTTAAGGCTTGATTAACATAATGCACAAAAGTTAAATTTTCAAAATCATATAAACCGGAATCAGGCTTTATAAGATGTTCTTTACTTAAAAGTGATTCTATATGTGTAATACCGGTTTCCGTTAAATTGATAGTTTTTAATTTTTCGTCTTTTTCAAAATCACTTGTATTAAGCAGGCGTACAATTTTATCAATTTTACCGTATAATTCCGAATTATCATTAACCGGACCTGAGATAACTAGCGGAGTTCTTGCTTCATCTATCAAAATCGAATCAACCTCATCGATAATAGCAAAATTAAAAGGACGAAGTACTCGTTCCTGCAAGCTATACTTCATATTATCTCTTAAATAATCGAAACCGAGTTCATTATTTGTTGCATGAGTAATATCGGCATTATAGGCAGCTCGTTTTACCTCATCAGGCATACCGCCAACAATACATCCAACCGATAAGCCTAAAAAGTTATAAATTTTACCCATGGAAGCAGAATCACGGCTTACCAAATAATCATTCACGGTGACAACATGTACGCCTTTTCCGGTTAAAGCATTTAAGTAAGCAGGAAGTGTTGCAACTAAGGTCTTACCCTCACCGGTACGCATTTCGGTAATCATGCCTCGGTGTAATATAAGACCGCCTATAAGCTGAACGTCAAAATGACGCATACCGCAAACTCTTCTAGCTGCTTCCCTAACTACCGCAAACGCCTCATATACTATATCGTCTAAAGTAGCTCCGTTTTTAAGCTTTTCTTTAAACTCTACAGTTTTATTCTTTAACTCCTCATCTGATAATTTTTGTATAGCAGGCTCAAGCGAGTTAATTTTTGTAATTTCAGAAAATAGTTTTTTTACAGTACGATCATTTGCAGTACCAAAAAGTTTTTTTAAAATAGAAAGCATTAAAGTCCTAAAATAATTATTTTGTATTTAAAATTTATAGTACTGAATCTATGTCATTCCCGCGTAGGCGGGAATCTATTGTGTTACCTAGTTCGCTTGCTAACTAGGTCCATAAAAATAATAAAAAATACTAATAATTTTAGTATTTTTAACTGAATCCCGTGGCGGGGCCACGGGATGACAGAGATAAAATTGATCCACGCAGGAATGACATCGAATAAAGAAGTGTCTAGTACTATGTTATTTTATATAGGCGATTTTTGTTAATAGTGCTATATAAATTTACTACATAATTTTTGTAAATTATTATTAATAAATAAAATATTCTCAAATAGCTGTTGACGGTTATATATTATTTTTATAAAATTTAAGCTTATATTTAACACAATTATGAGTCATAAATGAAAAAATTATCTGTTATATTTTTATCAGTTAGCATGCTTTCCGGTATTGCTTTTGCCGATAAAGACAAAGTAGTTGCTACCTATAAAGGCGGTGAAGTAAAAGAATCGCAAATTATGAAAGAATTTAAGCCTCAGCTTAATCTTCAATCAGGTGAAACAATCAAAAATTTTGATGATTTTCCACTGCAAGATCAGGAAAAATTAATAAAAATTTATGTTAATAATCTTTTGTTAAAAGAAGAAGTTGCTAAGTCAAATATTACTTCTTCTAAAGAATTTCAAGAAAAACTTGAAAATGCAAAAAATCAATTAGCTCAACAAGAATTATTGGCAAATTATATAAAATCTAATATTACAGATAAGATGTTTGATGACGAATATAATAAATATGTCGGTAATCTTAAAGGTAAAGAGCAAATAAAAGTTGCTCATATTTTAGTTAAATCCCAAAAAGAAGCTAACGATATAAAGACCAAATTAAGCAAAGGCGGAAATTTCACTAAGCTTGCAGAAGAATCCTCTCTTGATAAAGCTTCAGCTTCAAACGGCGGAGTTATAGGTTACATTCTATTAAATCAACCTGGACAGTTAGTACCGGAATTTGAGAAGAAAGCTTTTGCTTTAAAAGTAAATGAAGTTTCAACTCCTGTAAAAACCGATTTCGGTTGGCATATTATCAAAGTGCTTGAGAAAAAACCCGTGCCTATTCCAACAAAAGAAGAAGCAAAAGTAACTATTGATAATATATTAGCTGCAGAAGTACTAAAGAAATATATTTCTGATTTAGAAGCTAAAGCCGATTTAAAAATCATGTTACCTAAAGCAGACAGCAAAGCCGGATCGTAATTTATATTTCGTCGTAGGCGTCTGCATGGATATCAAAACCGTCATTGCAAGAAGAAACTGTAAGTTTCGACGAAGCAATCTCAGGAGCTTTAAATTACTTCCTGAGATTGCCGCGTCGCCTACGGCTCCCCCTCGGCAATGACGACTCGGTATCCATGCGGGAATGACACTATAACTCCCCCTCGACTACAGCAAATGCTACGCATACAGGATAATCATCAGAAAGAGAAAGGTGAATATTAAAAGGTGGGAGTTTTTTTGTATAGTTTGAATTAATTTCTACTATAGGTTTGCCCAAATTATCATTTAGTATAGTAATATCTTTTAAATTTATACCTTGACCTATACCGACTCCAAAGGCTTTACTTACAGCTTCTTTAGCAGCAAAACGCTTTGCTAAAAATACAGCATGACCTGTTTTGTCCAATAAACTAAACTGTGCCAACTCTTTTGAAGTTAGAATTTTTTTAGCAAAAAGTTCCGGATATAAATGTAATATTTTTTCGATTCTAGGAATTTGTACTATATCAGTACCGACACCGATAAACATTTACTTATCTTCAAAATCATCACCGGTCTCATCAATAAAAATTTGATCATCTAAATCAGAGTAATCTTCCGTTATACAAACCTCAGGTAAATACTCAAATTTTTCTTCTATATCTTCTGATTCATCCTGATTAACAATTGGCTCTATCATAGTTTTTGTACGCAGACTGTTTATTAGGTCTTGTTCTAACTGTTCTACCGATACTTTTCCGGCAGCAATTCTACGTAATGAGATAACAGGAGGTTTATCACGCTTTTCTTTTTTGATTTGATTAGTTTCTACTTTATAATTTAATAATTTAGCATATCTTGTTGCTAGTACAACAAGCCGAAACCTATCCGGTATAATTTTATTACAATCTTCTGCTGTAATTCTTGCCATAATTTTCTCCGTTAAAAATAGTATACTACAAATAAATAGGAACTGAGTATACGAAGATCAACTTCAAAAAGAGCAAGGAGTTCACAAGGCGAGGAACGGAGCTTATACTTAATACGTGATTACCGAAGCTCTTGTAGAACGACGTAGCCAATTTTTGAAGTTCATCGAGTATATTATACTCTTTTTATATCCGCACCGCAATTACTTAATTTTTTTTCTAAATCTTGAAAGCCACGATCCAAGTGATATATTCGGTGTAATACGGTTTTGCTATTAGTACTGAGCCCTGCGAGTATTAGCGATACTGAAGCTCTAAGATCACTTGCCATAACTTCTGCTCCTTTTAACATTTCTACACCTCGAACTACCGCTTTATTACCTCGTACTACTATATCTGCTCCCATTCTACATAATTCAGGGACATGCATGAAACGATTTTCAAAAATATTCTCGGTGATCATTGAAACACCGCTACTAAGCGTCATAAGGCTCATAAATTGTGCTTGTAAATCAGTAGCAAAGCCGGGATAGGGATTAGTTTCTAAATCAACTGAATTTAACTTCCCTTCATAAGTTACTTGCACTCCGTTATTGATCTGCACAACTTTTATACCCGTTTCAATAAGTTTTAAAGCTATATTTTCTATAATATGGTAATCAATCCCAAAAATTTTTACATCACCTTTAGTAATAGCTGCCGCAAACATATAAGTACCAGCTTCAATACGATCAGAAAGTACTTTATAGCTCTCTTTATTTAAAGAATCCTTACCTTTAATTGTTATTTCGCTAGTGCCGACACCTGCAATATCGGCTCCCATTTTGATAAGGCAATTACATAAATCAACTATTTCCGGCTCTTGCCCGCAATTAAAAAGCACGGTTTCCCCCTCTGCTAAAACAGCTGCAAGTATTGCATTAATCGTAGCACCTACGGAAACTTTATCAAAAACAAAATGAGTACCTTTTAAGCGTCCTTTATTTGAAGCATTAATATAACCGTCTTCTATTTCAATCGTAGCTCCCATAGCTTTTAATACGGCAATATGCAAATCTACTTGCCTTGCTCCAATAGCACAACCACCCGGAAGCGATACTTTTGCTTTACCGTATTTGGTAAGCAAAGGACCAAGCACCCAAATCGATGCTCTCATTTTACGGACTATTTCATAATCTGCAGTAAAGTTATTTATATTTCCGGTATTAATTATAAGTTCAAATTCATCTTGATGTTCTAATATTTCAATATCTGCCCCGTGACTTCTTAGCAAATCTTTCATAGTACTAACATCCGTTAACTTTGGAACATTAGTAATATGCAGTTTATCGGTAAGAATAGACGCCGCCATAATAGGTAGCACGGCATTTTTAGCACCGCTAATATTAATACTACCTTTAAGAGGTTTACCGCCGCAAATAATTAATTTTTGCATATGTTTTATAAAAATGTTTCTAGGGTCACCCCGTGGCTTGCCCCTCTAATGTACGAACGTTCAGGATGTCATTCCTGCGAAAGCAGGAATCCATAGAACTATTCAATTAAATCTTTCCATTCAGGGTTAGCTTTTTCTATCAGTTCTATTTTCCAACTACGTTTCCACCTTTTCAAGTTTTTCTCTCTTGTAAGTGCTTCTTGAATGTCAGTAAATTCTTCTGTATAAACAAGCTTTATAATATTATATTTTGAGGTAAAACCTTTTATTATTTTTTGCTTATGTTCATAAGCATGACGTATTATATTGTTAGTAATACCAATATATAAAGTACCATGCTTATTAGAGCATAATATATATACCCAATACATTTTTTGTTTTTTAGTTTCATTTTATGGATTCCTGCTTTCGCAGGAATGACATCCTGAACATTCGTACACTAGTGGGACAAGCCACGTGATGACACCGATTATACTACACATCCAAATTCACAACATTTAACGCATTAGCTTGGATAAATAATCTACGAGGTTCAACAACGTCACCCATTAAAGTAGAGAAAATGCCCTCCGCTTCATCGACTTCCGCAACTCTTACCTGAAGCAAAGTCCTTTTTGCAGGGTCAAGAGTAGTTTCCCATAATTGGTCGGAATTCATCTCACCAAGACCCTTAAAACGCTGAATACTTATACCTCTTTTTCCGCATTCTATAATAGCATTTAACAACTGGCTTGCTGTTAAAATACCGAATTCCTGACTTTTCACTATAAGCTTTAATTGCTTACTGAATATATCAAAAATTGTTAAAGCAAGCTTTGATATTTGTATAAACTCAAATGATTCTAACTGCTCTTTCAACAATATTTTACTTTCTTTTAAACCCCTACTAAAACGGAAGAACTCTATTTTATTTTCATGTTTTAAAATTTCCCAATTAGTTTTATCAGGCGACTCCTCTAAGCTATTTAAAACATCTAAAGCTTTTTCAAGTCTTAAATCACTTTCAGCTTCAAATATTTTGTTATTAAGTAAGTCATTAATTGCAAGAATTTCAGTAATTGAGCGATTAAATTTTTTGCTAGCATGATCAAGCAAACTATTAAACTTAACTACTTTATTAATTAGCTCTTCTAAATTATCGCCTACTAACTGTTCTTTACCGTCTAGAGTTAAGGTTGCATCATTGATAGTTGATTTTATCAAATAATCCTGCAAAGCTTGCTCATTCTTTAAATAAAGCTCGGCTGCTCCTTTCTTTACCTTATAAAGCGGTGGCTGGGCTATATATAGATAACCTTTATTTATTAGCTCAGGCATATGACGATAGAAAAACGTGAGTAATAAAGTTCTAATGTGCGAACCATCAACATCAGCATCGGTCATAATAATAACTTTATGGTATCTAAGCTTTTCTAAAGAAAATTCTCGCTCAACACTAATTCCAAGAGCTGTAATTAACGTACCGATTTGATCCGAACCGAGCATTTTGTCAAACCTTGCTCGCTCAACGTTCAAAATTTTACCACGCAGAGGCAATATAGCCTGAATTTTACTATCCCTACCCTGCTTTGCAGTACCGCCCGCAGAGTCTCCCTCAACAATAAACAATTCTGAAATTGCCGGATCTTTTGCATGGCAATCGGCAAGCTTACCGGGTAAGTTCGAGACTTCTAAGGCTGATTTTCTTCGAGTTAGCTCCCTCGCTTTTCTAGCAGCTTCACGAGCATTAGCTGCTTCCATAATCTTAGCTATAATTGCCTTTGATTCCGCCGGATGCTCTTCAAACCACTCAAGAACCTTTGTATAAACGGCATTTTCAACAACTGGTCGTACTTCGGAGCTTACTAGCTTATCTTTTGTTTGAGAGGAAAATTTAGGATCAGGAACTTTAACGGAAAGTACGCAACATAAGCCTTCTCTAGTATCCTCACCGCTAAAGTCATTTTTAGATTTTTTATTAAGACCCGTAGTATCAAGGTAAGAGGTAATAACACGTGTTATTGCTGATTTGAAAGCACTAAGATGAGTGCCGCCGTCACGCTGCCTAATATTATTAGTAAAGCATAAAATATTCTCATGATAAGAATCGTTCCAGTGCATCGCAAGCTCAAGACTTATACCCGAGTCAGCATTCTCCGTATTAACTACTATACATGGATGGATAGCGTGCTTCGCTCTGTCTATATATTTTACATAAGCTTCTATACCGCCTGTATAATAAAACTCTACTTCTTTAACTTCTTCAAAGCGATTATCGACGAGTAAAATTTTTACACCTGAATTTAAAAAAGCAAGTTCACGAAGACGATGCTCTATAGTGCCGAAATCAAATTCTATATTAGTAAATGTTTCTACAGACGGAAAAAAAGTAACTTCCGTACCTTTTTTATTAATATCTTCATTTACAACCGCAAGCGGAGCTTCTGTTATACCATTATTAAATCTAATCAAATATTCCTTATTATTACGCCAAATACGTAATTCAAGCCACTCTGAAAGAGCATTCACAACCGATACGCCGACACCGTGTAAACCGCCTGAAACCTTGTAAGAGTTCTGATCAAACTTACCGCCGGCGTGAAGTTGCGTCATAATAACTTCAGCTGCTGATATCCCTTCCTCTTCATGAATTTCGACAGGTATACCTCGCCCGTTATCGGACACGGTTACCGAACCGTTTTTATTTAACGTTACTCGGACTAAATCACAATAACCGGCGAGCGATTCATCGATAGCATTGTCGACTACCTCATAAATCATATGATGTAGACCCGATCCATCTCCAACATCCCCAATATACATTCCCGGTCTTTTCCTTACGGCTTCAAGACCTTTTAAAACCTTTATAGAATCAGCACCATATGATGATTCATTAAATTTTTCTTCAATTTCCGACATAATCCGACACAATATTTATTTGTTGCTAGAAACAATAAAAATAACTATAACGTAACTTATTAGAATAGTAAAGTTTATATACTCTTTATATACTCGTTTAATTTGAAAAATTGGCTACGTCGTCCTGCAAGTACTGCGGTGCTCACGTATTAAGTATACGCTGTGCTCCTCGCCTTATAGACTCCTTGCTCTTTTCCAAATTAAACTTCGTCTATATATTTTGTAATATATGTAATGAGATAACAAATGAATACATTAAAGTTAAAAAATATTTTCGACGTAATTGATGATTATGACGTGTTTTTATTTGATCTTTGGGGTGTAATAATCGAAGGAGGACATACTTACCCGGGCGTCGTAGAAAATATTAATAAAATTATTAAACGGAAAAAAGTATATTTTGTTACTAATGCTCCGCAAAATATTTTTTCGCTGCATCAAACAATTAAATCTTGGGGAGTAAACGTGCTACCTGAAATGATTATTAGCTCAGGTGAAATAGCTGTGCAAATGATCCTAGAAAGCAAAGAACGATTCGGTATTGAAAAACCGGTAATATATCACCTAGGACATTTAGAAAATGATATAATAAACGGAATTCAATGTCCTATCACCGATGATATTAACAAAGCTAATATTTTCTTAATGACTATTTACAGAGACGAAAACGAAAATTTAGATTTAAACGAATTCGATGAGTTATTTAAAATTGTTATACAACGTAAAATGGTTAATATTTGTGCTAATCCTGACCTTGGAATAAATCAACACGGTATTTATAGATATTGTAGCGGTTATTATGCCGAAAAAATAAAGCAGCTTGGCGGAAAAGTAATTTATAGCGGTAAGCCATATGAAGATATATATAGCAAGATTTTAAAAGAATGTCATAATACTCCTAAGAATCGTATGTTAATGATTGGTGACACTTTTTACACCGATATACTTGCAGCAAATCGCCTCGGTATAGATTCTGCCCTAGTATTAACCGGAAATTCTAGAGAATATCATATTAATTTTGATAATATTGATGAAAAACTAGATAGTTTAACGAAAGCTGCTATTAAACAATCGATTATGCCTAGTTTTGTAGTGAGTTTGCCTTAAATAGCTTTATCGTCATTGCAAGGAAAAACTATAAGTTTTGACGAAGCAATCTCGTGCTAAAGTCCTGAGATTGCCACGCTCCTTTTAGTCGCTCGCAATGACGGATAAACAACAACTCTATTGATATTTTACTCATAATCTGCTATAGAGTAAAACTTAAGCGGTCGTGGCGAAATTGGTAGACGCACAGCATTGAGGGTGCTGTTCTGTAAAAAGATTGGAAGTTCAAGTCTTCTCGACCGCACCATTCGCCGGTTTTTCACAAAGTCAAATTTTTTCTATTTTAATACTTCAGATTTTATATTTACTCCTAAGTTCTTCTTGTTAGCAAATGTTTGTGCTAATTGCATACTCCTGATAAATGAAAAGGAGTTGAAATAAAAACTATTGCTTATTTGTACTCTGTGATTTATATTGATTAGCAAATTGCCAAGCCTAGCTAACCAGCTTTAAATAATTATAATAAGTCTATAATAAACTATTAGGTAAATAGGCCATGCCTAATTTCAATATATTTAAAAGCATCTTACCTGATCATCATGATCAATTTGCCGAGATTTTTGATCAAATTAATGATTTGATTGAAGATCATAATTATGATGCTGCTGCAAGCAGGCTGACCGAGCTTCATTATGCCGATTTAGCTGATTTCTTAGATAATCTTAACAATAAAACATATAAAATAATTATTCCTTTATTACAGGATGAAATTAAGCCTGAAACGTTAGTATCGTTAAATGCTTATAGTAAGCCTTTAATAATAGAAACTTTAGGCATAAAAAAATCTGCAGAATTAATCAATAAGCTAGTTATAGAAGATGCTATTGAAGTAGTAATCGATCTAGACGATGATATAAAAGACCTTATTTTAAGTAATCTTACTAAAGAAAAAAAACACCAAATTACCGTAGGTTGTACATATCCTGAAAATACGGTAGGTAGAGTAATTGAGCGAGATTTTATTAATCTTCAAGAAAATTGGACAGTAGAAGAATCATTAAATTTTATCAAAAACGTAAAGAATGACTTTTATGCGGCAATCGTTACAGATAATAAATTACGCCCTATCGGTATTATTTCTCTTAGCACACTAATTAAAGGCAAAAAAAATGAATTAATAAAAGATTTGATGAGCAAAGATTTTAAGCTTGCAGATGCTTTTACCGACTTAAATGAACTAAGCTTCATTTTTAGACAATATGCTTTAACTATTGTACCGGTAGTAAATAAAAGCGGTAAGTTAGTAGGTAGCGTATCAATCGATAATATAATTTATATTATCGAAGAACAAGCCGGAAAAGATATATTATCATTAAGCGGGGTACACACTCAAGATACTTTCTTCAATGTATTTTATACCATTAAACATCGTTTTCCTTGGCTCTTTGTTAATCTAATCACTGCCTGCATGACCTCACTTATCATTAACCATTTTAACGACACTATTGCAAAACTTGTAACGCTTGCAGCCACTATGCCTATTGTAGCTTCAATGGGCGGAAATGCCGGAACACAGGCCATGACCGTTACGGTTAGAGCCCTTGCTAATAAAGATATTCATTATAATAATGTCAATAAAGTTATATTAAAAGAAATAGCAGTATCGGCTTTTAACGGTTTTGTACTTGCAATTATCGGAGCAGGACTTAGCTTCGTGATGTTGCTTAACTTAAATCTTAGCGTTATTTTTGCTATTGCAGTTATTTTAAATTTTTTAGTAGCCGGATTATTCGGCTCTGCTATTCCTATAATACTGCATTATTTTGATATAGATCCCGCTGCAGGCTCCGGCGTATTTCTAACAACCATAACCGATGCTCTAGGTTTCCTAACTTTCTTAAGCCTTGCTCATATTTTTTTAGTGTAATATCTATTCAAATAAAAATACATATACATTACAGCAAACAGTAGCTATAACTCCAAGACATTTACATATACCGCAACTTGTATCCTGATTTTCAGACTCGGTAATATTATTAATATTATTCTCATAAGATATATTATTATCTCTTGGTATATTCTGATTATTATTATTATTAATATTCGACTCTTTGAACAATAAATTTGCAACAGTTAGTATTAACTCACCCTGTGATGCAGTTAGATTAGTATTATTTAAAGAGCTAGATTGTGCATACTCTTGTACTTCTAAACTATTACGGTTTGACATAGTTACATTTTGACTTTAGGATTAATATTTAAAATTATATAACAATAATTTTTAATCTGCAGCTATTTATTATTAAAATTTTTTAATTAATAGCCCATAAATTATAATGAAATAAGAAATAACTTTTATGGAAGATATAAGCTCTTGGAAAGAAAAGTTTGAAATTTGTGTTTATAGTAAAAAATTACTCGATAAACTCGAATATTTAAATACTAAAGTAGAAAATCCTATAGATATCCTCGAAATCAAAAAAGGTATCTATTATGCACGTAAATATCACGGTTCTCAAATGCGTCAATTAGGCGATCCTTATTATTCGCACCCGATTGAGGTAGCAATTATGCTTGCTGAATTTGTAGCTGAAGAAGCACCTAAGCTTTATAACGTTATTATGCTACAAGCTGCTTTACTTCATGATACTATTGAAGACATCGAATTAACTGAAGAAGCAATTACCGAAATTTTTAGATCGGAAGTAGCAAAACACGTAGAAGGTCTAACTAGAATTAAATCTTACGGGAAGATAAGTAGCGGAGAAAGCCTAAACTTACTAATTAAAGAGAAAAGATACAATACGGCATTAATAAAATTATTTGACCGAATTCATAATGTGCAAACTTTGGGAGTTAAATCACCTGAGAAAGCTAGAAAAATTATTGAAGAGACTTTAATAAATTTTCTTTTGGTCGCTGCTAATATAAATTATAAACTAGAACGAGAATTTGCTGAGTTATGCCTAAAAGTTTTTAATATCGAACTTGAAAGACAACAAGCTTTTTCTAATAATAACTCTCTGCTTCCTCCTCTAACTTTATAAAATGATTTACTCCAAATGTATAACCAATTAGAATTGGAATAATAAAGAATAATAATCCCCAGTGATTAAAATAATCTATCAAGCAAATTGTTCCAAAAGAAGAAACTGCAAACATTAAAGCTCTTGATAAAGCAAATATAAAACTACCGCATGTAAAACGTTTTAATACCGGAAATCTTGCATAAAACACTGCACCTGCCGGAAAAGTAGTAGGGCAAATACTACAATAAATAATTGGAATAAAAGTAATTCTATAGTATTTGAAATATTGTTTAGTAAGATAGGAGACATCATAGCTACAATAGAAAATATTATTAATCTTACCTTAAGGACTTTTAAAGGATGTATTTTACAAACCAAATAAGTAACAATTATTGTACTTATTAATTCTGTACCACAAACAATAAAATTTTGATGAATTACTTGAGAGGCACTGTAATTAAATGAGTTTTTTAGCATATTACTGCAATAAATATAAACAATATAAAACCATAACGGGGCTCTACAATATATAAAAAAGAAAGCTATTGCTGTCGGTTTATTAATTTTTTCGCTCCAAATAGGGCTTGATTTTAGCCTATTACTATCTATTCCCGCTTGTGCTACAGTTTTCTTTATTCGTCTTTTTGCATCAATGAAATCCGGAGTCTCTCTAAGATTTGTCCTTGCAACAGCACCAACTATAGCAATAGCTGCTCCAAACCAAAATGCAATACGCCAATCAAGTCCAAAAGAAGTAACAAGTGTTCCTACCACCAATGCTACGGTTGCACCTAAAGTTACAAAAACAACAAGCGAAGCCACTACCCAATAACGTTGAGGAATTTTTGTCATTTCGGTTAGATAAAGCTCGGCACCTACTACCTCCCCCATAGAGGACATCCCCTGAGCGATACGACACGCAGTTACTACAAAAGTTGCCGTAATACCAATTTCGGCATAAGTTTTTAAATTAGCCATTATAAGACAACAAATCGACATTAAAAAAGTTGTAATAATGACCGTTGCCTTACGACCTATAGTATCTCCTATCCAACCGAATATTAAAGCACCTATAGGTCTAAATACATATGTTGAACAATATGCAATGGCAGAATATAGAGAAGCAGCTCGTGCATCGGCTTCAGGAAAAAATAGCTCTTTAAGTAGTACCGCCATGTGTACATAAAGCATGAGATCAAAATATTCAAGAAACGTACCTATCGATAATAGCCCTATTGCTTCTTTTTGATTACGGGCTAAACTCTTTTGCTCTTTTGCATAACTTAACATGCTTTTTTACAGATTAGTTAAAATTAATAAAGAACTATCTTGTTTTATATAAAAATAAAAGTCAATTTAAAAAAATTAGATTTTATAGCATTGCTAACTAAAGATAAATGTCGTAATGAGCTGAGCGACTGAAAGGAGCGTATCAATCCAAGAAAATAATTAAAAAAAAATGCTAATTTACAGAGTTTTTAACTAGATTACTTAGTCAATTACTTTGTAATTTCCTTGCAATGGCACTGATTTATTAAATAATCTATCTTTATTTAGCAATGCCAATAAATTTCTAATTTAATACTTGCAATTTATCTTATAATTACTTATATTCAGATTCGCTTAGATTAAAAAGCACTAAGGTGTTTTATATGTAATTAATTTTGATCCCCTTAAACTTTTTACATTAAAACGCCGTTGTTAGAGGGTATCGGTAAATAAATTTTAATTAGTAATTAAAGAGCTTTTTTAGCGAAAATTCATAAGATTTTTGAAGGAATATTATCAATATTTCAAAAAAATCTTATAATTTGCAGCAAAAAAGAATTAAATTATCGGTTAAAATTTATTTACTGATACCCTCGTATTTAAGCGGGTGTAGCTCAGGGGTAGAGCACTACCTTGCCAAGGTCGAAGTCGAGGGTTCGAATCCCTTCATCCGCTCCAAATACTCATTCTTTGTTAGTCAAGATTTTTATATACTGCATCTCTTTTCCCTATTTTTATAACTAACACGGTAATCTCGTGCTCTTTAATTTGACATATTAATCTATAGTCTCTAACTCTATAACGCCATAATTTAATTATACCGACACTTTTGAGCTGTAGACCATGATTTCTAGGTGAAATAGATACATTTTTAATAAGATACTGATAAATAGCTTTCTTAACATCTTTTGTAAGTTTGCTAAATTCTTTATCAGCACTTTTGGTAAATTCAATCTTCCAAACCATATTTTTTCTTAATATCTTCTAATGAAATTACTTCTTCCCCTTTTTCTATACGAGACAAAGCAATTAACAAATCTGCTTTTTCTTCTATATAACTTTCTATTGCTTTACGTATAATATATCCTTTTGGTCTATCGATTTCCTTAGCAACATTAGAAAGTATAATATCTAGTTCATTAGAAATTCTAGTAGTTATAACTGTCATAAAAATAGCCATTTATCGGTTTTGTGATAACTTATAATAATATAAAATACATTTAAATACAATGCATTACCTTTGATTAACTTTATATTTTTATTTTACCCTTGCATAAAAGCGTTTAGCTAGCTATTTTTATTTTATTAGACTTCTTGCATAATGTAGCTAATAAGGATAAATTTGTAGGAAACACGGCATGCAGCACCACAACGTACAAAAAAGTACGTGAGGATACGAGTACCGGATTGACGTATACCTTTAGAAAGAGGTTATACAGGAGAACTATTGCAACAATTAGGAAATTACATATGTCAGCAAATACGCAAGATAATCAGGCAAATAATAACGACACTATAGAGATACAGGAAACTGAGGTAGTGCCTGTAGAAACAAATTCTTTACAATCGGGGTTAACAAGCTTAATACCGATGGTTTTAATTTTTGCCGTATTTTACTTCTTATTATTACGTCCGCAAGAAAAACGACGCAAAGAAAGAGAGAAATTAGTAAGTGAAGTTAAAAAAGGCGAAGAAGTTCTAACAAATAGCGGCATTTACGGTATTGTGACTAAAGTAAGTGAAAATGACAATAATATTGAAATCGAAATAGCTAAAGATGTACGTATTAAAGCTTTAAAAAGTGCTATTGTTGATATAACAAGTCGTACAAAAGAAGTAGCAGTAAAAAAAGAAAATAACAAAAAAGATAAGAAGGTAAGCGGTGCAAAATCTTCCTAAATGGAAAATTTTTCTTTCAATTATATGTACGGTTTTTGCGGTTATTTGTGCCTTACCTAATTTTATGCAGGTAAATTCTAAGTTTCTGCCTCATGATTCAGTAAATCTAGGGCTTGACCTTAGAGGAGGAGCCCATTTATTACTCGATGTTGATTTTGACACCTACTTAAATGATTCAATGGAAAATCTTGCTGACACTTTACGCAAAAATTTTCGTGAGGATAAAATCGGCTATAAAAATCTGTTAGTTAGACAAAATAGCATTCAATTAGAAGTAAGATCGCCTAAGGAATTAAAGCCGTTAAAGAAAATAATTAACAAAATTGATCCGGAAATTATCGCTGAAGTAAACGAAAATAAAATAAAGCTTAGCTACAGCGAATCTAGATTAAATGACTTACTTAATAAGGTAGTAGACCAATCTATTGAGATCGTTCGCATGAGAGTTGATAGTACCGGCACTAAAGAGCCGACACTACAGAAGCAAGGCGATAAGCATATATTACTACAAGTTCCCGGCGAAGAAAACCCCTCTTACCTGAAGAATATATTAGGGAAAACTGCAAAGCTAACTTTTCATTTAGTTGATGAAAATACCAATATCGAAGAAGCGGTAAAAGGACATGTTCCGGTAGGTTCAATGCTAGTTAAGGGAGATAGCGAAAGTCATGGGGAGTATTATGTAGTTATAAAGAAAAAAGTTGTTTTGGGTGGAGATCAGCTTACAACCGCTTCAGCTTCTTTTGACCAAAATTCACAAGCGGTAGTTGCTTTTTCTTTCAACAATTTAGGTAGTAAAATATTTGGTGAAATAACCAAAAATAATACCGGTAAACGCCTTGCTATAGTTTTAGATAATAAATTACTAAGTGCTCCAACGATAAACGGGGCAATTATGGGCGGAAGCGGTATAATAACAGGAAATTTTACCGTTGAGTCGGCAAATGAGCTTGCACTATTATTGCGAGCCGGTTCGCTCCCTGCCCCACTTAAAATTATTGAAGAGAGAAGTATAGGTCCAAATTTAGGGGCTGATTCTATAGAGTCGGGCAAAAAAGCAGGACTTATAGGGTTTATAGCAGTTTGTATATTTATGGTTTGGTCTTACGGTGTACTTGGTTTATTTGCCAATATAGCTCTAAGCCTTGCATTGTTATATATTCTAGCTTTACTTTCACTTTTCCAAGCTACTTTAACTCTGCCGGGAATTGCAGGAATAATACTAACTATGGGTATGGCTGTTGATGCTAATGTATTGATTTACGAAAGAATTAAAGAGGAGCTGCATAAAGGAGTTTCTAATCTTTATGCTATTAGAACCGGTTTTGAATCTGCGTTTGCTACTATCCTTGATTCTAACCTAACTACTTTAATCGTTGCTTTTTTACTTTATATATTCGGAGTCGGGGCAATAAAAGGTTTTGCCGTTGCATTAACGATCGGGATTATATCTTCAATGTTTTCGGCGATTATCATTACTAAATTGTTAATAGATATTTGGGTGAAATATTTTAAACCTAAAAAATTAGGATTGATGTAAGAGAAGCCAAGGTGTCACCCCGTGGCTTGTCCACGGGGTGACAATGGTGGACAACGAAGAAATAGGTAATATATTATGAAAATGCAATCAAATGTTATAAAAATAATTATCGTAATTAGCTTATTAATAGGAGTAGGAGCATTATATTTGTTGTTATCTTTAAGAACTCCTGAAAAACCGCTTGCCGGTCAAGTTAATATCTATGAAGATAACGTAAAAATCGGCGGTGATTTTGAACTAATAGACCAAAATGGAGAGATATTTAATAGTGATGAGTTGAAAGGCAATTTAAGCCTCATTTATTTTGGATTTACTAGTTGTCCTGATATATGCCCAACCTCTCTAAATAAAATGACGGAGATTGTAGAAATTTTAAATAAACATAAAATAGATATTCTACCTGTTTTTATCACTATTGACCCAAAACGTGATACTCCTATAGTACTTAAAGAATATCTAAAACATTTTCATCCGAAATTTATAGGTCTTACCGGTAACGAGCAGCAAATAAAAGATGTAACCGATAAATTCAAGATTTTCTATGCTCGTGTAAATGGTGATGATGACGACCCGAACTATATGCTTGATCATTCATCTTTTACCTATTTAATCGATACAAACGGAAAATATCTAAAACATTTCTATTTAGATTCTTCACCTAAGGAAATTATGGAGTTTTTGAAAGGCAATTAATGAGTAACTATATATTAACTGCATATTTATTTACTTTTTTAGTTTTAGCAATATTACTAGGCTTAAGCTTCTTAAATTACAAATTATTGAAAAATGCAAAAAAGTGTAAGAAATAGATTAATAACAATAATTATTTGTTTCTGCTCTGCAACTCTTGGAATTAGTATAATACTTTACAATTTAGAGAAAAATATAGTATTTTTTTTGCCGCCGTCAAAAATTAATGAAATAGAACAAGGCAAAGAGTTAAGAGTCGGCGGGCTTGTTAAAATAGACTCAATAAATAAAATTGCTGCTGATAAGATAAGTTTTGTTATTACTGATAATATTAAGGATTTAGAAATATTATATCAAGGTGTACTCCCTGCTCTATTTCGTGAAGGACAAGGAATTATTGCTATCGGACAATTATCGGATGGAAAATTTATAGCAAGACAATTACTTGCAAAGCATGATGAGAATTACAGACCTCCGAAATAACAACAACGTCATTACGAGGAGCGAAGCATTGTTGCAATCTCATGAAGTAATAACAAACTCCTGAGATTGCCACGCCGGCATAAATGCCGGCTCGCAATGATGTTTTAAGGCTTTTTTACCAAATCATACAACCAACAAAATAAAAAACATGTTTATAGATAAAATCAAAGCAAAAGCAAATAATGACGAAATAAACGTAATTATCGAAATTCCGATGAATAGCGGTCCAATCAAATACGAATTTGACAAAGAATCAGGAGCGGTTTTTGTTGATCGCTTCATGCAAACTACCATGAGCTATCCGTGTAATTACGGTTTTATTCCTCATACTCTTTCAAATGACGGTGATCCGGTAGACGTACTTGTCGTAGCTCATCATCCGGTAGTGCCTGGGTCGGTTATAAAATGCCGAGCAGTCGGCGTATTGATGATGGAAGACGAATCGGGGCTTGATGAAAAAATAATCGCTGTACCAACCTCTAAACTCGATATTACTTTCGATCATATTAAAGAATTAGATGATTTATGTGAAATGCTAAAGAAACGTATCGTGCATTTCTTTGAGCATTATAAAGATTTAGAAAAAGGTAAATGGGTTAAAGTTACCGGATGGGAAAATAAAGCAAAAGCGGATACTTTAATCAATGAAGGTATAGATAGGGTTAGCTAGGATAAGAATTCATGGCTTTCAAGTCGTCATTGCGAGCAGCCGTAGGCTGCGTGGCAATCTTGTCAAATATCCTGAGATTGCGTACGTACATAATTTTCAATTTTTCCTTGCAATGACGATGAAACCAATTCGCATAAGCAATATATCCTTACAATAACGTATCTATAAAAACAGTAATATTAATAAAACAGTGACCGACTTCTTACATAACGTAGCTAATAAAGAGGAATTTAAAGGAAACACGGAAGCACTTGCCGCAGCGTACACTTTAGTACGTGAGGATGCGAGTACCGGATTGACGCACAAATTACCTTTAGAAGCAAGTTATACAGGAAGTCGATTATTTCGTTCAGGGGTCGTAGTAGCTTTTTTCACATTAATTTCTCGCATATTCGGGCTTGTGCGTGAACAATTTATCGCATCATTATTTGGCTCTACCCCTATGGGTGATAGCATTAATGTTGCTTTTAAACTACCGAATCTATTTAGAAGAATTTTTGCAGAAGGAGCATTATCAAGCGTATTCATTCCTATTTATAATGAAAAAATGCTTATTTCTAAGAAAGCCGCTAATAATTTTTCAGGCGAGGTTTTTACCCTTCTACTTCTGACATTAATAGTAATAATAGCATTAATGCAAATCTTCATGCCACAATTAATGCTGTTTATTGCTCCTGGATTTCACGGTAAAAAAGAAAAATTTGAGCTTACGGTATTTTTATGCCGAATTACAATACCTTATTTAATATTTGTTTCATTAACGGCTCTACTTGGCGGAATATTAAACTCTGTAAAAAAATTCGCTGCATTTGCTTTTTCACCGGTTATTTTAAGTGTATGCGTAATAATTTTTACTTTAACATTTGATAATTATATAGAGTCTACTATCTCAATTAGCTTATCTTTAATAATTGCCGGAATATTACAAGTTTCTTTTATGTTTGTCTGTGTGAAAAGAGCGGATTTAAACTTTCCGATAATTTTTAACCCAAGCGATCCCGATGTAAAAAAGCTTTTGATTAATATGGGACCGGCAACCATTAGCTCCGGCGTACAACAATTAAATCTTTTCATATCTCAATCTATTGCTAGCTTTATTGAAGGTGCTATTTCTATATTATCTTATGCCGACCGGATATATCAATTTCCTTTATCGATAATAGGTACTAGCTTCTCTACTATATTGCTACCTGAACTGTCAAAAATCTATAAATCAAATGATATAGTAGCTGCAAAAAAAATACAGAATAACGCTATTAGAACGGGACTATTGTTATCATTGCCTGCAACATTTGGTATTATAATTCTATCTCATCCGATTATTAATATAATTTATGAAAGGGGAGTATTCACGCCTCAAGATACTACAAATACGGCTGAGGCCATTTCTGCCTTTGCATTTGGGCTTCCTGCTTTCATTTTGGCAAAAATTTTAACTCCTATTTTTTATGCTAACGAAGATACTAAAACACCGCTCAAAATAACCTTATTTTCAATAATAATTAATACCGGTATGAATCTATTATTAATGGATTCGTTGAAACATATCGGTATTGCAGTCGGTACATCTATTGCAGCTTGGTATAATTTAGGATTGCTATATAGCTATACTACAAAACAAAATAAGCTACATATAGAAGCAGGTATAAAGCTTTTCTGTGGTAAAATTTTGTTATGCTGCATAATAATGTCTATCATCATTGCTTTAATAAAATATTATTATTTAGAATATTTTTATTCGGAATATTTATTGATTAAAGTTTGCATGCTAGGCGGTACAATTGCAGTTGGAATGGGAACATTTTTCGGCACAGCATATTTATTAAAAGTGGTCAATTATGATAATAACAAGAAATAAGCACCAATCAAATTATCAGGATTTACTAAAAACCTTAGCTATTATAGCCATGATTATTGATCATGTTGGTTTATATCTATATCCTGAATTAACTATTATGAGGATCATAGGTCGTACAGCTATGCCGGTATTTTGCTTTTTTGCCGGCTATAATTTTCATGATAAGCCAAAAACCCATATAATAATATTCGGTGTTTTATTACAAATATATACCTCTGTGCTATTTAAACAGTTTCTTACTACAAACATTCTAATCTCTATCTATTTAGGACAATGGTATATTTATTATTTTCGTAATTCTTTAACTCACTTTCTCTATAGCGGTTATTGTCATGTAATTATAATGGTAATATTATGGTATATTAGCTGGGCTTTGATTGATTACGGGACTCTTGTAATTGCTATAATGATACTTGGATTTATTTCAAAACATGAGCAGACAAATCTAAAACTTTGCTGCTTTATAGCAATTTTTGCTTCTTTCGTGCATTCAACTCTTTTTACTCTTGCAATTTCCTTTAATGAGTTTAATTTTTCAAATACTGAGTTAATTTTAGATCTCATCTTCTTAATAATTACCTATACATTAATGATACTAAAAGATTACTCACAAAAAATACCGATAAATTTAAAATGGATAAGCCGAAATGTTTTATATATTTACTGCATACAAATTATAATCTTACAATTTATATTCATCTATAAATACACATATGGTTTTAAAAATTGGTAAGTAAATATTAATAATTAGTGACAGTGGTCCTAGATTAATATTAATATGATTTAGATAATATTGATATTACTTATATGGATTTAATAGATCGTCTAATTTCGGATAATGAACAATATAAAGAGCAATTCAGAAAAAACAAACTATTTGAAATTAACTTAGATAGTACTCTACGAAAAAATAAATTTCTTAAACATTTTTGGATTTGGTCAGACGAATTTCAAAAAATGGTATTAGCAAGAGTAGTATTTTCTGAAACAAAAGAATTTAAACAACTTGCATGGGAGCATCTTACCGACGAATTTGGACATAATATAGAATTATCCCAAAATCTAGAAAATGGTGAAGAAACTACAGATTCTATTTTTGAGGCCTTAGGTTCTTGGTTTACACTAAAAATGATGACTCTTGGAGATAGTGAAAGAGCCGTCCTTGTCCATTTAGTAATAGAGTCTTGTGCTACTATATTCTATGAAAAACTAGGATCAATATTTTTAAACCATAAGTCAGCAAAACATTTCAAAACACATATACATCTTGATCCCGAACATGAACAAATGGGAATAGATTTATTAAAACAAATAAATATCAATGATTCTTCTTTACTCACTATTCAAAAAAAAGGCTGGGATATGATTGATGCTCTATTTACTAGACTTGCTGAAATCACACAGAACTAATTGGATAATAGAATATCAGTAAATAAATTTTAACCGAATATTATAAATAGCGAAAATACAAACTAATTAATTGACATTTAAATCCATTATATGTATATCACTAAGACTTATTTATATGGTTAAGAATATTTAATATTTGAACTATATAAATGTTAACAACAATTAAAGGATAAAATTACGCTAACACTAATTAGAGCAGTATCAAGCCATATTTTCAAGAAAGCTTATTCATAGCCATGACGTAGGTGTTATTACACGTTCTTACAGTGCTTTAAATATGACACTGAATGAAGCTTTTAACAATTCATTATAAAATGATCACAAAATTTCAAAGTTACTACTTTCATCCGATAAACTTGATCTTAATTATACGGATTTTGAAGAAAATTCAATCTTAAAAAATATAGTAGAATCACAGAACACTTCCCTGCTTAACAAATATTTTAGCAAAGTATCAAAAGAGCCTTGTGTTAAATTAGAAAATAAGAGTATTATTGAAGCTTTTGATAGTGCTTTAAAAGATCAAGCAGTTTTAAGTACTTTTTTAACAGGATTAGCAAAGCTTAATAAGCTTGACCAATTACAAACTCAATCCTCAAGCCATAACTATAATGATAATATAACAGAAGTTTCTAATTCTGAAGAAATGGTACCATCCGCCCCACCGCCGGCTTATGAAGCCATTAAAGATAGTTTCTCAACCTCAATCCTTGGGGAAACTATTGAATAACTCTTATGCCATTCCTGCAAAAGCGGAGATACGTGGACCGGTAAACGCTCTTTATGTCATTCCTGCGAAAGCAGGAATCCAGCATAAAGCGAGATAAATCGAGCTTTTAATTTCAAAAATTTGCTGTATTTATACTTTTTTTTGGATTCCTGCTTTCGTAGGAATGACATTGAGTAGGTTTTTCGGTCCACTCAGGCAATGCCTTCTCGCAATGACGAAAATCACTAAATCTAAACCAGCTCACTTACTTGCGATTTGGCAAAAAGCTTTATCTGAAAGTTAACAAAATTTAAATTACCTTTTGAACCTATTTCTGCAAATTTATGAGCTTTAAGTAATAGATCATAATCTTCCGCCAAATCAGCAAAGAAAAACTCCATTTCACCACTTTGTTTTACTCCTAAAATCTCACCGCTACCTCGAAGTTTTAAATCCTGCTCAGCAATATAAAACCCATCATTAGTTTGTTTCATTATCTCAAACCTACCTCGTGCCACTTTACCAAGCCTTTTAGGATTATAGAGCAATATACAATATGACTGCAAAGAGCCTCGCCCTACTCTACCTCTAAGCTGATGAAGCTGAGCAAGACCAAACTGCTCAGCGTTTTCGATAACAATTAAAGTTGCTTCAGCTACGTCTATTCCGACTTCAATAACGGTTGTTGCAACTAATATCTTAATTTCACCTTCTTTAAACTGCTTCATTATTTGGTCTTTCTGCTCGTTCTTCATCTTACCGTGAATAATACCTGTATAACCTTGATATATATTTTCGATAGAGTTAAAACGATTCATCACATCCATTAATAAACTATCCTCTTCCGGCACTTCTTTCTCTCCCTGCTCTATCAAAGGACATATCCAATATACTCGCTCACCTGCTACAAGCTTCTTATTTATCGCTTCGATAATATGTTCTATCTTATTAACTGACATGGTGTTCGTAGCGATAGGCAAACGGTTTTTCGGCTTACCCATTAGCTTTGAGATAGTCATATCACCGAACATAGTAAGTGCTAAACTTCTTGGAATCGGTGTTGCAGTCATAACTAAAACATCGGGATTTACTCCTTTATTTATTAGATTCAAACGCTGCTGCACTCCAAATCTATGCTGCTCATCTATAACTATATAACCTAGCTTCTTAAAACTTACTTTCTCTTGAAATAAAGCATGAGTACCGACTAATATATCAATCTCACCGTTTTCAAGCTGCGTCATAATATTTTTACGAGCTGCCCCCAGTATTTTACCTGTAAGTAATCCGACTCTTATATTAGTATTTTTTAAAGCTTTAACAAAAAACTCATAATGCTGATTGGCAAGCAAATCGGTTGGAGCCATAAGCGTTGCTTGAAACCCTGCTCCCACCGTATTTACCATCGTAAGCAAAGCTACCAAAGTCTTACCTGAGCCGACGTCACCTTGCAACAATCTCATCATTTCTACTTTATCGCTTTGCTCAAGTTCTATTTCTTCTATAACCTGCTTTTGATAGGAAGTTAGCTCAAACCCTAACTCATTTAATATATTTGCTTGAATGCCGGCAGCTTTAGGGTAAATATTACCTTGTTTTCCGGCAATTTGCGTACGTACATTTAAAAGAGATATTTGATTAGCGATAAGCTCCTTAGCTGCTAGTTGTTTTTTGGCAACCCCAGTGTCATCCCGTGGCTTGTCCACGGGATCCATTTTTTCTAGATTCCCGCTTTCGCAGGAATGACATAAAGAGTGCAACATTTTCAAATTCTGCAATATAACATCCAAATATTCCTTCACTTCTTTATCTTCTATACTCTTACACTTCTCTTCAAATATCTCTATTGCTTTTATGATATATGAATATAGCTGCTTGTTACTCAGTAAATATGTCAGGGAATAAATCGGCTCTATTTCCTTTGCAAGCTTAGGATTAGTAATAAATTCAGGATGTGAAATCTGCAAATAATGATCAAAAAATTGTACTTTCCCGCTAACAATATGAGAAGTACCTACTTTTAATTTGTTGAAGATGAACGGAGGGGGCTTATGAAAAAACACTAATAACAAAGAACCGGTATCATTGCTAGCTGTAATTTTTAAAGGCTGATTACTTTTCTTTGGTAAATTAATGCTCTCAATTATAATTTCCGTTTGGATTATTTCGCCGTCTCTAACTTCGGTTAAATTAGGCGATAATATTTTATTTTGATATGAAACGGGTATATAAAATAATAAATCCCGAATATTATTAATACCGAGCCTCTTAAGAGCCGATACGGTATCTTCACGAATACTAATGAACGTTTTTACAGGAGCAAATAAAAATTTTTCTAGAATAGTTAGCATATATTTTAAAGAATCTAAAACATATATTCTAAATTATTTTGCTGAGAAAATTAATAAGAATTTTTAGTTTACATGATTATATTTGTTTGCTATTTTATAAAAAAATTAAATGGAGGTTAATATGTTAACTAATCAACAAGAAAATTCATATACTGTATTAGTACAGGATATAGCTAAAGAATTAGGAAGTAAATTCCAAAAAGCAATGGATGAAGATAATGTAGAAGATTTTAAAAAATTAATGTCTAAAATAATTGATTTTATTAATATGTCAATTATACAGCCTAACTTTATAACATTAGATGAAAAAAACCTCACAAAAATCGCTAAACTTGATCCTATCATCTCTCCAGCTTTTCTTACTAAGATATGTTTCCCCTCAGAACAATCGCACTCCTCTATTATAGATAAAGCTTTAACGGATTGTATACAATCTCAAGAAATAACAGGAGCCGGCACTTTATTATCATTATTATTCCGCTTAACAGGTAATAACATTCAAGATAAAAATAAATACCTTTATGAAGGAATAAAAACAGGAAATATAGAAATAGTAACTAATCTTTTACGCTACGCTGAATTAGATCAAAATGCCTTTAATATAGCCGTGGAGAAAGGGGGAGAAATTAAAGATTTTATATGTCAAAGAGATAAAAAATTATACAAGAGTGAATTTTTTAAGAATTTTAACCTTACGCACCCGGATAATATAATTTCGCTTGAAGAAAAGAACGAAACAGATGTTATGGGGGATTTAGGAAATCATCCGGAATAAATACGTTTGCAGAAAGACATTGCCCGCACGGTTCGATGTCATTCCTGCGGAAGCAGGAATCCAGCCTAAAGCGAGATAAATCGAGCTTTTAATTTCAAAAATTTGCTGTATTTATACTTTTTTTCTGGATTCCCACTTTCGCGGGAACGACATAAAACGAGCCATGCAACAACACCTACAGTCGTTCGCAATGACGTTTTTTGCAATGCTTATAAATCTAATTTTAGTCCTGCTCTAACTATAGCTGAAGATTTTAAAGGCATACCTTCGATAAATCCGGCTGTTTTGTAACCGCCTGAGCCGACTATCTTAAATGTTTCATTTAAGCTAAGCTCAAAATTAACTGCCCCAAGACCGCCCTGTTTACAGCTCTCTTTTAAAGGAGTAGCGGTTAACATTTTAGGCTGATTCCAAAATGCTGATTCTAAACCTAAACCGACAAAATCAAATGTGACTAAGTTATTAGCTTTAACTCCAACACCGTAAGACTTAAATTTCTGATTTTTGCCATAATTAATATTAACTTGAATATATTTATTATCAACAACAAAATGGTTAACTAAACCACACTCTAAACCGTATGGAGCAAGTATTGCTCTAGTCGCAGGTAAATATTTAACCGGTCCTAATTCAATCATCGGAATGTCATTTAAGTTAGTATTCATTACAAATGAATAACCGGAATAAACTAAAAACGGATCAAATAAATCTAAATAAGCATATGAACGAATTTTATTTTTAGTAATATAATTTTTACCGTATATGGAGTTAATCGCTTTTACATATGCATTTATATCATTACCGTCTTTATCTTTACCGTCAAACTTAGTACTAAAAATATAACTTGCTTGATCTAGTCTTGTCCATAAATAACCTATACCATAAGTAGGATTAATTTTGTTACTTGTCATATATCTTTAATATTTTCAGATAACAAATAGCTTGCTTGAATCCCACCTGTATCTATAGCAATTTGCTTATGAACTTGCAAAGAATTAAAATCTTTAGTTTTAAAATATGTTGTACCCTCAAAAGGATCTACTTCATATTTTGTTACTTTTAAGTCAAATTCTCTTGCTCTTGCTCCATGACCTCCTATTTCATGATTACCTACCATAATCCAAGATGTAGCAGTAAATCTTGTAATATAACTTAAGATTTTCATAGCTATATTATCTGAATCGGCAAACATAGCATCATCTAATTGACGATAACCTTCAATCAATGACATAGCAGCATCACTACTTGCTCTTGAGGACATATCTTTATCATAAGTAATTACATAGCTATAATTTTTTTTAGAATTTTCTTGAATTGTCATATCGTCATCAATATTTGATGCAGTTGCTAATACTGATGATGAATATAAAAGACAAGCAGCAATAGTTAAATTTAATTTATTTAATTTCATAGTATCATTAATTTTTATTAATCATAAGTAGCTACAATATATACTATTTTAAATTTGTAAAGTATTTTTTTAATATACCAAACTTGTGTATGTCCTTGACTTCTTTTGAAAATCCTCCTAATTTCTTAAATAATAGATATTAAATAATTTTAAATTTATGAATAAAATCTATCCTTCGGCTGAAGCTGCTCTTGAAGGACTTCTTTATGATGGCATGACTATAATGTCGGGCGGATTCGGTCTATGCGGTATTCCTGAAAATTTAATAAATGCACTTCTTAAAAGCAATGTTCAAAATTTAACGATTATAAGCAATAATTGCGGTGTTGATAATTTCGGGCTTGGGCTTCTTCTTCAAACTAAACAAATAAAAAAAATGATTTCTTCGTATGTCGGAGAAAATAAGATTTTTGAGCAACAATATCTTGATAAAGTACTTGAGCTTGAATTAAACCCACAAGGAACTTTAGCTGAACGAATTAGAGCTGCTTGCATGGGAATTCCGGCTTTTTATACTAAAACAGGTATAGGTACAATAGTTGAAGAAGGTAAAGAAACAAAGGAGTTTAACGGCGAAAAATATATAATGGAAACGGCGTTGCAAGCCGATCTTGCTATTATTAAAGGCTTTAAGGCGGATAAAAGCGGCAATGTGATTTACAATAAAACTGCAAGAAACTTTAATGCAGTAATGGCAGGTGCCGCTAAAGTTACAGTTTGTGAAGTAGAGGAAATAGTTGAGGTGGGAGAACTTGACCCTAACAATATTCACACACCTAATATTTTCATACAAAGATTAATAGTAGGTGAAAAATATGAGAAACGTATTGAGCAATTAACTGTCAGGGAAAAATAAGATATGGCTTGGAGCAAAGAAGAAATTTATCAGATAACCGCAGAGGAACTTAAAGACGGATTATATGTTAATCTTGGTATAGGTATGCCTACGCATGTAGCAAATTATATACCTAAAGGAGTGAATGTAATATTTCAAAGCGAGAACGGTATGCTCGGTATGGGACCTTTTCCGTATAAAGGTGAAGAAGACCCTGATTTAATTAATGCCGGTAAGCAAACTATTACTGCTATTCCTGAAAGCAGCTATTTCGATAGTAGCTTTTCATTTGGGATGATTAGAGGTTCGCATGTCGATTTAACTATTTTAGGTGCTATGCAAGTCTCACAAAAAGGCGATCTTGCCAACTGGACTATCCCGGGTAAAATGGTTAAAGGTATTGGAGGAGCTATGGATTTGGTCGCTAACACCAAAAGAGTAGTTATTATAATGGAACATAATGCCAAAGACGGCGGTGCTAAATTATTAAAAGAATGCAGCTTTCCGTTAACAGGTAAAAAAGTAGTTAACAGAATAATTACCGATCTTGGAATTTTTGATATTGATAAAGATGAAATGATATTAGTTAGAAAGGCTGACGATGTTACTATTGAGGAAATAAAGTCTAAAACTGAAGCCGAGTTTATTTTAGGCTTATAGGAGAGGTGTGGTTAGTATGGCTCGATTTTTCTCCTGTCATCCCGTGATTTATTCACGGGATCCAGTTAAAAATATCAATAATATTGATATTTTTAGTTTTTTTCTGGATACCGTGGACAAGCCACGGTATGACACCGAAGGTGTTTTTCGAGCCATGCAACAACACGCTGCTCGCAATGACGATTTAGTTGTAATATTTATATGGAGAATAAAATGATTAAAGTAGCTATCGTATATTATAGCGGGTACGGTCATACTGCAAAAGTAGCTGAAGAACTACACAAGAGCGTAAAAGAAGCAGGAGCAAATGTTTCTATAAAGACAAACCTGATAATATCGATTGGGATTTATTAGATAATGCGGATGCTATCATTTTTGGAACCCCAACCTATATGGGTAGTTTAGCCGGTCCGTTTAAAACATTTATGGATTCTACCTCAGCAAAATGGGCTGAGCAAAAATGGAAAGATACAATAGCAGCAGCTATTTCACTTCGCTATGCAGCATTGCATGATTTGGGTTGGGCAAGCGGAAAGCTCACCGAATTTTGCCGATCATGAGATGCCTGATCCGGATAAAATTAACCGCCTCGGTAGCTGGTCAGGACTTATGACTCAATCTAATCACAAATCCTCTCCTGATATTACTCCTACCGTGGGCGATTTAAAAACTGCTAATTTATTTGGTAAAAGAATAGTTGAAGTAACTAAGAAATTTAAAGGATAGATTTATATGGTGTTTTATGTCATTCCCGCAGAAGCGGGAATCCAAAAAATAACTTTAATACTGCTATAAAATTACTATTAATTGATAAAATAAACCTAAAAAACAAGTTTTTTATAGGTTTTACTTCCTTCCCGCTTCCGCGGGAATGACAAAAACCGAGCCATGCAACAACGTCTACGGCTCCTCGCAATGACGGCTTAGGTATACACGCAACAAAGCATACTTAAAGATTAACTTCTAACAAATGATGGTTTTTGCGAACTTCTATTACTTAGAATTTTTTGAGCATGCGTAGTCGTTTTAGCATCTCGTTCTCCTCTAGTTTTTAGAGCCTTTGGTTTATTGCTATTAACACTAGCATCACTCCAGTTACCACTATCGCTTTCACTGCCACTACTGCTACTACTATCACTCATCTCCATAGCAACTCTTCGTGCTAAAATTGATGCAACTCCGTTAGGTTTGCTAACATTCTGAGCAGGCTTACTATGCGAATGTGCAACCGATTTTCCTGTATTAGGATCAAACTCAACTTTTCTTAGATTTTTTGGTCCTGCTATTTCTCTCATTAAATCAGAAGTATCTATAGAAGGACGTGATTGATTTTCCGTTTTTTTAACCGTAGTAGTAACTCCTACAGGTTTAGATAATGTCTCAGTCTGAGCCGGATCCATAGTAGGCATAGGCGGTGGTGGTGGAATGTTATTTTCTGGCAAAGGGGGTGGCGGCGGTGGTGATGGAATATTATTTTGTGATAAAGGAGGCGGCGGTGTTACACTATTTTCCAAAGGTTTAGCTAGGGACGAATTTGCTAATATTGGCTCCTTTTTTGAAGTCATATGATTTGCAAGATTACTTACTATCTTTTGTAACTCCTCATTGTCAGGCAACTTTGCAGTTATATCATTAATATTTCTTTCCTTATTTTCAATTAATTCCTCAAATTTATGCTTCGTTTTATATAATTGTTCATCAATCTTTCTAATTGTTCTAGTATTACTTTCTTTGTTTTTTGCTAAAACCTGCTCACTATTATTTACAAAAACATTTTTAACATTTTGCCAAATATTATTTAATTTTTCAAAAAATGTATAAGGTATTTCTTCCCTAATTTCAGCAACCTGTTTTTGTATTTCCTTAAGTTCTTTGATATTAGAATTCTCAGATATTAAATTTTGGATGTTTTGTTTTGTAGCATTTAAAGAATTATATTGTTTCTCTAGTTCTTCAGCCTTAATGAATTGTAAAGGATTTGTCATATTTAGAGCTGAAAATCTTTCAGGTTTACTCTTATAACTAAAATATACTTCCGACAATCTTTCTCTTTGTTCTTTAGATAAATCTTTCTTTGTTAAATCCTTAAAATTTTTTTCGATTTCTTCTTGTAATTCTTGCTTTAAAGGTGCAGATTTTTCCGCTATATTATATATCTTATTATCAATATCTTTTAATATTTTGTTATTATACTTTATTGCTTCATTTGTTAACTGTTCTTCACTTTTTACAAAAATATACTTTACATTAGAAACTGTTTTTACAAGTCTTTTAAACCAAGGCAACGATCTATTATGTTCTTTTTCTAGTTCTTTAGTTTCATTTTGTATTTCGATTAAACCTTGCAACTTCTTATTTTGTTCGCATAATTCATTTACTTGGCTTAATATAGTATTTAAAGCATTATTTTCTTGTGCTAATAATTTATTTATATCTATTTCTTTAGCCACGCCATACACCTACTATAAATTAATGTCGGCATTATAGTAAATTTCTTGTACAAAAGCAAAGGGAAAGTTAATTTATGTTAATATATTCTCAATAAATGAGAAGTAGATAGACGAAGTTCAACTTGGAAAAGAGCAAGGAGTTTGTAAGCCGAGGAGCGGAGCGTATAATAATACGTGAGCATCCGAGGACTTACAAAGACGACGCAGCCAATTTTTCAAGTGGGACGAGTATATCATTAACGTAATTTTAAGGATGATAAGCCTATAAGAGCAAATATAACTGAAATAATCCAAAATCTTATTACGACTTTTGATTCTGCCCAACCGTGTTTTTCAAAATGATGATGGAGCGGTGCCATTTTAAATATTCTTTTTCCTTTAGTAGCTTTAAAATAATATACCTGTAAAATTACGGATGCAGTTTCAATAACAAACAAGCCGCCGACAATAGCTAAAACTATTTCATGCTTAGTAATGACACTAATAATGCCAAGTACACCACCAAGACTTAGACTACCGGTATCGCCCATAAAAACTTCTGCCGGTTGTGCATTAAACCACAAAAATCCAAGACAGCTACCGACTAATCCCGCACATAACACCGTTAACTCTCCGGTATTCGGTATATAGGTTAGTTGCAAGTAATTTGAGTAAATTAGATTTCCTACTAAATAACTTATTAAAGCAAAAGAACCGGCAGTAAAAGCAATAGGAACGGTAGCAAGACCATCAAGCCCATCCGTTAGATTCACGGCATTAGAAGAGCCGACTATAACAAATATAGCAAAAACTATATAAAAATAACCAAGATCCAAACTTAAATTTTTAAAAAACGGTACGTTAAGTAAATGACTTGGATTTTTATCTAGATATTCTAGTAAAACACATATGATTAAACTGATAATTCCTTGCAGTAAAAGCTTACTTTTTCCTCTTACCCCGTAATGGTTATTTTTAGTTACCTTAGCATAATCATCCATAAATCCTATAATACCGAAGCTAATAAAACCAAATAACGTAATCCAAATATATTTATTAGTTAAATCAGCAAGTAATAAAGTAGAAAGACAACTAGACAAAATAATCATAATGCCTCCCATTGTCGGAGTACCTGCTTTTGTTTGATGCGATTCAGGTCCGTCTGAGCGTATAGGCTGACCGTTTTTTTGAAGAGAACGCAGAAATTTTATTAATATCGGACCCGTGATAAAGCTAAGGCTTAGAGCTATAATAATAGCAAGACCGCTACGAAAAGTAATATAGTGAAATAAATTAGCTATATGTGAATTACGAATGTGAGGAAGTAAAAGATTATATAACATTTGTAGATTTAAATTAAAAAGTATATTTTCATGTTGTTCTTATTGCATAAAATCGTCATTGCGAGCATCCATAGGCTGCGTGGCAATCCCATGAAGTAATAACAAACTCCTGAGATTGCCACATCGAAACTATATTTCTCCTCGCAATGACGTTAAAACTAAACCACACAACATTAAAAATATCCTAGTGTATTTATTTATAATAATCAACAATCTTATCAAGTTTTATACCTCTTGAGCCTTTTATTAAGATAAGCTCATTAATTTCAAATAAATCCGTGATATGCGTAATTAATTCATCAACATTTTCAAAGTATTTTTTAGCTATTTTGGGAGGTAGTAAATCATAAATATATTTAGTATTTGCCCCTACTAAATAAACTTTAGAACACCCGGCATCTAGTATATAAGGTACTAGTTCTTCATGTAGCGGTTTAGAGCTTTCCCCCAGCTCTAACATATCGCCTATTATAGCGGTTTTATTCTCGGCAGGTACTTGTTTTAAATATTCTAATGCAGCTTTCATTGACTGCGGGCTTGCGTTATAGTAATCACAAATTACACGACAATTTTGTATATTGATAATCTCCCCTCTTCCTTTAGTAGGAGCAATATCCGCTAAGTGATTTGCAGCTATCTCTATATCTTTACCTAATATATCAACAATTAAAAGTACACCGGTATAATTTTCGGCAAAATGCCTAGGAATGAACGGTATAGTTACACTTAAGGACTTATTATTTATCTTGTACTTTAAGTGGACTTGCTCTCCTAGGTTCTCATATAAAACTAATTGTGCAGGTGTATTATGTGATGTGCCGAAGTCATATACCCTATTAATAGAGAGATTTTTTAATATCGATACTATTTTATTATAGCAATTAGTATCGGCATTAATAACGGCAATATCATTTTTGCTAAAATTTTCAAAAATCTCACATTTAGCTTCAGCTATCTCTTCAAGCGAGTTAAAAAACTCTAAATGGGCCTCCGAAATATTAGTAATCATGGCAATATTCGGCTTTAATATTTGAACCAGCTCCCTTATTTCGCCTTTATGATTCATGCCAAACTCAAAAATAGCATATTCCGTATCATCAGCCATTGATGCAAGATTAATAAGTAATCCTAAACGGTTATTGAAATTACCTCGGCTAGCAAAAACTAGGGAATCATATTGTAATAATATTTTCAGTGCTTCTTTAGTGGAGGTTTTACCGACACTACCGGTTATAGCTATAAATTTAGCCTTTGAATTCTCTCGTTTATACAAAGCCATTTCTTGTAGAGTCTCAAAACAATCATCAACTAGGATAATTTTATCTTTATCATTTATCTCTACTTGCTTACTAACAATTACGGCTGCCGCTCCTTTATCTATTGCATCTAGAACATAATCGTGACCGTCTCTATTACCTTGAAGTGCTATAAATAAATCACCTTTTTTAACGTCTTTGGAGTTAAATTGCACTTCATTACAATTGATAGAATTAGAGATTGTTATAGCTAGTGCTTTACTTAGCGTTTCAGAGTTCCAAATCATATTATAGTGTTTTATATTGTTATGTTTATGTCATTCTTGCAAAATCAAATCTTTAACCGTCATTGCGAGCGACTAAAAGGAGCGTGGCAATCTCAGGATTTTGGCATGAGATTGCTGCATCAAGGCTTCGCCTTTCCTCGCAATGACGTTAGTTTCCTCACAATTTCAGCATCATAAAAAGGTAATTTCTTATCACCTATAATTTGGTAATTTTCATGACCTTTGCCGGCAATTAATAAAATATCATCTTGTTTTAAATTATTTATCCCGTATTTAATAGCTTCTTCTCTATTTGCTATTTCCGTATAATCCGCTTTCTCTATACCGCTTATGATTTCAGCTCTAATCAGTTTTGGATCTTCATGACGTGGGTTATCATCGGTAATTATGACGTTATCAGCGAGTCTTGCGGCTATCTGCCCCATAAGACTTCTTTTTGTCTTATCACGATTACCGCCACAACCAAAAACTACACTTAACTTACTATCACCTAATTTAACATTTTTCAGTTCAGTTAAAGCTTTTTCAAGAGCATCTGGAGTGTGGGAATAATCAACGAAAATATTAGTGTTGCCTATTCTCTCCATTCTGCTTTTTACCGGTTTAACTTGGGTTAGAATTTCGATTATTTTATTAAAATCAAATCCGATATAATGAATGCTAAGAGCGGCAATTAATAAATTACTAGCCTGAAAACTACCGATTATCGACGTATGGAAATTATATGCTTTATCATTAAACGTAAAATTAATATCCTGTCCTTTTAAAGAACCGTTAATTTTAGTTATTTGTACATCACCTTTTTTTCCAACAGTGATAAATTTAATATTATGGTTACGCAGATAATCTTTAATAAACTCTATTTCTTCTATATCGGAATTTAATATTGCAATGCCTCTTGGTAATAAATGCTCGGTAGACATCTTCCCAAACTTCGCTTCTAGAAGTAATTTATACGTCGATCCGGTACTCGCATCCTCACGTACTAGTGTGTACGCTGTGGTGCTGTGTTCCGTGTCTCCTTTAAATTCCTCTCTATAAGCTGGTTTAAAAAGATGTCTAGTAAATAATTTCAGTTTGGCTAATAAATAATTTTCTTTTGTATGGTGATAATCTAGATGATCCTGACTAAAGCTAGTAAAACATGCAATATTTACTTTTATTTCCCCAAGTCTTGCTTGATTAAGACCATGACTAGAAGCTTCAAAAGCTAAATATTCTATATTGTTTTCAGCTAAATTATGAGCAATTTTTCTAAAGCTTAAATAATCGAGTGTAGTCAACTCCGGCACATCATTTATAAGATTATCGCAGCCAAAAACTTCTACCCCTATCGTACCTATAGATGCTGTTTTTTTTCCAAGTAATGAATATGTTTGAGCTATATAAGATACTACCGAGCTTTTACCGTTAGTACCGGTTACGGCTATTAGATTCTTTGGTTTTTTAGGATAGAATATTTCTATGGCTTCATATAAAGCTGCCTGTACATCTTCTACGTAAATTACTTTATCATCTATAATAGTATTTTTTTTATTGTCTGTAATTACTAATGCTACCGCCTGATTTAAAGCCTCATTTATAAAATCATTTCCATCAACATTTTGTCCTTTAATAGCAAAAAAGATATCATTCTCCTTAACGGTTTTAGAATTAATCGACAAACCTTTTACGTTATGTTTTTGGAATAATTGTTTTAGGTTGTGGGACATGTTTATTATGTTAAAAAAATGTTACCGTCATTGCGAGGAAAAATTGAAAATTTTGACGAAGCAATCTCAGGAGTTTGTTATTATTTCATGAGATTGCCACGCAGCCTACGGCTGCTCGCAATGACTTAGTAGGAATGACATCAAACCTCCGATAAATTCCAAAGTAACTGATTTGCCTCAGTAATTATATTTTTATCTACTAATTTCTTGATAAAGACTAATTTATTATCCGGTTTGATTTTTGCCTGATTAGAGTAAGTACTAACGAATTTCAAAATTTTATCGGTCATATCGGCATTTTTATAAAATTTAATCACAAATCCGTTATCTCCTGAATCTAAATTCTCAATATTTAACTTAAAGCATAATAGTTTTATTTTTACAATATCAAGTAAATTATTAAATTCAATCGGTAGTGAGCCGAATCTATCAATCATCTCATCTTTAAATTTCTCTACTTCTATCTCATTGCTTAAATTACCTATTCTTCTATATAGCCCAAGTTTAAGGGCTGAATCGGATATATAATTATCGGGAATAAAGACGGATAATCCTAAATTAATAGTCGGGATAAATAGCTGCTCCGAGATAATCGGTTCATCTTTAAAAATAGCTATTTGTTCTTCCAGCATTTCTTGATAGAGTTCCGTACCTACTTCTTTAATTTGCCCTGATTGTTCTTCACCTATCAAATTACCGAAGCCACGCAAATCCATATCATGACTTGCAATAGTAAAACCTGAGCCTAAAGCACAACTATTTTGTATTATCTCTAAACGTCTTAAGGAGTGCGACGTCATCTTTTTATGACTTGCTACTGTTAGATAGGCATAGCCCCGCACTTTACCTCGACCTATCCGACCACGCAATTGATATAGCTGGCTAAGCCCCAGCATATCGGCCTTATGTATGATCATGGTATTTGCTTCGGCTATATCAATTCCTGATTCTATAATAGTAGTTGAGACTAGTATATCGAATTTACCGGCATAAAACTCGCTCATAACCTCATCAATTTTACTCGGGGTCATTTTTCCGTGAGCTATTTTATAACTTAATTCCGGCACGATTTGTTTTAATTGTTTTTCAATATCCTCTATATCTTTAATTCTTGGAACTACATAAAAGCTTCTTCCAACTCTAAAATGTTCGCGTAATAATGCATCTCTGATAATAATAGGATCAAACGGCATAACCATCGTCCGAACTTCCAACCTGTTTAAAGGCGGCGTTGCAATAATACTAAGTTCTTTTAAACCGGTCATTGACATTTGCAGCGTTCTAGGAATCGGTGTTGCCGACATTGCAAGTACATGGGAAGAGGATTTTAGTGATTTAAGAAATTCTTTTTGACCGACACCGAAATGTTGTTCTTCATCG
The DNA here is from genome assembly GCF_964263195.1 of Rickettsia endosymbiont of Thecocarcelia acutangulata. Classification (NCBI taxonomy): domain Bacteria; kingdom Pseudomonadati; phylum Pseudomonadota; class Alphaproteobacteria; order Rickettsiales; family Rickettsiaceae; genus Rickettsia; species Rickettsia endosymbiont of Thecocarcelia acutangulata. The sequence continues at coordinate 715,722 of NZ_OZ181652.1, forward strand.
ATTATTAACAATTTCAAATTAAAGAATTTTGTATTTTTGTGTAATAAAGAATGAGTGCCTATTATTATATTTATTTTACCGCTTTCAAGCTCCGATCTTATAATTTTTGCTTCTTTAGAACTAATAACGCTAGATAATTGCTTAATATTTAAACCAAATCCCTTAAACCTTTCTATGAACCTTGAAAAATGTTGACTACATAAAATAGTTGTCGGTACAACTACGGCTACTTGAGGTAAATGTTCATTTAGAGATTTTGCTACCATAAAGACGGCACGCATTGCTACCTCTGTTTTACCAAACCCGACATCACCGCATATTAACCTATCCATTAACATACCGTTTCTCAAGTCTTCTTTAATATCGTTTATAGCGGTTAACTGGTCTTCCGTTTCGCTGAAAGGAAAATTAGCACAAAATTTATCATATTCTTCAAGGTCAAATTCAACGGAAGCACTGCTATTAAGTTTCCTTTTAGCTGCTATTTGTATTAAATGCAGTGCTATCTCTTTTATACGATTTTTAAGTTTCGCCTTACTTCTTTGCCATGAGACGCTGCCAAGCTTATCAAGCTCTGCATTATCATTACCGTATTTTTTTATTACCTCTATATTTTCAACCGGTATATATAATTTATCATTACCGGCATATAAAATCTTTAAAAAATCATGTAGTTTACCTTTGATTTCTAAAGCTTCTAGCTTTAAAAGCTGCCCTATTCCATGATCTTTGTGTACTACAAACTCACCTTCAGCTAAATTATCAAGCTCCAGCAAGATATTTTTAAGCTTTTTGTTAGTGTTTGTAGAGCTAGATTTTTCTTCTAATAATTCGCTAGCGGTAATAAATAAATATTCTTTAGTATAAAAACTTTGATTTAAAGGAATTATCCCGACATTTATTACTGAATCCTTAGCCTCATCTAATTTATTTATCTCATTATATTTATATTCATAATTTTGGGTGATGCTTTTAATTCTCTCAAGACCGCTTAAAGAAGCTGCACCTATTACGATTTTTTTAGAAGAATGAGCTTTAATAATCTCAAATAATTTATCGAAAACCGTTTTCTTTTCTATAAAGCTTGTAGCAGCTATATTTTCAATTAGAGTTGCTTGCTCAGAATTTTCATAACTAATCAATATATTATTTTTTTGTTCTAGTAATTCCGTTATTTCAGAAGCAGTAAAATATAAGCTAGTCGGTGAAAGGGTGGGATAGAAACTATTAAATTTAAGTTTATTCGACTCTGACCTTGCTGAATAAAAATCGTTATAACTATGCTCAAACTCTAAAATGGCTTGTTTTGATAAATTATCGAATATGAAAATAGGATCGTTTAGGTAATTTACTAAGTTAGAGCAGGAATTATAAAATAATGGAAGTAATTGTTCATATCCTGCGAGTTTTCTTCCCGATATCACCGCCTCATATAAAGGATTATCGGTATGATTAACTCCAAAATTTCGTAAGTAATTATTCTTAAAATTACCGATTGTTTCAGAGTTTAAAACTATCTCATTTGCAGGACTAATAATGAGTTCGCTGCAAGATTTAGTTGAAATTTGTGTATCAATATCAAATTCTTTTATTGATTCAATATAATCCCAGCTAAAATTAATTCTATAAGCTTTAGGACCAGGCAATATTATATCAATGATTTCGCCTCTAACCGCAAATTCCCCGACATCGATGCTACTCACATTTCTTGTAAAACTATTTTCTACTAGAAACATAGCAAGCTCATCCGTAGTAAATTTCATTTTAGGGGATAATTTCAAAAAATATTTAGAAAAAAAATCTTTCGGCGGTAATTTGTTTAATAAGTTCGCTGCATGAGTTATGAGTAATTTGCCGTTACTATTATTTGTTGTTAGCTTGGTTAATGTTTCTGCACGTCTAGATAAGATATTTGCATTTGGTGACGTATGGTCGTAAGGGATAGTATCATAGCTTGGAAAGTAATAAATATTTTCATTAGAAAAAAAAATAAAGCTTGCTTGTATAATTGCAACGCCTCCTCTTCATTACTGCTACTTAAGATAAAATCTTGCTTAAGATTCTTAGTAAAATTATGGGTTGCAAAGAAAGATTTGGCAGTAGCCGGAAATTTTTGTTGTAACATTCTACAGGAATTTATATTTTTGCTATTTTGCGTAATTTATCAATTATTTCGGCATCTAGATAAGAAGGAGCAGAAGATTTATTATTAATCCAATTATAAAGATCATTATCATTTTGATCAAGTATTAAAGAATAGCTTCCAAGTTTTTTTTCATCCATTAAGGATAGGTACTTTTCGGCAAAGTTACCGAGTATATAATCCATTTCTTTGCAACCGCGGTTTTTACTACGGTAAAAAAGTTTCTTTTGTAAAGAGTTTTTATTTAATTTATTCATCTATAACATCTTGCAAAATTTTTTTATAATAATATTATTAAATTTATCAGATACCAAGATCATTTTAAAATGCTTTAATAATTAAGCACTCTAATAAATCCATTCTACATGGGTAAAATTCTATTAACTTTTATTATCAATAACAGCAAAAAAGCGTAAATATGTCGGTTCAAAATATCTGTTCTACAAAAGCTTATGATATATTAATTTCAAATGATAATACTTTTCTTGTGGATGTTAGAACTAAAGAAGAGTGGCAACAAGTTGGGATACCTCATTTAGATAATAAAAATAAGTTGGTCTTTCTAAGTTGGCAATTGAATAAAGACTTTGAAGATAATTTTTTATCTATAATTAAAGATAAAATAGGTGCAGCAATATTTTTTCTGTGTCGTTCAGGATATAGGTCATTTATCGCAGCAAATTTTATAGCTAATATGGGTTATAAAAATTGTTATAATATTAGTGACGGCTTTGAAGGAAATAATCAAGACAAAGGCTGTAAACAAAATAACTTACCGTGGCAGTTTTAAGTGAGTACTAATCAAATAATTTTAATGGATCAAGGTGATAATTATGTAAATGTCTGGAGTCACGTGACTCAAGATCTTTACAATCATTACGGTGAAACTCTATATAATAGCTGGTTCAGTAAAGTCAATTTTATAGAGTCTTCATTAAATACCGTTATTCTTTGTGCCCCTACTAACTTTGTTAGAGATTGGATAAAATCCAAATACTCTATGGTCATATTGCAACTATTTCAACATTATAATAATACCATTAAGTCGATTGAAATAATTACTAAAGAGTTACCTGGGACAACCCAAACAGTTATAGAATTACCTACTAAGACTTTTGCCGATATCGGCAGCAGTGAGCTTAATTCGGAAAATATCTTTTCAACTCTTGACGTACGGTTTACTTTCGATAATTTTGTGGTTGGAGCCCCAAATGAACTAGCTTATGCAGCAGCAAGAGCTGTTGCGGAATCATCAGGTGCGGTTTCTGAGTCTAATCCGCTTTTTCTATATGGCAGCGTAGGGCTTGGTAAAACTCATTTAATGCATGCAATCGGTTGGTATATCAAGCAGAATAACCCAAGCCGCAAAGTGATATATATGTCTGCAGAGAAGTTTATGTATCAGTTTGTTAAAGCTTTGCGTAATAAAGAAGTAATCTCGTTTAAAGAGAAATTCCGCTCAGTTGACGTGTTGATGATTGATGATATTCAATTTATTTGCGGTAAAGATAGTACGCAGGAAGAATTTTTCCATACTTTTAATACATTGATTGATAATAACCGTCAAATGGTTATTTCTTGTGATAGGTCACCTTCAGATTTAGATAATATTGAAGATCGGATAAAATCTCGTCTTGGATGGGGCTTAGTTGCCGACGTTCATAGTACTACTTATGAGCTACGACTCGGTATTCTAGAATCTAAGATTGAACAGATGAACGTTAAAATACCGAAAGATGTAATTGATTTTTTAGCATCTAAAATCGTTTCAAACGTTAGAGAACTTGAAGGAGCTTTAAATAAAGTGATAGCTCATTCTAATTTTACTTTAAAAGAAATTACGCTCGAAAATACACAAAATATTTTAAGAGATTTATTACGTTCTAATGAAAGAATAATTACCGTTGAAGATATTCAGAAAAAGGTAGCTAGTCGTTATAATATTAAATTATCCGATATGTCTTCTTCTCGAAGATTACGAGAAGTTGCAAGACCACGTCAAATAGCTATGTATCTTAGTAAAGCATTAACACCGAAAAGCCTTGCAGATATCGGTAAAAAATTCGGTAAAAAAGACCACACAACGGTTATGCATGCTATTAAGAAAGTAGAAGAATTACTGGAAAACGATATAGAATTACGCGAAGAGATTAATTTGCTGATGAAAATATTGCAGAATTAGTAAAGTACTATGTCATTCCCGCAAAAGCGGGAATCTAGAAAAAAATGAAACTATTTAAATCTTTTATATTTATACTTATTGACTAATGGATTCCTGCTTTCGCAGGAATGACATAAACAGCAATGTAACAAAGCCAAAATGTCACAAAAATGACATAGATATATACCAAATGCCCTCAAAAAATGATTCAGTAAAAGAAATTTTTTCAAGATTATCCGGAAAGTACCAAATTAACAGAATTATAGATAATTATGGTTACGGTGAGGGGATAGCGTATTTTCTACAGCATAATTCAGAAAATTTAAATGAATTAATCTATAAAGAGGGGTTGAAAATTAATTATAACAAATACGATCATCAAATCCCCGCTAATAAAGAATACAGATATATTTTAGAAAATAATAATATTGTAAAATATTTTGCCAAAGCAGAAAATAGCTTATTTCATCGTTTAGATTTTATAGATAACTCAAGAGCTATAGGTAGCCATTTATGCGGCAACGATGAATATAATGCTACACCTATATATTTTTAAACTCTGATTCTTTTACTCTAAACTATAAAGTTCTAGGACCTCAAAAAGACTATAATATTAATACTGTTTTTAATCGCATATAGCATCTTCTCCCATTAGTTTAGAATATTCTTTCCATACTCTTGTTTATAGCATCATCTATAACAGTTGTTTCCACAGTTTGATTACTATAATCATCATTTTCATCATATATATCTTTTCTTTTAGAAAAAGAAAGTTTTAATCTCTTTTTAGACGAGGTAGGAGAAATAGTTTGATTAAATTTGGGGGTAATATCTTGTAATACATTCTTAGCATATTCAGGTGCATCAATGTCATACCATTCTTTTATTTTATTGCATAAAATTTGCAGAATTTCCGGTAGGATTTTTTTAATTTCTTTTTTGAGAGATGCTTGTTTTTGAGCTAAAAACCCTTCAATATTTTTTAAGCTTTCAGCAAATTCCAAGTAGGTTATCTCAATTAAATCCTTTAAATCTCTTGAAAAATCCTTTTTTTCAAGCAGTTTAGTTTTTGTAAGCTTTAAATTACGTTCTCCTATATTGTTTACTTTAAGAATTAAAGCAGTTAAATTTTGGTTTAGTGAATCTAGTAAATCTGTAGGATAATTTTCTAATTCATGAACTTGTTCTAAAAAATGTTTGATATCATTGATTTTTACATTATCCATATTTTTATAAAATTGCATTGAAGCTAAGATGTCAAATATTCGTTCTATATTTGCTAATTTATAATTATTTAATTTTTCACTAAGCCATTCTATTAATATATTACCTTCTTTGATAAGTAATAGATCACCGTTTTGTACATTTGTAATGTCATAATCCATAGAATAAGAATTTGGTAACACATATTTATAGTTTTTAATTATGCCTCTTGTTTGAGCAACGGCATGCTCGGTAGACATAGGAAAAAACTCCTTATTTGATAAAAATATACTATTTTTGTCAATAAGTTCTAGAAACATCGGAGCTGTAAATAAGGTCGCATTATTTCTATATATTTCAACTACAAATAATAGATATGTTAGCTTTTCAGCAAAATAGTTTAAATCACGCGGTAGCTCTTGTATAGTTTGTGAAGCTTCTTTATTTTTTATAACTTCAAATATACGTTCTATAATATTATTTTTATGTTCTAGCCTTTGATTAAATTTAGATAAGATTTCATCATATGTTCCAAAACCCGGTACATCTGTTTGTACATTACCGCTTTTGTAATGCATAACATGATTAGCTGTAAATGTTTTTTTCATAGTATTAGGGATATTACATATAGTAGAAGAATTATCATCCATACCATCTAACATTACAGATTTTAGAGTAATTTTAGTTGTTTTAGTAAATGCTAACAACTCTTTAGAATTATGTATTGTAAAATTTAATGAGTTATTACTTATGCTTTTTAAGTTGATATTACTATTTTGCAATTCTTGTAATAATACTTTCTTTGCATACTCAGCAGTAATCCCACCTGCTAAAGTAAATATCTTAGGAATAGAGTAATTTGTATAAAATACACAGTGCAATAGCTTTTGATAATCCGTATCACTTATATTTTCTTTGTTATACTCTTTAAATAATTTATTAAGATGCTTATTAAAAGCAGTTTTTATAATTTGTAAGTTTTCTTGTAAATACTCAGTATCTACAGTTAATATTTCAGATTTAATTTTTTTATAAGTATTTCTAATAGCAGAATATTTAAAAAATCTATCGGCTAAATTATGTAATATTAAACCAAGTCTAAGTTTTAATCCTTTAGAGGTACTTATATAACTAATATCAAGTATATTTCTTAATAAAAAATCAAGATATTGAGATGAGGTGTAATTTTCTTTTGACTCTTCCTCAGAAGAGCTGTCTAAGATTTCGTATTTTAGTGTCATTATTTATAGTAGAATTAAGGTTTAATTATTTAAAATATATTTTTATAAAGTCGTTTAAATTATCTAGGGCATCAGCGAGAGGAATTGTTTCACCTATATAAGGCAGACAATCTACATTAGAAACATGATCATTTTTAGATATTAAATCTTTAACATTCAAAGTTACTCCAGTATTTCCCTCGAATAAATAAAAAAATGCCAAAGCTTTAACTATTTCACCTTTGGTAAGATGCTTAGATAATTCTTTTTTTCCATAAGCAATTGCATCTTCAGTACTGTTTAACTCGTTAATTACTGAGGATTCCATTCTCTTTATTTCAGCTGCTAATAAATCGGGATTTACATCACTATTACTAGGATTACTTAGCATATCTCATACCATTATAGTTATAATATTAGCTATATACTAAAATATTAATCAAGTCTTCTTTACTAATAGTTACAATTTTATTTTGTAAGTTAAATTTTGTTAAGTTTATACGGATAAATTTATTGACAAAAGTTAATTTTTATTATATTTTGCTCTCTTAGTATTTTTGAAAGGTGGTTATGGTAGATATAAGCAATACTAATAAGATTAGCTTAGCACTATTTGAGGGCGGCGGAGTAAAAGGAGAGATCCATTTAGAAAAATTAAAAATAATAGAGCAAATAACCGGTAAGCCTACTTGCAAGATATTTGATTTTACTGGAGGGACCAGTATTGGAGGACTTATTCCTATTTTGCTTAATTTACCGGATCCTAATAATCCCGGAAAACCTTTATTCAGTGCAGAGCAAGCTCAAGAACTGTTTGAAGAAATGGCACACGATATTTTTCCGGAAGGATTAACTTTTAGAAAATTTTGGAGTTTTAATGGCTTATTCAGCTATAAATTTTCTCCTGAACCATTAGTAAAGTTATTGAAAGAATATTGTAAGGATTATACCCTAAAAGATTTAATCGGTGATGTTGTAGTTACAGGTTATGATCTAAATAATAAACAAAATCCTCTTATGACTTTCTCTACTATAGAGGCTAGAAAAAGTGAAGATAATGACTATTACCTTTCAGATATAATACAAGGAATTACTGCAGCACCCGGATATTTCCCCAGCCACAATTTCAGTAATATAACCAATACTAAATTACATAAAATTATTGATGGTGGAGTATATGCTAATGACCCAACCTTACAAACATGGAAATTATTAAAAGAAAATAACTATAACATAGACAACGCTTTATATTTATCATTAAAAGAAGAAAATAATGATGATTACCAAACTGTTTGTTGCGGCGGAGGAATAATAGAGCTATTAAAAAATAATATGCCCGGTAAAATATTAGAAGCAACACAACAAGCTGATGAAATAACCGCTCAAAGAATTTTTGGTGATAAATTAATAGAAATAGCTACTTATATTCCGGAAAAACATGCTGAGATGAGTAATTCTAGTACTGAAAATCTTCAAGCACTAAAAGAATTTACTAAAAAATCTATATATGAAAGCTCTAACTTTAGAGATGCACCTTATAATGAAAAGTTTAAAGAAGCTATTGATAAAATAATAAATAATTATAACGCAAATAATCCTGATGATAAAATTGTTATAAATGATTCTTATAAAGAGCTATTCCACATTAATACTTCTAATAATGAGCTTGATGAAGGCTTTGAAGAAGAAGAGGATATAGCAAACAACGAGGATGCAGTTAATACACCGATAGCTCAAGCTCTAGATTCTAAAGATATAATAGACATAGAACCTGGAAAAGAAGAATTATTAGCAGGTATCAAGGAGTTTTTTAATCCATTTATCGAAAAAAATCCAGAAGCGAAAGCAGATATAGAGAATTTTTTACACGAAATAAAAAATTGGACATTAGAAGAAATTGAAAATGGTATTGTTAGTTTTAAAGAAGCTAGCTTAAAATGGCAAGCCGAGCAGAATAACCTTGATGTATTTAGTAGCTGTAGTATGGAAGCCTTAAATGAAGAGATGGACCTTGAAGGGATAGACGATGAGGTCTCAAACCATGAGATTTTAGCGTAATGGTTTTTGGTATCTCTAACTTTCTTAATGTCATTCCTAGTTAAAAGCGGTCTTGTTGCATAGATACCGAGCTGTCATTGCGAACGACTAAAGGCGTTGTTGCATGGATCGAAAAACTTACTCTATGTCATTCCTGCCTCCGCGGAGTGTTATTGCATGGCTTGAAAAACGTACTGGGTGTCATACCTTGGCTTGTCCACGGTATCCAGTAAAACAACTAAAAATACTAATATTATTAGTATTTTTAACTGGATCCCGTGAATAAATCACGGGATGATAACACAAAAACCGAGCCATGCAACAAAGCCGTAATTTCCTCGCAATGACAAAAAAAACTATCTATGCAATAACAATTTTAGTCAGGAATACTTGACTTTTTCTTATATAAAACCCAAATACAGTAGAACGAAATAGCAGAGCTAATACTTAAAACGAAGCATAATAAAGCAAAATTGCTTATCGTTTCGCTGTGTATTTTAGAAACCAAATAAGTTACGGCAGCGATAACTACATAGTATATTGCACCGAATATAGACCCGGCCGTACCTGTTACTTTAGCATAATCCTCCAGTGCATAACGAAGCGTCATAGGGATAAGTAGATTATGCCCAACCATATGAATCATCATAGGTACAAATATCATAGCGATTGCAAGACTATGACTTGCTGAAACCACTTCTAATATAAAAGCATTTACCGCAAATAATATACAGCCGCACAAACTAAAAATAAATCCTAAACCCATAACTTTTTTATCGTGTACATGGCGTTTTTTTATTAAATACCCTCCTAAAAATCCTCCAAAGATAGCGGCAAAAGATAACAAAAACGCTAATTTACCGTAAAAAGACGGCGAAACTTTCATTTTATCAATAAAAATAAAAGGAGCTTCTATGAAAAAACCATAATATATGACATTAAATGCACCGATGATAAAAGCATATAACCAAAGAATTTTATCTTTAATAATTACCTGCAAAACCTCAAAATATTTACTGCTTTGTGAAAAATCTATATAAGAATTTGTTTCAGGTAAAACTTTATAATATAAAGCTAGTAATATAGTACCGGTAAGACTAAAAAATACAAAAACATAATGCCAGCTTGAATATTCTATAATATAACCACCTATAGATGAACCGAGTGAAGGGATAAATAACAGCCACGGAGATAGACTAGCATAGACATATGATAATTCTGAACCTTGATAGGAATCTCTAGCCATAGCCTGCCCAATAACAGAACCCACGCTTACACCGAAAGCTTGTACAAAACGAGCTATCATCAGCATTTCTATATTAACTGCAAAAATGCTAATAATTGATGATACGACATAAATAAAAAGCCCAAGTAAAGCTATAGGTCTTCTACCGTAAATATCCGATAATCTGCCAAGCGTTAATATACCGAGAGCAAATCCTAAAAAATATAATGTAGACGTAGTTTGAGTGATACCGCCGTCAATACCGAAATATTTGGTTAAACTCGGTAATCCTGAAGTATAAATTGTTTCCGTAGTCGGTGATAAAATAAATAAGCATAGAAGCATCCATGCCGGGATTTTAGCGATTATTTTCATAAGTGTTGTAAACTACATTTTTATGTCATTCTGTTGATTGCAGAAATCGGCTTTGTTGCATGGCTCGTTTATGTCATTCCCGCGTGGCATTGTTACGCGGATACCAACTCGTCATTGCGAGGAGCGAAGCGACGTGGCAATCCAGAAAAAATAATAAAAAAATTCTGTAAATCAGAATTTTTACTGGATTGCTTAGTCGAATTACTACGTAATTCTTCTCGCAATGACGAAAAACCAAGCCATGCAACAAGACCCCGACTCCGCAGGAATGACATAAATAAATACTGCCGCTTTTACTGATTAATCCGCTCCAAACAAATTCTTTCCGTTAGCGTTTTTAATTTTTCTACTCTCTCAATCAAGTAAAGTAACTGCTCTTTAGTAATTTTATAATTTTTATCATATCTTGCATCAACATATGCTTTTTTTAGTAATTCAAAACACTCTTTTTGTTCTTCATTTGCTTGCGGAAATACTTCCCATAATTCACTATTATAATTTGCTGCTCTGCCGCCTAATTCCTCTATATCATGTAGCTTTGGTTTATAATTAGAAAAAACTAATAAAATGCTACTGTAAAAACTTTCCGTAGCTTGGTGTAACAAGAAAGCTGCTATGGAATTTTGATTTCTTTGTAGAAAATCATTTGCTCCTAATAAAAAACCTTTTCCTTTATCAAACCAATAATCATAATAATCTTTAGCAATTTCTTTCATCTCACTCCAAGGTAAATCTTTAGCTTCGCTTAAGTTAAATTCCTTGCTATCATATAAAAGAATACCTTCTTTTTTAATATCTGTGTAAAAATAACGCCCTATTTCTAATTGCCTGTTTACTTCATCTATTGACTCTAGAATTATTGATATTCGTGAATCATATGGGATAATCTGATCTTTTATTACTTCGGTTTTTTTAAATCTTTTATATATATTATCTTTTAATCTTAAAGTAGCATGTCCTTTATATTTACCTTTTTTTAAAATTATTAAAATATCGGTATCGCTATGATAGCCGTTAGGTAGATCACGTACCCAATCACCTCTTGCAAAAGAGCCGTATAAGATAATCATAGCAATTTTATCTTGTGCAATATCTAAAATTTGACTTAACTATATAATTAAGCCTAACTTGGATATGCAGGGATCGATCGGGCAAAATTGTTTTCATAATATTACTTATTTCGGTATTTTAAGTATTTTTCCGTCATTGCGAGCGACCGTAGGGAGTGCGGCAATCCAGTAAAAAATTCTGATGTATAGAATTTTTTTATTATTTTTTCTAGATTGCCACGTCGCTTCGCTCCTCGCAATGACGATATCCGCTTTTAGTTAGCAATGCCCATAGTAGCTATACGTTAAATCTAAAATGTACTATATCTCCATCCTGCATTTTATATTCTTTACCCTCTAAACGCATTTTGCCTACCTCTTTGGCTTTTGCTTCACTACCAAGGTTTATATAATCTTCATAGCCGATAACTTCTGCTCTAATAAAGCCTTTTTCAAAATCGGTATGAATAATACCGGCAGCAGCCGGTGCAAGCGTGCCGTCTTTAAAAGTCCAACTATGGGCTTCTTTAGGACCTATGGTAAAGAAGCTTTTAAGGTTTAAGAGATTATACCCCTCTTTAATCACTTTACTAAGCCCCATTTCCTCTAAACCTATAAATTTTAAAAACTCTTCTTTTTCTTCCATGCTTTCAAGTAAAGCAATCTCAGCTTCTATTTTTGAAGAAATTACAACGCTTTTAGCATTTTCTTTCTTTGCTCTTTCCGCTACTAATTTTGTAAATTCATTAACTATAGCTGCATCTTTTTCAAGTACGTTACATATATATAAAACGGGCTTAGAAGTAATTAACTGCAATTGCTTTAAATTATCGGCTCCTAAAATTTCATTTAACACTCTTGCAGGTTTAGCGTCTGCCAATACTTTATAAACCTCTTTTAACAGCTCTATCTGCTCCGACATTGTTTTATCGCCTGACTTCAAGCGTTTTTCACCCGTTGCTAAACGCTTTTCAACCGATTCTATATCGGCAAGTATTAACTCTGTTTCAATAACCTCAAGGTCATGGATTGGGTCGACTTTGTTATGTACGTGCGTTATATCCTCATCTTCAAAGCAACGCAGTACGTGTAATATTGCATCGACTTCCCTGATATGAGATAAGAACTTATTACCAAGCCCCTCCCCTTTACTTGCACCTTTAACAAGCCCTGCAATATCGACAAACTCAATATAAGACGGAATGATTTTTCCGCTTCCTGCTAAATTTGCAAGTCGTTGTAAACGCTCATCCGGTACTAAAACTTTACTGCTATTAGGCTCAATAGTACAAAACGGATAATTAGCAGCATCCGCAGCCTGACTTGCCGTTAAAGCATTAAATAACGTTGACTTACCGACATTCGGCAACCCAACAATTCCGAGTTTTAGTGTCATAAATTTTTCTTTTAATTAAAATTTTGTTGCATGGATCATAAAGCACCCTCGGTGTCATGCCGTGGCTTGACCACGGCATCCATAAAAGTAACTTAAAATATTAAAATTTTAGTATTTTAAATTGGATCCCACGATCAAGTCGTGGAATGACACTGAAAAAATCAATCCACACAACAATGCTTCGCAAAAATAACATTATCCAATCTTATTCTTAAATTCTTCTAACTTATTCTCTAATATTAAATCAAAATTATTAACTATTCTATCTATAGCTTGCAACGCTGTTTCATACTCGGATTTCAAGAAATTATTAAGTACGTAATCTGCTACATCCTGATTATTTTGCGGTCTACCTACCCCAACCCTAATGCGATTATAATTATTGCCTATAACACCGTCAATTGATTTTAAACCGTTATGCCCGCCGTTACCGCCACCCGTTTTGAATTTTATTCTACCTGTTTCTAAATCAATATCATCATGAATAACAAAGATTTTTGTGGGGTAGATATTATAATATGTTTTCACCGATATCACTGACTTACCGGACAAGTTCATATAGGTAGTGGGCTTTATAAAAATTATCTTTTGCCCGTCACTAATAGTTTCAGCAATTTCACAATTGAATTTTTTCTTTGTACTAAATGATGAATTATATTGGTTTGCTATTTTCTCTATAGCAATAAAGCCTATATTATGCCTCGTATATTGATACTCTTTTCCCGGGTTACCAAGACCAATAACAAGAATCATAATAATTTACCTAATAAACACTAATGGAAAATTTTTGAAGAAATATTAATTTGGAAGAAGTATAGAATAATGTCATCCTTAGCTCAGCATTACCTGCATGGATTGGTTTTTCGTCATTGCGAGGAGAATTACGTAGTAATTTGTACGTCCGCAATCTCAGGAGTTTGCTATTATTTCATGAGATTGCAACAATGCTCCGCTCCTCGCAATGACGATTTAAGTATCTAAGCAAGTCCTTATCGTGAGAATTATCTTACTTCCCTGCTTCAGCGGCTTGTTGTTCACCTTCAGCTTCGGTCTTTGCTCCTCTACGTCCTATAATAGTTGCAAGAACAAATTCTTTTTTAGTAGTAAAACTGCATCCTTTCGGTAATTCTATTTTTGATGATTTTAGCGAGGTAGCAATAGGCATGTTAGTAACGTCTATAGTTACATTTCTTGGGATATTATTAACATCACATAATAAAGCAACTCTTCTTTTTACTATATTAAAGTACCCGCCTCTTTTAACTCCTAAAGCTCTTTCTTTCCCTTCATATACTACAGGTACTTCCATTTTTTGGGTTTTCTCTTCTAAAAAGACAAAATCAACATGGCGTACTATATCCGTAACAGGATGTAACTCCACGGCTTTCGGTAATACTTTATATTTTTTCTTATCAATCGTTAAATTAATTAACTGAGAGATAAAAGCCGGCTTTCTATAATATTTTGTTATTTCCTTTTCTTCCAAAGAAATACTAACAGGGGTTTTACCCGCTCCATAAATAATAGCCGGGACACGCCCTTCTCTTCTTAATGCTCTTGCTGCTCCCGTACCGAATTCCGTGCGGGATTTCGCTTCAAGTTCTAATATTTCACTCATTATTTCAACGCTTTAAACTTAAAAAAGATTATAATAGCTTCAATTAATATAAAATTCAAGTATTTTTAGAATATCTGTGATGGCTTAACGCTTCGATGTCATTCCCGCGGAAGCGGGAATCCAGAAAAATAGCCTTAATATTGGTACAAAAATTATATATTTGATAAAACAAACATATAAAAAATAAGTTTTTTATATGTCTTACTGGAGCCCTGCTTTTAGCGGCGTTGTTGCATGGCTCGACCTCGCCTTTGTCATCCCGTGATTTATTCACGGGATCCAGTTAAAAATACTAATATTATTAGTATTTTTAGTTATTTTACTGGATACCGTGGACAAGCCACGGTATGACACCGAGCGGGTTTTTGAGCCATGCAACAACGCCGCTGAGAATGACAAGTGACTTGACAATATTTACTCAATCCCTAAAAACTTATGAGTCTGCAACGATAACCTAGCACCGCTTTCTAGTGCTAATTTTACTGCTAACTCATTATTTTCGGCATTAAGTCTTTGGTCGTTTTGATCCATAGGTTGAACAAAAACCGGTATATTATAAGAGGTTTGCCCTACTTCCGGTATGAGGCTATATTCTAAGATATTTTTAGCAACGATAAATTTCACAGCACTAATTTTAGGCAATAAATCTTCTCTTATTTTACTATAACCGTTTTTA
This sequence comes from Rickettsia endosymbiont of Thecocarcelia acutangulata, assembly GCF_964263195.1. Taxonomy (NCBI): domain Bacteria; kingdom Pseudomonadati; phylum Pseudomonadota; class Alphaproteobacteria; order Rickettsiales; family Rickettsiaceae; genus Rickettsia; species Rickettsia endosymbiont of Thecocarcelia acutangulata. Next base: position 730,825 of record NZ_OZ181652.1, read on the forward strand.
CCTGCTTTTGGCGAACAAATTATAGACACTTCATTCAGCAAAGAGCGATATAACGTACCGTTAGTCTCTATTTGGACTTTAAAATTTTGGTCTAATAACTTCTGACATAATAATTCTATCGGTTGACGCATAGGCTCACCGCCGGTTATTACTACTAAATTAATTGATTTTTCATTTTTAGAATTTAATGCCAAACTTTCGACTTTACTTAAAATCTTATCTATATCTACTAACTCAAAATCTTCAAACTCCGTATCGCAAAAATTACAAGCAAGATTACACCCTCCAAGCCTAATAAAAATCGTAGGGCAACCTACAAAAATACCCTCACCTTGTATAGTCTTAAAAATAGACTGCACCTCTAACTTAGTACCGTCACCGTTTAATATGCTTCTTTTAGGATTTTGTCCGAACATTATTTTGCAACTAAAAACATTAATGATGGCTATTATAGCATAAATAACAATATAGTCTAAATACTTAAATAAGCCTCACAATCAAAATAAGTCTTGCAATAATTAATAAAAAAAACTATTATCTAGTTTTCTATCTGTACATGGCTTTGGTATGCCTAATTACAGTTTAAATCTAGTAAATACCAATTATATAAGGAATAATCATGCCTAAATTAAAAACAAAATCCGCTGTAAAAAAGCGTTTTAAACTTACTGCTAGCGGTAAAGTTATCGCATCCCAAGCAGGTAAAAAACATTTTATGCGTCGTCGTACTAAAGCTCAAATCCGTAACCTTAGAGGAACTACCATACTTTGTCCTCAAGACGGATATAATATTAAAAAATATTTTCTACCGTACGGTATAAATTAATTTAATTAGGAGCTACAGCAATGACACGTGCAAAATCAGGAAAAATTTCCAAAAATCGACATAAAAAAATCCTCAAATTAGCTAAAGGCTATAGAGGTAGAGCTAATAGCTGTTTTAGAGTAGCTATTGAAAAAGTAGAAAAAGCCCTTCAATATGCTTACAGAGACCGTAGAAATCGTAAGCGTGATTTCAGAGGCTTATGGATTCAAAGAATAAATGCAGCAGTAAGAGAGCATGGGCTTGTTTACTCTCAATTTATGGGAGCTCTTAAAAAAGCAGAAATCGATATAGATCGTAAAGTACTTGCAGAACTTGCCGTCAATAACAGTGATGGATTCGCAAGTATCGTAGAGCAAGCAAAAGCACATATTTAAGTATAAATAGTAAACGTCATTGCGAGCGACTGAAAGAAGCGTGGCAATCTCATGAAATAGTATAAAACCCTGAGATTGCTTCGTCAAAACTTACAGTTTTTCCTCGCAATGACATTTATTTTGTTATAAGTAATTAATTTTCGTTCGGTATAAATATTATGAAACGTACATTTCAACCTAGCAATTTAGTTAGAAAAAGAAGACATGGTTTTAGATCTAGAATGGCTACTCCAACCGGAAGAGCAATCTTAAGAAAACGTCGTGCTAAAGGTAGACATAAATTATCTGCTTAAAATAATCTGACTTATCAAATTGTCTATTACCTCTTTAAAAAATCAAAAAGAATTTGAGCTTATAAATAAGCTTGGAAAGAAGTTCCATGAGAGATATTTTATTTTGGTAATAGCCAAAAAACTTCCAAAAATCTTCCTTGAATCAAAATATAACACCTTTTTAGGGATCAAAGTTAGCAGAAAGCTAAATAAAAAAGCTGTGGTTCGCAACAAAATTAAAAGGCGTATAAGACATCTAATTAGAATTATTGTTAGTGATTCTAAGCTTAAAGCTATAAAATTCGCAATGATTATTATCCCAAGAAAAGGATTTGAAGAGATAAACTTCTCACACTTGAATTGTGAATTAAGTAAAATAATTCTAAGAAATATTTAGATTTTATTGAATGGCTTAACATCGCCCGACATGGAGCGGTTTTTCCGTCATTGCGAGGAGGCATTACCCGTGCGGATACCGTGGTCAAGCCACGGTATAACAGCGAAAAGTGCTGGATTCCCTCTTTTAGCGGTGTTGTTGCATGGATCAAAAAGCCTACTCGATACTCATTCCCGCGTAGGCGGGGATCCAGAAAAATAACTTCAATATTAATATAGAAGTTACACATTTGGTATAATAAACTGCAATAATTGAGATTTAATCTTACATTTAGTAAAATAAGATAAATATTAAATGGAGGATTAGAGATGAATCTAAATCAAAAAATAATAAAGCCAAAAATAGGATTACTAGAATTAGCTAAGAGTCTTGGTAGTATATCGTCCGCCTGTAAAGCAATGGGATACAGCAGGGACAGTTATTATAGGTTCAAAGAGCTATATGAAACTGGTGGAGAAGAGGCGTTATATGAGATTAGCAGGAAGAAGCCAATTATAGCAAATAGAGTTGAACCAGCAGTAGAGAGAGCAGTATTAGATATGGCAATAGAATACCCAGCTTATGGTCAGATGAGAGTATCAAATAAGCTTAAAAAGACTGGTATTCTTGTATCACCTGGAGGAGTTAGATCGATTTGGCTACGTAATGATTTAAATAATATCAATAAAAGACTTAAAGCATTAGAAGCAAAGATGGCTCAAGATGGTATTGTTCTTACCGAAGCTCAGTTACAAGTATTAGAGAAACGGCGTAGCGAAAAAGAAGCCCATGGTGAGATTGATACACAGCATCCAGGTTATCTAGGATGCCAAGATACATATTATGTAGGTAATTTTAAAGGTATAGGCAAGGTATATTCTCAGGTATTTATTGATAGCTATACTAGGGTCGCAGATGCTAAATTATATACTGATAAAACAGCTCTTACCGCTGCTGACATGCTTAATGATAGAGTACTGCCGTGGTATGAGAGTCAGCAAATACCAGTGCTTCGTATTCTAACTGATAGAGGTGGTGAATATAAAGGAAATATAGAACATCATGCTTTTGAATTGTTCTTAAGCATTGAGGGCATTGAACATAACACTACTAAAGCATATTCTCCTCAAACAAATGGTATGTGTGAACGTTTTAATAAAACTATGAAGCAAGAATTATTTGATATGGCTATGCGTAAAAAGATTTATACTGATCTTGATGATCTACAACTTGACCTTGATATTTGGTTAGAACATTATAATAATGAAAGACCTCATTCTGGGAAATATTGTTATGGTAAAAATCCTATGCAGACCTTCAAGGATAGTAAGAAGTTAGCTGTTGAAAAGAATAATGAAATCTTATATCTTGAATACTCATCTGACAGTCATAACTTATCAGACATTCAGATATAATTTTTATAGTGCCTGTAAGATTAAATCTTGACCTCTACAAATAAACATATAAAAAACTTGTTTTTTATATGTCTTACTGGATTCCCGCCTACGCAGGAATGACATAAAGCGATCCATGCAACAATACCTCCTCGCAATGACGACTTGGATATTCATGCAACAATGTCGAGTTTGTAGAGCTTTGTGATATTATTTATTAAATCTCCAAATCAATATTTCCCAATATTATTGTATCTGAATTATTATATATATTTTCTTCTATAAAATTTAAATTGAGTGCAATAGTATTATTTAAAAGAATTTCAGGAGTTATTCCTTTATAATTTATAATTTATATTTTCTATTATATTTTTTGAAACAATATTTGATCCTAGAGTTAGTGTACCCTCACCTGATATATTTAAAGTGCTTCCTGATCCTATAGTTAGTAGACCGGCAATATTCAAAGATTTTCCTGTTTCTATAATTACGTTAGTATCAGAATTGAATGAGATATTAGTAAGAATCGTATTTGATTCTAGAACAAGTCTAAGAGTATTTATATTCATAGAGTCTAAATGAACATCTAAACAATCTTCAATCTTTATTTCTTTTAAATAATTTTCTTGTGCCTCTTGTGACATTTCAAGTAACTCATTTTTAGTAATAGTCATTTTTTCTGCTAGTTTATATAGATTTTTATCTTTTAAGAGATCTAATAAAAATTTTTTACTAGGTAACAACTGCAATAGTTCCTCATAAGTTATGGTATCGGAAAACCATTTTATTAACTTCCAATTTTCAAAAAAGAATTTTTTATCATTTTCCTCTGTTAGTGTTCTATAGAATTTTATCCGCTCATCATTTACCGTAAAATCCTCGGATAATTTTTTGAGAGTTTCTTCTAATCTACCTAATATTGCTAAATCAAAAAAATCATTACTGCTATGTATTTGGTCATTATTAAGAGTAAGAATTGCACTATTTCCTGCTATTAACTCACATAACTTCTCTAACTCATTACCAACTACGTAATCAATATCTTTAAAACTAAGTTGCTTTTGTTTAAGTAATTTTTGAATATTTTCATTAAGAAGATAAGTTACTTTTGTATAGTTTATTGCTCCAAGTTCATTTATGCCTTTTTGCTTATCATCTTCATAATAATTACGAGCAATTTCAAATAATCTTCTTACTATAATTCTAGCTTCAATAATTCTATCTTCATTTATGTTATTTTCCCTGGAATAACTACTAGCTAATATCTCTAACAATGGATAATTTGAAATAATAGATTCTATTTCTTCTGCACTTAACATTCCATCTTTAACTAACAAATGCTTTTCTGTTGATGCTTTAGGCCTTGACGCTTGCACCTCTACACTTAATTGTTTATAATTGTCTATACTTTCCTCATCTTGTTTTTTCTTATACGCATCTTCTATTTCTTTTTGCTTTAATTCATTACTCTTACTCCAGTTATAAGCCTCTTTTTCTTCTTCATTTTCAGCTTGACCGTTTTTTAATACGCTCTATTTTGTTCTCTACTTCTACAATTTTTTCTTTTATAAATTTAGAAGACTCTATATATATTACCTTCAAAAACTCCTTATCTACATTCTTATCTTTATCTTTAATATATTTTCTAAATTCTGATTTTAATCTGAAAAACTCTTTCATAACCTCAGCATTCTCAATAGGCATTGATTGGTTAAGGTACTTTAAATTATTGTAAATATACTGAAAATTTTCTTTTTGCTTTTCATAGTCAAATAAAAACTCTGCTTTTATATACTCTTCAATAGCATCAATAACACTTACTACAAAACTTGTCTTTTCTACTTCAAAATCTAATTCGCTCATATTCAAATACTAATATTATTATTAAATTAAAATTTAAGAAATTTTAACTTTTGGTAATATAATAATTAATTAAGATAGTGTCAATGTCATATAGTCAATTCAATTGGATTTTCATACAAGAAGCAAGGAGCGAAACCTATAGACTAGTAGGCGAATCCAAATCAATTGACTATAAAATACAATCATTGATTTTTATGTAAAATTCTATCAAACTATTATCAATAAAAACTTATAACCACTTCCGTTTCTTAAAATATTTATAGGTAATAATTGTAGATAATAGCATTAAAGATAAAGCTATAGGGTAGCCGTAAGGTGATTTAAGCTCAGGCATTACGGTAAAATTCATGCCGTAAATACTGGCTATTAAAGTAGGTGGGAGAAAAAATATAGTAACCAACGAGAAAATTTTAATAATATTATTTTGTTCAATAGCAATCATACCTAGTGCTGCGTCTAGAGTTCTTGCAATCTCACTAGATATAAATTGTGAAAAATTAATTATTGAGTCTACGTCTCGAAGCAATGTATCTAATAGATCCTTAGATGCTTTATTTTGAGTTATTTGTGGAGATTTTAAAATATATTGAATAGCCATAGTTATAAAGAAAATAAACACTCACGACTTTTAGAAAGTAAATCACCTTTTCGACCTATTTTCTTTAATACATTGGTATGATCTATACGCAAATCATTAATGTTATTATCAAGTATTAAACGTCCATAATCATCAATATCCATACTAATCGACTGTACAATATTCGATAATCTTGTTACCATATTACGAAGTAACATAAATAAAATATTTTCTGCATTATATTTGTTATTAAGCTGCTTAGCAAATTTATTTATACAATCATTAAAGGGTATTAATTCTACGTAACGAACTGTTATAAGACAACCTTTATGCAAAATAAATACTATAGAATGTGTTTCGGGAAATTCTTGCTCTTTATTAACGAGTTCCGTAATAGTTAGATATAACGCCTCATTTTCAACATATAACCTCTCGGAAATCTCAATTTGTGATATATCCTTTAAAGTCGGTATTTCTATATTTAATGTATTTTTTACTATTACCTTTTCTTCATCGGTTATATTGAATAAATCAATCCATAATGTGGATTCATTAATAATATATTCTTCATTTTTTACTATAGAATTATTTTCCTTTAAATATGTAGTTATAATATAATCTCAAATATGTTTTTGTAGAGATTAACAAATTTCACTCTTTAAAGCAACTTAAAGCTTTTATTCTTGCAGATGATTCCTATTATTAGACTTCTTACATAACCTATCTTAGAAAGAAAGTTTGAAAGAAACACAAAAGCACTTGCCACCGCAGCGTATATAAATATGTGAGGATGCGAGTAGATATGTTGCATGGATATCTACTCGTCATTGCGAGGAGGCGTTGTTGCGTGGATCGATTTCGCCTCTGTCATCCCCGTGGCTTGACCACGGGATCCAGCTAAAAATACTAAAATTATTAGTATTTTTTATTGTTTTTATGGACCTAGTTAGCAAGCCACGGGGTGACACAGTGGGTTTTACCGGTCCACGCAACAATGCCTTGCGAGAAGCGAAGTGACGCGGCAATCCAGAAAAATAATAAAAAATTCTGTAAATCAGAATTTTTTTTCTTCCTTGCTTCGTCGAATTACTACGTAATTCTTCTTAGCTCAGACGGAAAAGCAGATCCACGCGGCAATACCGGATTAACATATAAATCATCTTTAAAAAGAGGTTATGCAAGAAGTCTATTTTCTAAATAACAAATAATATACAATATAAAACCATCCAAAAAATCCATGAATGATAGCCCATAATATTGATTTATTCACATTAAACGATATTACTATTGCAAGTATTGTTCCAACAGAAATACCACCATATCCTAAATAATTCATATATTTTGCCCTTAATGTTTTTTAATATTATTGTAGGATATTTATTATGTTTTATTAAGATATTTTATGAATTAAAAATAATTAATTTATATATTATTGCTTAAAAACTACTTTCTTATAATTTATAGCTAAAAAGAGCAGAGAAACCACAGACGAGGAGCGACAGCAGTTATTAAATGTTCGGCATCCAAGAGCTTACAAAGACATTACCGCCAATTTTTTAAGTTCTATCTGAATATATACGTTCCTTATAAAAGCAGAACTTTATATATTAATTATTTTTTTGCAGTAAGATTCCAAATTTTCTCTGCTTTGCTTCCAAGCCACCAAAAGCTTATTCCCAGAATTGTAAAAAATACTGCTTTATGAGTTGTATTCCAAAAATATTCAAAAAATCTTGTATATAAATTAATAAATAAAAAAGTAACTCCAAACCCTTTAGTTACCGAATTATCTTGTTTTAAACCGTGATAAATAGCTGCTCCGGACATTAAGGCAAATAATAAAGACCAATGAAATAATTCTATCGGCTTTACCAACCGCCAGGTGCTATAATCTTCAGGGTCATAATTTCCAAATATTGATAATAACCACATTGCAATAAATGAATATAATAAACCAATTACAAGAGTTACTTGAGTAAAATGATTGAATTTTTTATTTTCCTCTAGTGCAAGAGCGGAAAATGTTAAGATTCCTCCAAATAATATAAAACGTAATAGATAATTCATACCTAAGTAATATGCTCCCCATCCTGACATATACCCGGTTTCTGCTCCCATCCAACTCCCTAGGAAAATTAAAGCAAAACACCAAATTAAATTTGATTTAGAGAAATATCCTAATATGTCATAAACAATAAAAGATAAAAGCAATAAAATGGAAAAATGTCCACTCCCTGAATCAAATGCTTTTCCTAGTTGATAAATAGCACAAGCAGTGGTAAGACCCTTAAAAATAATATTGCCCCATTGCTAAAAATTTTCTCTGGTTTTTGTTGCTGTCTTTTAAAACCAACAAAATAAATTATTCCCGATAAAGTTGATAAGGTAATAAATTTCAGCAGATACGGGGCATTAAAAATATATTCTAATAATTCTCGTAGATAACGATCAGACAAAATAGCATTAATAGCAATAACTATACATATTAAAGAAATCCAAAAAGAATATCTAGCTAATTTCTTCCAATCAAAATTTAATATTTCTATATCGTTTTTAAGTAATATAGTCGTATTATCATCAAGTAAACCGGTGTTATTCCATTCATCTAATGCTGAAAAAAGTATCTTTGCCTGTGATTTAGCAATTTTCATAAGTTAATCTAAATATCTCCCAAATTTTAATAGAAAGATATTATTAATATAAAAATATGTCAAGAATTACTAGATTCTGTAGACAAACTGCCTTTAGAAAGAGTATATGCAATAAGTCTAATGAGTATATAAGCAAATAAGTTTTGTTACTCATTACTTAATTTTTTCTTTAGAAAAGATAGTATTGTTTTTGAGAAGAGATATAGGAAATTGAGAAAAGAAAATTATATTCTTAAAAGCAAACAATTAGTTAAAGATAGTGACAGTAAATATTTGGACTGAGTAATTACTTATATAAATATAAGCAATATACTAATTTAGTCTTTAAGGAGGTAATCCAGCCGCAGGTTCCCCTACGGCTACCTTGTTACGACTTCACCCCAGTCGCTAATTTTACCGTGGTTGGCTGCCTCTTGCGTTAGCTCACCACCTTCAGGTAAAACCAACTCCCATGGCGTGACGGGCAGTGTGTACAAGGCCCGAGAACGTATTCACCGCGGCATGCTGATCCGCGATTACTAGCGATTCCAACTTCATGCTCTCGAGTTGCAGAGAACAATCCGAACTGAGATGTCTTTTAGGGATTTGCTCCACGTCACCGTCTTGCTTCCCTCTGTAAACACCATTGTAGCACGCGTGTAGCCCAACCCGTAAGGGCCATGATGACTTGACGTCGTCCCCACCTTCCTCCAGCTTATCACCGGCAGTTTTCTTATAGTTCCCGGCATTACCCGCTGGCAAATAAGAATGAGGGTTGCGCTCGTTTCAGGACTTAACCCAACATCTCACGACACGAGCTGACGACAGCCATGCAACACCTGTGTGTGGTCCAGCCGAGCTGAAGGAAAGCATCTCTGCGATCCGCAACCACCATGTCAAGGGTTGGTAAGGTTTTTCGCGTAACATCGAATTAAACCGCATGCTCCACCGCTTGTGCGAGCCCCCGTCAATTCCTTTGAGTTTTAATCTTGCGACCGTACTCCCCAGGCGGAGTGCTTAATGCGTTAGCTGCGAAACCGAAAGAGAATCTTCCGATATCTAGCACTCATCGTTTACGGCGTGGACTACCAGGGTATCTAATCCTGTTTGCTCCCCACGCTTTCGTGCATCAGCGTCAGTTGTAGCCCAGATGACCGCCTTCGCCACCGGTGTTCCTCCTAATATCTAAGAATTTCACCTCTACACTAGGAATTCCATCATCCCCTACTACACTCTAGATTAGTAGTTTTGAAAGCAATTCCGAGGTTAAGCCCCGGGCTTTCACTTCCAACTTACTAAACCGCCTACGCACTCTTTACGCCCAGTAATTCCGAACAACGCTAGCCCCCTCCGTCTTACCGCGGCTGCTGGCACGGAGTTAGCCGGGGCTTTTTCTGCAAGTAACGTCATTATCTTCCTTGCTAAAAGAGCTTTACAACCCTAAGGCCTTCATCACTCACTCGGTATTGCTGGATCAGGCTTTCGCCCATTGTCCAATATTCCCCACTGCTGCCTCCCGTAGGAGTCTGGGCCGTGTCTCAGTCCCAGTGTGGCTGATCATCCTCTCAGACCAGCTACAGATCGTCGGCTTGGTGAGCCGTTACCTCACCAACTACCTAATCTGACGCGGGCTCATCTATCAGCGATAAATCTTTCCTCAGTAGAGAATATACGGTATTAGCTTTTATTTCTAAAAGTTATTCCGTACTGATGGGCAGATTCCCACGTGTTACTCACCCGTTTGCCACTAACTAATTGGAGCAAGCTCCAATTAGTCCGTTCGACTTGCATGTGTTAAGCATATCGATAGCGTTCGTTCTGAGCCAGGATCAAACTCTCAAGTTTGATTCTATCAGTTTTACTTTAAAAAATTGACAGGTTTAATTATCACTTTTGTGATATGTACATGTTTACTGTCACTATCTATATCTAATTATTTACTTTTAAAAACAGCTGCGACTTTTTTTCATTTATCGCTTTGGATAGGTGTAGTTATATGCAATATAATCAGCCCTGTCAACTACAATTTTGAAATTATTTTATTTTTTTTATTTTTGTTCTATATATCTAATTTAGATCCTTCTTTTGCAGCTTATAATCATTACAAAACTTTAGTTAAAATCTAATCACCACTAATGCTAATATTCTTTATTATATACTGTGCAGATATCTATTACTCATTAGATATAGTATTTAATAAATACCTATCTCAATCATAACTTTTCATGCTCATATAAAATATCATGAATAATTTGTAAATCCTTAACGGCATAAAGACCATCTAATGGAGCAATTAAAGCTTTCCACAAAGCCCAGCCTCTTGCTCTATCCCAAGTATCATCATCTAAGGCTAGCTTTTCTTTAAAAACTTTTCTTGCTTCATTTTGAAGAAAAGTCCAAATTATTACTAAATCACAAGCAGGATCACCAACAGCCATACCTCCAAAATCAATTACTGCATCAAGTTTGCCATTTTTTATAATAATATTACCGCTTGCAAAATCACCATGAATCCATACAGGTTTTTATTCCACTGAGAATTTAATGCTTTTCCCCAAACAGATAGAGCTTTATCTGCATCAACCAAATTTTTTAAGTTTTTAATTGCTGATTTTGTCTCAAGGTTATAAACTGCAAGATTACCCCCACGCCAAAAATTATGAGTACCTGGAATAGGCCCATCAGTTATATCAATCTTATGTAATTCATTTAGAAATTTTGCTAGATCAGAAGCGATTAGAGATAAATTTAAGCTGCTAGCATCAAAGCTATTTGCACTTTCTCCTTTAATCCATTTATATATTGACCAATTCCAAGGATAATTTTTTGAAGATTTACCTAAAGCTAAAGGCTTAGGGATATGAAATGACAAGTTCGGAGCTAATACTGGTAACCATTTTTGTTCTTTTGAAACCGCATCTACATATTTTTCTGCACTTGGTAATCTAATCAACATTTCATCGCCTAAATGAAAGGTCCTATTATCGTGACCACTAAATTCAACCGATTTAATTGATAAATTAGCCCAATTAGGGAATTGTTCTGCAATAAGTTCTTTTGCTAGAAGCTCTGTAATTTCTATATTCATAACTTTTTGCCTATGAGGTAAGTGATCAAGTCGGCGTTGTTGCGTGGTTCGATTTTTCCGTCATTGCAAGGAAATTACGTAAGTAATTGACGAAGCAAGGAAGAAAAAAAATTCTGATTTACAGAATTTTTTTAATTATTTTCTAGATTGCCACGCAGCCTGCGGCTGTTCTCAAGGTCTTGTTGCGTGGATACCTATGTCATTCCTGCGAAAGCAGGAATCCAAAAAAATAGTCTTAATATTTACTAAATAAACTAAAAAAACAAGTTTTTTGTAGATTTTACTGGATTCCCGCTTTTAGCTAAGAATGATATACAGAACATTTACCGGTCCACACAACAATTGTATAATTCTACCACACCAAACGCCCAGCTTTCAAATCCAGCTCTTTTAAATCGAATTTTATATCGATTATTGCTCCCTCTTCTTCTCTGTTCGCTATATCTAGAATGCCGCAATGTTCTTCGACTATTCTTTTAACTATAGCAAGCCCTACTCCCATACCTTTACTGCTGGTCGTAACATAGCTTTCGGTAGCTTTGCCTATTAGCTCAGGCGGAAATCCCTTACCGTTATCAATTACAATGACGCTAATAAAATCGTCTTTAGCATCTATAGTAACTTCTATTTTTCCGGATTCTCGCCCTTCTATTGACTCTTCTGCGTTTTTCAATAAATTGATCATAACTTGATTTATTTGGGTAGCATCACACATAAAATCAAATTGATCTACGTTAGACTCAAATTTATACAAAATATTATCATTAAGTAATTTACGTGCTTCAACAATATGCTTAACTAAATAAACTAATTCACTTTTCGTAAATTTAGGAGCAGGAAGACGTGCAAAAAGAACAAATTCGGACACTATATTTTTAATATCGTTAGTATGACGAATAATCATTTTTAAATAATTTTCAAATTCTGCCTTTTCCTTAATTTCAGGACTAAATTTCTTAAGTAATCTTTCAGAAGCAAGTAAAATAGGAGTTAACGGGTTCTTGATTTCATGGGCTACTTTTTTTGCAACATCCGACCAAGCCATCGCCCTCTGTGCTATAACTAAATCACGTTGCTGACGGGAGAGCTGCTTAATCATTCTATTAAATGCCGCATAAAGCGTACCTATTTCGTCTTTATCTACTTCATTTTCAGGCACTTGTACCGTTAAATCACCGTCTTTAACTTTGTCAGTTGCAGTAACTAATTTTTTAATAGGCTTTACTATTTTAGCGGTAAATATAACCCCAAAACTTATAGCTACAAAAAGAAGTAATAAGGCAATAAATATAAACATTATAGAGAACTTAATCTGTATATTATCTATTTCGTTTTTAAGGCTATTATACTCGGCAGCTGCTCCGTTAGTTGCATCTATATGGTCGATAATTTTATTATCTACTAATCTACCGACTAATAAATACACATCATTATATTCTTTTAATTTAATCAGCATCCTTATTTTGGTTGGATCGGATTTTACTTCCACCGGTTCTCCTAAATCCGCTTTTTTAATTAAATGTGCGGGAATAGTTGCAAATGATAATGAAAAACTTAAATAACTATTAGCTACTATAGTATTAGTAGATTTGTTTAAAACTATAGCTTCATCAAGCGAACGCATCTCTGCTTCGGTATTAAGTGTTTTAGTAAATAAAGCGGGATTATGAATTAAATCATAATACATATCGCTTAAATCTTCAGCAACGGCTAGAGCCGTTTCTTTTAGCTGTAATTTATGCTCGGCAATATAAGATTCCGCAACTATTACCGATTGATCAAGAACCGTAGAAATCTTCTTATCAAACCAAGCTTGAACACTAAGATTAAAAAAATAAACAGAAAATACTGAGACAATTATAGTTGGAATAGCTGCAACTAAACTAAAGGCAATTACAATACGATTTTGTAATTTAGAACTATCGTTATTACTATTTTGAGTAAAAAATTTTTGAGTTAGTAAAACGCCTAAAATTAAAAAAATTGCTAAATCAACTAATAAAAATCCAATAATCGTACTAAAATTCTTTGATTCTAAAGATATCACATAAAAAGTAGTACAGGCAAAAATAATAGCTGCTATTGCTAAAGTAAAAATTAGTACTCTACTAGAAAAATAAGAACGTAAATTTTGTTTAAGATAACTAAGCATAGATACGGTTTATATGGCTATAACAATTCTTTATAACATAAAAAAAGCTAATTGGGAATATTTGTACTTTAATGTCATTCCTGCGGAAGCAGGAATCCAAAAAAAGCGAGATAAATCAAGCTTTTAAAAAGCTTTAAAGTAATGGATTCCCGCTTCTGCGGGAATGACATCGGACTATGGCATAACGACAGAAAATTATAAAATAATCTACATAACAAAAAAGCTAGAAATATTAATATTTCTAGCTTTTTATTTAGTATAAAAATTGTTTGAAATTTTATTCATCAAACATTTTTTTACAAGCAAATTTTCTCTGTCTTCTTGCTGCTTCTTGTACTTTACGAACACGCTTCGCTGAAGGTGTTTCATAATAACGCTGTTCTTTCATCTTACGAAAATAAAGCTCTCTTTGTAGCTTTTTCTTAAAATTCTTAAGCGTATTGTCACAATTACCGGCGTGAACATTTACTAGTATCACTAAAATTACTCTCCTTAAAAGATATTGTGGTTTATTGAATAATACCCTATAATTAAGTTATATGTCAAGGTTAAAAAATATGAGCATTAAAGAAGAACACCATATCAAAAAAATAAGTTTCGTGCAATATTTATTAGAATTATTACCGTTTAATGAATGGAATAATAAACTACTTGAAGAAGCAGAAGAAAAATGCGGCTTTGCAAAAGGTTATGCTTTAATAGTTTTTCCGGAAGGTTTATCTGAAATAATAGAATTCTTTGAAAGCTACTTAGATAATATTATGCTAGAAAGCTTAAAGACAATAGAAGAGCCGGCAAAAATAAGAGATAAAATATCTTTAGCGGTAAAGATTAGGATCAAAACCGTACTCCCTATTATTCATAGTAAGAATGCCGCTTATTTTGCGTTAAACCCAATGCAAGGAACTGAAGTTGCATTCCGTAGCTGTGATGCTATTTGGCGTTATGCCGGCGATAAATCTCTTGATTTTAATTATTATACCAAAAGAAGCTTATTACTTTCGGTTTATGTCTCATCTATTCTTTTTTACATACAAGACGAATCGGAAAATTATACTGAAACTGATAAATTTATTGAGACTGCCGTAGAAAATATAGTAAAAACTTTCTCACAGATGAAAAAACTACTCGACCCTTCAAATATACCCATAGTTAGAATGTTTACGTAGGTATACTCGTTTAATTTGAAAAATTGGCTACCTCGTCCTACAAGTACTGCGGTACTCACGTATTAAGTATACGCTGCGTTCCTCGTCTTATGGACTCCTTGCTCTTTTCCAAATTAAACTTCGTCTACCAACTCTTCATTTATTAGATGTATATACTCAATTTGTACTAACTAAACTCAATAATTTTTGGTCGAAAGTAAGTAAGGGCATATTTAAAGATTTTGCTTTAGCGAGTAGTATACAATCAACTATATGAATATTATATTTTATATAATATCCTAAAGCATTTAGGTAATATTCTTTTTCACAATGTATACCTTTATAAGTAAGTAGATCCGATAAAGTAGTAGAAATTTCATCACGAGAAATTTTATAAACGGAAGATAGAACAAATATTACTTCCGTAAATATAGTTTGCTCTATTATTAAAATAATCTGACCTGTTTTAACTTGTTCAAATATTTCTTTTGTCTGATTAAACATATTTTTATCATCGGCAAGTAAATATCTAACAATAAAATTTGTATCACATATATATTTCATTGTATATCCTTAACATTTTTATGATGTAAAAATACATTGTCTTTCCAAGCTTTATCTCTTACTTCTTCAAAAGAAAGCTCGGTATTTTTTTTATATTTCGCAAATACGCCTCCCACATCTGAAACAGGAGATAATATAACTTTGTTATTATCATCAATTTCTATAGAAATAATATTGCTATTTAAAATCTCTCTAACTTTTTTTGGTAAAACAATCTGTCCTTTAGAAGTAATGACTAAAGTATTGATATACATGTTAATAATTATTTAATTAGACTTACTAATAATATCATTATACCAAATTTAATAAGTAAGTAAAATTAAAAAAGTAATATATTAAAATTCTTGTATTATTACCTATCTTACATGTATAATTAAAATATTTTTAAAAATAATTTCTAAAATAATGACAAATACTAAATATTATCCTGAAGTTAGTTCAAATGCTGATTTTGCAGCTATAGAGCAAGAAATACTAAAATTTTGGCAAGACAATAATATATTCCAAAAATCTATTGATGATAGAAATGGAGAATCGGAATTTATTTTTTATGACGGTCCGCCTTTTGCAAACGGTTTGCCGCATTACGGTCACTTGCTTACCGGTTTTATTAAAGACGTATATGCTAGATATCAAACCGTAAAAGGTAAGAAAGTTGAGCGTCGCTTTGGCTGGGACTGTCACGGTCTTCCTGCTGAAATGCAATCAGAGAAAGAACTTGGTATTTCAGGGCGTCTTGCAATAACTAATTTCGGTATAGAGAAGTTCAATAGCCATTGCAGAGCTTCGGTAATGAAATATGCGAGTGACTGGGAAAAATATGTAACTCGTCAAGCAAGATGGGTGGATTTTAAAAATTCTTATAAAACGATGGATAAGAATTTTATGGAATCTGTCCTTTGGGCATTTAAGGAGTTATATAATAAAGGGCTATTATACGAATCTATGCGGGTAATGCCTTATTCTTGGGCATGCGAAACACCGCTTTCTAATTTTGAAACAAGGCTTGATAATTCTTATCGTGAGCGAGCAGATAAAGCCGTAACGGTGAGTTTTGTACTGAATGAGATTCCTGCGATCAACGGAATGACATTGAGGGAGTCAGGAACGACATCTAGCGGTGACTATAAAGAATATAGAATCCTCGCTTGGACCACGACGCCTTGGACATTACCATCAAATTTAGCCCTAGCAGTCGGTAGTGATATAGATTACGCATTAGTACCGAAAGAGGAGATCTGCTACATTATAGCTGCCTCGTCAGTTTCTAAATATGCTAAAGAATTAGGGCTTAGCGGTGAAGAAAATTTTGAGATAATTAAGGGTTCAGCACTTCAAGGACTCCGCTATAAACCTTTATTCGACTATTTCAAGAATCATCCAAACAGCTTTAAGATATTTGCAGGCGATTTCGTGGTTGAGGGTGACGGTACAGGGGTCGTACATATGGCTCCAGGCTTTGGTGAAGATGACCAACTACTTTGCGAATCAAAAGGAATCTCACTTGTTTGCCCTGTTGATAATAGCGGTAAATTCACTAAAGAAATTCCTGACTTAGAGGGTTTGCAAGTATTTGACGCAAACGACAAAATAATTATCAAACTGAAAAAACAAGGAAATTGGCTAAAAACCGAGCAGTATATTCACAATTATCCTCATTGCTGGCGAACAGATACGCCTCTTATATATAAGACTGTTCCGTCATGGTACGTAAAGGTTACGCAATTTAAAGATAGAATGGTAGAATTAAATCAGCAAATAAATTGGATTCCACATCACGTTAAAGATAATTTATTCGGTAAGTGGCTTGAAAATGCTAGGGATTGGTCGATAAGCCGTAATAGATTTTGGGGGACGCCCTTGCCTGTATGGAAATCAGACGATCCAAAATATCCACGCATAGATGTTTACGGTTCTATAGAAGAATTAGAGAAAGATTTTGGTGTTAAAGTTACTGATTTACATCGTCCGTTTATCGATGAACTAACTAGGGTCAATCCCGACGATCCAACCGGTAAATCAACGATGCGTAGAATAGAGGACGTGTTTGATTGCTGGTTTGAAAGCGGCTCAATGCCGTACGGGCAAGCCCACTACCCTTTTGAAAATAAAGAGTGGTTCGAGGATCATTTTCCGGCTGATTTTATAGTTGAGTATTCAGCTCAAACACGTGGTTGGTTTTATACTTTAATGGTGCTATCTACCGCTTTATTTGATCGTCCGCCGTTTTTAAATTGTATATGCCACGGCGTGATTTTAGACGCTACCGGTCAAAAGCTCTCAAAGCGTCTTAATAACTATGCCGATCCGCTGGAGCTATTTGATAAATACGGCTCTGACGCTTTAAGAGTTACGATGTTATCTTCAAACGTCGTTAAAGGTCAGGAGCTATTAATCGATAAAGACGGTAAGATGGTGTTTGATACGCTTCGTTTATTTATCAAACCTATTTGGAATGCTTACCATTTCTTTACGATGTATGCTAATGCCGATTCGCTTAAAGGTGAGCTTAATTTTGCTTCTCAAAACGTGCTTGATATTTATATATTGTCTAAGCTCAAAATAGCAGTAAATAAAATTGGAGAAAGTTTAGATAATTTCGATACGCAAACGGCTTATCACGCAGTTTCAGAATTTTTTGAAGTATTGAATAATTGGTATATCAGACGAAGTAGGGCAAGATTTTGGAAAAGCGAAAAAGATGCAGATAAACAAAATGCTTATAATACTCTGTATTCATGTTTAGAGGCTATGGCAATTGCGATGTCGGCACTAGTGCCTATGATTTCGGAGGCGATATATTTGGGGTTATGTCATAAACGACCGGACGTCATTGCGAGGAAAGACTTAAGTCTTGACGAAGCAATCTCAGGAAATTCTCATGAGATTGCCACGGCACTTTCAGTGCCTCGCAATGACGGTTTAGTATCCACGCCAGCAACACCGCCTCGCAATGACGGTTCTATCTCTGTCCATCTATGCAACTACCCTAATCTCTCAAACTTTGAGATAAATCACGAGCTAGTTGCTACTATGGATAACGTACTTGATATTTGCAGTAATAGCTTGTTTATCCGAAGCACTGAAAATATCAGAGTAAGGCAGCCGCTTGCAACTATAACTATCATTAGTAAACATAATGATAAACTAAAAAGCTTTGAAGATTTAATAAAAGACGAAATTAATGTTAAATCAGTAATTTATCGTGATGATTTAGAGAATTATACAAGCAAAAAACTATCGATTAATTTCCCAATGCTCGGTAAACGTCTTCCCGCTAAAATGAAAGAGATAATAGCCGCCTCTAAAAAAGGCGAGTGGGAAGCTATCGGAGACGGTTTAGCTATATGCGGTGAAACCTTAAATAGCGACGAATATAAGCTAGTTTTAGAGCCGCACGTGCATATCAAAGGAGCAGCAAGTTTTGAGAATAATAGTAGCTTGTTAATACTTGATTTAGAGCTAACAACTGAGTTAATAGAAGAAGGATACGCAAGAGACATTGTACGCTTTATACAACAGGCTCGAAAAGATGCCGATTTCTCTATAACTGACAGGATTTTAATTGAGATAATAAGCGAGTTTGATTTATCTAAGATAATTGATAATTATGGAGACTTTATTAAAGAACAAACTTTAGGCGAGTTTTCTAAAAATTTTACGCCTGATTATGTAAGTAAAGTAGAATTAGAGAACCATCAAATACAACTTAAAGTTAAGAGATCGTAAATTATTTTACTATCAATTAAGATATTGATAATTTACTTAGAGTAATCTATAGTACGCACGCTATAAATTAATCTAGGTAAATTATGCGTAAAAGCCTCTCTTTTAAAGCTCTAAGAGATTCTTTGAAAACTGAAAAACAACTTTTAAAAGAAAAATTTAAAGAAGAAACTAAAGAAAAAATTAAAGAACTTATAAAAACTAATCAAATTAACGAAATTGATCCTATACATGGAACAGCACTAAATAGGGCAATTAAAATAAAAGATAATATTAAAGTTATTAGATAACAACGCTGATACAATAAAATCTCTTGTTTTTTTAATAGAGAAAAACATAGAAGCATACAAGATATTAAGCAATTAATAGATTCATCCCTTTCCAAAACAATTATAGATTTTACAGTTCTTCAAGCAGTAAAAAATCACAAAAGCTTAGAAGATATTAGAGAATTAATAGGTTCATCCAAAGTTTCTCATGATGGTCTTTATGAAGCGGTTGTTCAAGGTCGTTTAGATTTAGTTAAATATTTTATTGAAGAGAAAAAGTTTGATGTTAATACTACAATTGATGATCCTGTACACGGAGGCTCTATATTAAGTATTGCTATTATGAATGACTGTACTGATGTAATGGATTACCTTCTAATAAAAGGAGCTATCGCATCTCAAGGCGTTATATCAGCAATAATAAAAGGTAATGTCGAAATTTTAGAAAAGTTGTTTAAATATGGTGCAACAGCTCATGGCCATTCAGAAGATCCTGTTGCTTTAGTAGTATCTGATGCAATCGCAGCCTATGAACCCAATTATAAAGCTTTAGGTTCTAAA
This sequence comes from Rickettsia endosymbiont of Thecocarcelia acutangulata, assembly GCF_964263195.1. Taxonomy (NCBI): domain Bacteria; kingdom Pseudomonadati; phylum Pseudomonadota; class Alphaproteobacteria; order Rickettsiales; family Rickettsiaceae; genus Rickettsia; species Rickettsia endosymbiont of Thecocarcelia acutangulata. The sequence goes on from NZ_OZ181652.1 coordinate 750,645, forward strand.
CCGGAACACGAGCCACTTACGTATATAAAAATGCTTAGATTTTTATTAGAGCATGATGGTAATCCTAATGCTGTAATGTTAGAAAGAGGTAAAGTAGTTCTTTTAGCATTAAATTCACTTATAGATACACCGGAAAATCCTACATATAAAGATATTTGCAAATTATTAATTAAACACAAAGCTGATATTTCTATATTTAATCCTGATAATGATAAGCATAAGAAATATATAACAATTATAGATCTGTTAAAAGCAGAAATAATACAAGATAATAATATTGAAACTAGCCCAGGTTCTAGGTTAGCTGCTAAATCAAAATTCTTTTCTCTTGAAGACATTAATAAGCTTGATGAAGAAACTTCTTTAGGCGGTGATACGACAGAGCTATTTGATGCTAAGTTTGAAAGTTAGTTCAATGTAATTTCTGCATAGGCGTTGCTTACGCGGATCAATTGTGTCGTCATTGCAAGAAGAATTACGCAGTAATCAAGGCGAAGCAAGGAAGAAAAAAAATTCTGATTTACAGAATTTTTTTAATTATCTCCTGGATTGCTGCGTCGCTTCGCTCCTCGCAATGACGATTCGGGTATCCATGCAGCAACACCGATTTATTCACGGAATCCAGTTAAAAATACTAATAAAATTAGTATTTTTAGTTGTTTTTTCTGGATTACTGATTTTAGTTAGAAATCACATCAAATAAAAAACCTCTTGCACATTTATTAGATATATATATATTACCATGAAACATGGAAATCATATTTCATGGTAATATATACTTTTTTATAAAAAAATCTAATTAAAATACGGAGGAACCATGGCTAATCCAAATCTTACGAAAGGAAATAATTATTTTAGGAATGAGCAATATAAAGAAGCTATAGAAGCTTATAGCAAAATAGATAAAAGTAGCACATCTTATCCTTATGCTCTGTTTAATATAGGAGGGTGTTACTTTTAACAAGGAAAATTTATAGAAGCCATAAAATATTATAGTCAGATCTCTTATAACCATTTCTCACTCTATCAAAGTGCTTTATTTAATTGCGGTAGTTCTTTTTACAATCTAGATAAATACGCTGAAGCTATAGAAATGTATAGTAAAATACACAAAAGCTCTAATTATTATCAAAAAGCACAATATTATTTAAGAGAGTGTCAATTTGAAGCTCTAGAAATGGCTGATAAGGCGGACAAATCAATGATTTCATACATTGAGAAAAATTTTAACTTAATGGAATATATTCTCGAAGAAGAAACTAGTTTTAATATTTTATGTCTTGAGAAAGATACTAACTTTAGTATTTTAGGAGAAAATTTTGACTTAATGGATATATCTGAATAAATGAATATAGTAAACTGCTTTGTATTGTTGCATGGATAGGCTTTGCGAGGAGGCATTGTTGCGTAGATCGGCAAAACCTACAGTGTCACCTAGTTCGCTTGACCACGGGGTCCATAAAAACAATAAAAAATACTAATAATTTTAGTATTTTAACTGGATCCCGTGGTCAAGCCCACGGGATGACAGAGGTGAAATCGATCCACGCGGGCAATGCCCACTCGCAATAGCGATAGCAGAGTATATCAAGCAAATTCTAATAATATCTGTCCTCTTACAACATTATCCTTTTCATTAACAAAAATTTTAGCTATTTTTCCGTCTCTTTCGGCAAGAATCAGGTTTTCCATTTTCATAGCAGTTAAAATCATAATTTCTTGTCCTGCCGTCACTTCCTGCCCTTCTTTCACCTTTATCGCAGCAATCTGACCGCTTAGAGGAGCTTGTAGTTCGGAGCTTTCTTCTACCACTACTTTTGAGACCATTAACGCTTCAAGTTCTGATATACGAGGAGAGCGTACAAAGGCTTTTACGCTAATACCGGCATGCGATAATAAATAACCGGTTCTGATATTCTCAATTTTTACATTTGTCTTTTTACCGTTAATTATAGCCGTAAAAAGTTCATTACCTAAATTCCAGTTACTACGAATATATATTCTATCGCTTTCGTGACGTATATTATAGCCGTTTTCAACAGGTGTAATTAATACAGGGAATAATTTATCATCGATAGTTACCACCCATCTTGTACCTATTTTGTTAGCCTGATTGTTAATATTGCCGGAAATTAAAGAAGCACGTCTTTGCTCTGATATATAAATAAAAATAGCCGTTGCTAAAAATACGGTAGTTACTTCTGAAGTTAGACTAGCTCCGGAAAAACCGTCAGGATATTCTTCTTGAATAAAGGCAGTAGAAATATCGCCGCTAACAAAGCGGGGATGTAGCATTACAGCTTCTAAGAAACTAATATTATGAGCAATACCGTTAATTATATAAGAACTCAAAGCAGAACGCATTACCTCAATCGCCTGCTCTCTTGTTTCACCGTAAGTACATAATTTTGCAATCATCGAATCATAAAACATACTTACTTCACCGCCAAGCCCAATTCCTGTATCTATACGGATATTAGGACTCTTTGCAGGTTCGGAATAAGCTATAATTCTACCGCTAGAAGGTAAGAAACCTCGGCTTGGGTTTTCGGCACAAATTCGTGATTCAAATGCCCAACCTTTTAATTTTATGTCATCTTGCGTAAATGATAATTTCTCGCCGGCTGCGATTTTTATCATCTCTTCAACGATATCTATACCGGTAATTAGCTCAGTAACGGGATGCTCGACTTGCAACCTAGTATTCATCTCTAAAAAATAGAAATTTTTATTGCTATCTACTATAAACTCAACGGTACCGGCCGAATAATATCCCACTTTTTGAGATAAGGATATTACCTGCCGATACATTTCTTGCCTTATATCTTCAGTAATAAAAGAACTTGGTGCTTCTTCGATTACTTTTTGATGGTGACGCTGTATTGAACATTCACGCTCTCCGAGACATACACTATTGCCGTATTGATCGGCAATTAGCTGAATTTCGATATGACGGGGAGTTTGAATTAACTTCTCAATAAATAATCTATCGTCACTAAAACTATTGGCTGCTTCAAGCTTTGCCGACTCAAAAGCATTTGCCATTTCAGCGGGATTATTCACCACTCTCATACCACGTCCACCGCCGCCGGCAGCCGCTTTTACTATTACCGGAAAACCAATCTCTTTAGCAATATCCACCGCTTGCTTAACATCATTTATAGTTCCCATATAACCCGGAACGGTGCTAACTCCGGCTTCTATCGCTATCTTCTTTGCTTCAATTTTATCGCCCATTTTTTTAATAGTTCCGGCACTCGGTCCTATTAAAACAACACCTTCTCTTTTAAGAATATTGGCAAAATTTGGATTTTCCGATAAAAAACCGTAACCCGGATGTACTGCACTTGCTCCACTTTCACGAATCGCTGAAATAATATTTTTAATAGATAAATAACTTTCCGTTGCAGGGGAATCACCTATATAATAAGCCTCATCTGCATGCTGCACATACATTGAGTTTGTATCTGCTTCAGAATATACTGCAACCGACTTTATCCCCATCTTTTTTAAGGTACGTATTATCCTAACGGCGATCTCGCTACGATTAGCAATTAAAATTTTATCAAATAATGGTTTATTCATAGTTTTTGTTATAATTTTAGTTTTTGTCATTGCGAGGAAATTACGAAGTAATTGATGAAGCAATCTCAGGACTTTGGTACGAGATTGCCACGTCGCTTCGCTCCTCGCAATGACGATTTATCCACACAGAAATAACAATTACAACGGCAAATTATCATGCTTTTTCCAAGGCAGTTCTACTTTTTTAGTACGCAGGAAATTTAATGCCTTACATATTCGCCATCTAGTATTTTGCGGTCTTATAATATCATCCAAATATCCCCTAGATGCCGCAACAAAAGGCGAAGTTACTACTTTTCTATATTCATCGATTTTTTGTTTTTTAGCTTCAGAGTCTTTACATTCTTCCTTAAATATTATCTCGGCTGCTCCCTCTGCACCCATAACAGCGATTTCCGAATTAAACCAAGCATAGTTTATATCGCCTCTAAGATGCTTGGAGTTCATAACTATATAAGCACCTCCATAAGCCTTACGGGTAATTACGGTAATCTTCGGCACTGTAGCTTCCGCATATGCGTATAACAGCTTAGCCCCGTGTTTAATAATACCGTCATGCTCTTGAGATGTACCAGGCAGAAATCCAGGGACATCAACAAGACTTACTATAGGAATATTGAAAGCATCACAAAATCTAATAAATCTTGCTGCTTTTCTTGAGGCGTTTATATCTAAACATCCTGCTAAATGCAAAGGCTGATTAGCTACAAATCCTACCGGATAACCTTCCATATAACCAAAGCCGATAATGATATTCTTCGCAAAATCAGGTTGTAGTTCAAAAAATTCTCCCTCATCAACAATACGCTCGACAAGCTCTTTCATATCATAAGGCTTATTAGGAGTGTTAGGTATTAACGTGCTAAGAGACATATCGACTCTATCGGCAGGGTCAATAGTCGAACGAACAGGAAGAGGACTACGATTAGATGACGGAAGGAAATTAAAGAACTTACGAATTTCGAGCAATGCTTCTATATCATTATTGAATGCAAGATCGGCAACGCCGCTTTTAGTGGTATGCATTCTAGCACCGCCGAGCTTTTCTTGACTTACTTCTTCACCCGTAACGGTTTTTACTACATCGGGACCGGTTACGAACATATAAGAACTATTCTTAACCATGAATATAAAATCGGTTAAGGCAGGGGAATATACCGCACCACCGGCACAAGGTCCCATAATTAAGGTAATTTGAGGGATAACACCCGACGCTAAAACATTACGCTGAAATAATTCACCGTATCCGGCAAGAGCATCAACCCCTTCTTGAATTCTTGCTCCCCCTGAGTCGTTAATACCGATTACGGGAGCACCGGTTGCTATAGCTTGATTGATAATATCGCAGATTTTCTTAGCATGATATTCACCGAGTGAGCCACCAAGTACGGTAAAATCTTGGCTATAAATAAATACCAACCTACCGTTTATCGTACCGTGTCCCGTTACAACACCGTCACCTAAAAACTTTTTATCCTGCATCCCAAAATTATTGCATCTATGGGATACAAACATACCTGTTTCGGTAAAGCTATTCGGATCTAATAATACTTCTATGCGTTCTCGTGCAGTTAACTTACCTTTTTGATGTTGTGCGTTGATCCTAGCTTCACCGCCCCCTTGCCTTGCAATATTTTTTCTCTCATCCAGTAACTCAGGAGAGATTATATTACTTTGATTCATAGATTATTTATAGTTTTATTTCCAAAATATCCATAATATAATATAATAATGCTAATGTGAAAAGATAATTATTTATGTCATCTACCGAAGATACCAAAGAAGCATCGAAAAAAGCCAAACCGACAGCTAAATTTAATAACTTATCAACTGCTTTAAAAAAGAATTTACAAAGAAGAAAGAAAGTACAAAAAGAAAAGAATAATAAAGAAAAATATTGATACTAGGTCCTTATATCTATAAAGAGCGATAGAATAGAAAATAATTTTTAGGAGAATAAATATGAGTTTACATGAAGTAATAATTAAAATTAGTAAAATTTTTTCTCTTTTTATTCCCAAACAGGATATAGAGGAATCTAATAATAATATTCCTGCTAATAGAGAAGCAATGTGCGATTATTATAAAGATTTAAATAATCCTCATTAAAAAGTATTTATCTATATGCAATTTGACATATTAATATAAATTGCTAATATTTGGGGAGTTTAGATTTTGTTGCATGGATTGGTTTTTCCGTCATTGCGAGGAGGGACATAGTCCCGACGTGGCAATCTTGTCAAGCATCCTGAGATTGCGGACGTACAAAATTTTCAATTTTTCCGTAGCTCATGACGATTTGAATCCAACAAAATCGGTATTTAAAATATTTTACATCATGGACACAAACAAATTATATCTTTTCAAAGATAGACGATTTTTACCAAATTTTATAGTACAGTTATGTGGTTGTCTTAATGATAATATATTAAAAAATGCTCTAGTAATCCTTATAACTTACGGCATTACTGGTTCTTTAAGTAAATATAATAATCTACTCGTTTTAATTGCTAATGCTACTTTTGTACTACCTTTCATAATATTCACAAGCATAGCAGGACAAATTGCCGACAAATACGAACGTGCAAGCCTTATTAAGATTATTAAGATTTGTGAAATCGGTATAATTGCCTTTGCAATTTATGGATTTCATCATAATAATCTGCTAATTCTGTTCTGTTCTATTTGCTTAATGGGTATACACTCTACTTTTTTCGGTCCAATAAAATATAGCGTATTACCTGATCACCTAACTAAAGACGAACTACTTGGAGCTAACGGCTTTGTTGAAGCCGGAACTTTTATCGGTATTTTTATCAGTACTATAATCGGCAGCTATTATACAATCAGCAATAATTTTATAATTTATTCCTTAATTACCATCGCCTTTCTCGGCTTCATTACAAGCCTTTTCTCTCCAAAATCTAAAAATGCAAATCGTGATATTAAAATAAATTTTAATATTATAGATGAAAGCATAAATATGATTAAATATGCCAAAGCAAAAAAACAGATATATTTAGCTATACTCGGCATTTCATGGTTCTGGTTTATCGGAGCTGCTATAATTTCACAAATACCTTTACTTGCTAAGATAACTTTTAAAGCTGATGAGAATGTTGCTAACTTATTTTTAGCGGTTTTCTCGCTTGGTGTTGGGGTCGGTTCGTTTTTATGTAGCAAAATATTTGAAGATGAGATTACCGTTAAATATCTATTTATTTCAGCCCTAGGCATTAGTATTTTCGGTATTGATTTATTCTTCGCAAGTAGAATTAGCTCAGTTAACTATGAACCTACTCAGCTAAAAAGTATTTTGGTATTTTTATCAAAAAGACATAATTGGCGAATAGTTATAGATTTATTTTTCTTAGCAGCAATAGGCGGTTTATATATCGTTCCCCTTTTTGCTATATTACAGCATTATGCAAACCCTGCTCATCGTAGCCGAATTATTGCCGTTAATAACCTCATTAATTCCATTTTCATGGTGGGTTCAACAATTATTTTATCTTTATTATTTTACCTAAATTTCACTATACCCTGGATTATATTATTTATTAGTCTAGCTAATATAATCGTCACTATATATATTTACCGTTTAATACCTGAAGTTAAAATTATTCCGTTTAAGCTATTGCGAAGAATATTCCAAATCTGTTTTGATCTTATGTATAAGGTTGAAGTTAAAGGATTTGAAAATTTCCAAAAATCCGGTAAAAAAGTAGTAGTTGTCGCTAATCATATTTCATATCTCGACCCGCCGCTAATTGCTACTTACTTACGAGAAGAAATGACTTTTGCAATTAGTCCCGATATACAAAAAATATGGTGGATTAAACCGTTTTTACGTATGGCAAGAACTTTGCCGGTTGATCCAAGTAACCCAATGGCAATAAAGACTTTAGTAAAAGAAGTACAAAAAGATCAGAAAGTAGCAATTTTTCCTGAAGGTAGAATAAGCGTTACCGGCTCTTTAATGAAAATATACGAAGGACCTGGAATGATTGCCGATAAAGCCGGTGCTACTGTTTTACCTGTTAGAATAGACGGTACTCAATTTACTCATTTATCAAAATTAAAAAACATATTAAAAAGAAAAATATTTCCTAAAATTACTATAACCGTTTTACCGCCAGTAAAATTCGCTAATATGGATGCTGCAAGTAATCAAGAACGACGCAGTTATATATCTAGGACTCTTTATGATATCATGGCTGACATGATATTTGAGAGTTCAGACTATAAAAATACTTTATTCTCATCTCTTATAGAAGCTGCTAAAATTCATGGATTTAAGAAAAAAATAGTTGATGATTTTGAAAATAATGCGATTACTTATCGAGATTTAATATTAAAATCTTTTATCCTAGGTGATTTAATCAAAAAGAATAATATCTTTAGCAGAAATTTAGGCTTAATGTTGCCTAATACCACGAATACGTTAATTACTTTTTACGCCATGCAATCTAGCGGTTATGTTCCTGCTATAATTAACTGGAGCAGCGGCATAAGTACTATTATTAACTCCTGTAAACTTGCACAAATTAAAGTAGTTTACACTTCAAAACAATTTATCGAAAAAGCAAATTTACATGAATTAATAACTAACTTATTAGATTTCGGTATTAAAATAATATATTTAGAAGATTTTAAAAATCAGATTGGTACAGCTCTAAAACTAAAAGCAAAAATAGGGAGTTATTTTGCCCAAACTTATTACAATTATTTTTGTCGTAATCGTGACGACGAAAAACCGGCAGTGATAATTTTTACTTCAGGTACTGAAGGTGAACCTAAATCCGTATTATTATCTCACAGAAATTTACAAACTAATAGATATCAAATAACTGCTAAAGTACCTTTTAGTCCTGAAGATATAGTATTTAACTCATTACCTTTGTTTCATTGCTTTGGTCTTGGTGGTGCAATTATTACAACTTTAAACGGTATTAAGCTGTTTCTATATCCTTCTCCACTAAATTATCGCAGCATTCCTGAAGTTATATACGATATCGGAGCAACTATATTAATTTCTACCGATACTTTTTTAAACGGTTATGCTAATTACGCTCACCCATATGATTTTTACTCATTACGCTATATATTTGCCGGTAGCGAAAAATTAAAAGAATCTACAAGACAATTCTGGCTTAATAAGTACGGCATACGTATTTTTGAAGGATATGGGATTACAGAAGCCTCACCTATTATAGCTTGCAATACCCCTATGCATAATAAAGCAGGCACGGTAGGAAGATTATTACCGAAAATTGATTATAAGCTTGAGAAAGTAGAGGGAATAAATGAAGGGGGACGTTTATTCATTAGGGGTCCTAACATCATGCTTGGTTACTTAGACTTAGAAAGTCACCGTACTTATAAAGAATGGTATGACACCGGCGATATAGTCAAAATAGATTCTGAAGGATATATAACAATTTTAGGACGTTTAAAACGCTTTGCTAAAATAGCGGAGGAAATGATATCTCTTACAAAGATTGAAGAACTTGCAAGCGAAATTGCTCCTGATTCCTTGCACGCTGCTATTTCCATCGCCGATAAAACACACGGAGAAAAAATTATTTTACTTACTACCGGTTCCGATATAAATAGAGAAAATTTTGCAGATACTGTATCTAAAGCTCAAATTTCTTTACTACATTTACCGAAAGTAATTATTACCGATTCAGAAATACCTCTGCTTGCAAGCGGTAAGATAGACTATCTTGAGATTATGAAGAATGTGGATAGATTCTAACATCATTGCGAGCGACTGCAAGCCTTGTTGCGTGGCTCGTTTTATGTCATTCCCGCCTGGTTCAATTTCACCTCTGTCATCCCGTGGCTTGACCACGGGATCCAGTTAAAAATACTAAAATATTAGTATTTTTTATTGTTTTTATAGACCCCGTGGCAAGCCACGGGGTGACACAGTAGGTTTTACCAATCTACGCAGGAATGACATAAACGAGCCATGCAACAACACCGGAGGGGTCACGGGGTAACATTTATTTTTTCTTTTGACTGTTAATAGCAGCATTCAACGCTAGTTTAAACCACTTGCCTAATAACTCTTGATCCTCAATAATTTCAGATAACACCTTCCAATATGATAAAGTTACAAGTTTACCTTTACTTTGATATACAAATGGCTCAGAACCGAAAGATTGAAAATATTCATAAGTACTTAGGTCTGACTTAAAATATAATTCATTGCTTTTAATAATTCCTATCATAACACCATCCTTATATATACCATATCCACCAAACATTGCACGAACGGCTACTGAACCATACGGTTCTAACAATTCTTTGACATATTCAGTAAATTCGTTTTTATTCATAATAATCGCTTCAAATACAGTAGCCCATAAATAAACGTACCTAATATAATAAACAATGGAGTTAAAGGTAAGTCAAAATAGAAAGAACTAAGTGCAGCACAAAAATTAATAAATAAAGAGATAAAAATTGATATTATAATCATCTGAGAGGGGCTATATGCTACAAATCGTGCAATCATTGCAGGAATAAGTAAAACAGCGGTTACCATTAATGCACCGACAATCTTTATAGCAGAAAATACCGATAATGAGAGAAGAAGTAAAAATATTAGCTCAATAATATTAACCTTTAAGCCTTTTATGACTGCAATATCTCTATTGATGATTATAAGAAGAATTTGATTATAAAAATATACTATAAAGCTTATAATAGTTATTAGCACTACCCCTAGTATAATCAAATCATTAAAAGACACGGATAAAATATCCCCAAACAACAAATTCACTATATTATTCTGCAAAGAAGTAAAATAATTAATAACCAAAGCAACAGCTAGCATAAAGCTAGAAATCAAATTAATAACTGCATTTTTTTCAGAATTTTTTTTAAAAATAAACACAAAAAATGAAAAAAGAATCGCAACTATTATCCCTGAATATATTAATGGGAAATGTGCTATAATACTTATGCTGGCCGCTAAAAAACTACTATGAGCAAGCCCGTCACCAAAATAAATATATCTCTTCCATAGGGCAATGCAGCCAAGGGGAGCAAATATGCAGCTAATTAAAATTAAGGCTAGTATTATTAAAGTCATCTGAGTATATTATATATGTTTGTTGTATGGCCTCTAGTCATCCCGTGGTCAAGCCACGGGATGACATTGGAAAGAATCATAGACTATGTCTTCAATCGATAAAAAAGAATTAGAAAAATTTGAGAAAATTTCTCATAATTGGTGGAATAAGGACGGGGAGTTCGGTATGTTACATCGAATAAATCCTATTCGCCTTGAATATATAATAGAGAAAATAACCTCGCATTACAATGATATTTCTAGTAGACCTCTTTGGAAATTCGCTTATAGGGAGGAATTTGAAGGAGACACGGAACACAGCACCGCAGCGTATATAAGCATACGTGAGGATGCGAGTACCGGATCGACGTACAAATTACCCCTAGAAGTAGAGTTTCCGAAGAGGTCTAGTTTAGAAATATTAGACGTCGGTTGCGGTGGAGGGTTAATTGCAACGCCTTTAGCGGCTCAAGGTTTTAATGTTACAGCCATTGACGCTCTGCAAAGTAATATTGAAACGGCAACTGCTTATGCTAAGGAAAACAGCGTAAAAGTAAATTATTTACAATCTACTATAGAAGAATTACAGAGTGACAAGCTATATGATGTAGTAATTTGTCTTGAGGTTATTGAACATGTAGAAAACGTGCAGCAATTTATACTAAATTTGGTCAAACATATTAAGCCAAACGGTATGGCAATAATTTCTACGATTAACCGTACTAAAAAAGCTTATGTACTTGGAATAATAGTTGCTGAATATGTTTTAGGTTGGGTGCCTAAAAACACTCATGATTATAGCAAATTTTTAAAACCATCAGAAATTTATGAAATGCTTACGGATACCGACATCGAAATTAAAGAGCTGAAAGGCTTGGTATATGATCCTGCTAAAAATGAATGGAAATTAAGCGATGATATAGACGTAAATTATTTTATGTGTTTGGGGAGAAAGAGTATATGTCATCCCGCGACTTGATCGCGGGATCCAGTTAAAAATACTAATATTATTAGTATTTTTAGTTGTTTTTTGGATACCGTGGTCAAGCCACGGTATGACACAGTTCTTAGTATATATTTTAAAAAAGATAATAAATGACTAATAACGTAATTACTAGATTTGCTCCGTCACCGACGGGGTTTTTACATATAGGTTCGGCAAGAACTGCTTTATTTAACTACTTGTTCGCAAGGCATCATAACGGTAAATTCTTGCTTCGCATCGAAGACACCGATAAAGAGAGATCAACTAAAGAAGCTGTAGAAGCTATATTCGCAGGTCTAAAATGGCTAGGACTTGATTGGGACGGCGAAGTTATATTTCAGTCTAAACGTAATGATCTTTACAAAGAAGCAGCACTAAGATTACTGCAAGAAGATAAAGCATATTATTGTTTTACTAGCCAAGAAGAAATAGAAAGACAGCGGCAAAAAGCTTTAGAAAATAAACAACATTTTATTTTTAATAGCGAGTGGCGTGATAAAGATTCATCCACCTACCCTACCGATATTAAACCGGTAATACGCCTAAAAGTACCTCGTGAAGGTAGTATAACCATTCATGACACTTTACAAGGCGAGGTAGTAATTGAAAACTCTCATATCGATGATATGGTATTATTGCGTAGTGACGGCACTGCTACTTACATGCTAGCCGTTGTAGTAGACGATCATGATATGGGTATAACTCATATTATTAGAGGTGACGATCATTTAACCAATGCAGCAAGGCAAATCGCTATTTATCATGCTTTCGGCTATGAAGTACCGAGCATGACTCATATACCGTTAATTCATGGAGCAGACGGAGCAAAATTATCCAAAAGGCATGGAGCTTTAGGTGTTGAAGCTTATAAGGATATGGGATATTTACCAGAAAGTTTGTGTAATTATTTATTGCGTCTTGGATGGAGTCACGGTGATGATGAAATTATCTCACCGGCTCAGGCTATAGAATGGTTTAATCTTGATTCACTTGGTAAATCACCTTCTAAGCTTGATTTTGCTAAGATGAATAGCCTTAATGCCCATTACTTAAGAATGCTTGACAATGATAGTTTAACTTCAAAGACTGTAGAGATATTGAAACAAAATTATAAGATTAGTGAGAAAGAGGTAAGTTATATAAAACAAGCAATGCCGAGCTTGTTAGTTAGAAGCGAAACATTACTTGATCTAGCACGGCTTGCTCAAATTTATCTCGTAGATTCGCCTATCATCTATAACCAAGATGCAAAAGAAATAATAGAAAATTGTGATACAGATTTAATCAAACAAGTTATAGAAGGCTTAAGCAAACTTGAGCAGTTTGATAAGGAATCCGTGCAGAATAAATTTAAAGAAATAGCAACTCATAATGGCTTAAAGCTAAATGACATTATGAAACCCGTAAGAGCTTTAATAACAGGTATGACGGCTTCACCTAGCGTATTTGAAATTGCAGAAATTTTAGGAAAAGAAAATATTTTAAAAAGGTTAAAAATTATATGAAAGATTGTATAAAAAAAGTTGCTTTTGTTCTTAGTGGATTATTTATAATAACCGGTACTTTTATTGTATACAGAGTAGAAAATGTAGATGCTTCATCAGCACAAAAAAAGTACGGAGCTTGGACTTTAAATTGCACTCTTAATAATGAGAAAAAAGAACTTTGCTTCTTATCACAACAAATTAATAATCTAGAGAAAGATAAAGAAAAGGAAATATTAGCCATTTATCACATAGGTTATTTCAATGGGGAGCAAGAAGAACAGGAATTAAAAATAATAGAAATAGTCCCGTCAAATGTTCAAATTCCGGCAGGTACAGTTATTAATAGCGGTGACAAACGAATATCAGCCGGAAAATACGTAAATTGTACGGTAAACGGCTGTCAGGCTTTGGCTGTTATTACAAAAGATATCTAGATATGATTTTATCAAACGATAATTATTTAGAACTAATCACTGCAGACGGCAAACAAGCTAAAATTTCATTTATAAAAGACGGTCTAAAGGAAAGTCTAAAAGCTTTGAGTAGATAGTAACGGAATTTAAACATTGTTGCGTGAACTGTTTTTCCCTCTGTCATTCCGCGATTTATTCACGGAATCCAGTTAAAAATACTAATGTATTTTTAGTTGTTTTCTGGACACCGTGAACAAGTTACCAAATGACACCGAGTGCGTTTTCCAATCCACGCAGGCAATTATTATAGGACAATAGTATCGCTGCTATATCCTACTAATTCAGTTTCACCCTCAAAATAAAATGTACTCATATCTATATTTTGCTTAACACATTTATGACCTAAACCTTCATGTGCAGCATTAGATAGTGCACCATTATCCTGATCTACGGTCCATGTGAAAATTCCTCCAAGACCATGTTTCTTTGCATATTCTGCTTTAGCTTTAACAGTTCTAGGTGTGTCTATGGACATAAATACTTTAGATGTAGGATTGTAAAGGAAATCAGCATTAGCTACTGTATCAGTATAAAGTATAAATCCATTTTTTCCTTTTCCTGTGCTTGGATCAAAATAATTAAAATAAACATCATTCTGCTCAGTAACACCGTTTTCAAAAGTTCCAACTATTTGAGGATCTACTTTATATGTACCCTTTAATGGAGAAACTGACTCTATCTCTACCTCACGTGCACTACGGCTATAACCTACATAACCTATATGCACACATTTTGCAGGGATCTTCAGTTCTTCAATAAGATATTTTACAGATTGATTTATAGACCACTCTTTATTGTCGCCGTCTCTACTATAAAGGTTAGTATGGTGTGCTAATTTTCCCTCCCCGTAGGTACCACCGAAAAGGTCATATGTCATCAAGTGAATTTGGGTTACTCCTGCATCAACCAAGTCTTTTATATTTGATAGTGCTAGTTTTGCAGGATCAGCTGCTGCTGCTATAGCAATGACAAAATCTGTATGCCCCTTGGCGTTAAGTGTTTCTCTTAACTCTTTAACTAATAATGTATAATTCCCACCATCTTCAGGACCATGTGGGTTACCATTCCCTGCTGCTCCTGGATATTCCCAATCAACATCAATTTGTTTATACATTGGAAATTTTTCTATAAACTTTACTACTGAGTCATTGAATATTTTACGAGCTGCTGGAGATTTAGCCATTTCATGAAAAGCTTCGCTCATAGTCCATCCGCCGACGCTAAGGGCAAATTTTGTTCCCTCAGGACTTGCTTTTTTTAGGTTGTGAAAAGCACCTAGTGCTCCTTGAGCTTTTTGTTGATTGTATAAGTTTGGGTAGTCTTCACCTGCATATGCTGGAAAACCACAATTAACATATGCTGCAAGCATATCCCAATTACCAACGGTGGTCATTTCAAACTTTTGTAATCCTAACTGATCAGCAGATAGTTTAATGATTGCTTCTTTTTCTCCTTTATCACCATTGATTGCAGAAAATCCTAAAACCAGCTTGTCAAAATTATGATTATAATGTTTCTTTATATCTACGCCTCGCCCAGCCCCATTAACCGCTGTAGGATCCTGTAGGCGTATGTCAAATTGTGACCAAGCCGTATAGTAACCACCAACTTCAAATTCCTTATCTGACTCATATTTATTGTAAACATCTTTAAGTACCCTACCTGATGTATAACTAAAGTTAATAGTTTCGCTCTTAGGATTAAACCCAGTCAGTTTATATGTCTGTTCAGTTAAATCATCTTTTTGTACTAGTTTACTAGTTCCTGGTTCCGGTTCTGGCTCTGGTTCTGGCTCTGGCTCTGGCTCTGGCTCTGGATTCTCTATTAGTTCACCATTAAAAGTAAATTTTTCAGGTAGTGCATTTGGATTAGGAAGCACCGCCGGATTAAAACTCACCCCAAAAGTTACAGTTACAGAACCGTTAGCCGGTAGAGTTGCTAAATGTTCTACTAAATTACCTTTAATTACAGGAAAAGTATTTGAATGATGGGTAAAGCCGGTATAAGCGTTAATTGGTTGGTTAGTATCAATGTGTTGTACTTTACTAAGATCAAAACTTATTTCCGGAGCAAATACTGCCTGGTTAGTATTGTTTTTTATTGTAACTTCTAATGGAAAATACCATCCGGTATCATGAGAACTTGTTACCCATTTTGCAGTAATTTCATATGACGACATAAAATAACCTCTTTAGTTTAATTGTTAAAAATTATAAATATTTTTGAAATAAAAATAGATTGAGTAATCATCTACCTTTACAATTAACAATGCTTACTAAATTTTTAATATATTGCAAGAAGTTATAAAACACTAAAAGGAAAAAATACTTGAGAATAAATAAAAAAATGCTTTTCTTTTTATTAAATTTTATTAACTGTTTTTATATTTTTACTTAAGCTATCAGCTATTATTATACTGATATATTCAATTTATTATGTTAATAAAAATTAATTTTAATGTAATATAATTGTGTAAAAAAATCACAAAAATATAATTCTATTTAAAAATCAAGATATCAAGATATAGTTTAACTTGTGCTTAACCATTGATTATCAATAAATTTAAAAAATAAATATCATATCTTTCTAAAATCTTATTAATTTTCTTATAAAAATATTTTATACTAATTATATTTATATACTCCTTTTAAAAGAAGTTTAAATAATTAGTAGGTTTATGAAAGATATTGATACTTGGCAGAAAAAATTTGAGGTTTGTGATTATAGTAAAAAATTAATTGATCGAATTAAATATTTGAATACTATAGTAGACTCGCCTATAGATATAACAGAAATTGAAAAAGGTCTTTATTATACCCGTAAATATCATGATTCTCAAATGCGTCAATCAGGGGAGCCTTATTATTCTCACCCTATAGAAGTTGCAATCATGCTTGCAGATTTTACGGCTCTTGAGGCTCCTAAACTTTACAAACCATATATGATAAATATTGCCCTTCTTCATGATACTATAGAGGATACAATACTTACATATGCTGATATTAGCAAAATTTTTGATAAGAATATTGCCGATAGCGTAGAACGTTTAACAAGAATTAAGCCGTACGGTAAAATTAGCTCCGGTGAAATGTTAAATTTACTAATACAAGAACAAAGATATGATATCGCACTTATTAAAGTGTTTGATCGCCTACATAATTTACAAACTATAAATGCTAAATCTACGGAAAAGGCTTTAGAAACAGTAAAAGAAAACTATAGAAAGCTTCTTACTCATAGCGGCTTATTTAGAAATACGAACCGTAGAGCAACAACTATTAAATGTTTGCACTAATTTTATCAAGCAACATTTCCCTTCAGAACAAAAAGAAATATTTCAAAAAGTCGGTTTACGAAATTTCTTTTTTAAACTTCAAAATAATACAAAATAAATTAAAGAGGATGCAATACTACTTTAGAAAGAAAGTGTATATTAGCTAAAAACTATTTTTATATTTCCAGTGTGCAGCTTCACCGCTCTCTGCATGATAATGCATCTTATGATCACGTATTTGTATTTCTATTTTATAATTATCCTCAGTTGTAATAATAGTATGTAAAGATTGATAGCCGTTTGGCTTAGGATTAAGAATATAATTTTTAAATTTATCCTTTTCATGCTCATAAAGATCATGAACTACTTTTAAAGCTTTATAACATTTCTCTTCATCTATTACCACTATTCTTATCGCAAAAATATCTGTTAATTCTTCTAACTTTATACCCTTACGATATAATTTATATAAAATTGATATTGGATGTTTGATCCTACCTGTTATTTGAGCAGTAATATCATGTTCAGATAAATTATGATTTAAATGTTTAATAACCCTTTGGAGCAAAACTACCTCCTTAATTTATACTAATTTAGTTAATAGTTATACTTACGAATAACTAAACACCAATTAAAGCAATAAACTTGATTAAATTCTATTAATATTTCTAATTAATTTGCTATTTTTAGTAAATATTAATAAAATCCAGCTTTAGTTGGATATTAATAGGAAAAATTAAGCTTGTGGCGAGCTTCGCACTACCCTACCCTATTATTTTTATCTTTTAGAACCTAATTTTTTAAGTTTTACATATAAAATTTAAATTATCTTATTTTAGTCTTTCTTAACTGTATAATTATAAGATTTTTTAAAATAAGAATAGTAATTTTTCTAAAACCTTACTAATTTTAGTTAGCATAGTTAACCGACCAAAAGCGAGAAACTTTTATTACTAATTTTTTAAATTAAACGAATATATATTATAGATTAAGCTTGCCCATAGCTTCAACAAAAAATCTATTCTTAATAATTAAGGCAAAACCGCTTTAAACCTTTTGATCTTCTATATGGGACTGTTAACAAAATAACTTTAATTGAAATTAACAAGATTTTTGATAGGATAGCTATCCCTATTTTAAAAAAACCTTATAATTTGTAATTAAAAAGAATTTAATGAGCTTTAAAATTATTTTGTTAACAGTCTCATAGGATAAATACCAAAGGTTGAGCTATTATAATTAATTAAAAAATATTTTTATTGAAATAATTACAAAAAATTCTATATTTTATTTTTTAAGGAAGAGTTTTATTAAAGAATTTATTTTCAAATTAAGCAAAGAATCGCTTTAAAATCCATTTATTGCATAAATCAGTTTTTCAGTATCCTACTGATAATATGTTATACGGTACGTTGTTAAAATCGTTATTATAAATAGGCATTGTCTGCGTGGACCACAAAACGCATTCGGTGTCATACCGTGGCTTGTCCACGGTATCCAGTAAAACAACTAAAAATACTAATATTATTAGTATTTTTAACTAGACCCCGTGTGATCAAGTCAGCGTTGTTGCATGGCTCTTTTATGTCGTTTCTGCGTGGCATTGTTGCGTAGATACCAAAACCGTTATTGCGAAGAGCGAAGCGATGTGGCAATCCAGAAAAAGATTAAAAAAATTCTGATTTACAGAATTTTTAACTGGATTGCTTCGTCAAAATTTTCAATTTTTCCTCGCAATGACGGAAAACCGGTCCACGCAACAATATCTTCCCGCGGAGGCGGGAATGACATAGAATAGAAGTTCGGTACTATAGGTCAAGCCACTGAGTGACGGCGGTAAAACCGATTCATGCAGCAATGTCTCCTCGCAATGATGGAAACGAGCAATGCAACAAGACGAGTTTATTAGATCTATTGCATAACATATCTTATGGAGATATAGACTTAGAAGTCCATACCGCCCATGCCTCCCATACCACCACGCATTGGCGGCATTGAATCTTCTTTATCAGACGGCTCGTCAACAATTAAAGTTTCCGTGGTAATAATTAACGAAGCAACAGAAGCAGCATCCTGAAGTGCAGTACGCACTACTTTGGCCGGATCGATAATTCCTGCTTTAATCATATCGACATATTGCATGTCTTGAGCGTTAAAGCCATAATTTTTATCCTTATGCTCTAGTAATTTACCAACTACTACGCCACCGTTTTCACCGGCATTTTCAACAATCTGTTTTAACGGATCTTTTAAAGCTTCTATTACTATTTCAATACCTGCTTGTTGATCTTTGTTATCTACTTTAAGATTTCTTAAAGTTTGTGAAGCGTGAAGTAATGTTACACCGCCCCCTGCAACAACACCTTCCTCAACTGCAGCTCTTGTAGCAGCAAGTGCATCTTCAACACGATCTTTACGCTCTTTTACTTCAACTTCCGTGGCACCGCCGACCTTTAATACGGCAACACCGCCGGAAAGTTTAGCTAAACGCTCTTGTAGTTTTTCTTTATCATAATCAGAAGTAGTTTCAGCTATTTGAGATTTAATTTGTAATACTCTATCTTCAATATTTTTCTTATCACCGTTACCGTCAACAATTACGGTATTTTCTTTAGAAATTGTTACTCTTTTTGCCGTCCCTAGACTCTTAATACTAACATTTTCAAGCTTCATACCTAAATCTTCAGTAATAAGCTCACCTTTAGTTAAGATAGCAATATCTTCCATCATTGCTTTTCTTCTATCACCAAAACCTGGAGCTTTTACTGCCGCAACTTTTAAACCACCACGTAATCTATTGACTACAAGCGTTGCAAGAGCTTCACCCTCAACATCCTCAGCAATAATTAATAGCGGACGTTGTGATTGTACTACAGCCTCAAGTATAGGTAACATCGGTTGTAAATTTGATAATTTTTTCTCAAATAATAAGATGAAAGGATTTTCAAGCTCAGCAACCATTTTCTCAGAATTCGTTACAAAATACGGTGATAGATAACCCCTATCAAACATCATACCTTTAACTACTTCAACATCGAAGCTAAAATTCTTTGCTTCTTCAACGGTTATCACGCCTTCTTTACCAACTTCCTCCATTGCCTTAGCAATTTTCTCACCGATTTCCTTATCACCGTTTGAAGAGATAGTACCAACCTGTGCGATTTCCTCTTGGCTATTGATTTTTTTACTGGATTTTTTAATTTCTTCTACTACTGCGTTTACCGCTAAATCCATACCACGCTTTAAATCCATAGGATTATAGCCCGCTGCGACTAACTTATTACCCTCACGAGCTAATGCTCTAGCAAGTACCGTAGCTGTAGTAGTACCGTCACCGGCTACTTCTGCAGCTTTTGTAGCAGCTGATTTTAATAGCTGAGCTCCTGCATTTCTAATTTTATCTTTTAACTCGATCGATTTTGCAACCGTCACACCGTCTTTGGTAATTTTTGGTGAACCGAATGATTGCTCAATAAGTACATTTCTACCTTTTGGACCTAAAGTAACTTTTACTGCATCTGCAAGTATGTCAATACCTTCTAGCATTTGCTCACGAGCTTTTGAGCCGTGTTTAATAAGTTTTGTTGCCATATTTAATTTCTCCTTAAAACAAATAATTAATTAATAATACCAAATACGTCGCTTTCTTTCATAACGATCAGTTTTTCGCCTTTAATTTCAATTTCGGTGCCTGCCCATTTACCGTATAAAACTTTATCGCCTACTTTTAGCTCTAAAGGATGAATTTCGCCTTTTTTATTACGAATACCGTTACCTACGGCTACTATTTCACCTTGCATCGGCTTTTCTTTTGCGGTATCAGGAATAATAATTCCACCTTTAGTTTTTTCTTCGTGTTCGATAGGCTTTATTGCAATTCTATCATGTAATGGTTTAAAAGACATTTTAACCTCCAATTATTAAATCTTTAAATGTACATACTATATATATTTTATTTTTGCTAGTTCAAGAGGAAAGAATAAAATTTTTTTACTGACCTCTTTCAAATTCTTCTTTGTTTATACAATAGGTCTATTCTTTTTCAAAATCCTCTAAACTAGTGCCGTGTTTAGTTTTGCTCCATTTGAAAGGACAGAAAATTATTTCAAATACTGCTTTATATGAAGCGATGGTATGTAATATAAAATAGCTACCCCATAAAACCAACGCTACTATATCCTGAAATTTTACTTTTCCGCTTTTTAAAGAATTCTTTAATATATACAGAGCAGTACTATAAAGATATAAAAGCGAAAAAATACTATTAACAAGCCATAAATAATTAATTATAGAATTTTTATTTATAACAATAGAAAATATTATAAAAGGTAAACTCCAAAAATTATAGGTAGATAAGCCGATAAAAATATAAATTGTTATTATCTGAAGTAAAGTAAATTTTCGGTATTTATCTTTTTGTGCTTTAAATACAAAAAATGTTTGCAGAAAACCTTTAACCCAACGTGACCTTTGATTTAGCCAATTACCTAAACTATTCGGAGCTTCTTCTAGAGTATAGGAATCAAGGATAGCTACTTTATAGTTCTGTGAGTAAATTCTTATACCAAGCTCGGCATCTTCCGTCATATTATAAGCATCCCATCCGCCAAGCTTATTTAATATATCCGTTTTAAAATGATTACTAGTACCACCAAGAGGGGTAGGAAGTTTTAATAAACTTAATCCTTTCAAGATATATTCAAACCATAAACTATATTCTATATTAAATAATTTAGTTAAAACATTCTCATTTTTATTATAAAAGTTGAGCTTAGCCTGAAGACAAACATATTCGGACGGCAAATTTCTAAACATTGCTAAAGCCTTAAGCAGCTGATCAGGTTCGGGTTTATCTTCAGCATCATATACGACTAGATACTCACCTCGTGAATATTCTAGAGCATAATTAAGAGCCTTCGGTTTGGTTCTCGGTAGGCTTTTTGGAACAAATATAACATGAAAATAAGACGGTAAATTATATAAAGCTAGTTCTTTAATCATTAGATAATCGTCATCTTCGATAATAATTTTAACGTCTAGCTTATCTTTTGGATAATTAATTAATGAAATATTTTTAATTATTGACCTTAACTTACTTAATTCTTTATATAACGGTACTAAAACTGTGTAGACCGGTAAAGCTTTTTCCTCATTCTGAGAAATTTGTGAACTCGCCTTATGATTTTGAGTACTACTTGCTTTGCCATCTATGTGAAGCATTGTTTTGTGAAGCGATTCCACCTCTGTCATCCCGCGACTTGATCGCGGGATCCAGTTAAACATAAAAAAAGACTGGATACCGTGGTCAAGCCACGGTATGACACTGAATACACTTTTCAATCCGTGCAACCGTACCGAAGGCAACTCTCTCACCGCCCTTATAAATAACAGAGATTTTAAAATATTTTGCAAACAATAGCTTATATTATTAGCAACATGAAATAAAACCGGCAGATAAATAAATATGGCTATAAACACGACAAAAAATATTATTACTTTATTGGTATAATTAATATTCTTAGCAATAATTGGTCCAACTTTAAATCCAAGAGCATATTTTGCTTTAATACTAGTTAAATGAGAGAAATTTTTTTCTAATAATTTGTAAAAATAATATTTCTTGATCAATATTATAGATTTTAAAATATTATTATTATTAAACAATATTTTTAGATCATTTATAGCAGTTATTTTATTACCTTGAACATCTTCATATATAAAATAACCATTCACTACATAAGCTTGTATATAAGAATAATTATAAATTTTAATATAAGAAACATTGCTTATTAGCGGTAATATTTTATTTTCATATAATATATCAATCATTATCTCATTATCGATAATTGCTTCTTCGATAATAGTTTTTAAATCAGCAGCCTGTTTTTTACCTAATAAGTTTTTATCTCTAATTATTCTTAAGATTATATCTTCATCTATACATCTAACCATGCTGAAAAACTTATACCTGATATTTTATATTTCTTATTTGAAAGGCTGTAATCCCAAAAATAACCGATTTGAGTAGTAACTGAATTTTTATTTTCTTTCCCGAAATTAATTATCTTTGCAATTCCTAGCTGCTCATAAACGGAACTATCATATACATAACCGTAATTTTGCCGAGTATGGTATTTTGTAAAACTTGTAAGCATTATGCCGTTTTTAAATTTAATCCCTTCACAAGTAGAAAAATTATAATACATTTTCTTAGAACCGAGATTATTAATTGAATGTCCAAAGCTAAATATATTTTGATTAAAGATAGTAACAGAGCGGATATTTTTAGACATTCCCATTAATAAAGATATCTCTCCTAAAAAATCTTCTTTAAGTTTTTTACTCTTACTCATTAAAATTTTAGGCTGAACGGAAACAACAAAATCTTTATCTTCAAATAGCTTCAATTTATAGTAAATAGAAGCATCCGTGCTTATATTTTTTTCATTCAAAAATTTATCTTCTTTGTACAAAAAATGTACTCCTATATTCTGATTATCGGTAATACCATATTCTATTGAACTATTTACAAATTGCTCATCTTGGTAAGATGATAATTCTACTATCTTCTGCTCTAATCTTTTTATTTGCCGCAAGATTTTTGCATGAAGACTCGGCTGATCACTTACTTTTTTGAGGGACTCCCATAGATAAGTTACTCTTTCTCTCAGGTATAAAACGGCTTCTTCTCTTTGCTTTTTCTCGTTTTTTGATATCTTATTAACTTTATTACCCCCTACAATATATCTATATCTTCCCTGCTCTAACAACCATGCCGAGGCATGTACCTTATTAATATCAAAAATAATTATAAGGCATATTAGACAATAATATAATCTTAATGCCATAGCCGCTTAAATTTAAAAAATGCACTATAATAGCAATTATAAATTGAGTAAAGAGCTAGATTAAAAAATTTTTAATTGAAGTAGTATATGGAATATTGTAGTAATGATTTTACAACTTAAAATTCATTTAAAGAGGAAAATATGAACGATCAAAAATATAGAAATATTACTTTTACCAGAGAAAGTAAAATAGCAAATATTAATATATCTCCCGATAAAATAACAATTGGAGCTAATCAGCGGGTCACGTTTAAAAGCCTAGGTAATATTGAGGAATTAATCTTAGGACCACATAGTAGTGTTAAAGTAACAGATCTTAATCATAAGGTATTTATAAATAATACTAATCGAGATAAGATAATTATATTATCAGGTGAAGATACTAATTTTTATGATAATCCCTACGCTTAAATTTTATTGATATTCTCTTTCATTCCTGCTTTCGCAGGAATGCGTTGTTGCGTGGATCAATTTCGCCTCTGTCATCCCGTGGCTTGACCACGAGATCCAGTTAAAAATACTAAAATTATTAGTATTTTTTATTGTTTTTATGGCCCCCGTGGTCAAGCCACGGGGTGACACATTGAATTTTACAGGTCTACGCAACAATGCCTGCTCGCAATGACGGGGTGGTATCCACGCGGGCAATGCCTCGCAGAATGACATAAAGAGCATTTTACTGCCCCACAAAATAACACCTCTAAGCCCCAAGCAGCACTTGATTTTGTAGTTTAAATAATTCTGCTACGCCGCCTTTAGCAAGTTTTAACATTGCTAAAAACTGCTCTTCGGAAAAAGGTTCTTTCTCTGCCGTGCCTTGTACTTCGATTAAATTACCATTACCTGCAAATACAAAATTACTATCCACTTCAGCATCGCTATCTTCTAAATAATCCAAATCTAGTATCGCCTCACCTTTATATATCCCGCAAGAAACAGCTGCAATTTGACTAATTAACGGATTTACCTTTAAAATTCTCTTTTTCATCAATGATCTAATAGCTAGGTGTAATGCTACGTAGCTTCCTGTTATCGCTGCCGTTCTAGTACCGCCATCGGCATTAATAACGTCACAATCTATAATAATCTGCCTCTCACCTAGTTTCTTCAAGTCAATTACACATCTCATGCTTCTTCCTATCAAACGCTGTATTTCTTGGGTTCTTCCGCCTTGCTTCCTTTGTACTGCTTCTCTTTTAATACGCTGGGATGTAGAGCCTGGGAGCATGCCGTACTCAGCGGTAACCCAACCTTGATTCTGCCCTCGTAAAAACGGCGGTATGGTAGTTTCGCAAGTAGCACTACACATGACATGTGTATTACCGATTTTAATAAGGCATGAACCTTCCGTATTAATAAGCGGTGATAATTCTAATGAAATAGGACGTAATTGGTTGCTTTTTCTTCCTGACTGTCTCATAATACAATTTGTACTCCTAATAAATATACAGAATCGGTAGACAAAGTTTAATTTGAAAAAGAGCAAGACACTTTAAAGCTTATAACCGCAGCGTAGGTATACTACGTGAGGATTATAAGCGAAAAGTGACGCCGCAATTTTTTAAATTAAACAAGTATTGAAAAAATTTTTATTATATCTATATATATCTCAAAAAAGAATATAAATATAAAGTAAATAATATGATAGATGATAATATAGAAAATAATGAACAAACAATAAATGATATTGCTGAAGAGATAGTTGAAACGGCAAATCCTGAAATAACAGAGTTAAAAGCAGAAATTGAAGAGCTAAAAGACAAACTAATTAGAACTACTGCCGAAATAGACAATACAAGAAAACGTTTAGAAAAAGCACGTGACGAAGCAAAAGATTATGCGATTGCTACATTTGCTAAAGAACTACTAAATGTTAGTGATAATCTTTCAAGAGCATTAGCTCATAAACCGGCGAATTCTGATATAGAAGTCACAAATATTATTGCAGGCGTTCAGATGACTAAAGATGAACTGGACAAAATCTTTCATAAACATCATATTGAAGAAATAAAGCCGGAAATAGGATCAATGTTCGACTATAATTTACATAATGCAATTTCGCAGATAGAACATCCTGATCATGCACCGAATAGCATTATTACTTTAATGCAATCAGGATATAAAATTAGAGATAGGCTACTTAGACCCGCTACCGTACAAGTAGTTAAAAAATCCGAATAGAAAATAATAATATGAATAGAACCGCTATATTTTGGCTAGTTTTTTTAGGGCTTTTTATAAGCGGTTTTATGCTAATTTTAGACGCAGTAAAACCATTTTTTATCGCATTTATAATATCTTACTTACTACAACCTGCTATAGGTTTTATCGCATCAAAATTTAAAATATCAAATAAATTTGCATCAAGCATAATTTATCTGATATTTTTGAGCATATTTTTCTTAAGCTTAACTATTTTAGTACCGATAATTTATGGACAAATTTTTACTTTTATAAATAATATTCCAAAATATAAAAATTATTTACAGGCAGAAATATTACCTCCTATAATGGCAAAAATTTATTCGATAGAACCTGATATTGCCGATAAAATCAAGAATTCTTTAAGTGATTTTATAAATAGTATATTTACTATACTTGGCAGTATTGCTAATAATTTTTGGCGTTATACCATTATTACTATTAACATATTTATTTTATTTTTACTTATACCTATAATATTATTTTATTTCCTACGTGATTGGGCTAAAATTATTGCAAACATGAAATCATTATTACCTATAAAAACCCGACCGAAAATCCTTGAAATATTATCGGCAATTAATAATCTGTTATCTGCTTATATAAGAGGACAACTAAATATTTGCTTATTATTATCTACTTATTATAGTATTGCATTTACCGTAATAGGTATTGATCTCGCTCTTTTACTCGGTATTTTAACAGGGTTTTTAGCCATTATTCCTTTTCTTGGTACTTTTATATCGTTTCTTTTAACTCTGATTATCGGCTATTTAACTTTTGGCGTAACTAGCAAATTACTATATATAATGATAATTTATCTAGTTGGAAATATTTGTGAATCTTATATTCTAACCCCTAAAATTATCGGTGATAAAATAGGTTTGCATCCTCTTTGGATTATATTCTCGATTTTTGCCTGCGGCAGTTTATTTGGAATTATTGGAATATTTTTTGCTATACCGATTGCAGGGATTACAAAAATTTTACTCCTAAATCTAATTAAATTTTATAAATCTAGCAAATTCTATCGAACAGACGGCTAAGTTATAATATTATTGTATGATTTTTAAAAAGTGTCTAATGTCATTCCTAGCTAAAAGCGAGTAATCCAGTCAAACCTATAAAAAACTTGTTTTTTTAGGTGTATTTTATGAATTAATGTATAATTTTTGTACTGATATTAAGATTATTTTTCTGGATTCCTGCTTTCGTGGAAAGGCATTGTTGCGTGGACCAAAAAACCTGTTCGGTGTCACCCCGTGGCTTGACCACAGGGTCCATAAAAACAATAAAAATACTAATAATTTTAGTATTTTTAATTGGATCCCGTGGTCAAGCCACGGGATGACAAAGGTGAAATTGATCCACACAACAACGCCTCGCGGGAATAACATAGAGAAGCATGAAAATGACCTCCTCGCCCTACAACAATGCTGCTAAGGATTAATAATGCAGCAATATATATTTCGTTTTATTACTTCTAATAAATATCATCCTGATGAGTTTATTGTTTCTAATTCTAACGAGCAAGCTTATAATATTATAAAAAATTGGCAGTGCAACTTTGGCGTTAATCCTTATAAATTTACTTTATTAATTAAAGGACCTTCTTCGTCAGGAAAAACTTATTTAACCAAAATATGGCAAAATTTAAGCAATGCCTATATTATTAAAGATATTTTTTTTAATGAAGAAATTTTAGAAAAATATAATGCTTTTATCATTGAAAATATTGAAAACTGGCAAGAGCCGGCATTACTTCATATATTTAATATTATTAACGAAAAACAAAAATATCTTTTACTTACCTCATCTAATAAAAGCAGAAATTTTACTTTACCAGATTTATCTTCACGTATTAAATCAGTACTCAGTATTGTATTAAACCCACCTGATGATGAATTAATCAAAATTCTAATATTTAAGCATTTTTCTATTTCTTCGGTAACAATATCAGGACAAATAATAGATTTTCTTTTAGTAAATTTACCTAGGGAATATTCTAAAATTATAGAAATATTAGAAAATATTAACTATTTTGCTTTAATTTCCAAAAGAAAAATAACAACTTCATTAGTCAAAGAAGTTTTAAATAAGTATAATCATAAAATATTATAACTTTTTCCTTGACTTTAAATCTCCTCAATATAACCTTTCTATAAATTAACTTTTTAGAAAAAATTGTGTTGGGATACGCAAAAAAACAAAAAAATTTAAATAGAGCACAAAAACAGGCTATAGGCTTACTATCGATAGGTACTTTTTTAGAGTATTTTGATCTTATGCTATATGTTCATATGGCAGTACTACTTAATGAGCTTTTCTTTCCGCAATATGATACTCACGTTAATCGCCTTCTTGCAGCTTTTTCTTTTTGTTCTACTTTTATTTTTAGACCCTTAGGAGCTTTGTTATTTGGCTGGATAGGGATAATATAGGTCGGAAATCTACAGTCATTATTACCACTATTTTAATGTCGTTTTCTTGTATCGTTATGGCTAATCTTCCTACTTATGCCCAAGTAGGTGCTAGTGCCGCTTGGATAGTAACAATATGCCGTATAGTGCAAGGTATGTCGTCCATGGGAGAAAGAGTAGGAGCAGAATTATATTTAACGGGATCCGTAGGAGTGCCTAAACGCTTTCCTGCGGTAGCGTTTGTAGGGGTATGTGCTAGCTTAGGATTAACTGTCGCCCTTGGCGTAGCAACCTTAGTTACATCCTATAGCTTTAATTGGCGTATCGCATTTTGGGTAGGTGCAGGAATTGCTTTAATAGGGAGTGCTTCTAGGACTACTTTACGTGAAACACCGGATTTTGTTGATGCTAAGCGTAGAATACAAGAAACTATAAAAGATAGTAATATAATTGATGTAGCAAAGATAAAAAATAATCCTGTATGGCAAGAAAAAGTTAATAAGAAGACTGCAATCTATTATTTTTTAATACAACTAGCACAACCGGTATGGTTCTATTTTGCTTATATTCATTGTAGTAATATACTTAAAGATTCGTTACACTATACCGCTGAAGCAGTAATACATCAAAATTTCATTATTTCTATAGTAGAATTTTTTGTAGCACTAGCACTTACGTGTTTATGCTATAAATTTCATCCACTAAAAATTTTAAAAACGCAATTAGTAATACTTTTAATTTTTCTTCTATTTAGTCCATTAATATTAGATAATATAACGCAAGGCTGGCAAATTC
The DNA here is from genome assembly GCF_964263195.1 of Rickettsia endosymbiont of Thecocarcelia acutangulata. Lineage (NCBI taxonomy): Bacteria > Pseudomonadati > Pseudomonadota > Alphaproteobacteria > Rickettsiales > Rickettsiaceae > Rickettsia > Rickettsia endosymbiont of Thecocarcelia acutangulata. The sequence goes on from NZ_OZ181652.1 coordinate 779,798, forward strand.
TCTTAATTCAACTAATTGTAGTCACTTTTTCTCCAAGTGAATTTCCGGCAATTCCAATATTTTATAAAAGTTTTCCGGTTTTTAAACGATTTACCTATGCTAGCTTTATATATGCTTCTTCACGAGCTGCTATGTATGTAATTAGTTCTTTTGGGCTTGTTTATTTAACAGAACGTTTTAATAATTTAGGATTGTTGATGATAGTAATTCCTATTATTATAGGGTATAGCCTCGGTATATCACATTTTAAAAAGCTAGAAGTTGAAGCAGGAAATTATTATTGAATATAAAAGGCGAAACGCGGCTTTCACCTTTTATATCAATTATAATTAGTTATATAATTTATCTTCTTCAGAGAGTTTGGTTTTAATTATTTCAAGCAGAGAAAAAACCTTACAATATTCTTCAAGCTTTTCGTTTATTTTTTGCAGCTCATCTAAAGCACTACTAAAATCTTCTTGTATAAATAGGTTTCTACAGTTTTATTCTGCTCTAATGTTTTAAGCATAATATCTTGTAACAATTTATTATAGTGATTTTCTAATTTAGGTGTATTTGACATAATAATTAATAAATAACTTTGTATTTTAATTAATATATGAATTTTTTAATAATACAATAACTTTTAGTTAGTTTATGTTATTATTTATCTATCTTTGCTCTATTATCACTAATTCATGATAAATATTTACCTTAAATTTGCATTTTAAGTAATTTAATTATAGATAATTATTAACAAATTTTAATAATTATCTATAATGCACCTATAGAGCGAATAGAATGGCAAGACCTATAGAAGAAGAAAATAAATATGCACATCACTAGAAGAAGATTTAGATATTGTAAAGGAACAGAAAAAAAGGCATCATCCAATAATATAGATCCAGTACCTAAAAAGCAGCCTCCAATATTTAGAAGTATGAATGATATAGAAGTTATACAAAGGCGTAACTTGGAGCGTATAATTTCTCAAGAAACAGTAAAAAGTAAAGATGATTTATATATAATAGAGCAAGAACGGATACAAAAATTAATGAATAGAGGCACAAACACCTTAAAAAACCATGAACAACAGCCAAATAGTGAGCATAAAGCACAAGCTAACTCAAGAACCTCTAATATTAATATTCTAAATAGTATTAAGACCTCAAAAACATGGAGTAATATAAAGAAAATAAGCAACATAACAGGAAAGATTCTTTTTAATAAAACCACCGCTAGCGTACTCGGATTAATAGCAAGTAGTATTATGCTAGCAACTATAGTACCCGCAACAGCTCCATTTATGTTTGTATCAGCTGCTGCCATGGCAACATCTATAGTAGGTAAAGCAATAATAGATGTAGTACATACTCGAAAGATACGTCTTCTTACACAAGAAAATAAATTATTAGTAAAACATCGTGACGATTTGAGTAAACAACAAGCTCTTTTAAAAATTGACCCGAAGTTAAAAGATATTTTAAAAGATGATTTATATATACATAATGATCCGAATCAAACGAAAGGTAAAAATACTCAAAATACCAAATCATTATTTATAGCATCGGTTATAACAAATGGAATAAGTAATATAGTAAACGTAGCAGGGGTATCTGCAGCTATAATCGGTGGTGGTGTAGCACAAATAATTTCATCAATAAATAAGGATTACAATCATTAAAAGGTTCTAAAGATTCAGTAAATCAGATTCAGGATAGAATAAAGTTAATTAAGGAGTTAAACCATAATATTAATCAAGAAAAACAAAAAACAGATATAGGTAATTATAAAAATATCCAAGAATTAGCAGAGATAGGATATATAAACAAGCTGTTCAAACTGAAGCATTAACCGCTTTACTACAAGATAAGAATTACTTTAAATTTACCGATCAAGAAAAACAACAAAGATTTAATCAGCTTAGTAAAGAAATAACATTAAGGACAGCATTAGAATATGCTGATACAAAAAAAATAACATCACAAAATATAATAGTAGACGTACTAAAAGATATAAATAGAACACATAATCCTTTTTATAAACAGCCAGAACAAATAACTACCCATAAAAGCGTGTTAACAAAAGCAGTTGAAAATACAAATACTAATGATCATAAGGAATATAAAACGATACAGTTAAAAAAGAAATTAGAACTAAGCGGCACAGAAAATATAGTAAATAGAATCGGGAAACAATTAATTAATAACAATACTATTTCTAATAAAAATACAGATACGCCAAATAATTATATAAAAAGAATTACAAAAAAAGATTTAGGGTTAATAAGGTAAAATAGGAAATCATCAATAGCCCTCTTGCATAACCTAATCTTATAAAGAGGAAACACTCACCTCACACTGCAACATACAAAAAGTATATGAGGATATGAATACCGGATTGACGTATAAATATTTTTTTCTCTCAATTAGTTTATTATCATACTATTAACGTCATTAATGAATAGTAAAAATAAGCCAATAGTAAGTTGCACTTCACTTCCTTATTTATCTTATAAAGCGAAAATTCCTATTGACTTTTATATAAAACAGTATAATTTCTTTACAATTTAACTTTTGTAAAGAAATTATGCTCGGCTATGAGAAAGAACAAAGAAGCTTAACACGTAAGCAAAAAGAAGCAATAGGACTATTATCTATCGGCACATTTCTTGAGTATTTTGACCTAATGCTTTACGTGCATATGGCGGTACTTTTAAATGATTTATTTTTTCCTAAGTACGACCCTTTTGTTAATTCACTTCTTAATGCTTTTGCGTTTTGTTCTACTTTCGTTTTTAGACCTGTATGGGCTATAATATTTGGCTGGATTGGTGACAATATAGGCAGAAAAGCAACTGTTATTATCACCACAGCTATTATGGCAATTACCTGCATTATTACAGCGACTCTTTCTTCCTTACTCAGAAATAGGTATAACTGCTACTATAGTTATAACATTATGTAGAGTTGCTCAAGGGATCTCATCAATGGGCGAGATTATGGGGGCTCAAATTTACTTAACTGAAATTACAAAACCTCCTACTCAATATTCAAGCGTGGCTATGATTGTCACAGCCTCTACTGTAGGAGGCGTTGCAGCACTCGGTATAGCATCTATAGTTACCAGTTATAGTTTTAGTTGGCGTATAGCTTTTTGGATGGGAGCAGTTATTGCAGTGATTGGGCTAACTGCACGAACTACTTTACGCGAAACTCCTGTATTTGCAGATGCAAAACGCCAACTTCAAGAAAGCTTAGCTGATGCTATTGAAAAAGGAGATGTAAAAATTAAAAAATCATTTTCTTCTACAAGAAAAGGTCAATAAAAAAACCTGTTTAGCTTATTTTTTAATTGAATGTGCATGGCCTGTATCATTTTATTTTACTTACTCACATTGTAGTAATATATTAAAAAATACCTTTGGCTACACCAGTGAACAGATCATACATAACAATTTTATTGTCTCAATGGTAAATTTAGGTTCATATATAATATTAACTTATCTATGCTATAAAATATATCCATTAATTCTTATAAAATTTAGGTTATTAATATTTTGGTTATTTGCTTTTATATATCCTTATTTATTATCAACTATAGCTAATCCTTTTGAAGTTCTTTTTATACAATCATTTTTTATTATCTTTAGACCTGATGCTTTTCCTACTGTACCTATATATATAAAACATTTTCCAATTTTTAAACGTTTTACCTATCCAAGTTGGTTATTTGCTTTATCACGAGCCTTAATGCATATTATTACCTCTTTTGGACTAGTTTTTTAGTTAAATATTTTGATAATTGGGGGGTATTGTTTATACTAATTCCAGTAAGTATAGGTTTTACGTGGGGAATATTATATTTTGAAAAACTGGATAAAGTGGTTGAAAGCTATCCTCAAACTTCGTTAGTGACCGTTCCAGCTGATAATCTTTAGGATATAGATACTGATAGCATAAAAATAAGAGCCTTTCTTTTATTACTGGAATTTTAAAATATACAGCTATAGTTACAAAATTTATTAAAGTCTCTTCAATAATTTTTTTAGCTTTCTCAGGTGATTTAGCTCCTAAAGTCTGTATATTAGGGCTCTATCAAAAAGTTTTATAAGTGCTGTATTATATCTTTTCTGTTTAATTAATAGATTTAAGCTTTCTTCAGCAGTGATTTTCCCGTAAGGTTTAATTCTAGTTAGACCTTCTACATGTTTCACTACCTCTGCTCCAAAAATGCCGTTAATCATTTCTTCAGTTAATTCTGTATCCTCAATAGTATCATGAAGTAAAGCAGCTTGTAGCATTATGGTCGTAAAAAGCTTAGGAACTTCTTCAGCTACAAACTCCGCAAGCATAATCGTCACCTCAATCGGATGAGAATAATAAGGATCACCTGATTGACGCATTTGAGAACCGTGATATTTACGAGCGTAGTAAATGCCTTTTTTAACCTCCTCTATATCAACAGGATTTTTTACTTTAGTGTTTAAATCTTCGAGTTTATCAAGTAATTTTTTAGCATAAACGCAAACTTCAAACTTTTCTTTCCAAGAGCTTATATCTTTCATAAAAGTTATTTTTTATTTTTGTTAATAATAGTTGATTACAATTAAAGCAAAAATTAAAAAATTGCAATAACAAATAATTTTTTAATTTTAAATATATTAGCAACTTTTGGTTATTTTGTATTTTAGCAACTATCATTTTACTTTATTAACTGCTTTAACTTCTACTTCCTATCGCAATTTATACTTTGCTATTTTTTTGAAAAGCTAGTAAAAATAACGGCAAAAGTAATAAATAATGCGGAAAAGAATTACAGTAAAATTTAGAAAGGTTCCGGACAAGATAAATTTAAAGGCGAGCTAGCTAGACAATATTAATATGTAAGCAAAGGCGATAGTACAAAATTCGCTTGTATCAAGCTTTATGAATTATGCTATATATAAAAGATTCTAAAAACTCGTATGAATCAGGAAATTTATTCAGTGTCATATCATAGCTTGTTGACCACGATATAGCATTATTACGTGGGTCGATTCCACCCATATCATCCTAGCTCGCTTGACCGCAGGTTTCAAAAAAGATAGCCAAGTAATGTAATATTATAATGAAATATTTAACTACCACTAAAGTGAGATAAAAAAGATATAAACTGTCATACTGGAACTTGTTCCGGATATCCAGAAAACCTTAAAAAGTTTTGGATCCCATGGTCAAGCCCATAGTACCGGACATTTTTCGTTCCATGTCATTCCCACGTGGCATTGTTGCGTAGACCGGTAAAACCCACTGTGTCACCCCGTGGCTTGACCACGGGGTCCATAAAAACAATAAAAAATACTAATAATTTTAGTATTTTTAACTGGATTGTCTTAGCAATTACTCCGTAATTTTCTTGCAATGGCATTAAACTATTAACTAATATATACTTAGTTAGAAATGCCATTTCACAAAGATACTGTTTTTCTTGATAGGTTTAACTATTGTAACATTTAAAACTGAAAAGCTTGAGTTTAAGACTCAGAAATACTAAAAACTTTCGATTGGTGGGCGATGACGGACTCGAACCGCCGACACTCTCGGTGTAAACGAGATACTCTACCAGCTGAGCTAATCGCCCATATTTTTTATTAATTAGTAAAATAACATTATTTATAATTAATAAGAAGTATATATAAGTAATTTATAGCAAAATTTTATTAGCTCTTGCTTTTAAATTGCCTATAAAGTGTTATTTACTTTCGTTCAAACTTTTTATTTGTTTTGATAACCTACTGATTTTTCTTGAGGCGGTATTTAATTTAATTATATTTTTTTTCACACCTTGCATTATCTTAGACTGAGCAACAGATAAAGCTAAGTTAGCATTTTCTTTATTACCAAGACTGATTTCATGTACAACTTTCTTTATAAAAGTTTTTATTGCACTAGATCTTTTTTTATTGATTAGAGTTCTTTTTACTGTTTGTCTGGCAGCTTTTTTTGCTGAAGAATGATTAGCCATTACCGAGTCCCTTATATTTTAATTTTTAATTTCTTCATTAGCATCTTGCTGTATATTTCCTTTAGCATTAATATCTCTATCTACAAATTCAATATATGCTATCGGTGCTAAATCACCATAACGGAATCCGGCTTTTATTATTCTAGTGTAACCGCCAGATCTATCTTTATATCTGGTACCTAAAATATTTATAAGCTTTTCTACTGCTTTTTTATCTTTTATTTTTGATAAAACGCTTCTTCTTACCGTTAAATCAGCTTTTTTAGCTTTAGTAATTAGAGTTTCAATGTAAGGTCTTAATTCCTTAGCTTTTGGTAAAGTAGTTTTAATTTGTTCATGGGTTACAAGTGCTACAGCCATATTAGCGAGCATTGCTTGCCTATGGCTACTTGTTACGTTTAACTTTCTACCTTTAATTTTATGTCGCATTTTTATTAGTCCTTAATTATAAGAATCTTCATAACGTTTAGATAATTCTTGAATATTTTCCGGTGGCCAATCCGGTACATCCATACCGAATCTTAAATTAAATTTTGCCAATATTTCTTTAATCTCATTTAAAGATTTTCTACCGAAATTTGGAGTTCTCAGCATATCGGATTCCGTTCTTTTTACTAGATCCCCTATATATATTATATTATCATTTTTCAAACAATTTGCCGATCTAACTGATAATTCCAATTCATCAACTCTCTTAAGTAAATAAGGTGAAAACGGTAAAGCATCAGTTTTAACTTGCTTATCTTCTTCCTGTTCTTCAAAAGAAATAAATAATTGTAATTGCTCTTGTAGAATACGTGCAGCTAAACCTACAGCCATTTCAGGTAATAAATCACCGTTAGTTTCTACAAACATAATTAATTTATCATAGTCAGTAACCTGACCTACCCTAGTATTTTCTACTTTATAAGTAACACTCTTTACCGGGTTAAATAAAGCATCTATAGCTATTTCACCAATAGGTAAATTATCCTCATAGCTATTTGTGCTAAGTACATATCCTTTACCAACCTTACAAGTTAATTCCATTTCGAGCTGCTTGTTCTTAGCTAGATTACAAATTACATTATCCGGATTCAGTATTTCTACATCATGACCTGTTTCAATCATACCGGCCGTTATAACACAAGGTCCTGTTGCTTTTAATTTCATGATACGTTTTTCCGCAACATACATTTTTACTTCAATACCTTTAATGTTTAAAATCACTTCCGATACATCTTCTTTTACACCGGGTATAGAAGAAAATTCGTGTTCTATAGCAGGGATCTTTATAGAAGTGATAGCTGCTCCTTGTAAAGAAGAAAGTAATACTCTTCTCATAGCATTACCGAGTGTTAAACCAAAACCTCTTTCTAAAGGTTCAACTACAATTTTAGCTTTATTATTGGTTTCCGGAAAATTTTCATAAGCGACTTTATTCGGCTTTATTAAAGTATTCCAATTTTTACTTAACGATAACATTTAATACCTATGATTCTCTTATACTCTTATACTCTTCTTCTTTTTGGCGGTCTTACTCCATTATGAGCAATTGACGATACATCTAAAATTGATGTAACCACAAAATTTTGCCCGAATAAAGCTCTCATTGCTGATTCACGCTGAGCTCCCGGCCCTCCAATCCTAATAGAAATAGTTTTTAGACCATATTCTTTTGCTTTTTCCGATGCTCTATCAATTGTTACTTGAGCTGCATAAGGTGTTGCTTTTCTTGCCCCTTTAAACCCATTACCTCCTGCCGATGCAGAAGAAATAGTATTACCTTGGATATCAGTAAATGTTACTATAGTATTATTAAATGATGCTCGGATATGCACAACACCCAGAGTGATAGTTTTTTTCTTTTTCTTAACTTTTACCGTCTGATTCATTATTTATACTCTATACTTAAACTATTATTTTACAGCTTTTTTCTTTCCGGCTATCGCAATAGCTTTACCTTTTCTAGTTCGAGCATTAGAATGCGTGTTCTGTCCTCTCACCGGCAACTTACGTATATGTCTAAGCCCTTGATAACATCTTATATCTTTCTTCTTCTTAATATTAAGCGTAACTTCTTGTCTTAAATCACCCTCAACTTTATACTCACTTTCAATAATATTACGTAAGCTTATTAACTCTTGATCCGTAAGTTCTTTAACTTTTTTACCTTTCGATATTTTTGCTTTATTACAGATCTCTGATGCCATAGTAGGCCCAAGACCATAAATGTAAGTTAAACTCACAACTAAACGTTTATTATCGGGAATATTAACACTTGCAATTCTTGCCACAAATAATCTCCAAAATTTTACTGGTAACTAGAAAATAATATAAAAATCTTTAATAAAGTCAATTTATTTTTAGTATTTTCTGTATATCAATTTCTATTTCTTGTTCATTTTTACTTCCATTAACTATATAAAAATTACCACTATTCTTATAATAATCTATTAACGGATATGTTTCTGTTTTATATACTTCAATTCTTTTTTTTATTACTTCTTCATTGTCGTCTTTTCTATAGTCAAATGTACTTGAACCGCAAACGTCGCATACATTATCAGTTTTAGGCTGCAAGAAGTAACTATTATATATTTTACCGCAATTTTTACAACTATATCTTCCTAAAACTCTTTTAATTAATAATTCATCTGAAACATCAAAATATATTATTTTAATTTTTTCTTTAATAAATGATTCAAAGAATTTTGCTTGCTCTAAATTACGTGGATATCCATCTAATATATAACCGTTTTTATATTCAGAGGATAATAAAAAATTTTTAATTACTTGATTAACTATTTCATTAGGGATAAGCTCCCCTTGCTTAACATAATTATTAATTAACTCTGCTTCACTAATTGATGTTTTAATAATTGTTCTAAATATATCACCGATTGCTATATGTGGTAAATCAATTTTTTTAGCTATTTTTTTTCCTTGTGTTCCCTTTCCGGCTCCTGGAGGACCTAAAAAAATTACTATCACTATTTAAGCTCATTTTTAATTTTTTAATTTTACTTTCTTCATTAAACCTTCATACTTACTACTAAATAAGTAAGTTTGAATCTGAGTCAGAGTATCAAGTACCACGTTCACTACAATTAAAAAACTCGTACCTCCTAAAGAAAAAGAAATTACATACTTATTCATTAATAGCTCCGGAATTACACATATTACACTTAAATATATCCCACCTATAACCGTAAGCCTTGTAAGTATATAATCAAAATAATCAGACGTATTTTTCCCTGGTCTTTTACCCGGAATATAAGCACCGTATTTTCTTAAATTATTAGCAGTTTCTTCAGAATTAAATACTATTGCAGTATAAAAAAAACTAAAAAACATAATTAATGCTACATATAATAAAATATATACGGGTTTTCCATGCCCTAAGTAATAAGTAAGCATGCCCATAGTTTCTGAATTACTATTAGAAAAATTAGCAAGCGTAGCAGGAAATAGTAAAATTGAACTAGCAAATATTGGAGGTATCACACCAGAAGTATTTAATTTAAGAGGCATATGCGTTGCTTCTCCTCCATAAATTTTATTTCCTACTTGTCTTTTAGGATACTGCACCAATAATTTTCTTTGGGCCTTTTCAAAAAATATAATTATAGCTATTAATACAACTACTCCAATACAAACAGCTAACGCTATTAAAGGCGATAATGCTCCTTTTCTTGATAATTCAAACATACTAATAATAGCACTAGGTACTCCCGAAATTATACCTATAAATATAATTAAAGACGTACCGTTACCTATTCCACGTTGTGTAATTTGTTCTCCTAACCACATTAATAGCATAGTGCCTACAACCAAAGTAATTACGGTTGTAACCCTAAAGAAAAAACCCGCTAAAATTACTACAGGACCGGTATTTGTTACAATTGACTCTAAACTTATAGCAACTCCATAAGCCTGAAAAGAAGCAAGCAGAACCGTTAAATATCTCGATAGCTGATTTACTTTTCTTTTACCTACTTCCCCTTCTTTTTTTAAATTTTCTAAAGGTTTATATGCAACTGACATTAATTGGATAATAATTGAGGCGGTAATATACGGCATAATTGCTAAAGCAAAAATAGACATTCTACCTAGCGATCCTCCGGATAGCATGTTGAACATTCCGAGTATTCCGGATTGATTCTTTTCAGCCACACTACTTAAAGCAATTGAATCTATACCTGGTATAGGTATAAAAGACCCAAATCTACATACTATAAGAATGAGAATAGTAAAAACAATGCGACTAACTAAATCATTACCGGATTTTTTAGAAAAATTCTGCCCCATATACTATAATAATTTTCCACCTGCTTTTTCGATTAAATCCTTAGCTTTAGAAGAATAAGCATCTAATTTTAATGATAGGGGAGAAGCGAAATCATCACTACAAATAGATAATAATTTCACTAATTTCTTATTATTTTTATTATTAACTACTCCGGCTTCTACCAATTTTTCTTTTGTAATAGTATCAGCAGCACTTAAACGCCCATCGGCTAATGCTTCTTCAATATTATAAATATTTATTATATTGTATTTTTTAGTTGAAATACAATTAAATCCTCTTTTAGGTAGTCTTTTGATCATAGGTGTTTGACCACCTTCAAAACCTTTTATTGCAACGCCAGATCTAGATTTTTGACCTTTAATTCCTCTACCGCCGGTTTTTCCTTTACCGCTACCAATACCGCGTGCTATTCTTTTCTTATTTTTTTTAGCACCTATATTATTATATAATTCATTTAATTTCATTTAAAAACTCTAATTACATATTTTCTATTTTTAACAAATGCTTTACTTTTTCAACCATCCCTTTGATTGAGTTAGTATTTTCAAGAATAACGCTCTTATTAATTTTGTTTAAACCAAGCCCAACTAATGTCAATCTTTGATCATACTTACGACCTATAGCACTTTTAACTTGAGTAATTTTTATATTATTAATCTTATTATTCATAACTTCACCTATACTTAACGCAACATTATTCATTAACTTGAATATCAGAGGATTTTACAGATATTTCATTTACTTTTTTATCTCTTCTCATAGCAATAGATTTTGGTGATGCAAGTTTATTTAAGGCATCAAATGTTGCAGAAATCATTGCATAAACATTCGTTGAACCTATTGATTTAGCAACAATATCATGAACACCTAAAGAATCAAAAATTGCTCTCATAGACCCTCCGGCTATAACGCCCGTACCTGCTTTAGCTCTTCTTAAAATCACTTTAGCAGCTCCGCTTTTACCGACAACGTCATGGTGAATAGTCCTATTTTGATATAACGGCACTTTCATCATTCTCTTTTTAGCGGCTTGTTTTGCTTTTCCTCGAGCTTCGTTTACTTCTTTAGCTTTTCCGTGTCCCGCTCCGACTCTGCCAGCTTTATCACCGACAACTACATAAGCAGAAAAAGCAAATCTTCTACCGCCTTTTACTACTTTTGTAACTCTATTTACATCAACTAAAACTTCGCTTAAAGTCTCTTCATTTTTTTTAACTTTAGACATTACTACAACCTTATAAACTAAAATTTTATTTTCTCTCTAGCTGCATCAGCTAGAGCTTTTACAACACCGTGATACTTATATCCGCCTCTATCAAATACTACTTCTTTTATCCCTGCAGAATCAGCTTTTTTTGCTATTTCTTCACCTACTTTGATAGCATTTTCAATATTACAATGAGATTTTTTTAATTTTTTTATTTTCTCATCTAAAGTTGAAGCAGAAGCAATCATTATAGACTTAGAATCATCAATAATTTGTGCATATATATGTCTACCTGATTTAAATATCGATAATCTAACTCTATTAGATGTTTTAGATATTTTATGTCTTATTCTACTTCTTCTTTTTTCAAATTTTAGCTTAGCACTACGCATATTTAACTCTTAAATTTAATTTTTCTTACCTTCTTTACGCGGTATAAATTGATTTTCAAATTTAATCCCTTTTCCTTTATAAGGCTCAGGTGGTCTCTGTTTTATAATAATTGAGGCAAATTGTCCTAATTTTTCTTTATCTGTTCCCTCAAGAATAATAATATTTTGCTTAGGTACCTCTATTTTAATATCTGAAGGTATTTCAATTTTTGTATTATGGCTTTTAGCAAGCATTAAATTTAAATATTTACCTTTTACCATTGCTCTGTAACCGACTCCGTTAATTTCGAGTTTAAGCTTAAACCCTTCTTTAACGCCGGTAACCATATTTGATATTATGCTTCTTGCAGTACCCCACATAGCACGTGCATTTTTATTTGCGGCTAAAGGTTTTACTAAAAGCTTATTTTCTGCCAATGAAATTGCTATATTACCTTTAAAAGTTTTTGATAATTCGCCTTTAGGTCCGGATATTTTTACTTCTAAATCATTTAAACCAACTTTTACACCTTCAGGTATAGTAATCGGCAATTTTCCAACACGTGACATTTTTTTACCTTAAAATACTTTACAAATTACTTCGCCGCCGACATTTTTAATATGAGCTTCTCTATCAGACATAACACCGTAAGGAGTAGAAAGAATATATATACCCATATTATTATAATATCCTTTCAAATCTTTAATAGCAGAATATACTCTTTTTCCAGGCTTTGATACTCTATGAATTTCGCATATAGAAGCATCACCGTTTACAGAGTATTTTAAAGCTACCTCAGTATAACTAATATTATTTTTTTGAGTAGTTACATAATCTTTTATATAACCTTCTTTTTGCAAAACATTTAAAATTGAAGTTTTAATTTTAGAACTAGGAAAAGAAACATTTATCAATTTGCTTTTATAAGCATTTCTAATTCTAGTTAACATATCTGCTACATTATCCGTCATTGACATATTATTTACCTATCGACTTTTACCAACTTGACTTAACTACACCGGGAACTAAGCCTCTACCTATTAATTCCCTAAGCTTATTCCTAGATATACCGAATTTTCTTGTAACACCTCTTGGTCTACCTGTAAGCTCACATCTATTTCTTATTCTAGTAGATGATGAATTTCTAGGTAATTGTGCAAGTGACATTACCAAAGAAAAACGCTCTTCTAATGAAATATTTTTATCATAAATTTTACTTTTTAGTGCTGAACGTTTATTATGTAAACTTTGTGATTTTTTTTTCCTACTTTCGTTCTTTTTTATAGAACTTACTTTTGCCATTATATATATCCTAAAAATTAATTATAAAAAGGTAAATTAAACCCTGATAACAAAAACTTACTTTCTTTATCTGTTTTAGCAGATGTAACGATTGTAATATCCATACCCCTTATTGTATCGATTTTATCGTAATTAATTTCAGGAAAAACTATCTGCTCTTTTAATCCAAAAGTAAAATTCCCTTTACCGTCAAAACTTTTATAAGAAAAACCGCGAAATTCTTTAACACGAGGTAACGCAACAATTACTAGCCTTTCTAAAAAATCATACATTCTATCTTTACGTAATGTAACCTTGCAGCCTATTTTCATACTTTCGCGTAACTTAAAGGTTGCAATAGATTTTCTTGCTAACGTTACAACCGGCTTCTGACTGGAAATCAAAGTAAGATCATTTACCGCATTATTAATTACTTTGGAATCGGCTATCGCTTCCCCTACTCCCATATTTATAACAATTTTCTTAATTTGCGGTATTTCATGCTTATTTTTATAAGAAAATTCTTTTTGTAAGTTTTCAATAATTTTTTGCTGATATAATTCTTTAAATCTTAACATTATTTACCTTCCTTACCGATAATTTCCCCTGATTTCTTTGCTACTCTAACCTTAGAACCGTCTTCTAAGAATTTAAAAGCTACTTTGGTAGGGTTACCAGTTTTTGGATCGATGTGTGCAATATTTGAGATATGTATAGGTAATTCTTTAGTTATTATCCCGCCTTCACTCATTTGATTAGGTTTAGTATGCTTTTTTACTAAATTTACTCCAGAAACAATTACTTTACTGTCCTCAGGAAAAACTTTTAATATTTTACCTTTTTTTCCTTTGTGCTTTCCGGTAACAACAACAACTTCATCACCTTTTTTTACTTTTAGTTTAATCATTTATAACACTTCCTCTGCAAGCGACATTATTCTAACATATTTTTTCGCTCTAAGTTCTCTTGTAACAGGACCGAAAACTCTAGTACCGATAGGTTCATCTTGTTTATTCAAAAGCACTAATGCGTTTTTATCAAATTTTATTGTACTACCGTCAGGTCTTACTACTCCGGTCTTTGTACGAACAATCACGCCTTTATAAACATCGCCCTTTTTAACCTTACCGCCGGGTATAGCTTCTTTAACAGATACAACTATAACATCACCCAGCTTTGCCACCATATGATGAGAGCCACCTAAAACTTTAATACACATAACTTTTTTAGCACCGGAATTATCTGCAATTTCCAAGATGCTCTGCATTTGAATCATAAACTACTTCCAATTTTTTATACACGAGAGATAAAATAAACAATCTACCTTATAAAGTCAAAAATTAAAAAACTTTATTCCCCATTTACCACTAACCATGTTTTGGTTTTTGAGATAGGACGACTTTCAATTATACTAACTTTATCTCCTTCTTGATATTTATTTTCTGAATCATGAGCAGCATATTTTTTAGATACTTTCACGAACTTTTTATAAATAGGATGCTTAAACTTTCTTTCTACTTTTACTGTAACCGTCTTATCAGCTTTTGAACTTATAACCACGCCTTGTAACACTCTTTTCGGCATTTTAATATTCCTCACTATTAGATCTTTTTGTTAATTCAGTTTTAATGCGTGCTATAGACTTTTTGACTAACGAAAACCTACTAGTATTTTTTAACTCACCTAAAGCTTGTTGAAATCTTAAATTAAACAATTCTTTTTTTAAAAGATTAAGGTTTTTATAAAGCTCTTCTATTGTTTCAGTAGATAACTTGCTTCTTAATAATTTTAAATCATTCATAACGTCTCACTATCCTTGTTCTAACAGGTAATTTTGCACTTGCAAGCTCCAAAGCTCTAAGTGCAACATTTTCTTCTACCCCTTCAATTTCAAACATAATTCTTCCAGGCGAAACTCTAACTGCAAAAAATTCAGGAGAACCTTTACCTTTACCCATTCTTACTTCGGCAGGCTTTTTAGAAACGGGAACATCCGGAAAAATACGAATCCATAATCTTCCTTGCCTTTTCATACATCTAGTAGCAGCTTTTCTTCCTGCTTCTATTTGTCTTGCAGTAACACGCCAACCGTCTATAGATTTTAGACCAAATGATCCAAAAGCAAGCGTCGTACCTGCTTTTGCTTTTGAAACAACTCTACCCTTATGAGCTTTTCTAAATTTTTGTTTTTTCGGAGCTAACATTTTAATACTTAAAATTAATTATATCTTTTATTTTCTGTATATTCACCTTTATAAATCCACACTTTAACCCCTATAACTCCATAAGTAGTTATAGCCTCAGCTGTTGAATAATCAATATCAGCTCTTAAAGTATGTAACGGCATTCTTCCTTCTATATACCACTCGGTTCTAGCAATTTCAGCACCTCCAAGTCGTCCTGAACAACTAACTCTTATACCTTGTCCACCTTGCTTAAATGAAGCCTGAATTGCTGTTTTCATAGCTTTTCTAAAAGAAACTCTTTTTTCAAGCTGTAGTGCTATAGTTTGAGCTACTATAGCAGCATCTATATTAAATTTTCTAACTTCGTGGATATTTATATAAACTTCTTTTAAAGAAGTCATTTTCTCAATAGCTTTTTTTAGCTTATCAATTTCACTACCGTTTCTACCGATAATGATATTTGGTTTTTTGGCATTAATATTAATTATAATACTTTTATTAGAAGGACGTTCAATTAAAACTCTACTAACTTGAGCTTGATTAAAACCCTTATTTATTAAATCCCTAATTTTTAAATCTTGTATAAAAAGAGTTTTATAATGTTTTTCTGCATATAATACGGAATCCCAACCTTTAATTAAAGTCGGTCCCACTCTAAAACCATGTGCACAAACTTTCTGCCCCATTTTAATTATCCTCTTTTTCTGTAACAGTTATATAAAGATTACTAAAAAACTTATTTATTCTAGTTGCTCTTCCTTTTGCTCTTGGCATAACTCTTTTCATTACTAAAGCCTTACCTACAGTCGCTTTAGTAATAACCAATCTATCTATATCTAGACCTAAATTATTTTCAGCATTTGCAACAGCAGATTGTAAACAGTCTTTTACAACTTTTGCAATTCTTTTAGGAGAAAAAGTTAATTGTACCAATGCTTCAGATACTTTCATATTTCTAATAAAAGCTGCAACTAAATTTAGCTTCCTTGGACTTACTCTAATAGATTTAGCTTTTGCCGTAGCAAAATTTTTATTTTCCTGTACCATATAAATCTTTACTTTCTTTTGACTTTTTTATCTGCTCCATGACCGTGAAATGTTCTAGTAGGAGCAAACTCACCTAATTTTCTTCCAACCATTTCTTCATTTACAGAAACCGGAATAAATTTATTTCCATTATGAACAGAAAAGGTAAACCCTACAAAAATAGGCAAAATCGTTGATCTTCTAGACCAAGTTTTAATCATTTCAGATTTACCTGATTCCATTAATTTTTGAACTTTCTTTATTAAATAACCGTCTACAAAAGGCCCTTTCCATATTGAACGTGCCATACTAATACCTAATTAATTTAAAATCTATTTTCTTTTCTTTACGATAAATTTTGAAGTACGTTTATTTTTACGTGTCTTCTTACCCTTTGTTGGGAATCCCCAAGGAGTAACAGGATGGCGTCCTCCTGAAGTTTTACCTTCACCACCGCCATGAGGGTGATCTACAGGATTCATTGCTACACCTCTAACATGCGGTCTCCAACCGAGCCATCTATTTCTACCTGCTTTACCTAAATTAATATTTTTTTGATCCGGGTTAGATATACTACCTATAGTAGCTTTACAATCTAAAGGTACTAACCTAAATTCACCTGATCTTAATTTAATCTGAGCATACCCTGAATCTTTACCTACTAGATCTACTGAAGTACCTGCAGACCTTGCAATTTGACCACCCTTACCCACTTTCATTTCAACATTATGTAAAGTAGTACCGATAGGAATGAATTTTAAAGGTAAACAATTTCCTATTTTTATATCAGCATCTTGACTTGATATTACTCTATCACCTACAGATAATTTTTGTGGTGCTAGAATATAAGAATATTCCTCATCTTCATATTTTATTAAAGCAATAAAAGCAGTTCTATTAGGGTCATACTCTATTCTTTCAACAATAGCAGAAATATCTATTTTATTTCTTTTAAAATCAATAATACGATATAATTTTTTGTGTCCTCCACCTCTGTGCCAAGAAGTAATCCTACCTTGATTATTTCGTCCACCGGTTTTAGATATACCTTTGGTCAAAGATTTTAAAGGTCTGCCTTTCCATAAACTAGTTTTATCAACTTGAACTAACTCTCTAAGAGAAGGAGTAATTGGATTAAAGTTTTTTAAAGCCATTTATTTAATTCCTCCGGCAAAATCTATATTATGGTCTTTTTCTAATGTAACAATAGCTTTCTTTCTATTGATTTGAGTCCCTATAATTCCTTTAAATCTTTTCTTCTTACCTTTAACGTTTAAAATATTCACTTTTTTTACTTTTACTTTAAATATTTCTTCTATAGCCTTTTTAACGGTAAGTTTTTCAGCAAATTTATCTACATAAAAAGCGTATTTATTTTGTTCCGAAAGGGTGGTAGTTTTTTCTGTAATAATAGGTTTTCTAATTAAATCGTAGTATTTATAAGAACTCATCTTAACCTCTCTTCTAAAACGCTCACTGCTTCTTGTGATAATAGGACATATTCATGTCGTATTATATCATAAACATTTGCCCCTATTTGTGGAACAATCACAGTATTATAAATATTTTTTGCAGCTAAAGAAAAATTAGTATCTACTTCATTTCCATCTATTACAAAGAAACTTTTCCCTTGAAATTTGCTTAATATATTTACAAGAGCAGAAGTTTTAGGCTTATCTAGCTTTAAAGAATCTATTACTAATAATTTTCCTTCAGCGAATTTCTCGGATAAAGCATGAATTAAACCAAGTTTTCGTACTTTTTTAGGTAATTTTGTTGCATGACTACGTACTCTAGGTCCGTGAGCTACACCACCACCACGCATCTGTACCGATCTAAGGGAACCTTGTCTTGCATTACCTGTACCTTTTTGCTTAAAAGGTTTTTTTGTGGTTCCAGATACTTCTGATACTGTTTTAGTTTTGTGGTTACCGGACATTGCTTTAGCTCTCTGCCAATCAATAACCTGCTTTATTATATCATCTCTGATAAATTCAACAGCAAATATATCTTCGTTTAAGCTAATCTCACCAACTTCTTCATTAGCAAGACTTAATATTTTAGTTTTCATCTTTATTTAACCTTATACAGTCTTATATAAAACTTTTATATAAATAATATTGCATGGCGTTTTGTTAATTTGATAATCTTTAACCTCAACAAACATGTCTAAGAGGTTATCAGTAAACAAATTTTAACCTATAATTTAATTCTTTTTTATTGCATCTTTTACTGAAAGATACGAATTTTTGTGACCAGGTATACTACCCTGAATCATAATAAGCTTACGCTCTTTATCAACGGCAAATATTTTCAAATTTTGAATAGTAACTTGGTTACATCCCATATGACCAGCCATTTTTTTGCCTTTGAAAACCTTTCCTGGATCTTGTCTTTGTCCTGTAGAACCGTGCGAACGATGGGATATAGAAACACCGTGAGAAGCTTCAAGACCTTTAAAATTATGTCTTTTCATACTACCAGCAAACCCTTTACCTATAGTAGTTGCCGTTATATCCACAAATTGTCCTGCCGTAAAATGATCTACTTCTAGACTTGCTGCTATATCAATAAAATTCTCTTCAGAAATTCTAAATTCTTTTAATTTAGTTTTAGGAGATATTTTAGCATTAGCAAAAACTTGTTTCATAGGCTTAGTTACTCTAGATATTTTTTTATCTTTTATACCTATAACCAAAGCATTATATCCATGTTTTTCTAGAGTTTTATGCCCTACCACTTGACAATCATCAACTTTTACTAATGTCAAAGAAATTCTTTCTCCTTTATCATTAAAAACACTAGTCATCCCAATTTTTTGAGCAATTATACCGGTTCTCATTTATTCCCCACTCTCTAATTCAATCACTACATCAACACCTGCTGCTAAATCAACTTTACTTAAAGCATCAACAACCGCCGGATTCGGATCATCTATAACTAATAATCTTTTATGCTTTCTAATTTCAAATTGCTCTCTTGACTTCTTATGTACATGAGGAGACCTATTTACGGTAAATCTTTCAATTTTTCTAGGTAAAGGAATAGGACCATTAATGTTAGCAAATGTTCTTTTAACAGCACTAACTATCTCTTTTGTAGCTTGATCAAGACTACTGTGATCAAATGATTTTAAACGAATTTTGATTTTATTTTTCATTCAGTAAACCTAATATTTAAACAGCAAGATGTTTTTCAGACATCTTAAAATATAAATACCTATTATTAAAAAATAATAGGTATTTATAAAATCAATTAATTATTTATTTTAGTTACTACGCCGGCACCCACTGTTCTACCACCTTCACGTATAGAGAATTTTAACCCTTCCTGCATAGCAATCGGTTTAATTAATTCCACCGTAAAAGTAGCATTATCTCCAGGCATAACCATCTGCTTATCAGCAGGCAATTTTATTGTACCGGTAACGTCTGTTGTTCTAAAATAGAACTGCGGACGATAGTCATTAGTAAATGGGGTATGACGTCCACCTTCTTCTTTACTAAGCACATATACTTCAGCTTCAAACTTATCATGAGGTTTTATGCTACCAGGTTTTGCGAGAACTTGTCCTCTTTCAACTTCTTCTCTTTTTGTACCGCGTAGTAATATACCGACATTATCTCCGGCTTGTCCTTCATCAAGTAATTTTCTGAACATTTCTACACCGGTACAGGTAGTTTTTTGCGTATCTTTTAGACCGACTATTTCAATTTCCTCACCTACCTTAATTATTCCTGACTCTACTCTACCTGTTACAACAGTACCTCTTCCTGAAATAGAGAATACATCTTCTATCGGCATTAAGAAAGGTTTATCCGTAGCTCTTACAGGCTGCGGTATATAGCTATCTACTGCATCCATTAACTCATTAATAGCTTTTTCACCTTCAGGCTTTCCTTCTAAAGCTTGAAATGCAGAACCTTTAATAATAGGTATTTCATCACCCGGGAAACCGTATTTTGATAATAATTCCCTTACTTCCATCTCTACTAGTTCTAATAGATCAGGATCATCCACCATATCTACTTTATTTAAGAATACTACCATAGCAGGTACACCTACCTGTTTTGCTAGTAATATATGCTCTCTAGTTTGCGGCATAGGACCATCAGCAGCAGAAACTACTAATATTGCACCGTCCATCTGAGCAGCACCGGTTATCATGTTCTTTACATAGTCAGCGTGTCCCGGACAATCTACGTGTGCATAGTGTCTATTTTTAGTCTCATATTCTACGTGTGCAGTAGAAATAGTTATACCTCTTTCTTTTTCTTCAGGAGCAGCATCAATTTGATCATAAGCTGTAGCTTTTGCTCCACCTGTCTTAGCAAGTACTATAGTTATTGCTGCCGTTAAGGAAGTTTTACCGTGATCTACGTGACCGATCGTACCTATATTAACGTGCGGTTTAGTTCGTTCAAATTTTGCTTTTGCCATGTTATTACTCTCTACAATTAGGTTTAATACAAGTTAATTTTTTATAAGTGCATTTTTTGCTAAATTTATTTGTTACCACTATCTCTGGAGCGGGTGATGGGAATCGAACCCACACAGCCAGCTTGGAAGGCTGGAACTCTACCATTTGAGCTACACCCGCATTGTGGCACTGTTAATAAAATAATTTCAAAGATATTTTGTTAACAATGCTATATCAATTTTATTCAGATTTATAAATATACACAATTATGTTTTATTTTTAAATAAAATTAAACATATATACATGAATCTTTTAAAATAAAATGATACGCTTCCCTGAACCATTTAAGTGGTGGAGGGAGAAGGATTCGAACCTTCGAACGCTTACGCGGGCAGATTTACAGTCTGCTGCCATTGACCACTCGGCCACCCCTCCTAAAGAACTTTACTGTGTTAAATAGACTAATTCACTGTAAAATACAATATATAATATATATAATTAGTATTAGGACTTAATAAAACTTCTTGCCGAATCATCAAATAAACAAATAGCAGCTTGCACATTTATTTAGTTGTAACTTTCTATAATAAATAGTAGTTTCTGTCAAGAACAAATTACTGACGGTTTTCAATAAGATGCAAAATAAAAAACTTGATTCTAAAAATTGTTATTATATGTATGGGAAACATCCTGTATTTTCTGCTCTAAATAATTCAAAACGTCAAATTGAAAATATTTTATGCACTAGGGAAATTTTTGATACAAACAAAAAATTAATAGGTACCAGATCTTATGAAATTGTTAATAACGATATTTTATCTAAATTACTGGAAAACCAAACACATCAAGGAATAGCTGCAAAAGTTAGACCAATTTTTTCTTACAATCTAGAGGACGTAGATATAAAAAACTCAAAATGTAAAATTGCGATTCTTGATCAAATAACAGACACACAAAATATTGGAGCAATTATTCGTAGTGCCGCTGCTTTTGATATAAATGCTATAATATTACCTCAAGATAATTCTCCAAATGAAAGCGGCAGCATTGCTAAAGCGGCTTGCGGTACTTTAGAATTAATACCTATAATTAAAGTTACTAACTTACGCTCATGTATGAATTATCTTAAAAAACACGGCTTTTGGATTATAGGTCTAACAGGTTCTGCAAATGACTACTTTACTGATAAATTAATTTCCGACAAAATGGCATTAGTATTTGGCTCAGAAGATAAAGGCATACGAAGATTAGTCGAAGAAACATGTGATTATTTAGCCAAAATCCCTATTTCTAAGAGAGTAGAAAGTCTTAATGTATCAAATGCCGCTTCTATAATTTTTCATTCATTACATAAATAATATTTTTAATAAATCAAATATTGTTTTTTATTTACTTCGATATAAATATTTAGTCTACTAAAATTAAAGTCATAAACTTTTATTATATCAATTAATTTGAGAGAAAAGTCATGAAAAGGGAACCAAATGAACAAATTATCGAGAGTTTTGAAAAACAATTAGACATATTTATAAATGAACTTACAGAAGAAGAGATAACAACGGCTATATTAAATAATTTTTTTGATAAAGTGATCAATAACCTCAAGAATGAAAGATTAATTAATGATACTATATTTGATATATATCAAGGTAAAGCAGTAATTACTAAACCTATATATTCCAATTATATAGAATCTTCTGAACCTAAATATAACGAACATTGGCAAAAATTTTATAGTTTTAATCGTAATCTTATGATAGAAAGTACATTAATATTTATTGCTAAGAATCTAAAAAAAGCTTCTTTAACAGACAAATTATATTATAGCTTTGCTAAATTAGCCCAGCAATTAGACTTGAATGTAGTAAGTGATCATTTTATGAAAAAAATAGATAATTATATAACATTTAACAATTTATGAAAAATTACAGAACCGAAAGCGATTCTTTTGGAAAAATTCAAATAGAAGAAAAATTTTATTGGGGAGCTCAAACTCAAAGATCTTTAGAAAATTTTAAAATAGGCAAACAACAAATGCCTGAAATTTTAATTCGTGCTCTTGCTATTTTAAAAAAATGTGCAGCACAGGTTAATTATGAGTTTGGTGATTTAGAAGCTAAAATAGCTACAAGTATAGATAAAGCCACTGATAGAATCTTAGAAGGCGAATTTGAGGATAATTTTCCTTTAGTAGTTTGGCAAACAGGTTCAGGTACACAAACAAACATGAATATGAACGAGGTTATTGCCTCTATTGCTAATGAAGAATTAACAAGCAAGAAAGGCGGTAAATCTCCAGTACATCCTAACGATCATGTTAATAAAGGACAATCATCCAACGACTCTTTTCCAACCGCTATGCATATAGCAACTGTACTTGCAACTAAACAGCAACTTATACCGGCTTTGAATAATTTACTTACCTATTTGCAAGACAAGTCAAAAGATTGGGATAAAATCATAAAAATAGGACGTACTCACTTGCAGGATGCAACTCCATTAACTCTTAAACAGGAATTCTCCGGATATATTACACAAATAGAGTATGCTTTAGAACGCATAGAAGATGCACTAAAAAAAGTTTATCTACTTGCTCAAGGTGGAACGGCAGTCGGCACAGCTATTAACTCAAAAATAGGCTTTGATATAAAATTTGCTGAGAAAGTGGCAGAGTTTACTAAACAACCTTTTAAAACGGCTCCTAATAAATTTGAAAGTCTAGCTGCCCATGACGCACTAGTAGAATTTTCAGGAACTCTTAATACTATAGCAGTTAGCTTAATGAAAATAGCAAATGATATAAGACTGCTCGGCTCCGGCCCAAGATGCGGTCTTGGTGAGCTGCATTTACCTGAGAATGAACCCGGCTCTTCGATTATGCCAGGTAAAGTAAACCCTACCCAAGTCGAAGCTTTAACAATGGTATGCAGTCAGGTGATGGGAAATCATGTTACGGTTACTATTGCCGGCTCAAACGGACATCTTGAACTTAACGTATTTAAACCTGTAATAATATACAATATCCTACAATCTATAGAGCTGTTATCCGATAGCGTAAATAGCTTTGTTACTCACTGTGTTAAAGGATTAGAACCAAATATAGCACGCATTAATGATTTACTTGATAAATCTCTAATGCTTGTTACGGCTCTTAATCCGCATATAGGCTATGATAATGCTGCAAAAATTGCTAAAGAAGCTCATAAACACGGAATAACTTTAAAAGAAGCAGCTAAAAAACTCAATCTTTTATCCGAAGAAGAGTTTGATAAAATAGTAGTTCCTGAAAAAATGGTTGGACAACCTTAGGTTTTATATAAAAATATTAATTTAACTATTGATATTACTGTACAAAATCTTATAAATAGGCTAGTATTAAATTAGTCTATTTATTATATTACCTATGTGAAACAACATTTACCTAACCAAATTAACCTGTTAGAAGCAAAAGCTCATTTTTCCAATCTAATACAGCGTGTACAAGACGGCGAACAAATTACTATTTGTAAGCATAACACTCCTGTTGCAAAAATTATACCTATAACTCAAAAACCTAAAATGGATAATATAGTAGAGCAAATAAGAGAATTCAGCAAAGGTAATACATTGGCTCCTTATACTATTAAAGAGCTTCGAGATGAAGGTAGAAGATGAGTTCTAAACCATTTATAGCCGATTGCTCCATAACTGCTTCATGGTTCTTTAATGATGAACGTGATGAATATTCAGACTTTACATTAGATTATTGTTATAAATTTAGAGCAGTAGTACCATTTCTTTGGAAATTTGAAGTAACTAATACAATATTAATAGCAGCAAAACGTGCTAGAATAACTTCAGCAAAAATTATTAAAACTATAGATTTTTTAAACTCCTTACCCATCAATATATCAAATTTTGATTTTCCTATGTACGAAATTATGAATACTGCAAGAGCCAATAATCTTACTTCATACGATGCGACTTATTTATTAACTGCCATGCATGAAGGGCTTCCTATAGCCACTAACGATAAAGCATTAATAAAAGCATGTCATAATAACGGTGTTCCACTATTAAAAGAAAACTTATCTTAAACTTTTCATAAAATACTGTGGAAATTTTTAGACCGTGTGAAGAAAAATTTAATTATTTATATTTTTAGATATTTTTAAGCAAAAATTAATAAGATTTTTGCAGCAAATAGCTGTTCCTATTTCAAAAAAATCTTATAATTTGCAGCCAAAAAGAACAAAAATATATTAATTAAATTTTTCTTCACACAGCCTTAATCTTTTATTATACTTAAACATTAATTATATAAAATAAAAGAGTATCATGGTTTTAAATATAAAAGCTCCTGAAAATATAGTATTAAAGCCGACCATTACGGTTTTCGGCATTGGGGGTGCAGGTAGTAATGCAGTAAATAATATGATTAGTGCTAATCTGCAAGGTGCTAATTTTGTAGTAGCTAATACTGATGCACAATCGCTTGAACATTCTTTATGCACTAACAAAATACAACTCGGTGTTTCTACGACTAGAGGTCTTGGAGCAGGAGCTTCTCCTGAGGTTGGAGCACTTGCTGCTCAAGAATCAGAAAGCGAAATTCGTAGTTACCTAGAAAATAGCAATATGGTATTTATTACAGCAGGTATGGGCGGCGGTACAGGTACCGGTTCTGCACCGGTTATTGCACGGATTGCTAAAGAACTAGGCATCCTTACGGTTGGGGTAGTAACTAAACCTTTCCATTTTGAAGGCGGTCATCGTATGAAAACTGCCGATAAAGGACTTATTGAATTACAGCAATTCGTTGATACTTTAATTGTAATACCGAACCAAAATCTATTCCGTATTGCTAATGAACAAACGACGTTTGCCGATGCTTTCAAAATGGCAGATGACGTATTACATGCAGGCGTTAGAGGAGTAACAGATTTAATGATTATGCCGGGACTTATTAATCTTGATTTTGCCGACATTAAAGCAGTAATGAGCGAAATGGGTAAAGCAATGATGGGTACGGGTGAAGCTAGCGGTGAAGATAGAGCTATTAAAGCGGCAGAATCTGCAATTTCAAATCCGCTGCTAGATCATAGCTCAATGTGTGGTGCAAGAGGTGTATTAATCAATATTACCGGCGGTTCTGACATGACCTTATTTGAAGTTGACAACGCTGCTAATAGAATCAGAGAAGAAGTAGATAACCTTGATGCTAATATTATTTTCGGTTCAACATTTAATCCAGAATTAAAAGGAATTATCAGAGTATCAGTTGTTGCTACCGGTATTGATGCCGATAAAGTACCGACATATAAACCCGCAATAGCTGAAACTACCAATATAGTTCCTGAAGAAACTTATAATGAAGCTATAGTACAACCTACACAAATAGAAGAAATTCCTGATTTTAACAGCTATAGTACCGAAAATATTGAAATTACCGACTCTCCAATAAATCAAAATTTTATCGGAAATGAAAAAGAGCTAGGGTTACATGCAAATAGTTTCAATAAATCTGAAGATGACTCACCAAAACCATCATTTTTAGGAAAAATATGGGGTTCTCTGCGTGCTTCAAATAATCAAACTTTAGAACGCAAAAACATTGTTGTTAATACTCTAGATCAAGATAATAAAGAGTCTGATATTCATGACATACCGGCTTTTTTAAGAAAGAAACGGGATTAGATTAGAAAATGAATATAATTTCAGAACAGCATAAAAAAGAATTATTAGAAATAACTAAAAATTTTCCTACAGATATTGCATCACTAATAGATTATTTAGAAGAGAAATTACAAAATAAAATTGAATCTTATAAACCTTCACAATTAAAAGATTTTAAATTTTTTGTAATGAAAAGCTTTGCAGATGAAATTAACGATGCTAAAGATGATAATAAATATATTCAGGAACTACTAGAAGAATTACAAATAATATGGAAAGATTTATTTGAAGAAGAATTGCAAGGTCAACATATATATACTTTAGAGATTGGTGATACAACCCACTATACTGAATTAGATTTTACTGCATTAAATTATAATAATGTACAAAATACAGTAGAACCTAAATTTCCTGACTTTACTCAACAGGAGTTGTTAAGTATTTTTTCTTCCAATATACAAAATAATCATAATAATTGTATACCATTTCCTAAAGGAATAAACCTAGAAGAACAAGTTACCATAGATGTATTAAATAATTTATTATTATTAGGTGCTAATAATAAATGTAATTTTTTTGAATTCAATAACGGATCAGAAATATATTTTAGATTACCTAATAATGAAAGGCTTACCATGAAAGTTTTTAGTTTAAATAATCAGCCTATATTAAAAGAAAATAAATTTGAAAATGCTATATTATTTTTAAGTAAAAAAATAAACGAAAATGGTGATGTTGACTATAGTGAAGGCTTTAGTGCTGATATAACCGAGGGCAAAATAAATTCTTCTTATATAACTCCTTTAGGCGAAATAATGGATTTTAATTAATTTAAAAAAACAATCATATGCAAAATAAAATTATACTACTTCTTACATTATGTTTTTTAAATACTCATTTATTAGCTAATAGCGATAAGACGTTAAAAGATATTGCACCCTACCCTCTACCGACAGATAGCCAAAAACGATATGTACTTCATTTACCTACAGAGTCTAATGAAAAAAGCTTACAGGTAGAATTACACGCTACAAAAAATGCCCTAAAAGATTGCAACGATGCTTGGTTTAGCGGTAATCTGGAAACAAAAACTTTAGAAGGATGGGGATATGATTATTACGTTATGAATCAAGTTAGCGATTACCCTGCTAGTACAATGATGGCGTTTCCAGGCACAAAACCGACAATACAACCGGTTAGAGTATTTTTCACTGCGGCGTTTTTAAGATATAATAGTAAACTACCTATCGTAGTCTATACTCCAAAAGATGTTGAGCTGTATTACGTTATTTGGCATCGAGGTGACATAATTACTCCAAAGGAAGGTTAGTATTATAGATATAATCATTGCAAGTAGCTGAAGTTGTTATTACATGACTTCTATGTCATTCCTAGCTAGAAGCGGGAATCCAGCATAAAGCGAGCTTTTAATTTTAAAAATTTGCTGTATTTATGCTTTTTTTTCTGGATTCCCGCTTCTAGCTAGGAATGACATAGAATGCGGGAACGACATCGAAACTTAAAATCAACTCTTTTTAGTCAATACCTAAATTACTCAAAATCTTCCTCTACAGCTTCAACTTCTTGCACTTCCGGTACAAAATGTTTAAGCATGGATTCAATGCCGTTTTTTAAGGTGATAGTAGAGCTTGGACAACCAAGACATGCACCGCGAAGAGCTAATTTAACTACACCGTTTTCAAAGCCTTTATATATTATATCACCACCATCTTGTGCAACAGATGGACGCACTCTAGTTTCAATAATCTCTACGATTTGCTTCTCTATTTCCGAAAGCCCATCAAGGTTATGATTTACATTATCTGCTTTTGTACTTTCTTCAAATACCGGGAATCCCGAAACAAAATGATCCATAATAACCATTAAAACTTCAGGCTTTATAACTTGCCAATTACTTTCAGCTTGCTTAGTCACTGTTATAAAATCACTACCAAAAAATACTGATTTTACATTATTAATATAAAATAGTGACTCTGCAAGTTTGCTTCTTCCTTTAACTTCAGCAATATCGCTAAAAAATACCGGCTGTTCACTACTTATTTCCTGCCCCGGGAAAAACTTTATTGCATCAGGGTTGGGAGTATCTTCAGTTTGAATAAACATAATTAAAGTACACTAATAAATTTGTTGATTATTATAAATCGATAGTACTATTTTGACAATAGACTTCTTGCATAACTTGCTTCTAAGGGTAATTTGTGCGTCGATCCGGTACTCGCATCCTCACGTACTAAAGTGTACGCTGCAGTGGCAAGTGCTTCCGTGTATCCTACAAATTCCTCCTTATTAGCTACCTTATGCAAGAAGTCTAATATATTTGTATTTATCTTGGAGATTGTTGTATGGCACTGTTAACAAAATAATTTTAAAGCTATTTTGTTAACAGTACCATAGCAACTTTTTAATTTATCGTTGATTTTATTAAAATAAGTTATTATTTTAATATATTACTAACTAATGCTAGATTATTATGCCTAAAAAATTTACTACAAGAAAAGGTGATATATATACTATTGATAATCCAAATGAAGAAAATTTATTTAAGAGCGTTATAAATAAGAACACTAGTGAAGCCTTTCGTTATATTTCACAATTTAATTTTCCTCTTTCTGACAATACAAAAACAATACGTTATTTTGCTATCGATGAAGATAAACCAAATAATGTTAGAATATTAAATAATGTTGGAACATCTCATAGTACCCTGTCTTTAATTGCGGTTATTAATAATGATCTTGAAACGCTTAATTTATTAATAAATTTTGGATTTGATATAAATAGCCATAGTGGAATAAACTATATTACCCCTTTAGGGCTTGCGGCAGACAAAGGATATAAAGAGATAGTAAAATTGCTTTGTGAGCAAGATGATATTAAGGTTCAAAATGCATTATATTATGCGATTAGAGGAGAAAACAAAAGCATAGAAATAATAGATCTTTTAGTGCAAAAAGGTGCAATCATTAAGCCAGAGCATATTGAATTGGCAATTAGTCATTCAAATTTAAGTGTATTTGAATATTTATTTGAGAAGAAATTACCGGATATTGAAAAAAATAATTTAAAACTTATCGGTTCATCACCGGCTATCTCATCCATTGATTGTATATTAGGTGAAGCTTCAAAATATCAAAATACAGAGGTAATAAAATTTTTATTAAGTAGTGTATATAAACCTGAACAAAAATATATTGATGAATTTTTTGTATCAGCTGTAGACAATGGA
This sequence comes from Rickettsia endosymbiont of Thecocarcelia acutangulata, assembly GCF_964263195.1. Taxonomy (NCBI): domain Bacteria; kingdom Pseudomonadati; phylum Pseudomonadota; class Alphaproteobacteria; order Rickettsiales; family Rickettsiaceae; genus Rickettsia; species Rickettsia endosymbiont of Thecocarcelia acutangulata. The sequence continues at coordinate 809,468 of NZ_OZ181652.1, forward strand.
CGTCTAAAAACTTGTATTACACTAAAAGCTAATATAGAAGAACATACCGACTAGAAGGTTTAAGCAAATACCAAAACTATCTTAAAGACAAATATCATGATTATTATAAAACTCATATAATATTTCTTTCCAAATTCTCTTATAAGGACGAACCTGTGGAAATGTTCATGTTTGACAATGAATCGAATCTATTACTATTATCTATGAGTAGACCATTGGGGTCTAAATTATCTTCAAAAGATAGCTATATAATACACGATGCAATCAAGGAAATTTTTAATAACACACATCTTAATATTAAAGAACTTGAATTGGCACGATTTAAGGCAAGGATTGAATTTATAAAGATAACTACTGATGAAGACTTAGTTCCATTATCTAACAAATTAGCACCTCTATTTAGTCCAGAGCTAATACACGACCTATCAAAATTGGAAGAAGAATTATTTCCTGAAGTAAAGCTAGCCGGATTAGCGGATTAATTTAGGTGTTGTTGTATGGTTCGGAAAGCACGTTCAGTGTCATACCGTGGCTTGTCTACAGTATCCAGTAAAACAACTAAAAATACTAATAATATTAGTATTTTTAACTAGATCCCGTGAATAAATCACGGGATGACGGAGCCGAGCCACACAACAACAACCCTTTTAGCTAGGAATGACATAAGTCGGTAAATATCTAATTAATATATAAGCCGGTATAAAACAAAATCCTGCTACGATGAAAAAATAAGTCCAACCTAAATAAGTAGCTGCATAGCCTGAAATACTACCAAACAATATGGTACTAATATAAGCAATAGAAGTAATTAAAGCAATTTGGGTTATACAATATTTAGAACTACAACATCTTAATTGGTAAGAAAAAAACGGAGACATAGTTAAGCCTTTGGTAAATTCTTGAAAAAAGACCGCTATATACAAACTTGTAATATCTCGATTATACAAATAGAGAAATAAAAAAGATAGGCTAGATAAAGCATGATATATTAATGCTCTTTTAAGCAAATAAGAATATTCATATTTTCGGCACAAAAACCCGCCTATAAAACCTCCAAGGATTGCAGCACACATACCAAAAGCTTTATATCCAAGAGCTAAATCTTTCTTCGTATACCCAATATCGAGATAAAACATATTCGGCATAATTGAAAGAAAATTATCTTGAAGACGATATAGAAGCATAAAACTAACAATTATTAGCCATTTAGGTTTCTTGATAAAGTCATAAAAAGCATGCCAAAATCTATCAAAATCGTTGATAATTGTCTTATCTTTAAATTTAAGCGGATAGCTTATAATTAATAGTAATGACGGTATACATAAAATTGCCATAGCACGATAAACATCTTGCCAAGATATGATAGTTGATAAATATAACGCTCCTGAACCTGCTATAAGTATACCTATTCTAAAGCCTGTAGTACAAGCTGCCTCACTTATGCCCCAATTTTTATTTATAATAAGTAACATCTGTGATGATTGAAGCAACATATCATAAATGGAAGAAAAAAATGCCACAGCTACTAAGCATAAAGCAAATGGTATAAAATGAGTATTAGGGTTAAAATTTGTTAGAACATATACACAACAAATACAGCTAACCAAAGCAATAATTAAACAATATTTATATCCTCGCTTACTTGAAGAAGCAAAACTTACTTTTTCTAGTAAAGGACCCCATAAAAATTTAAATATATGAATAAAATTAACTAAACTAAAAAGCCCGATAGTGATTTTATCAAAACCGGATTCTCGAAGCCAAAAAGAAAGAGTTGAACCGGTAAGTAAATAAATTAAACCTCCGGGAAAAGAAATTATTAATATAAAGAAAATATTAGATATATATTGAAATCGTGAAAAATTAAAATTTATGAATTTATCCTCCTGATATAAAATGCCTTGATGTCATTCCCGCATAGAGTTGGCGTTGTTGCATAGATCGGTTTTTCTGTCATTGCGAGGAAAAACTGTAAGTTTTGATGAAGCAATCGCAGGATTTTATTATTTCATGAGATTGCCGCACAGCCTATGGCTGCTCGCAATGACGTAAATCTAAACTACGATACTTTCTTTCTTTTATTACCGTAGCTGTTACCATCAAAAATTTTTTTACGATTATTATCAAAAGAATTAAACTTTTTACCCTCACCGCCGGCTCTTTTACCGAATGATCTTTTACGATTATTTTTATCACTCCTAAACTCACTGCGTGGTGTAGATTCTCCTTTATTTACTAAACGATCAATTGCACGCCATCTAATAACATCATCCGGAGAAATAAAAGACAGTGCATGTCCGGTAGCCCCTGCTCTACCCGTTCTACCTATTCTATGTAAATAATCTTCAGGACACATAGGTAAATCATAATTAATAACATGCTGTGTATGAGGAATATCAAGCCCACGAGCCGCTACATCAGTTGCTACCATTATTCTATGATTTGACTTACGAAATGATAAAATTACTCTTTCACGTTGACGCTGACTTAAATCACCATGTATAGCTTCTGCTTTATGATTTTCATATTTTAACATTTTAGCTAATTGATCAGCAGAGCGTTTAGTCTTCACAAAAATAATTACCGTTCCTTCCCTATTACCAAGTTGTTTAGTTAATTCACTAAATTTTTCTTTATCAGAAACATGCATTGATTCCTGTTTTATTTCTGCAGCTGCTTTATTAGTAGCACCTACCGTAATACGTACCGGATTGTTTAGATATTTTTGAGAAACAGCAATAATATGTTTTGGCATAGTAGCGGAAAACATTAAAACTTGTCTTTTTTCCGGTAAAAATTTATTGATTTCTTCTAACTGTTCTTTCATCCCCATATCAAGCATTCTATCCATTTCGTCAAGTACGGTTATGCCTATGCGATCAATTTTTAAACTTCCTCTATTTAAGTGATCGATAATACGCCCCGGCGTACCAATAATCACTTTCGGATTCTTTTTTAATTGCATAAATTGTTTGGGCATCGGTTCACCGCCTATCAAAACTGCACTATTAATTTTATAGGATGTAGTTACTTTATTTAAAGTACTGTGTATTTGCGTTGCTAATTCTCTAGTCGGGACAAGAATTAAAGCAGTAGTTTTATTTTTAATAAATGAATCAATTAACGGCAATAAATAAGAGAGAGTTTTTCCTGAACCTGTTTGGCTAGAAGCGAGTATGTCCGACCCCGCCATTGCAACCGGAATCGATTGCTTTTGTATTTCAGTCGGCTCAGTGATATTCATTGTCTCAAGAGCGATAATTAATTCTTCAGATAAATTAAAATTTTTCATTATATAATCCAATATAGTTTTAAATCAAAATATGCACATTATTGATTAGACCTATTACATAACCCATTTCTTAAAGATATATGAGACGCTCTCTCAGCCTTACATACTTAACTATAGTACGCTTGAGTAGAGTAGAGATCTCTTATTTCCTGAGCCTATCTGTAAATAAATTTTAACCGATAATTTAATTCTTTTCGGCTGCAAATTATAAGATTTTTTTGAAATATGAATAACTATTTCTTCAAAAATCTTATCACTTTTCGCTAAAAAAACTCTTTAATTACTAATTAAAATTTATTTACAGATAGCCTCTAAGATAAGTTATGCAGGTCTATTATATAAAAAATAAGTTATAGTAAATTAAAATAACGACTTATATAATTATCCTGAATCAAAAAATATGCTTAAGCTAGATTACAAACCAACTAAATATATAAAACGATAATGAATAATGAAACTATTTTAGAATCTTATTCAAGCCAGAATAATATTACTTAGATTTAGGGCATTTTCATGCCCCTTAGTAAAAATAATTTATTATACTTAAAATTATATAGGTTATTATAAGACAAAAACAAAATATTTACTATTTTGATAAAGATGACTAGGCTACCCTAAATTATAAACAATTTTGGATAGCTGCTTTTGGTATTATAAATATACTTATTTAATTCTGAGGTTAACAGCGTAGGCTTTTCCTTGCTTTTCTTCAAGATCAAAAATTACATCTTGTCCTTCTTCAAGGCTATGTAAACCTGCTGCGTCTACGGCTGATTTGTGTACAAACACATCTTTGCCGCCATTTTCCTGTTCAATAAATCCAAAATTCTTCGTAGAATTATACCACTTAACTTTACCTACTATATTTGTAGCCATAAAAACCTTTATTAGATAGAAATTACTTATTTGAACTTAACGCACTTATAATAACTAAAACTTAAATCTTACTTAAATATAAGAGCCGATAAAAATTCATTATGCAAAACTACCTTACCTTGCGGCATTTGTCAATAAACATGTCAATAACATGCAAGAGAAAGTATTACTTTCTGAAACTAATCTATCATATTATTACTATTTTGTCACTATTTAAGTTAATTATCTAATAAATTAATGAGTAAACTAACTAATTTTAAAGTGGTTTAATAATTTTTTTATATCAGACTAATATATTAACGATAAAAGTACTTGCTTTTTTGTATTTTTTTTATTAATCTGTCCACTTAGAAAAATACAGTTCTGTATTTATAATTGCCCGCGTGATGGAATGGTAGACATAACGGACTTAAAATCCGTGGAGCGTAAGCTCTTGCCGGTTCAAGTCCGGCCGCGGGTACCATTCGCCATTTTTAGGCAAATTCACCAATGTATCAAATAGCAAACGCAGCATAAAATCAAACTTTTCAGCATTTTTTACTTAACAATACATACGCTTTAATAAATTTTGTTTATTATATTGTGCTTCAGAATTTGTAGGATCAAGTTCAATTGCCTTATTATAAGACTCAAGAACTAATACATATTTACCTAGTAAATAGAAAAAGCCGTATTTTTGAGTAAGATAGATTTATTAAATATATAATTATTACAATTAATATATAAGCTAATTTTAAAGAGTTAAAATATGGAAAATAAAGAAGAAAAAATTTTAACCTCTGAGTCTTATATTGATGAAGAGGAAGAAAAGCGATTAAAAGCTCAAAATGCAAGGAAAGAGCTTAAGTTAATACTAATAACTCTTGGAATAGTTTTGACTAGTTTTTTAACTTTCTGTTATTTCTTTTTTAATTATGCAGAAGAAAAAGCAGCAGAGTATAAATTACAGCAAGAACAAGAAGCTAAAAAGTTAGATAAAACTGAATGATGTGTCATCCCGTGGACAAGCCAGCCTTGTTGCATGGCTCGGTAAACCCCACTATGTCACCTAGTTCGCTTGACCACGGGGGTCCATAAAAACAATAAAAAATATTAATAATTTAGTATTTTAAGCTAGATCCCGCGATCAAGTTAGCTAGGATGACAAGAGTGAAGTTGAGCCATGCAACAACGCTCGTCAAGCGAACTAGGTGACATTGTCTAATATTTCGGCAATTCTCAAATAATCTTGAGGAGTAAGATTTTCAGCACGATAATTATCATTGATTTTCAACTGAGTTAATATTTCATGTATATTAGGTACAAGATTTTTCAGTGATGATTTGATCATTTTCCGTCGTCCTGCAAAAGCAAGTTTTGTTATTTGCTCAACTTTATTTATCAGAGCAATAGACGGCGGATTTTCTAAAGGTATTAGTTTAACTATCGCAGAATATACTTTAGGAGGTGGATAGAAAGCAGTAGGTGCTACGTCAAAGCATTTTTCCACTTTAGCAATTAACTGACATATTACCGATAACCTGCCATATACTTTAGTTGACGGCATAGCACAAATACGTTCTACTACTTCCTTTTGTAACATTAGCGTCATATTAGTAATTAACCGTGCTTCTTTCAGCCATCTAATTACTAACTCAGTACCTATATGATATGGTAAATTAGAGATTATAATTACTTTATCATAGCTTAAATCAGTTAAATTTATTTTAAGAGCATCTTGTTTTATAATATTTAGATTAGGATAATATTCTTTAATCTCATTAAGGAGCGGGATACATCTTTCATCTGTTTCTATAACAGTTAAGGATTCAGGATTTTTCTGCAATATTGACCTAGTTAATCCTCCGGTGCCTGGTCCTATTTCTAGCACTCTGCTGTTTTCTGCAAGGTTACTCGCACGTACAATTTTATCACATAGACTACTGTCAAAAATAAAATTTTGTCCGTGCTTTTTAAGAGGATTAATTTGATGAGATGCTGCATGTTTTGCAATTGAAGGGAGCATGGATTTTAAATGTGGTTGTATGGAGTAAGCATCGTCATTGCGAGGAAATTACGTAAGTAATTGACGAAGCAATCTCAGGAGTTCTACTTTATGAGATTGCCACGTCGAGGCTTTGCCTCTCCTCGCAATAACGAAAAACAGCACCTTAAGACGGCAGCATTATTTTTATAACTGCTTTCTTACGCATATTTTCAAACATTTTTTGTGCTTTTTGTGAAATCTTTTTATTGGTTAGGAAGTTTACTACATAATTATTTTCATCTTCATTAACATTTAAGATTTTTTTGCTGCACACTAATATTATTTCAAATTTGTTATTTACTTCAAAAACATTGCTTGCTTTATCCGAGCTTAAGTCCTTTACAATAGTTTGTTTTACAGCTTCTATCTTGCTAAGCTTATCGGTAATAATTTGCATAGTAGCAAAATTATCATAAAGCGATTTTTTAACGTCTGCACATTTTTTTAGTCGATTTTTCAAATTATTCATCTGTGTAAACGCTTTATTGCCACCATCTTTAGATGTAAATACTTGCATTGAAATTTCTACGTCTTTTTGATCACTAGATAAAATTGCGACATCTATTTCTTTATTACTTACTTGTACCGTTCTTGATAGACTTGATAAAATATTCATTTTAATCAACTCGGATTTAATTTGGGAAATAAAACTATCAGGATTAACCGATCTGCTTTTTAAATACTGAAGAAGAGAACCGTGAGGCATTTTATTACGATCTTCAATAGATTTAATAGCATTATCTATCTCTTCTTGCGGAATTTCTCTATCTCCGGCATATTGAAAAAGCAAAGATTCGTCAATTAAGCTCTTGATTGCTAAGTCACTTAGCTGCTTATCTTGAGCAGGCGTTAGACTTTCAACATTATTTAGTGCCATAATCATTTTTTTTCTAGCACGGAACTCATTAAGAGTAATAGGTTCATCATTTACGGATGCTACTATATTCGGCAGCGAAGCTTGTGCTACATTAAAAGCAAAAAAAACAGTAATGATTAATAATAATTTTCTCATATTCATATGTATATTCTTAATAAATAAAAAGTAGCTAGACAAGTATACTCCAAATAAATGAATAATTGGTAGACGAAGATCAATTTCAAAAAGAGCAAGGAGTTCACAAGGCGAGGATCGCAGCGTATACTTAATACGTGAGAACCGCAGCTCTTGTAGAACGACGTAGCCAATTTTTGAAATTCATCGAGTATTCACATATTCAAAACTTTTAAACCAATAGAAATAGTCGGCGAAGAGGTAGTCTTTTTGATTCCTCTACTTCCATCGGCTAGATAATCGGAATAAATCTTTGCAGTAATTCTAACACAATCTTTAGCATATGTCACCCTAATAGTTCGAGTAAGTAAATTTGGAGAACGTCTAGAGAGATCAATACGTGCACCAAAGCCTATAGTCCAATTTTCTGCTAGCTGATAATTTATGTCTCCATAAAATTGTCGTACTCTATTATTTGAAACCTTTATACTTTCTACGGAATAATATTTTTTAAGGTTTGTAAGCTGAATAAAACTACCTAGCAAGTTAATCTTATCATAGTTAAAATTTCCTCCCACCTCATCTCTAATAGGTCTGAAATATTTATCTTTCCGAAAGCTATAAAACACTTCTAAATTATTAGAAAGATTACCTAGAATCTGTCCTACATTTTCCTTATCATCTGCAGGCAAATCTATACTATATCTTGTATTACGCGACTGTCCTAAAAATAATTTTAAATAATTTTCTTCTTTAGCAATACTAGTATTTAAGCCGTAACTTAATCTATTACCGAAATCATGACAATCAATACCGCTATAACGATTTGATAAAAAGATATTTTTTTCGGATAATTCATATTTAGCAGGATCAATTATAACAAATTTTTTATCTTTCTTAGATAGTTTATATCCCATAGTAAAAGAAACTACCGGCTCAATAAGTAAATTTATCGTTTTTGTTATATTACCTACTAACGGATAACGCCATAAAGTTTGCAATTCCGGTATATTCCTTTGAAATGATTTACTTTCTCTCGTCTTATCTAAATAAGCCCGTCTAGCAAGATAAAAATCACCTCTATCTTTTGCTACAAAATCAAAAATTTGCCCTGAAGAAGTCAGCACATTATGCATAAAGGATAGTTGCAAAGAGGTTTTAGCAACTTGTTTCCCTATTCTTTCTTTGTACATTAACGTATTATTTTCAACAACGATATGGCTGTTGTCATTATCATTCAAATTTATCACGTTTTTTGTATTGATTTTCGGTAATACTAACGGGTCAGTATACTTACTATCATTACTACCTAAGCCTTGAAAACTTAATCCTTCCGCCGAAAAATAATCAGCTTCATGAATTTTATTTAAGAATATTTTAGAAGTTAAATATGAAGCGTAGTTATTATAATAATTTTTTAAATAAGCTTTATCCGATGTACGCTCCACCCTGAAGCCGTAATCATAAACTTTATCGGTACTAATAAAATTACCGCTTGCTATATAATGATAAGAAGAAACTTTTTTGTTTTTCACTACATTTCCGTCTTTTTTTAGAAAATACGGTAATTTACCGTAACTACCTTGAAAATTCATATTATCGGTATCATTCGGACGATAGCGTGCTTCTAGCTCATAAGTTTGATATTTACTAAAAATCCTTGGAGTGAGAGTAAAATCCATATTAGGTTTTGCACGTAGATATAGAGGTATACCAAACCCTTTATTTTTGACGTCAGGTACCAATAATCCGGAAGTTGCAGGGGCCGTAGGAGTCGGATGGAAAAAATACGGTAAGTAAAAAATCGGTACGCCGTATACTTCAAAAAATACGTTTTTATAAACTATTCTATGCTCTTCGGAATGAATATAAGTATCTTTAGCAGCAATTTGCCAAATAGGGTTTCTATTACAAGTAACATCGCAAGGGGTAAATTCGGCATGGTGCAGCTTAAGATTATTTTCGTCTATTCTTTCGGCAAGTTTAGCAATTAAAAGATTATTATCACTGGAAAGTAAAATGAATTCCGATATAATCCCTTTCTTAAATTCGCCTTTTAAAACTGCTTTATCACCCTCTATTATTCTGTTTTGTTTATCCTTAATTCGGATATTACCTTCTGCCCATAAAATATCATTTTTTATATCATAAAGTAAATTATCTGCCGTTAATAAATACTCATCCGTGATAATTCTTATATTACCTTTAGCATATATCAAATCCTGACTTTCGTTATACTCTACGAAGTCGGCTATCATATTACTAATTTTAATATTCTGACCATTCTTAGAAAGATCGGCAAAGCTTACCAAAGAAAATATTATGATAATAAGCAAGCATATTATTCGCAATAGCATTTATATTAATAAATATATTTTAATAGTAAAAAATAATAGCAAGCTATTAGTAATATATCAAATAATAAAAAATTTTGCTTGCTCTTTTGAGAGTAGCAAGGTTATTCTATTGAGGTAACGTCATTGCGAGGAGATGCGTAGCATAGACGTGGCAATCTCGTCAAACTTCCTGAGATTGCTTCGTCGAAACTTATAGCTTCTCCTCGCAATGACGAATAATGCACTACTCTCAGCTCAAAAAACCAAGTACTAATAAAATGCTAGACAATTTCATTGCAAATCAAGCAACCAAAGAGTTTTCAGTTAGTGAGATTTCTAATAAAATCAAAGAATTATTAGAAAATAATTTTGGCTATATTAAGGTAAAAGGAGAAATTTCAGGTTTAAAAATAGCAAGCTCAGGTCATGCTTATTTTAACTTAAAAGAAAATACCGCTATTTTAGCTTGTACTTGCTGGCGTCCTATTCTTGCTAAAATCAAATTTCCTTTAAATGACGGTATGGAAGTGGTGATTAGCGGCAAGCTTTCAAGTTATGCAGGTAATTCACGCTATCAATTATCGGTAGATAATTTGCAACCTGCAGGACTTGGTGCTATGTTGCAAATTCTAAATGAACGCAAAGCTCGTTTAGAAAAAGAGGGACTATTTAATAAGAAACGTATTCCTATACCTTTTTTACCTGATAAAATAGGTGTTATCACTTCAATAACCGGTGCTGTTATTAAAGATATTATTCATCGCATTCGCGAACGTTTTCCGACTCGGATAATAATATGGCCGGTTAGCGTACAAGGCGAAAATTCCGGCAATGAAATTGCTGAAGCAATTGAAGGATTTAACAATTTAGAAGAGATAAATAAACCAAGTGTTATAATTGTTGCTAGAGGCGGCGGTTCTATAGAAGATCTTTGGTCATTTAACGATGAGATATTAGTACGTGCTGCTTATAACTCAAAAATTCCTATTATTTCCGCAGTAGGTCATGAAGTGGATTATACTTTAATAGATTTAGCAGCTGATAAAAGAGCTCCAACACCGACTGCTGCCGCAGAATTTGCTGTACCGGTACGATCTATTTTAAATAATACTCTACAATCTTATGAAAAAATATTATTGAATAATACTAACAGGTTAATTAAGTATCACGAACAAAATATAATAAATTACGATAAAATACACAGATATCTCTCTCACTATATGAATAATAGACAGCAATTACTGGACGAAACCGGTTTTAATTTGCTAGATGCTTTACCGTGCTTCATTGAACTACAAGAAACAAAGCTTAAATCTTTTTCTAAAGAAAGAGTTAACCCTGTTAAAATACTCAATTACAAAACATTAGAATTAACACATCAAACAGCTTATCTATCAAAATCGGCAAATAATACTTTGAAAAATTTTGAGTATAAATTAGAATTAAATAGTACGTTACTTGCAAGCCTTGATTATAATAACGTATTAAAACGAGGTTTTGCTATAGTTAAAGGAGAAACGGGTAATTTTTTATCTTCTAAAATTACTGCTGCAAATGAAAAAATTTTTAATATTAAATTTTCTGACGGCGAAATTAAAGTAGTTCGTAATACCGTCATTGCGAGCGACTAAAAGGAGCGTGGCAATCTCAGGAATTAGTATTACCTCATGAGATTGCCGCGTCGCTTCGCTCCTCGCAATGACGATAAAGTATTGCCGCAGGATGACACGTTAATTTAAAAAAATACAAACCATGAAAATTTTAAAGCTTTTTATTTTTATACTTCTCATTTCTAAAAATTTTTATGCTTTGAGCATAGGTGCAAACGAACAACAAGCAATTTTAGAATGCGAAGGGACAGCCGATAAAAAAACTTTGATAAATGCCTGGTATATAAATGAGCCTTACCAATACTTAATTGCTACTTCAAACGGTCATACTACCGTTTCCGGTATGGATATAGAATTAATTAACGCTATTGCTGCAAAAATAGGTATCAATATTGAGTATAATCAAGATAGCTGGTATCAAGATCAATTAGATATTCAAAGCGGAAATGCCGACATGACAGCAGGAGCTACTTATACTACTGAGAGAAGTAACTATGCTTATTTTTCAAAGCCTTATCGTCTTGAAGAATTATCATTATTTATTATTGAACCACTTGCCAAAAAGTTAAATTTCCAAAATGTTAATGAACTAACAGCACAAATACGTCTATTTAATCTCCAGTTAGGAATAGTGAAAAGTACTGTATACGGAGACCCTAAATTTACAGATTTTTTATATAATGAGAAAAATCAAGATATAATTAGAATATATCAAAATAATATGGAATTGATAAATGGAATAATCAAGAAAGAAATTGACGGTTTCATTAGTGATCGAATTGTCGGTGCCGTTAATATTTTAGGAAGAACAATAGACAGGAATATATTAGAAGTTTCCTTAAATATTAAAACACCCCTACATTTAATGTTTAGCAAAAAAACCGTATCTTTAAACATAGTTGAACAATTTAATTTTGCGATAGATGATTTTCTTGCAAGTAACGAGTATAAAAAAATTATTAAGACATACATATACCATATTCTATTGCCTAAATCTATAGATTCTAGTTGGTGCCATGTTATAGGTTTATTTGGTTGCCTTGCTTTTGCTTTTTCGGGAATTATTTTGAGTAGCAGAAAAAATAGTACTTTATTCAGTACATTTTTATTTGCGGTATTACCATCTGTTAGTAGCTGTATAATGTTAGATTTAATAGTAAACCATGATACCGGACATTTAAACTTCTATTTTACTCCTTCTTATTTCTATTACATATTTGTAGTAGTTTTACTCGGTTTTACAATTATTAAATTATTCAGCTATTATAATAAACAGATTGCTGAAGATAATTATTTAGAACAATCATTAAATAATATAGTAGCAATTTGCGATTCATTCGGACAAGCAACTTTTATAATTATAGGAGTTGCAATGGTTATTATTCACAAAATTGAGCCTCTAAGTTTTTGGGGACCGTTTTTTGCTTTCATTACGGCTAATTGCGGTGCAATATTACGAGATTTTATTATGAAAGAAAATTCAATTAAGAGGATACCAAGAGGAGTTAGTATTGAAATCACTGTATTATGGGGTATAGCTTTTAGCGTATTATTAGATATGTATAGTAGTAATCCAAATTATCATACAATAAAATATTCAATGATTATAGTAATTTCCGGAGCATTTATTACTAGTCTCTTAGTTTATCATTTTGGTTTTCTTGAGTGGCGATTCCGTAATGAAAAATTAGAAGACATAGAAAAACAAACATGAAGATAGCTACTTGGAATATTAATTCCATAAAAACAAGACTTAATTTATTGCGTAATTTTTTATCTAAAGAAAATCCGGATATTTTATTATTGCAAGAAATAAAATGCGAAACCGAAAAATTTCCTTTTGATGAATTATCCGATCTACCTTATAATTTTTATGTTCACGGACAAAAATCATATAACGGTGTTGCTATAATTTCAAAATTTCCTGCCGATGAAATAATTAAGGATTTTCCGAATAATTACTGCAGTGATCAAGCAAGATTCTTAGAAATAAAATTATCATTACCTATAGGGTTTTGTAATATAATCTCGCTCTATGCTCCTAACGGTTCATTTGTCGGTAGCGATAAATTTGTAGCAAAGCTAGCATTTTATGATAATTTTATCAATTATCTATCAACTAAAAAATCTTTTGATGAAAAAACTATCATAGGCGGTGATTTCAATATTGCACCGTTCTATATAGACGTATATTCACCTAAAGCTCTTGCTGAAACTACTTGTTTTACTGAAATTGAACAAAAAAAACTACGTACTATTCTAAATTCCGGGTTTGAGGATTTATATAGATTGAGGCATCCGAGTAAACAAGAATTTTCATGGTGGGATTATAGAGCCGGGTGTTTTGAACAAAATAAAGGTATGCGAATTGATATGATTCTTGGTTGTAATAATACTATTGACTATTTAGAAAATTGCTATATGGATTATAATTTAAGGACTCAAGGAAAACCTTCAGATCATATACCGGTAATTGCGAGTTTTAAGGGGTAGCCTGAGTCGTCATTGCGAGCAGCCGTAGGCTGTGCGGCAATCTCATGAAATATCCTGAGATTACTTCGTCGAAACTTACAGTTTCTCCTCGCAATGACGAAAAAATAAGAAATAAACATATGTCTCCAAAATTCATGAAATTTTACGAAAAATATATGACGATTGTCGGTACAATCGGCAATTTTATGTTTTATGTACAGGCTCATAAGATTTTCACCTGCAAATCTTCAGCTTCCGTTTCTATGCCCGCCTTTACTATAAGTGCTATTGCTCTTTGTAGTTGGCTTATATACAACATATTAATAAAAAATACACCTATTATAATAGCAAATATAGTAGGTTTTATCGGAGCATTATTAGTTCTCTTAACCATAATAATATATTAATAATGACTAAGAAAATCATTACTTTAGTTGGTCGTCCGAATGTAGGCAAATCAACCCTTTTCAATAGATTAAGCATACGTAAAAAAGCTATCATTCACGATTTGCCGGGCGTCACTAGGGATAGAAAATATACAGAAGGCAAAATCGGCTCTTTTAAATTTTTGTTAATTGATACCCCAGGACTTGAAGAAAATCCTGATAGTATGGGAGAAAGGTTAATGGAACAGACTACTAAAGCAATTTTAGAGGCAGATTTAATTTGTTTTATGGTTGACGGTAGAAGCGGAATATTGCCCGATGATAAGCTACTTGGTAGCTTTGTTAGAAAATATAATAAGCCTGCTATATTGATAGTTAATAAATGCGAGAAAGCTTTTGATTTTGATAAAGAATACTACAAATTAGGGTTTGATAGTATGGTGGCTATCTCTGCCGAGCATGGCACAGGCTTAATTGATTTATATGACGAAATTATTGCCAAGTTACCTGAAGAAGAATCAATCGAGACAAATATAGCCGATCCAATTAAAGGAGATTGTTTGCAGATAGTAGTTAGTGGCAGACCTAACGCCGGAAAATCTACTTTTATAAACGCTCTTATTAATGATGAAAGATTATTAACCGGTCCTGAAGCTGGTATTACTCGTGAATCAATTGAAATTGATTGGCAATATAAAAATAATCACATTAAATTAATAGATACGGCAGGACTCCGCAAGAAATCTACTATTACAGAGTCTTTAGAAAAATTATCGGCTTCAGATGCTATTAACTCTATTAAATTTGCTAATACCGTAATCTTAATGATTGATGCTTTAGCCCCTTTAAAACAGCAAGATTTAAATATTGCAAGCCATGTGGTAAATGAGGGGAGAAGTATAGTTATAGTAGTAAATAAATGGGATTTAGTTAAAGAATCCGAAAAAGAAGCATTTCAGGAAGAATTTTATTATCAGATAAATACTCATCTGCCTCAGGTTAAGGGCGTACCCGTTCTATTTATTTCAGTAATAAATAAACAAAATATAGAGCAGGTTTTAGATGCGTGTCTTAAAATTTATAAAATTTGGAATAAGAAAATAACTACTAGCAAATTAAATGAATGGCTTAATTTTACTACGGAAGCACATCCACTACCTCTACAAAAAGGCGGTAAAAGAGTGCGTGTAAA
Source organism: Rickettsia endosymbiont of Thecocarcelia acutangulata (assembly GCF_964263195.1). NCBI lineage: Bacteria > Pseudomonadati > Pseudomonadota > Alphaproteobacteria > Rickettsiales > Rickettsiaceae > Rickettsia > Rickettsia endosymbiont of Thecocarcelia acutangulata. The sequence goes on from NZ_OZ181652.1 coordinate 824,649, forward strand.
ATATATGACTCAAACAAAAACCCGCCCCCCTACTTTCAAATTATTCTCCAATAATCCGGAAAAAATTACCGATAGCTATACTCGTTATCTAGTAAATAATATGCGTGAGGCTTTTGACATGCCCGGCATTCCTATTAGATTTACTTACGTAAAAACCAAAAATCCTTATGTGTAGTTTAACATTCACTAATAACAGTTTAAGCACAGAAAAATCTGAATTAGATATATTACTAGATAATATTACTGACTCTAATTGTCATCATGAATTATTAAGTGATGATAAGACTAAAGGTAATGAAACATGGTAAATTATATACTTTAACCAAGCTGTAAATTAGATAAGTTCTCTATTCCGACTACACTTATTTTTTCTGTTTTTTTATATGTATTATTACCGGCGGTAACAATATATAAATATTCTAACTGCAAATCAGCAAGAACGGTATACATTGATTTAGTAATACTAGGAGCATCAGCATTTTTTACTTCAAAGCCGTATTTCTTACCGTTCTTAATAATTAATAAATCTAATTCTGCTCCTGTTTGCGTTCGCCAAAAAAAATACTCTGCATCCGTTTTAAATTTACGTATTAACTCCTCTATTACAAACCCTTCAAATGAAAGACCGAGTTTTGGATGAACATACCAATCATGTTCATGAACCCCTAATAATGCATGTAGTATTCCGCTATCTCGTATATAGACTTTCGGAGCTTTCACTTGACGTTTTGAGATATTTTCATACCAAGGTTTTAATAACCGAATCATAAAAGTTTGCTCTAATATTTCAGTATAACGTTTGATAGTCATATCCGTTAAACCGAGCGACCTTCCAAGCTCGCTATAATTTAATAATTGCCCATGGTTATGGGCAAGCATCATCCATAACTGTCTCATTACATGTGCATTAAGAGATATTCCTAAACTAGGCAAATCACGCTCGATAAAACTAGTGATGTAGCTATTACGCCATCTAAGACTTTGAGTATAATTTTTTGCTAAATATGATTTAGGAAAACCGCCTCTTAACCATAACTCCCTAAAATCATTTATCTCTATTAAATTGAACGGGGTAAGCTCCGTATATTCAATACGACCGGCTAATGATTCTGAAGATTGTCGCAATAATTCCCCGGAGGCACTACCTAATATTAAAAATTTTTTGTTTGAATAGTCAGCAAGAACTCTTAAATAAGGAAAAATTTCAGGTTGCCTTTGAATTTCATCAATTACTATTAAACCGTTTAAAGGCTCAAGAGTTGTTTTAAGATTCTTAAATTGATCTAAGTGAGTCGGATCTTCAAGGTCAAAAAAGTAACTCTTTTCATCTGCTTTAAGCTGTTTAATATAAGCGTGAGCTAAAGTAGTTTTACCACATTGCCTTGGACCGAGAATGGCACAAACAGGGAAGATCTCAAAAGAATCTTTGATATGTGTTAAATAATAATCTCTTTCTATCATCCTTGTAATTTCATAATGATACTTTGAATTTACAATATAATTTTAATCAAATAATAGCAAGATTTTTCTAGGTCCTGTGTACTTTTGATCAATGATTATAATTATGAGATATTTTTAAGCGAAAATTAATAAGATTTTTGATAGGATGTTATTCATATTTCAAAAAAATCTGATAATTTGCAGCTAAAAAGAGCTATAATTATGATTATTCTATTAAAATGCTCAGGATTTAGGCTCCTCTAGCGGGTTTTCCCATCTCTCTTTGTCTTTCTTCTAATACCTTACTTGTATGCAGTCCTACCGCTTCTTTATCTTTATTAAATTTACTTTTTCCTAAATTAACTATAGTCTCTGCTACTACTCCTAGAACTTTCGGGTCTGATAATAATTTTAACGCCGGCACTATAATTTTACTGTATTCATGTTTGCTAAATTTATCGGCAATTTTAATTAATTCAGGTGCATGCTTACCGGCTATCTTTACTAATTTTTCACCGTCTAGTATTTAATTTTTGACCCTTAGGTGTTTTGTTTAAAAACTCATCTACAACCGGTCCTAAGCTACTTGCATGTTTTGTTAATAGTTCAGGAAGGTCTTTTTCAATTATTTTGCTTATTTCAGGATTATTATTTTTAATTTCTATCAAAGTACTAATCAATTCCTTTACCTTTTTTGATTTCTCTTCCTTTGGAAGTGACTTAATTAACTGAGCTTTTTGTATTACATCGGCTACTTTATCATTACCGGAAAGAGCAAGGCTTGCAAGTTTAGTTATTGACGGCAGAACATCTTTTACAAAAGGCATAGAAGCATCTAGTGCTTTATGTATAAACTCAGGATCTTTTCCTTTTGATTCTATTCTTTCTATTACTTTAGGATGTTTTAAAACATCTAATATATCCTGTTTATTATCATCTAAATATTGCGGTAATTCTTTTTCTAAAACAGGAAATAAATTATCAATAATTTTTTTGGCATTTTCAACTAACTCTACTATTTGAGTTTTTTTCCTTTTAATAACTCTTTTTTAATTTCAGTATTTAACCCTTCCATATTTAGGTTAATTTTAGTCCAACGCTGATTTTCTTTAAGCTGACTATAAACTTTTATAGCTGAAGGAGTACTTTCAATTAATTTTTCGCTAGAATTTGCAAGTAGTGCTACTGTATTTGCAATTAATTCAGGTTTAGCAAATTTTTGTGCTTTATTATTTATTATATTTTCCGTAATCTGAACTAACTCCTTTTGATTATCAGGATTTTTTAAAAATTGTACTAAATCGTGATTAAGAAAGGGCTTTACTTTGTCTGAAGTAATAATGTCATGTATATTTTTTAATATAGCACCTTGAGATGACTCGTTTTTTTGTTTAATATTCTTATATATTTCTTGTAGTTTTGGGTTTAAATCGCTTTCTAGTGCTTTAGATATTAAATCTACTCCTAGGGTAGATAATTCTCTGACAAATTTAGGACTTATTTTGTCTAATATATTTATTTTTTCTGTTTCGGAAATTTGAAAGTTTTTTGTTATTTTGCTAAGCCTCTTATTTAAAATAGGCGTGAGAAGATATGGGATAACTTTAGATTGTAAAATAGTTTCTTTTGAGCTATTAGATATAGTTTCGGAATGTAAAACAGCAGCACATTTTTTTATAAGCGATTCTGCATCTGCTATTATCTTGCAACCGGCGTCAATAGAATCTACATTAGTGTTAGCACTTCTCGCTTTTCTGAGGTTATTAAGCTCCAGTGCAAGATCAGGTAAAACTTGAGAAGCCTCCCAGGTAAATTACAATGCACTAGGGACATTCCCGACTGCTTGGATAACACTTTGTATTATACCTAAATTATCTTTATTAAGATCTAGATATTGTTTATTTAACTCATCATATTTTTTGTTACCTGTTTCCGCCCCAATAGCTGCCCATCCAGCTTCAACCCAAGAAAGGTTTTTATATTCTTCATCAAGCTGTTGCCTTATATTATCAATGGATTCCTGCTCTTGGCTTTTAGACATTCAAATACCCTTATATATGTTAATTTTTAAAGTCATGGTTATCTTGCAATGGTTTTTTACTGTAATTCTTCATTTACTGATAAATCAATACTAACCTCTCCACACAATGAAATAATATTCTTCGTTACCTGAAAATCTATATCGGGGTTATTATACTTTTCATTTTTCTGAATCCGGTAGTAGTAGTAGTAATCAGGATCAGGACATAATTCCATTATTTTCGGTAAAGGTTTTTGCTCTATAGTACTGACATTATACTCACATTTTAAAACTTCAGCCACCCCCTCCTCTGCATCACCATTTACCGGTAAATCCATATTAACCTTTCCACATAATGAAACAATATTCTCCCTTACCTGAGGGTCTATATCCGGGTTGTTATGCTCTTTATTTCCCTGAATCCAGTCGTAGTAATAAGGGTTAGGCCATAATTCCGTGATTTTCGGCAAAGATTCTGGCGGTATAGTACCAAACTTATACTCGCGTTTTAAAACTTCAGCCGGCATCCCCCTGTATCACCGATACAATATATTTGCGAGTAATTCAAAATCGATTTAATATTATTATCGATATCTATATGGATTATATAATATTCACGTTGTACATCATTAAGAAATGTCGCTGCTATAAGCGATATATCAGGATATTTTTCTATATTTACTAAAGCTATATTTTCTAAGTTTTCAGGACATTGAATTATTCTATCTGAAGCCGCTAATCCTTCAAACTCTTCCTCGCCTATTTTTTCTTTTAGTCTATTTTTGTATTCTTGCTCTTTATCTGAAGGAAATACAATTTTATCGTCTTTACAATCAACTAAAAAAGGAGTTTTAATAACATGTTTAATAAATAAATCTTTTATTTCATAATAAAAAATTTCTTAATATATAAAGCTATAATATTAATAATTTTTTATATGTCAAACAATATTCTCTAGGCTATCTAGGTAATGCTTTACTAGTCGTAGCAACTTCGCTTCAGGGCTTAAGTTTTTCACTGCCCATTTTTTAATCCAAGGTTCAGCGAGCTGCCACATATTAACATTCCCGTCTAACTGCCTGCCTATTCCTTCAACCATTATCAAAGTCTTTTGCAATAACAATAATTCCGGCTGTACTTCCATGCCGAAATCTTCAGTGATTTTAAATAAATGTGCAAGCAGCTTACCTATGGAAATATTTTTTGTGGGTGTCCCTACTATAGGCTCAGTAACTGCTCTACAACTTTGAGCGAATAAATCTAAATCGGTATTTGATGGGATGTAGCCGGCTCTTAAATGTACTTTAGCAACTAATTTATAATCACGGTTTAAAAAACCAAATAGACTTTCGGCAACGGCTAAACGATCTTTTTCTTTAAGTCTACCCATAATACCGAAATCAAGTAAAATTATCTTACCTTGCTTATTCACTAAAATATTGCCTGCATGTAAATCAGCATGAAAAAACCCGTCTCTATAGGCTTGATTGAAAAACATTACGGCGAAATTCTGAGCTATTTTTGCAGGCTCTAATCCCAATTCTTTTAGCAGTGAAGTATCATATATAGAAGTTCCGTCTAACCACTCGGTAGTTAGTATATTTTCCGACGTTAAATCCCAATATATTTTAGGGATTATCACATTAATATCATTTCGCATATTATCCATAAGCTCAGAAGAAGCTGCCGCTTCTAGCCTTAAATCAAGCTCAAATCTCATAGTTTCATGAAATTTATCAACTACTTTAATCGGTTTTAGCCTCTTTGCTTTAGAAAATTTTGAGATAATTTTTGCAAGAAAATATAGCAGCTTAATATCTCTGTTATATTTTTTATGAATACCAGGACGCAGAATTTTCACCGCAACATATTCACCGGTTGCGAGTTGTGCTTTGTGTACTTGCGAGATTGATGCGGCTGCGACTGGCTTGTCGTCGAAATGTAGGAAAGGGAGGGCGTCATTGCGAGCATTCGTAGAATGCGTGGCAATCTTTTGCTTACTTGCTGAGATTGCTTCGTCGACATAAATGTCTCCTCGCAATGACGCTATCAACTTCCTCGCCACCCCGCCATCAAACGGAGGTAGCTTATCCTGCAATAACCTTAAATACCCTGCTATCTCTGCTCCTACTAAATCGGGTCTTGTCGAAAGAGTTTGTCCGAATTTTATATAAATAGGTCCATGTTCGCTTAAACAATCTATTAGACGTTTGCCGTAATCTTCATGCGGTTTTTTAAATAATGATAACGGAGCAGAAAATAAAGCTAATATATAACCGATAAACCTGAAATATTTAGGGCTTCTTGAATCAATTAGAATTCGTTTTTTACTGATGATACGAAAAATACGTATTAAATTAAAAAAATTACTTATCATATCTTATACGCACTGTGAATAGCAACTATTCCGCCGCTCAAATTTTTATAACTAACTTCTTCAAATCCTGCTTCTTTAAGCATTATTCTAAACTCGTCTTGCGAGGGAAATAACTCGATACTTTCAACCAAATATTCATATGCCTCTTTATTACCGGTTATTGCCTGACCGATGGTAGGTATAATACTAAATAAATAAAATTTATAAAAATCTTTAAAATAACTTTCTTTTACCTTTGAAAACTCAAGGCATATAAACTTACCCATCGGTTTTAGAACTCTATAAGCTTCTTTTAAAGCTTTATTAATGTCAGGTACGTTTCTAATACCAAATGCTATAGTATAATAATCAAAACTATTATCTGAAAAAGGCAATTCTTCTGCACTTGCTACAGTAAATTTAAGGTTCTGAAATAAATTAAGATCAATTGCTTTTTTCTTAGCATTCTTTAGCATCTCTTCATTTATATCGCTTAAAGTTAAAGCAATATTATTGCCTCTATCTCTTGCTTTTTTAGCAAGCTTTAAAGCAATATCACCACTACCGCTAGCGACGTCTAATATATGAGAGTTAAGGTTTGGAATTTGTCTAATAAATTCATCTTTCCATAAGCGATGTAACCCAAAACTCATTAAGTCATTCATTAAATCATACTTATCGGCGACATTAGAAAAAACGCTATTTACTAACCCTTGTTTTTTAGTGTAGTCTACTTTTTTAAAGCCAAAATTTGTTTGGTTCATAGTTTTTTATTATAAATATTAGTATCAAATGCCGGAACTTCCTGAAGTAGAAACTCTTAAAAACTTCCTAAAAGATAAGCTAATCGGGCTTATTATAGAAAATGTAGAGTTAAAAAGAGATAATTTACGTTATAAACTACCCCCGCTTTTAGCTTCCGAAATCTCAAATACTAATATACTGGATGTTAGGCGTCGTGCAAAATATTTAATTATAGATTTTAATAATGATTATTCTTTAATAGTTCATCTAGGTATGAGCGGTAGATTTACTATGCAACCTTCTAACTATGAAACTAAAAAACACGATCATGTAATTTTTGATTTAAGTAACGGTGAAAAGTTAATTTTTAACGATACTAGACGATTCGGAATGGTTTATAGCTTTAAAACTAATTTCTTAGAAAAGGAATTTTTTAATGATTTAGGAATAGAGCCGCTTTCTGATTTATTAACACTGGGATATTTAAAAAGCAAATTAACTACTCGAAAAATACCGATAAAAAATTTAATTATGGATAATAGAATTATAGTCGGAGTCGGCAATATTTACGCTTCAGAAAGTCTTTATTTAGCTAGAATTCATCCGGATAAATTAGGTAGCAATTTAAGGGATGATGAAATAGAAAGTTTAATTAAATCGATTAGAGAAGTATTAGCTAAAGCTATAACTGCCGGTGGCACTACCCTTAAAGATTTTGTAAACGGTGATAACAAACCCGGTTATTTTACCCAGCAACTTACGGTTTACGGCAAAGAAGGACAAAATTGTTTAAACTGCTCTAGCACTATTATCAAGACAAAACATTCAGGCAGGAGTACTTTTTATTGTAGGACCTGTCAATATAGTGAATTTACTTGACATATTTTTTAAAACTATTTATAAAGCTCTCTATTGTTTATTCAATTAATAGTTGTAAAATATATGAGAATAAAGCCGGTGATTATAGCGGGGGGTAGCGGTAAAAGACTATGGCCCTTATCATCTAAGGATAAACCGAAGCAATTTAAAAAAATATTGAGTGATCTAACTTTACTTCAGCAAACATTAAACCGAAATAAATTTCTAGGACAACCTACTATTATTACTTCCAAAAAATATGAATCAATCACTAAAGAACAAGCAGCAGAAATAGATGTAGAAATAGAATTAATTACCGAGCCTTTACAAAAAAATACTGCCGTTTGTGCCATTATTACGGCATTATCGGCTAAAGCACAAGGGTTTGATATCGTAGTGTTACTACCTTCGGACCATCATATAGCGGATAATCTAAATTATCTTAATACTATAAATAAAGCTTTACATTATGTTAATGAATTCGGTATTTGCACTATAGGCATTCCTATAAATTTTATAAGTGCCGAGTATGACTATATAAACACAGGATTATCAATTGCAGAAAATGTTTATCTAGTTGTTCACTTCATTGAAAAACCTATATTAGAGCAAGCAAAAAAACATTTTCAAAGTAATGAATATTTTTGGAATTCAGGAATTTTTGTATACGATATTAACTTCTTCTTAAACTTAGCAATGAACCTTCAACCTGATTTATTTTGTATTGCAGAAAAAGCATTTAATACTGCTATAAAAAATGAGAAAAGTTTGGCAATAGAGGATGAAGCTTATAATGAAATCGAAGCAATTTCTATAGACAATACTATAATGGAATATATTTCGGGAATGGTCATGATAAAAGCTGATTTTGTTTGGAACGATCTTGGTACTTGGCATTCCTTATTACAGGTAAAACATCAAAATATAAATGATAATTATTGCGAGGGGAAAGTAGTAACAAGCAATACTACAAACTCTTTCATTAGTTCTAATAATAAATTAACTACCGTAGTAGGTCTTGACAATGTCATAATTATCGATACTATGAACGGTCTTTTGGTTGCCGATAAATCAAAAATGAATGAAATCAAAGAATTAGTAATGAAAATAGAACAAAATTAAAATGAATGAACTACAGAAAGCTAAAATCCTATTTACTGCTCTTTTTAAGAGAAAATCTGATTCATCACCGAATTATAAAATATATGAAAAAGCCTTTCTAAATAATATTTTGTCTTCTGAAGAAATAAAATTAGAAATTATGAAAGGAAATAACGAAGCTTGTTATATTCTTGCTAAAACTTACGGAATAATTAATCGTAATCCCCAAGATGAATATAACTCTATGTTATTAATATTGATTGGAAGTAAACTCGGAAATACAGAATGTACACAGCTTGTTTATTCATATCCTACAAAATATACAAGCTTTGAGTCTACTGTTAATAATTTTATTCAGAATTATATAGGATGAGCTGATATCACTTTTGATGATGCTATATTATCAGCTGCTTACTCCGATACTTTAAATACTCCAATTTTAGGAGACCCAAATTATAATAATATGTATAACCATGGTTGAACACATATTACTACATAATTTACTACTAATATTCAAGACTATTGACATAGTATTATTGCTTATATATCCTATTTTTATGAGGCTTAAACCTTATCATTATAGTAATAGAGGTTTAATTATATCCAATTTATAGGAAATATTTTATTTTTTTAAGAATATAGCGAATATCGGCAAATAACTAACCCATTTACGGTATGAGGTATGTTTTTAAAAAATTAAAAGATAATGGATAAATTAGACCTCTTCGGAAACAAGGGTTTAGGGAGGAATTTGAAGGAGACACGGAAGTGCTTGCCACCGCAGCGTACAAAAGCGTATGTGAGGATTCGAGTACTGGATTGACATACAAATTACCCCTAGAAGTAGAGTTTCCGAAGAGGTCTATTGAACATAATTCAACTTCTTTTACTATAAATATAGCTAATCTTATAAACTTCAAAAATCTGTAAGTTATAGGAACAACTTAGTAATAAAGAAGTTCATTTTAGTTGAGTTACAACATGGAAAATACTACAGAAGAACAAATAATAATATCTGAATTCAAAAATGATGAAGAGATAGATGAAGAAGAGAAAAGATTAAAAGCAGAAGATTCACGAAAGCAACTTAAAGCAATATTAATAACATTTGGTATTATTTTGACCGGTTTTTTAACTTTTACTTATTTCTTTTTTAATTACATAGAAGAAAAAGCGGAAGAATACAAACAACAGCAACAACAAGAAATTCAAAAAACTAATAAAAGTTGAATATTAGATTACCACACTTCTCCTTTAATTATGGTCTTGTTACATGGCTGCTATATCGTTCCAGCAAGGCATTGTTGCGTGGATACTCCCCCGTCATTACGAGCGACTGCAAACCTTGTTGCATGGATCAATTGCACCTCTGTCATACCGTGGCTTGACCACGGTATCCAGTAAGATAGCTAAAAATACTAATATTATTAGTATTTTTAACTAAACCCCGTGGTCAAGCCCATAGTACCGGACAATTTCTATTCTATGTCATTCCCGCAAAAGCTGGAATCCAGTACTTTAAAGCTTTTTTGAAAGCTTTATCTTAAAAAAACGATATAATAAAAAAACTTTAAAATTAAGATTTTTTATCCTGGATCCCCGCTTTCGAGCTTTGTTGCATGAATCGGCTTTTCTTCTGCCATCCCACGACTTGATCGCAGGACCAAGGAAAAATAGACAAATAATATACGCTACAAGTTATTTTTCTGGATACCGTGGTCAAGCCACGGTATGACACCGAGCGTATTTTTTCGATCCATGCAACAAGGCTCCGCTTTCGGGCTTTGTTGCGTGGAGCAGTTTTTCCAGTGTCATCCTAGCTAACTTGTTCGCAAGATCCAGTTAAAATTTTAGTATTTTAAGTTACTTTTATGGATATTGTGGTCAAGCCGGCGTTGTTGCACAGCTCAAAAAATGCCCTCGGTGTCATTCCCGCGTAGGCGGGAATCCAGCATAAAGCGAGATAAATCGAGCTTTTAATTTCAAAAACTTGCTGTATTTATACTTTTTTTCTGGATTCCCGCCTACGCGGGAATGACATAAGCGAGCCATGCAACAAGGCTGCGACTGCAAGGAGCGTGGCAATCCAAAAAAAATAATAAAAAAATTCTGTAAATCAGAATTTTTTTTCTTCCTTGCTTTGTCAATTACTTACGTAATTTCCTCGCAATAACTATTTTTATACTGCCTTAAGTTTAGGTTGCTTGAAATTAGTTTTATCAAAATCATAGATAAAATCTTTGATAATAGGTACTATAAACTGTTTAAATTTACTTCCGCTAAATACACCGTAATGCCCTGCCCCTTTTTGTAAATGGTATCTTTTCATTGATTCAGGTATATTTGAACAAAGTTTTAAAGCAGCTTTTGTTTGCCCTACTGCTGCAATATCATCTAATTCCCCTTCAATACCAAGTAAAGCACATTTAGTAATATGTTTTAAATCAATCGGATGCTTCTCAGAAACTAATTTACCTCTTGCTAATGAAAATTGTTGGAATACTTCATCTATAGTTTGTAAGTAAAACTCTGCCGGCATATCCATACCTGCTAAATACTCATCATAAAATTTAATAGTATGATCGGCTTTTTTATAATCAGAATTTAATAAACTTTGCCATAATTCTAAATGTGAATCTATATGACGGAATAAGTTTAAACTCATAAAGCCGGGATATACTTTTCTTCCATGACCTGGATAGTTTGGCGGCACCTGCATTGTAACCATTTTGCAGAACCATTCTAAACTTTTACTTTGAGCAAATTCATTAACTGCAGTGGGATTTTTTCTAGCATCAATAAGTCCGCCCATCAAAATCATCGAACTCGGCACATTTGGACTATTACTCTCCGACATTAAGCTAATGGCGGCAAGCAGTGGAACAGTAGGTTGGCAAACTGCCATAGTGTGAACATTAGGTCCTATAAAATTGATAAACTCCATTACGTAATCAATATAATCATCCATATCAAAATGCCCTGCTTCAAGCGGCACGAAACTTGCTTCCGTCCAATCTGTAATATAAATATCGGTATACGGTAATAATTCTTGTACTGTTGACCTCAGTAAAGTAGCGTGGTGTCCTGCCATAGGTGCTACTATTAATAATTTAGGTAATTCTTTTTTAAAACCTATTTTCTGAAAATGCCTTAGTTCACAAAAAGACTTTTTTAGTATAACTTTTTCATTAATGTTATAGGTTTTATCATCAATAATTGTTTCAAGAATATTAAATTCGGGTTTTTCATATTTTCTAGTCATGCGTTCACAAAGCGTTAAATAAGAATGCATAATTCTTGCAAACCCATTATCCTCTAGAGGCTCATGTTCATACGCCTCTTTCAGGATTTTTATACCTAAATGTATTGGAGCAATTTGTGCTCTAAGCCCCTCTAATATATAATATGTATAATTAGTACTTAAATCACAGTTCATCATAATTTATCCCTAAATCTAAAAATAATTAATATAATCATTTAGTTTAACATCAAAAATTTCTTTAGTAACATTAATTTTAGGATTCACAGCTTAAATTTTTATAAATGCGTGATAATAATGGTCTATGGGACTATTAACAAAATAGCTTTAATTAATAATTAAATAGGTTTTTTAGCAAAAATTAATAAGATTTTTGCCGGAATAGTTATTCATATTTAAAAAAATCTTATAATTTGCAGCAAAAAAGATTTTAATTAGCTTTAAAATTATTTTGTTAACAGTCCCATATATAAATATGTTTATTTTTCTTCTTGTTTTGCTTAGGAATCGCATGTTTATCAATATTATACCATATACTCTCTATCACTGCTTCTGTTGGTTTTTCACAAAATATATCAACCTTACTTAGATAATTTTTAAAATCCTTATTTTCTTCTGCTAACCTATTAGCCATATTCCAATCTATTTCAGATTTTTCTCTAGCATGGATTAATATTTTACTATCTTCAGGGAAGTCCATATTTATTAAAATAAAACCTATACCATGCCTAGTGCATAACATTTCGAGCTCATGCCTAGTATCAGGCGTAGTTTTATCTAGAACAGGTGCAACTAAATAACCATAATGTGCCCATGATGAATTTGATAAAGCCTGAAAAAAAGGCTCTCTTACGTTATCTACGTTTTATTTTCTTTTTTACTTCAAAAGACCAAAGTCTTGCTTGTTTTCCACCATAATATTTAGCACAATTTTTGATTAGTGGACTCCATTTTTTATTAAGAACTTCCATGCCTACCCAATCAGGATGTAACCATATATTACTTCCGGTTCCTTGTTTATTTGAAGAAAAACTATGTCTAATTTGCATATTATAGATACCTAATTCATCAAGATATAATTTAAGTATGTCATATACTTCTTCTTCAGTTATATCATTTTCTTGGCTTACTTTATTTTTAAGGTTTGTTACTTGTTCATTATTAATTTGATAATCAGGATTTTGACTATAGTACAATCTTACTTGAGGTTCTGACTCTATTCTAATATTAGGCTTTGATTTCCACTCATTAAACCTACCTCTACTAATTTCATTTGCATAAGCCTTTATAACTTCCTTAATTTTTTCTTCTTGAGTTTTTGCTGCTATTATTCTCTTATTTCTACTTGTATTTGCTTTGCGTCTAGCTTCTTTAGGATAATTTTTGACAAGCCATTTTGCTATGCTATAAGGAGTAAATTTCTGCCCTTCATTTTCTTTTAAAAAACTAATAATAGCATTTTTGCGATCAAATTCCATATTAAATATACTAATAATTGAAATACTATAAAATATACATGTTATTTTATAAATTTCAACTTTAAATTATCAATCTTTATGATTTTATAAAGTATTATTTATTTATACTATAAGTAAATGAAAAGTAGGTAGACGAAGTTTAATTTGGAAAAGAGCAAGGCGTCTTGAAGCTGATGACCGCAGCGTACACTAGTACGTGAGGATTATCAGCAAAAGACTTTGTCGCCAATTTTTCAAATTAAACGAGTATGCTTTTCAAATTTAGAAAATAATGTTTTAAAGTTACGAGTAGTAATATTTGCTACTTCTTTTGAGGTGATATTTTTGAGTTCGGCTACTTTCTCGGCAACATATCTAACGAAAGCCGGTTCGTTTTGTTTGCCTCGCATAGGCGTAGGTGCTAAATAAGGTGAGTCAGTTTCAATCAATAATCTATCAAGAGGCACATATTTAACTATTTCCTGCAAATCGGTTGCATTCTTGAAAGTAATAATACCGGACATTGAAATATATAAACCGATATCTAACATTTTTGTTGCTAGATTTTTTGATGAGGTAAAACAATGGATTAGCCCGGGAAATTTACTATTACGCATTTCCGAGGTTAAAATATCAATAGTATCTTCATCTGCTTCTCTTGTATGAATTATAATAGGTAAATTAGTGGCGGCTGCCGCATGTATATGTGCTACAAACGAATCTTTTTGGAGTTTTTTATCGTAAGGCTGATAATAATCAAGACCTGTCTCACCGATTCCGATAATTTTCGGATGCTTGGTAAGCTTAATAATTACCTCAGCATCATTGTGAGGAGAGACGTAGTCTTGACGTGGCAATCTTGTCCAAGCTTCCTGAGATTGCCACAGCACTTGCAGTGCCTCGCAATGACTAATAGAAGAATTCACTTCGCACGGATGTACCCCAACAGAAGCAAAAACATTTTCATATTTTTCAGCTATTTCTAAAACAATTGGTAAATCTTCAATTTTAGTGCAGATAGTTTGCATATACTGTACATTATTTTCTAATGCTCTTTGAATGACGGAATCTAAAAGCCCTGTATCATACCGTGGCCCCGCCACGGTATCCAAAAAACAACTAGTACTAGTTGTTTTAATATTTTTACTGGATCCCGCTACGAGCTCGCTGGATGACAAGTCAGTAAGTAAATTAAGATGACAATGCGAATCTATTAACATATTATACTCTTAGTAAATGTGTCATACCGCAGCTTGTCTACGGTATTCAGTAAATAAAAAATACTATTTTTAAAATTAAAAGCTCGATTTATCTCGCTTTACGCTGGATACCGTGGTCAAGCCACGGTATGACACTGAACGCGTTTTTAGATCCATGCGGGCAATGCCCGCTTACCCATGGTATGACATACTATTCAAATCTTGGAAATATTATAGTAGGTTCTAAAATATCGCTACCCGCCCTTAAAGCATAATCACATCCTAAATGCTTAAATAAACGTTCTTCTTTATTTACCCCTAACTGATCAAGCATTTTATTTGCTGAACTCGGTATAAAAGGCTGAAGCATTATAGCAATATAGCGTAAAACTTCTAGTAAAGTGTATAACACTTCTAGCATTTTATCCGGATCGGTTTTTTTCAAATTCCAAGGTGCTTCACTATCAATATAGATATTTGCCTCTTCGGCTAAATTAATAATATTTTCAAGAATTTTATTAATCTCTGTTTTGTCCATCAATAAAATATTCTGCTCGGCAAATTTACTTGCGGTTTTTAAAATCGGTAGCTCATATATTTTATCAATGATATTTTGCTCAATTAACGGCACTTTGCCGTCATTATTTTTATAAACAAAAGATGTAGTACGCTGCAATAAATTACCTATTTTGTTTGATAGCTCACTATTAATACGGGTAATTAAATTACTGCGAGCAAAATTGCCGTCTGCACCAAAAGTTACCTCACGCATCAGAAAATACCTAACCTGATCAACACCGAATTCATCAATTAACTTAATCGGATCAATGGTATTACCAAGAGATTTAGAGATTTTCTGCCCCTCATTCGTCCACCAACCATGAGCCATAACAGTTTTCGGCAGCGGAATTTCGGCAGCCATTAAGAAAGCCGGCCAATAAACCGCATGAAAACGTAAGATATCTTTACCAACTACATGCAAGTCAGCCGGCCAAAATCTACCGTAATTACTTTGTGCGTCGGGATAACCGAGTGCCGAAATATAATTAGCAAGTGCATCAAGCCAAACATAAATTACATGTTTTTCGTTATTTGGAACTTTTATTCCCCAGTTAAAAGTAGTACGCGATACTGATAAATCTTTTAGACCTGATTTAACAAAGCTAATTACTTCGTTACGCCTTGATATAGGTCTAATAAAATCAGGATTTGCTTCATAAAACTCAAGCAATTTATCCTGCCATTTTGAAAGGTTAAAGAAATAGCTTGGCTCTTTAACCCATTCAACTGGGGCACCCGTCGGTGCTAAACCGTCACTCGTAAGTTCCGACTCATCAAAAAAAGCCTCATCTCGCACTGCATACCAGCCCTCATAAAATCCCTCATAGATTGTACCGTTATCTAGTAATTTCTGCCAAAAAACAGCTACGGCTTCTTTATGCCTGCTTTCTGTTGTTCTGATAAAATCATCATTGGAAATATTCATAACATTCATCAGATGACAAAAACTTTCGGATGTCTGATCGATAAATTTTTGTGGGTCGATATTTTTATTGATAGCTGCTTTTTCTACTTTCTGCCCGTGTTCGTCAGTCCCGGTTAAAAACATTACATCAAAACCTCGAAGTCGCATGAAACGAGCAATAACGTCACTTGCAACGCTAGTATAAGCATGACCGATATGTGGAACATCGTTAACGTAATATATAGGGGTAGTAATGTAGTAAGTATTCTTCATAAATGCTTTTTTATTAACTCATGTACTTCAAGCGGACTTAGATCCGACGCTTTAATTGTTTTTATTCTCTCAGGAAATCTATTACTTAATTCTTTAAAGCAATCATAGATTTTTTTATAAAAATCTATACCTCTTACGTCAAATTTATTGCTCATATTTCGTAAATTTACTCTCTCAATAGCAGTATCCGGCTCTACATCAATAAAGAACGTAATATCAGGCATAAGAGGGGGCATTAAAGTTTTGTGCAGATTATAAACTAAATCTATGCCGGTTTCTAGCTCTAATCCTTGATAACATGCAGTTGAGTCAATAAACCTATCACATATTACGATATGTCCATCTTGCAGAGCCGGTATAATTTTCCGTGCCATATGATCATAACGTGCTGCCATAACTTGTAATAGCTCGGACATGGGTAATAATTCTTCATGTACTAGGATTTCACGCATTTTTTCGGCGACGGCAGTACCGCCAACTTCACGAGTTAAAATAACGGGAGTATTTTGAGATTTTAAATATTCATAGAGCATTTGAGATTGAGTAGATTTGCCTATCCCCTCCCCTCCCTCAAATGTAATAAACTTTCCTTGTTTCAAATTATTCATTAATTACAATTACTTTAAGCTATAACTTTATAATCATATCTCTTAAAAAAATATTTACAAGGAAGATTACATACTTATAATTCATTATAAATTTTAAATTATTAACATATGAGTAATTCATTAAGCAAAAGGGATTTTTCAATCCTAATCGGTAATGCGATGGACCATTTTGATACTGCACTTTATGGGTTTCTTGCACCGCTACTTGCCGGTATTTTCTTTCCGAATCATGATAAAATTGTCGCCTTAATACTTACTTACAGTGTTCTTGCTACATCTTTATTTACTCGCCCGATCGGTTCTTATTTTTTTGGTGTAATTGCTAAAAAATACGGTGGGTTTTTTGCTTTATCTCATTCTCTAATCGGCATTGCTTTAACAACTAGCCTAATCGGTCTAATCCCCTCTCATACCCAAATAGGCTGGCTTGCTCCGCTATTATTAGTTGTGCTTAGAACGTTGCAAGGAGTATATTCCGAGGGTGAATGTGCTATTGCTAAATTATTTATTTTAGAGAATAAAGAAGAAAAAAAAGCGTTTAAAGCTTCTTACCTTTATCAAACCTCTACAATGCTTGGTATTATCCTTGCTTCATTTATCAGCACTATAGTTTTAAATGTAGAGTATAATGAATATTGGCGTTTATGTTTCATATTTGGCGGGTTTACGGCCTTTGTAGGTTATTTTTTAAGGAAGAGTGAGGATATTGTAGTAAAGCCTTCAATGTCATACCGTGTCTTGACTGCGGGATCCAGTAAAAAATATAAAAGTACTTTACGTAGTTTCTGGATTCCTGCTTTCGCAGGAATGACACTTTTACACGATCTAACCACAATTTGGAACAGTAAACTAAGTATCTTACGTATTAGTTTTGCCGTAGGTTTTTCATATATGACCTATATAGTGCCTTTCGTTTTTATGAATAGTTTTATTCCGCTTATCACTGATATATCAATTGAAACAATGATGAAGTTTAATACCGAGTTTCTGATTTTTGATATGATTATGATTCCGATAATAGGGCATCTAACAAAAAAATTCCATTACCTTAAAATATTAAGCGGTACTCTTATTTTAATGAGTTTAAGCATAATTCCTTTATGGCTGTTCTTAAATAATTCCTCTATATGGTATGTTAATTTCGTGCGTATTTGGATTATAATACTTGGTGTTGGCTTTTTAGCACTTTTGAATTGCTGGCTAAATGATTTATTTAAAACTGCCGATAAATATATGTTAGTAGGTATCGGCAGCAGTATAGGTGCTTCATTAATCGGACGCCTTACCCCGTCAATCTGCCTAATGCTTTGGCATGTAACTGGCAGCTCTTTATCAATTGCGGTTTACATAACTGCAATATCGATGGTAACCTTATGGGCTGTGAGAGCGGGACGTTAATGAGATACCGCTTCTAAGTAAGCATCAGGAGCTACTCCTATAATGTCTGTTAGTTCTTTATAGCAATCATCATTTACAAGTCTACAAAACTTAGGGGCTTTATAAGATTCACAACCTGCTCTAATGTGTCCGGCGTACTCGATATCCGTATAGTTATTACGGATAATATGTATATATTCTTTAAATGCAGATTTATCTTTAGTGCCGTATTTTTCTGCTACTTTATCAAATATCATGCTATTCACATCTTCACGATTATAAACTTTCTGACTATTATACTCACTGCTACTCCAAAATTTTTTAGAATCAGTATACAAGCGATATTTCTCCCCTCTTGAAACCAAAGGGTCAGTAAATTTTTCTATAAAACACAAAAAATATGCTGAATAATAAAATTCTGCTGTTGGGTCTTTTATTAATGCTGCAAAAGATTTTTTATAAGTATTGTTTCTTAACATAGTTCATATCCTTTTTATTATTTAGAGTAATTATACCAATGAAAAGTTAAAAAGTAAACAATTTTTTAATAAAGTACTAAACTTAACAGTACCCCCACATAACTATTAGCTCTGAATCTTGTCATACAATCAGCTGGGTTTCGGGTATCAAGAGTCGCTACTTGCAATATCAGTAAAATTAAAGCAGCTAAAATAGGTAAATAGTCGATATTACGGTTAGCTATCTTTGTTGCTAAGATAAATAATAATATAAAACCTATATAGCATACATAAAGCCAAAATTTAGGATGCTTGTTCTCTAAATATATGCTTAAAGATTTCACTCCTATTTTCTTATCGTCTTTTATATCCATATATCCGTAAATCGTATCATAGCCGGTTGCCCAAAAACAGCATGCTAAATACATAATAATTGCTGCCGCATCAAGTTTATTCTGAACTGCCGCATACGCTATTAATGCCCCGAGCTTAAAAGTAAAGCCCATAAATATTTGCGGGAAGTAGGTAATACGTTTCGTTAGCGGATATAGGCTAATCATTATTACCGCAAAAAAACCTGTATATATGGCTGTTTTGTTTAAAAGTAACAAGATATAAAGTGATATAATACTAAGAATAAAGAGTATAAAAATAGCATAAGAAACAGACACAGCACCACTTGCTAAAGGTCGGTCTTTAGTCCTTGCAACATGTTTATCAAATTTCCGATCAAATATATCGTTAATAATACACCCGCTACTCCTTGTCGTTATACTACCTAAAATAAATAACGGTAATAAATAAGCTAATTCCGTGTTAGAAGGGTTTGCAAGCAGCAATCCAAATAAAGCAGGGGAAAAAACTAATATATAAGGTACCGGCTTATCTACCCGCATTAATTTTAAAGTAAGTACAGCACATTTCAGAAAGCTTGATACAAGCGAATTTTGCAGCACTCGCCTGTGCTCACGTAGTTTTCTACGCTGTGCAGGCTCGCCTTTAAATTCATCTTGTCTGAAGCTTTCTGAAATGTGCTGTAAAAGTTTGTTTGGCATTTCTATTTTCTTATTAATTCTTTAGCAAGTTCTGCTTCTAACTCTTCAATAGTTGGGAGTTCACTTTTTATCTCTTCAGGTAGATTTTCAGTTATTTTATACTCTGCAAGTCCGATAGGTTTACTTATATCACGTAACGCATATTCTGCAAGTATATTATTTTTTGATTTGCATAAAATTAGCCCAATAGAAGGGTTATCGTTTGGATACTTTAAAATATCATCTACAACCGATAAATAAAAATTCATTTTACCGGCATATTCCGGTTTAAAATCCTTATCTTTAAGCTCAATTACTACAAAACAACGAAGTTTTAAATGATAGAATAATACATCAATATAGAAATCTTGTTCTCCTATTTCTAAATGATATTGTCTGCCAACAAAAGCAAAACCTGCTCCAAGCTCAATTAAAAATTTTTCTATGTGTTTAGTTAATTCTTTTTCTACTTCCCTTTCCTGTGCTTCATTTCCTACACTTAAAAAATCAAAAACATATGGGTCTTTGAGCGTATAATGTGCTAGATCAGATTGAGGAGAGGCTAGTTTACTTTGAAAGTTTGTTATTGCTTGTCCTTGCCTTTTATGTAACTCAAGTTCAATTTGTGTAACCATCATATTACGTGACCAACCATATTCAATATCCTGCTTTACGTAAAATAACCTATCCTGCTTCTTAGATACCTTATCTAGTAAGGTAATATTATGATACCACGTCAATTGTGCAAGCACCTCTTGCACAAATTTAATATCTTGATATTCTTCAGCAAAACGCCTCATATATTTAAGGTTTCTGTTGCTAAATCCTTTCATTTCAGGAAATGCAGAATGTAGATCACGGCTTAAATTATCTATTACTTTAGCGCCCCAACCGTATTTTTCCTGTCGTTTAAGAATTTCATTACCTATATGATGATATAGCTTTATTAACTCACTATTTACTGACCTTGCAGCTTGATAACGACTTTCAGATACTCGAATTTTTAATTGCTCTACAAATTCTAAATACTCTGAATCAATGATATTTTTATCCATAAAATTTTTAGTTTAATAATAATTGGCATTATATACATGAATTTCTATATTTTCAATTATAGGTTTATTATTTACTAAAAATTATTAGCAATAGTTCTATTGTCATAATCATATATAACCTTTATAATAAGATTCTTGAATCAACTATAAAATCCATGAAAGAATTTCCGAAAAATTATAATTTTACAGAAAATGAAAAAAAATGGCAGCAAATTTGGCAAGAGAAACAAATTTATGCTTATGATCCAA
This sequence comes from Rickettsia endosymbiont of Thecocarcelia acutangulata, assembly GCF_964263195.1. Taxonomy (NCBI): domain Bacteria; kingdom Pseudomonadati; phylum Pseudomonadota; class Alphaproteobacteria; order Rickettsiales; family Rickettsiaceae; genus Rickettsia; species Rickettsia endosymbiont of Thecocarcelia acutangulata. The sequence goes on from NZ_OZ181652.1 coordinate 845,602, forward strand.
ATATTTCAAAAGACGAAACCTATGTAGTTGATACGCCGCCGCCGACAGTTTCAGGGCAGTTACATATCGGGCATGTTTACAGCTATACGCAAACCGACTTTATCGTACGTTTTCAGCGTATGACGGGTAAAAATATCTTCTATCCTATGGGTTTTGACGATAATGGTCTACCAACCGAGAGGCTTGTTGAAAAGCAGAAGCAGATCAAAGCTTATAATATGTCTCGATCTGAGTTTATAAAAATTTGTGAAGAGGTAGTAGCAAGTGAAGAAGAAAAATTTAGAAGCCTATTTAATCAAATAGCCTTATCGGTTGATTGGAGTTTAGAGTACCAAACTATCAGTCCGTTATCTCGTAAAATATCACAAATGTCTTTTCTTGATTTAGTTAAGAGAGACGAAATTTACCGCAATGATCAGCCCATATTATGGGATCCGGTAGATGGTACAGCTCTTGCTCAAGCTGATATTGAGGACAAGGAAAAAACCTCATTCATGAATTATATTATTTTTAAAACCGAGCAAGAAGAGCCGCTTACTATAGCAACTACAAGACCTGAATTATTACCGGCTTGCGTCGCCGTATTTTATCACCCTGATGACAAGCGTTATAAGCATCTAGCAGGTAAATCAGCTATAACCCCGCTTTTTAATGGGAAAGTTCCGCTGCTTGCCGATCCTTTAGTACAACAAGATAAGGGTACAGGTTTAGTTATGTGCTGTACATTTGGTGATCAAACGGATATTACTTGGTGGAAAACGCATAATTTGCCTTTAAGAACTATTGTTACTAAGAAAGGTACGATAGACTTCCCTCACGATATTGCTATAGATGGTTTGAAAATTAAAGAAGCTAGGACAAAAATAATAGATATTTTAAAAGAGCAGAATTTACTTACTAAACAAGAAGAAATAATCCATACAGTTAAATGTGCTGAGAGGTCAGGGGCTCCTCTTGAGATACTAACCGTACCGCAATGGTTCGTTAAAACTATATCACATAAAGAAGCTCTACTTAAAAGAGCAAGTGAGTTAAATTGGCATCCTAAAAATATGAAGATTCGTTTAGAGAATTGGATTAATGCTATTAGCTGGGATTGGTGCATAAGTAGGCAGCGTTATTTCGGCGTGCCTTTCCCTGTTTGGTACTCTAAAAGAGTAGGTGAAGAAGGCAAGATTTTATACGCCGATATTTCACAGCTACCTGTTGATCCGTTAAGAGATTTACCTATAGGCTACAATAAAGAGGAAATAGAGCCTGACTTAGACGTTATGGATACTTGGGCAACAAGTTCCGTTTCGCCCCAACTTTCTACTCATGGTATTTCTGATGATTTCACTATTAATAAAGATAGACACGATAAATTATTTCCGATGGATTTAAGGCCTCAAGCACATGAAATTATCAGAACTTGGGCATTTTATACTATTTTAAAAGCTCATTTACACCAAAATACTTTGCCGTGGAAAAACATCATGGTAAGCGGTTGGTGTTTAGCTGAAGATCGAAGTAAAATGTCAAAATCTAAGGGCAATGTTTTAGTTCCTGAAAAACTGCTAGAACAATATGGTGCCGACGTAATACGTTATTGGTCGGCAAATTCAAAGCTTGGAGCTGACACCACCTACTCTGAAGACGTTATGAAAAACGGCAAACGGCTTGTTAATAAGCTGTGGAATGCCGCTAAATTTGTTTCTATACATTTTGAGAAATTAAAAGATGAAGATAAACAACCAAAGCTTTTAGACGTTAAAGAAAAAATCACAAATGATTTTGATAAATGGATGATTAATAAACTTGTAGAGCTAGTAAAATATACCACTCAAGAATTTCAGAATTATGAATATGCAAATGCTATGCACTTAACAGAAAAATTTTTCTGGGCAATATTTTGTGATAATTATTTAGAGATTAGTAAAACTCGTGCTTATGATGAGGAGAATGAAAACCCTACAGGGCAATATAGTGCAATACTTACACTTTATCACGTTATGCAAGTTTTATTAAAATTATTTGCACCATTTTTACCTCATATTACAGAAGAGTTATATCAGATATTATATAGTGAAAATTCTATTCACGTTAAAGGCAATTGGGTTAATTACGGTGGCTTAAAATATAATATAGATGCAAAAGGAGCAGAAGGGCTACTTGAAATTTTAGATGAGGTACGAAAATTTAAAGCCGAGAAAAATCTCTCAATAAAAGCTCCGATAAAATTGCTTGAAGTTAGCGGCATAGAATTATCTGCAGAATTAACAGAAGATTTAAAAAACGCCACATCGGCGGAAGAAATACAATTTGAGGCTCAAGGTGAAAAAATTAAAGTCAATGTTATCCTTTAAAAATATTACAGGTTTAATATTACTTATCTTTGCCGGTATATTTTTTTTATGCTTATATATTAGAACATGACTGGTGATATGTAACCTTAAGTGATGAACAAGTAAAAAAATATAGCATTAGCGAGGAAAAAGCTATTGCCCTTTATCAGTTAATGAAAGACACTCATGAGCTACTTGGGAAGAATAATATTAATTATTGGATAGAAGGCGGCACTCTGCTTGGAGCTGTTAGACATCAAGGTATAATTCCTTTTGACGATGATTTAGATATAGGGATAATGCACGAAGACGAAATACACTTGCAGCAAATATTAAAGCAATTTGAGCAACTCGGTTATATTGTTTCTTTTAAGAGATCTTACAATATATGCAAAAAAGTATGTTTGGATATTTTTATTTTTCATAAAGAACAAAATAAATTTATTCATACTAATCTAACTACTCGCAATAAATATCCAAACGACTTTTTTTACGATTATGAATTATATCCTTTAAAAAAATATAGATTCGGTAGTATAGAGGTTTATGGTCCCGCTGATCCTATAGGAAATCTAAATAGGCAATATCCAGAATGGGATAAGTATGCAGTGATAGAGCATTCCCATAGCTTACATTTACCTTTTTTATCGAATATCGAGAAAAAAACCAAATTTATACTAACGCCGGAATTGTTAAAACCGGCTCAGCCACTCGGACCTCTAGAAGATAAAGTGAATATAGTCAATTCAGCTACATTTATTGGTATGTGCGAGGATATGGCTTATAATTAATGTCGAAATGGTCACATGATTTACATTTGACTAGATTACCTTTTTTGCAAAAATTCATATCAAACAAATTGAGATAAGAAAGTAATAGCCGGTACTATCCATAAACCCGATTTATCAAAGCAAGAACCCGAAATAGCTTGTTTATTTTGAATTACTTGAAAACTAAACTCAGGTTTAAGTAATTCATGAAAATATTTTAAGCTTGAAGAAACGGTTGAGTCATTTACTTTTGCTTCCACTAAAATCCAAGGCTTATCATCTTTTGTTATTACTAAATCAACTTCACGTTTTTGTTTATCACGAAGATAGTATAAACCAAAATCACCAACCCCCGTTTCGTTCCAAAAATATACGGCTTTTAACAGGTGAGAAGCTACAAGATTTTCAAATCTCGCCCCTATATCTTTGATTTGCGACCAGTCCCAAAGGTAAATTTTTGGCTCTTTTATTAAGCTTTTTACTACATTTTTAGACCAAGGTTTGATCGCAAAACAATAATAATGCTTTTCTAGCAAGGATAGCCATCTTCTTATTGTTTGATCTGAAACCCTAACTTTATTAGCAAGGTTCGTATAGCTTATTAATGATCCTGCTTGCTCGTTTATAATGCTAGCAAGCAATTCTAATGCATAAATATTATTGATATCTTCAGTATTTCTTACATCTTCTCTAAATAACTGCTCAAATCTTTGATTACTCCATATTCTATGAAATTTAGCAGTTGCTTTTAAATAGCTTTCTGCAAACCCTCCAAAATTTATTAGAGCTTCAAATTCATCTATAGTGATATTTTTTGGGCTTTTTATATAATCAGCGTTATTATCAAAATTTTTAGCTATTTCAGATACCGATAACGGATGCACGATTAAATTTATATAACGCCCCATTAGGCTATCGCCGCCTTTTTTATATATATTCAATTTGGCACTACCTGTTATAATAAATTCAATATTTTCTCCGAATTTATCATAAAACCCTTTTACAAGATTTTTCCAATCTTTATATTTATGAATTTCATCTAATATTAGACACGGTTTCTTATCGGATACGGTAGATAGTAGACTTTCAAAAAGTTCCGCATGTTTGTTTAAGATTTTATTTCTATCTTCTAGATAGTCCCAATTTAGGTAAATTGAATTGGGATTAGGCTTGATTACTTGTTTTGATATTGTAGTTTTTCCTACCTGCCTTGCTCCGCTTATAAATACAAGCTTACCATAGTTTGTTAGATATTCTTCAACTTGCTTTTTATATAACCTATCCATTATGATATCTCTATAAGTTTATAAAGATATTATAGGCTAATATCGAAACGGTCAAGACTATTCCGACATTAGCAACGAAATGGTCATAATATTATGACTGATCGCCCATTAGAGGAATTTCAGTTACATGATCATTAATATCTACCTGAATTAAACTACTTTCTTGATGAAGTTCAACACTAACATCAAGCAGCGAGTGTAAATGCTTGGATATTATCTCAATAACCTTAGGATCACCCGTATTATTTGCTATTTCCATATACTCATTTTTTTGAGGCATACATGGAGTGAGCTTTTCAATATATTCTAAATATCCTGCTTCAAGAGCTCGGCTAAAGAGTTTTTCCGCTGCTTCCTTAATAGAGGAACGCTTAAATACGCTATCAATAGTCTCTGAATTCCCATTGTCAAGCACCGTTCTTAAATAATTTTCATTTACTACATTTTTAGAAGACTCAAGGACTTTATTAAGAATATCCTTATTCCATTTTTTCCATGATTGATCAAATCCACTCCATATATCTATCTTTTCTACCCGCTCAAGGAACATATCAACAATCTCTAAGTCTCCTATATTACAAATTAAAGATTTACCATTAATCTTCAATATTGAATTATTAAGTATTATCTTGATCAATTCCTTATCGTTAGCTTTTAGAGCATCAGACAAGGCGTTAGGTCCAGTTCCACGAAAGTAGGTGTTAAAATTAAGAATTGCATACCAATCTTTAATATACTTATTTCTATGCTCGACATATTGTGGTGATTTGGTGTATTCTTCAAAAGTCCAATTAGCATTTGCTTGAGCTTCTTCTAATAGATCTTCATAGCTATCGGAGGTATTTAATTGTTTTATCAAATTATTAATAGCTTCAGGTTTAGCTTGTATAAGTTTTAAAATTTGTTCTTCTACCTTAAGATAAGTCTTAAATTCAATTTTTTCCTTAGTATCGGCAAATTCATCTGCGTTTTTATATTTACCATACTTCAACAACTGTAGTTCAGTATTTATAGCATTTCCTAGCTCAAACAAAATATCGCTAAATATACAAAGCATCTCCCTATCTGCATTAATGACTATTTTTTTTCTGCTAATTGACAGTAAGCCCCAAATTGTTTAGCATTAAGGTATTCCCCTCACCTGTATCATATGCAAATTCTATAGTATTAATTCCTGCTTTTGCTGCATCTGTAATGAGTTGAAGTGTAGGAGTAAAATCTCCGCATAGATCATCCATTAAATTTATTAATTCTTTTAATTCTACTGTTCTTTCTTCAGTAACTTTAGTGAAAACAAGATTGAAATTTTCAAATAACATATTATCCCCTTTATTTATTAATACTTTTGAAGTTGCAATAATACAGTATTATTAACAAAATGTTAATTAAATTATTAATTTTTTAATATTTAATTAATGTATTTAAAATAATTAGTGCAAATTATAGAGTACTTAGGTATTATTTAGTATTAAACATTGCTAACTGTAAAGAGAAACATCATATAGTAGACAAGCTAGGCGTGTTGCATGACTCGATGTCATTCCCGCATAGGCGGGAATCCAGGGTAAAGCGAGATAAATCGAGCTTTTAATTTCAAAAATTCGCTGTATTTATGTTTTTTTCTGGATTCCCGCCTACGCGGGAATGACATCGAGTAGGCTTTGCAAACCAGGTAACAAAGCCGTACTTTTAGCAGCTTTGTTGCATGGCTACCAAATCGTCATTGCGAGGAGCAAAGCTTTGCTACAATCCAGAAAAATAATTAAAAAAATGCTGAAATTAGCATTTTTTACTGGATTGCTTCGTCAAAACTTACAGTTTTTCCTCGCAATGACGATATACGACTTTAGTTAGCAACCTCAAAACTTAATCTTACTCTATGCCTTATTTATTACCGATTACCGCAGCTGCACTACTTATCTTATTAGTTTTAATGATTTGGTTTTATGTAAAAACTAAAACCTTAAAAACGCAGCTACAATTCTTATCAGAGCAGAATCTAGAAATTATCAATAATAATCAATTATTGAACCAAGAGAAAATAGGGTGTTTACAGAAAATTGAGCAATTAAAGTGCAAAGTAGAATATCAAGAACAGACTATTAAGGATTCAGAAAAAATAAGAAAGGAGTCATTTTCATCGGCGAAAGCTGCATTATTTGATTTAGGTAAAGATTTGTCTAAGCAATTAATCGAAATTCATAAAATGGAAAACACAGCGGCAAGAGAGCTAGCCGAGAAAAATATCGCTACTGCTTCGGGAAAATTTAACAGCGAGTTTGAGCGGTTGATTACTATGGTAGGAGCATTAAATAAAGATATAGAGCAATCAAAAGGTACGGTTGATTTGATAAAACAGTCGCTACTTTCTCCTATTGGCGCTGGGCTACTTGCTGAGATTACCCTTGAGAATATCCTAAAATCATCAGGCTTACGTCCCAATTTAGATTTCATTATGCAATACGGCTTAACTACAACAGATAGTGGGAAGTTAAGACCCGATGCCCTTATTTTTCTTCCTTCCGGTAATTTAATGGTCATTGATTCCAAAGCTTCAAAATTTCTAGTTGATGAGCAGGATAATAGCGGGAATCTTAGTAAAACCATGAATTATCATTTAAAATCTTTGGCTAATAAAGACTATGCCGAAAATATTTTAACTAATCTAAACAAAAAGGATCAGAGCTTTAACAATGTTATTACTTTAATGTTTTTGCCCACTGAACAAGCGGTAGAGAAAGTTATTGCAGCCGATCCTGAATTTTTACAAAAAGCTTGGAGCTGTAATATCTTTCCCGTAGGACCTGCCGGGCTTATGAATATGCTATCATTTGCAAAATTTCAAATTACTGATCATCGTCGTTCAGAAAATTATAAGGTAATCATTGAAGAAGTGAGAAAGCTGCTAAGCTCCATCGGTACTATGGCAGATTATTCTCAAAAAATCGGTAATAACCTGCATAATATGGTTACTAATTACGATAAATTTGCTGCCTCATTTAATCGTAATTTTATGTCGAGAGTTAAGAATATTCACAAACTCGGTATTGATTCAGGAAATAAAGCCATGCCAGCTACCTTAGAGCGTTATCAAATCGTTTCCTCTAAATCAGAAATTATTGAATTAGAAGCAGAAAACCCACCACAAATAGAAGAAAAATTATAGAGGTATACTATACCTTACCTATAATGCTCATAACGGATAATTTGTGCTGGATTCATAAATATTCGTGCATTATGCTTAGAACGCATACACTCATGCAGGTATACGTGTTCGCAATCTTCTTTTATGGAATCGTAAAAGCAGTTTTCAAAAAATTTTCTTTTATATATGGCAAGACTATTAAAACACGAATTTACCGGTAGTAAATCTGAATCCGGAGGATATATTTTCTGCATTAAAGCAAGGTTTTCCGTATCAAAATAACTCTTGCCGGTTTTTAAGTTATATTCAGCCGGAGTATAGGAAAATTCTTCATTACGAAAGGCAAAAGCATCATACATTTGTCCTTTGGAGTTAAATATTCCATTTGAGCATACAACATCCCAACGATCAATTTTGCTAAAACTGTCTAATATTCCCCTAATATCAATACCGTAACCTATATACATATCAAGAATAATTACTATATCAAACTCATCAAATTCACTTGTATTTAAAATTTCTAGATATTTATTCCTAATATCCGCTAAGAACTTTATAGAAGGTCTTTTTTGGTTAAAAAAGTCCTGTGATATAATTTTTACTTTATGATTTATTAACTGCCACAAGTTTAGCATTAATTTTGTAGAATCGGTAGAATCATTTTCAAAAATTATTATTCTGTAATCTGAAAAAAACTGTCCTATATATTCTATATGAAGCATTGCGTTTGGTAAATGAGGTGCATTACTCCTTGTAATGCCGGCAAAAACAACCTTATGTTTACTCATCTCCAACTTACCGGTCTGCAGGTTTTCATCACTAATAACATCCAGTTTAGTAATTTTTTCTACAGGTAAAAATCTATAATAGAAAAAAACGGATAAATGAAGAGTCGTACACATTTATTGCTCCCCAAATAATCATAAAAATTATAAGTATAACTTTATACACTCTCTGCTCCCCTAATTCTCCCGGCTTACAATATTATTATGCATATTAGCTACGTTTGTAAGGATTTGTTCCATAGTAAATTTATCGAGATAAATCTGATGAGCTTTTTTTGCCTTTTCATAAGCTTCTTCAGGATGAGACTTAATCCATTCTAAATGTTGATTTATTTGAGAGTATACTTCCTCAGGAGATTTGTTTAAAGTTTCTATATATAGTATATTATCACCAAAAGTTTCTTTTGCCCACGGCATTTCATCAACAATTACCAATGCTGAAGAACTAACAAGTTCTAAAACTCGTCCGGAAGGAAAGTTTTCCATAATATGATCTTCCGAATGCAATGCTAAACCAATACCGCTTTTTCTTATTGTATCAACAAATAACTGATCGTTATAAGGTATAAATCCTCTATAGGAATTAAGCAGTAACCAACCTGATCTAGGACCATACATGTCTACATCCTTACGTTTATCAAGTAGTTTATATAACTTTTTATATTTGAGACCAGAGCGAGTATTATCCCAATTATAACCACACATAAATAACCTCGAATAATTAATTTTAATAAACTCTGTTTTAGGTCGTGAAAACTTGAAATCAATTATAGGTATGGAAATATCTTCATAATATTGATTAATTTTTTTAAAATCCGTAACAGCAAGCAATCCATCAGATTTAATAGGTTTAGGACAATAATAGGGAACCAAAGCAATGTCTATCAAATATTTAGCATTATTTCTCAGACAAGGAAAATGTAAAATAAAATAGTGTCTAATATCCCCAACCTTACCAAAATCAGCTGCGGATATAGTAAAATCAGGATTAAATTGCCTAACTATATTATACATTCTAAAAATATCTATCGGATGCATATTAGTGCTTATTGAAATAAATAATGATTCCCACCCAAGATTATTCGCTGCTTGCTGTATCCTCATACAGGCCAAACGATCATGTCTGCATAGTATTGCAATTCTGTAAGGAACATTTGGATTTTTAGGAAGCTGTACGGTATAATTGTACTTTTCTAACTGTTTCTGTAATGAAAGGGACGAAAAATTATAATAAAGCCCCTGATATAGATCCTTGCGATATATACCATTTTTTCCTAGATCATAAATTTCTAATAACAAATATATTGGTAAAATTACTGCTAATAATATAAATGGAAAAATTAACACAAGTTTCGATTTATTTTTAATACGCATAAATACTCTAAAAAAAGAAATTAGTAATATTATAATTTTTTATACTAGATTCTGTCTACTTTTAATAGAATAATCATAATTAATCAAATGTCTACAGAACCTAAACATGGTACTTCTTCTGTAGCATCAATATCAATAACTGTATCATCGTTTGTGCCTGAGGCAATTTTATTAAGCCAAGTAAGGGTAGTAGCGGTTTTCTCAGCAATATTTTTACCTGCACTACTAATTGCCTTACCAACATTTAAATCCGATATAGCAGTTGTTAAAACATCTATTAAAGTTGCAAGACTTAAGAATTTTAAATCTTTAATAGACTCAAACATTATTAAGGGTACTATCGCTACAGTCAATCTTGCCGCATCATTATAGTAAAACTTTTGAAAAAACACATCATTAGTTAATTTTTCGCCGGTGATATTTTCTATAACTTTATTGCCACAATATGTTGATACCAATAAAGAAGCAAGACGCATTAATTTAACAGAAGTGGAGGCATAAAACATTGGATCTTCATAAAATTCTAATTCTGGATTACGAAAATAAAAACAGATATAATCTAAAATCAGTGTGGCTATTGCCGAACACATAGCAGTACTCTTCCATCCATGATAGGCACTAATGTCCGATTCAATATTGTTAAAATCTATATCTTGATTAGTAAGTTATTATATATTGCCTGAAGTTTTATTTGCGTATTCTTATCTTTTTCAGAATGTTTATATAGTAACTGAAAATATGGTTTAATTTCTTCAGCTGTAAATTTCTTATTCTCAATTAAAGCCGGTACAATTTTATCATGCAAAAATTTAATTAATTTATTTTGCATAAAATTTGTAACTTTACTTTGTTCTTCTACTACTCCTGCAGCTGCAGACCATCGCAAAGCCGTATATACAATTATACGATTAATAATATCATTATTTAATAAATCGATAGGCTGCAACCCTAAATTAGCAGCATATCTAAAACAAATCGCAGTTGTATTTACGGCATCATTAGCAAAACTTGGAGTGCAATCAAATAAAAATTTAATATCTTCAGCATTTTCATTGTCATTGTTATTTTCTAATGCTTGAAACATATTATTATTAATCTCTTTAGTTTGTCTATTTGATAAGACCGTACCTGGAAAAGATAATAAAATTTGTAGCATCGCAAGGCTAGTGGTCGGTAAAGCACATAATTCATACCAAGGATCCTCTTCATCAATTACATACGAACGTAAAGCAATTACACCGGCTATAAGAGCAGCATAAGTAGCTGCTATTTTACCTGAATGGTTGCTAACTAAATCTGATTTTTCAGTTAACCAAGAAGCAATTTTATGATCTTTATTATATTTATCCGTAGCTTTTTCTATTCTAGTAAGACTTTGCTCTAATGAATTAAGATAATTTGCAAAATTTAAATGAGCTTTTTTTACTATATTAAACTCGGCTTCATAAGAGGAAGATACATTTAAAGTATTTGTAAGTAATATTGCTTTAGCTATATAGCGATATAAAAAATACTCTCTCGTCAGAGGATATGCCATAGCATCGATTTCTTTGGCTGCTTTAATCAAGCTTTCAGATTGATCTAAATTATTTTTTAAAAATACTTGGGCTTTAGTAACAATGGTACTAAACTCTAGTGAATTTATATCCCCTATATTATCTAGCATAGAATCAATGATATTCTTGTTTTCTACTCCTATTAACTTCTGTAGCTTTGTATCTAAAAAATGATCTTGATTATTTATCTCTTCAAAACAATTGCTCCAGTGAGAATGACCTATATTCTCATCTTGATACTTTCCGGTAGCAGCTACTTTACTTAACATTGTTTCTAAATATTGAGTATAAATAAAACTTTGATCTAGTATCGTTAAATCTTTAAAATTTTTATTACAGAACCATATTTTCAATACCTCACCTAAATTAAAACTAGCAAGTGCTGTAGTAGTTTTCCATAATCTTAAGCCTAAATTTGATATATCATTATAATATTTTATTATTACTTCTAGTTTATTACTCATAATTTCAATTAAATAAATATTAAAGTTAAAATAAAAAATATAAAAACCTCTTAATATTTATTCAAATCTTTTATATGTAATTATTTATAATCTTTAATTATTTTATTATGAGATAACATTAAAATCACACACGGGCAACGCCGGTTTATGATAAGAGAGAAGAGTATTGGAGGTACAAAAGTTTTTAACCAAAAAAACAATAGTTGTGGACATAACATATCCTTTTTTATCTTCTATTTGCAACAGAATCTGATTAATGATATAAAAAATATCAATAGACTTCTTGCATAACCTATCTTATAAAGAGGAATTTGAAGGAAACACGGAACACAGAACCGCAGCGTACATACTAGTACGTGAGGATGCGAGTACCGGATTGACGTACAAATTACCTTTAGAAGGAGGTTATGCAAGAAGTCTAATATCTAAATCGTTTATATTATAATGAGAATACTAGTAACAGGAGCTAACGGCTTTATTGGATCATATATTACAGCTGAATTATTAAAGAATAATTATGAAGTAATATGCTGTGTTAGAGATGTTGAATCTACAAAGAAAAAATTCCCTACTGCAGAAGTTATATATTGTGATTTTAATATAGACCTAACACCACAAAGCTGGATAAATAGATTAAATAACATAGATATAGTTATTAATGTATCAGGCGTATTAACGTCTAGTCATGCTAATAATATTGAAAATGTTCATGTCAATAGTCCAAATGCTCTATTTAAGGCTTGCACCCTTACTAACGTAAAAAGAATTATTCATATTTCAGCTCTTGGAATAGAGGATGAAAAAAACACTGCTTATGCTTTAACTAAAAAAGCAGCTGAAGCATATTTACAAAAATTAGAAATATAGATTGGGTGATTTTACAGCCATCTCTTGTTTACGCAAGCGGTTGTTACGGTGGTACCTCACTATTTAGGGCTCTTGCAACATTACCGTATTTTATTCCTTTAATAGGCGATGGTTTACAACAATTTCAACCTATTCATATTGATGATTTAACGAAAGTAATTATTCACTGTATAGAAAGGGAAGGAAAAATCCACAAATTATTAAAAATAGTTGGACCAGACATAGTTACCATGAAGGATATCTTACTTGGATTTAGAAGATGGCTTGGAGTTAATCCTGGAAGACTAATAAAAATTCCTCTAATATTCATTAAAATAGTAGCTAAATTAGGGAATTTTCTAAAAATAGGACCCATTAATTCTACTGCGTATAATATGTTACTTCAACCTAATATTGCTGATAAAAAAGATTTTATCAATTTTACTTCTATAATCCCTAGAAACTTGCAACAAGATTTTGCAACCGAACCTTTAACCGTACAATCCATATGGCACGCTAGGCTTTATTTTCTAAAACCTGTGATAAAAATTGTCTTAGGGCTATTTTGGATAATGACAGGAATTATTTCAAGCATTTTTGCTTATGATGCTAGTATGCAAATTATAATATCACTAGGATTTGATAAACAAATAGCACCTTATATATTATACGGAAGCTGCTTTACAGATATTATTCTTGGAATTCTATTAATTATCAAAAATAAAATAAGTAAGATATGTAGTTTACAAATTTTATTAATACTAGCTTATACTCTACTATTAACATATCTTAAGCCAATATTATGGCTAGATCCGCTTGGTCCGATATTTAAAAATATTCCAATAATATTACTTACTTTAGTATTAATGGCTATAGAACGAGATAAATAATGGATTATCTTTTTATAAAAACTATTCATATTATTAGCTCTACCATTTTATTTGGTACTGAAATCGGTACTGCTTTTTTTATGTAGTGGACAAATAAAACCGGTGACTTGAATGCAAAGGCATACACAGCTCGCACTACAGTTATAGCTGATCTTCTTTTTACTACTCCAACTGTGATAATTCAACCAGTTAGCGGCATAATATTAGTAAATATGCTTGGCTATAATTATTCTGATTTATGGCTTATCTTAACTTATATCGGATATATAATCGCCGGTAGTTGTTGGCTTCCGGTGGTATGGATTCAAATTCAACTACGAAATATGGCATTTGAAGCATTAAAACAACGAACTTCCCTACCGGAAAAATATTATAAATTATTTAAATTATGGTTCTACCTAGGCTGGCCAGCATTTATCAGCTTGATTATTATTTTTTTCTTAATGGTATTTAAACCGTTATAACATTAGTTTAGGATAAATTTTATCCTAAATTAGTGTTGTCCTATGGTCAAGCCGGTGTTGTTGCATGGCTCGTTTATGTCATTCCCGCGTGGCATTGTTGCGTAGATATCAAAACCGTCATTGCGAGGAGCGAAGCGACGTGGCAATCCAGAAAAATAATAAAAAAATTCTGATTTACGCAATTTTTTACTGGATTGCTTCGTCGAATTACTATGTAATTCTTCTCGCAATGACGGAAAAACCGAGCCATGCAACAACGCCGGTCAAGCCACGGGATGACACCGAATGCGTTTTTCGATACACGCAGGCAAGCCCGTAAGAATTATATAGAGAGAAAACAATATCTACGCCGGTATATCTTCAATAATCGGTTGTTTTTTGTTTGATTTTGTAGAAATAAGAGATGTCATTATCGGTTCTACTAAGCCGTTAACTACCTCTTTTGTAATAGTAACACGCTGTTTTTTTAGCTCAGCAACTTTATACATACTATCAAGCAAAAGATGTTCAAGTATTGAACGAAGTCCCCTTGCTCCCGTCTTTTTAGCTAGAGCTTTTTCGGCAATAGCTTCTAAGGCGATAGCCTCAATTACAAGCTCAGTATCATCAAGCTCGAATTGTTTCTGATATTGCTTTACTATGGCGTTTTTAGGCTTAGTTAGAATTGTAATTAAAGCTTCTTTATCTAACTCGTCTAAAGTCGTAACGATAGGTAACCTACCGATAAACTCCGGAATTAAGCCGAATTTAGTTAAATCTTCGATTTCTAGAGATTTAAGAATTTCACTATTATTTTTCTCTTTATCAATATTTACGTTAGCCGCAAAACCTATAGAACTATGATTAGTTCTTGCGGTTATAATGCTATCAATCCCCATAAAAGCACCACCGCAAATAAATAAGATATTTGAAGTATCTAACTGTACGAAATCTTGTTGCGGGTGTTTCCTACCGCCTTGAGGAGGCACGGAAGCAACTGTTCCTTCCATAATTTTAAGTAGTGCCTGTTGTACGCCTTCTCCTGACACGTCTCTAGTAATAGAAGGATTTTCCGATTTGCGAGCAATTTTATCAACTTCATCAATATAAATTATGCCTTTTTGTGCTTTCGCTATATTAAACTCAGCTGCTATCAATAAACGTAGTAATATATTCTCAACATCTTCACCGACATAACCGGCTTCCGTTAAAGAAGTAGCATCCGCCATAGTAAAAGGTACGTCTAGAATTTTAGCAAGCGTTTGAGCAAGTAAAGTTTTTCCTGAACCGGTAGGACCGATCAATAAAATATTCGACTTATTAAGCTCAACGTCATTATTGCCGGATTGTACATATTCAAGTCTCTTATAATGGTTATAAACCGCTACTGCTAAAATCTTTTTAGCTTGGTCTTGCCCAACTACATAATCGTTTAGAATTGCAGATATTTTTTGCGGCGTTGGAATTGAAGAAGTAATTTGCTTTAACGCAACTTTACTTTCTTCTTTCATAATATCCGTACATAAATCTATACATTCATCACAAATAAATACCGCAGGACCTGCTATTAGTTTTTTTACTTCATGTTGTTTTTTACTACAAAACGAACAAATCAATTCTTTTTTATCAGCTTCTACTACCATTAACTTTCTTTTTTATGTTTATTTTAATAGTTCTTATTATCGTCATTGCGAGGAAAAACTATAAGTTTTGACGAAGCAATCTTAGGAGTATTATTTTATGAGATTGCCATGCTCCTTGCAGTCGCTCGCAATGACGGTCAACAACACCCTATACAACCCTACCATACATATAATAATCTTTATGCTCATTTGCAACTATTTCGTATTTTTTAAGGATTCCCTCCCTAGCAAAACCACATCTCTCAAGAAGATTAATTGAACGAAAATTATCAGTAATTACTGTTGCCTGTACTCTTATAATACCAATATAATCAGCAAATTTTAATATATTTTTTATAGATTTTAACATCATACCTTGACCCCAAAAACTAGGATCTAAATCATAGCTTATTTCTGCTCTATGATACTCTAGATTTATTATATTAAACCCTGCTGTACCTATCAATTTATTATCGTCTTTAAGGGCAATTCCCCAATAAAAGCTTCTATGATTTTTATATAAACTAGACCAATAATGTATTTCTTCTCTAGCTTCTTCTAAGTCTTTAGGTCTATTACTATCAGTTATATAAATAGCCATTTCCGACTTACTCATATAATTAAAATAATCTTGTGCATCATCTTCGACTAACGCACGTAAAACTATATCGTTTAAATCAAGTACAGGAAAAGGAGCATATAAATATTCTCTATTTATCATACATAATTAATCGGGTCTTGTACATTATTCTTTTTAAAAGCATCGAGTCTTATCATGCAAGCAAGGCAATTACCACAAGATAAATCATCCTCCGTAGGGTCGTAACATGAGATTGTATTTTTATAATCTACTCCAAGCTCCAGCCCTGTTTTAATTATTTGCTCTTTTGTCATATCAATTAAAGGAGTATGAATGGTAATTCTGTTTCCTATATTGGTTGCCAAATTCGCCATTTCTTCAAAAGATTTAATATATTCAGGACGACAATCAGGGTAATTTGCCGAATCGCTTGTATGCACGCCTATAAAAATGTCTTTTGCTCCTATTACTTCTGCATACCCTAGTGCATAACTTAAAAATATCGTATTACGAGCAGGCACGTAAGTAACCGGCACATCTTCAGGTAGTTCGTTTACATCGTGATAATGCGGAACATCTATATTATTATCGGTTAAAGCAGAACCACCGAAAGCCCGCAAATCTATATCAACAATCTTATGCTGCTTGACGTTATATTCTTTTATAAGCTCCTTAACTTTCCGAAGCTCTGCATTATTACGTTGTCCGTAATTAAAACTCATAGCATGGATTTCATAACCCATTTCTCTTGCTATTGCAAGAACCGTAGCAGAGTCTGCCCCGCCGCTAACTAGAATAACTGCTTTTTTCATTGTTTACCGATAAAGTTAATTTTTGAGATACTAGAGCATTTAAACTAATTTTTGCTCTAAGTGCTTCAAGTACTAAAGCTCGATGCACACGTTTATCTACTCTAACATTAAACTGTCCGCTATATTCTTTCCTAGACGGTGCTAAAGGAATAGATTGATTATGACTTATATAACTTTCTTTCATTAAAGTCCAAGCTTGTTGTAATTCTTGCAGTGCTTTTTCAGGCGAATTGCCAAAAGCCGATACGTTCGGTAGCTCTTCAAATCTTGCTAGCCAATCTCCATCCGTATCTTTAAAAAGCTCTATAGTAAACCCGTCAAATGCGTCATTTGTTTTCATCTTCATTTCCTTTTTCAAAGTTTAAAAATTGTTGAACTTGATATTCTTTTGCCATATTTCCAAAAGTCTGAATAGACAACCTATCTCCTTTAGGCGAGTACCAAATCTGATGGCTACCTTTTTGCCTATCTTTAACCCAACCGCACTTAGTCATTAAAGTATGAAATTCAGAGAAACTTAGTCCTTTAGGATTTTGTTTAGCTTTATTTATAAGTTTTATATACTGATTCATACTGTAACTATATATAGTTATAATATATAAGTCAAATAATATATGTTAATACAATAAATATTCTTGACTAAATCCTTCTGATAATCTAAATTTACGTTGTTAATTTATGGCGGGTGTAGCTCAGTTGGTTAGAGCATCAGGTTGTGGTTCTGAGGGTCGCGGGTTCGAAACCCGTCACTCGCCCCATATTTTGGGATTGTTATGTGGTTACCAAATCGTCATTGCGAGGAAAATTACATAGTAATTTGACGAAGCAATCCAGTAAAAAAATACTAAAGTTAGTACTTTTTTATTATTTTTCTAGATTGCCACGTCGCTTCGCTCCTCGTAATGACGATTTGATATCCAACAACGCCTAAAGTCACTCGCAATGACATTTTTTCTTATGGATATCAAACTTTTATATAGACTAATTAAGTATCTAAAGTTCTATAAAAAAGACTTGATCATCGTTATGATTTCTTTACTTAGCGTATCAGCTTCATTATTACTAATCGGTAGTGTTTTTAGAAATTTAGTTGATAACGGCTTAAGCCAAGACCATATTTTATCGGTTGATAAATCTATATTATATATTTGTTTATTAATTATCATCTTAAGTATTGCTAGTTTTTTCCGTTCATATTTTATCAATAATGTTGCTGAAAAGGCAGTTAATCAAATAAGAAAAGAAGCTTATAGTAATTTAATTAATTATGAAATTGAAGAGTTTGAAGAACTAAAAATCGGCGATATAATTTCACGCCTAACAAATGATATAGATCAAATATCTACTCTCATAGTTAATTTCTTATCTTTTTTTATTCGCAATTCGGTGATGCTAATTGGCGGCGTTACTTTAATGTTTTTTGAAAGCTTTAAACTCGCTTCTATAGTAATTATTACGATTCCTATCTTATTAATTCCTTTAATTAAATTTGGCAAACATGTTAAGACTTTATCTAAAAAAGCTCTAGAATCTAAATCACTTTTAGCGTCGGATATTGATGAAACTTTTAATAATATTAGAGCTATCTATGCTTTTAACAATCAAACAAATAAAATTACCGATTTTGATATTAAACTACAAAACTATTTAACATACTGCAAAACCCGTTTAAAAATTCGTGCTTTATTCTTTGCGATTTCAATAGCAATTATATTTCTTGCAATTACTTTAGTTGTTTGGATTGGAGCTTCGGATATAGTTAAAGGGAATTTATCTGCCGGTCAAATTATCTCGTTTATTTATTATGCTATCATTGCCGGCTTTAGTAGCGGCGGTATTTTTGAACTATTAAGTGAAATACATCTACCACTCGCCGCACTAGAGCGAATAATTACAATTATAGATAAGACTCCTATAGCACATAATAGTTATTTAGAATTAAATAATTCCGATCCAATTTCGATAGAATTTAAAAATGTCGATTTTACCTATCATTCAAGACCTAATTTAAGGATTATTAATAATATGTCTTTGAAGATAAATGCCGATAAATTTATCGGTATTGTAGGCAGATCAGGCGGAGGCAAAAGTACCTTGATACAGTTACTGCTGCGTTTTTACCGGCAAGAAAACGGCACTATCCTTATTAACAATCAAGATATAACTCTTTCAAATCCTGCTGAAATTCGTAAATTAATTGCCTATGTTCCCCAAGAAGCTAACATTTTTTCCGGCACTATAAAATCAAATATTATATTCGGTAATACGCAAGCAAGCGACGACGAAATAAATGAGATAATAAAAATTACGGAAATAGAAGAATTTGCTGCTAAACTTCATGACGGTATCAATGCTAAAATCGGTGAGAGAGGAGTTAGATTATCAGGAGGACAAAAACAAAGGATAGCTATTGCTAGAGCATTACTACATAAACCACAAATCTTACTTCTTGACGAAGCAATGAGTGCTTTAGATACGATGAGCGAGCAGAAATTACTAGAATCTATAAAAGAAATAATGAAAGGGAAAATTATTATATCAATTGCCCATCGGATTAGTAGTATAGAATCAGCTGATTATATTTTAGTGATAGATAAAGGAGGAGTAGTCGCTGAAGGATCACATAATGATTTATCTAAAAACTCAGAAATCTATCGTAATATTTGCAGAGAGCAGTTAACAGTATAAAAGGGTATGTCATTCCTACGAAAGTATTGCCTGCGTGGCTCGGTTTTCCGTCATTGTGAGAAGAATTACAAGGTAATTCGACGAAGCAATCTCAGGAGTTTGTTATTACTTCATGAGATTGCCGCACTCCCTACGGTCGCTCGCAATGACGATTTGGTATCCACGCAATAATGCTGAGCTAGGAATGACAATAAAGTAGATAATTGATATATTTGTTACAATAAAAGCTCCGTAGTATAAAAAAATTTAAATATTAAATATAATTTAGCTTGAAAGCTGCCGTGGCTTTGTTATAATCGTTAATTACAAAACAAAAAAGGTTTACAAAATGAAAAATTTATTAAAGATTTTATTAATTCTAGCTTTCGCAAGCCCAGTATTTGCTTCATCAATGCAAATGCCTGACCCAGCTTCAGTTACAACAACCCAAATACAAGCTATGAGTACTGACGATCAACAAGCTTGGGTTGCTAGTTTAACAGCAGATCAGTATAATATGCTAAGTCCTGGTGTCCAAAAGTGGGTAATGGAAAATACTACCGATGCTCAAAAACAAGCTTTAGGAATTAATCAGTAATATTTTAATTGATTTTTAAAATTGATAGGGAACTGTTAACAAAATAATTCTAATTGATAATTAAAAAGAATTTTTAGCGAAAATTAATAAGATTTTTGAAAGAATAGTTAATACTATTTCAAAAAAGTTTTATAATTTACAGCAAAAGTAAACTTAATTAGCTTTAAAATTTATTTTGTTAATAGTCCCATATGTTAGGAATAATTATTCTTAACATATATCACTAAAAGTTTCTGCTTTCACTTCCTTTCAGTCTTCCTGTTATCGTGTCATGTATATACTCATTGATAAATAAAAATTGCTAGACGAGTATAAATATTCATTTATTCTTTCTTTAGTAAAATAATACACTAATTATTGTAAGCTATAAGAATTATAGAAAGCTAGTTTGTTGGGTGGCTTTGCTGTAATTCCTGTATCCTTATTTATGTCATGCCTGCAAAAATATTGTTGCGTGGTTCGGTAAATACTCTTTATGTCATTCCTAGCTAAAAGCGGGAATCCAGTAAAACTGACAAAAAACTTGTTTTTTTAGGTTTATTTTGTCAATAATAAGACTATTTTTTTGGATTCCTGCTTTCGCAGGAATGACAGCAATATCCACGCAACAATGCTACTCGGGAATGACATAAAATAAGCCACACAATAACACAAGCCTATCACTGGGGTGACATCGAGCAGACTTTTAGATTCAACAATACTTTGCTAAAACAACCTAAAACTAACAATTACTTATGAAATTACTTATTACCGTAATCATCATGGAAATACTCGCTGGAGCGGAAATAGATTTATTCGTTCCAAGCTTCCCTAAAATACAAGATACATTCAACCTTTCAACTTTTATGACGGAACTACTACTCGGTGTAAATCTAACCGCTTATTGTATTACTTCGCTTATAGTCGGTAATTTAGGAGATAGGTATGGACGCAGACCGATTATTATACTCGGTTTACTGATTTTTAATCTTGGTAGTTTATTTTGTGTATTTGCAAATAATTATGAAGCCATATTATTTGGAAGATTTTTGCAAGGATGCGGGATATCATCGGTTGCAGTGCTAGTATATGTTGTTCTTGCCGATATTTATTCGGTACAAGAGCAGCAAAGATTAATGGGTATTTTAAACGGCACTATTGCCCTTTCTATGGCAATAGCACCGGTTATAGGTAGCTACGTCAATTTATTTTGGGGCTGGCGTGGTAATTTTGTTTTATTGCTTATAGTAGGTTTGATTAGTCTAATTCTTGGTATATTATTTATTCCGAAAAGAAAAGTTAATAAAAAAATACGTATTTCCTTAAAAGAATATATACCTATCTTCAAATCGCCAAAAGCTATATATTATATACTTACAATGATATTTCTTGCACAAGGATATTGGATATTTATTGGGATTGCTCCTATTTTATATATGCAAGATTTAGGTGTAACTTTAGAATATTTCGGACTTTATCAAGGAGCAATGGCGGCTCTATTCTCAATTATGAGCTTTTCAAGCGGTTATTGCTTTAAAAAATTCGGTATTAGAAATTGCTTCTATTTTGGAGTTATATTTATAATACTATTCCTACTAGGAAATAGTATATTAGTTATATATAATATTAATAATCCTTTAACTATAACAATAGTTACTTTATTATTATCTCTTGGCGTGATATATCCGATTAACATATTATGGCCATTGCTTTTAGAAGCTATTCCGGACGGTAAAGCTCGTATGACGGCTATGTTTACTGCGGCTAGATTGATTTTAACGGCATTTGGGCTGCAATTAGTAGGATTTTTATATAACGGTACTTTTACCCCTCTTGGCATTACTATATCCATTGTTACGCTATTTGGGTTAATAACATTACCTAAATTATTTAAGTACGATAAAGTCTTTGAGATTTCTGATAGAGTGTAGAGGTCTTTGTTTCGTCATGAGCTAAGCGACTGCAAGGAGCTTGGCAATCTCAGGAAATAAAAACTAGATTGCCACGTCGCTTCGCTCCTCGCAATGACGATATAGATATAAGAACAAATAAAAAAAATGATCAATAACAATTTTATTTTCAAGATAGCTTTCAGATATTTTAGAGCTAAGAAAAACGAAAAATTTGTTTCTATTATTTCTGCCTTTTCTTTAGTAGGCGTAATGATCGGCGTTGCAGCATTGATAGTAGTCATGTCCGTTATGAACGGTTTTCATATAGAGCTTACTAAAAATATTATCGGCTTAAATGGGGATATAGTAATAAATCGGCAAGGCGGTAGTATTGATAACTATGAAGAAATTAAAGCTAAACTCCTAAAACAAGATTATGTAAAGCATGTAACATTCATCGCTCACGGTCAAGCTTTGGCTCTTGGTAAAAGTAATAATAGCGGTGTGCTTGTTAAAGGTATGAAATTAAAGGATCTAAGTTTAAGAAATGAAATTTTTAAAAATGTAAATTTCGGTAGTTTTGATGATTTTCACGGCAAAAACGTAATAGCACTCGGAGAACAATTAGCAAGTAATTTAGGCGTAACAATTGGGGATAAGATTAGATTAATTTCACCAAATTCAGTTTCTACCGCCTTTGGCAGTATGCCAAGATCAAAAGAATTTAAAATTATCGCAATTTTCAATAGCGGTATGTATGATTATGATTTGACAACGATATTAATGCCGCTTACCGCAGCACAAAATTTCTTATCTCTCGGCGACGATATTAATTTAATCGAAATTAATAGTCTAGACCCCGATAAAGCTCTTGCATATTCATATAAAATACAATCATTATTAGGTCCAAACCTATACGTATTTAATTGGCAAACCTTAAATTCACAGTTTTTAAGTGCCCTTGCTGTCGAGCGTACGGCTATGTTTACTATTCTATCTTTAATTATTATGGTTGCCGCCTTTAATATTATTTCAAGCTTATTTATGCTTGTTAAAGATAAAACTTCAGATATTGCAATTCTTAGAACTATGGGAGCAAGCACTAAGCAAATAATGCTTATTTTTATCTATAACGGAATGTTTATAGGATTACTTGGCACAACACTAGGTGTAATCCTTGGTGTTACTTTCTCTTATAATATTCAAACTATCAAAAATTATTTGGAGCGTATAACCGGTACTAAAATTTTCGAGGCAGCTATTTATTTTCTTTATAGTTTACCTTCAAAAGTAAGAGCTGAGGATATTATTTTAATTACCTCTTTATCTATAATATTGTGTTTTCTTGCGACAATTTATCCTTCTTATAGAGCCTCAAAATTAAATCCCGTGGATGCCCTAAGATATGAATAATACAGTCCTCATTCTAAAAAATATCTCAAAACATTACAGCCAAGGCAAAACTATTGTTAGGGTACTTGATGATCTTAATTTAACGGTTAATGAGGGTGAATTAATCGCTATAATAGGTTCTTCAGGTAGCGGCAAATCGACTTTACTACATATTGCCGGCTTGCTTGATAAACCTACAAACGGTCAAGTCATCATACCAAATAGCAAGTATCAAAAATATCATCTCATTCGTCTTCATTATTTAGGTTTTATCTATCAACAACATCACTTACTTAAAGATTTTACCGCTCTTGAAAATGTTATCATGCCAAGACTTATTAGCGGTCTTGATCAAAAAGAAGCAATAGAAGATGCAACAAAGATATTAGATGATTTAGGACTTGGAAAAAAACTCTATAATATGCCCGGAGAATTATCGGGTGGAGAACAACAACGGGTCGCTATAGCTCGGAGCTTAATTAATAAGCCAAAAATTATTTTAGCAGATGAACCGACAGGTAATTTAGATCCCAAAACTACAAATGAAGTATTTAATTTATTTTTAAAAGTAGCAAGAGAACAAAACACCGCAATTATTATGGTAACACATAACCATGAGTTAGCACATAAAATGGATAAATTATATAAGCTAAAGCACGGATTATTAAATATAGCTTGATTTGAAGCCCAAAAATTCTGATAATTAAATTATATTAATGCTATTTATTTAATAAAGGTTAGTAATGGCTGAGCCTATTATATTTACTCTTTTACTTGGCAATAAAGATCAGATATTAGAAAGAATAAACAATCAGGAAGCTCAAAATAAACTACCTATTATCCCGCTTCAAGTTAATAAAGAATCACATATATCCGATAAAGAACGTATTTTTTCGGAAATCTTAGAAAAATCCCGCAAAGAGGGCAAAACACCGATTTTTAACATTCAACTTAACAATAATAATGTAAAACCAATTTTTCGGGTACAAGATTTAATCAATTTGCAAAATTTAAATATAAAAACTACTATTACTTTTGATCAATATAATTCATTAAACCAAAATCCTGAGCTAGAAGCTTATTGGAAGCAAATTATGGAAAAAACTGATCATGTTTTTTTCACAAATGAAGTAGATCAAAATTTAGCTATAGCCGATGGTATAGTACCAAAAGATAAAACCACTACAATTACGGATATAAGTTTAGTAACATCTGTTTTTAACAATCTTGTATATGATCGTGAAATTGACCAGTTGCTCTCCGGTACGATACCTGACAAAGCAAAATTAGACAAACTAATAAAAACAGCTAAAAATCAAGGTGGTAGAGTAATTATAGAAACTTGGCCTCTTTCTGCAGACGAAGCAACAAATCTTATCACTGCTAAATTCGGTATTAGCTCTGAAGATCAAATTTACAGATTGAAACTTGAAATTAATGAAATCTTAAAAGATCCAAATAATGCTGCTGAAAACTTTAAAAAATATGTATCACAAATATCTAGGCAATTTCAAAAAGATTTAGGTAAAGCTGAGGTAAACCCTATTGACTTTAATTTTAATACAAAGAAAGTTATGAAAGATAGAGCTGAGGATATACAAAAAGAACAAACAACACCATATGAACCTCTACAAGAAAACCAACCACGCAAAGCATGCACGGCTCGTTATAGAGAAACAACAAACACAAGAAATGATGCACCAAGTAAAGGCAAATCCTTTACAACAATCAAGTAACAAATTTCAAAATCTTATTAACAGCCAAAAAACAAAAGATACTGAAAGAAGCCGTTGATATTAAAAAAACATTAGGCAAAATTTCTAATTCCTAATATAATTATTTATAGTTAATTTATATTTTAACAAAGAATGACTACCATACTTGTGATTGTTATTATAATAATGATCGCCTTATCTGCTTTATTTGCCGCTACCGAAACCGCTATTACCGCTTCTTCCCCAGGGAAGATTCATAAGCTTAAAATCGCCGGTAATAAACGTGCTAAAATGGTTTTAGGGGTTCTTAAGAAAAAAGAAAAAGTCATAGGAACTTTACTAATAGGCAATAGTTTAATCAATACGGTTTGCACTACAATTGCTACTACTCTCTTTATTAGCTTTCTTGGAGATAATGGACCTATTGTTGCTTCCGGCGTTATGGCTTTTATAATTATTGTTTTTGCCGAAGTAGTACCGAAAGCAATAGCCGTTGCTAAACCTGAACAATTAGCATTAAAAATGGCTTCAACTATCGTAATATTTTTAAAGCTTTTCAAACCTATTAATATTGCTCTTGATTACATTACAAAAATATTTTGCTTCATATTTCGTATTAATTTAAATCCTCAAATATCAGGAACGGAAGAAGTAAGAGGTGTGATTGAGCATTACCACCAAGAAGGCGGAGTTTATAAATCCGATCGTAATATGCTCGGCGGAATATTAGATATACGTAATATGACGGTATCGGAAATTATGACTCACAGAAGTAGTATTATAGCCCTTAATATCGACCTACCTCATGAAGTGATAATTAAAACTTTATTATCGGGTGCTCATACACGTATACCTTTATGGCAAGATAATAGAGATAATATAATAGGTATTCTCAATCTAAAAGATTTGCTTAAAGTATTATACGAAAATAATAATGATGCAAAAAAAGTTGATATTAATAAACTTCTAACTCCACCTTGGTTTATCCCTGAGAACGCACTTGTAGTAGACCAGCTACATGCCTTTAGAGAACGTAATAATCATTTTGCTTGTGTTGTAGATGAATATGGTGATTTACAGGGAATTATTACTCTTGAAGATGTTATAGAAGAAATCGTAGGACCTATTACCGATGAACATGATAGACTTAATAATGAAATTATCAAGAAGTCTAATACCGAGTTCATTATAAAAGGAACTACAACTATTAGAGATATTAACCGAGAACTTGATTGGAATTTATCGGATGAGGATGCAAATACTATAGCGGGGTTAATAATCCACAAAATTGCTAGAATTCCAAATCAAGGAGAAATAATTGAAATATTTAACTTTAAAATAATAATTTTAAAGAAAATTGCCAATAAGATTGACAGTGTAAAAATTACCGTATTACCTACTACCGAGGAAACAATAAGCAGTGAGTGAAATCGGTAATTTTTTACTGCTAACAACGATGTGCTTAAGCGGG
Organism: Rickettsia endosymbiont of Thecocarcelia acutangulata; assembly: GCF_964263195.1. NCBI lineage: Bacteria > Pseudomonadati > Pseudomonadota > Alphaproteobacteria > Rickettsiales > Rickettsiaceae > Rickettsia > Rickettsia endosymbiont of Thecocarcelia acutangulata. The sequence continues at coordinate 872,213 of NZ_OZ181652.1, forward strand.
ATGTCGATTGTTTTTGGCTTATTAAAGCGTCATTGCAAGCGATTAAAAGGAGCGTGGCAATCTCATGAGGTAATACAAAAATTCCTGAGATTGCCACGTCGACACTTCGTGCCTCCTCGCAATGACAATATTATCAATTTTTCTTTCTACGCAAGTGCCTTATGCCCCGTACTCGCTTTCTTTACCCTAGTCTATGCTTTTATTATTTCTGACTTTTCACTACAAAATGTTTTCTTAAATTCTAGCACCTTAAAGCCGTTAATATATAAAATAGCCGGTAGTTGGTCGAGCCACGAAAGCTCAATGTTATTATGGTTTTGTTTATTACAAATCGTTAGTTGCTGTTATATATTTTTACTTAAAGATAACCGGCTTAAATTTTTATCTATTATTATTCTATCAGCCATACAATTATTTTTTAGTAGCTTTATTTACTTTACCTCCAATCCTTTTAACGTGTTTTCTTTCGCTCCTAAAGAGGGGCTTGGACTAAACCCGATGCTACAAGATATTGCTTTGAGCATCCATCCTCCTCTGCTTTATTTAGGCTATGTCAGCTACGCCGTACCTTTTACTATTGCTACTGCCTCTATGTTATTCCATTCCTCTTCTATGTCATTCCTGCGAAAGCAGGAATCCATTAATGACATACGCTTTCTCAAAACATTTTCCAATATCGGTATCTTATTTACTACTATCGGCATTAGCCTAGGTTCTTGGTGGGCCTATAGAGAACTCGGCTGGGGTGGATTTTGGTTTTTCGACCCGGTAGAAAATATTTCGCTATTTCCTTGGTTATCCGGAATTATGTTACATCATTCTATAATAGTTACTACCAAAACAAACCGTATAGCCCCCTTGCATAACTGGACGATAATCTTATCAATTGTTACTTTTTTATTAGTAATATTTAGTACTTTTTTAGTACGTTCTGGTTTTATTACCTCAATTCACTCTTTTGCCTTCTCTCCTGAGAGAGGGATATACTTACTTGGTATATTTTTGATTATGGGGATTGGTAGTATTGGGTTGTATACTACAACGTCATTGCGAGGAAATACATTAGCATTAACGAAGCAATCTCAGGAAACTATCCGAGATTGCCGCAGCCACTTTCGTGGCTTCGCAATGACTGGTATAACCCTCGGCAATATATTCTTCCTACTTAGCCTTATTGTGCTAATAGCTGCCACACTTTACCCGCCGATTTACTCTTTATTTGACGACAAACCAATTATTATTAGTGAAACATTTTTTGTTAATAATTTTATTATATTCGTTATCCCTATTCTTTGTACTATAGGATTATTTACTACTAAAAGCTCTATTAAAAAACATATTATAATTCTAATATTATCTCTAATAATTACTTATTTTATCTCGTTAAAAGTAACATTTAGTGTTATATCGATTTTAACTATAATTGCATCTATATTTTTGATGCTTCATAATGTTCATTATCTTTTGATTAAAACTAATTATTTTAGAAATAGGCTTAAAGCAAGTGCTGCTAGTATGACCTTAGGGCATTTTGGTTTTGCACTAATTGCTTTTAGTATTACTATGAATGCATTATTACAAAGCGAAATGGATTTTACCGGCAAAGTAGGAACAAGTAAAACATTTAACGAATTTAAAGTAACATTGCAAAATATTAAGTTTGCTCAAGGTAAAAATTATTATAGACAAATCGCTGAATTTTGGCTTGAGGATAATAGCCGTAATATAACTATATTAAAGCCGGAAAATAGGCTTTATATAGTTGAGAAGAGCTTGTCACAAGAAAGTGATATATATTCTTACTTATCATATGATCTTTACGCAGTTTTAAGTAATATAGATGGCGATATAATTCATGCTAAAATATATTACAAGCCAATGATGAACTTTATTTGGCTTGGAATTATTCTTACCGCTTTCGGCTTTTTTATTGCACTAATCAGAAAAAATTCTAGCTAATTTGAACCCTCACATTTAAGGTTTAAAATTTTAATACTATTCGGGTGATCAGCTCCGAATTTTTCTATCTGATTATTACGGAATTTTTCATACCAAAATTTCTTAGGTAAAGCACAACTAGCTTTAGCAGCTGCAAGATACATATTACTTATTTCATACACATTTTTCATATTTTCTTTATAGTTATTCCAATATATATTTTCAGCAGTAGCATAAGCATCTACCGCCTCCTCATTTTGATTAAGTAACACTAGTGCATCCCCTTCAGCAACGAACGTTTTTGCCAAATCTATATCCGGTGATATAATAATCTCTTTATTAGGTCTAGTTGTATCATTAAAGAAAATTGCTTTAGCTTTTTTGGCATATTCTAGAGCTTCGGTAACATCACCAAGTCCTAGCTTTGCTCTTGATTTTTGGGTAAAAATTCGTCCAAATACTTGATTTTCCTCTTTTTTACTCGATTTATTCATATCATATACTTGTTCTAATAAAGAAAAAGCTTCCTGATGTTTCTTAAGATTATTTAATACATCTACTTTAATGAGATATGAACCGGTAAGAAATAAATCTTGAGGTTTCATGCCGTTTTCAATACAAGCATTTATAGTATCGTCAATTCTTCTTAATGCTTCATAATTTTTACCTTGAATATTAAACAATTTAGATTTTGCATAATATATAGTTGCCGTATCAGTTATATCTACTAGATTTTGATTGAACATAGCTTCCATAATTTGGATATTTTTTTCTGCCTCCTCTAGATTTCCTAGCTGAATATTGGATATAGCCGAACCGAAAACTACATTACATTTTATGGAATCATATCCTTTTACTTCCTCAAATACCTGCTTAGCTTTCGTATCATATTCAATTGCTTTTTTAGGATTCGACCAAGTTCTATAATACCACCCTATGCGTCCTAAATACGCAGCATAAGCAAATTTTTCTTCATTATTCATTGTCCATAATTTAAATTTACCTTTTTGATCGTTTTTATCAAACCAATTTACTAGTTTTTTTGAGTTATATAAATCAGAAAAATTAGCATATTGTATTAATAAATTTAATTTTAGCTCTAAGATTTTATATATTGATATATCGTATTTTTCTGCATTTTTTGTAATTATCTCAATATTATCCGATATAGTTTTAGCATTTCTAAAAATACGCCCCTTTACTAAACTTTTAGGTATAGAATTTAAAAGATTAGTAACACTAAGTTCAAGATATTCTTTATTTCCTTTATCTCCATTTATTTGTAATATTTTTTCAGCTATAACATCATGCATCTCAAATATCGGATTAACTTCATTAGGCTCAATATTAGAGATCAAAGCAAATTTAGAAAACTGATAAATATCATCATCTAGACTATTCTTATCTTCAGTAATAGAATTTAATAATTCTTTTGAAAAACTTTGGTTATTAAGCAGTGCTATCCCATCTAGTAATCTTTTAGCACTAGGCTTTAATTCATTGCTAACAAGTTTTATATTTAGCTCAATTTTATCCTTAGAGGCTTTTATCTTTTTCTTATATTCCTCTAAGTTCAAACCTTTTATTTGATTTAATATTTGTGCTCCTTGAACTACGAGAATCGGATATCCTCCAAATTCTTGAGTCAAAAAATTTATTAATTCCGGATTTTTATTTTCCAATATATTTTTTGCAAGTAATGCAGTTTCCGGCTTAGTGAAAGCATTTGCTTTGATTATATTAGATAATCATTCATCATCTTGAGAACAAACTATAATATTACCGTTATATTCCCAATTAATAAAATCTTCTATTTTCTTATTCTCGCCTATTTTTAAATTATCAAACACCAACAACCATTTATATTTACTTGCTAGATAAGCTATTAAATCTTTCCTCATCACTGCCATATCTTCTGAAATCACCGGTGATTTTACCTCGGTATTAATAACTTTAGATAATTTGAGTAACTGCTGCTCTATATTTAGATTACAATCAATAAACCAAATTATGTTATAGTTATCTTTATTTTCATAAGCGTACATCCTAGCAAGCTGGGTTTTACCAATACCGCTTCCCCCTACTACACTAGATTGCTTGTATTTATTAAGATTTTCTTTTAGCTTTTCCAATTGCGATACATGATTTATAAAATAGCTAACCGGTACAACTAAATTAGATATTTGACTTTGAGCAAATATACTTCCGCTTATTAGAAGCATAATAATCCCTAATATATTTTTTCATAATATTTATTAATTTTAAATTTCTAGCTGTAAAGCTAGATATCTTTTCGACTAAAAGTCAATAAAAATTTGAGGTTAATGAAGATATTGCACTGGGTGGAAAATTAGGTGATGTCATTCTCGCATAGCATTCTCACGTGGATACTGAAAGTCGTCATTGCGAACGACCTAAGTGTTGTTGCATGGCTCAATTTCACCACTGTCATCCCGTGGCTTGACCTATAGTACCGGACATTTTTCGTTTTATGTCATTCCCGCGTAGGCGGGAATCCAGTAAAGTAAAGCTTTTAAAAAAAGCTTTACTTTAAAAAAACTATGTAATAAAAAATCTTTAATTTTAAAGATTTTTTAATATGGATCCCCGCTTTCGCAGGGATGACATCGAGATTTTTAAAAAAATGTCCGGTACTATGGGCTTGACCACGGTATCCAGCTAAAAATACTAACTTATTAATATTTTTTATTGTTTTTATGGACCCCGTGATCAAGCGAACTAGGTGACATAGTGGGGTTTACCGAGCCACGCAACAAGACCTGTAGGCACGAAGAAAGAATAAAAAAAAGCCCCCTTTTTCAAAGAGAGCTTTTTTCTTTAGAAAGTTATAAACTTGCTAATCGGGAGCGATTAGAAGTTTACACGTACTTTTAAAGTACCTTGATGTGCAGTATACTTACTTGCAGCATTGAAATCATAACCGATTCCGTATTCCATCTTAGCATCAGGTCTTATACTTGCACTTAAACCTACATTGTAAGAGGTTTTAGCAGTTCTGTCAGGCTGGCTGATGAACGGAGTAACTTGTCCATCTAACTGAGACTGAGTTTTAGATAATCTACCATTTACTTTGTGAACTACAAAAGCGTGAGCTTCCGGATATACCGCAAGATCAGTTATGTTCATAGTACCACCGGCTACTTTAGCACCTACTATTAAATCGGTTCTATCGCTAAACTTGCTGTTAACTTGCTTGTTTGCAACTGTTGTACCGGTTTCTTTGTAGTTTTCGTCAGAAGACTTTAAGTAGCTAAGTCCTGCCATTGGAGTTACTAACACACCTTGCATTGCATTGTAATCATAACCGACCATTAAGTTACCACCGAATGTCATGTTATCGTAATTACCGGCAGCAATTTGCTTATTCATCTTACCGTTAGCATCGAAGAAGTAACGCTGACTTTTGTTCTTCACTTGGTTTAAGCTAAATATTGCACTACCTTGTGCAAAGAAGTTCTCAACAAGCTGCTGGGCACCATATAGAGAGAATGAGAAACCGTTAACGTCGGTTTTATCACCTTTATAATCTTGGTGTTTTATATCGGTTTTAGTAATACCGATAGCAGCACCGATCATTAAGTTATCGTTAGCTAGCGTATCTAAACCGATTACGACACCGGTGGTTTTAGCTTTATAACCAGCTAAACCGCCTTTCTTACTTTGATGTGCATCAGTATAGAAAGGCTTTGCCCATATACCGTAAGCTACATTGTCGACAGCTTCGTCAACTGCAGCAACCGCAGCCGGTATTGCTCCAGCTTCAGGTCCAGCCATTTCAGCAGTTTCAGGAGTACCTAAATATCTAAGGGCCCCTAATCTGTTCCCAAGTTGAGCTTGGATGTCTTTTGCTACATCTAATTGTGCATTAGTTACGGCTGCACTTGTATCGGTAGTAATAGCTCCGACAAAGTTAGCAGAATCAGCACCATTTTTAGCTAAAAGAAGATTATTATACGCCGCAGTATTAGTTGAATTTACAAATGTTGTAACGTTCTGACCTACACCAGGTGCACCTGCAAATGGGCTATTTGCGATATCATTAGTAACTACGTTTGCTGCATTGTTAGTACGTGTTATTACATAATCTTGGTTAGCAATACGTATTAAACCGTAATTTACGAAACGATTACTTCCGGTTACAGCAAAGTTAGGACCTCCTAAAGTACCGTTAAATCTAGCACCACCTTGGATTAAAGTATAAGTTTGTGTACCGCTGAAATTTGCATTGGCATTATCTTGTACGTTAATAGTTGTTGTTCCCGTAGTTGTTGCATTAACCCCGGCATTTTCTGCAATAACAATGTGACCTATATTACCGTTTGCTACTGTTAAAGTAGTTTCAATAGAAGTATTACTTCCCCATGTTGAAGTACCGCTTTCAAATGTTAAGGTATTTGTTACAAGGTTGATATTACCGTTAATAGCAGTAGTACCGCCGCCTAAAATTACATTAGATCCTGCAACATTTAAGTTAACATTACCAAAATTGGTTGCCGTAGAATATATATTTCCTAGTAATTTTTCTAATGAACCGGCAGGACCCGTAAATTTCACAGAAGCTACAAGAGCATTAGAGTTACCTATATTACCGACAGACGCACTACCTAAGTAAGTTACGGTACCATTATTAGTTTTGGTAGTAACAATTGTACTTGCAGCAGTAGAGTTTGTACCGTCAACAAAAATTACGTTAGAGTTACCGTTAACACTTCCAAGAGTAATTTTACCGTCGAAATCTTTTCCGGCTACACCGCCTGTAGTAACTGTTAAACCGTCCTCAATTATTGCATTAGTTGCAATAATACTACCTAAGTTGTTATAGTTTGTAGTAAACGTTACTTCCTCTAACTTTGGATCACCGTTCTTGAAACCTAAACCGTAAATCGTACCTGGAGTATTAGGAACGCCGCCATTAAGCTCTATAGTACCTTCATCGTTATTTACAGCAAATAAAGTTGCGTATACTGTAGCATCATCAACAGTAATCGTATTATCACTTGCAAGTCCAAGACCTACGATATTATCCTGATCACCGATTGCTTGACCTACACCGATTGTGCTATCAGCATCTGTAACAATCACTCTAGGAGCATTAAATCCACCGTCTGCTACCTTATTACCAACAGTACTGGTAATTGTTAAAGGATCTAATGGAACACCGCTAGCTAAGAATAAACTTGTTCCTAAACTTGCATTTTCAAAAGAAATTGTACCAGGATTAGCTGCATTACCAATTTGATTAATCACTACGTTACCAGGACCGGAGACTGTTATTTGTTTTAAATCAGCAACAGGTACAGCTTGTTTGTTTACCGTCACAGTAATAGGATCAGCGTTAACGAATTCTACCGTACCGGTGTTATCAGCAGATGTGAAAAAATCTGTAGTATAATTACCACCGATTTGTAAAGTAGAATCAGCAGTAATCGTAGTACCGGCGTTAAAAATGGCATTACCTGAGAACTGAGCCGTAGTACCGTTAGTTACTTCTACTCCGTTAAACTTATTACCTTGCTGTCCACCGACTGTACCGCTTACTAAGTTTTTCCCACCACTATTGAAGATGAAAGTACCTGTATTAGCAACAGCAGTAGTAATGTTATTGGCATATAAATTATCATCTTTACCAAATGCCACAGTTGCATTACCGGCAAAATTAATTTCTGCAAGTGGATTTACTGCACTACCTAAATTTGTACCATCTGCGAGAGTTGTAGCAGGACCTACAGTAGGGTCAAATATTATTTTACCTTGGCCAGCAGCATTTGTAGTTCTGGTTATTAAATAAGTATTGTGAGCAAGTTGTACTGAACCGTTATTTCCAATAACCAACTCATTAATAGCAACATCACCGCTATTTAAAATTGTTTTACTTGAGCCGACATTTAATTGTCCAAGAGTTTTATTATTAGCTGCAATAGTACCAATACTACCTGAAATAGTTAAAGTTTGAGCATTTGTTATGCTACTTGCATCAACAACACCTGTTTTATCAGTAGTGATAGCTAAATCAAAATCAACTAAAATATTATTTTGAGTACTTGTTAACTTAACAGTACCTCCGTTAGCTTGGAAATCAATTGTTCCACCGGCAACAGCACCGATAATATTTGCTCCGCCAAGTGTTAATGTTTTTGAAGCATCGTTAGCTAAAGTAATCCCTTGTATCGGAGCAGCATTACCAACACCGTTACCTATATCACCGGTAATTGTAGCACTTCCATCTAACTGAATAGCACCATTTGCAAGAACAGCATTACCGACAAGAACAGTTTGGTTAACTTTACCATTGATAATTGTACCATCAGCAAGCTTAAACTGAGAACCAGCGTTTCCTAAACGTAATTCAGCAGTATGTGTTCCTGATAATTGGACAACTCCGACACCTGCTGCTTCGATTGCCGTAATTTTATTTGTTACCGCAACATTTGCATCAGCATTACCACTTGCTAAAGTACCGTTAGCAGCAAAAGTTATCACACCCGCAGTATTACCGTTATTGCTAGCATCACCTGTGAAGTTACCTGTAAGAACCTTAGTATCAGGAACTGTAATTTGTGATGCAGTATTACCGAAATCAACAGCACCAAAGTTTGAGTTCTGGGTTATTGCAACTGTAGTAGCTGCTGTTTTAAATGCAGTAGTACCATCTGTACCAACATCAACTATGTATCCAAAATTTACTTGTCCACCTGCATTAGCACTTTGTATAACCATGTCTTTAGCATAAACTTGTCCAGCGATTGTTGCTGCATTGCCATTATCTACGCTAACAACAAATCCTGCAGCTCTACCTGCTCCATTATTAGTACCTATTACTGCATTAGCAGGACCTGCATTAGCTGCAAGTTGACCGGCTACTGCAACAGTGTTAAATTCGATAATACCTTTTAGATTACCGCCTAGACTTCCTGTCATAACATTAAAGTCGGTAGCAGCACCATTCTTACTTAATAATACTAATCTACCTGTACCGTCCGTTCCGTTAAAATTAATAGTAGAACCGGCTACTTGTTGTAAATTTAAAGCATTACCGTTAGTAGCATCAGTATTGAAAATGAAACCTTGACCGTCACCGATATTAATTGTCTTAATAGTAGCAAAAGTTTTATCTGAAACTTGAATAAATCCATTAGTAACATTTAATGTACTGTTAGCACCATTAGCTATTACAGCATTATCTCCAAGTATAAGAGGAGCTTTTTGAGTTGTAGGGTTTGTTAAATTAAATACTAATGTAGAAGCCGCAGCACCAAAATCTATTGTTCCTACACCACTAAGATCATTATTGGCAATAGCAGCATCACCATTAAATTGTGCAACAACATTTTGAGCATTTTTTGTAGCACCAGCTTGTGCAGCAGTAATACCTTGTCCTGTTATGGTAAGAGTTTTACCGGCACCAAGAGTAAAATTAAAGAAGTTAGCATTATTAGCAGCATTAGTGATAAATCCTAAAGTAGTATCTTCACTAACTGTCGCTGCTAAATTGTTTGCAGTATCTAAAAACAAACCGTTAAAACTACCTGCTGGAGTATTAAAATTAATACCATTATTAGCATTAGCCGTAATAACTGCATTTGGAGCAACTACAAGATTTGCAGGAGCGGCAGTTTGGTCAAATCCCGCACCGTCAACAGTTGTAGCAGCTCCAGCCGTCGTTCTATTCTGCTGCACGGCAGCACCCATAGCTGAGCCTCCGAAGCCGGCTACTATGGTAGCTGTAGAAGCAGTTACCAATCCTGCGGAAATTAATTTTTTTAGAAAATTTGGTTTTTGAGCCATAATTTTTTTTCCTATATTTAAGTTAAAATTTAGTACCTAGTATTAAAACAAACTTATCAAACGCAAGTCAATATATCCTGCTTTTGATAAGGAAATAACCTAATATTTTGTTTCAATAGTTTCTAAACTACAGGCTGAGCATACTATATATTGTATATAATTACAAGCATCGCTATAGTTTTTTTATAAAGTTTTAATAAATGTTATATTTTTATCACATTGGTGTTATGACACATGGGTCGTCATTGCGAGCAGTCGTAGTACTTGCGTGGCAATCTCATAAAGTAGTATAAAACTCCTGAGATTGCTTCGTCAATTGCTATGCAATTTCCTCGCAATGACGAAAAAACTACTCTTCATTAAATATTAGCACTTCAGCAGTATTTTCCCATTTTAGCATTTCGTCGTATTTAGTATCCCAAATACGCATAATTTCTTTTTCATATTCTACAATTTGTTCTTCTAATCCTTCAAATTGTTTCACCATTTGACGTGCTTTAGAAAGTATCGTGTCATTACTAACGTCAAAAACTTTTTTCAAATGACGGTCTTGTTCTTCTTTGTAATTTAAATGAGCCGCTCTACCAAACTCAGCATCTTTATGCATATCTTCACTTCTTATCTGTATTTCAAAATTACGTTTAGAATGTAAAAGCTGCATTATATTATGAAGAGACTGATAGCCGTTGCTTTTTGGTCTATTTATATAATCTTTGGTGTATAACCAATCTAAATGCGGAGAACTCTTAACTACGTCCAAAGCATTATAGCATAGAGCTTTAGATTTAACTATAATCCTACATGCAATTAAGTCTTTCAACGCATAAATCGGCACTTCTTTCCTTTTCATCTTTTTTAAAACAGAATAAGGTTCTTTAAGACGCATATATATCTCATTTTCTATATCTGCTTTATTTAAATCTTCTTTAAGCAGATTAATAATATCACAAATCAAATCCCCTCCTACTACCTAAAATTCTATATATCTCTATTCTTAGTAAATATTACCTATAGCTTTTAGAACTTAAATCCACAAGATTGTTCATAATACTATTCAAGTAATTGATAAAATTAATTCTTTAACTAAAAATTAAAAAACAGATTAATAGTAAAAATAAATTTTTTTCAATAAAATTGTTTAATTAATTTTAACTTAGATTAATTGGATAGATCTGTTTCATCGTCATTGCGAGCGGTCGAAGACCGCGTGGCAATCTCATGAAATAATAACAAATTCCTGAGATTGCTTCGTCAATTACTTACGTAATTTCCTCGCAATGACGAATAGCATCAAGCAATTAACAGATCAGAAAATTTATCTATAGAACTTTCCGAAACACTACGTAGAACTTCAGACATTTTGTTAAATTCTCCGGTACATTCAAGTACTATATCTACGCCTGCATCTAAAACTCCTTTGGTAATATCTGCCATACTACCGCTTAAAGCTTTCATATCTATTGCATCGGAAATAATAAGCCCTTTAAAGCCGATATTATTTTTAATATAGTCTATAACTTTTTTTGATAGGGTGGCAGGATTCTCAGAATCAAGAGCTTTGTAAATTATATGTGCCGTCATAGCAAGCTTAATATTATTGTGCTTCGCTAGCTCCTTAAATACTTTAAAATCTGTATCCTCTAGTTCTTTTAAGCTAGTATCAACAATAGGTAACCCTATATGGCTATCTACTTTAGCTCTACCATGCCCTGGAATGTGCTTGATGCAAGCCCCGACCTTCTCTTCTTGTAATCCGTCTATAGCAGCTAAACATAAAGGTACGACTACTTCCGGCTCTGAACCAAAACTTCTATCTCCGACTATCTTGTCTGCTCCTTCGTGAATCAAATCCGCAACCGGAGCAAAATCTAGATTAATACCTACTTCTCTTAGCTCTTTGCCTATATTGCTATAATTGTGTTTACATGTTTGGAGATTAGTAAAGTCCTTCGCAGCCGGAGCGTCATAAAAAGTCGGTGCTATGAGCCTTTTTACCCTACCGCCCTCTTGATCTATAGAGATGATAGTATTTTCTCCTAATACTTCTTTTATATCTGCAATAAGCTTAATAAGAGTTTCTTTATCCTGCTCACCGTTATCATTCTTTCTAATATTACGACGGAATAAAATTACACCTAAAGGATTATGCTCTTCAAATAATTCTCTTTCGGCATCGGTTAATTCAGGACCGGATATGCCTATAATTACCGGCTTTACCATTTGTCTTATTGTCATAATATGCTCCTTTCTTTCCTTTAAAACGTAATATGACAAATACTATACGCAAGTCATAGAGGAATCGGCAAGAATTTTTTTTATTTGAAGAGATAAATTATGGAAGTTGGTAAGTAATATATGAACTTTATCGGTAGACGGAGATGTAATATCTTTCTTTAAAGATTTTTGAAGTAGATCAATATCATTAACAGTATAATATTTTCTATTATTTATTTTATAATTAGATAAATCAGGGATTTTTGTCTCTAGATATCTTAATTGATGTAAAGCAATATTTAAATGCTTAGTTACTTCACTAGCAGAATAATATTTTTTTGTTAGACTCCTTACGTAACTCGCTTCTAAAGGTAATTTGTACGTCAATCCGGTACTCGCATCCTCCGTTACTTGCGTGTACGATGCGGTGGCAAGTGCTTCCGTATTTCCTTCAAATTCCTCTTTATTAGCTTCGTTCTGCAAAGAATCTATTAATCTATTATTTGTCATGTTCGTTAATTAAAGCTTTTAATTTGGAAGACGGGAAAAAACGTAAATTCTTTTTTGATTCTATAATTATTGGTGATTTAGTATGAAAATTTATTCCGGGACGTGGATTTTTTTGTTTAACCTCAAAACTGCCGAAATTCTTTAAAGTTAATTTTTGCTCTTTTACTATTTCTAAAATATTAGAAAAAACCGTATTAACTATTTCCTCACATAAATTATTTGAAAAACCCAATTTGGAGCTTAACATAGCTGAAATTTTTTCTTTGGTAATAGTCATAAATAATACCGATTTTTAAGGGTACAACGTCATTGCAAGGAGAGGTGAAGCCTCGATGCGGCAATCTCATGAAGTAGGATAAACTCCTGAGATTGCTTCGTCGAAACTTATAGTTTCTCCTCGCAATGACGTTAAAAAATTACGAATTTGCTTTTTCTTTATTATATTCGTTAATATTTTTATTTAGCTCTTCTAATTTATCCACTAGGTGCTGACGTATTTCTTCTTGCTTCTTGCTTTTTTATAATCTTCCATTTTTGCTTTTACATCATCTATAGATTTTTGCAGTTCTTCACCTTTTTTATCTTTCTGATCTTTCACATTCTTTTTTATCTCTGCAACGCTTTGTGCTATCTGATCATAAGTATTGCTTAAGGTCTGATTAAATTTATCGGCTCCCGTTTGGGCTAAGTTTGTTAAATTGTCTTTTAATTCCTGTAAATTTTCGGTAATTGTTTTTGTACTGCTTGTAGCTACTTCTTCAGTTTGCACTTCATTTGCTTTTGTTTCATCTTTGGTAGGCGAATCTGCAAAAATGCTAGGTGTTAATAATAATGTAGCGGTAGCCCCTAGTGTTATTAATATTCTTTTCATTATATTCTCCGATTATTTATATTTATTGTTATATTGTTCAATTTTCTTACTTAAATCATCAAGTTTTTTTACAAGAGTTTGTCTATATTCTTCTACTTTATCATCTTTAATTTTCTGATAATCCTGCAACTCTTTTGTTAAACTTTTATATTGCTCTTTTATAGTTTCTAACGAGTGGTCTTTACTATCCTTAGCATATTTCTCTAAATCATTAATTTTGACAGATAATTTATCCGCTACTTTATGACATTTTTTATTAAAGTCGGCAGTAATAATTTCAGCAGAATTCTTAAGGTTTTTATGTAATTCTTCAAGTGCTTCACCTATAGTTCTCATAACCCCTCTTTTTGAAATAGACCTCTTCGGAAACTCTACTTCTAGGGGTAATTTGTACGTCGATCCGGTACTCGAATCCTCACGTACTAGTGTGTACGCTGCGGTTCTGCGTTCCGTGTCTTCTTCAAATTCCTCTCTATAAGCGAGTTTCCGAAGAGGTCTAATAGTTAATAAAAATTAAACTTAAATATTATATATTCAGAATTATAAATAATATAACCTTAAAAAGCAATTTTAAAAAATACCTATTTAATATATAGTTATTGTACAAAATAAATTTGAGGATGTTATGACATTAGAACTAGGAAAAAAAGCTCCTGATTTTTCGCTGCACATAGGTAACGATAAAGTAATTAAACTATCGGATTTAAAAGGAAAATTCATAGTATTATATTTTTATCCGAAAGACGATACGCCTGGATGTACTATTGAAGCACAAGATTTTAATAGGCTAAAACCGGAATTCGATAAACTTAATACGGTGATTATTGGAGTATCTAAAGATAAGCTTGACTCTCACGATAAATTTAAAGAAAAATATAGTTTAGGATTTGATTTAGCCTCTGATGCAAATTCAAATTTATGTGAACAATTAGGGGTATGGATAGAAAAATCAATGTTCGGTAAAAAATATATGGGCATTGATAGAGCTACGTTTTTACTTGATAAGGAAGGAATAGTTAAACATATTTGGCGTTCGGTAAATGCTAAAAATCACGCCCAAGAAGTACTTGAAAAATTAAAGATTCTACTCTGAATAAATGAAAAATAGTAGACGAAGTTTAATTTGGAAAAGAGCAAGGCGTTTTATATTTTTTGACCGCAGCGTACATATTAGTACGTGAGGATCAAAAAATATAAAACAACGACGCCAATTTTTCAAATTAAACGAGTATACATTATTTTTTCCATCTGTTGTGAAACCAGAACCATTGAGCTGGATTTTGCTTAACCCATTCTCCTAGCATTTGATTAATATTAAGCATAATATTATAGCAATCGGCTTTATTATCGCCGGTTTGCTCAAACTTTAATGGCGGGTGAACTATTACTTTAAAATAACTGCCTTTAGTTCTAATGATTTGGCAAGGTATAATTGGATATTTATACTGCAAAGCAATTTTAGCTATGGCGTTTGCAGTCATAGCAGGATGTCCTAAAAAAGGCACTTCAATTCCATCGTTCATTTTTTGATCAACAAGCATAACAATAGATTCACTCTCCTTGATAGCCCTAACTAAAGCTCTGCTACCGTCAGGACCTTTCGGTATAAGCCTCAATTTATCACTAGCCCGACTTTCATTAATTAGCTTATTAACATACGGGTTATTTGCCTTACGATAAATTACGGCAAATTTCGGATAAGATTTATGCAGAAGATTAAGACCGATATCCCAATTGGCAAAGTGACCACTAAATAATAAAAAGGGTTGCTCTCCCAGCTTTTTAATATTCTCAATACCTATTATCTCGGCTCTATTTTCTAGCTCAGCTTCGCTCATTTTATTAACATAAGCACTTTCACCGATGAATCTACCGAAATTATCCCAAGTTTGATCTATGATTCTTTCAACATCACACATATCGCCGAATACTACTTTAATATTTCGTCTAGCAATTTTATTAAAGGCAAATAATATACCGACTTTTCTTGCTATGAAACTACAAATATCTGCTGCTTTATCTATACCGAATATTCCTATTACTTTAAGGAATATAACGACGATAAAATACTCAATTAAATATCTGAGCTTTTTTAAAAATTTTTTCATTTAATAAATCAGGATTATTGATAGATAATTCTACATCTAAACAGACAATATTATTATTTAAATCATTGAACTTAATATGATCTTTTCTTGTAGTAATTAAGGTAGCATTATGCTCTTTAGCTAATGAATATAAATTTTCTAAATCTGCTTGTAAATAATTATAATGATCAGGAAAAATTTTGTAACCGGTTATATTCAGTCCATAATTTTTTAAAGTCGAAAAGAAACGCTCAGGATTACCGATACCGCTAAAAGCAAAATAATTTTTAGTTTTGTCTATATTACTTGAGGGTATGATTTGAGCATTTATTAGTTTACCTGTATAAGGCACTAGTTCATTTTGTATTTTATCGTGATTGCTACTGACTAAAAAGATTAAATCAGCTACATCAAGGGCTTTATTTGGATATTGTCTTAAAGGACCGGCAGGAATTAGAAAGCCATTGCCGAAAAGCCTTTGGCTATCTACTGAAACTATAGTAAAATCTTTATGAAAATAAGGATTTTGTAGGAAATCATCAATTATTATTATATCAGGTTTAAGCTCATTAATTAATGGTAAAATCTCTTTAATATTTTTAGTAGCAATAACTGTTCCATACTTTGCAAGTATTACTCCTTCATCTCCTACCTCTAATGCTGTATGTCCTTGATGTATGGTAGTTGCACTTTTAAGGTTACTACCATAAGCCTTAGTTACTATTACAAAACTTACATTTTTAGCTCTCAGTAATTTGGCTAGATACATTACTATCTGCGTCTTACCCGTACCTCCTACGCTACAATTACCGACACAAATAACTTTAACAGGCAACATAATAGGACGTGCTAAACTAGCTCGTAAATAGCCTAAAAATTGATATATCAAGCTTATAGGTAAAAGCAAATAAGCTATAATATTTCGCTTCTGCCAAAATTCAGGATATAAAAGTTTGATCATATTAATATAAATTAGGTTAATATTCGTGTTGTTGCATGGATCGAAAAACGCCTCGGTGTCATACCGTGGCTTGTCCACGGTATCCAGCAAAAAATAACTAAAAATACTAATAATATTAGTATTTTTAACTAGACCCCGTGGACAAGCCACGGGGTGACTGTGGTGGAATTAAGCCATGCAACAACACCCCTTTTAACTAGGGAATGACATAAAACTATACAATAAAACCTATTTATCAACATTTACGGCAGTTAAAAATAAAGTCAAACGGATTGATTGCTTTGTTGTCTAGTAGAATTTCAAAATGCAAATGCTCACCCGTAGCATTACCGGTTTTTCCTTGTATACCGATAAATTGACCCCGCTTAATTTTATTTCCTTCCTTAACTGACATTTCCTTTAAATGAGCATATTTCGTAACAAATTTGCGTCCATGTTTAATCTCAACAAAATTCCCGTAATCAGGTGCTCTAGCGGCTTTTATAACAATTCCGCTTGCTGCTGCATATATCGGTGCTGCTTTTTTAGCTTGTAAATCAATACCGCTATGGAAACATTTCTTTTTTCTTTTCTTTTTATGAGGACTTTTCCTAGTTCCGTAATGGCTAGTAATTTTCGGCTCATATTCCGGCATCATAAGCGGTATTGTACTAATTATTTTATCAAGCTTGGTTAATTCCGAGATGTTATTCCTATGAGTTTGTTTTTTTGCAAAATAGCTAGCTTCCGGTTTAGAGAGAAACTTATATTTTGAATTTAGCTTTGTTACAACTGCCTTTATATCAGATATTTTTATTTCGGCGGCTTTATTAAATTCTGCCGGATTTTTATTATGGAATTTTTGTAGAAAAATCTTATTTTGTTTAGGGTTATTAATTATTAGACCTAAGTTTTTTGCATATATACATTTGCTATTTTTATTTGTTAAATCATACTGCACTACTAAATCCGCATAACTGATTTTATATTTTTGCTTTAATTGAGATGAAGTAGTAGAAAGTAATGTAGTATCACTAGATTCTTTAATACTGCTGCAACCTTGAACAAGAAAAACTATAAACAGTAAAAAGATATATTTTTGGAAAGACATTAAAGATCAATATACTCCTGTGAAATGAAGAGTTGGTATACGAAGTTCAACTTGGAAAAGAGCAAGGCATTTTGAAGCTTTTAACCGCAGCATACATACTAGTACGTGAGGATTAAAAGCAAAAAATAACGAAGCCAATTTTTCAAGTTCAACGAGTATAATACGTAAATTTTAAATTAAGAGATGCACTTAAATATTCCGTTAATTTTTCTAATTTCTCTTTTATATTTGGAGGATTAATTAACATTAACCCACACTTTACCATATTTTTATCACTATTTAAAAGCTCATATTCAATAATTATAGTTTCTTTAAATCCGATATTCTTGTAGTTGTGGTAAAAATCACGGACTAAAGGTAAATCTTTGATAGGATACCAAATTAAGACTGTATTATTAAGAACTCGTAGCTTAATTTTTTTAAGTGCTTCGAGTAGTTTTTGAAACTCATTTTTGACCTCAAAAGGCGGATCAAGAAAAATTAATCCTCTATTCTCTTTAAACGGTAGAAAAGCTTTAATCGCATTATAAGCATCTATATTATGCGTATTATTCAGTAGTAGTTTTTTTAAACTCAAGTAATCGCTTGGATGAAGCTCACAGGCAATTAAACGATCATTTGGTCTTAATAATTGCTTAATTATAAAAGGTGAGCCTGGGTAGTGATTTTCTCCCGCTATATTTATTATATTTAAGAAAGTTTGTAAGAGTAGAGGGATAGGATTGGTAGCTTGCAGTAATTTATTAATACCCTTATCGCTTTCTAGAGTTTTAGAAGCCGCCTCCGAGTTTAAATCGTAAAGACCAAGACCTGCAAAAGCATCTAAAACCGCAAAAGGTTTTTCTTTTTTCTTAAGCTGTTCTAAAATGCTAATTAGCACTAAATGTTTGACTATATCAGCAAAATTGCCTGCATGATAAATATGACGATAGTTCATTTTAAATTAATCATAAATTTCACTTCTATGACCAACTCGTAACACACTAACAAGCTTATTTTCTTTATCTAGTTCATAAATTATTCGATAATCACCATATCTATATAATTTTCTATATTTACCTTTTAAAGGCTTTCCGAGATCCTGCGGTGACTTAATAAGATATGATTCTATTTTTTCTTTTAAGGGAACAGAAACAGAAGAACATAATTTACTTAAATCTATTAAAGCTGATGTTTTCCAATTTAGTTTATAAACCATATCTTTTTCTTAAGAACTCTTCTGCCTCTTCTGAAGTAAGTAATTTATCGTTTTTATTATTGCTTCTTGCTAAAGCAATTTCTGCATCTTCTCTATCTTCTTTTAATTCACGTAAATAATTTTTAATTGCTTCTCGTATTAGCTTAGATTTAGGTATCTCTTCTAATTTAGCTACAGTTGTTAATTCATTGTTTAGATCATCAGGAATAACAATACTATGTCCCATAAATATCTCCTATATGTTTAATTATATATTATATCATAGTATAATTTACTGTGCAATCTTTCGTAAAAACAGTGTTACTATAACCTTTAATGAGATATTCTTTAAGTAAGTTTAGTAGCCCACTTTCTAAAAGCAATCCCTCTCCTAGAATTTACACTATACCCGACTAATATTATTGCATCTAAATTATAATATTCCACTTGTCTTTTGACACTCCGTTCTCTTTCTATTTGAACTGTTGCAAAAAACGCAACAGCTGCTTTTTCTAAGCCTTTTTTACTATTGTCAGCCATTCTTCTTCATCAATAATTTTAATATTAAGCTCTTTAGCTTTTTTAAGCTTGCTGCCTGCATCAACGCCTGCTACGACTAAATCCGTGTTCGATGATACGCTAGCTGCAACTTTAGCTCCAAGTTTTTCAGCCGTTGCTTTAGCTTCCGCTCTAGATATCGTCGGTAAGCTACCGGTAAATACTACTATCTTACCTGTTAAACTGCTTTGTTCTCTAGTCTCTTTATAATCTTCAATATTTAATACTTCACCAAGTTTTTTGATAAGCGTGGTATTTTCTTTAATATCAAAAAAATCAATAATATCTACTAGAATCTTATCACCGATACCCTCTAAATCATTTAGTTTCTGATAGATATCCGAATCATTTTTACTAAGCAGTTCCATTTGAGCTATAAAATTAGCATAGCTACCAAATTCTCTAGCAAGTAATTTAGCATTTTGTTCACCGATATGCCTAATACCTAGAGCGTATATGAATCTTGACAAACTAACATTTTTTGATTTCTCGATATTTTTGAAAAGATTCTCTACTGATTTTTTGCCCCACCCATCCATGTTCTCCAATTTGGCTAAACTAGAATCATTTTTTTCTTTTAAAAAGAATATATCGAGTGGATTGCTAATTAACCCCTTATCTATTAAAAACTCAACTTGCTTACGTCCCAGTCCTTCAATATCCATAGCGTTTTTCGATACAAAATGACGAATACGCTCATAATTCTGAGCAGGACAATTAAGACCGTTATCACAGCGTATAATAATATCTTCAGGTACATAATGCAACTTAGAATTACATGAAGGGCAAAATAAAGGAGTATCAAATGCTATTGTATCATTAGGACGTTTCCCTATATCAACTCCCGTGATTTTAGGGATGACGTCACCGGCACGCTGCAAGAACACATAATCGCCGATACGTACGTCTTTTCGCATGATTTCTTGAAAATTATGCAGCGTTGCTCTGCTAACGGTTACCCCGCCTATTTCTATAGGTTCAAGCTCGGCTACCGGCGTTAACGTACCGGTTCTACCGACTTGCACCATAATAGAAAGCAGTTTTGTTCGTCCTATTATAGCAGGAAATTTATGAGCGGTAGCAAATCTTGGAGATCGAGCAATAAACCCCATTCTATTTTGCAGTACAAAATCATTTAGCTTATATACTACCCCGTCAATTTCATAAGGTAATTTTTCTCTATTTGTTTTGAGATATTCATAAAAGGTGAAAATTTCTTCTTCGGAATTTGTAAGCTTAGATATTTCATTAACGCTAAAACCAAATTCTTTTAATTTTGTAAGTAATTGATCTTGAGAAGAAGCAAGATTCTGCTCAGTTACTCCACCTGAATAGACAAAATATTTGAGCGGTCGTTTAGCCGTAATAGAAGCATCAAGCTGACGAAGCGAACCGGCAGCAGCATTACGGGGGTTAGCAAATTTATCTCTGCCCTGCTCTTCTTGTTCTTCATTTAGATTTAGGAAATCTTGTTTTTCAATATAAATTTCCCCGCGTACTTCTAAAAACTCCGGAGCATTATATATTTTATGAGGAAAATTTTTGATTGTTTTGATATTTGCCGTTATGTCTTCACCAACATATCCATCACCTCTTGTAGCTCCCGTTGTAAGCAACCCGTTTTTATAAATAGCAGAAAAAGACAAACCGTCTATTTTAGGCTCACAAAAGATAGGAGTAAATTCATCAAGGCGTAAGAAATTTTTAATGCGGTCTACAAAATCTCTTAAATCTTGCTCGTCAAAAGCATTACTAAGAGACAACATCGGTACTTGATGCGTAACTTTAGCAAATTTATTTGCTATTTTTGCTCCTATTTTTTTGCTAGGACTATTTTCTAAAACTAAATGAGGAAATTTTTGTTCAAGCTTGAGGTTGATATTAAATAGCTGATCATATTCGGCATCTGAAACTAAAGGATTATCTTCTATATAATAAGCATGATTATACGCTGCTATTTTACAGCTGAGTTCTTCTAGTAATTTTTTTGCTTCTTCTTCAGATATTAAATCAATATTTTGCATTAGGAAATCATACTTTTATTTAAAATTCGGATTTAATAATGATATCTACATTGTAATATGTAAACGGTTTTACCTTTAACAGTATATATTAGCCTATGTTCATGATTAATTCGGCGAGACCAATAGCCTGATAAATCGTACTTTAAGCCTTCAGGTTTACCGATTCCCGTAAAGGGAGAACATGTAATATCCTTAATTAGCTCATTTATTTTTTCTAGAATTTTTATATCATTTTTTTGAAAATACAAGGAATCTGCTCATACATCAATGTGAAATAATATTTCCATTATAAAGACACTATTTTAAAGTTTTTATTTGCTTCAAAATCATTAATTGCTCGTTTTAGTCTTTCGGCATTTTTAGGGCTTTTTAATAAGTATAAAGTTTCCTCCATAGCATTATAATCTTCAAGAGACATAATAACCACTGATTTTTGTTTTTGTCTAGTTACAACCACTGAAGTGTGATCTGCACAAACTTTTTCCATAACATAGCCTATTTAAGTACGTTTTATAATTAGTCAACTAAGAGCGTATACCTTTAGTAAATGAAGAATTGGTATACGAAGATCAACCTCAAAAAGAGTAAGGAGTTCATAAGCGAGGATCGCAGCGTATACTTAATACGTGAGAACCGCAGCTCTTATAGAACGACGTAGCCAATTTTTGAAGTTCATCGAGTATATTAAGAATTAAAATCAAAATCTTTACCTAGCTTAATATATTCCCTAATACGGCTCATGAGGTTTTGAAAATATGTTAAATTATGCCACGTCATTATCATAGAGCCAAGTATTTCACCGATTCTAACTAAATGATGCAGATAAGCTTTACTATAGTTTTTACAAGCAGGACATAAACAATCATGCTCAAGCGGCTCTTTATCATCGGCGTATTTACTATTGCGGATATTTACCGTGCCGTATTTAGTAAAAGCCTGACCGTTGCGTCCTGAACGTGTCGGGATTACGCAGTCAAACATATCTATACCTCGGCGTACAGCACCGATAATATCAGCAGGCTTACCGACTCCCATTAAATAGCACGGCTTATTTTGCGGCAGAAAATCGGGAGCATAATCAAGTACTTTAAACATAAGCTCCTGCCCCTCACCTACCGCAAGCCCGCCTATAGCATAACCCTCAAAATCGAGTTCTACTAAATCTTTAGCTGACTCCTCACGTAATTCTTCGTAAACACTACCTTGAATAATACCGAATTGTGCATAGCCATCTCTTTTAACAAAGGCATTACGTGATCTATTTGCCCATCTAGTCGTAAGCTGCATAGAAGTTTTAGCTTCTTCAAAGGTTGCAGGGTAAGGCGTACATTCATCAAAAGCCATAGTGATAGTACTACCGAGTAAATGTTGTATTTCGGTAGAACGCTCAGGCGTTAACATATATTTATCGCCATTAATATGAGAGCTGAAACTTACTCCCTCGTCGGTTATCTTGCGTAATTTCGATAACGACATTACCTGAAAACCGCCGGAATCAGTTAATATAGGCTTATCCCAATTCATGAATTTATGCAAACCACCAAGACGTGCTATACGCTCGGCAGTCGGCTGCAGCATTAAATGGTAAGTATTTCCGAGTAATATATCCGCTCCGGTTTCAGCTACTGATTCAGGCAGCATTGCCTTAACGGTTCCTCTAGTACCGACCGGCATGAAAGCAGGGGTACGAATCTCACCGTGTGCGGTTGTGATAACACCGCTTCTAGCTTTTTTATGCTGATGATGAATATTAAAAGAAAATTTTGACACTGATATACTCCGAAGTAAAATGAAGAGTTGGTATACGAGGTTCAACTTGAAAAAGAGCAAGGAATCCACAAAGCGAGGAGGCCTTGTTGCGTGAATCGGTAAAACGCTACTGTGTCACCCCATGGTCAAGCCACGAGATGACATAGGTGAAATTGATCCACGCGGGCAATGCCAGGCGAGGAGCGGAGCGTATACTTAAACGTTCAGCACCACAGCTCTTGTAGGATGACGCAACCAATTTTTCAAGTTCAACGAGTATAATCACTTATTTTTAAAAGCAATATCTTAGCATACTATAATTTATCCTGGAATATAAAAATTAAGATTAAAGGTCGCAATACTTAAAAAATCATCAAGTATTGAACCACAAAGTTTTAACTCAGTATAAGATTTATTATATATTTCCGTTTTAATCAGTCCAAGTAAATATAAAGTCCCAATTACTGAAAAGAGAACTATACTGTTTGGAGTGTTTAATAATTTATCTTCAATAAAAGCAGTAATGGTTCCTTTAGGCTCGTGTACGATTTGAGCAACTAGCTCTCTTAAAATAGCATGATCAAATGAGCTTTGCTCTAAGATTTTTAATATAGTGAAATTATTTTGCCGACAATATGAATTAAGGAGTTCTTTACGACGCTTACGATCTTTAGAATTTGAAAGTGGTGTTAGAAAGATTATTATTTTTTTAGTGGAAGTCATTTTGATTTACCCCGTTTAGTTAAACTTAGATTTTTAAGTTCTAACCACCACAAAATATTTTATGGTGGTTGGGGAGTTAGAAAAACCGCAATAACAGTTCACAATAGATTTTAAGCTCAAAGTAACCTCTAAGCTCTGGACATGTCTATCGTCATCCCCAACCATAAGTGCTGAAGATTGCATCATATAGTGGCTGATACATATAACATATTGCAAGAGGTTTCTAAGCCCCGAAATAGCATTTTGCCATTCCGGTTATGAGTTCTATATACAACTTCCCAAAAAAGTCAATTAAACTTTACGTTTTATTGTTTTTTTCCTTTTCTAATCTAGTTTGTACCTCTATAAGCTTTTGGCAAAACGCGATAAAATTCCTCGCTGCTTGTCGTGCTTGTTCTTCTGTGATTTCACCGTTATAAGCATTGTAAATAGCTTTAACTAC
The DNA here is from genome assembly GCF_964263195.1 of Rickettsia endosymbiont of Thecocarcelia acutangulata. Lineage (NCBI taxonomy): Bacteria > Pseudomonadati > Pseudomonadota > Alphaproteobacteria > Rickettsiales > Rickettsiaceae > Rickettsia > Rickettsia endosymbiont of Thecocarcelia acutangulata. The sequence continues at coordinate 896,363 of NZ_OZ181652.1, forward strand.
ATTATTAAATTTTTCTTTTATTAGACTTCTTGCATAACGTAGCTAATAAGGAGGAATTTGAAAGAGACACTTCACTGCGAACCGCAGCGTACACTTAAGTACGTGAGGATTCGAGTACCGGTTCGACGTACAAATTACCCTTAGAAGCAAGTTATGCAAGAAGTCTATTGTTTCTTTATTCATAATGTTATTCCCTTTCTGTTAATGATAATTTTTTCAACTCTAAATAATTATATTTATAGGTGAATTAAATTTATAAAACTATAATTATTACAATCAATAATTATAGTTATTGACTTATTTTAATTACTTCTATAGATTACTTCTCTTAATGATAATTAAACTCTGTCATTCATAATATAATCTAATTTTTAAGAGTTAAAATATGGAAAATAAAGAAGAAGAAACTTTAACCTCTGAGTTAATAATAGATGAAGAGGAGGAAAAGCGTTTAAAAGCTCAAAATGCAAGGAAAGAGCTTAAGTTAATATTAATAACATTTGCTATTATTCTCACTAGTTTTTTAACTTTTTGTTATTTCTTTTTTAACTATATAGAAGAAAAAGCAGCAGAGTATAAATTACAGCAAGAACAAGAAGCAAAAGTAAATAATAAAATAGAATGAAGTTATTTAAATATAATGTAATCAAAAGTTATTAATCTATTTAGAGTTAAAAAATTATTTATTATTGCAATTTTTTAACTTTTGCTTTAATTGTAATCAACTATTATTAATATAAATAAAATAACTTTTATGAAAGATATAAGCTCTTGGAAAGAAAAGTTTGAAATTTGCATTTACGCTAAAAAGCTGATTGATAAACTCGAATATTTAAACGATAAAGTAAAAAATCCTGTTGATATAGAGGAAATCAAAAAAGGTATCTACTACACCCGTAAATATCACGGCTTGCAAATGCGTCAATCAGGCGATCCTTACTACTCTCACCCAATTGAGGTAGCGATTATGCTTGCGGAGTTTGTAGCAGACGAAGCCCCTAAGCTTTTTACTTCTAATATGATAAATGCTGCTCTACTTCACGATACTATTGAGGATACAGAACTTACTGAAGAGATGATTACCGAAATTTTTGAAATAGAAGTAGCTAGACATGTAGAGGGTTTAACTAGAATCAAACCTTATGGAAAAATCAGTGCCGAGGAAAGCTTAAACCTGTTAATCAAACAAAAAAGATATAATACAGCCCTCATAAAACTTTTTGATAAAGTCCATAATATACAGACTTTAGGTGCTAAATCACCTGAGAAAGCTAGAAAAGTAATAAAGGAAACTCTAATACATTTTATTAGCTTTGCTACATATTTAGAAATTCCTGTTTTAACTCATCGCTTAATTGAATTATGTAACGAAAATTTAGGGATATCTAGCTTTAAACCAATACAACAAAATATATTTTTAGAAAACATATTTTCCTTTTAAGGATAATTTTTAGCCTTTTTCTCTAGCTTGTAAAAATGTGAGCCCCCCACATTGAACTTAATATTATAGGAACAGTTATAACTGATATTCCCCAATTACCCAAATATTTAGTAAAATATACTAAACCAAATGAAGTAAGAATACTCATAAAAGTTCTAGATAAAGCATATAAAAGACTCGCATACGTAAAACATTTAAAAACTGGAATATGCTTAAAAAGTATAGGTATAGCAGGTGAATAATTAAGAGAAAATGAAATTAGTATAACTTGCAATATCAATAAACTCAAAGGAGTAGTTATTATATTTAATAAATAAGGAAAAATAAGAATGCCAAATATTACTATATTAACTCTTAAAAGAGTTAAGGGATAGATATAATAGCTTAAATAAGTCCATATTATGAAACTAAATATTTGAAATATTGAAACAATAAAAGATAATATAAAAGCATATTGGCCATGCACACTGCAATAAAAATACAGCTAATGAAGTGCTATTACTAACTTTTTCTTTCCATACTGCACTATTTTCTAATTGCTTTTTATTAACTTCAACTTTTTCTAAAGCTTGCTCTAATTTTTTTTTTCAATTGACGTTTTGCGTCAATGAATTCTGGAGTTTCTCTTAAATGTGTTCTAGCAACTGCTCCCACAATAGCAATAACTGCTCCTATCCAAAAAGCTATACGCCAATTAAGACCATATTTTGTAGCAAAATAAGCAATAGCCAAAGCTGCAAAACTTCCAAAAGCTGTAAAAATTGAAATTATAGCGACTGCTGGGTATTGTATAGGAGGTGTAGTTATTTCAGTTATATAAAGTTCAGCACCTATTATTTCTCCCATACAGGACATACCTTGTACGATTCGACAAATGGTAATTACCCAAGCAGCAGCTGCTCCTATTTGAGCATATGTAGGAAAAGTAGCCATTACTACACAAGATAAAGACATCATGGCTGTAGTCATAACTACAGTAGTTTTACGTCCGATATTATCTCCTATCCAACCAAATATTATAGCTCCTACAGGTCTTAATAGATATGTTGAACAAAAAGCAGCAGCCGTATAAAGTGCTGCAACATGTGCATCAGCTTTTGGATAAAATAGTTCATTTAAAAGCACTGCCATATGTACATAAAGCATAAGGTCAAAGTATTCAAGAAATGTACCTATGGAAAGTAATCCTATTGCTTCTTTTTGCATTCTATTTAAACTTGTTTGTGCCTTCTTGTAGCCTAGCATAAATTCTTTACAAAAAATTAAATTGTAAAGAAACTTATACTGTTTTATATAAAAGTCAATAGGAAATTTTGCTTTACACGATAAATAAGAAAATGAAGTGCGGCTTAAAGCATGTATGGACCTCCCTAATAATGCAAAAAAAAAAATAACATTTAATAGCTAAAAAGCAAATGCAGTCATGTATCCAACTTATAATTGATAAATTACCTTACTTGTATATTTACCGTATAGCCCTGATGGAATTCGTTTGCCTACAAACTTTTACTTATCACTTCGACGGCTTCTATAGAGCCTGTGCGTTAATCAGTTTTTTCGTAGGTTAAGGTTTGTCTTATTCACCATCAATATTATCTCTCACGCATATTTCGGATTGGAATTTTTACATATATTATTATCTAATTTATTCAGTTAATATTGGCAATTCAACAATATATTATTACCTTAATTAACTACAAACTTTAGTTTCGTTGTAATCATTGCCGGTACGTAATACTGCGAATACTATTCGTGCCAATTTATTTGCTACAGCAACGGTAGTTTTATTATGCCCGCATCGCTCCGATAAATTATACATCCACTGGGTAAATCTAGTAAAATCCTTTTTGTTTTTTTGTGCTTCAGTTGTAAACCTTAGCTTAGCATTTAATACCACTCTTGCTCCTTGAATCAATAAAGTACGTAAATAAGTATCGCCTCTCTTGCTTATACTAAGTAACCTCTCTTTACCTCCACTCGAATGTTGTTTTGGCACTAAACCAAGCCATGCTGATAATTGTCTACCATTATTAAAATATTTTGCATTACCTATTGAAGCTATCAATGCTGTAGCAGTAATTAAACCTATACCAGGTATAGATGTTAAACGTTTATATTGTTCTAACTCTGTTGCTAATATTTTTAATCGCTTTTCTAGCTCTATTATTTTTTTATCATTATCTATAAATTCTTCTTTTAACTCGATGAATGTTGTATAAGCTTATTGGGCTTAAACCGCCATTATCTAAAACTTCTGTTAATTTAGCAGTAACTTTATTTATACCCTGAGGAATAGTAAAACCAAATTCATTTAGTAATCCTCTTATCTCATTGGCAAGTGCAGTACGATTTTTTACCAACCTTGCTCTTATCCTGTGAATCGACAAAATATCTCGTTGTCCTACACTTTTTATCTGTACATATCTCATATTCGGTCTTGTTACTGCTTCACAAATCGCTTCGCTATCTGCCTGATCGTTTTTATTAGTTTTAACATATGGTTTTACAAATTGTGGTGCTATTAGTTTAACCTCATGACCTAATTTTGTTATTTCTCTTGCCCAATAGTTAGCTCCGCCGCAAGCCTCCATACCTACTAAACATTTTGGTAAGTTAGCTATATAACTCAACACCTGATCTCTCATCAATTTTTTCTTTAATATTGCTTTGCCATTTTTATCTAATCCATGAATTTGAAAAATTCTTTTTGCAATATCTATGCCAACTGTGGTAACTTCCATTTGGACCTCCTTGTTGTTGCCTAGGATTAATTTCCTATTCTAGAACAATAATACATTATTATTGATTCCGTATATAGGGAGGTCCATACCATTACTTCGTGGATTGAATAAGATTTTTTTAAGAAAAACTAATCCTATTTCAAAAAAATCTTATAATTTGTAGCAAAAAAACATTTAATTATTTATTAGCACAATAAATATGTGATAAATAAACTAATTGAAAGAAAAAATAAGTGATATATAGTAATGGTTCATTTTTAGATTGAAAAGCAAAAAATACTATACTGTCGTTGGTAGTTATAATTAAATATATTAAAAATATGCTTTTTCAATCACTAAATTTATACTCTATCTTAGTTGCAGGTCTTACAGCTACAATTATCGTTTTTATGCGTCAGTTATCTTATTACAAACAGCAAATTATTAATAAGGATTTATAAAAATGATACCTGCATATTTTGATAAAAAAATGTTATATAAAATTCTTAATAATAACTGCGATAGATATTCTGCTCTTGAAATGATTAAATCATATTTTAAGCTGAAAACTGCAAGATCATTATCATATGAAGAACTTCAAAATGATCAGCAATTAAGCAAATTATTTGGAGATTCTTTAAACTATTTTATTGATGATTTTATATCAAAATCTGATAAATCAGTTGTAGCAAATAAAGCGTTTAGTATACAAGATGAATATAACAATACTCATAAATTATATGTGTTTTTAGAGAAAAATAAAATATCGGACAAAACACATCAAATGCTTATATATGTTAAAGTACCTTATATAATGACCAAAGACGACGAAGAAAGCTTAAACACTTTCATACACTTAGCTAAGATAATGTAGATTTTCCAAAATTAAAATCAGAAACTCAAATAACAAGTTTAAAAGCGAGCTTAACGAAGCGAATAAGACAGAGTTATTTAAAGCTCGGTTTAGAATACCTAAACCGAGAAATAAATTACTACTTACCTAAAAGTGGATATGTAACATTTTTTAAGAATTTTCTTTTAATATAAGTACATACTAAAAATGTCAGTACGGTACTTGGAACATAGCGAATTATCGTAGGTAAATATCTTATTAAGGTCTTAGTTGAGACTAAGTCAGTAAATGGCGTACTTATGCTCTCTACTAACTCTCTACTTTTGGACCTTAAAGAATCTAGAGTACGATATCTATTTTTGTATTTTAAATAACATCTAACAGCTTCAATAACTATAGAAGATATAATAGAAATTATTCCGCTTTGCATAAGAAAATAAAATTCCATACTATCCGAACAATAACAATAATTAGCAATAATTATTAAAACTAAACCTAGAATATTAAAAAAATAGACAAATGGTTTGCCATAAGATTTCTCTTCTTGCTTAATGCTACTTTTTAATAATTCATATATTAGAGATTTTAACATTGAATTACCTATTTCATAAGAATAGCTAGCAAGACGCCTGCACCAAAAGCGTAGGCGAGATTCCGCAAAGGGTGGTCACGTGTCGACTCACATAAATCCGCTACATTAGCTTTACCTTTATCTTTATAATGTTCCATAACGGATGATAAATTACCTAACTGCTCATCTAGAATATTTCCGGATTTACCTTTTAAATTACGTAATCTTGAAACTAAGCTTTCAATATCTTTTTTGATACCTTCGACATCTTCTTTAGCAGAGTTTGAATTTGATTCTTTCATAATTTACTCCTTTATTAGTTTACATTTTGTTAAGCAAATTACTTTGCTTACAATTATAAGATACTCCTCTTGTAAACACTTTACAATAGCTTAAACAATAAAAAAACCGAATCTAGTTTAGATTCGGCTAAATTTAATGATTTTTTATTTCGTATTACTTCTACTTACTACCGAATGAAGAAACAATTTTATTAATTAATGATTCAATATTAATTGCTGATTGAGTATATCTTATCTCTTCATTAGCCGCTAAATTTTCATCATCATTACCAGGTACAATTGAAATATATTTACCTCCAAGTAACCCGCTGGTGACTACTTGGGCTTTAGAATCTTTAGGTATTTTAACATCATCATTAATATTTAGATATACACTTGCATAAAAGCTATTCGGATCTAAAGTAATTTTCTTTACACTACCTATTTTTATACCTGAGATCATTACGTCGCTTCCGACTGCTATACCCTCTGCACTCTGAAAATTAGCAGTTACCTGATAACCTTTTGAGCTAGCTATAGAACTACCTGTCTTGTAGGCAAAAATCAAAAATAGCAAAGCAATAATTAATACTACAAAGCCGATAATTGTTTCAATAATATTTTGTTTCATTGTTTTTTTATATCTTATTAATTAATTACGGTTGCCATCTACTATATTTAAGATTTGATGTTTTAGGCGGCTTTTTAACTATTTTATTATTCTTTTGCCACGGGAAAAGCTGAATATTTTTCGGTATCTCATTTACTAAATGATGTAACCAAGCGTGCCAACTCGGCGGAATTTTTGTAGGTTCATTTACATTCTTATAAATAACAAACCTCCTTGGACGCCCTAAATAATCAATATTACGGCTTTCATAATATTGATTCAAAAATTCATCTTCTCCTACTTTTTTGTGAAAAAAAGTAATAAAAAACTTATCTATCCACGACATTTTAAAATTTCTATAGCAGTTTCTCTTCCTTGCACTGCAAGTTTATCGGCAGCAATATTACCGCTATTATTTGCATGACCTTTTACCCATTTCCAAATAATAGTATGTTTACTCAATTCTGCGTATAATTTTTGCCATAAATCGGCATTTTTAACGGGTTCATTGTTGCTTTTACACCAATTATTTTTTATCCAATTATGAATCCAAGCGGTAATTCCCTGTTGCAAATATTTACTATCGGTATAAATCTCAATATTACAAGATTTTTTTAAAATCCTTAATGCTTCAAGTGCTGCCGTAATTTCCATACGATTATTAGTCGTATCCAACTCATACCCAAATATTTCTTTGCTAGTATCATTAAATTGAAGCAAAGCTCCCCATCCTCCAGGACCAGGATTACCTGCACATGCACCATCAGTATATATAACTACTTTTGAATCCATATATGGGCATTAACTAGGTTTAGGTTTAGAAGAGTTACGAAACTTATCTAACATTATAACATTTGGATTTGGAGATAATGAAGTTTTATAACTTTTATTACTACTTATTTCCTCTTCATGTTGGTGATTTTCTTGTACATTTAACGACTGATTAAAAGTTAGGCTGTAATTATTATTGGAATCAACAAAGCTAATAAGTGCATCAAAAGGTACGTAAATTATTTCTTTAACACCGTCAAAACTTACCGTTAAGGAAAAACCGGTATCATTTACTATTAAATTTTCAAACTGATATTGAAGTACTATTGTTATCTGTTTTGGATATGCCTGTTTAACTTTTGAAGGTAAAATTACCGCAGGGTTATCGGTTCTGTACGATATGTATATTAACTGATCCCAATATAAATTTTCATGCTGAATCTTAGTTAGAATTTTTTTCACAAATTCTAGCATATATTCATTCACAAATTTTTTATATTCAATATTCATACGAAAAAAATAAAATATACACTCTAAAAATAAAAATAGGTATATGAGTTATGTGGGGTTTTTCTGTTGCCCGGCAAACCCCCAGCCGCGTAGGCTTAAGCTGCAGCTAAAGCTGGAGCACCTACATAACGATTATTATCGTTTGCGTTTCTTTGTTTTGACCCATATGGCAAAGCCATCGGCGGAATCATCCCGAGTAAAAGCAATCTTTTTATTAGGTACGTCGATCCTATTTCGCCCCCATAAAATACTCGATGAACTTCAAAAATTGGCTACGTTGTTCTACAAGAGCTGCGGTGCTCACGTATTAAGTATACGCTTCGCTCCTCGCCTTGTGAACTCCTTGCTCTTTTTGAAGTTGATCTTCGTATTGTCTACTCTTTATTATATTATATATTTAAACTTTTCTAAATGACGCCACTAATAAAGAGGAATTTGAAGGAGACACGGAACGCAGAACCGCAGCGTACACTTGGTACGTGAGGATTCGAGTACCGGATCGACGTACAAATTAACTTTAGAAGCAAGTTATTTAGAAAGTTTTGGTGGAGGCGTCGGGTACTGCCCCCGAGTCCGCAACCTCTATTCTAAATTACGTTTATTACTATAGCTATATTAGCACCAAATATTATGCCTTAATTTGATTAAAATGTAAAGGTCAAATAAGAATTCTAGATTTATATTAAAAATGGACTTATAATAAATTTTTAGAATTCTAAATTAAAAACTTAATCATGCTATCAAATCTTGGAATTATTGCAGGCAGAGGTTCATTACCTTACTTAATAGCAAGTAACTATACAAAGCAAGGCGGCAAGTGTTATATAGCGGCGATTAAAGACGAAGCTGATATAGAACAAATTAAAGATTTTGAATATAAGATTTTAAAAATCGGTATGATTGGTGAAGCTATAAAATATTTTAAGGATAATGAGGTACAAAATATTATTTTTATAGGCGGAGTTAATAGACCGAATTTTAAAAATTTATCCGTAGATAAAATAGGCGGTTTATTGCTTTTCAAAATAGTTGGGCAAAAAATTCGAGGAGATGATAATTTGCTAAAAATAGTAGCGGATTTTTTTGAAAGCTATGGTTTTAAAGTAATTTCAAGTAACGAAATATATAAAAATCAACAAGGTAACTCCAATATTATAACTGATACCACCCTTACGAATTCAGATAAAAATGATATTGAGCTTGGAGTAAAATTGTTGAATCATTTAAGTTCATTCGATATTGCACAATCGGTTATAGTTGAAAATGGTTACATACTTGGTATAGAGGCTGCCGAAGGGACAGATAATTTAATAGCGAGATGTGCAGATTTACGTAAAAATCCTTATGGAGGAGTGCTAGTAAAAATACCGAAATTAGGTCAAGATAATAGACTAGATATGCCAACAATCGGTCCTGATACTATAAAGAATCTTGCTAAATATGATTACAAAGGAGTAGCGATTCAGAAAAATAACATAATTATAGTCGAAGAAGAATTAACTATAAAACTCGCTAATGAACATAAAATTTTTATAACAAAATGTTAGCAATAGGTATTACCGGTAGCTACGCATCGGGGAAAACTTTTATTTTGGATTATTTAGCAGAAAAAGGATATAAAACTTTTTGTGCCGATAGATGTATAAAAGAATTATATCAAGATTTGAACGTACAAACTCAAATCTTAAAATTACTCCCTGAACTTGAATCTTTCAATATCGGAAAAATCAGCAATTTAATCTACAATAACGACCTAGCTAGAGAAAAACTACAAAATTTTATTTACCCATTACTGATAGATAAACTCATTTTATTTAAAAAAGAAAATGCTAATTTCAAATTTGGCTTTGCCGAAATACCGTTGCTTTATGAAGCTAAATTTGATAAATATTTTGATTTTGTCGTAACAATATACTGCTCTGAAGAAATAAGAATGCAAAGAGCAATAACGAGAACTTCATTTGATATAGAGATTTATAATAAAATCAAAGAAATTCAGCTATCACAAGAGAGCAAAATAGCAAAAGCAGATTTTGCTATAAATAGCGGCGTTGATATGTTAGACTTGGAAAAACAAATAGAGAAGCTAATTCTCGTCATTGCGAGGAAATTGTAAGCTTGTTGTATGGTACTTATGTCATTATGTCATTCCCGCGTAGGCGGGAATCTAGTTCTTTGTCATACCGCGATCAAGTCGCGGTATCCAGTCTTTGTTAGTTTTTTTCTGGACCCCGTGGTCAAGCCACGGGGTGACACCTAACGTGCTTTACCCTGGATTCCTGCTTTTGCAGGAATGACATTGAACGTTTTGCTCGAGCTACGCAACAATACCCGCTCGCAATGACAATTTTAAAAGAATAATAAAGGATTGGGAATGTCGAGTTTAAGAGAAATAATTTTAGATACCGAAACTACGGGACTTGACCCACGACAAGGTCACCGAATCGTCGAAATCGGTGCAATTGAGATGGTAAATAAGATATTAACAGGTAGGAATTTTCATTTTTATATTAATCCTGAGCGAGATATGCCGTTTGAGGCTTATAGAATTCATGGCATATCCGGCGAATTTTTAAAAGACAAGCCTCTATTTCATACAATAGCCGATGATTTTTTAGAGTTTATCTCAGATAGCAAACTTATTATTCATAATGCTCCGTTCGATATTAAATTTCTAAACCATGAACTATCATTATTAAAAAGAGCGGAAATCAAACTTTTAGAACTGTCCAATGCTATAGACACTCTAGTTATGGCTAGAAGTATGTTTCCAGGCTCAAAATATAATCTTGACGCTTTATGTAAAAGATTTAAAGTTGATAATTCAGGTAGGCAGCTTCACGGGGCTTTGAAAGATGCGGCATTACTTGCAGAAGTATATGTGGAACTAACGGGTGGTAGACAATCCGCTTTTAAAATGGTTGATAAATCTGCCGGAATAAATAATTTAGCAACTACTCAAGTAAATAACAAAACAGAGCAAGCTACTCTTGTTATTAAACCTACAAAAGAAGAGCTGCAAAAACATAAAGAATTTCTTAGTAGTATTTTAAAAACTGCTTAGTAAAACGTCATTGCGAGGAGAGGCAAAGCCTCGACGTGGCAATCTCAGGAATTTTATATTGTTTCATGAGATTGCCACGCTCTTTGTAGTCGCTTAGCTCATGACGATTATCAACATTCCTAAAACTTACCTATGAAAACAAACCTTGTTGTACTTATCACGTTTACAATACTTATTTCCTTAGGCTTTTGGCAGCTTAGTCGTTTAAAGGAAAAGAAATTATTCTTAGCCTCAATGCAAGCTAACCTCACTTCACCTGCAATTAATTTAGCAGAAATTCAAGACAATTTACCTTATCATAAAGTAAAAATTACCGGTCAATTTTTGCCTAATAAAGATATATATTTATATGGTAGAAGGTCAATGTCGAGTGAAAAAGACGGATATTATTTAGTTACTCCTTTTAAAACTATAGAAAATAAAGTTATTTTAGTAGCACGAGGTTGGTTTAGTAATCGCAATAAAAATATTATCGCTCAAGCTACAAACGACCGGCAGCATGAGATTATCGGTGTTACTATGCCGTCTGAAAAAACTCGTAGCTACTTACCTGCTAACGATATAAAAAATAATGTGTGGCTAACTTTAGATTTAAAAGAAGCCTCTCAAACCTTAGAATTAAATCTAGAGGATTTTTATATTATTGCGGAAGGAAAAGATATTAGCAATCTAGATATTTTATTACCTCTTTCAATAAATCATTTAGCAACAATCAGAAATGACCATTTAGAATATGCCCTAACTTGGTTTGGTCTCGCTATTTCTTTAATAGTGATTTATATTGTTTATAAGCGTAATGTTATTTCTGTGTAGGGATCAGTTTTCCGTCATTGCGAGGAAATTACGTAAGTAATTAACGAAGCAATCTCAGGATATTTGACGAGATTGCCACGCAGCCTACGGCTGCTCGCAATGACGAAAAATTGATACATACAATATAGAAAAAAGAAAAAATGAGCAATCTACAACAACAAGCATCCGATCCTAATTATTCCGTTTGGGTATCGGCTTCTGCCGGTACCGGTAAAACCAAAATCCTAACCGATCGGTTTTTACGTTTGTTAATAACAGGCGTAGAACCTGCAAATATTTTATGCCTTACTTTTACTAATGCTGCTTCTATAGAGATGCAAACAAGGATTAATAGCAGACTTAAACATCTTTCTCCTTGCGATACCAAGAAACTAGAAGAAGAACTTTTCTTAATGAGCGGCAATAAGCCGCTACCGCAAGAAATAGAAAACGCAAAAACTTTATACGATAAAATACTAAATAGCAACGAGCCTTTAAATATCTATACAATTCATGCGTTTTGTCAAAAAATCCTTAACACTTTTCCTTTAGAAGCAGGCATAACACCGGAATTTAAGATTCTTGAAGAAACTAAATTACAGGATATCTTCCTAAATATCAGAAATGAAATCTACTTAAGTGATGAGCATAATGACTTAATTAAAATTTTGCTTAACCGCTTTCATGAAATAACATTGCAAGATATTTTTACTGAAATAATCGAGCAGAAAATTAAATTCAAGAAGTTATTTACTCATAAAACTATTCCGAAAGAAATATCTAATAAAAGATTAGCGTTAGGGGAATTAAATAATATTTATGATAAGGTGAAAAACTTATTTGCAGAATATGATTTGGAAATAGAACCGAAAGAAATTTTTTTTACCAAAGACGGAAAAAAACGTAAAAGTCTTTTATCGAAAGAATTAATAAGAAAATATCCTAAATTATTGTTAGAGCTAGAAAAAATCACTTCTGAAATTTACCGATTAGATGAGCTGCGTCGCATAGAGGAGCTAGAATATCATACGAATTTACTTACTAAACTTGCTTATATTATTTTAGAAAAATACGATTCATATAAGGAAGAAAATAATTTACTCGATTACGACGATTTAATTTACTACACCGAGAAATTACTGAATAATAAAACTACGCATGAATGGTTGCTGCATAAGCTGGAGAGTGAAATAAATCATATTCTTGTCGATGAAGCACAAGATACAAGCCCCCAGCAGTGGAATATTATTACTACTTTAATAACAGAGTTTAATGCTGTAGATAAGTCACAAAATGTCATACCGAGGCCCCTCCACGGTATCCAGGAAAAAATAAAAAAAGACTGGATCCCGCGTTCAAGTCGCGGGATGACAATTTTCATAGTAGGTGACGATAAACAATCGATCTTTAGCTTTCAAGGAGCTGATCTTCATAATTTCCGCTTAGTGAATGAGCAACTAAAAACAAATCTTACAAATGCTAATAAGAAGTTCAAAAATATCACGCTTGAATGTTCATATAGATCATGTGCAGAGATTTTACAATTTACTCATAATGTTTTGAAAAATATAAAATCTAATTACCCTGGTTTATTCCTTTCGGATAATCCTTTAATATCCTCATTTCGTACACATCAAGGTCTAGTGACAATTTGGCCTTTAGTAACGAGTGAAAAACAAGAAGAGCTTTTTTGGGCATTGCCTGAAGATTATGAAAATTCTAAATCCGCCGCTGATTTATTGATAGAAAAAATCGTAAATTTTATACAAGAACAAATAGAAAGCAAAGAAATTTTGCCTTCTACCGCAAGCAGAATATCTGAAAAAGATTTCATGATATTAGTAAGAAAGAGAGACGAGTTTAGTAAAAATCTGATAAAAGAACTTAGCAAAGCTAAGCTTAAAGTTGAGATAAGCGATAGAATTAACCTTAAGGAAAATCTAACGATAATGGATTTAATCTCGGTAGCTAAATTTGTATTGTTGCCTGATGATGATTTAAACCTTGCCTGTTTACTAAAATCACCGATTATCGGAATAAGCGAGCAGCAATTATACGAATTTCTTATAAATAAAAATGAAGAGAGTTTGTGGGATAAACTCTCTTCACATGAAGAGATCTATAATAAATTAAATTCCCTAATTGAAATTTATAAAATATCTACTGTTGAGAATTTCTTTAGATATTTTATAAATTTCAATGATTTAGTGGTGAATAATCTAAATTTACGAGAGATTTACGATGATGATATGATAAATGAACTATTAACATTAAGCAAAAACTATACAAATGATATAGATAATTCACTGCAAGGATTCATTGCTTGGTTTGAGAATAACGATATCTACATCAAACGTGATATGGAGCATTCAGACAAAATAAGAGTAATGACCGTCCACGGCTCTAAAGGGCTTGAAGCTCCTATCGTTATATTATGTGATTCTACTACTTTGCCGGTAAGTAGCAATAAATTTATTTGGGACGATAAAGGGGAAATGTTTTTTTCTGCTAATGCTGCGGACACACCCGCATTTTTACAAGATCTGAAAGAAGCTGAAAAATTAAAAGACTTACAGGAATATATAAGACTACTCTATGTTGCAATGACAAGAGCTAAAGACCGGCTAATTATATGCGGTTTTAGTAATAAAGCAGCCGCTCCTGAAAATTGTTGGTATGAAATAGTCAAGCAAACTTTTAATTAACAGCTGCTTTATTAAGGGCATTGCTAACTAAAGAGAGATGTCATACCGTGGCTTAACCACGGTATCCAGGAAAACAACTACAAATACTAGATGTTTAGGTATTTTTTTGGATCCCGTGAATAAATCACGGGATGACATCGAGTTTTTTTATTATCATCTCTCTTTAGTTAGCAATGCTTTATTAAGTCATTATTCGGCTTTCCAACTCTCCTAAACGTTGCTCGATTCTCTCTATATCTTCTTTTGTGACAGGATTTTTTAATAAAAATGCAATTTCATCTTTTAGCATGTTTATCTCTTTTTCAGTAGAATCTAATACTATATCGTAAATGCTTTTTTTGCCTTGATTTGACACTTTAATGCTCCCAAACTTAAATTGCTCAAGTTTCAACCACCGAAGATTTTAACCTTGGGTGGTTGGGGCGTTAGAAGAACTGTCACAGAACAGTTATAATAGCTTTTAGGTTTAAAGTGCAAACTTTAAACCCTGAACATAGCTAAAATCACCCCAACCATGACAAAGTTGAGGAGCATTTTTAAATGGATAATGCTAACCATCTGTTATAAAGGACTTCTACACCCCGGAATAACGTTACTGCTATTCTTGCGGAAGATTTTAATTAATTTTTTAAAAAAGTCAATTAGCTATTGTCAAAGAACGGCTGCATGGATCGGAAAATGCCCTTAATATTATTCCCGCTTTTAGCAATTACTTCCTAGCTTACTCCGAACTAGTATTAAATAACTGCACTAAATGTATATAAATATCCAGTGTTTCAATTTCTTCCTTAGTAAATTTATAAGGAGATTTTACATAAATAAGTTTTTTTGCGTCTTGCTTCTTTATTTGATCAGGCGGTAAATATATATATAATCTATGTTCTTCTTGATCCTGTGACTCTTTATTAGCATGTAGCACCTCATACAAAGTTGTTATATCTTTTTTTGTTTCATCTAAAAAAGATGCAGCAACTTCTTCTAACTTTTCTTTAAATAAACTACTGAGTTCCTGATCACTTTCTAGCTCTTTCTGCGAAATTACTCTTATATCATCTAATTTAAAATAAGATTTTATATTTTCTAAAAAAGAATTAGCATAATTCTCAGTTCTAGGGCTTTTAAGATTTTTATTTAAATGATTATGAAGAAATTTTTTATCTAGATAAAATTGAATAATACTTAAATTTTTTTCTTTTAAGGTTTTTTTATACCTTGTTATTTTAGAAATAACGACTACAACAAGAAAAATAAAAATACTTATTAACAGAGGATATAAGATATTTAACTGATCAAACATTATAAATTTCATAGAATTTAGTTTACACTACATAATAGTAGTAACATTTATTTAAATTTCAACTTAAATATTTTTTATTTCAATTTAACTCCTATATCTTAAATTTAAATCATTTATATTTAAATATTGTCATAAGAAAATTAATAAGATCTTTATTGAAACCGCTACTTCAGATAGCATAATAATTTATGCATTATAGTAATAATCATGCCCTAATAAATCAGATTTAGGAATATCGCACTTATATTCATATGAACCTAAATAAGCTTGTAATTCATGAACATTTTGTTCTATTTCTTCATAATTATATTTATGTGAGTTTTGAAATTTTTCAACTAATTTACCTTTATTAACAACTTTTTTATAAGCATCTTCTTTAAAAAACCCATCTTTTTGTTCTTCACTATGAAAGTAATCCTTAAATTCACTACGTTTTTTCGGTAAATTAGAGATAAATTCTGCAAATTTTTCTAATTGAATATTGGTAATTAGGGTAAATACCAAACGTATATTCTCTTTATATTGGTTAACTCTTGAAATTTCATGCTCTATTGTATCTTTTTGTTCAATTTCAATAACATTATTAGATAAAATAACTAAATCTTTTTTATTAACCTCTTGTTTTTCAGATTCGTTTAGTTTTATATTCGCTATTTCCTCTTCTAATTCCTTTTCTGTAAATAATCTTTTAAATGCAGCAAGCCATGGACCAAAAGCTGTACTTTCTAACTTTTTAAAATATTCTTTTAACTTCATAATTAATTTCCTTGTTTATATTTTCTTAGTTTAATTTATAGTACTAGTTGGAAGTAATCAAGTTATAGAGCTAAGAAAAATTAATACTTTTGTAAAAATTATATGTAGCGTAGCAATTGAAAAACAGTTTTAAAATGCTTAAAATAATTTGACTATTTTAGAAAATTTTAATAAAATCTATTAATAAACTCAACCGATAATACCAAATATGAAAACAGCTTTTATCTTCCCCGGTCAAGGGTCGCAATTGATCAGCATGGGAAAAGACTTTTATAATAATTTTAAACCAGCTAAAGAAACTTTTCAAATCGTTGATGAAGCACTAAATCGAAAACTTACCGACATAATTTTTAACGGCACTTCCGAGGAACTAACCCTAACTACCAACGCACAGCCGGCATTAATGGCAGTATCTATGGCAATAATAAATATTATCAAAGCTGAAACCGGTAAAAGTTTGGACAGTCTTTACGATTATGCTGCCGGTCATTCGCTAGGTGAATATAGTGCTTTATGTAGCACTGAAAGTATTAGTCTTGAGACAGCAGCAAAACTACTGCATATACGTAGTACATCTATGCAAGGAGCATGTCCTGAAGGTGAGGGAAGCATGGCAGCTTGTATCAATATTCCACTTCAAAAACTTGAAAAAATATTAGAAGATATCAACAAAATAAATTTATGCCAAATTGCCAATGATAACATCGAAGGACAAATAGTTATTAGCGGCAAGACCACAGCTATAGATCATACTATTAGCATAATTAAAGATTTGGGCTATAAAGCGATAAAACTGAAAGTCAGTGCTCCATTTCATTGTAGCTTAATGAAGCCGGCAGAAGAAAAAATGCGAGTAGCTCTTGATAAAGCTGTAATTAATAAGCCTTTGATACCGGTAATTCAAAATTATACCGCAAAACCTACTCTAGATCCTACAGAAATCAAACAAAATTTAATTCTTCAGATATGCGGACGAGTTAGATGGCGTGAAACTTTAGAACTATTTAATAATTTAGATATAACTCATATAGTAGAAATAGGTGCCGGAAGCGTATTAACAAATATGCTCCGAAAAATTAATTATCCATATAAGTTAAGTAATATAAGTAATTTAGAAGAACTACAGAATTTTTTAGACACTCTCTCATAACTTCTGATTTATACTCAAATGATTTCAAGAACCCTCATTTTATTTTGAGAGGTGAGCACCCGCAGCCTATACTTAAATAGGTGAGGAGCGAATCTTTGATAAAAGAAAAAAGCAATTCTTGAAAGCAGCAGAGTATATAAAGTTTTTAAATTAACTTAATATTATTATTATATGAAAATTAGTTTTAGTTTTTTTAAGCAATTGCTAGAATTATTAACTAGTGATTGGCGAAGCTATTTAAATAGGGTAATAACAGAACTTGAAAAGTTAGCTTTAACAGATACTAATGATACATTTTTAAAAGAAGAATGTTATAGAAAAATTGCTCTTATTAAAGGATACATTAAAGAAGGTGAGTATCCATGGTATGTTGTTCCTTTTGATAAAAAAGATAATGCAAGTTTACTACTTACCAATATTCATATGCTAGAGCTTGATTATCTAAATTAAAATACGGTAAAAGCAGTAAAAAATATGCTGCGAAATAATTTCAAAGATATATATAATCCGGAAATTTATACTATCGCTAATTATGAAGAACCTATAATTAAAAACTATACAATAATAGATAAAATAGCCAAAGGGAAAGTTATTACCTTTGAAGATTTTAATATTAATTATGAAGAACACACAAATGAAGAGTTAAAATATATAGATGATATAGTAAATGATATTAGAAAACTAGACAGCGAGTTAGTAGCAGATATATCAAATATCATCAAATTTATTTATCAATTTTATTTTGTAGATTCTGCTATTACTCAGTATACGATCATTTTTATGGCTGCACATTTTGAAGAACTACAAAATTTTCATCAAAATTTAGATAACCTCAACTTTATAGTACCGCTACAAAAATATAATCCTGAATGCCAACCAAAAAACTATAAGAACTTTATAAATATCGAAGCAATAACTTGGAATAGATTTTTAGTTAAATATCAGAAATTATTTAATAACCTTAGCGAAGAACATTCAGAAATACTATGTAGCATTTGTAGCGATAATGAGGATTTTGTAGAATTATTAATTTCTGACTCTATGAACCTTAGCTTAAACAAACAAGTTGAAATTATAAAATACTTAATAGACGAATATAAAAATGATGTTGAATCCGTTTATCCCATAACCCTTTAGCTTTTTAATATTTGCAACAATAAAGATGGTTTTGTAAAATTGTTAATTTCAGACTCTTATAATCTGAACTTAAACAAGCGAACCAAAATTATAGAATACCTGATATGTAAATATAAAAATGATATTAAATCTATTTATTACATAACCGAACAACTTTTTAATATTTGTAACGATAATACAAATATTAAAACTATAGAAACAGAGACTGAACGTTTTTACAAATATGCTGAATATTACCGAAGCTGGGATGGCTTACCTAGTTATTGGCATATGGACTTTAAAGGGCTACCAGGCTTTGATACGAAATCTTTGATTATTGGCAATTCTGCATTATCAGAAAATGATTATGAATAATATTTAAATCAATAATAAAAATTCTAAAATAATTCTAGAAATTTTATAATTTAGATGATATAAAGTTAAGCCATAACCGGAGAGATGGCCGAGTGGCCGAAGGCGGCGGTTTGCTAAACCGTTATATGGGTCATACCGTATCGAGGGTTCGAATCCCTCTCTCTCCGCCAACTCTATGCTCTTTTATTTTCTTTATAATGCTTAGTATATTTATCTAGTAACATCCTAATCATTTTTTGATAAGGAACATGTGCAGTTGCTGCTTCTGATTTAAAGAATTCTACGCTCTCTTTACTTAAAGAAATGGTTACTTTTACAGAATCATCTTTTAACAACAGTTCTCTAGGATCTGGTAAGAAATCTTTTACTATTTTTACTTCCCCTATTTCCCCATCAGTGTATTTTATTCTCTTGCTCATAAATTCTCTTACCTTTACGCTAGTATCCTGCTCCAAAAATTCTTATATGATTACCTCGAAACATAAAACGGACTGTTAAAATATTACCATCAACTTGACCTAAACAAAAATATCTTTTTTCTGTAATATATGGTCTATATCCTCAAGAATTATCCTTTTTATATCTAGAAAAGCTTTTTGAGCTTCATAAAAGCTTACGTTATGCTTCTCAATATTAATGTTATTTTTTTCTTCATCCCATTCAAAAGAAGAATGCATCTTTAGCCTTTAATCGATTAATTTAATAATACTTAGTTCTATAATAAATGTCCATATATTTATATGGGTAGTAAACCATATTTTAAAATTAATAGTTTTCAAAGTAAACATAACAAAACTTAAGCGTAGGCTTAATAAGCTATAATCTAAACTCATTAAAGGTTCGCAAATACAAATTATTGCCTTATTTCCTTTATTTAACAAGGAAATTAGATTTACATGTAAAATGTCTTTTCATACCTTACCTTTTTAAATTTTATTAAAAACTTTAACTATTTAAGATTATATAATATCATCTTCTGCACCCATTAATTTAATTAAATCTGGATAGGTTTGCTCATATTGAGCTATAAGCTCAAGTGTTCCTGTTTTATCATGAGATGATAATTTAACTTTATCGCTTTCTACTAACTCTCTTAATCCTTTTATTTCTTGTAAGTTAGCATAATGAACACTAACCTCCTCGCCATCTTTTGCTGCATACCATTGATTTTGAGCATCGTATGAAAGGGCATTTAATATATTAATATTTTCTCTAGCATTTATGGGTTCTAGATCTAGTTTTACGAAGAAATTTCTTGTTAATCTGAATTGTAGAGTTTCGGTTATAGGTACGTATGATAATCCAAAAGATTCATTATTAAATATACAGAATGGCTCTATTTTCTTTTGAAAACTACTGTTAGGAACAAAACCAAAAATTTTTATTGTATAGTGTTGATTTATATAATTCATATCATTTATAAATAATTTTTGTTCTTTCATTTTGTACCTCTTACAATACTTAAATTTTATTTATTAAAATAGCCTAGCTATTTCAGCTTTTGATTACAATATAAAATTTGTAAAAACTTAATAAACATATTGTTTGTAGTAAAAAGTAGAAAAAACTATATAGATACAAGATTTATCTCCTGTAGCCTAAAGTTTAATATGATTCATAAATGAGTAACAATTATACACCAAAAAACGAATGATAGTTTGTTTAAAAAAATCTTTCGAGATTTAGAGAGATTAAAGAAATTTATCAATACAGTTCTTGGACTTCAGGAGGGTTTTAGAACCAAAGAAATAGAGTTTATACCCATAGAGCAAGCCCTATGCTCAATAAAGGAAAAAGCATATTTGATTTAAAAGCCGGTAGCTGGTATATAATCGAGATATAAAATAGCAGAAATTAAGGAATCATTCATTATTTCAGAAAATAAACTTAAACTATCCCCAAAATTACGAGCATTAGCATTTATAAATATTTCATGTAGTTTAGTTGCTTGAATAAATAATTTTGATCGTAATTTTTCTACTTCTTGATTAAAATAAGGTGTGATTTTATGAAATGTGTCATAATCAGTAGAATAATTTTGTTCAAAATCATTATCATTAAAGATTGTAACGGCAAAATTTTTAGAGATT
The DNA here is from genome assembly GCF_964263195.1 of Rickettsia endosymbiont of Thecocarcelia acutangulata. Taxonomy (NCBI): domain Bacteria; kingdom Pseudomonadati; phylum Pseudomonadota; class Alphaproteobacteria; order Rickettsiales; family Rickettsiaceae; genus Rickettsia; species Rickettsia endosymbiont of Thecocarcelia acutangulata. The sequence continues at coordinate 917,465 of NZ_OZ181652.1, forward strand.
AAAAAATCCATACTAACAAATAAGGATTTTTCTATTTTTGTAAGCTTTTCTATATCGAGCTTTAATTGCTTGGATTTATCTTGAAGCTTTTTGATATCGCTTTTGTTTTTTTCTTTTAACTCTAACTGTTCATTTTTTAACCGAATTAAACATAAGTTATCTTGAATAAAACTATTATATCTCTTTGTTTTAAAAAAAGTATGTATGGGTTTTAAAAATCCTAATGATAGTGAACCAATTTCATAATCAAATTCTTGAATTTTAGAATCAATATATTTTAAGGTTGATTCAAAATTTTTTATTTCTTCTACATATTCATCTAAAATAACTAACAAATCTTTATTTGGATAATCTTTTAATAAATCACTTTTTTGTTTATTAAGAGTAATAACTTTTTCTATTGTATCGTTAATTTTTAATACGTCTTGATATAATTCATTAAAATATAAACATTCTTTTTGCCATTCTTCCTTAGTATCTATATATGAGTTACAATATTTAGGCATTAAATACTTTAAGCTATGAGCTTCAGACTTACCTTTTAGTAAATTTAAATATTGAAACATTGTTTTACATTTGTAACCTTCCTGTTCTTTAGGAAATTCAGGTTTCCAAAATTTTTCCATAAAACTTTGACGATTAGCACTTCTTCCCAGTACTACCGTAAATATTCCCCAGTTTGTATTTCTATCCGTATCGTTTACTAACCAATCAAAAAATTTTAACTCTTCATGATAAATTTTATCTATCTTTGCATAAAGAGGTAACTCTTTAGAAATGTTTTCAACTGCATTATTGTTAGAAGAAGCTATAACAATCTCATGATTTTGAAGAGAAGGGACAAGAGTTTTTATTTTATATTCAAATCCTGAAACTTTAAAGCAATGTTGATCGTCACTAAATCCTTCATCGGGAGTTTTTAATGTAGCAAGGTTTAATGCTCTTTTGACGTAAATATTTGCTATTATGTCGAATAGTAAAGTAGTTTTACCGGTTCCGGGTGGACCGTTAACTGCAAAAATATGCTCTGTATTTTCTATTTTTTGTAGTATCGTATTAATAGCAGAGGTTTGTAAAGCAGCTAGGCAATTTTTTGGTGATGAAGGCCACCTAGCAAACTGCATTTTAGAAGGTTCAAGTAACTCTTTTAATAATAACGAATCACTCAAAACATCTTTTATATGAGGTTTATCATTAGCTCCAAGATATTTAGTAATTGGAGAATCTGCAGTAAATTTATCAATATTATTGCGTACTAAATCAAGAGGTTTTAGAAAAAAACTATTAAACATTTCTAAAGCCGGGGCAGGAGCCCAATCTAATTCCTTTTTAGTATCTTCTTTTAAATTATTATCTGTTACTGTTTGATTAGTATAAGCATTTTTAGTTTTTTCATTTTTCCTAAGTTTTCTATAAGTTATTTTTCTAACGCATATTTCAGGATTACTGAGTAAAAATTTCCCATCGATCTTTAATTCACTAATTATAAAATTAGCAATATAATTAACTCTTTCTAAATTAAATTTCTTTTGTTGACCGGTTTTATCGAAAGAATCTTTTAATGCATTTACTATTATGCAGCACTATTATCTTCAAACTCAATCAAATCTTCAAAATCATTTTCTGAAAACCCTACTCGTACAACTTTACCTAGAACATAAGCACCGGTAGATATAACCATTGAGTTATCTATAAGATTCATATCTTCATCAAGCGTTAGTGCAACGACCAGAGTTAATACAGGTTTTTTGCGGTTCTTAGAGCCATACAAAATTTTAGGTTTTACATTAAATAATTCATTGATTTTTTCTTCAATAGCAATTTCAGCTTCAGTCCAATTTAAATAACTAAGATATAGATGCCAATGAACACATATGTCATAATCCGGTAATTCTGCTTTTAATTTTTCCTTATTAAATTTTTCAAAAGGTGCATCTTGTAACAGAAAAAGAGAGTCTTTTTTATTAATTTCTTTATAAAACTCTTTTTGCTGAGTAGCATGTTTTTGTGCATAAGCAAAGTAACTATTTAAAGTTTCATTTTTAGGAGGAGTAGAAAGTTCAATAATCTTCCATACATCTAGAATAGATTTGATTTGTTCATCGGATTGATTGTACATAAAAAGAAGTTTACACTTAAAATAGAAATATCCTAAGTATGAAACTAGAAGAAGTAAACAACTTTTTAATGTTACTATTTACAGCATATAAAGATGTGTATAATTAACACAATTATCGCCAAATTATTAATGATTTTTAATAAAACTTTATTATCTTTTACAAATTCATTTAATATATTTCCTTAACCCAAACAGGATATAATAAATGCAAAATAATAAGGAAATTATTAAATATATAGTGTCTAGCATTTGGTCTTCTTGGAATCCTATAAACTGGTCACCAAGCATGCAATTAGCTACCTTAAGTTATATATTGTCTTGTTTAATTGATGGGAATGACGCATATCCAATTGAAGATGCACAAATAATAAATAATGATCAGGAATGGCTTAAAATCAATCAAACTTATACCTTTTATAATACGCAATTTCCATCTTCTCGTTATGTGGAACTTGCAAAAGAGATACCTATATGCCTAAAAAGATTAAAAATATTTCATAAATTTGATGATGAGAATTACGTACCCAATGAAGCGTTAGCCTCTCATAAACTCATAAATAACTTTTCTAATTTATTGAAGCATTTTAAACTAACTCCTCTTATAGATCCTACTGATTTTAATCCTAACTATTTTATGGTATAGGAGTTGGGCAAAAAATTTAGGGAATATTCCTAAATATTTTGGTCAAAAGCTAAAGCGTGTTTGTAATAATATAGAAGAAGCAGAAAATTATTGGGAGAGTTACGAACCGGAAACATTCTCTAACTCTTCTGCATTCCATGAGTTTATAAGTACAATAACGCACTGTAATGATGCATTATTAGGTTGTAGTGATATTAAATCAGATATATATTATAATAAACTGTAGTTACTTTCAATAGCAAATTACGAAAATAGGTATGAGACTGTTAACAGTCTCATAATCAAATGCACATTTAAACCGATTCAACACACATAGCCATACCCATACCGCCGCCGATACATAAAGTGACCAAGCCTTTTTTAGCTTTAGCTCTTAGTAAAGAGTGTATTAAAGTAATAAGAACACGTCCGCCGCTTTTGCCCCGATCGGATGCCTGATTGCTATTGCACCGCCGTTTATGTTAACCTTATCCATATCCCATTTCATTTCACGGTTTACATAAATACTTTGAGCAGCAAACGCCTCATTAACCTCAATAACTTCCAAATCATTAACGCTCCAACCTGCTTTACTTAAAGCCTTTTGGGAGGCAGGAACGGGGGCAGTACCCATAATGCTTGGATCAACACCGGCTGAAGCATAAGAAACGATACGTGCGAGCGGCGTTAAATTATGCTTTTTCAAAGCTTCTTCGGAAACTACCATAAGACATGCCGCACCGTCATTAATTTAGGAAGCATTACCGGCAGTAACTACACCGTTTTTATCAAAAGCAGGACGTAATTTACTTAAGATTTCAAGGCTGGTATCAGGTCTTACCGTTTCATCATGTTCAAACAAACTAGTAGTTTTTTTAATCGTTACTTCAATAGGTAAGATTTCATCTTTAAAAATAGTTGTGCTTTAGCTGCTTTTTTATGAGAGCTTAAGGCAAATTCGTCCTGCTCTTGTCTGCTAATATTAAACTGTTTCGAGATATTTTCGGCAGTAATTCCCATAAATACTCCTGAAAATACATCAGTTAGCCCGTCATACTGCATTAGATCAACCATTTTAATATCGCCGAATTTAGCTCCTGCTCTGATATAGCTACCGTGCATACCGAGCGACATATTCTCCTGCCCACCTGCTATAACTATTTCATTATCACCAGTCATAATCGAATTTGCTGCAAGTGCTACGCTTTTAAGACCTGAGCCACATACTTTATTAATCGTATAGCCAGGCACTTCTTTCGGTATCTCCGCATGAATCAGAGTTTGCCTTGCCGGATTCTGTCCACTACCGCCTGTTATTACTTGTCCAAGGATTACCTCATTTACCAAAGCAGGATCGATTTTGCTATTTTGTAGTATATCCTTTATTAAATGAGCGGCAAGCATAGGTGCAACTGTTGTACTAAGGCTACCCATAAACGAGCCGAAAGCCGTCCTTTTCGCATGTGTTATATAAACCGGTTTTGTCATAATGTGTACTCCTTAAATAATTTATCATTTATCAAATAGCTAATATGTCCGCCTTTTACTTCTATGAGCTTAGAATTTTTTAATAATTTTTGCAAAGGTAAAATGGAAGATTTAGGCACTATTTGATCATCTTCCGCTGCTACTATATATACAGGGCAATAAATTAAACTCGGATCAATAATAAAATTATCGATTTTCCATTTAAGATTTATAAACATATTTTCATCTAATATATTTTGCATAATTTGATTATAAACCCCCTTAGATATATTATTACCGGACATAAGCCAATTTTCTATTCTAAATGCTAGTTCCTGCTCCTTACCTGCAGTTATAGAGAAAAATTTTTTTAATTTAGCATTAAAATAATCAGGGAATAAAAGAAAAAATAAAATCTGTATATGAATTTTAGGAATTATCGGTAAACTTTCTATGCCACTATCTAGTTTTAAATATCGATGCAACATTCTTATATAGAAAAAATGAGAAAAATCCCAAGGACAAGTAAGTAAAGTCAGAGTTTTTATAAATTTAGGCATAAGTATTTTTGCTGCTATCGCAAGGTTACCACCGATACAATGACCTATTAAATTAATGTCCTTAATTTTCAAACTATCTATTACTTCAATTATTTTATGCACATAGTCATCTAGTAAATATTTAGGTTCCCCAATATCTAGCCAATCTATTAAATAAACTTCACCATAGCTTCTCAAATTTTCAATAAAATTTTTGTCACGAGCTAAAAAAAATATTTCCGGTGAGTTAAAGATAGAAGGAATGATTAGGAAAGTATTGTCATCCCGTGGCTTGTCCACGGGATCCAACATAAAGCGAGATAAATCGAGCTTTTTGTATTTTTTATTACTGGATCCCGTGGACAAGCCACGGGATGACACCGAGTAATACAACACCCTATAATGCTCTGTTTGCATTACTATTTTACCGGATTCTAAATATTTATTACCTAAATTATGTATCTTTGCATAATTATTATAAAGGTCAAAATATTCCTGTAGTTTATTACTATCTAACATTTATTAGTATCTATATTCTATAAGTAAATTCTTGACAAAAGGCTGAATATCTTATATAAGTGCAGCATCTTCATAGTGTAATAAACAGTATACCATCTCTCAGATGCTATCTGTAAATATATTTTCATAAAATCTGAGGTTCTGTGTATTTTATAATTAATGATTATAAAGTACACAGAACCTAAAGTGCTTAAGTTTTTTTTTTGTCCTTAGGGATTTATAATGCTAAGTACCTCATCACGATCGTTTAAAAGCAAATTCAGAGCAGCATTTTGGCCTGTGCATAATTACGAACTCGGAAAGTTTATTCCGATGAGTGTCTTAATGTTTTGTATCTTATTTAATCAAAATATTTTACGAATCTTAAAAGATAGTATTCTAATCTCTGAAATCAGTGCAGAGATAGCAGGTTTTTCTAAAGTTTATTGTGTTACACCTGCTGCAGCTTTATTCGTGATTATTTACACTAAAATGATTAATCACCTTACTTTTGAGAAGATCTTTTATTATTTAAGTGCATTTTTCATCAGCTTTTTTGTTTTATTTGCTTTTGTAATCTATCCTAATATCCATGTTTTTCACGTACATCCCGATAATTTAGCCGACTGGATGGGACGCTATCCTCATTTTAAGTGGTATATCTCATTAGTAGGTAATTGGGGTTATATATTATATTATAGCCTTGCCGAGCTTTGGCCCAATATTTTTTATGTGTTATTATTTTGGCAGTTTGCTAACGAACTTACTACTACTGAAGAAGCAAAAAGATTCTATACCCTCTTTTCATTATTCGGTAATTCTTCCTTAATATTAGTCGGCTTTTTAATGATGAATCTATCATCAGAAGATACTATCATTAAGAAGTTTATGAGTATTTCGGATAGTAAAATCACTTTAGTTCAAGTATCCACGACAATTGTAGCAATTGTTGCTATTGTTTGTTGTTTGTTAGTTAGGTTTATTAGCAAGAATGTTTTCACTAACCCGTTATTTTATGCTAAAGCAAAAAGCGGCAGATCAACTACGGAACGTATGGGGCTAATTAAGAGTTTGAAGTATATTGCAAAATCAAAATATTTATGGTTACTTTTAATTTGTTCGGCAGCTTTCAGCTTATCAATGAACTTAGTTGAAGCCGTATGGAAAGCAAAAATAAAAGAGCTGTATCCAACAGTTAATACTTATGCTGAATTTAATAGTTTATACATATTATGGACCGGTGTTACGATAATGGTTATGACTATTATCGGTAATAACGTTATGCGTATGCATAATTGGTTCGTAGCAGCAGTTATTTCACCGGTTATAATAATGGTCACCGGTATACTATTCTTTGTGCTAATAGTATTTGATCAACAAATCCTATCACTATTTGATGGAACAATTTTAATGTCACCGCTTGCTCTTGCCGTTTCGATCGGCGGTATTCAAAATATTTTAGCTAAAGGTACTAAATATTCTATATGGGATACTTCTAGAGAAATGTTATATATACCGCTTGATGATGAACTTAAAACCAAAGGCAAAGCAGCGGTCGACGTAATAAGTGCGAAAGTCGGCAAATCTTCTAGCGGTCTTGTACAATCTATTATCTTTACCTTAGTTCCGACTGCTACTTTTACCTCAATCTCACCGATTCTAATGGTGGTATTTACTTTTGTATGCTTAGCGTGGATTTATGCAGTAAGGAAAATATATTTTGAATATCAAAAAATAGCATAATGATATTGTTGTGTGGTTCTCGATGCCATTCCCGCGTAGGCGTAGTGGATATTAAATCGTCATTGCGAGCAGCCGTAGGCTGCGTGGCAATCTCATGAACCTTATATACTTACCTTATGAGATTGCCACGTCGATGCTATGCATCTCCTCGCAATGACGTCCCTAATATCCTTACAACAATGCCCTTTTCAGCTAGAAATCTTACAGCATAAAACTATCGATTTTACTATGAATCAATCTCTCCTAAAGCTTTAGTATCTATATTATCTAAGAAAATCTCAAAATCCTTTAAAATATTTTCAACATCTTTTAAGATAGTATCAAATTCGTCTTTACTTTGAGAAGAAGGTGGTTTAAATGAAGTTAGAACAACTTTTTCACTCTTTATAAAATTATGAGACTGATCATTAAGTTTAATAGTAACAACTTCACCGGCTAGAGAGTTTGCATATCCGCTCTCATTAATTGGCTTTGGATGCGTAATTTTGAGGTTTTTTGGAGTGTTAGTTTCCTTATTCTTACTACGGAATGAAAAAATTCTAGAATAAAATGGCTTTTGATTTATATTTTATTTAAAAAATGCCATTATAGAGAAATAATTTATATTTAACAAGCAGGATGGTTAGGTTCTGTGCACTTTTGATTAATGATTATAATTATAAGATATTTTTAAGCGAAAATTAATAAGATTTTTGTCGGAATAGTTATTCATATTTCAAAAAAATCTTATAATTTGCAGCTAAAAAGAGCTATAATTATGATTATTCTATTAAAAGTGTACAGGACCTCAGTTTTATAAATTTTTCTATCATTCTAGTAACGGAACGTTCTAGCTCAATATCTAATTTTGAATAATCAGAAAAGTTAAACCATTTAAGTTCATTCGATTCGTTATTTTTTATAAAATTATCATTATTTACTGTTTTTAGTAAAAATCGTACATCATAGTGATAATGAGCAGGCTCCTTATGAGTTTGCGGAATATAATGGGTGTCTATATCAAAAATCTCCTTATCTATAGTTTTGATTTCATTAATTCCGGATTCTTCTATAGCCTCTTTAACCGCTACATTTAATATATTACTATCTCCATCACAATGACCGCCTGGTTGAAGCCATTTATCAAGCTTTCTATGGTGCATCAATAAAAATTTCGTTTTATCATTATTAAGTAAAAAAACTGAAGCAGTGAAATGCCCTATTTGTAAATCTCGGCTAAAAGGGTTGTCATATTCATTTAAAAATTCAAGCATTTTTGTTTTTGTAACAATTTCTTCAGGATATATGCTACTGTAATTTTGTAGTTTAATATGTAATTCATTCATAACGATAATTTTTTATGTATAGAGCTTCGATATTTAACTCAAATTTCTCTGCTAAGTCAAATAAAAATAATGTTATAAAATTACATTTTACCATGTTTCGTGGTAATTATTATTGACAATTAATTAATAAATTAATATTTATGCTTAAAGAAATAATCAATGAAATAGTAAACGATAATACAAACCCTTGGTACGGTAAACTTGCAGTAGTAGGAGCGTGTGCTGTTGGAATGTAGTAGTAATTGATCCACCTTTAAAAATTGCTATGGCATGTGCTGCCGGCATAATGGTAACATTAGCTGCAATTAAAGTAGGAGAAGCCTGTTATAATTATTATATGGAAACAAATACCCAAGAAGAAGGATTAATTGGAGAAGTAGAATATAATATTGAAATATATTAACAAAATATTTTTAACAAATTTAGAGGACAAACCGACTCTAAATTCGTATTCATTTACTATTCAAGCCGTTTTTTAGTCTAATTTTGACTTGTTTTAAAGAACGAGGAGTTGCGTCCGTAACTTCAATTTCAATATTTTCTGAAATATCTATTCTAGTACCGATAGCCGGAACACTACCGACTCTAGTCAATACGAGTCCTCCTATCGTATCAAACTCATCATCATCATTTTTTAGCTTTTCTCCTATTATTTCTTCAAGCACTTCTACTTCAACACGTGCATTTGAAATAATTGTTGAATTATTAATAACCTTGAAATTATCGCTATCTAATTGCTTATCATGCTCATCATCAATTCGCCCTACTATTTCTTCTATAAGATCTTCAATAGTAACTAAACCGTCAGTACCGCCATACTCATCAACAACTATTGCAATATGCGTTCTCTCACGACGCATTTTTGCTAGCAAATCTAATAATTTCATAGAAGGAGCTGCAATTATATGCTTACGTATAAGCTTTTTTAGACGACCATTTTGCTTTGTAGCCAATGCTTTAAATAAATCCTTGATATGAATGAACCCTACTACATTGTCTAAAGTACCGTCATATATAAGAGTTCGTGTATGTGGGGCTTCTAACTTAATAGACTCACTTAATTCTTCTAGATTCGTAGTTAATTTTATTGCCGCAATATCGGAACGCGGTACCATTATATCTTCAATAGTTTTATCTTCTAGCTCCAATAAATTAGCTAAAATATTACGCTCGTCTAAAGTCATTTTTTGGCTATTAATTTTAAGGCGTTTTATGACACCAAAAAAATTATCAGGCGTTTTTGTTTTTCTAAAAAAATTTTTTATCGGAGAGAATAATTTTCGTACAGTAAAAATTAACTTATTATTTTGATTTTTTTTACTAGAATCTTCTTTTTTTGAAGATTTTAACATAAATTTTTTTATTTAGTTAATAAGGGGAAGAAATACCGAAATATGATAATATTTCAATTTCTAGATTTTCCATAATATTTGCTTCTGTGTCATTTTGATGATCAAACCCAATTAAGTGTAAAATACTATGTATTAAAAGATGAATAAAATGATTCTCAAAATTTTTTTGCTGCTCGCACGATTCATTATATATTACCTCATAACAAAATGCTATATCACCTAAATGTATATAATCAGAGTCGCCTAAAAATTCAAGTTTAGAATATAAATCCTGCCAATTTAATTCGTTGCTTGGAAAAGAAAGAACGTTAGTAGCTTTTTCTATATTACGAAATTGTTTGTTTAAGGTCAATATTTCTGCAGTATTTGTTAGTAAAATTGATAATTCAAATTGTTTTATTTTACTAAAATTATCAAACCGCAATAAAACATTTTGAGTTATTTTTTTGATTAAACTCTTATTTATCTGCTTATGCTCACGCCATTTGTCGTAGTTTTTAGCTATTTCTATGTTGATCATTTCTTAATCCTATCGCATCAATGTCATTCCCGCAAAAGCGGGAATCCAGTACTTTTCACTGTCACCCCCGTGGCTTGACCTATAGTACTGGACAATTTTCACTTTATGTCATTCCTGCGGAAGCAGGAATCCAAAATAAAGCGAGATAAATCGAGCTTTAAAAAAGCTTTATTTGAAAAAAAAAATTATCTAATAAAAAAATCTTTGAAATCAAGGTTTTTTTAGCATGGATCCCTGCTTTCGCAGGGATGACATCGAGAGCTTTTTAAAAATTGTCCGGTACTATAGGTCAAGACACAGGATGACAAAGGTGAAATTGATTCACGCGGGCAATGCCTCCTCGCAATGACGCTGCTGGTAATTCTCTTTTAATTTTTGAAAATCCTCATCGGCATGGTATGAAGAACGGGTTAGCGGGGTTGCCGAAACCATCAAGAATCCTTTTGTTCTTGCTATTCGCTCTAAATATTTAAACTCTTCGGGAGTAACATATTTTACGACCTCAGCATGATTTTTAGTAGGTTGCAGATACTGCCCGATAGTTAGAAAATCAACCTTTGCTTCTCTTAAATCATCCATAACCTGTATTACTTCACTTATTTCTTCTCCAAGCCCTACCATCATACCGGATTTTGTAAAAATTTCAGTAGATAATTTTTTGATATTGTGAAGTAAGCTTAAAGAATTATAATATCTAGCCCCTGGTCTAATCGTTTTGTATAAAGATGGTACTGTTTCAACATTATGGTTAAAGACGTCAGGCTTTGAATTAGCTATTATTTCAGCTGCTCCTTCTTTTCTTAAAAAATCAGGAGTTAGAATCTCAATAGTAGTATTCGGCGATGATTTTCTAATTTCGCTAATACACTGTGCAAAATGCGTAGCTCCGCCATCATCAAGATCATCACGATCGACGGAAGTAATTACTACATGCTTAAGATTTAACTTTTGTACCGCTTCCGCTAACCTTTGCGGTTCGTGCGGGTCAAGCAAATCCGGTCTACCAGTTTTGACATTACAAAACCTACAGGCTCTAGTACAAACCGAACCTAAAATCATCACGGTTGCATGTTTTTTCGACCAACACTCACCGATATTAGGACAAGCAGCTTCTTCGCACACAGTATTTAATCTCAGATTCTTTATTAAATCTTTTGTATTATAATATTCTGCGGAATTCGGAGCTTTTACTTTTATCCAATCCGGTCTTTTGTTTAAATTAGACATATACTCCTGTGAAATGAATAGTTGTATACGAAGGTCAATTTCAAAAAGAGCGAGGAGTTCACAAGGCAAGGAGCGGAGCGTATAATAATACGTGGCTACCTGCGCTCTTATAGAACGATAACGCCAATTTTTGAAATTCACCGAGTATAAAACGGAAATAATTTAATTAGTTTTGTTACTTCAGTTAGTACTTTTTGCTCGGCTTTACCATTATCTTCATTATTTTTTAAGCCGTCTAAAATATCTGCTACCATATGACCGACTAATACAAAATCCTTTTCTTTAAATCCTCTAGTAGTGCATGCCGGAGTGCCAAGACGAATACCTGAAGTGATAAAAGGCGGAGTTTCATCAAAGGGGATAGCATTCTTATTACATGTAATCCCTGCTCTATCCAAAGAATTAGCAGCAAGCTTTCCGGTAATCCCGTCTTTACGCAAATCCACTAAAACAATATGATTATCGGTACCGCCTGTTAATATATCATATCCTCTTTCTTGCAAGCTACTTGCTAAAGCTTTAGCATTACTTATTACCTGCTTAATATAGCTTTTATATTCAGGCTGCAAATTTTCTAAAAAAGCTACGGCTTTTGCGGCAATTATATGCATTAACGGACCGCCTTGTAGTCCTGGAAATAATGCAGAATTTATCTTTTTGCCTATCTCTTCGTCGTTAGATAAAATTAAACCGCCTCGCGGTCCTCGGAGCGTTTTGTGAGTGGTAGAGGTAACAGCATGAGCGTAAGGAATAGGGCTTTGATGCTCGCCTGTGGCAACAAGTCCGGCAATATGAGCAATATCTGCCATAAAGTAAGCTCCTACTTTATCCGCTATTTCTCTAAATTTGGCAAAATCAATATTACGAGGATAAGCAGAAAAACCTGCTATAAGTAATTTTGGTTTATGCAAATCCGCTAAGCGTTCAATCTCATCATAATCGATTAAATAAGTCTCTTTATTTACGCTATAAGAAACGGCGTTAAACCATTTACCGGACATATTCGGGGCTGCACCGTGCGTTAGATGCCCGCCGCTATCTAAAGACATACCAAGAATTGTATCACCAGGCTGTAATAAAGCAAGATACACGGCTTGATTTGCTTGTGAACCGGAATGAGGCTGCACATTTGCATATTTACAGTTAAAGAGTTTTTTTACTCGCTCTATAGCTAAATTCTCAGCTTTATCGACTTCCTCACAACCGTTATAGAAACGCTTGCCTGAATACCCTTCCGCATATTTATTAGTCAGAATCGATCCTTGAGCTTCAAGCACTGCGGGACTTACGAAATTCTCTGATGCAATAAGCTCAATTACGCTATTTTGACGCAGTTTTTCATGCTTGATTATTTCATTAATTTCTTTATCCGTTTCGTGTAAATTATTATTAAAAATATTCATTCATCCTCATATGTTTTGGTTTTGTGTATATATAATCGTCATTGCGAGGAGCGAAGCATTGTTGCAATCTCATGAAATAATAACAAATTCCTGAGATTGCGTACGTACAAAACTTACAGTTTTTCCTCGCAATGACGGGAAGCCAATTCATGCAACAATGCTATTTACAAAATTAATCGCAATCTCAAGTCCTCGCCCGTCTATTGAATGAGCAAGAGAAGTTAATTTATGCCCGCTATGCTCTATATGTAGCTTAGATAAATAGTTTGAAGCATTATACATCTCACTAACACCGACCACCTCATCTAATTCCCCATGAATCAAGCATATAGGAGTAAGCTTATTACTAACCTCCATAGGCGGAATTAATGCACCCGAAAAACCTATAGTACAAAAAAACGGTTCTCGCTGAATCAGAGTTAAATATAAACCAATCATTGTACCTTGAGAAAAACCTATAATAATCGTATCTTTATTGGTAAGATTTAACTCTTCCTGCTTTTGCTTTATTATATCTTCAAGCTTAGAAATATTATTCGCAATTAGCTTTGCTATTATATGTGGACTGCGATCTTGCAAACTAAACCATTGTCTACCGTAAGGCATCATATCGTAAGCCTCAATGCCGTGCGGTGAAATAAAATGACAATCGGGCAAATCATTTTTGATATAAGGGACTAATCCTATTAAATCATGTCCGTCTGAGCCGACACCGTGCATTAACACTACTAGCTTCTTTGCCGGCTGCCGGTTGCTTTCTACTTCTGGGTATTCTAAATATTTGCTCATGTTTTTTACAAAATTGTTATTTTTCTGTCATTGCGAACTAGAGGATGACTCGTTTATGTCATTCCCGCGTAGGCGAGAATCCAGTATTTAAAAGCTTTATTTGAAAAGCTCGATTTATCTCGCTTTACGCTGAATTCCCGCTTTCGCGGGAATGACATATAATGACGCCTCAACCTTTCAGCATCTTCTCAAGCTCGCCATTATTGTATAGCTCCGTTGCAATATCACAACCGCCGACTAATTCCCCTTTAATGTATAATTGTGGGAATGTTGGCCAATCGCTAAATTTTTTTAAATCTTCACGAAATTCCGGATTAACAAATATATTAATATCACGAAACTCTACACCTAATTTATTCAAAATAGCTACTACTTTAGCAGAAAAGCCGCACATTGGAGCTTCCTTAGTACCTTTCATGAACAGCACTACTTTATTATTTTTTATTTCATTTTCTATAAATTCAAAATTTTTATTTTCCGTCATTCAAAACCTGATATAAATATTATTCTCTAAAATATACTCTTTATAATACATCATGCAAGCACAAATAGTTAATAAAATTTTTGAGATTTTTAGCAAGAATAATCCAAATCCGAAAACCGAATTAATATATAAGAATGATTTCACCTTATTAGTAGCGGTAATATTATCTGCTCAAGCCACCGATATATCAGTAAATTTAGCAACTAAATCTTTATTTGAAACTTACCATACACCGGAAAAAATTTTAGAACTCGGCGAAGACGAGCTTAAAAAATATATAAAATCTATCGGACTATTTAACAGCAAAGCAAAAAATATTATCGCATTATGTAAAATATTGATAAGCAATTATCAAGCTTCAGTACCAAATGATTTTAAGGAATTAATTAAACTGCCCGGTGTCGGCAGAAAAACTGCCAATGTTGTACTAAACTGCTTATTTGGTATGCCGACAATGGCAGTTGATACACATGTCTTTAGAGTAGCCAAAAGGATTGGACTTGCTAAAGGTAATAGTCCTGAAATAGTAGAAAAAGAGCTACTGCAAATTATTAATGAGAAATGGTTAACTCATGCCCATCACTGGCTAATTCTGCACGGTAGATATATTTGCAAAGCTAGAAAACCCGATTGCGATACCTGCCCTATTAAAGAGTATTGTGAGTACTATATTAATACATTTTCAGGTTGACAATTTCTTGCTTACTTTCTAATTCTAGGCTCAATTTTATAAAGGTAAATTTATGCGTTCAGCACTTATAACTTCTATACTAGTAGCTGTAGCTTTCTTAACAAGTGCTTGTAATACAATGCAAGGTGCGGGTCAAGATATACAAGCGGCAGGTAAAAAACTTGAAGATTCAGCAGAAAAAAATAAACCTAAAAAAGGCTGTGGCTGTCCTCACAGTTCAACTAACTAAATTACTGTTTTTATAATAGGTCGTCTGCTATATCACAGACGACTTTTTACTTTCCTGCCTTATCGATTTCTACTTTTAGCTTCTCTATTTTCTCTGTAGTTAGCCCTGTAGAATCTGCTATTATATTTATATCTATATTTTTAAGTAACAAGTTTTTTGCTATTTCAATATTTCTTTTTTCTATACCTCTTTCTTCAGCCCTTTTAAAAGCACTCATTTCGATTCTAAGCCATTCTCTACGATTCTCATATTCTTCTCTTTCTGCATCACTTAAATTTATTACTTCAAGTATTGTTAATGCTTTTTTTAGCTCCTTATTATCTAGCTCTTTTGGTAAATTATCTTTATTTAATAAATCATTACGTGTTAAAAATGCTAGCCATATATCTAAAGCGTTTTTAACTTTTTTAACGACATCCGATAACTCTTCTTTAGGGTTCTTAGCAAATTTATTAAGCTCTATAGTATGTAACTCTATATCTTTAAAATATACTAAACCGCTATTTTTTTCGGTTAACTGAAAGGCATTATGATAATTATCAGTATTCGTAATACTTATAAAATTAAGTATATGTATACCTATTGCTTTGCTTAATTCTGAGTAGCCGGCCCCTTCTCTTAGCTGCTGCGTATACATCTTTGCCCAATAATACAAAGCTCTTTTGTTGTAATCAGCTTCATCCGTCACTTGTATTTCAATATTAAATATTTTACCGCTTTCACTCTTGGCTTTAATATCAAGGATAGACAGCTTATCTGTCCAAAAATTCTTCGGGTTATATGGATTAAGCAGAGTTACTTCTGCAACCTGATCTTCTTTGCTTACTATCGAATTAATAAGCGAGATCAACAAATCCTTATTCTCTTCTACTCCAAAGATTTTTTTAAAGGCTAAATCGACTCTCGGATTAACTTTATACATATTATATTATTGAATGTTATTTTTTCTTTATTTTACCATATTCCGGTAAATATTCTACTGTAAATTTATATTAGGCTTCTTCGGAAACTCGCTTATAGGGAGGAATTTGAAGGAGACACGGAACGCAGAACCGCAGCGTATATAAACATACGTGAGGATTCGAGTACCGGATCGACGTACAAATTAACCCTAGAAGTAGAGTTTCAGAAGAAGCCTATTAAGTTTTTTGATTATTCACTAATCTATATATCTCTTTCTTACTATAAACATCCTTGAATTTGTCATAAGCAAGTTCGGTAGTGGTTTTGCTACTTAAGTTTTTACTTAAGCAAAGTTCTATAAGTTTTTCTAAATTTTTTTGTTGGTTTTGTTCTTGTATATTTCCTGAAATCAACAATACTATCTCACCTTTTAAAATATTATTTTGATAGAACTCTATTATTTCATCTATATCCCCTGTTTTTATTTCCTGATACAGTTTAGTTAACTCACGAGCTACACATATTTCTCGGTTTCCAAGGATCTCCTTAGCTACCGATAAGGTGTTTATCAAACGAGGAGCGGTTTCAAAAAAAATCAATGTAGCCTTAAGATTTACTAGCTCAGAAAAAATCTTTTTCTTACTTTCTATAGTTTTAGGTAAAAACCCGTGAAATAAAAATCGATCAGTAGGAAGAGCTGATAAAGTTAGAGCTGTAACCGGTGCAGATACCCCTGGTACTACGTCTATATGACAATTAAGAAAACGCAAATCTCTAACTAACTTATAGCCGGGATCGGAAATTAAAGGAGTCCCTGCATCAGAAATTAAGCTTATTATATTGCCCGATTTTATTAAACTTATAATATTTTCTCTATCTTTCTCGTCACTATGATCATTATAAATTTGTAATTTTGTATGAATGTCATGTTTTGCTAGCAATTTTTGTGATATTCTAGTATCCTCGCATAAGATAATATCCGAATTTTTTAAAATCGATATAGCACGAAGCGTTATATCTTCAAAATTACCGATCGGTGTTGAAACAATATATAATCCTGACTTCAAAATCATAATTTTTAAATTTTAAGTAATATTATGGCTATTATAAAACATAAACTACGAATCTTTCTATCATTTTTTTGCTTGATATATTTAACATCCTGTCAAACTCCTAAAGAAGAACCTATAAGTTTTCCTAAAAAAGAACAAAAAGAAATTGAGATTGCAATTTTAATGCCAAATCAGGGTCCTGATAGTATTGTCGGGAAACAATATAAAGATTTAATTAAAATGGGACTTAACGACGGGATTAAATCTTACATACATGTTACTTCTTACGACGGTTCAGATGAAAAAAATATTTTAGCCGCTATGGATAAAATAGTAGCACGTAAAACTAAGATTATTTTAGGTCCTCTATATTCTAACTTTACCTCTCTAATAGCCGAAAAAGCAAAGGCTAATGACATTATTATTATAACTATGTCAAATAATCCTGCTCTTGCAGAAGATAAATTATTTGTATTCGGTCATGCACCTTTAAAACAACTGATACGCATCATCAATTATTACGCAAGTAACGACCATAAAGATTTTATGGCATTGTTACCTAAAGGGAAACATTCACAGACTATTAGTCAAGTAATGCAAAATATACTGATTCAGAAAAATGCATCATTATCACACACCGAATTCTATAATGATAATCCTGAATCTATAGCAAAAGCCGCAAGAAATATTTCAGACAATACCGATATTATAAATGAGCGTAGCGATACAACAAAACCGGTTATTTATCTATCAGATGATCCAAAAAATTTAAACATACTTGCCGATAGCATTCGTAAATATAATTTAGATAAAAAAGCTATTTTAATCGGTGATAATCGTATTGATATCGATTACCCTGAAAATATCGATATTAGCTTTACCGGTTCTTTAAATTTACTCAATAGCAACGTTCCCGATAGGGCAAAAGACTTAGGTATTAACCATATGGGCTTCATGCATCTTCTTTCTTATGATTTAGGACGTATGACTGCAAACTATATAGGCAATGAATTTGCATCTGAAAGGTTTTTAAATAGAATGAACAGTAGACAACCTTATATAGGTTTATCCGGTAATATTCATTTCATCGATGGAGTAGCACAGAGACGGTATGACATTATCAGGAAAGAGAGTGGCGTATATTCTACTATTTCAGGGAATTAGGACGTTGTTGTGTGGCGGAATCGTCATTGCGAGGAGCGAAGCGACGCGGCAATCTCGTCAAATGTCCTGAGATTGCCACGCTCCCTATGGTCGCTCTCAATGACGACTCGGGTATCCGCAGGAGAGTTACCTCGAATCAATTATTTTTCTTATCATTATCACTACCGTCGTCTTTCATGCCGTCTTTAAAAGCTTTAAGACCTTTGGCTAAATCAGACATAACTTGAGGTAATTTACCGGCACCGAATAATACAAAAATAATTAATAAAACTATTAATAAATGGCTAAAGCTCATTCCCATGATATTTTTGCTGTATAAGTTAAAATTTAATTATATAAGATATTATAGCTCTAATCTAGGATAAAATAATTAAAGAAATGTTTACTAAAAAACAATTTTCAGAATTTTTTGCTACTTTTTTTTATATCGGGAAAATAAAATACTGTCCAGGCACTTTTGGATCAATTGCCGCTTTCCCTCTAACTTATTTCTTAATATATTTTATTGTTAATAACAAAATAATCATTCCTTTTTCAAGTCTTACTCTCGGTGAAGCTCAACTTGTCAGTATATTTATTATAAGCTTTAGTATATGTTTGATACTCTTAATACTCAGCACTTATTTTACTAAAATATATTTAAATTATACGAATTCAGAAGACCCCAAAGAAGTGGTAATTGATGAAGTAGTAGGACAAATGCTAACTATCGTTTTAGTATTTTTTTCGGCTTTATTTGCTAATAAATCGCATTTAGTAAAATATTTTAGCCCGCTAACAATAAATATTATATTACTTTTCATATTACCTTTTTGTCTATTCCGATTTTTTGATATAGTAAAACCCTGGCCTATTAATTGGTTTGACAAAAATATTAAGGGCAGTATCGGCGTTATGCTTGATGATTTGTTAGCCGCAATATTTGCTGCGGTAACTCAATACGCAATTATATTTGTGTTAATAGACATAACATAATATTATCATTGACTAATTTCTAATATAATAATATGATACGACAAATATTTATAAATTTTTAAAGAGATAGTTTTCATGTTCGCAGTTATAAAAGCAGGTGGAAAACAATATAAAGTAGACAGAAATAGTATTATTAAAGTTGAAAAAATTGATGGAGAACTTGGCTCTAAAATTCAGTTTGATCAAATTTTAATGATTGGCGAATACTCAAAGCCTTCTTTTATTGGTACTCCAATAGTTAAAGGGGCTGTCGTTACGGCTGAAATTACTAACCAACTTAAAGATAATAAAATTATAGTCTTTAAGAAAAAGCGTAGAAAAAATTATCGTCGTAAAGCCGGTCATCGTCAAGAACTGACGGAATTAAAAATATTAGATATTACCAAACAATAATAATAACTTAAAAGGAATTATAAAATGGCAACCAAAAAAGCCGGTGGTAGTTCTAGGAACGGAAGAGACTCGGCCGGTCGAAGGCTGGGAATTAAAAAAGCCGATGGACAATATGTAATACCCGGTAATATTATAGTCAGACAACGCGGCACAAAAATTCATCCTGGAACGAATGTAGGGCTTGGCAAAGATCATACAATATTCGCTTTGATAGAAGGTAGAGTAGAATTTTTAACTAAGCGAAATCATAAAATCGTTAATGTTAAAGAAATTGCAAGTGCTTAAGTATTTTTTTGTAGGCATTGCTCAATAAGTATAGATTTTGTCATTGCGAGTAATCGTAGACTGCACGGTAATCCAGAAAATAATTAAAAAAATTCTATAAATCAGAGTTTTTGACTGGATTGCTTCGTCAAAACTTGCAGTTTTTCCTCGCAATGACAGAAGCTTTGAAAAATATCAATAGTTATTGAGCAGTGCCTTTTTGCAGTTTGATCTACTAGTGTTAAATGAAACAAAAAATGCTTTTTATGGCATTGTTGCGTAGGTATCACTTCGTCATTGCGAGCGAACATAAGCGTTGTTGTATGGTTAAAGTATTCGATGTCATTTCTGCGAAAGCAGGAATCTAGAATAAAGTGAGATAAATCGAGCTTTTAATTTCAAGCATTTGCTGTATTTATATTTTTTTGGATTCCTGCTTTCGCAGGAATGACATAAAACAAACCACGCTGGCAATGTCAGTAATCTAGATAACAATAAGCAGAAAATTAATTATATAATATTAGGCTTCCTTTAGTTATGGCCTTAATAATTCAAAAGTTTGGTGGTACTTCCGTTGCAAATATTGATAGAATAAAAAAAATCGTTCCTATCATAAAAGCCGAAATAGCTAAAAATAACCAAGTAATTGTAGTAGTTTCGGCTATGGCAGGTGTTACTAATCAACTTGTCACATTGTGTAATGAAGTATCAAGCCTTAACAACATTTCTCAATTTGCAGAATATGATGTAGCACTTTCTAGCGGCGAAATAGTCACTGCTTCATTACTAGCACTCGCTCTTCAAGAAGAAGACATAAAGGCACAATCATTTCTAGCTTGGCAATTACCGATTCTCACCGATAATAATCATAGCAAAGCTTTAGTAGAATCAATTACTACAGATTTACTAGAAAAATATTTACAGTTAAATACCGTACCTATAATAGCCGGTTTTCAAGGAACTAACAAATCCAATAGGTTAACCACCTTAGGCAGAGGAGGATCCGATACTACTGCCGCCTTAATCGCTGCAGCTATGAAAGCCAAGAGATGTGATATTTATACCGATGTAGAGGGAATATTTACTGCTGATCCACGAATTATTCCAAATGTCAAGAAGATAAAAGAAATAGATTTTTTAGAAATGTTAGAACTAGCATCAAGCGGAGCAAAAGTATTACACCCTAGAGCCGTAGAGCTAGTAATGCGGTATAAAATAGATATGCGTGTTCTTTCAACATTTTCACCGAATACAGAAGGTACGTTAATTACTTCAAAGGATAAAAATATGGAGAATGGAATTATTAATAGCATTACTTCTAATAAAAATTTATTTAAAATATCTGTAAAGAGCATTTCTTTAAGTTTTTTGCAAGTTGCAAATATGATTACACAAAATAATAATCATATTGAATTTATGCAAGAGATAAAAAATAATGAAGAATATAGTTTTATTACAAATTTAACTGATAAAAATAATTTACAAGCTTTACTTACTAATTTAAAAAATGATAAGCAGATACAAGATTTTACTTTTGATGCCGAAATTGCTACAATCTCTCTTATTGGTTATGGGATTAAAAATGATTGTAAAGTACTTGAAACGATATTATTAAAGTTAACGAAAGATAATATAAATGTTAACATGATACAATTATCAGAAGTTAAAATTACCTTATTAATAAATGATCAAGATGCAGAAAAAACAATTTTTAATTTATATAATCTTTTTAAAATATCTTAGATTCTGCATCTGAAATTTAATTTATATCTTAAGTTATTTTATGTTAAAATTATAAGATTTTGAAAAGGCATGGCTTCTATTTCAGAAAATTTTATAATTTGTGACAAAAAAAGTTAAAATAGATTAATTTAAATTTCATATATAAGACCTAAATACTTAATTAAATAGCTTAAATTTATTATTTTCATTATAATTATCTTCTATTTACTATATTATTAGTTATATATTAATAAATAAGTCTAAGAGGCTATCTATAAAGTTATTTTAAAGCTAATTAAATTCTTTTTTGCTATAAAATCTCTTTAATTATCAATTAAAATAATTTCATAGATAGCCTCTTAAAAATCATAAATTCTTATCATTTAAAAAAATTATTTTAACTCTCAATTTTTAGGAGTAAATTTTACAGGAAAAAATAATGAGCGAAGATATAAGGTCAAAAGAAAGATTTAATCGGATTAACGATATATCAGAAACAAATACAGATGGTCCAGAAGAAATTAGAAATAATTTTAAAAAATTTGTGCTGAATATATTAGAAACAGACAATATAACCCCGTATAAGTTAAGTGAAAAAACAGGTACCCATGAAACAGCGTGGAAAAATTTCCTAGATGGTCGTACAAAAATGCCTGATATGGGAGCAATTGTTGCTCTTGCCGATTATAAAAATGTTCCGCTAGATGAAGTAATAGGCAGAGATATAAATAAAGAAAAAAAGATAACTGTAGAAATAAAACAAACTCCGGAAATATCCGCATCTATAGCTAAACTACGAAAAGACATACTTCAAGAAGCCATGCTGATAGGAGAAAAAACTAGAGGATTTATACATAAACCGACAACTAAAGAAACAAAATCTTTTACTGAACAAGTTAAAAACTCTAATAAACCGAAAGGAAGGTCTATCTAAATAAAAATATGTTTTTCAATATTGATCCTAATATAAAACCTAAAACCTTACTTGATATTCTAAAATGGAAAATAACTTCAAAACGACCAAAATGGTCAACGCTACTTCCTCTTACTTCCACTGATATTCCACCACAAAAAATAACTGATAATGAGACTATAAGGGTAACTTATGTAGGACAGTAACCTTTTTAATTCAAATAGACGGTTTAAATATCTTAACCGATCCGGTATGGTCGGAGCGGGTTAGTCCTTTTACTTTTGCAGGACCAAAGAGAATAGTAAAGCCTGGCATTAATTTTACCGATTTACCTAAAATAGATATTATATTAGTAAGTCATAATCACTATGACCATTTAGATATTAAAACAATTAAAGATTTATGGGTACGAGATAAGCCCAAGATTATTACACCGCTAATGAATGACGTAATAATCAAAAAACATATTAGCGATGCAGAAATTATTACCTTGGGATGGGGAGAATCATATAAAAAACAAAATATTTATCTAGAACCAGCCCAACATTGGTCGGCTAGAGGAATATTTGATAAAAATAAAGCATTATGGGGAACTTTTATCATTAAAACTAAGATAGGAGATATTTGTTTTATAGGTGATTCGGGTTATAACGATACTCTTTTTAAAGAGATCGGAAAAAAACATAATATTGATGAAAATAAGTTTATTATCCCTGAAATAGGTAAATTTTTCCTATTTGATGGAAAGATTTATAATCTATAAAACATCGGTAGTAATTATAACAGGTATTATACGTTCTTTCTTCTTCAATTAAATATTCCTGACGTCTTCCAGCAATAAAATCATCTACTATAGAAATATTTTTATCAATTTGGTTTTTGGTAAAAATCTTATGCATCTCGTCAATTATATTGTCTGCCATTTTATATTACTCTCTAGTATCCTTGCTAAACAACATGGTCATAGAATAAGCAAGTATGGCAAACATACAAAGATATAAAATCGGGAATAGATTGAAATCAAATGATTTTATTACCTTTGCACAAATATAATTAGCAGTACCGGACATTAACATTGAACCGATATTATGTCCTAAACTTATAACACGATAGCGTTCTTTAACTACAAAAGACTTAATAACTATACTATGAGCAAGAGCATTAAAAGGTGCAACTGATGCAGCTAACATTAAACTAGCTGCAAGCCCTAAATTAGTCATTTGATATTTTACTGCTATCACAAAAAATACACTTGCTGTAATAGTACATATAAATGCGATTTTTAATACTGAATTAACTCCTAAGCGGTCGGCAATAAAGCCGGCAATCGGCATACAAACAGCAAAACATATTACTATTAAGACTGAAAAAGAACTCATAATAATACCGACTGAAGGTAATACAATCGGTAAATATTGCTTCATAAAGATGATCGCAATTTGATATGTTGCTCCAAAACCTCCGGCTAAAAATATTAACCGTGCAATATTTTTCCATTGCTTTTTAATTATAGAGCTAAGTTTTTCAATAAAATCTTGGCTATGATGTGCTTTTTTAAACTCCGGTGTTTCATCAAATTTCCGGCGATAATAAAGAGTTATTAATGCAAGCGGTAAACTTAGTAAAAACGGAATACGCCAACCCCACTCCGGAAAAATATGAGAATTAAAGAAATTAGTTGCACCAATCCCGCATAATAAACCCATTACTCCTGTACATCTAGTTATGGCCGAGGCAGTAAATCGGTATTTTGCTCCTAAATGTTCAATAACATAAATCGCTGCACCGTCATATTCCCCTCCAATAAAAATACCTTGCATAAAGCGACATAAAACTAAAATTATCGTACTCCAAACTCCTATCGAAGAATAATCAGGCAATAAACCTATTATTAAGGTAGGTATTACAATACCGATAATCGTAAAACTTAAGGCTTTTTTTCGACCGTATATATCACCTATACGTCCAAAAATATAAGCACCCATAGGTTTTGATAAATATGCCGCCGCATAAACGGCAAAAACATTTACAAGCTTTGTTAACGGATCAGTACCGGCTGAAAAGAATTTATCGGCGATAATTGCTGCTGAAAAACCATATAAACTATAGTCGTAATATTCAATGATAGTGCCTAAAAAAGCACCAAGAACTTTATTGCTTGATTTTGTTTGTTTCATTTTAAAGGTGATTTGTCGTTTTTTGATGTCATCCCGTGGCTTGTCCACGGAATCCAGTAAAAAAATTATAAAATAATTTTTTCATATAAATCATGCCATTCTGGATTTTGAGATTCAATTAAATTTAATTTCCACTGTCTTTTATATTCTTTTAATAATTTTTCTCGGTTAATTGCAGCTATAACATCATCATATTGTTCAAAATAAACTAATTTATCTATATTATACTTAGAAGAAAATCCTTTAATTATTTTATTCTTATGCTCATAAGTACGCTTTATAATATTTGAAGTTACTCCAATATATAATGTACCATTACGCCCGCTAGCTAATATATATACCCAATATTGCTTCATTACATTATTAAATTTTTCTAAACCCCGTGAACAAACCAAAGGCGTTTTCTAATTCATGCGGGCAACAACTACTCGGGAATAACTTGTGTGTTTTTTCTGAATACCGTGGACAAGCCACGGTATGACAAGTGACCGCTTTGGCCGTTACTTAAAATCCTTCAAAGACCTTTATGTAAAGGTGGACTTCATATATCTAAACTGAATTAGTATTAGACAGGGACGATGTCCTAAAAGTTAGTGGTAGTCCTAGGTTAATATTAAGCTCACGAACCAAGCAGCCAAGAGCTAATATATCACTTTCCCATTTTGCGTGCAAGGTTTTCTAGGTAACCTGCTATAGTAGTTAAGGTTTCTGCGAATTTTTCTTCATCGGGATGATTTTTTTGAAAACCGTTTTTATTAAGTTTTTCTGTTAGATTAGCTATTTCAGCTTGAGCATTAAGAGATACCATAACTAATAATAGCTCAAAAGAGGCTGTGGGACTACCAAGTTTAATTTCCGCTATTTTATCATTCAATTTATTCGCTAAAGATAGTAATTCTTCCTCATCTCCATTATTACAATATAATTGAAAGCTCTTGTTATTTAATGTTATCGTAACAATTGACATAATTATTTTTGCTGTTTTTTTATTTCTTCAAGTTCATTAATATAAATGTTAATTTGATCTAGCATTTTTATATAATTATCTTTTAATTCTTTATTTTCGTTTTGTAATTTTTTAACTTCATTTTGATTATTCGCTTGTACATGCAATAACTCATCAAGTTTATGCTCAACTTCTTCCATTAATCTCTTTAATATTTCATTACCCATTTTCTTCTAAGCATTAATTATGAATGGATGACTTACAATAATAATCGATAACATTATAATAGATATAAGTACTAATTGTTTTTTACGTTTATAATTTATCAATGCCGTAGCTCTTTTATTACTTAATAATTTTTCGGTTTCGTTCTGTTTAGTAGCTTCTATCTGCTCTGCATTTCGATCTTTTACATTAAGATAATCCAAGTATAATTTTAAGTAACCTTTTACGTATACTTCTCCCGGTAAAACCTCAAAATCACCCTCTTCTAAAGCTACTAAATATTTTTTTCTAATTTTTAAATCACTAGATACCTGATTTAAAGTTTTACCCGAATCTAACCTAATTTGCTTAAGCATTGACGACATAATTTACTCAAGTTTTTGTAAGAATATTTCAAATTTCTTATTTGCTAAAATAATTATATTTAAGTCTATAGTTTCTTGAGATTTAATTTCTTTAATAAAATCAAGAAAATTTCTAACTAAATTATTATTATTATCAATCCATAAATCTAAATCAATAGTTGTTTTAGATTTATTAATTATTTTTATTAATAATCTACGTTGTTTGTCATATAAATCATCTTTTAGCGATTGAATACCGAGGCGTCGCCAAAATGAATCGTTCAATTGCTTATCACAAGCTTTACGTAACCAATCAAGACTAAACATATCGCTTATAGCAAAATAAGCTTTTGCTATCTCTTTATTATTTCCTGAAGTCTGTTTTGTTACATATATAGTGTCAAATACTGAAATTAAATTATCAAATGTAGCGATAGTAGCAGCAAATGATTCCTCTACCCCGCTAGTTGTATAATAATTTAATTTTTCTTCAAATCTTATTTTAGTTTCTCCGACTAATAAAGTACCTACCGTTTTTCTTAAGTTTTGTGCAGGAATTCTAAACTCTTCTATAGTTTTGCTAATATTAATAGGATGCTTTAAATTTTTAATAAACCAAGAAATACCGCGACGCATTAATTTTGTTATTTCAGTAAACATATCGATTTTTACATTGTAATCAATATTAGTAGGTAGCTTACTTATCGTTTCCCATATATCATCAAGATCAAAAATTTCACAAATAATGGTATATGACCTTATTATATCACAAAGAGGAGCCCCAATCTCACGCTTTACAATACTAATAAGCGGTCCTCCAAGTTGATTAATTATTTTATTTATGGTAACGGTTTTAATAATTTCGTGCTTAAGAGGATGAGCTAGAATTTCATCATGGAATTTTTCTTGCATCATTTCTGGAAAATAATCTATAAGATATGAGTCGAAATATTTATCATGCGAAAAAGTAGAATTAATTAATTCATGATAAGCTGACCTTTTGCTATATGATAGCAATACACAAAGCTCAGGACGAGTTAATACTTCACCGTTGATAGACCTTCTATTCAATTCTTCTGCACTAGGCAAGAATTCATTTTCTCGTTCTAATACTTTTTCTTCTTCTAAAATATCAATAAATTGACTAAGTATATTAACGGTTAAAGTAGGAGATAGTTGCATAATCGTTATTGCTTCGGTTTGCTTATAATTATCAAGCAATACTAATTCTTCAACTTGGCAAGTCATATCATTTAGAAGTTTATTACGTTCTTCTAAAGTAATTTTTCCTGAGGTTACCGCACTACTTAATGCAATCTTGATATTTACTTCATGATCTGAACAATCGACACCGGCTGAATTATCAATAAAATCAGCATTTATGCGTCCGCCTTTTTTAGCATATTCAACTCTACCTCTCTGTGATACACCGACGTTACCGCCTTCTGCTATAACCTTTGCTCTAATTTCTTCGCCGTTACATCTAAGATTATCGTTTGCTTTATCACCGATTTCTAAATTATTTTCCGTTTTAGCTTTGATATAAGTACCTATTCCGCCATTCCACAACAAATCAACATCTGCTTTTAAAATAGCTCTTATTAACTCCTCCGGTGATAATTCATTATCGGTTATATCAAGCAATTTTTTAATTTCCGGTGATAATTTTATTAATTTACTACTGCGTTCAAATACTCCGCCGCCCTTAGAAATAAGCTTATGATCATAATCGGACCAATTAGAACCTTTTAAATTAAATAAACGCAAACGCTCATTAAAGTTTAACGAAGGATCAGGAGTCGGATCAATAAATATATGCTTATGGTTAAAAGCAGCGACTAATTTAATAGCCTCTGACCTTAGCATACCGTTACCGAACACGTCTCCCGACATATCTCCTATACCTACGACTGTAATAGGGTCTTTTTGGACATCTAACCCTAAAGTTTTAAAGTGATTAGTTACAGAAATCCAAGCTCCTTTGGAAGTAATAGCCATTTTTTTATGATCATAACCTGCAGAACCACCGGAAGCAAAAGCATCATCAAGCCAGTAATTATATTCTCTTGCCACACTATTAGCATAGTCCGAAAATGAGGCTGTGCCTTTATCGGCCGCAACCACTAAATAAGGATCTTCTTTATCATAAATAATAACGTCTTTTGGATGCACTACTTTACCGTCAACGATATTATCGGTTATGTCTAATAAACCTCTCAAGAAGTTCTTATAGCATTCTACCACTTTTTCCATATATTCATCACGAGTAAGCCCTTCCTCAGTAAAATGAACGTAAAAACCTCCTTTAGAGCCGACAGGAACAATAACGGAATTCTTCGTCATTTGTGCTTTCATAAGTCCAAGGACCTCAAGCCTATAATCTTCTGCTCTATCCGACCATCTAAGTCCTCCGCGTGATACCGGTCCGCCTCTTAAATGAACAGCTTCAAAATCCTTAGAGTAAACAAATGCTTCAGCAAACGGAATCGGTTTAGGTAAATTCGGTACTTTTGAAGAATCAAATTTAAATGAAAAAACATGTTTATTTGGTTGATAGTAATTTGTTCTGGTAATGGCATTAACTATACCAAACATACTACGTAGTACTTTATCCTCACTACTCATATCAACGGTTAATAAGTAATTATTTAGTTTGTCTTTAATATCAACGATATTATTATCTTTATGTGTAGGATTAAATTTTATATCAAATAGATTTACCAACATTTTTGTATATTCGGGATGTTTAAGTAGCGTTAGTTGTACATAACCTTTACCATAACTAAATCCAGTTTGATGCAAATATCTTGTTAAAGCTTTGACGAGTTTAACTTGCTTCCAATTAAAACCGGCAAGCACTATCAGTTTACTTAAAGAATCATTAGCAAGCATCCCAAGTGCCATTTTGTCTAAAGCTTCTTCAACATTTATTTTTAATTCGGTAATATTACCCTTCACCGGTATGATAGAAGTTAAGATAAAATTATATATCCAGCTCTCTTTGATTTCGAGTGCCTCTTTAATTGCAAAAGTCTGTTCATCAATTGCTTTAAAACCTAAATTTTCGATTGGCGGCAATATGTTAGAAAGGGCAAGTTTTACTTTTGGACTATATATTTTTAAGTAAAATTCCGTTTCATTTACAGAAACTAAATTAAACATATATTTCTGTGACTTGCTTGCTTCCGTTAGATATTCAATATCTACTAAGGCTATTTCCGGAGAAAATTTTTGCCTGTAATCTGCAGGAAAAACATTATCAAAAAGCTTTAAATTAATACCTGCTTGATATTCGCCGAATTTTTTAGAAAGCTTAAGATAAAAATCTTCACTCCAACGTGTGGAGATACGATCTAAATCTTGCTGTATTATTTCTGCTTCAAAATTTATTTTATGTTCACCTTGTGCTTCAAGCGTTACAAAAAGATAAGAAAAATTACCTGCTACTTCGGTGATATAGTTGGATAAAATTTTACTACCGAATTTTTCCGCTAAATAACAATCTATCATATTGTGTATTTCAGAAGTTAAACGTTCTCTCGGCAAGAAAATTATAATATTGAGGAAAGAACTTGACCAGTCATATTGGATAAATAATTTAAGCTTCTTACTCATCATACTTGAAAGCATATGAAGACACATACAATATAAATCGCCTTGGTCGATTTGTATTAAAGCTTCTCGAGGTAATGATTCCATTAAAATTTTTAACTTATCCGCATTATAGCCCGATAGTGCGAAACCGGCTTTTTGCATTACAAAATTAAATTTTTGTCTAAGAACAGGTATATTACTTATCGAGTGGTAATATATGTCCGAGTTATACATGCCGAAAATTATAGTGCCGGAAATATATTCGCCTGAAGAATTAAATTTTTTTACTAAGATATAATTGATTAAATTATCTCCGCAAATAAGGGAAGTACTATTGATTTTGCCAAGTATTATCAACTGGTTTTGATATAGAGGATTGGCTGAACATTTTATAATATCTTCAATTTCATCTTTTACTTCTTGCCATATTTGTGTTGTACCTAAACTATTACTTATTTTTAAGTGTTCTACCTCGAAATCAATAGAACCAAGAAGAGTTAAATTATCATTTTTTAACCAGCTTAAAAACTCTTTAGCTTCCTTAGCATTTGAATCACTATCCCCTATATTTTCCGATAAATCTTGCAACTTGGTTAATAAACTCGGCAATGCATTATAGCTTTGCTCAAGCTCATCTAATCTTTTATCTATAGTGCCCGTTAAAAGCTTGATAGTTTTCTCATCAAAATTTCCTAAAATTGTCAAATGCAAAATCGATTCAGAATTTTTGTTAGAATTTTCTACTATTTTCTGTAGCTCTCCTTTATCATTTCTTATGCAATTTATTACCGGGTGAAGCAGAAATTTAGCCTGCAAATTCATGTTTTTAAGCAAACATACGATAAAATCAACAATATGCGGTTTGTTATCAAGCAATATTAAAATATTTATAGCAGGATCATTTTCTATAATCGCATTTGTTATAGATATTTTTCTTGCGTCTTTTACTCGAGCTTTAAAGAAATTAAAAGCTTCATCTGAAAAATTTTGAAATAGTTTTTCTCTATTCTCAAAATCATAATCTATCGGAATATAATTTAAAAACTTTTGAACAAAATCTATATATATGGAACTTGACTCACGTTCCTTGCTAAGTTCTAGAATTTTAGTTTTATAATTCGGGATTTGACAATTTAAACGACTAAAATTTAAAGAGGTTGTTTTTGGGGTCATGATTTTCTCAAGAATAATATTATATGCTATCATGTACTATCATATGCTATGCTATTATATTATATATTATTTAATAAACAAGAGTGTATAAAATAAATGGAAACGATATTTGCACAAAGCTCTGCATTCGGTAAAGCAGGCGTAGCGGTTTTTAGGATTTCCGGTCCTAAAAGTTTAGAAGTTTTACAGCTACTTACCGGCAGAGCAGACTTTAAACCACGTATCATGTATTATCAACAAATTACAGTTCCTAAGACTATAGTCAATTCAGCCTCCTTTGCATACAAGGAGCAAGGAGTGAAACCTATAACTAATAGGAGAGCGACGAGTGACGATGTAGGCGAGGGGGGATCAATTGACTATAAAGAGCTAATTGATAATGCTATGGTAGTTTATTTTAAGTCGCCTAATAGCTTTACCGGTGAAGACGTAGTTGAGATTCACACGCACGGCAGTAAAGCTATCTCCATAATGCTTATTAACGCATTGTTAAATATAGCGGATATTCGTTTAGCAGAAGCAGGAGAATTTACCAAAAGAGCTTTTTTAAATAACAAATTAGATTTAACGGCAGCAGAAGGGATAGCCGATCTAATTAATGCCGAAACCATTATGCAGCATAGGCAAGCAATTAGACAGGCAAGCGGTGGGCTTGAAGAATTATATAATAACTGGCGCACTCAGCTTTTAAAAATTATCTCTCTGCTTGAAGCTTATATAGATTTCCCTGATGAAGATATACCGGATAGCGTTCTTAATGACGTTAACAACACTCATAAAAACCTTGTAAATGAAATATCTAATTATCTTAACGATAATAGACGAGGAGAACTACTAAATAGCGGTCTTAAGCTTGCAATTATCGGTCCGCCGAATGTCGGTAAGTCTAGCTTATTAAATTTTTTAATGCAGAGAGATATAGCAATTGTCTCAAATATTGCGGGAACTACTAGAGATATAATTGAGGGGCATTTAGACATTGGCGGCTATCCTATTATTTTACAGGATACGGCAGGTATAAGAGAAGAAAGTAGTGACATTATAGAGCAAGAAGGTATAAAAAGAGCTATTAATTCGGCTAAAACAGCGGATATTAAAATTATTATGTTTGATGCCGAAAAATTAGATTCCTCTATAAATGAAGATATTATGAATTTAATTGATGAAAATACCATCACAATAATTAATAAGATTGATCTTATAGAACCAAATAAAATCTTTTCTATTGAAAATAAATATAAATGCTTAAGAGTTTCAGTAAAAAATAATATTGCTCTTTCAAGTATATTAAAAAATATCGAAAATATTGCCGAAAATATGGCAGGTTTTACCGAAACTCCTTATATAACAAATCAACGTCATCGTCATTATTTAAAACAAGCTCTCTCACATTTAACGGCTTTTAGCTTAGATAATGATTTAGTTCTAGCAACTGAAGATATTAGAATGACGGCACGCTGCATTGGTGCTATTACGGGCGTTATTAACGTAGAAGAAATACTAGGCGAGATCTTTAAAAATTTCTGCATAGGGAAATGATTTTATTTGTTGTAAGGCTTTTTATGTCATTCCCGCAAGATATTGTTGCGTACATCAATTTTACCTCTGTCATCCCGTGGCTTGTCCACGGGTTCTAGTACCTTTATTGTCACCCCCGCGACTTGATCAGGGGGTCCAACTTAAAATACTAGTACTAGTATTTTAAATTATTTCTATGGATCCCGTGGTCAAGCCACGGGATGACATCTCATATATTAATTTATTTTAACTTTATCTTGACAAAAACATTAACATACTCTAGAAACCACGTTTTATGGTTTTATTAATTAAATTATAAGGAGTAATAATTATGGCACCTGTATTAAATATAAATTTAAAATGCGTTATGCCTATATTTGAAAATGAAATGGTAAGTAGTTTACCGGGTAATGTAAGCCACATCATTCATAAATTAAGCGGTACTATATTTTCATCAGTATATAGTACTGTTGAAGGAGCTTTTAAAAAAGGTTATATGGTGAATAATGCACAGTGTAATTGGAAAAACATTGAACAATCTTTCAGTGAGTCCCCAAATGATTTTTCAATACTACACCAAGAGTGCAATAATGGTTTAAATACTCCAATAAATAACATTTTTACCGATGCAGAAAGTAATCCGCATATACTTTTACAACAAACCGTAACACCTCATCAAAACGGTACAGCTAATATTCTTGGTCAGCTCTATAAAGTAACGAATGATTATATGTTCTCGCAAGGCGATATTACTGAAACTAACGGAGCTGATTTCTTAGGTTTAAATGAATGTATTAAGGAAGAGACTATAAGTGCTTTACAAAACTACAATACCTATAAGAAACAGCTAACATCTATCAAAACGCTTACTAATATTCTTCAGGATACTCTAAATCATTTAGGCATATCTCAGGATAATGCTCAAGAAGTAGGGGTAAAAATTTTTGATGTATTAAATATACCCGTCAAATTTACTACTGATAATCTTAAGATTATTCTAGAGGCTTTTAACGTAACTTTGGACGATATATCCCCTACAGAAATAGGTAAAAATATTTTAGATTTACTAAGACCTTTCACTGAGGCAACCACTTCCACTACAGAAAGAACTAACGATGATACAAATGACGGTGGATATAGCGGTGCTTATATAGCCGGAGTAGCATTAGGAACATTAGCTATAGGCACCCTCTTAGGGTATGCAGCTAAATATGGATGGGATTGGTATAAGGGAAAAAATATAAAAAACGAAAATTTAGAGTTAGAGGGTGAAAACATAAAGTTAGAGGGTGAAAACATAAAGTTACAAAAGGATAATATAAATTTTAAAACACTAATTGAATTTCGAGCTATATTAGATGAAATTATAGAAATTGAAAATTTAACAGATATACTAAACAATACTAAGCCAGATATGATAAATTTACCTGACCAAGATTATGATATTTCTCTATTAAAATCAAAAATACAAGGTCTAAATAAAGCAATTACAAAGTTAAATTCTGTCTCTAACATATGTACTAATATAAATTCTTTAGGTTATACATTACATCAAATATGTGACCTTCTTAATGGAAAGGATACTTTTATTGCTATTAAATCCTTTACAAATTTAATAAAAGAATCGAGGAAAACGAATATTGAATCCGAAGAACTCAAAAACTGTCTTGAGAAAATATTCAAGACGCTACTTGGAATTGATGAAACCTCAAGCAGCGAATATACTAATATTTCAGAAGAAGAGTTACCAAATCATGAAATGCCATTATTAGCCGCTGAATCATCTGACTCCTCAGACATAGGAGTATAGAACATTGTTAGTATCATAACAAACCATCATTGACTTTTTAAAAGTTATATATAAAATGATACTTGGAGTAGCAAAGTGCTATTTCGGGGTGTCGAAACCTCTGCCAAAAGTGAGAACATTTCTCACAAAACCGATGTAATCCTCGACTTCACGGTCTGGGAGATATTAGGTATGTCCAGAGCTTAAGGGTTACTATAAGCTTAAAACCTAGTGTGGCTGACTTTTGACAGTTTTCGACCTCCCCGACCACCAAAAATTATGCTCATTGGTGGTTAAAAAACTTAAAATATTTCAAATTAAGCCTAGGCTGTGTAAAGGAAAATCAATTTAATCTATTTTTGCTTTTTTTGGCTATAAATTATAAGTTTTTTTTGAAATATGGACAACTATTACTGAAAAAAATCTTATTAATTTTTGCTTAAAAATTAATTTTCTTTCACATATCCTACTTACTTTGTAAGTTTAAGCGGTAAATAATTCTCTGTTGAACTTACTTTTTTACCGGTTTTATTTTCCAGGACCGTTTTAGTGTTTTTAGCTATACTTCCTCTTATCTTACTTGCAACCTTATTTTCTTCCATTCCTGTTGTATTATTAGTTTCTGCTACTTAACTAGTAGATAATTCAGCAAGATTCGTATGTATAAATTTTATAACTAATATTAGAAATAAAAAATCTTTTATATAAACAAAACTATTAGTTTAAATAAAATAACTTATCAATTGACTTTTAAAGGAAGTTAGGTATAAATTTTAACTGAAATAGCAAAACGCTATTTCGGGGTGTAGCAACTTCAAATACTAGATGGTAACGTCTACCAAAAATGACGCAATCCTCAACCTTATGGTCGGGGAGATTTTAGGCATGTTCAGAGCTTAAAGTAATGCTTTAAGCTTAAAACCTAGAGTAGCTGTTCTAGCACAGTTTTGCTAACTCCCCGACCACCAAAGTTAAACTTCGGTGGTTGAAACTTGAGCAATTTAAGTTTAATTAATCGGGAGTGTCAATATGTCCAACCAAAATAAAAAGACCTTATCTGAAATCACATTAGAATTTGCTGCAAAAGAAATAGAAGCTCTAAAAGCTGAGATCGTGCTTTTGCTAGAAAACCCCCTAATAAACAGCGATATAGAAAGAATAGAACAACGTTTAGTCAAACTAGAAGAAATATTTGTTAATGGTTTGTATACTTGAAAATATCATCATCCCATTTTATTAACTACCTACCACAAAAATAAGCACTAAGGTAATTTATAGTAACCATTATGATAAATACGGTAAGGTTTCTATACTCATTTCATCATGTAATAAAGCTATTAATGTAGAGAGGTTGATGCTTTAAAAGGAGGAAGAACATACATCACCACACCCGTTAATATTAGCATGATCATTCCTAGAATAATACCTACTATATTGAAAGCATTTGTAAAAGCAATATTAACCTCCTTAATTAATTCGTGAGCAAATGAAGGCGGTAGTTGTTGAGCAATAATTATTCCTTCACCGATTGAGTCACGAGCTATTTCTGCCATTGATACAGAAACACCGTTAGGGATTACTAGATTGTTACTATATATAAAAGACGTAATACTCACGATAACAGCTATACCTAATACATTACCTAATTCATATGCTGTTTCTTGTAGTGCTGCTGCACCTCCGGATCTCTCTACCGGCACTGCATTCATCATAACTGTTACGGTGGTAGAGAGACATAGACTACTTCCTATACCAAGCAATCCAAGATATATAGTATTCGATGGTAAATCTCTATAGTCTAATATACTAGGTAAAATCAATGATATAGTAGTAAAGATAAGCCCGCTAAATATTATTATACGTGCAGTAAATCGTGTGAGTAAATACGGCATAACTACAGATGCAATTAAAGCAAAAATTGCTGCAGGCAACATATAAAGACCTGCATACAAAGGACTTAACCCTTTGATAAACTGTAACCATAAGGACATAAGATACATTATGGATCCTAAGACACAAGTAATCAGTAAATAAACTATTACTCCTACACTAAAATTGCTAATTAAGAATAAACGCATATCCACTAACGGATCATCACTTTTAAGTTGGCGTAAAGTAAATATTATTAGTAATACAATGCCAATTAAGAGTATTCCGCCAGATGCTAGATTCATAATACCGTATTTAGCCAACATCTTAATGCCTTGAACTAAAGCTGCCATCCCAAAAAATGATTGAAATACTCCTATCCAGTCCCATGGTTCATTACTAGGATTAGATGATTCAGGAATCCAAACTATACCAAAAGCAATAATTACTAATGCAATAGGGGCGTTTATAAAAAATGCAAATTGCCAACTTAAAAGCTCAACCAATACTCCCCCTAGTACGGGTCCCATAGCTGCTCCTACGGTTGCCATTATTCCCCACACGGATATTGCGATCATACGTTCATGTGTATTAGTAAAAATGTTACGCAATATCGATAAAGTGGAAGGCATAATCATTGATCCTCCTAACCCAAGTAAAGCACGACATAATACTAATCCCCATGAGCTATCAAATACATAGACTAACATTGAAGCGATAGAAAAAACTAAAAGCCCCCAAAGTAATAATCTTTTACGACCAAATCTATCTCCTAATGCACCTGCGGTAATTAAAAGACCTGATAATACTAAGTGCATATGCATTGATTATCCATAATTGTTGTAAATTAGATGGTTTTAAATCAAGTATTATAGTAGGCATAACAGCATGCAAAATTGTAGCATCCATAGATACTAAAAGTAAGCAAATGCTTAAAATAATTAAAATATGCCATCTAAATTTATAAGATTGAGATGATGAATTATCTTTAGTGATATATTCAGTTTGTGAGAATTGTGATATCATATATGATAAGCTATTTAACCAAGGGCTTTACTAAATCTATCTTTTTCGGAAACTATAGGACTGTTAACAAGTAATTTAATTAGCTTGAAAATTTATAACACAAGTAAATTTAACATCTAAGCATCCCCTAGTATGGAAGTCAAGATTTAATCTTACAAGCACAATAGCATAAATAAAATTTGATTTTTCTTTCTCAAGCTTATACTTTAATTGGTAAGAGCCTGTTCACAATCTTATTTTAATTAATAATTAAATAGGTTTTTAAACGAAAATTAATAAGATTTTTGTAGGAATAGTTATTCATATTTCAAAAAAATCTTATAATTTGCAGCCAAAAAGACCTGAAATATAGGTAAATTAATTTACTTTTATACAGCCTAAGCTACGTACGAAAATTTTTATTTTCATATATTTTTTTTGTCTGTAATACTATTTCACCGATTTTTCTCTGAAAAATCTCTATAGGCGGTAATTCTGTACAATAACGTGCAACGTGAATACCACTTGCTGACATTTCTAAAAGTTCTACTTGAGCATCTGATTTTTCGGAACAGAGAATAATACCTATCGGGGAATTTTCAGCTTCAAAACATTCATTCTTCTTTAGCCAATTTAAATATAACTCCATTTGACCTTTATATTCCGCTTTAAACTTGCCTGTTTTTAATTCAACTGCTACTAATCTTTTTAATTTTCTATTAAAAAACAGTAAATCTAAATAAAAATGTTCATTATCTATAGTCATACGCTTTTGCCTTGCTACAAAGGAAAAGCCAATGCCAAGTTCTAAAATAAATTGTTTGATTTGCTGCAATATTGCATTTTCCAAATCACTTTCATAATGTTCATCCGGAAGTTCTAAGGAATCAAGTATGTACGGGTCTTTAAGGATTAAATCAGGCTCTAACTGAGAATTCATTTTTAATAATGATAACACTTGTTCGTTGTTAGGTTTCTGCGATAACTTAGTTCTTTCATATAGCATTTTATCGATATTGCTACGCAACTTTCTAACACTCCAATTTTCTTGTATAGACATATAAGCATAAAAAACTCTTTGATTCTGTTCTTTTAAAGGCAATAACTCAACGATATGACTCCAACTTAATTGGTGCGACATTGTCGCACTAATTTGTTGATTCTGAAAAGATTGATAAAATTGGTTCATTCGTATCAATGCTGTACGAGAAAATCCTCGCCCATATAAAGATAAAAGATCTTTAGCTAACATCTTTATAACTTCCTGCCCATACTCAGCTCTAGTACTTTTAAGTATTTCTTCCTGAATTCTTTTGCCGATATTCCAATATAACATCGTCATTTCAGAATTAACTTTAATGGCAACTCATACTTTAGCATTATCAATAAGAACACTAATATCTTTTATTAAATCAGTAGTATTTGCTGTTATTTCATTCATAATGGATTTTCTATTAATATATTTTTTGCTACTTTTAGTATATTTTAAATAGATTTTCAATGCTAAAAGTAGTATTTTTGGCTTTTTTATTAATGGAATTACTAATCGTAGAATATACATTTCGATACAAAATAAATAAAATTTGCTTTTTTTTCTCAAGCTTATATTTTAATTGGTAAGTTTATAATATGGAAATTTATGTCAAATACAGATAAGGAAAGAGCCATTGCCGCAGCACTCGCACAAATCGAAAAAAGCTACGGTAAAGGTTCGGTAATGAAACTAGGGCAGCGTCCGAATGTTGATATAGAAGCCGTATCAACCGGCTCACTTGGGCTTGATATAGCTCTTGGAATTGGCGGTGTTCCTAAAGGTAGAATCATTGAAATTTTTGGTCCTGAAAGCTCAGGTAAAACCACTTTAACTCTACATTTAATTGCCGAAGCACAGAAAAAGGGCGGTACATGTGCCTTTATTGATGCCGAGCATGCCCTTGACCCTGCTTATGCTAAAAAATTAGGCGTAAATATTGATGAGCTTATTATTTCACAACCAGATACAGGTGAACAAGCTCTAGAAATTGCCGATACGTTAATTCGTTCCGGCGGTATTGATATTATAATAATAGATAGTGTTGCGGCTTTAGTACCAAAATCAGAGATTGAAGGCGAGATGGGTGACGCTCAAATGGCTTCTCAAGCAAGATTAATGAGCCAGGCACTACGTAAACTTACCGCATCAATTAATCGTACTAATTGTATTACTGTGTTTATCAACCAAATCAGAATGAAAATAGGCATGATCTTCGGCAGTCCTGAAACTACGACAGGCGGTAATGCTTTAAAATTCTATGCTTCTGTTAGGATCGATATAAGAAGAATAGGCTCCATTAAAGATAAAGAAGAAGTAATAGGTAGCCAAACTAAAGTGAAAGTAGTCAAAAATAAAGTATCTCCTCCGTTTAAAACTGCAGATTTCGATATAATGTACGGTTCAGGTATTTCAAAAGAAGGCGAGATAATAGATCTTGGAGTTAAGCTTGACCTCATTGAGAAATCCGGTTCATGGTTTTCCTATAATAATGTACGCATCGGACAAGGGCGTGAAAATGTCAAACAATATCTAAAAGAACATCCTCAAATTTCTAGTGAAATTGAAAAACTAATACGTGAAAAATCGTCAAAAATTATCAATATAAATCTTGATCAAACGGAGGAAGAAAATGATTGATTTAACCGGCAAAACCGCTCTAATTACCGGAGCCTCGGGAGGTATAGGCGGAGCTACAGCTAAATTATTTCATAAACTCGGAAGCCATGTAATTATTAGCGGTAGTAATGAGGAAAAATTAAAAGCTCTTGGAAGTGTTTTAAAAGATAATTATATAATAGAAATATGTAATCTTGCAGATAAAGAAGAGTGTAGCAATTTAATATCTAAAGCATCAAAGCTAGATATTTTAGTATGTAATGCCGGTATTACTAGCGATACGCTAGCAATTAGAATGAAAGATGAAGATTTTGACAAAGTTATTGATATTAATTTAAAAGCAAATTTTATTTTAAATCGTGAAGCAATAAAAAAAATGATGCCAAATAGATATGGACGTATTATTAACATATCTTCAATAGTAGGAGTTTCAGGTAACCCGGGGCAGGCTAATTATTGCGCTTCTAAAGCTGGTTTAATAGGTATGACTAAATCGCTTTCCTACGAAGTTGCAACCAGGGGCATCACGGTTAATGCAGTAGCCCCAGGATTTATTAAGTCGGATATGACGGATAAATTAAACGAAAAACAAAGAGAAATGATAGTGCAGAAAATCCCGCTAGGCACTTACGGTATGCCGGAAGACGTAGCAAACGCAATTGCATTTTTGGCAAGCGATCAAGCCTCTTATATTACGGGTCAAACTATCCATGTAAACGGGGGAATGTTAATGGTGTAAAATTTTGTGCTAGCATAAAATAATTTTTTGTGCTAGAAGTTCTGTTAAAAATAAAATGCTATGAATATTTTAAATAAATATTCATATAGCTAAATAATCGCTGTTTATACAGCGTATACACTTAAATGATTTATGGAGTTCAAAAATATGAGTACAACGGATAAGGTCGAAGAGAAGGTTATTGAAATTATTTCTAATAATCAGGGAAAGAAAGTTGAAGAAATAAGTATGGAGTCGAGGTTTGCGGAGGATTTAGGAGTAGATAGCTTGTCTACCGTAGAAATAATGATGGAAATAGAAAAGGAATTTGGTATTGATGTTCCTGATGAAGAAGCAACTAAAATAAAAAAAGTATCAGATGTTGTTAACTACATAAAAGAGCACAAACCTTAATCTATATAAATTAAATCCCTAATAGATAATTTAAAATGTCGAATAAAAGAGTAGTTATTACCGGTCTTGGGCTTGTTACCCCTGTTGGGCTTAATGTTAGCTCATCATGGGAAAATATTATAAGTGGTATAAGCGGTATAAAAACTATTACAGAATTTGATACTTCTAAACTTGCGTGTAAAATTGCCGGACTTATAGATAAAGATGAGTTTAAGCTTGAAAATTTCACGCAAGCAGAAGACGTTAATAAACTAAGTAAAATGGATAAGTTTATCCATTACGGAGTAGCAGCCGCAACCGAAGCAGTTGAAGATAGCGGCTGGTTACCCGAAGATGAAAAATCTCGTGATAGAACTGGTTTGATATTAGGCTCAGGAATTGGTGGCCTTAAAATGATCGAAGACACCTCTATAAAACTTTTTCAAGAACATAACGGTAAAGTTAGTCCTTTCTTTATTCCTGCTTCATTAATTAATCTTTTATCCGGTCTTGTTTCTATAAAATACGGCTTTAGCGGTCCAAATCAGGCGGCAGTAACGGCTTGTTCTACGGGCACTCACGCTATAGGCGATGCTATGCGTATGATAAAGCATGGCTATGCCGACGTTATGATCGCAGGCGGTGCAGAAGCTCCGGTTACACCTGTTGGAGTTGCAGGTTTCGTTGCTGCTAGAGCATTATGTACTAAATATAACGATAATCCTGAAAAAGCCTCAAGACCTTGGGACAAAGACCGCAGTGGCTTTGTGATGGGTGAAGGAGCAGGGGTTGTAGTTTTAGAGGAATATGAGCATGCTGTAAATCGCGGGGCTAAAATTTACGGTGAAGTTATAGGATACGGCTCTACAGGTGATGCGTACCATATGACAGCACCGCATCCTGAAGGTAGAGGAGCTTATAGAGCGATGAGAGATGCAATGCTAGATGCAGCTATCACTCCCAATATGATTGATTACATTAATGCACATGGCACTTCTACTAATCTCGGTGATGGAATAGAATTAGCAGCGGTACAAAAATTATTTTTAGAAGCGAATCCCCAAATTTTAATGTCTTCTACTAAATCATCAATAGGACATTTGCTTGGTGCGGCAGGAAGCGTTGAGTTTATCTTTTCAGCTCTTGCAATTCGAGATCAGATTGCACCGCCAACTTTAAATTTAGATAACCCTATGGATGAGGTTAAGATAGATTTAGTAAAATTAAAAGCTAGAGAAACTAAAATAGACTACGTGCTTTCCAACTCGTTTGGGTTTGGCGGTACTAATGCTAGCTTAGTCATTAGGAAGATTTGAGCTTACTCTTATTACCCCCGCAACAACTTCTCTTGAACGCAAAAATAACATATACCTCAAGTAAATGAAAGTAGGTAGACGAAGTTTAATTTGGAAAAGAGCAAGGAGTTTATAAGGCGAGGAGCGAGCGTACATTTAGTACGTGAGCACCGCAGAACTTATAAAACGACGTAACCAATTTTGCAAATTAAACGAGTATACCATTATGCCCCCAATTTATTACATTAAAGACGGTAATCTAAGCTTTGCAGATAAAGTAATCTTATCTGATTTAGAACTTTATTTATATAAAGGCGATAAGATTTGTCTTATAGGACGTAACGGCTGCGGAAAATCAAGCTTAATGAAAGTAATATCAGGGGATTATGAACTAGATAACGGCGAACTATTTCAAGATCCTGCAATTACAACCGGCTATTTAAGACAAGATATTTCTATAAAAACTAATCTAAGCGTTTACGATTTTATCTTACAACAAACAGATAGTACAAAAGAAATAGATAAATACCAAATCGATATAATTCTAGAAAAATTACAAATCAACGGAACAGATAACTTATCAACCTATTCAGGCGGTCAGCTTAGAAGAGCAAGCCTTGCTAAAGCTTTAATATTAGAGCCGGAAATATTATTACTTGATGAGCCTACCAATCATCTAGATATTGAAACGATTGAGTGGCTAGAAGAATTTGTTAAATCTTATAACGGTGCTATTATTTGCGTTAGTCATGATAGAACATTTCTCTCAAATGTTACTAATAAAATTTGGTGGCTTGATAGAGGGATTTTACGTAAATCCAATAAAGGATTTAAATTTTTTGATGAATGGCAAAATGTTATAATAGAGCAAGAAGAAGCAGCTCTTCGGAAATTAAATAAAAAACTATCTCAAGAGAATGAATGGTTAAATGCCGGTGTTACGGCTAGACGTAAGCGGAATCAAAAGAGACTTGCGGAGTTGAAAGCTTTAAGAGTAATAACAAGAGAACAGACTGAAAAACTAGCCCGTTCAAAACAAAGAGTTAGGGCAGAGCTTGCTGAAAATATAGCTAAAAGTAAATTCATTATTGAAGCAGATAATATTAGTTTCAGCTATAAAAATACTAAAATCATCGATAATTTCAGTTTTCGTGTAAAAAAAGGCGAAAAAATCGGCATAATTGGTGCAAATGGCTCAGGCAAATCTACTTTTATCAAATTACTGACAAAACAACTTACACCTGACTTAGGTAAAATTATATATGGCGGTAATTTAGATATTTCATATTTTGATCAACATAGAGAAAAACTAGAGCTTAATCATACATTACAACAAACTTTATGTCCTACAGGTGGTGATCAAGTATTTTTGCCAAACGGTAAAACCATACACGTTGCCGGTTATTTAAAACAATTCATGTTTAATCCTAAACTACTTA
The DNA here is from genome assembly GCF_964263195.1 of Rickettsia endosymbiont of Thecocarcelia acutangulata. Lineage (NCBI taxonomy): Bacteria > Pseudomonadati > Pseudomonadota > Alphaproteobacteria > Rickettsiales > Rickettsiaceae > Rickettsia > Rickettsia endosymbiont of Thecocarcelia acutangulata. Next base: position 960,994 of record NZ_OZ181652.1, read on the forward strand.
ATGCAAAAACCGCTATTCTATCAGGCGGCGAAGCTAATAGATTATTACTTGCAAAAATTCTAATTAACCCTGGAAATCTGTTAATTTTAGATGAACCGACTAATGACCTCGATATGGATAGTTTGGAAATTTTACTAGATATACTTGCAGATTATTCAGGCACTTTAATAGTCGTGAGCCATGATCGTGACTTCTTAGATAGGTTAGTTACTAGAACTTTAGTCTTTGCTCAAGGTAAAATTCATGATTTAACAGGAGGTTACGAAGATTATAAACAATATTTTACTACGACTCCTATAGTCAAAAAACTTTCAAAACCCCTCCCCTTAATTCCTCAAAAAGAACCTATAAATAAAAAGCTATCTTATAAATATCAGCGTTTACTTGAAACATTGCCCAACGATATTGAAAAGCTAGAAATATCCATCAAACACTTAGAAAAAGAACTTGAAGATGTTAATCTATATTTAGATAATCCTACAAAATATAATCACATTACTAATCAATTAATTAATGATAAAAAGAAACTAGACGAGTTATTAAATCAATGGCTAGAAATACAAAATTAATTTTTGTTAAAATTTTCTTGACTTAATTATTAATTTTTGTTAACGTTTCTTGGCATTAATATTAAAGATGATTAGCATGTATGTCTGATATAACAGCTACATTAAAATATAAATTCGATAATTTAAAAGAGCATCTTAAAAATTCTTACTCCCGCTCTCAAATAGAAACAATTCTAGGAGAATTGAATAGTTTACAAAGCGAAGCAGCTTCATATGGCTTGAATTTTGATATATCCAATCTAAAAGAGAATGCTGAAACTAAGATCAAGAACTATGAAATAGAACAATCTATTGAGAAAGCTAGAGTTCAAGAAGAAGAATTTCTAAAATTACAAAGAGCAATAAAATTTGCTGAAGAAGAAAAAGAAATCGCACAAAGAATTGCAGCACTTAATAATTTTCATAATGAATTTATAAAAAATATTACTAAAGATACTAAAAGAATCGAAGAAAGTAATAAACGTTTAGATCAGATAATAAATAAACTGGAAAAAGAAAACATTATTGATCATGAAGAGTTAAATCGTGAAATCTTAACTCATGAAGAAATATTTAAACTAAATCAAACGCATAAAGTATTACATGAAAACCATAAAAAAATAACTGAAGAACACAAACAAGCACATACAGAATTAAATGAATTAAATACAGCAATAACGAATTTATCACAACAATTACAAGAAAAAGGCTTAGCACCGGAAAAAGTTAAAGAATTAAAAGAGGAATTAGAATTTCATCAAGAAATGCTAAAAATACGTAAGCCATATGTAGAAGAGATTGAAAATAGTAAAAAAATATTAGATCAAGAAGTTATTAAACGTGAAAAAGAACACAATATAAATAAAGATAAAATAAAGAAATTAGGAAGTGATATTAAAGAGCGTTATAAAAAAGAACCGGAAAAATATTTAGAGGCATATGAAAAATATGTAGCTCTAAAAAATCAGCATAAAGCAATTAAGACAGATGGAGTTGTAAAGGATATAGTGCATCATAATAAAGTACTAAATAAAATTAATGTGGATAAAACTAAATCTTTAGCCAATAAAATTAGAGAACAAACTCAGATAAAAGATAGTAATATTGGGAGTTTATCTCCTTCTTGTACTCCTAATATTAATGCTATAAATAATAAAACGAGAGGAATTTAACTAAATAATAATATTATGTCTAAATTTAAAAATTTAACCCCTGAACAAAGAAAATTAGCCTTACAAGCTGCAAAAATGCAAACTGCACAAAAACAGCAACAAAATAATGAAATATTTAAAGAAGCTATGCAAGCGAGTAGTCAAATCCACCAATATAATCAAGATTTAGGTAACTGTGTGGATAATGCTTCCAAAGATACAGAACTTGCCGGCAAAGGTGCTAAAAAAGGCGGATGTGAAATAACGTAACATTCTAAGATGTAGAAGTCAAGTTTTAAATCTTCTAAGGATATTTGCATTGATTTTGTAATACTCAGTGTATTTATATATTTAATTTCAAAACCTAAACGTTTACCATTTTTAAAAATTAAAAGAGCTATTTCTGCTCCGTTATGAGGTGACCAAAAATAGCATTCCTCAGCCTCAGCTTTATAGTATCTAATTATTAGATACTATAAATTTGTTCTAAAGCAAACCCCTCCCATGATGCACTGATTTTAGGATTAGTATTTAATGCTTCATAACTATGTAACCCTAATAAAGTGTGATATATTCCGCTATCTCTAAAAAAAATTTTAGGAGTTTTAACCTGTCTTTTCTTAAGATTTTCATACCAAGGCTGCAAAACACGGATCATAAAAGTTCCTTCTAAAATATCTAAATAATGCTTTGCGGTATGATATGAGATAGATAAAGAATTTCCAAGTTCTGAAGCATTAAATATATTAGCATGATAATGGCAAAGCATTAACCAAAACCTACGTAACTGCATAGACGGTAAAGCCTAAATTCGGTATATCTCTTTCTAAAAATGTTTTAATATAATTTTGACGCCATAAAGTACTTAACTCTTCATCATCTGCAAGATATGATAAAGGAAATCCACCACGTACCCATAATTTTTGAGTGTCTGACACTTCAGATAAGGTAAACGGTGTCATTTCAATATAGCCTATCCTACCGGCCAGCGTTTCAGAATAATTGTTTAGAAAGGGTAGTTTTTCCGCACTGTCTTGGTCCTAACAAAGCACAAACTTTATGAGTTTTAAAATGTTTTATTATTGATGAAAGAAATTGTTTTCTAAGCATTTAAACTAGTACCATGAAAATTAGAAGTTAAGCTTCTAATTTTCAGTATAAAAAAAATTGATAAAGTCAAAAAGCTTTTTCTCGTTCTGCAACTATAATCTCATGTATTTTTTTAAGCGTCTGGTCGAAATCATCGTTAGTAATTACATAATCATACTCATTAGCATGTGACATTTCGTTTTGTGCTGACTGCATACGTAATTTTATTGCTTCTTCATTATCGGTCGCTCTATTTCTTAAGCGTTGCTCCAGTATTTCAATACTAGGAGGCAATATAAATATAGCAACAACATTAGTAGCATTTTTCTTAATGCTCTTTGCTCCTTGCCAATCAATATCAAACAAAACATCCAAGCCTTGATTTAATAACATTTCGACATATTCTTTAGGCGTACCGTAATAATTATCGTATATTTTAGCATATTCAAGAAATTTATTCTGCTTAACTAATTCTTCAAATTCTAGCTTGGTCTTAAAGTAATAGTTTATGCCCTCTACTTCTCCTAAACGTGGTTTTCTTGTAGTTGCCGAAATAGATAAACGCAAATTATTATCTATTTTCAATAATGCTTTAGCTAAACTTGACTTACCCGTACCTGAAGGGGAAGATAAAATTATAATCAGTCCTTTATTTTTTATTGTCATATTTTATGTTTTATTTCGTAGGTAGAGCATATTTCAGAAATATTCAGACAAGATGAATTTAAATACAAGCCTGCGAAAGCAGTAGATAAACTACGTAAATACAGGTGAGTCATGCAAAATTCACTTGCATCAAGCTTTATGAATTATGCTGTACTTTTCTTTTTATTACCTCATCCATAGTACAATTAAAGTACTTTGCTATTTTTAAGATTGTATCTATTTCAGGATTGAATTCACGATTAGCTTCCGCTCTCATAATTCTACTAACAGTCGTATAAGGGATATTAGTGACTTCGGCAAGATATTTACGATCTATCTTTTCTTGTTTTAATTTTTCTTCTAAAAATTCTTTCACTTTAGTCGCAAGTGCCATATTAATAACCTCTGAATAAATAAAGGATAGATATATACAAAGTTTGTCTAGTATTACCAGCCTTGTTACATGGGTCGAAAAGCCTACTCAATGTCATCCCCGCATAGGCGGAGCTTTGTTGCATGGCTCAAAAAACGCCCTCGACGTCATACCGTAGCTTGTCCACGGGATCCAGAAAAATAACTAAAAATATCAATAATATTGATATTTTTAACTGGATCCCGTGAATAAATCACGGGATGACAGGAGGAAATCGGGCCATGCAACAACACAGGTATTACCAAACATTTTTTATAATTATAGGTAATTTATAAGACCTTATAATTACCAAATCAAACCTGATATTATAATTTCTATATTTAGAATTGCTACTTAAAAACATTTCAGTAGCCCTAGTAATTCTTCTTTGCTGATTGAAAGATACAAATCTATCATCAATTTTAGATCTTCTTGCTTTGACTTCAATAAAAACAATTTCTTTATTACGTAACGCAATAATATCTATTTCACCGACATAATAACGTTTTCTATGATGTAGTATTTGATAAAATTTTAATTTATAGATTATTATACAAATATATTCGGCAATAATACCAAAATAGCCCTTTTTCATTATTCCTTAGGTAACAATACTTGCACAAATTCCGTTTTAGATAGATCAGCTGCTACATTTACCATAACATCATGTTCCGTAACTTTAGACACATAACCCACTAAAATACCTGCAGGATAAATATTACCGTGTCCGGAGGTTACTATCTCCTCATCTTTTTGTACTAAATGATTGTTAGGCAAGTATAAAATTTTACTATTATTATTATTACCCGCTAAAATACCTTGTTCTCTTGAAGAATTAGCTTTAATAGGTATTCTAGAATTAACATCGCTAATTAACATTACTTTAGCATAATTATTACTCACTTCTATTACTTTTCCTATTAATTTTCCTGAATTAACAACGATTTGATCAGGTTCAATGCCTTGCTTTTTACCTGCCGAAATCAAAGCGGTTCTAGAAAAGGGATTAAAGGAAACACTAAGTAATTTAGTAGTAATGTGTTCAAATTCTTCTTCCTCAGCAATCGTTAACAAATCTTTTAATGCAATATTTTCGGCTCTTACCGATTCTACCTCACTTTGCAAATGCTGTAATCTTGCTATCTCAAGTTTAAGTTCTATATTTTTTTGTTCTAAATCTTGAAAATAAACAAATTTTTGTGTTATTGAATTTATATATTCAAATATATCTTCATAAACTGCTAAACCGGTTGATACTATACTACCGGTTACCTCAAGTGATATACTAGATATTTTTTTAGGCGTAGTAAAAAATAAATATACAGACAATCCAAGCCCAAATATAACAAAAAAACGCTTAAGAGTATTTGATATTATTCTTATTAATTCTAATGAATTTGAAGAATTTTTTACTCTATTTGCAAGTATTGCCATTTTTAATCCTGTTTAAATAGTACATGTTTTAGCTTTGTAAAATCTTCAAGTACTTTTCCTGTTCCAAGTGCCACGCAAGAGAGGGCGTCATCTGCAACTATTACCGGCAATTTAGTGGCTTCACTAAGGACAAAGTCAAGATTTCGTAATAATGAGCCGCCGCCTGTTAAAACAATTCCCTTATCAACTATATCCGAAGATAACTCAGGAGGCGTTGCTTCTAGTGCTACTTTTACCGCTTCAACAATTTGACTTACCGGTTCAATTAGACTATCAGCAATTTGTCTTTCGTTCAATATCATTTCTTTAGGAATACCGTAAATTAAATCACGTCCTTTAATTTCCATTTTTCTCGGTTCAGCGTTTTCATCTACATAAGCCGTACCTATTTCTTGCTTTATCTTTTCAGCAGTAGCCTCACCTATCAATAGGTTATAGTGCCTTCTTATATATGAGATAATAGCTTCATCCATCTTATCACCGCCGACTCTTACCGACCTTGCATATACTATGCCCCCTAGTGATAAAACTGCAACTTCCGTAGTGCCTCCTCCAATATCAACAATCATCGAACCGGTCGCTTCCGTTACGGGTAGCCCTGCTCCGATCGCTGCCGCCATAGGTTCTTCAATTAAATAGACATCCCTACCTCCTGCACTTTCTGCTGCTTCTTGAATAGCACGACGCTCAACCGGCGTAGAACCGGAAGGTACACAAATAACAATTGTCGGACCAAAAAAAGAGCGACGATTATGCACCATTCTAATAAAATACTTTATCATTTCCTCTGCACCCTTAAAATCGGCAATAACACCGTCTTTTAAAGGTCTTTTTGCTTCAATATCCGTAGGAGTACGCCCAAGCATCATTTTTGCTTCATGACCATAAGCATAAGGCACAAAAGCACCGTCTTTTTTTATTAACGCAATAACAGAAGGTTCCCTTAGAACAATTCCACGACTTTTTTGATAGACAATAGTATTTGCCGTACCAAGATCTATGGCCATACCGGAAGAAAACCCTTCCAAAAATTTCATTATCATTTTATTTTTTCTCTCTAAATTCTAAAAACGCTTCTATGGAACTGTTAATAAAATAGACAGTCCCATAGTAAATAAAAATTTAATTATAGACGAAGTTTAATTTGGAAAAGAGCAAGAAGCCTCAGAATTTTTGACCGCAGCGTAGGATACTACGTGAGGATCAAAAATGAGAAGCGACGCAGCCAATTTTTCAAATTAAATGAGTATATATTAAATTTCCTTATAATATAAAATAATAAAGTTACTAATAAAAAATATTAGCATACTAGGCAATAAAATAGCAGCAATTAAAGACAAATTATTATAAGTAAGTATTTTTAATAATATTTCTGATAACGAATATGCTATAAAACCTGAAAATAAACCTAATATCAGTATTTTTTCTTGGGAATTATCACGCTGTTTAAGACTAATAAAACAACTTGCTAAAATTACGGTTGCAATCATCATTATAGGCTTAAATAATTGCTTGTAATAATAAATTTGATAATTAATAGCCGGTAAACCTGAATTTAATAATTCATTAATTAATTTAGGTAAAGCCCAAATAGAAACCATTTCAGGACGAATAAATTTATTTACTAAACTATTAATTGATAAATTTGTCTGTATAGTTAAATTGTTATAAGTCTTAGTTTCCTCTTTTGTAAAAACCTTAACTCTATTTAAATGTAACATTTTATTTTCAATAATACCGTATAAGGCATCAATTCTCTTTAAAAAAGAATTATTACTATCAACAAATAAAATTGTAATATTATTTAATTTTTTCTCAGCAATATTAATAAATTGTGTTTGGATAATTTGATTTTCATCATTTAAAGATTCAAAAAATAATAAACCTGATTTAGATATTATCCCCTCACTCAAGGTTTTTTTAGTTAGTTTTGCCTCTAATAACTCATATTTTTGTAAGCCTATAGTACCGATAGGATTCAATATAGTCGTAAAAACTATACCTAAAATTAAAGTTACAATACATGGAATAACAAGCACTTGCCAAATATGAATACCGCTAGATAACATAGCCGTTAATTCATTATTTTTTGTTAGATTTCTAAGAAAAAATAACATAGAGGTAAAACTAATTAACGAAGATACTTGACCTAGTAAATAAGGAATCTTATATAAAATAAGTCTCCAAAAAAAACTAAAAGGAACATAAATATTTTTGAATTTTTGCAAAAGATCAAAAATATTTGAGATGATTAATAACCCAATTAAAAGAAATAATATAATAAAGAAACACTTAGAATATAATTTAGTAAGATACCAAGAAAGTGTTTTTAGATTAATCATTATAAATTCAGTGCTAATACGAATTTAAATAAGAATTTGTGTGGTGGGGCTGGTAGGACTTGAACCTACGACCACACCGTTATGAGCGGCGTGCTCTAACCAACTGAGCTACAGCCCCTTTTCATTTGAAGTTTATATAATTATTATGCCGTTAAGTCTAGTAAAATTTTTATATTTTTGAGGTATTGTCTAAAAAACAGGGCAATGTGGATCAGTTTTTTCGTCATTGCGAGCGACTAAAGGCATTGTTGCATGGATTGAAAAACCTATTTTATGTCATTCCTGCGGAAGCAGGAATCCAAAAAAGTATCAATACAACAAGTTTTTAAAATTAAAAGCTCGATTTATCTCGCTTTATGCTGGATTCCTGCTTCCGCAGGAATGACATAACAGGTTATAAATAAAAAAGGTCGAGCTCATCACTCGACCTTTTAAATTACTAAATAATAAATTTAGTAATTAATTTTAGTGATGTACAACTGTTACAGCTCTACGATTATAAGCAAAAGCTTCTTCAGTATTACCCATCATAGCAGGTCTCTCTTTACCATAAGAAATTGTATTTAATCTATTATGATCGATCCCTTTATGAGCTAAGAATTTTTTCGCTGCCATTGCTCTTCTTTCACCTAAACCTAAGTTATATTCTCTGGTACCTCTTTCATCGCAATGTCCTTCAACAGTAGCTTTTACTTCAGGGTGCTTTGATAACCAGCAAGCTTGTCTCTCTAGTTCTTCTTTAGCCTTTGGTGATAAAGCAGAGCTATCAAAAGCAAACCATACTGCATTTCCTGCATGCTTCTCGAAATCTTTCATTAATGAGGTTTCTTCACCTTGGTTCATATTACCGTCAAATTGCGGTGTTCTTTTTGTTGTATTACACCCTGCAAGCACAAATAATGCAAGAAAAGCTAATGTAATTTTTGTTTTCATAATTAAACTCCTTGAGATTATAATTTATTAATATTGAATTCATTTTAGCTAGTTATAAAACTAAACTAACCAAAAGCTATGTGAGTTAGTATATATCATTATTTTATTAGTTTAAAGGCTAAAATATTATAAAATGCAATTACTTCTGTATAAATGTGGTAAAAATATCATTTTTTTACCATCTAATTAATGCACTGCCCCAAGTAAGACCTGCACCGATAGCCGAGAATAGTAGAATATCGCCCTTTTTTATTTTACCTGATGCTTTAAGAGTACTCAAAGCAAGCGGAATAGAAGCCGCAGAGCAGTTAGCATGCTTTTCTACGGTTTTCACTACTTTATGCTCTTCTATATTTAATAGTTCAGCAAGTTTATTTATAATACGGAGATTTGCTTGATGAGGTATGAAATAATCAATATCGCTTACACTGAATTGATTAGCATGTAGTAAATCTTCTATAGATTGTTGCATTTTTTCTATTGCATGACGAAATAATTTTTGCCCCTGCATAACTATCTTGCCACTAATACCATTCATACTTACACCACCGTTCGTGTATAATATTTCATAATCAGCCCCACTTGAGAAGATATTACTATCTATTAAACCGGAATCATCACTACTACGCTGCAATATTACGCTACCACCACCATCACCGAATAAAACGCAAGTAGTCCTATCATTCCAGTCTAATAATGACGTCATTTTCTCAGCTCCTATAAGCAAAATAGTTTTATATTTACCTGATGAGATAAGAGAATTCGCTACTTGTAAACCATAAACAAAGCCGGCACACACTGCTTGTAAATCAAAAGACGGTATATTAGTTAAACAAAGATAACCTTGAAGCTTAGAGGCGACTGAAGGGAAGCTATTATCCGGAGTAGTAGTACATGTAATAATTAAATCAATATCATTTGCCGACACCTTCGCATCTGCTATAGCTTTTTCAGCTGATTTTAAAGCAAGATGGGAAGTATATTCTGTATCACCTGCTATATGACGCTGCGTAATACCCGTTCTTGTTCTAATCCATTCATCGTTAGTATCTACAAATTTTGCAAGCTCGTCATTACTAACTATTTTTGAAGGAAGATACCCACCGCAACCAATAATTTTACAGGTCATAAATTTTAGGTACTTAAGCTACTTCTTCTTCAGTTTCAATTTTCTTTGTTACTACTTGACGATTATTATAAGTACCGTCGACTAAAGAAACGTGATGCGGAAGTTTATATTCACCGGTTTGCGAGTCAACTATTACGTTAACTTTGCCAAGTGCTAAGTGCGAACGTCTCATATTACGTCTTGATTTTGATGTTTTCTTCTTTGGAACTGCCATTATTAGCCTCTCTAAATATAAATTAAAAAGTATTTGTCAAATTAGTGAAGCACTATATTATAATCTTGTAATAAAATCTAGATAAAATTAAACTTATGAAAATTTTTATAACATACATTTTTAGTATATTAGCCTTTTTTTCCCTAAGCGGCTGCAAAACTATCGAAAATAGAGGGCAGTCCATCGATGATTCAGCACTTGTAAAATTAGAATCTAAAAAACTAAATAAAACAGAAGTCATAGAGTTAATAGGTACATCTACTATGGTACCGGAATATTCCCAAAATACCTGGTATTATGTTGAAAGAGTTATGTCTCAAAGAGCTTGGCTCAATCCAAAAATTGAAAAGCAGAAGATAGTAAAAATTACGTTTGATGCTAATAATTTTATGCAGGAAGTAGTAGTAATAGATGATTCTCATAGACAAGATATAGAAACAGTCCGTGAATATACTAGGACATATGGAACGGAACTTAACGGACTACAAAAATTTGTTAAAAATTTAGGTAGATTCAATAAAACTACTGACGGAAATAAAAACAAAAGCAAGAATAAGAAGAAGAGATAAATACCTAAGTGTCATTGTGGTGGATCAAAAATCGTCATTGCGAGGAGCGGAGCGACGCGGCAATCTCATGAAATAAACTCCTGGGATTGCGTGCGTACAATTACTTACGTAATTTCCTTGCAATGACGGCTTTGGTGTTCACTCAAGAACAACACCAACACCCATAAAACAAAAACTATCTAATATGATTTCAATATTTAGTAAATTAAAACAAAGTTTATCTAAAACTTCTAATAAAATATCGGAAGGTATCGACAAAATATTTTACAAGAAAAAATTAGATACAGAAACTCTAGAAGAGCTTGAAGAACTACTTATTGCAAGTGATATGAGCGTTTCGGTAGTAACTAATATTATTGAAGAGTTTAAAAAGGTAAAATTTGACAAAGAAATAGATAGTGATACAGTAAAAGAAGCCCTAGCTGAATTAATAGAGCAGCAGTTATCAAAATCAGAAATTCCTTTTACACTAAACGAAAATAAATTAAACATAATTTTAGTTTGCGGTGTTAACGGAGCAGGTAAAACCACCACTATAGGTAAGCTTGCTGCAATGTACTCAGCACAAGGGAAAAAAGTAGCGGTTGCAGCCTGTGATACTTTTAGAGCGGCTGCCGTGAATCAGCTAAGCACTTGGGTATATAGAGCAAATGCACTACTTATTACCGGTGAAGAATCGGCTGACCCTGCGAGTGTTGCTTACCGTGCTATGGAAGAGTCGATAAAACAAAATATCGATATACTTTTTATCGATACAGCAGGCAGGCTTCATAATAAGAAAAATTTGATGGATGAACTGTCTAAGATTGTAAAGGTTATAAAAAAACTAGACGAGAATGCTCCTACTCATAGCGTTTTAGTAATTGATGCTATTACAGGACAAAATACTTATAACCAAGTAGAACATTTTAATGATGCTACTAATTTGACGGGGCTTATCGTGACTAAATTAGACGGTAGTGCTAAAGCCGGAGTGCTTGTCGGAGTGGTACAGAAATTTAATCTACCCGTATATTTTATCGGTATAGGCGAGAAGATAGAGGACTTAAAAATATTCGATCGACATGATTTTTCTAAAAGTCTAGTGGGGTTGTGAGGTTTTGTTAAATCATTGCCCGCATAGATCGAAAAACCTACTCGATGTCATTCCCGCGAAAGCGGGAATCCAGAAAAAAAGTATAAATACAGCAAATTTTTGAAATTAAAAGCTCGATTTATCTCGCTTTATGCTGGATTCCCGCCTACGCGGGAATGACATAAAATGAGCGATGCAATAACACTAACGTTCACTCACAATGACGATAGAATTAAAAATAAAATCACGAGATGACTCAAAAAAATACCTTATTGCTTATAGACGGATATGGATTTGTTTTCAGAGCCTATTATGCACAACAGCCTTTAACTTCACCGAAAGGCGAGCCTGTCGGTGCTCTTTACGGCTTCGCTTCAATGCTACTAAAATTGCTGAGCGACTTTAAGCCTAAACATGTCGCTGTAGTATTTGACAGCGGCGAGAAAAATTTCCGCCATCATATTTATCCTGAATATAAAGCTAATCGTCCGCCTCCACCTGAGGATTTAGTCGTACAATTACCTTTAGTTCGTGATGTTGCTAGTAACTTAAATTTTCCTATTCTAGAGAAAAACGGTTATGAAGCCGATGACATTATTGCAACCTTTGCCGCTAAAACAGCTGCACTCGGCGAAGATGTAGTTGTCATCTCTTCCGATAAAGATTTATTGCAGTTAATGGGTGAAAACATCAAAATATATGATCCGTTAAAAGGAAAATATATTACGGAAGATGATGTGGTTAAAAAGTTCGCCACTACTTCTGATAAATTACGTGAAGTGATGGCTTTAATCGGCGATAGATCGGATAATATTCCGGGTGTGCCGTCTATTGGACCAAAAACGGCAAGTAATCTTATAACGCAATTTGGTTCTGTAGAAAATATATTTAACTCTTTAGACCAAGTTTCAAGCCTAAAACAACGTGAAACTTTAAAAAATTCTAAAGAAGCGGCGTTAATTTCATGGCAATTAATCGGGCTTGATTCTAATGTTGATTTAGATTTTCAGCTGAGTAATTTAGAATGGTTACCTCCAAATAGCGATAAATTAACAGGATTTTTACAGGAATACGGTTTTAAATCTTTATATAAAAGAGCAGAAAATTTATTTGATATTAAAATTAATGACCATAAAGAGATAGTAGACAATAAAGTAACCGAAGCAAAAGAAATCAGTAACGCTAGTGAGCTCGCAGATTTTGCTAAAACAGCTGAGAAAATAGGAATATTCGGGATATATTTACTACAGCATAAAGGGGATAATCTTGCCTTTATTTTATCATTGCAAAACCAAAGCTATATTATTAAAATTTCTAACACTTCCCATGATCTATTTTCCTATAATACTAAAAATAATAACGACTGGTTTTCGGATATAATCTTCAATTTACTAACCGATAAATCTATAAAAAAAATTACCTACTCTCTAAAGCCTCTACTTAAATTCTATGCAGAACAATCTCATGAAATTACGGCTATAGAGGATTTAGAACTAATGCAATATGCGTTATCTGCCGGTTTATCACAGAAAAATTTATTTGAAGAGGCTTTAAAAGAGGATAATAGGATCACTGAATCGGCAAGAATAGTCGCCGATTTTACTTCACTTTATAAACAAAATATACTGGAGCTTAAAGATAATAAAGCCTTTAGACTTTACAGCGATATTGATTTACCTATTTGTTTTATTTTAGATAAAATGGAAAAAATTGGGATTAAAGTAGACGCAAATTATCTAAATCAGTTATCCGCTGAATTTGGAGCAGAAATTCTAAAACTTGAAGAAGAAATTTTTGCTCTTAGCGGAACTAAATTTAATATCGGTTCACCAAAACAACTAGGTGAGATTTTATTTGAAAAAATGCAGTTACCTTTCGGTAAAGCTTCGGCTAAAGCAAGCTCTTACTCAACAGGAGCGGAAATATTAGAAAAGCTTAGCGAGCATGGATATAATATTGCCGACTTGTTATTAAGATGGCGGCAACTTACAAAATTAAAGAATACCTACACCGATAGTTTACCGAAACAGATAGATAATATAACACATAGAGTACATACGACATTTTTACAAACTTCTACCACTACAGGAAGACTTAGCTCACAAGAACCTAATTTGCAAAATGTACCTATTCGCTCTAGTGAGGGGAATAAAATCAGACAAGCTTTTATCGCTGAAGAAGGCTATAAATTAATATCTGCCGATTATTCCCAAATTGAGCTTAGAATATTAAGCCATATCGCAAATATAGATGCACTAAAACAAGCATTTATCAATAAAGACGATATCCATACTCAAACTGCTTGTCAAATCTTTAACTTGCAAAAACATGAACTAACTAGCGAACATAGACGTAAAGCAAAAGCCATAAATTTCGGTATCATTTACGGTATAAGTGCTTTTGGGCTTGCTAAGCAATTAAATGTTAGTAACAGCGAAGCATCCGAATATATCAAGAAATATTTTGCCGAATATAAAGGAGTACAAGAATATATGGAGCAAACAAAAGCTTTTGCAAGTAGCAACGGCTATGTCATAAATTTCTTTGGCAGAAAATGTTTTGTACCTCTAATTCATGATAAAAAGCTTAAACAATTTGCAGAACGTGCAGCTATTAATGCTCCTATTCAAGGAACTAATGCCGATATCATTAAAATTGCAATGATTAATCTAGATCAAGAAATAGAAAAAAATAAGCTTAAAACAAGATTAGTGCTGCAAATTCATGATGAATTACTATTTGAAGTGCCGGAGGATGAAGTAGAACTCGTAACGCCTATTATCAAAAAAATCATGGAAAACTCTACTAAGATGGATGTACCGATTATAACCGAAGTAAGAGCAGGTAATAACTGGATGGAGATTCATTGAATATATTCGTTTAATTTGAAAAATTGGCGTCGTTGTTTCATATTTTTTAATCCTCACGTACTAGTATGTACGCTGCGGTCAAAAAATATGAAATGCCTTGCTCTTTTCCAAATTAAACTTCGTCTATATGGCATTGCTTAAGTAACGGAAGATAATAATAAAAAACTCGATGTCATTCCCGCAAAAGCGGGAATCCATTACCTTAAAACTTTTTAAAAGCTCGATTTATCTCGCTTTATAGTGGGTTCCTGCTTTCGCAGGAATGACATCAAAATCGGCTAGTAAAACTAAAATTATAAAAAAAAGATTAATAACACCAGTTTAAGATAAGATTTTAACAAATCTTATCCTAATACTGATAAAATAAGTAAAAATGATAGTTTAAGACGGCTTTGCACTATCATTTTAAATCATTATCCTACTAAATATATTTAGTAGTAATTTATTTTCATAATCAAGACGAAGAACCGCTTCGAGTCTTGATTATACAACTTTTTTACCGAATTTAGGATAAGTTCTTATCCTAAATTCGCATTTTAAACGGTATAGTTAAAAAAGCTTTAAATGAATTTATAAAAATATAAGTTTGGAAAGTTTTTAAAAAGGAATGTAATGTATGAAAAATTTTATATTCACATCTGAGTCAGTTTCTGAAGGGCATCCGGACAAAATTGCCGATCAAATTTCAGATACGGTACTTGATGAAATTCTGAAGCACGATCCTAAGGGGCGTGTTGCCTGCGAAACCTTTGTAACAACAGGCCTAGTTTTGGTCGGCGGCGAAATTACTACCAGCACCTATGTGGATATTGAACAAATAGTACGGAGTAAAATACAAGAAATTGGTTATAATAATCCAAATTATGGATTTGACGGTAGCTGTTGTGCCGTAATTTCATCTATAATTAAACAATCGCCCGATATAGCTATGGGGGTTGACAATGCAAATGACGATGAAATAGGAGCAGGAGATCAAGGTATGGTTTTTGGGTATGCTTGCACTGAAACAGAAAGTTTAATGCCTGCACCGATTTATTATGCTCATCTTTTAATGAAAAGACAAGCATATTTACGTAAACAAAATATACTTTCTTGGCTTAGACCTGATGCAAAATCTCAAGTCACGCTACGATACGAAAATAACAAACCGGTTGCCGTTGATGCAGTAGTTTTGTCAACTCAGCATCATCCAGAAATACAGCAAAAAGACCTTATTGAAGCAGTAATGGAAGAAATTATTAAACCTACCTTACCAAACAATTTACTTCATAAAGACACTAAATACCTAATTAACCCGACAGGTAGGTTTGTTATAGGTGGCCCTGTTGCAGATTGCGGTTTAACCGGTAGGAAAATTATCGTGGATAGCTATGGAGGAATGGCAAGACACGGTGGCGGCTGCTTTTCAGGAAAAGACCCAACCAAAATAGATAGGTCAGCTGCTTACATGGCCCGCTATATTGCTAAGAATATAGTAGGAGCAGGACTAGCTGATCGATGTGAGATACAAATATCTTACGCAATAGGTGTTGCTGCTCCCGTATCTATTTACGCTGAAACTTTCGGTACTAGCAAATTAAGCAACGAACAAATTACTAAGCTCATAATACAGCATTTTGATATGCGTCCCGGCAGGATTATTAAACATCTTAAGCTTCGCACTCCATGTTATCAAAAAACGGCTGCTTACGGTCATTTCGGTCGAGAAGACGAAAATTTTGCATGGGAGCAACTAGATAAAATAGATATATTGAGAGAGTAATTATAGGGCTTAGAAAGAACTATCTTGATATTTATTTATCCTTAATATAGGATTATTTTCGCATCCGCTTATTCAACTAACTAGTTAGAAAGTATGACTGAGAATATAAATAGTGATATAAAGTTCGGCAACTTGGAAAACTCTGAAAACGAGCTTATAAATACTGCTCTAAAAGAGAATAACCAAAATAAGCTGAGAGAGCATTATGAAAATATCACTCAAGCCTTAAATAATATACGGGAATATGAGTATGAAGCGAAAGCAACTCAGTACCACGAAATGCTTGACGATGCCCGTACCTATGATAAATCCACAAAAGATTATAATTTAGGCTCAGCTCATTTTATAACGGCTAGCGGTTATAAAGCCTTACTTGGAGCTTATAAGGCTTTAAATCCTGACGAAAATACAGATAAAAAATTAGACCATTTTATGAATGGCTTAGATGAGATTTATAAGAAATCCTTTTCAGCACGTAATTTAACTAGCTCAAATAAATTACCACAATTACCACCCGCAGAACAGTTAAAAAAATTTTTAGAAACAACTACAGATGAAATATACGATAAACTGCAAAAAACCGGAGAAGCATATTTATCATATTCTAATGCTCCTACTAATAACGGATTACATGCAAATGTTATAAAATATTCTAAAGAAAACGGAAAAAATTATCGTATTATATATAATGCCGGTGCTGGAGTAAGAGCAGATAATTCAAAGCTAAATCAAACATCAAGAGATCAATTATCTAAAATAAATGAAACAATAGAAGCAAGAAGTAAAGCAAAATTCAGCTCCATTAAGTATGAACTCAAAAATCAAACAGATAAAGAAATAAAAGATAGTATATTTTCTATATTATTTATAAATGAATTAGAAGCAATAAAAGCTCATAATAACGAGATTAACAGGTTCAAATCGGAGCAGCTTATTAACCCAACAGCTGATTCAAGAAGAACAGTTACCGGACAAACTTTAGGGAATTGTAGCAGCAGGTCAATAAGAGAAGCTTTAAGAGACAGTACCGGATTCAGAATTTCGTGAAATATATGATTTTATTACACAAAATCAAGTATCTCAAATAATATCAAACTTAGAAAGCAAACAAAAAAATTTAGCAAATACCTTAAATATACCTTTAACAAAAGAACCAAGTATCTCAAATACAACTCATCAAAATCAATTCCAAAAAGATATTGCCAATTCAGCTACTAATAATTTTGATGCTTTTTTTTATAATGAAGGGCATACACCAAGCACGAAAGAAAAGTTATTTAATAAAGTTGCTGAAGAATCCAATTTAAAGTATATCAAGATTGATCTAGTAGATTTTTTATCTACCGTGCTTCCCTATAAGGACACTGATTTACCTATTACCGAAGATCTTTTAAAGCCTGTCATAAACCATATCCAAACTTGTTTTGAAGAACGCGAAATAGCTCCCTCAAAAACAGTTTTAGAAAATTATAGATTATATAAATCTAACAAAGAACAAATCATTAACGAGCTATCAGAAAAATGCTTAAATGATAAAGATGTAAATATACTTATCAAAGCACAAATACAAGCAAAAATAGGAAACCGCCCTTCTATAGATATTTTCCGGCAAATGAAACAAAGTAATACTAACCCTAAACCGCTAGAGCTATCGGAAGAACATAAGAAATTGGATGATGTCATAAAAGATATGGCACAAAAATACAAAATGACCATACCGGAAGCAAAAGCATCTGAAGAAATCACTCAAGTAGTTAAAGATTACAGTGAAAATAAATTTAATGAAGAAATAACACCTATCAAAGCTCAAAAATTAGTAGATGAATTTACGCAAGCAACGCTAGATATTTTTGAAGAGAATAAATTAATAGACTCACCTATAATTGAAACAAAAAACGAGCATATTAATATACCACTCCCGAACATAGAAAAACAAGAAACTACTAATCTTAACTTGGATACAATACACTCAAAAAATTCGCCTGTATCAAGCTTTTTGAATGACACTGTACTTAAAGAAGAAAAACAAAATTTAGTAAATGAACTAATAACTGAAGCTAATAAAAACCTACCTGATAGTACGAAAGTAGTAGACGATAAAAAACAAGAAGTTAAAACTGATAATATATTCAATAAAAATTCAGAACCTAAAAAACAAACTATCAAACATAAATTTTATAAGTATTTAAGTAAATTAACAGAAAAGTTGGGATTAAAATCCATAAGTAATTACTTTAAAGATTTAATTAAAGAGCCAAATCTTGAACAAAATATTAATTTAGAAAAAGAAGCAAAGTTAATAGCAGACAAACATCGACTAACAAAATATATGGAACTTAGCGATAATAAAAATAATAATGCCGTATTTAGCGGTAAAAAAACATCAAAGAATATTACTCAATTATAGATTCATTTTACCGCCAATTCAGGTACTGCCTATAAAAAGTTAACTCAAGGTTATCATTCCTGCGAGGCATTGTTGCATGTATACCACCCCGTCATTGCGAGCAGTCGTAGACTGCGTGGCAATCCAGTAAAATAATAAAAAAATTCTGTAAATCAGAATTTTTTACTGGATACCGTGGTCAAGCCACGGTATGACAACCGAGCGTTTTTCAAGAGCCACAAAACAATGCCTCGCAGGAATAACATAGAAAGCCGAGCAACAACCCCACTATTTACTATATCCTTTTAAAATCTCAAAATCTTGCCCTTGAAGAAAAAACTTTTCAGGTAATGTAATTCTTGCTACAAAATTCTTTACACCTTCGCTTTGTAAATAGATTGTAGCTTTAGCATTACTCTGGTCCCCGTTATTAGTGCGAGCTGCAAGCAAGGTTACTATCTGCCGTAATTCTTCATGATTTTGTGGGTAAAGCTGTAGCTCAAATTGTTTATTATTAATTGCATCCTCAATTGATGAAAAGCTTTTTGCCGTTAGTTTTATTCCTCCTTCATCTTTAACTATATCACAATTAACAACTACCAAACTTTTAACATCGAGTAAATGTACATAATCTTTTAAAACTTCCTCACTAAAAATACTAAGTTCAAAGATATTCTCAGGGTCAGAAAGCACAAGCGTCACGAACCTACCTCTTGCCGACATACGAGAATCCTTTTTTTGTATTACACCGGCAAGATTTACTCGGTTAGTACCGTCAGGTAAGTTATTATGTAAATCTGCCGTATTTAAAATATTTAAACGACTAAATATTTCTTGATACTGCGTAAGAGGATGATTAGAGATAAATAAACCCATAGATTCAAACTCATAAAAAGCTAAAGTATTGTTATCGGCATAATCACTTGCTATTAATATATTAGGGCTTAAACTAGAAACTTTAATTAAGCTAAATTGATTCGATTCCTGTTCTGCATGGTATGAAGCCGAATAAGCAAGCAATTTTGAAATACTTGAAAATAATTGCAATCGATTATCATGTAGCTCATCAAAGCAGCCAGATTTAATTAAATTTTCCAGTAATTTACTATTAATAGATTTTGGCGGTAATCGTTCAATAAAATCGGTAATTGATTTAAACGCTCCCCTAGCTAGCCGTTCGTCTGTTACTAACTTACCGAAATTCGGCGTAACTCCCTTAATAGCCCCTAAGGCGAAGATTATTGCACTCTCGATATCATCACGCGAACTTGTAGCGGGATCTTTTAAGTCTTTTTCCTGGATACTGCGGTCAAGCCGCGGTATGACAAGCTTTACACTATGCGGGATGACAGTGTCCGAAGACTTTACACTAAAATATCCTTCAGAAATATTAATATTAGGAGCAATAATTTTTATACCGCTATCTTTTGCTTCTTGTAAAAATAAATTAATTTTATCATGATTATTTAATTCAAGATTTAAGCATGCTACTAAAAACTCTGCCGGGTAATTAGCTTTAAGATATGCGGTTTGGTATGAAATAACGCCGTAAGCTGCAGCATGTGCCTTATTAAAACCGTAACCTGCAAATTTAGCCACGGTTGCAAAAATGGATTTAGCTTGAAATTCCGAAATATTATTAGCAATTGCTCCTTTAACGAAGATTTCTTCCTGCTCCTCCATTTCTTTCTTTATCTTCTTACCCATCGCTCTACGAAGCAAATCAGCAGCTCCTAGCGTATAACCTGCAAGAATCTGAGCAATTCTTTGTACCTGCTCCTGATATATCACCACTCCGTAAGTTTCTTCTAAGATTGGCTTTAATAGCTCATGTAAATAATCAGGCTGTTGTAATTTATGCTTACAAGCTATATAGGTAGGAATATTTTCCATAGGACCCGGACGATATAAAGCCCCAAGAGCTATCAAATCGTGTATAGAATCAGGTTTAAGGCGTCTAAGTGCATCTTTCATCCCGATACTTTCAAATTGGAAAACGCCGACTCCTTTACCTTTACACAACATTTGATAAGTCTTATTATCATCAAAGGTCATATTGTTAAAATCTACTTCTATCCCTTGCTCTTTAAGCAGTTTCTTACAATCGGTAATAACTGTTAGGGTTTGAAGCCCTAAAAAATCAAATTTAATTAAACCGGCAATTTCGGAATATTTCATAGAATAACCGACTACCAGCATATCGGAATTAGCATCTTTATATACCGGTACTATATCGACTAAATCAGTACCTGCTATTACGATTCCTGCAGCATGAGTTGAGGAATGCCTATGCAATCCCTCAAGAATTAACGAAGTATCAAGTACTAGCTTAATTAACTCCGCTTCACCCTCCAAATTATACAGCCCATTACCTTTAGCGGCATTTGCAAGCTCCGGAACTTCACGCATCGCCTGTTCTAGGCTAACGGGATTAACCGCACTAAAAGGTACAAGCTCTGTTAGATAATCAGCAAATTTATAAGGTAAACTAAGTACGCGAGCAACATCCTTAATTACGGCCTTTGCCTGCATTTTACCGAAAGTTATAATCTGTCCTACCCTATTATTACCGTATTTAGAGCGTACATAATTAATTACTTCTTCACGTCTTTCTTGACAAAAATCAATATCGAAGTCAGGCATCGAAATACGTTCGGGATTTAAAAATCTCTCAAATAATAAGCCGAATTTAATCGGATCAAGATCAGTAATAAGCAAGCTCCAAGCAACAACCGAGCCTGCTCCTGAGCCTCTACCCGGACCGACTAAAATACCCTCTTTTTTACTCCATTTAATAAAATCGGACACAATTAAAAAATAACCGGCAAAATTCATATTACAGATAATATCCAGCTCATAATTAAGACGAGCAAAATATTCGGTTTTCAATTCTTCTTGATTCTGCAGCGGAATATTTTCAGATTTAAACTTTGTAGCAAGCCTTGCAAGCAACCCTTCTTTAGCATCTTTTCTAATTAAATCCGTTTCGCTAATATCTTGTGTAGCAAAATTAGGCAGCATCGGCGGGTTTGCATGTGCTGTAAAATAACAACGCTCTCTTAAATTAACGGTGTTTTCGATAGCACTAGGTAGATCAGAAAAAAGCTCTATCATCTCATGCGGTGATCTAAAATAACAATTTTCACTAACTGTTTTACGATCAGGATATTCTTTAGTAACACCGGCTGATATACATAACAATACATCATGTGCATCATGCATGCTTTTTTCGCTAAACAAAACTTTATTAGTAGCAACAAGCGGAATAGCAAGCTCGGCAGCAATTCTAATATAACTATCTTCAATAAACTGTTCTTCCGGTAGATCGTGTCTCATAATCTCAAAATAAAAACGATCTCCTAAAATGTCCTGTAATTTACGTGCAAATAGCATCGCTTGCTCTTCGTTCCGAGCTAGCAAGCATTTTCCGACAATACCGTCGGTATAACAGCATAACGCTATTAATCCCTCTTGATATTCAATTAAATCTTCAAAATCAATGTGATCGCATAGCTTACGATCATTTTTAGTAAAAGTAAGGCTTGATAGTTTGAGTAAATTTTTATAGCCGGTTTCATCTTTAGCTATAAGTAAAATTTGAGCAAAAATATCTATATCGTATTTTATATTTAGAATAACTCCGTGTATCGGCTGCAGTCCTTTTTTTACTGCATATAATGCAAATTCTAACGAGCCGAATAAATTTCCCTTATCTGCCAAACAAATAGCAGGCATTTTATTTGATGAAGCAAGCTCTACTACTTTCTTGATAGTTAATGCACTTTCTAGAAAAGAATAAGAGCTTTGAGTTCTTAAATGAATAAATTCAGGTTGCATTTTTTATTAATGTTATATGGTTTTTTATGTTATCCCTACAGATTTTATGTCATTCCCGCTTACGCGGGGATGACATCGGCAACCTTAACAGGCTAAATTTTACTCCCGACTGCATAATATCTAAAACCGATTTTTTTTATTGCTTCATTATCTATTATATTTCTAAGATCAATGATTATCGGGGATTTTACTAAATCATAAATTTCTTGCCAATTAAGTTCTTTGAATTCTAACCATTCAGTTGCAATAACTATAATATCTACTGATTTACAGGCTTCAGCTACCGAATCTAAATATAGCAAATTTTTATGTTCTAAATTCTTTTTAGCATTTTCAAGACCTATAGGATCAAATGCTTTAACATATACATCTTTATTTAATAAGATCTTTACAATTTCGATGGCAGGACTTGCCCTAACATCATCTGTTCCTGCTTTGTATGTTAAGCCTAAAATTGCTATATTTTTACCTTTTAAATCTCCGTCTAACAAAGTAGCTATCTTATCTACCATATTACTTGGACGCTGCTTATTAATTTTAATTACTGCCTTAAGAATCTTACAATCGATATGATGATTTTCTACAAGATTATTTAATGCTAGAATATCTTTTGGAAAACATGAACCACCAAAACCCGGTCCTGCATTTAAAAAATTTTGACCGATTCTTTGATCAAGTCCTACACCTTTAGATAAATCTTTAATATTACCGCCGATTTTTTCACATAAATCAGCCATCTCATTAATAAAAGCAATTTTGGTAGCTAAAAAGCTATTAGAAGCATATTTAATAAGCTCGCTCGTCACTAAATCGGTAACCACGAACTTTGCACCTTGTTCTATTAAAGGTGCATAAATTTTTCGCAATATTTCCTCTGATTCTTTATTATTTACCCCGATAACTATACGATCAGGATATAAAAAATCTTCTACCGCACTGCCCTCTCTTAAAAACTCAGGATTAGAAGCAACATTAAATGAAAAGCCTTTTGGTTTTAAATAAGCTACAATATTACTGCAACTATCAGGTGGAACAGTAGATTTTATGACTATTAAACAATCTTTATTTATATGCTCGGAAACTCTATCAATAGCATCATAGACATATTTTAAATCTGCTTCTCCCGACTCTTTTGAAGGCGTACCGACCGTAATAAATACTACCTCGGCATTTTGAAGTTCATTATTATAAATATTTGTAAATTTTAACCTATTAGCTTCTAAAGCTTGCTTAAGATACTCATCCAGTTTAGCTTCATAAATCGGTAATATTTGCTTATTTAATTTGGATATTTTAACCTCATCATTATCAAGACAAGTAACATTATGACCTAAATAGCTCATAATAATACCTGAGACTAATCCCACATATCCGCTACCGATAAATGTAATATTCATAATTTTTTGTGATTTTTATATTAAATTTTTAGATTATACGTTATATTCCAAGTGTATACCTCAAAAAGAATAGTATAGACGAAGATCAACTTCAAAAAGAGCAAGGAGTCCATAAGGCGAGAAGCAGAGCGTATACTTAATACGTGAGCATCGCAGAACTTATAGGACGACGTAGCCAATTTTTGAAGCTCTATCTACGTATATAAAGCTTTTATCATATTTCAATAGATTTACAAGCTCAAATGAATTTTATTAAAAAAACCTTTATTAGTATTTTTATAATTCTAATTTCATTATCTTTGGCTATAACTCTAACTGTTTATAGTGCAAATAAAGGACACTTAAATGAACCTTTGAAAAAAATAATTGAATTTTATTTAAGTAAAAATGATATAAAGGCTGTACTACATGATTTAGAATTTAAAGAAAACCGATTATCCATAGATAAAATTTCCTTAAGTCTTATAGATAATGCTAGAGGAGAAATTAATGATTTTAATCTTTTCTTTAATTTCAAAAATTTCTTCTCTAATTCGTTAATAGAGGCTAATTTTAATATTGATAAAATTTCCGTAATCTCAAATAACGATGAAGAGATTATAAACACTTCAACAACCGGGGATTATTCGTTAAATATAATTAAAAAAGATTCCCTAACCGACATACGACTAACTTCAATAAAAAGTGATATCTTAACCGATGAGCAAGAAGCGGACTTACCTCTAGGAAATGCTTTATGCTCATATAAAACCGCCTATTCTAAAGATAATCCAAAGACTGTTAATTGCAAACTTACCTTTGGAGACAAAGCTTTTTTATCACTAAGCGGTATAATAACCGATAAAAATATCGATGCAAGTGCAGCTGCCGCAAATATGCCTTTAATAATTTATCAAACAGTCGAAAAAATTATTCCGGATAACCCTATAATCTCATATTTACGAGAACATATAAAACAAGGTTACATCCAAAACGGAGAATTAAATATTAAATTAGATAAAAAATTTTTAAAAAAAAATATTTTAGTAGAAGATAATTTAAAAGCAAATTTACATATCTCGAATTTTGAATATAAATATCATACAGATTTACCGCCTTTGACTAAAGTTGATACTAATATAATCATTTCAGGACCGGAAATAAAATTTCTAATTAATGAAGCATATAGCGGTAAAAGTGTTGTTTCAGACGGCATTATGACTTTCAAATGGGAAGGACCGGATAAATCACAATTTATTTTTAATGCTACTGCTAAAGGTGAAATTAACGACTTAATTGCCTTTGTTCCAAATGATGCCTATCAAAATATTGAAGCTCAAAATATTGATCTTAAAAAAATCAAAGGAACGGCAAATTCAATAATAGAGCTAATAATTCCTATTAGCCCCAATATCCCTAATAGCTATAATGTTTTGTCGACATTAACAAATATCTCTTTTAACGCCTTAGACAATAATATCCTATTACAAAACGGTGAAGCCAAAGGTAGCTTTAAAGACAACAAACTAAATATTAACGGTAAGGGTAAAATTAATAATTATGCAAGCAGCTTTACTTATGATCATGATATATCAGATAAAAATAATGAGTGTTTACTTAAAATAAAAAGTAATATTACGGCAAATAATCAAAGATTTGGAGTATTTAAATTAATTTCAGGCAGCAGCATTTTAAATTTTGAGTATAAAAAACAGCATAATAATGAGAGTTTTATTACCATTAATTCTAATCTTGATAATTTAGAATTCTATATAGATAAAGTATCTATTCATAAAAAATTATATAAAAAAGCTAATTTATATTTATATACTAAATTAAATGATAAAAATTTCGATAGAAATCTTGAATTTAACCTGTCGGGGCAGGATAATCTAAAAATTAACGGTAATGCCCTAATTAAGAAAAATATTTATAATATTAATCTAGCCTCTGTTAAACATAATCATACGGATTTAAAAGGAAAAATAATCATAGATAACCATAATCTTAATACGGAACTTTATGGAAGCGGATTAGATTTATCAAATGCTAATATGATGCAGTTTTTAGAAAAAGAGGGAGATTCTACACGTAATATTAATTTAAAAACTAATATATCAAAAATATTTTTAAAGAATAATATAATTCTAGGTAATCTTGATTTAGCAATTAAATGTGATAAAGTGCGGTGTTTCTCCGGTTTTCTAAATGCTAATATTGATAATAAAAAAGTTAAGATGTCGCTTACCGCTAAAGACACTTTTGAACAATGGCTAATTGAATCCGATAATGCCGGAGCATTACTTAAGGGACTTGGAATGTATACCACTATGCAAAACGGTCAGATTAACATCAACTTAAATACAAGAAGATATGAAGTAAAAAAAGGGGAAATAGTGCCGATATTAGACGGCAAATTTTCTATAAAACATTTTACTGTAGTCGATACTCCTTTTTTAACACGGCTTGTTTCCTTTGTTTCGTTGCCAGGTTTTCTTAGTTCAATAACTAATAATAAAAATATTTTATTTGAAGATATGACCGGTAAATTTAATTATAGAGGAAATATAATTACAATTTTCGATACGGAAGCACATGGACCGTTCTTTGATTTTACTATGAAAGGTAATATTGATACCAAACAGCAATTAATTACGGTTAAAGGAAATGTTATTCCTTCCTTTTTCTTAATCAGCACTATTGTAACTAAAATACCGGTAGTCGGTAAAATATTTTCCAAAGTAGCACCTTACTCCTTAAAAATGAACTATAAATAGTTATATTCCGTGTACAAAAAATTATATTTAATCGGTATTTTACTTTTAGGCTTAATTTCCGGTCTTACGTTTAATTTAATTTTTTTCACAGTTCCATATCAATTATCCGAAGCAAAATACACCACTGATATAATAGGCTCGATATCACTAGCTGCTTTTCCGTATTGCTTAAAGGTCATATGGTCACCTTTTATAGATAAATACTCTATACCTTTTTTATGTTCTAAATTCGGTCACAGGCGTGGCTGGGCATTGGTATCACAAATATTTTTAATCCTAGCGATGACAGGGTTCTTAAAAGTAAGCCCTTGTAATAATTTATATATTACTGCAATTATCTTATTTATTATTTCATTCTGCAGTTCTACGCAAGATATTGTACTTGACGCATATAGAATTGAGAGACCTACATCTAAAGAAGAGCTTTCAATGGCTTTTACCTTTAGTAGCATAGGGTTTCGTTTAGGTATGTTACTTGGCAGCGTCGGTGCTTTATATTTATCAATTATTTTCGGCTGGAATACAGTATATAAATTTGCTTTATTTATTACTGTAGTTGGTCCTATAGTAATCTTATGTATCAAAGAACCGAAACCTCAAGAAAAACGTCATACGACTACTAATTTAATAGGATTACAACAATATTTTGAAGTTATTAAAAAAAGTATTATATCTTTAAAAAATGATGCCTGTGAAATGAAGAATGGTTATACGAAGATCAACTTGGAAAAGAGCAAGGAGTCTATAAGCCGAGGAGCGGAGCGTATATTAATACGTGAGCATCCGAGGTCTTACAAAGGCGACGTAGCCAATTTTTCAAGTTCATCGAGTATACTGCTAATTATGTTGTTTGTCTTTTTATATAAAGCTGCGGATTCTATACCTATGGCTATGAGTTCGCCTTTATTTCTAGATTTAAGTTTTACTACTCATGAAATTGCCGTTATTTACAAAGCTTACGGGTTACTAATCATGATAGTCGGAGGAGCCTTAGGCGGAGTTTTAGCTGCAAAAATGGGTATATTTCATAGCGTCTTAATTGGTGGAGTTATTCAATTATTGTCGCCTCTTATGTTTATGATTCTTGCAACCATCGGCTATGATATAAGGATATTTATAATAACAGTTACAGTACAAAACTTTTGTGCAGGCTTTGCAGGAACTATTATCTCTATCTATTTTGCTAGTCTTTGCAATAGTGAATTTGTTGCCACGCAATATTCTATTATTGCATCTTTTAGCTCTCTTAGCCGTATTATTCTAGCTAGCCTTGGCGGTATTTGTGCAAAATATCTTACTTGGTCTATATTCTTTTTAGGTAATACTCTGTTTAGCATATTATTTATACCGATATTTTATAAAATATATAGAAAGAAACTAGACTTTGTGAATATTTCTAAAAAGATATGACAATTATTAAAAAAGGTTTATAATATTGATATATATACTTCTGCAAAATGAAGAGTCAAAATTTTTATGAAATTATATAGTTTTCAAGAACATTTATTAGAATTAAAAATAAGACTTCTTAGAATATTTACTGCTTTTATAATTATATTTGCTATTTGCTATTATTTTAGCGACAATATTTATAGTTTTTTATTAAAACCGCTTGCTAAGCTAAGCGGTGATACGGTACGAAATATAATTTATACAGGGCTTACAGAAGCATTTTTTACCTATATTAAACTTGCAGCTTTTACTGCTTTTACTATTATTATACCTATAATTGCTTTGGAGTGTTATTTATTTATCAGCCCAGGGTTACACCGCCATGAAAGAAAAATTATCGCTTTTATTCTTTTTATGTCGCCTATTTTATTTTGGTGCGGTAGTATTTTTGTTTTTTACTTTGTAATGCCGAAAGCTTGGAATTTTTTTCTTAGTTTTGAAAAACGTGATATGATAGTATCGATAGTTTTGGAAGCAAGAATTAGCGAGTATCTAAATTTAGTTATTCATTTAATTATTGCTTTTGGAGTTGCTTTTCAACTACCGGTTGTGATAATAATATTAAATATACTAAAAATAGTTAAGGTACAAACACTTAAGCAAAAAAGACGCATTGCCGTGGTAATTAACTTTATTATTGCAGGAATATTAACGCCTCCTGACATTTTAAGCCAGTTTGCTCTTGCAATACCGCTACTTTTATTATATGAAACTTCAATAATGATATGTAATTTTATAGAAAAACCGAGGACACTAAATGTTAAATATCAAATGGATTAGAGAAAATCAAGAATTATTCGATGAAAAGCTTAGCCAAAGATTTATTGAACCTATGTCTAGTAAAATTGCTATGCTCGACGGAGAGAAAAGAAAAATTACGAGTTTAATTCAAGAATTTCAGCATGCACGCAAGATAAAATCAAAGATTTTAGGTAATATGGCCTCTAAAAGCGGCGAAGAGTTTGAAGGGCTACAAAGAGATGTCAAACATATAAATGAGAAGTTGGAAGAACTTGAACAGGATCTAAATAATAATAACGAATTAAATGAACTATTAAATATGCTTCCTAATATTCCGGACGAAGAAGTACCTTACGGAATGGATGAAAGTATGAATAAATTAGTTCGTACTTACGGAGAGACAAATCCAAATGCTTTGAATAAACAGCATTTTGAATTAGGTACAAAATTAAATTTAATGGATTTTGAACAAACTGCTAAAATTTCTGGAGCTAGATTTGTAACGTTAAAAGGTGATTTAGCAAAGCTAGAACGTGCTTTAATTAACTTTATGATTGATGTTCATACTAAAGAGTTTGACTTTTTTGAGATATCACCTCCGGTATTAGTTCGAGATAATGCTATGTATAATGCAGGACAACTACCTAAATTTGCCGAAGAGTCTTTTGCAACAACAAATGGTTATAGACTAATTCCAACCGCAGAAGTATCTTTAATAAATATAGTCGCCGATACTATTATACCAAGAGAAAAATTACCGATGCGTTATGTTGCTTACACCCCGTGCTTTAGATCAGAAGCAGGTAGTAGCGGTAGAGATACAAGAGGTATGATTAGATTACATCAATTCGGTAAAGTTGAGCTAGTATCTATTACTACCCCTGAAGAATCAAAAAATGAGCATGAATATATAACTAATGCATCAGAGACTATTTTACAAAAACTGAATCTTCCTTATCGTGTTATGTTACTTTGCACCGGAGATATGGGATTTGCGGCAAAAAAAACCTATGATATAGAAGTATGGCTTCCGGGACAAAAGCAATATCGCGAAATTGCTAGCTGTTCTAATTGTGGAGATTTTCAAGCACGTAGAATGAAAGCAAGATATAAGGAATTCGGCAGTAACGAAACTACCTTAGTCCATACTTTAAATGCTTCAGGATTACCTATCGGAAGAACTATGGTTGCAATACTTGAAAATTATCAGAATGAAGATGGATCAATAACTATACCTGATGTCTTGATAAATTACATGGGAGGATTACAAAAAATCACTACATATAGTGAATAATTGTTTATTAAATATAAATAATAAGGTAAAGTTTTGTGATATACTCGTTTAATTTAG
Source organism: Rickettsia endosymbiont of Thecocarcelia acutangulata (assembly GCF_964263195.1). Classification (NCBI taxonomy): domain Bacteria; kingdom Pseudomonadati; phylum Pseudomonadota; class Alphaproteobacteria; order Rickettsiales; family Rickettsiaceae; genus Rickettsia; species Rickettsia endosymbiont of Thecocarcelia acutangulata. The sequence continues at coordinate 991,087 of NZ_OZ181652.1, forward strand.
AAAATTGGCTATGTAGTGTAGAAGATGCGGTTGCATGAGTTGATTTTTCCGTTAGTCACCCCGTGGCTTGACCACGGGGTCCAGTTTATAATACTAAAAATTAGTATTATAAGTTTTTTGCTGGATACCGTGGTCAAGCCATGGTATGACACAGTATACAAAACGATAATTTAAATTCAGGTTATTTGTGTTTAGTGATTTACGAAAATTTGACAAAGATATATATAATTATAATGCTCCTAATTTTATACCTATAGCATGTCATTATAATGAAAATACTTTACTTACCAAAGACGGTAAATTACTACAAATTATAAAAATACACGGCATTAACTCAGAGAAAATAAGCGATAACATACAAAATTTACGTGAAATGGTTAGAGTTTCTATAAAAAAGAATATAACCGATTATGATTTTGCTTTTTGGCTACATACAATACGAGAAAAACAAAATTTAGATGATTCCACTCCTTACAAAAAATTATTACCGGCAAATATTCATGCACTATGGCAAAGAAAAAACCATTGGAATGATAAATTCGTTAATACTTTATATATATCTATAGTACATGATTCTGCTAAAGTTGACATCAAAAATTTTAACTCTTTAATAAATTCTTTATCTAATAAATTAATTACTGATTTTGAAAATAACTACTTAGATTCAGCTTTTCAAAAACTAGAAAATATCACTAATAATATTTTAAACGATTTAAACGAATTCGGTGCTGAGAAACTCGGCATAATATTTGAAAATGATAATGTTTTTTCTAATCCTTTATTTTTATATAATCGAATAGCTAATCTTAATAATAATGATTGTTTGGTACCTATAATAGATTTATCCGATGCACTAGGTAGAAGTATTTATACAATTAGCAGCGATAAAATGGTAGTTACGGATCATGAGAAAAATAACAAATTCGCTTCTTTACTATCTATAAAAGAATATCAAGAAACTCCTTCTAATACACTAGATAAATTTTTACAGTTACCGATTGAATTAATAATAACTGAAATATTTTACTTTGTTAGCAAAAAACAAGTAATATCCAAATTGCGTGGTCAAGATCATATTCTAAAAATTACTAACGACTCAACTTTACTTAATCATAAAGGGATTAATAAGCTTGATGCATCTAATTTAGATTTTCAATTTTGTAATCAGCAAATTTCAATTGCCGTTATAGAAGAAGATGAAAATAAACTAGATGCAGCCGTAGCTAAAGCATCAACCGAACTTTTTAAACTTGGTATTATTCATGTAAAAGAAGATCTTAATATTGAGCAAATATTTTGGTCGCAATTACCTGCTAACTTTGCCTTTATCCGCAGAATGTCACCATTATCCGTAGAATATATTGCTTCTCTTACCGCTCTTCATAATACTACACTCGGTAATCAATATAATCCTTGGGGTAAGGCTATAACTTTACTGCGAACCGAGAAAGGTACTCCATATTTCATGAATTTTCATGATAAAACGAATAAAGGTAATACTTGCATCTTTGGTACGGAAAAAACCGGCAAAACCGTATTATTGAACTTTCTAATATCAGAATCAACTAAATACGATCCAACAATAATTTATATCTCTAATAATAATGATTCTAAAATTTTTATCGAGTCAATAGAAGGCAAATGGCTAGAACCGGACAAACAAATTATCAATCCATTTTTAGTAGATGATACAGAAAAATCACAAGCCTTCATTTTAGAATTTTTAAAATTAATCAGCGGTCATTATATTTCACCTCTTAGCGAAATAGAGATATCATTTCTAGAGAAATTAAAAAATAAAATTTTATCAATTGAAAAAGAAAAACGTATTTTTTCTGATATTTTAAAATTAGAAGATTTTAAAGAGGAAGGAGGAATACAAATACTTGATAAACTTAAAGTTTTTACCGAAGGACAATTATATTTCGGATTATTTGACGGACCGTCTCTTAACATTGAAGAAGGGAAAGTTATAGGGTTTAATTTATATAAACTTTCTGATGAGCCGTTTTCTAAACAATTTTACCCAACGGAGAGAAAATTTTTAGAACAATTTAATAATAATTTAAAGAAACATCAAGCTATTTGTGCAGGAGTAATTTATGCTTTTACTTATCATTTAAGCATAGTTGGCACAAAACCTAAAATATTTGCTGCCGATAATTTTGATAAACTTTACAGACCTGAAGTTTATTATGATAATATAAATTTAATCTATAATAATTTATCTCAAAATAACGGTATTTTCGTCAGTAATTTCAATTTTATTTATCTTAAGTCATATCCAAAATATACTATAAAACCTTGGCTTGATTTAATTAATACTAAAATTATTCTACCGTCTGACGTTAAAATAGAAGATTTAGATAAAATTTTAGGTTTAAGCGAGCCGGAAATACGAAAATTATCACAGCTAATACTTTCTGCAAGAATGTTCTTAATTAATAAGGATAATGAATCGATAGCTTCTGAATTAAGTATTGCCGCTTTAATAGGAATTGTCCGTATTTTATCAAGCAGACAAGAGGAAATGGATATTTATAACAAAATACTTGAACAACACCAAGGTCCTCCGGATAATTGGATTAATTACCTATATAATGAGTTAAATACGGACTGAGGTGAATAGCTACTAAAACCATTGTCATTGCGAGACGGTGTTGCATGCGTGGATACCTAAATCGTCATTGCGAGGAGGCGTTGTTGCGTGGACCGATAAAACCCAATGCGTCACCCCGTGGCTTGTCCACGGGGTCCATAAAAACAATACCTTGCGAGGAGCGAAGCTTTGTTGCAATCTAGTTTTAATTTCATGAGATTGCCACGCTCCTTACAGTCGCTCGCAATGACGGAAAATTGGTCCATGCGGGCGATGCCTTCTCACAATGACAACAAAACAACGAACATAAAGAATACTCAAAGTGTTAAAAAAATATTTATTATTTTTCTTATTTTCATTTTTCTCATTTAATGTGCAGGCATCTATTTGGGGTGATATAGGTGAATGTATTACTGATCCATGTAATTGCGGACAAAGCGATAGAACGGAAACTTGGAATAGAGGCAGCAAAAATGAAGTAAAAAGAGGACCCTTTAAACCAGGCACATTATGTCCTCCTTGGAATAAAAGCGACGGTCGTGATAGTGATACTTGTTTATTAAAATTTGATTACCCAGGCACATTTATCGGTTTTTTACTCAATAGATGTGCGGAAGAAGCCCCTGATAGTAGTTACTTTACTCCAAAAATTCGTATTAGAGTTCAAAGCTGTAATGCTGCCGCTTGTTGGAATCAAAACTCTACCTTAAATTGGGATGGAGAATGTGTATTATGGCCTACGGGTTACGGTCTACCTCTAACTAGAGTCTGTGCTAGAATTGCCGTACCGGATATGCCTCCACCTCCCGGAATAAACGCCACACCTTCCCCTGCAGATCCGGGTTATACCGATGGAGTACATCTCAATAAAGTCGGTTATACAGAAACTGATAATAAGATAATAGGTGTAGACGGAAAAATAGTTACTTTAAAATCTCCTAAACTTTGTGCTTATAGCGACCCTGGACTTGTTAATCTTGTTTCAGATTCCGGGGTACATCTTGATCCGATGGACTGGAATCCTAATCGTCAACCTCTTCATCAAACTAACGAACTTAGTCCTATTGCAAAAGTATTAAAATTTTTAGTTGACACAGTAAAAGGAGTAAGTTTATCAAGTTTATTAGGGCAGCTTCTTGGTATGATAGATCAAGATTCAGAATTTATAAAAGTGCTTAGATCAATACTTGATGCAATAGGAGAGATTTTTAATTTTTTTCCTAGTTTAATAATAACGGTTATTGAAAAACTCGGAGCATTAAACGGTTCTGTAGATAGCTATTCTTTTGGTTGTGTACAATTACCTTTAGGACCTTTTCCACCGCCATATTGCCCAAATTTAGATTATATTAGCATTAATGCTAGTGCTAATAATGTATGTAGCATAAAAGATGCAAGCGGCAATTTTGATCAATCTTCTACTAGTCCGGCGTGTGTAGTGCCGTCTAATATTAATGTTAAAAACAATATTGTTAATAATACCATACGTGTTAGCTTTAGCAATCTTGTTCCACTTTGCACAGGATCAAACTCTGACCTCAAAACTTGTGTAGAGCCACGTAATAAAGATTTTTCTTCAGCAAAAATTACTCATACTAATACGGCTTTTAAAGATTTAATTAAATCGTGTAAGAATACTTCAGGCAGCACTCCATGTATTAATACAGATATATCTACGCCATGTAGTGTTACGGCTAACGGTTGTAATGAGGGATTTAGAATAGTATATTCGCAGAAAATTGGAAATGTAGAAACACCTAGCGATTACTACATAAGCGATATACCGGACTGTCCAAGTTCTAGTTCAACTACCTGCCAAAAAGTATGGGGAGTTAATATAGGCGAATTTAAGGATGTAAGCATAAAGTTTCCTAAGATACAAGGGCAAGATACAAATAGCTTAATACCTATAAAGACAGATGTCACCCTAAAAGACAATAACGGTAAAGATAGAAAACTTTATGTCTCTATTAGTAATACCGAAGACGATAAGCAAAATCCTAATAATATTTGCTTATTTGAGTCCGGTAATTTAATAGATTGCGTACCGAGAGTAAATCATTCTTATAGTCTAGCTGCTTATGAATGTTCAAGACAATATGCCGGAATTACCTGTACTAATAACAATGCTAACGATGCTTATTATAAACCGCAATTCATTGCTTCAGTGCAAGTAAGAGAGAAACAAACAGATGGGACTATTAACATTATAGATGAAACAAGCACTCTTGTAACACCGTTAGCATATGCCGGATCTCCACCTCCCAACCCCACGGACACAGAAAGTATAGTAATGCTTGCCGGTTATAAGTATAGTTCTTCCGTTGCGTTTATACCTAAAGATCCACCAAAAGATCCGACAAATGATAAATATATTGCTATGCCGTTTTCAGGAGAAAATGCTCTAAATCAGTTGACTATTCACGGTAAATATAAAGACGATAGAGAACCTTATGATAGCAATGGAAAACCTGACTCAAGTGCGGTATATTTAAAATATTTAGAATATATAAACGGTAAATATATCCAAGGTGGAACGCATGCCTGCTTGATACCGAAAAATTTCCAACATTGTAATCCTATGCCGATTCCTACTTTACCTGATGGTTCACCTATTCCCGGTTACAATAATGACTCGATAAATTGTGTACTTGCTAAACTAAACAACAACAATACTATAAATTGTAAGAATTTTAAAAATACATATAGCCTTAAATATCCAAACCTTGGTTTATGCAGCAAAGATATAAATACAAGTAGCTGTACTCTAAAAGAAACAGTGGAAGGTATTACTATTTATGCTTGCAATATAAATAATATTCCAAGTAACTGCTATACTAATAATAATAGCCCTAATACTCCAGTATGTGTTTTAAGTAGGGATTATAAAGATAGAGTCGAGCCAGGACCTGACAAAGGACCAAAATTAGTACCGTTAGATGATAAATCAAAATATTATACAGTGACATATACAGCAGGAGATGAAAACCATCCTCCAGAGCCGACATATAAAGCTGAGACTGAGGATGTAAGAGATAAAACTTGGCAAGAGCTAGATCTTTGTGCTCCTATATTAGTACCTACTTGTGCTAAAATTCCTAGCACCGCCGATGCTCCTTCCGGTAGCACCCACGGTAATGCAGAATGGGATGAAAGCGATATAGGTGAACTTGCAATAGGAAGATGCCCGACGAATTGGATAGTTATTGATCCTAGTAAACCTTTAGAACGCCATTGTTTATCATATTTTGATAGAAAAGTTGTTGAATTTGAACATTTAGGTCAAAATGTCGGTTGTAGAGAATCTACAGGATTGCCTATAAAAGTCGGTTATAACGACTTTCCATCAAGCCAATTACCTGAGACTCCTTATAATCCGGTAACTAAAATAGGTGACTATATCTTAAACAAAAAACCGGTGCCGCAGGGGAGCATTATGGCATTTCCAAAGGATGGGGCATTTATAGATGCAACAAATAAACCGGACAATACAATATTGCATAATGTAGAATTCAAAGTAACTTTAGATGCAATAATGGACGATATTGAGTATTTTGAAGTAAAAGATTTATGGTATGATGATTGCACATTAATATATGTCAACGGTCAAAAGCTACTTAGCCTCCCTACTGACGTTAATTCTCTAGATGAAAAAAGGTACTGTAACAATGGAAATGACCAAGGTCAGGCATTACAAGCTAAGAATTTACCGATTGATATAAAGCGTTATTTAAAACAAGGAGAAAATACTATTAGATTCCAGCTAAGAGTTATGTTTGGTGGGGGGCTATATTTCCACATGCAATATAAAATGAAGAGATAAATAAATGAGTTGGGTTATTTTTTATACGGTAATCGCTGCTTTACTGGTTCTCGATTTGGGAATAGTACACAAAAAAAATACCGTAATGAGCTTTAAAGAAAGCGTACTTTTTAGTCTTTTCTATTTTGTAATAGCTTGTTTATTCGGTATCTATGTTTACTATAATACGGAGGCAGAACATGCTCGTGAATATTATACTTGCTTTCTCATTGAGAAAGCTATGTCCCTTGATAATATTTTTGTTATCTCTATTATTTTCCAATTTTTTAAAATTCCCGGGAAATATCAACATCGTGTTTTATTTTTTGGTATAATAGGCGTAATAATATTCAGAGCCATAATGATTTATGGCGGTATTATTCTTATAAATAAATTTGCTTGGTTATTATATATTTTTGCCGTAATACTTATTGCTACCGGTATAAAAACTTTTTATGTATCACATAAAACTTTTGATATACAGAATTCTTATATCTACAAGTCAATAGTAAAAAATCTAAATATTACTCCTAATCTTGAAGGGGATAAATTTGTTGTTAAACGTAATAACAAACTATATTTTACCCCTCTTTTTATATCTCTAATACTGATAGAAGCAATAGATTTAGTCTTTGCTATAGATAGTATACCGGCAATATTCGCAATTACTAATGATATTTATATAATTTATACTTCAAATATTTTTGCTATTTTAGGGCTTAGAGCGTTATTCTTTTGTTTAGCAGAAATTGTAGAACGTTTCAGTTATATAAAATATTCTTTGGCTTTAATTTTAATATTTATCGGATTTAAAATATTTATTCATCATTATATAGCAATTCCGGCATATGTTTCGCTCATTGTAACTATTACTTTATTACTATTTGGTATAATTGCTTCCATAATTAGAAAAAATATGATTGACCATTAATAAAGGGGGTATATAATATTTTTTTATTTTTTAAGCAATTATAATGACTAAATTACTAAAATTATTTTTTATTACTATCATCATTTTTAATAACATTGCTTTTGCAAAAGAAACAGGGTTCTATATAGGAGCAGAAGGCGGAATAGTTGAACCGGTCGTTAGTAAATTCCGACATAAACACTCAAATACCGAAATAATTTTAAAAAAATCAAGTATGTATAGCGGAAAAATAGGCTATATAATATATCCACAGATAGCTATTGAATTCTCAGCAACTTATCAACCTAAATATCGTCTGCATTACGTATTACCTCAGCAAAATTTAAGTAATGGTCTCACTATTCCTAAAACCCCGGGTAATACTAAAGTATTATCAAATATATATATGCTAAATCTTATTTATGATTTAGAAAAAATAAAAACTTTCACGCCTTTTGTAATACTTGGAGGTGGAATAGCACAAGTAAAAGTTAAGCCTACCTCCTCTAGATGGAGTGTTATAAATGGTGATTATTTTAAAGTAAGAAGAACTCATAAAAATTGTGTTGCGTGGCAAGCAGGTCTTGGAATCTCACAAGATGTAACTTCAAATTTAAGTATTGATGCAACCGCAAAATTACAAACGGCATATAGAGTAAGAATTAATTATGATACGCTTGATATGAAAACAGGACAATTCGTTCCGGCAAATCCTATCAAAAAAACTATAGCCGTTGGAGAATTTGGTGTAGGATTTACTTATAGATTGCCATTTTAAGAATTCTGTGAAATATTTATATGAAAGCATCGTCAACGTCATTGCGAGAAAATTGCATAGCAATTGTACGTCCGCAATCTCAGGATATTTGACGAGATTGCCACGTCGCTTTGCTCCTCGCAATGACGTTATGATACATACGAAAATCAACTATATAAGGAAAAAATATGTCCTTAAAAGCTACTAACTCTTCTTCTACCCCTAACGGTCATGATAAGACAGCAAAAACTACCAAACCTGTTCCGAATGGTGCGGTTTCAAATCATAACACTTATGATGAAGTGCCGTATGAAAGCTACCCATATGCTCTTACGAATCCTTATCACTTAAGTACACTTGCAACTCTTTTCGGTGTGAATGCTCCTGAAGTCGAGAATGCAAAAATATTAGAGCTTGGTTGTGCAGCGGGCGGTAATTTAATACCACATGCAGTTCTTTATCCAAAAGCTCATTTTGTTGGGGTTGATTTGTCTAAGGTACAAATTGACGAAGCAAATAAAAATGTTAAAGAACTAGGATTAAAAAATATAGAGTTCCATCATTGCTCGATAACCGATATTGATGATTCTTTCGGTAAGTTTGATTATATAATTTGCCATGGTGTAATTTCTTGGGTACCAAAAACCGTTAGAGATAAAATTTTTGAAGTTTGTAATAAAAATCTTAGTCCAAACGGAATAGCATATATTAGCTATAATACCCTCCCTGGCTGGAATATGGTCCGTACTATTAGAGATATGATGATGTATCATTCTAGCTCATTTGCAAATGTCCGTGATAGAATAGCTCAATCTAGATTGTTACTAGAATTTGTTAAGGATAGCTTAGAAAACTCTAAAACCCCTTATGCAGAAGTATTAAAAACCGAAGCAGGGCTACTTGCTAAACAAACCGATCATTATTTACGTCATGATCATCTAGAAGAAGAAAATGCTCAATTCTACTTCCATGAATTTATGAATGAAGCAAGAAAACACAATTTACAATATTTAGCCGATTGTAATCTTTCGACTATGTATCTTGGTAATATGCCGCCAAAAGTAGTAGAACAGTTAAAAGCGGTGGACGATATAGTTAGAACTGAACAATATATGGATTTCATTACAAATCGTCGTTTTAGAACCACTTTACTATGTCATAGTGATATGAAAATTAATAGAAATATTAATAATGATGATATAACGAAATTTAATATGATCTTTAATATAGTGCCTGAAAAGCCGATTAAAGAAGTAGATCTTAATAATGCTTCCGAAGCCTTAAAATTCTTCTTAAACGGTAATAAAGATTCTAATTTAACAACTAATTCGCCTTACATGAAAGCTATTTTATACACTTTCAGCGAGAATCTAAATAATACGTTAAGCTTTGAGAAAATAACCTCTGAAGCCAATAAAAAGCTACATAGTACTAAATTAAACGAAATTAAAGCTGAGCTTTTAAATAATGCAATGAAGCTAGTACTACAAGGTTATATTAGTATTACAAATCAGAAGCATCGAAATAACCCTGAGCTTGATAAGCCTAAAACAACAAAAATGGTGATACATCAAGTAACCCATACACCTTCTATGTGGGTTACAAATTTAAAACATGAACCGATCGGCGTTAATTTCTTTGAGAAGTTTGCACTTAGATATATGGACGGTAAACATGATAAAAAAGCAATCATTGAGGCTGTACTTGGTCATGTAGAAAAAGGCGAATTAACTTTAAGTAAAGAAGGTCAAAAAGTAGAAAACAAGGAAGAAATACGCAAAGAACTAGAAAGCTTATTTACTCCGATGATTGAGAAATTTTCTTCTAACGCTTTGTTGATTTGATTGTTACGGTGTCATACCGTGGCTTGTCCACGGTATCCAAAAAACAATTAAAAATACATACTAGTTTAACATTTTTTACTGGATACCGTGGACAAGCCACGGTATGACATTATATAACTCATGTTCATATTTTTTTATTTATTTGCAACATTAATAACTATCAGCAGCTTATGCGTTGTTTTAAGCAAAAATTCCGTATATTCGGTATTATGGTTAATTTTTGCATTTATCAACGGTGCAGGACTTATGATTTTGCTTGGAGCAGAATTTTTAGCTATGATGCTGATAGTGATTTATGTTGGAGCTGTAGCAGTATTATTCTTATTTGTGATAATGATGCTAGATATGCATTTTAATAAGACAATAACACAGTTAAAAGAAAATCTTGCTTTAAGTATTTTTATAGCTCTAATAATGTTTGCTGATTTAGTAACAATTATTTTACTTGGTACTAAAAATATTAATTTCATTTCAGATGTATCGTTTACCATAACAAATAATATCTCAAATACTAAAGCAATAGGTAACGTGCTTTACACCGATTTTATGCTACCGTTTCAAATGGCGGGGCTTATTTTATTTGTCGCTATGATTGCATGTATTACATTAACGCTAAAGAAGCGTGAAGGAGTAAAACATCAAGATATTACAAAGCAACTCTCCCATAATAAAAGTAATGTTGTATTGATGACAAAGCCTACTCTAAATAAAGGTGTCGAGAATATTAAATATGAATGAATATATTTCGCTTAATCATTATTTAATCTTAAGCAGCTTAGTTTTTACTATTGGGATGTTTGGATTATTTATGCATCGCAAAAATATTATCAATATATTAATGTCCATTGAGTTAATGCTGCTTGCAGTTAACATAAATTTTGTTGCATTTTCCATATATATGCAAGAATTATCAGGACAAATTTTTAGTATTATAATCTTAACCGTAGCAGCTGCCGAAACCTCAATAGGGCTTGCGATATTACTAATATATTTCCGTAATAAAGGCTCAATTGAAATCACTGACATTAATCAGATGAGGGGATAAGATGTATCAAAATCTTGCCATAATGATTATCATGTTACCGCTTGCATCTAGCGTAATAAACGGGTTATTCTTAAAAGTAATAGATAAAAAATTAGTTCAAATAATTGCAACCGGCTTCTTATCTTTATCTGCCTTATTCTCATTAGTAATATTTTGTGATGCAGGTTTAGACGGGAATATAATCCATATTAAATTATTACCATGGATTGAGGTTGGAAATTTTAAAGTAAATTGGTCGATTTATATCGATCAGCTCACTAGCATAATGTTTATAGCCGTAACATGGGTGTCAAGCGTCGTGCATATTTATTCGCTTGGCTATATGGCGGAGGATAAGGGGATTATACGTTTCTTGTCTTTTCTTTCGTTATTCACGTTCTTTATGTTAATGCTAGTATCCGCAGATAATTTTTTACAATTATTTTTCGGCTGGGAGGGCGTTGGGGTTTGTTCATATTTACTAATCGGATTTTGGTATTCAAAAGAATCCGCCAATAAAGCAGCGATTAAAGCTTTTATAACTAATAGAGCCAGCGATTTTGCCTTTATCTTAGGCATAATAACGATTATTGTTTATTGTGGTTCGGCAAATTACAAAGATGTATTTTCATCTGCAGAGTTATTATCTAATACAAAAATATTTTTACAATTTTCTATTCTAGATGTTATTTGCTTGTTATTATTCATCGGCTGTATGGGTAAATCTGCACAGATTGGTTTACATGTATGGCTGCCTGATGCGATGGAAGGGCCGACTCCGGTATCTGCACTTATTCATGCGGCAACCATGGTAACGGCAGGAGTATTCTTAGTAGCACGCTGCTCGTATTTGTTTGAATATAGCCCTTTAGTTCTACAGTTTATTACAATAATAGGCGGTGTTACTTGTCTTTTTGCCGCAAGCATTGCTATTATGCAAAGCGATATCAAAAAGATTATTGCTTACTCTACCTGTAGTCAGCTTGGTTATATGTTTATGGCTTGCGGGGTATCTGCCTATAATAGCGGGATATTTCACTTAGTAACTCATGCCTTTTTTAAAGCCTTATTATTCTTATCAGCCGGCAGTGTAATACATGCAGTTCATGAGCAGGATATTTTTAAAATGGGTGATTTAAGAAATAAAATGCCGGTAACTTACGGAAATTTCTTAATCGGCTCACTTGCATTGATAGGTATTTATCCTTTGGCAGGGTTTTACTCTAAAGATTCGATTTTAGAAGCAGCCTATAGTAGCGGCTCGTTTATGTTCATTTTTGGGATAGCGGCAGCAATACTTACTGCTATTTATTCAATGAAGATTATTATGCTTGTGTTCTATGGTAAAACTAAGCTAGAAAAAGATGTTTTTGAGCATACCCATGAACCGGCTAAAATAATGAATAACCCCCTTATATTGCTTGTCGCTGGGAGCTTTTTTAGCGGTATGATCGGTTATTATTTACTTTCTATGGACAAACCAAACGGCTATTTCCATGAAAGTCTATTTAATTTACATATTTATAAACTACTAATTAGCCACCCGCCTTTATATATTAAGCTACTACCTATGGCAGTTGGCATAATGGGGATTGTTATTGGTATTTGTGTATTTTCATTGTCATCCCGTGGCTTGACCACGGGATCCAATAAAAATATTAAAAAAGACTGGATCCCGTGGTCAAGCCACGGGATGACACCCTTTGGACTAATTTCCAACATACTAAGAAATAAATATTACTTCGACGAAATATATAATTTCTTAATTGTAAAACCTATTAACTGTTTAGCTTCTTTATTTTATCTTGGCGATCAGAAAATAATCGATCGTTTTGGACCAAACGGTTTTTCACGAGTCGTTAATTGCTTTAGCGTTCTTACCGGTAAAACACAAACAGGATATGTTTTTAATTATGCTTTGTATATTGTATCGTTTATTGTTGTTGTAATTAGCGTTTTCGTTTGGAGAGGTTAGTATACTTGGCATTAAAAACTAAAACCGTCATTGCGAGGAAAATTACGAAGTAATTGACGAAGCAATCTCAGGAGTATTATTTCATGAGATTGCCGTGCGGTCTTCGACCGCTCGCAATGACGGAAGAAACCCATAAAATCTTAAAAGAATGTTAGAATTACCTATTATATCTATCAGTATTTTCCTGCCGCTAATAAGCGTGCTATATATTTTGCTGTTTATTAGTCAAAGTAAAAAGGCAAATAAAGAGATATATGTAATGTATGTTGCAGTACTTAGTTCTGTTTTAACATTCATCTCAACTATTTATATTTTAATAGAGTTTGACTCTTCAAACCCCGCTTATCAATTTGTTGAACGCTATGCTTGGCTTGATAAAATCGGGCTTGAATTCCATGTAGGTGTTGACGGTATATCAATATTTTTCGTAGCTCTAACTTCTTTTCTTACTCTTATTTGCATAATAGGAAGCTTATTTACCGTTAAAAAATATATTAAAGAATATTTAGTATGTTTTTTATTAATGGAATCTTTTTGTATAGGGGCATTTACCTCAGTAAATTTATTATTATTCTATCTCTTTTTTGAAGCAATATTAGTGCCGATGTATATTATTATCGGTGTTTGGGGAGGTGAGAATAGAATATATGCAGCTCTTAAATTCTTCTTATATACTTTCTTTGGTTCGGTATTTTTCCTACTTTCATTAATTTATATTTATAGCAAAATTTATAGTTTTGATTTAACCTATATTCCTGAACTTACCGGTAATATTCCATTATTTGCTCAGCAAATTTTATGGTGGGCTATCTTTATTGCTTTTGCCGCTAAAATTCCTATGATTCCGTTTCATACTTGGTTACCCGATGCACACGTACAAGCTCCAACCAGCGGCTCTGTTATACTTGCCGGTATCTTGCTAAAACTCGGCGGCTACGGTTTTTTAAGAGTATTACTACCGCTATTTTCGAGTGTATCACAAGAATTTGCAATTTACGTAATTTACCTTAGCGTTATTGCAATAATATATGCGTCCCTTGTTGCTCTTGCTCAAAAAGATATGAAGAAGATGATAGCATATTCATCTATTGCACATATGGGATATGTTACGATAGGTATTTTTAGCTTTACTGAAGCCGGAGTTAGCGGAGCAATATTTCAGATGCTTAGCCATGGCGTGATTTCCTCATGCCTATTCTTAATAGTCGGTACTTTATATGAAAGATTGCACACCAAAGAAATAGCTAAATACGGCGGTGTAGCAAGTAAAATGCCTGTACTTGCCACATTTTTTATGATTGCAATGCTTGGTTCTGTCGGGCTACCCGGAACTAGCGGATTTATCGGAGAATTTTTAAGCTTGCTTGGGATTTATAAGGTGAATGTAGCAGCAACCTTTATAGCGGCTCTCGGCATAATCCTTGGGGCGGTTTATATGCTGAAATTACATAAAGAAGTTATGCTTGGTGAAATTACCAATAAAGAAATTATACATTTCAGAGATTTATATAAATATGAAATAATCTCAATAGCTCCTTTAATATTATTGATTATTTACTTTGGTCTAATGCCCAGTTCTATTTTAAACGTATTTCGTTTATCGGTGGAGAATTTATTGGTTAGATTCGGTAACTAATTATGTGTGTGTCATACCGTGGCTTGACCACGGTATCCAGAAAACATCATGCAATATTACTAATTTTATTACTGGATACCGTGGTCAAGCCACGGTATGACGTATGACAAGTATGCTATCACTTCATCAATTACAATTTAATATAGAACAAAGAAATTTATTTGATCTAAGTATTACTTTTCTTCCTTCTTCTATTACCTATATAAAAGGAGCTAATGGTTGCGGTAAAAGCTCGCTACTGCGAATGATAGCAGGAATTATGCAACCAAGTAGCGGTAATATCTACTATAAAAATAATAATATCGACAATATCCCTAAACCATACTGCAATTATATAGGTCATAATTTAGGTCTAAAACTCGAAATGACTGTTTTTGAGAATCTAAAATTTTGGTCGGAAATTTATAATTACGCTGAAACCCTATACGCTGCTATTCATTACTTTAAATTACAAGATTTATTAGATGAAAAATGCTATAGTTTATCTAGCGGAATGCAGAAAGTCGTAGCCGCAGCAAGACTTATTGCCTGCCAATCTGACTTATGGCTACTTGATGAAGTTGAAACTAATTTAAGCAAAGAAAATAGAGATTTGCTAAATAATTTAATTGCTATGAAAGCAAATAGCGGAGGTATTGTTCTTCTATCCTCTCACCTAGAAAATTCTATAAAATCTGCACAGACATTACAGCTGGATTAATTATTATTGTTTTGCGTATTTTTATAAATCTTCCAATGCACAATAAAAAATATAAGGCTAACTATAATCCAAATTGAACAATTAATTATTGTACTTATAGCACGTGCTTTAGTAACTTCTATATATTCATTCTTATAACTAATTCTCTTTTCTTCTAGCTCTTTTGGAGGCAACCCTTTTAATTGTTCATATAAATCCTTATCATATGATTTTAGCTTCAAATATTGCTCATTAGTACTATATTTTATAAGTTCCTCTTTATTAGTATATTCCGGTAGGAATAGTGTAATGAATGCATTAAATGTAATAGAGAGCGTTATCAATAAAACTATAGTAGTAACAAAGCAAACTACCATACTATAAATTTGTTTTATAAGCATAATTTCTCAGTATTTTATAATCATTTATAATTATAGGGGGCAAAAAAAGAAAAGCAATGCTTATAGTGAATTACAAAAGTTTATGAAAGTTCAAATTTTCAAGGGATTAACGGCTATGTCATTCCTGCTTTCGCAGGAATGACATAGAGTAAAAACTATCTAGTACTATAGTAATTTACCTATACTCATAATCCTTATGTAATTTACTAGCTAGTGCCTGCTCCCATCTATCACCGTTTTGCAGTAATCTTTCTTTATCATAAATAAGTGCCGTATGAGTTAGGCTTGCAAACTCGAAATTAGGACCTTCAACTATCGCATCTACAGGGCAAGCTTCTTGGCATAACCCGCAATAAATACATTTTGTCATGTCTATATCATAACGTGTTGTACTCCTACTGCCGTCATCTCGTTCGTCCGCTTCAATCACTATCGCTTGTGCCGGACAAATTGCCTCACAAAGCTTGCAAGCAATACAACGTTCTTCACCGTTTTCATAGCGACGCAGTGCATGCTCGCCCTTAAATCTAGGGCTAACAGGGCTTTTTTCATAAGGATAATTTATGGTAACTTTAGGCTTAAAGAAATACTTTAAAGTCAAAGCCATTCCCCTTATTATCTCATATAGAAAAAACGATTTTAAATAGTTTATCATAAACATTATATATTAAAGATCGATGGCATTATTGTGGGGTATTGCCAACGTGGATACCAAATCGTCATTGCGAGGAGCAAAGCGACGTGGCAATCTAGAAAAATAATTAAAAAAATTCTGTAAATCAGAATTTTTTACTGGATTGCTTCGTCGAATTACTACGTAATTCTTCTCGCAATGACGGGTAAACCGATCACGCAATAATAACATAACACCTAAACACTCGGCAAATTATCTGTATAAATAAGCACGCTCGACACTAACACCACCCAAAACAAAGTTAGAGGTAAAAATACTTTCCACCCCAAACGCATTAATTGGTCATAACGATATCTCGGTAAGGTTGCTCTAATCCATAAAAAGCAAAACAATAAGAATCCGACCTTAAATACAAACCAAAAGAACCCTGGAATAAAATCTAACCACGATATATTAAAGGGCGGTAAGTAACCTCCTAAAAAGAAAGTCGTAGTCATTGCACTAACGAGTATCATATTAGCATATTCACCTAGGAAAAATAAAGCAAATCCCATAGAGGAATATTCAACATTATAGCCGGCGACTAATTCCGATTCTGCTTCAGGTAAATCAAAAGGTAACCTATTTGTTTCGGCAAGCACCGAGATAAAAAATACGACACCCATAGGTAGTAGCATTAAATCAATCCACCATGGGCTAGTTCTTTGGGCTTCAATAATCCCACTTAAATTGAGAGTACCGGTAGTAAGTAGCACGGTAATAATAACCAGCCCCATCGATACTTCATAAGAAATCATTTGGGCGGATGAGCGTATAGCACCAAGGAAGGCATATTTTGAATTACTTGCCCAGCCGGCAATAATAATGCCGTAAACGCTTAAAGAGGATATAGCAAAAATATATAAAACACCGACATTAATATCTGCAAGAACTACCCCCTTTGAAAATGGTATAACTGCCCAGCCGATTAAACTTAATATAAAAGTTATCATCGGTGCTAAAATAAATAATATTTTATCGGAGTGGGTTGGAATGATCAGCTCTTTGAATAAGAGCTTAACCGCATCGGCAATAGGTTGCAAAAGCCCGAACGGTCCAACGACATTCGGTCCACATCGTAGCTGCATTAATCCAATAACACGACGTTCTGCATATGTTAAATACGCAACGCATAAAATTAAAGGGATAGTGATCGCCACCACCTTTAGAGCGATGATAATTAACGGAAAAATATATTCAAAAAAGAGTTCTAGCATGAGAGTACCTCAGTATCATACCGTGGCTTGACCACGGTATCCAGTAGTACAATACACGCTATATCAACATTTTTACTGGATACCGTGGTCAAGCCAAGGTATGACATTATTGTCATGCCGCCCTCTCATTTCTCTTTTCCTTAGCCTCTACACACTTAGCCATAGTGACCGAGTTTTTACTAATTACATCAGTCATATAATAATTAATAGGTTCCGTAGTTATAGGCTCTTTTGATAACTTATCTTTAGAGCTAAATTTAGCAAATTTACTCTCTACAATTTTATCAATATTAGCAAATATCTTATATTCTTTAGCAAGTTTGGCTCTTACTTCTCGTAAATCACTCATTCCGATATCTATTTTCAGATAACCGGCAAGCTCTTTAATAATTTCTATATCTTCTTTAGCTATTCCTACAAGCGATACTGCTTTTTCCGCTATTTGAGGTCTTCCTTCTAAATTTACGTAAATTCCGCTCTGCTCGGTATAAGCTGCCGCAGGTAAAATTACATCAGCATTCGCAGCACCTGAATCCCCATGATGTCCTTGATATATTATAAAAGCCGATTTTAGCTTATCAAATGGGAGTTCATCAGCTCCAAGTAGGTAAGTGAGTTCTAACTCTTCAAGCTTAATAGGAGTATTAAAACCGATATCAAGACCGCCGACTATAGAAGCGTGATTATGCAGCATATTAAAGCCTTGAAAGTCATCACGCATAATATTATATTCAGCCACTATCTTATGAATAAGCGACAATATAGCATATCCGTCATCTCGCCCGTATACGCCGTCACCCACTATAATCATCGGATATTTTGCTGCTTTTAAGTCTTTCTTAAACTCATGAGTACCAATAGCTAGCTCCTCAATAATCTTAATATCCCTTCCTAAATCCTGAATTCTATAAGTTTGGTTATGTCCTTCACCTATTCTTGCCACTTTTAATGAGCCTGCACGCACTCTTTGCCCTATTCGGCTATTTAATATCGGTGCTATCTGCCTTGGATTTGCTCCGATTAGTAAACATAAATCAGCCTTTTCTACACCGGCAATAGTTGTATTAAATAAGTAGTTTCCTCGCTGCGTGGTATCAAATTTATAATCAAACTGATTAACGCTATAATTATTAGAACCAAGCTTTTGCAGTAATGTTTTTAGCATGAACATTGCTTCAACAGATGCGAGAGAGCCGGCAATAGCAGCAATTTTTTCCGGTTTTACGGATTTAATTTTATCTGCTATCGTTTTTAAAGCTTCGCTCCAACTAGCCTCTACTAACTTACCGTTTTTTCTGATATAGGGGAGATCTAAGCGTTGATATTTCAAACCGTCATAACTAAAACGGTTTTTATCAGAAAGCCACTCTTCATTTATTTCTTCATTAACACGAGGTAATATTCTCATTACCTCATCGCCTCTACTATCTATACGAATATTGGAACCTTCGGCATCATGTACGCCAATGCTAGCGGTATGTTTTAGTTCCCATTTACGAGCTTTAAAAGCATAAGGTTTGGAATTTAAAGCACCGACCGGACAAATATCTATCATATTACCGGATATTTCGGAATCGAGCGTTTGCTCTAAATATGAAGTTACCTCCATATGCTCACCACGATGGATAGCTCCCATTTCTTCTATTCCGGCTATATCATTTGCGAATCTAATACATCTTGTACATTGTATACATCTAGTCATCGCTGTTTTAATCAGCGGTCCCATATATTTATCTTTAATAGATCTCTTATTTTCATGAAATCTATTAGTACCTTTACCGTATCTAAAAGCCTGATCTTGTAGGTCGCATTCTCCACCTTGATCACAAATAGGACAATCTAGAGGATGGTTAATAAGTAAAAACTCCATCACTCCTTCACGTGCTTTTTTTACCATAGGCGTATCAGTGTGAATAACCATACCGTTACTTACCGGCATTGCACAAGAAGCTATAAGCTTTGGTGATTTTTCCATTTCAACCAAACACATACGGCAATTACCGGCGATTTTTAGACGCTCATGATAACAAAAATAAGGAATTTCTTTACCTGCTTGTGTACAAGCTTGATAAACGGTGCTACCTTCTGATACTTCTATTTCAGAGCCGTCTACGTTCAGTTTTATCATCTTATTTAATCCAATAAGTCATAGGGTTCGGATAAGCTTGATCCTCTATCATATATTTAAAACCGATGGCAACACGAAGTACATACCAAACAGCAAGTGCAAAGTATAGTACTACTCCAATAATGATAAATGTAAATATGAAACATACAATCCACCCAAGTACCCCAAGGCAAAAAGTACGGAATAAAAACACGTAATGACTAGTAGCAAAATTATCACCTTTATCTTTATTAAGATATGCAAAAAATACTCCAATTAATGGTAATATCGGTGCTACTACCCCGCATAAATATAATATATATACTACAATTAAGTTTTTCTTACCGCTCTCGGTATATTCTTTAAGATGCTTGTCCATATTTTACCTCTTTATTCCCACAGCCCTTTATGTCATTCCTGCGAGGCATTGTTGTGTGAACCTGTTGATTCGTCATTGCGAGGAGGCGTTGCTGCGTGGAAAATTACATAGTAATTCGACGAAGCAATCTCAGGATATTTAACGAGATTGCCACGTCGCTTCGCTCCTCGCAATGACGACCTTCAATATCCACACAACAATTCCATTATTTTTTCAAACTCTCTACCACAAAATGCATAATACTACCGTGCTTTATATAATTTATCTCATTATCCGTAAATATTTGCAATATTAAATCGATTGTTCTTGTTTCGCCAGTTTGTTTTTTTATCACGCATTTAACAGGATTATAAGGCTTTATTTGTTCACTTAAGCCTATAATATCAATAGTTTCCGAACCGTCTAGCTTTAAATCTAATCTTGTATTATTGCCGGTAAAAGTTAGCGGTAAAATACCCATACCAACTAAATTTGAACGATGTATTCGCTCAAAGCTCTCGGCAATCACTGCCTTTACTCCAAGCAGTTGCGGACCTTTTGCCGCCCAATCTCTAGACGAACCGCTACCATATTCTTTACCGGCAAAAATCACTACAGGTACATCATTAGCTTTATAGTCCATAGCCGCATCGTAAATAGTTTGCTGCATACCGCTTAATTGGTTTATAGTAAAGCCGCCTTCCACACCCTTGCACATCTCGTTTTTTATACGGATATTAGCAAATGTGCCACGCATCATCACTTCATGATTCCCTCTACGTGATCCGTAAGAGTTGAAATCTAGAGGCTCTATATGATGGTCCATTAAATATTTAGCAGCAGGGCTGGTTTTACTAATACTTCCTGCCGGTGAAATATGATCGGTAGTAATAGAATCACCGAAAATTGCTAGAATTTTTGCAGATTTTATATCTTTTATATTATTCTTGCTGCCTATATCCTCAAAATAAGGCGGATTATTAATATAGGTACTGTTCTTATTCCAGTTATAAGTAGAGCTAGTTGTAATCTGTAAATCTTTCCACTCTTTCGTTCCACTAAATATATCGGAATATTTTTCTATAAACATAGAGGAATTAATTGAATTTGCAATAACTTCATCTATCTCTTCTTTGCTTGGCCAAATATCTTTTAAATAAATATTTTTTCCTATCGGCTGATTATTTAAATCTATATTAAGAGTGCCGCTAAGTGCATATGCTACAACTAAAATAGGCGAGCCGAGATAGCTTGCTTTAGTAAGTGGATTAATTCGCCCTTCAAAATTCCTATTACCGGATAAAACAGAAGCAACAACTAGCCCGTTTTTGTTAATAGTTTCCTCTATTTCCGGATTTAGAGGTCCGGAATTACCGATGCAAGTAGTGCAGCCGTAACCTACTAGATTAAACCCTAATTCATCTAAATATTTATCAAGACCGCTAAGCTTCAAATATTCTGTTACGACTTTTGAGCCAGGAGCAAGAGAAGTTTTAACCCAAGGCTTTACCTTTAACCCATGTTCTAGTGCTTTTTTAGCAAGAAGTGCTGCACCAATCATCACGCTAGGATTAGAAGTATTAGTACAGCTAGTAATTGCTGCAATTACCACATCGCCGTTACCGATTTCGTAATTCTGATTTGCTATAACATACTTTTTATCAATGTCTTTATTTTCTAAAGCAAAATTCGGTAATTCATGTTTAAAACTGCTTGCTACATCATTTAGATTTACCCTATCTTGCGGGCGTTTTGGACCGGCGAGTGAACTTTGTACTTTCGATAAATCTAGCTCTAAAATTTCGGTATATTCTGCCTCATGCTCAAAATAATACCAAAGATTCTGCTCGTTTGCGTATTTTTCTACTAATTTGATTTGCGTTTTTTCTCTACCTGTTAGCTCTAAATATTTTATAGTTTCTTGGTCAATCGGGAAAAAGCCACAAGTAGCACCGTATTCAGGCGACATATTAGAAATAGTAGCACGGTCAGCAATTGTTAGGTTTTTAAGTCCCTCACCGAAAAACTCAACAAATTTACCTACTACTTTCTTTTTCCGCAACATCTCGGTAACGGTTAACACTAAATCGGTTGCGGTAGCTATACCTGTTAATTTTCCTGTTAGTTTTACACCGATTACTTCCGGTAGAATCATAGTAAGAGGTTGTCCAAGCATTGCAGCTTCTGCTTCTATTCCGCCAACTCCCCAACCAAGCACCGATAATCCATTTACCATGGTTGTATGGCTATCAGTTCCAACTAAACTATCAGGGTAAGCAAGTCCGTCTTTATGCCACACGACTTTTGCTAAATATTCTAAATTTACCTGATGACAAATACCCGTACCAGGCGGCACTACTTTAAAATTATTAAATGCCTGCTGCCCCCATTTAAGAAACTGATAACGCTCAATATTGCGTTTCATTTCCATTTGCACGTTTTTATCGAATGAATCTTTAGCTGCATAAGAATCAACGCTTACGGAATGGTCTATTACCAAATCAACAGGAATAAGCGGATTAATTTTTAACGGATCGCCTCCTATTTTCTTCATCGCATCACGCATAGCAGCTAGGTCCACAATAGCAGGCACACCGGTAAAATCCTGCATCAAAACTCTTGCCGGCATAAAATCTATTTCCGCATCAGATTCTTTAGTTTTTAGCCATTCTTTAAATACAAGTAAGTTTTGCTTTGAACCATTAGAACGTAATACATTCTCAAATAACACTCTTAAACTATATGGAAGCTTTTTTAAGGGAAGTTCGATATCGCTTGCCGCTTTATTTATATCGTAAATTTTGTAGGAAGTATTATCAATTGATAGTTCTTTAAGATATTCTGAATTATGCACTTTTGACATTTGTTTCTCACTTGATTATGTGGAATGAACATCGTCATTGCAAGCAACCGTAGGCTGCGTGGTTCAACTTCCCCTATGTGTCATCCCGTGGCTTGACCACGGTATCCAGTTAAAAATACTAAAATTATTAGTATTTTTTATTATTTTTATGGACCCTGTGGTCAAGACACGGGGTGACACAGTGGATTTGCCTCCTCGCAATGACATTAAAATAACCTTATCCCAAAACGTAGATTTTTAAAACAAATTAATGTTGTTCTGATAAAGGTTTTTGAAGTTCTAGAAGCTTAGTTGCTATTTCTGCTTCATTTAAATTTGTAACGTTAATAGCAGTTTCCGTTGCTATATTAACATAACTTCCCGTTACTTCGGTTACACCGCTGGAAATAAGATAAGTAATTTGTGGGGTGTGTATATCATCTATATAAACCTGTACTAAACCGGCTTTTAAACTAACAATCATCGGAGCGTGATTCGGCAGCACTCCAAACATACCTTCCTCACCCGGCATTGTTACCATTTTAGCTTGCTTTTCAAATGCAATACTCAAAGGAGTAATTATTTTGACTAGAATTGTTTCGTTCATACTTTTATGTCATTCCCGCAAAGGCGGGAATCTAGTAATTAAAAATTTTTTATGGATTCCTGCTTTCGCAGGAATGACATAGATGCTACTTCAGAGCTTTCGCTTTCTCTATAGCCTCGTCCATAGTTCCGACCATATAAAAAGCAGCTTCCGGTAAATCATCGTATTTACCCTCTACAAGCCCTTTAAAGCCTGCTATAGTATCGGCTAAATTAACAAATTTGCCTTCAGCTCCGGTGAATACTTCAGCGACATGGAAAGGCTGTGATAAGAAACGCTGTATTTTTCTAGCACGCGACACGGTTAGTTTATCTTCTTCGGATAGCTCATCCATACCTAAAATAGCGATGATATCCTGCAACGATTTATAAGTTTGTAAAATCTGCTGCACTTGTCTTGCTACACTATAATGCTCTTCGCCGACAATCATCGGATCAAGCACTTGTGAATTGCTATCTAACGGGTCAACTGCCGGATAAATCCCAAGCTCGGCTATCTGACGGCTAAGTACTGTTGTAGCATCTAGATGCACAAAAGAAGTAGCAGGAGCAGGATCGGTTAAATCATCTGCCGGTACATATATAGCCTGCACGGAAGTTATTGAGCCATTCTTAGTAGAGGTGATACGCTCCTGTAGCTCTCCCATATCAGTAGCAAGAGTAGGCTGATACCCTACCGCTGACGGAATTCTACCAAGTAGTGCCGATACTTCAGAACCTGCTTGAGTAAAACGGAAAATATTATCTACAAAGAATAAAACATCTTGCCCCTCATTCATATCTCTAAAACTTTCCGCAATGGTCAGACCGCTTAATGCAACTCTTGCCCTTGCTCCCGGCGGCTCGTTCATTTGTCCATAAACAAGAGCTACTTTTGAATTTTCCGGTTTCTCAAGGTCAACCACACCGGAGTCAATCATTTCATGGTAAAGATCATTACCCTCTCTAGTTCTCTCACCGACTCCTGCAAATACGGTATAACCTCCATGGGCCTTAGCTACGTTATTAATAAGCTCCATAATTAACACGGTTTTACCTACACCTGCACCACCGAATAATCCTATCTTACCGCCCTTAGTATAAGGAGCAAGTAAATCAACAACTTTAATACCGGTTACTAATATATTACGCTCGGTTGACTGGTTGGTAAAATCAGGTGCAGACTTATATATAGAAGAAATATTTGAGCTTTTAATGTCTCCTTTACCGTCAATCGGCTCACCTACAACATTCATAATACGCCCAAGCGTCTCAGTACCTACGGGAATCCGAATAGGACTGCCTGTATCTATTACTTCTACACCCCGCACTAATCCTTCGGTAGAATCCATAGCAATACAACGCACCGTATCATCGCCTATATGTTGTGCTACTTCCAGCACTATCCTTTGTTTATAGTTATAGCACTCTAGAGCATTTAAAATTTCCGGTAACTCACCGTTATTCGTAAATTTTACATCCACCACCGCTGAAATAATCTGAGTAATTTTACCGATATTTTTTGTCATAATTTTTTCTTTTGTTATAATACCTAAAATCATCATTAAGTATTTATGTTGACGAAGATCAACTTCAAAAAGAGCAAGGAGTCTATAAGTCGAGGAGCGGAGCGTATACTTAATACGTGAGCACCGCAGAACTTATAAGACGACGTAGCCAATTTTTGAAGTTCATCGAGTCACACCGCTTCAGAGCCGGCTATAATCTCTATCAACTCTGTAGTAATAATAGCCTGTCTTGATCTATTCAACTTTAAAACTAATTTACTTATTAAATCATTAGCATTATTTGTTGCATTTTCCATAGCGGTCATTCTAGCTCCCTCTTCACTTGCTCTACTTTGTAGTAAAGCATAATTTATTTGGGAATTCACATATAAATTAATTAAGTTAGAAATTAGATTCTCTCCCTCATACTCATAATTATAGTCAATTGATTTGGACTCGCCTACTGCGTCACTCGTCGCTCTCCTATTATTTATAGGCTTCGCTCCTTGCTCCTTGTATCCAAATCCAACTGAATTGACTATAGAATTATCTGCAGAATCATCATGATATTTTTCTACCGGTAAAACCTGTTGTCTAGTCATAATTTGAGTCATTGCGTTTTTAAATTTATTAAAATATATAACACAATTACTAACTTCTAAATTTGTAACTAGCGACATAATTTCCTGTTTTACTTGCAACATCAGATTTTCATCATGAATTTTGGGTAACTCAAAATAGCTATCAATATAATTTGCATATTGTCTTTTTAGTGCTTCGTAACCTTTTTTACCTATAATGATAAGCTTTATTTGTTCGCCTTTATTTTCTAACTCTTTAATATCATTCTTAACTTGCTTAATTATACTGTAATTAAACGTTCCGCATAAACCACGCTGTGATGTCATAACTATCAATAAATTTGCTTTATTCGGTATAGTATTAAAAAATTTCTGCTCTTCTATAGATAGCTCATACATATCAATTGATAATATATCGGACATCATTTTACTAATAGCCTCAATATAAAAATTTGAATTGGCTATTTGACTTTTTATTTTTGTCATTTTAGAAGCTGATACTAGTTGCATTGCTTTAGTAATCTTTTGTGTAGATTTAACGCTTTTAATTCTAGTTCTTAATTGCTTTAAATTTGACATATAGTTTTTTGGTTTTTCCATTGTCACCCCGTGGCTTGACCACAGGGTCCAGTATTTTTAACTTATTTTACTGGATGCCGTGATCAAGTCACGGCATGACACAGTAGGCTTTTACGAAATTTTCTAAAAATGCTTTCAGTTTCTGCTCGGTTTCTTCGGTTATACGTTGCTCGTTTTTTATTGATTCCAAAATATCTTTTTTATTTAACCTTATCTCCGTAAGCATTTTATCCTCAAATTCTTTTACTTTCTGAAGCGGCACATCATTTAAATATTTCTTAGTTCCGACATAAATACTTACTATTTGCTCTTCTACCGGAAAGGGATGATATTGTGCTTGTTTTAATATCTCAACTAATCTTTTACCGTGATCGATTTGTGCTTTAGTGGCAGGGTCTAGATCTGATCCAAATTGCGAGAAAGACTCCAGCTCTCTAAATTGAGCAAGTTCTAGCTTTACCGAACCTGATACCTGCTTCATAGCCTTTATTTGTGCTGCAGAACCAACACGGCTTACTGAAATACCGACATTAACGGCAGGTCTTATGCCTTTATAAAATAACTCACTTTCTAAGAAAATTTGACCGTCGGTAATTGAAATAACATTTGTTGGGATATAAGCAGATACATCACCTGCCTGCGTCTCGATTATAGGAAGAGCAGTAAGTGAACCATTGCCTTTTTCCTCTGACATTTTAGCAGCTCGCTCAAGCAATCTTGAATGCAGGTAGAACACGTCCCCGGGATAGGCTTCTCGCCCGGGAGGTCTTCTAAGAAGTAATGAGATTTGTCTGTATGCGACGGCATGCTTACTTAAATCATCATAAATAATAAGTGCGTGCATGCCGTTATCACGAAAATATTCGCCCATACTACAGGCAGAATAAGGGGCAATGAATTGAAGAGCTGCAGCTTCCGAAGCAGTAGCCGAAACAACGATTGTATAGTCCATTGCTCCGGCATCTTCTAGTTTTTTTACTATCTGTGCAACACTTGATCTTTTCTGCCCAATAGCTACATAAATACAATAAATTTTATCGCTTTCATTAGTAAGTGAATGAGCTTGTTTTTGATTAATAATAGTATCAACCGCTATAGCCGTTTTTCCGGTTTGTCTATCACCGATTATTAACTCTCTTTGCCCTCTACCTATCGGAATTAACGAATCTATAGCCTTTATTCCGGTTTGTACAGGTTCACTTACGCTCGTTCTTTCTATTATTCCCGGAGCTTTCATCTCGATATGTCTGTACTCTTTACTTGCAATATCGCCTTTGCCGTCAATAGGGTTACCAAGAGCATCAACAACACGACCAAGCAAAGCTTTTCCTATCGGTACTTCTAAAACTTCTTTAGTTCTTTTGACATTATCGCCTTGCTGTACTTGGTTATCATCGCCCATAATTACAGCACCGACGCTATCATTCTCCAAATTTAAAACAAGACCCTTAACACCGGATTTAAACTCTACTACTTCACCGGATTTTACATTAGCAAGACCGTAAATTTTAGCTATACCGTCACCGACCGAAATTACCTGCCCTACTTCCTCAAGCTCACTTAAGCAATTAATATTAGCTATTTCCTTTTGTAATATTTCAGCTACTTCAATAGGCTTTAGTTTCATGGGTTTTATGTCTCCTAGTTGTTCACGTCATTGCGAGCAGCCATAGGCTGCTTGGCAATCTCATAAAATATCCTGAGATTGCGTACGTACAATTACTTCGTAATTTCCTCGCAATGACGATATAAATATCTATGCAGCAATCCTAACTTTCTTTAAAGCTTTCGTTATTTTCTCTAAACTACCTTTTATTGAGTAATCTTGCAACATACTATCATATTTAATTACAATACCGCCAATAATAGTACTATCAATATCAAATAATATTTCTGTTTTTTGATTTAATTCTTTTTCTATACGAGATTTAATCCACTCTTGCTCTTTAGGTTGTAACTTATTTGCAGAAATAACCTGAACTATTTTTATGTTTTTACTTTCATATAGTAAAGTATTATAAGCATCTACTATATTAGATAAAATAGCAGTACGAGAATTTTTTACCAATAACAATAAAAAATTATTCACTATTTTGTTAAATTTAGTATTTTTTACTAACGAATTAACCACATTAATTTTATCATCCTTATTTACTATAGGAGAAAATAGAAACTCTCTAATATCAAAATTATCGGTAATTATACGATTTATAGCGGTAATTTCTTCAAAGATTTTATCTTGTATATTATCAACCATAGCGTTATTAAATAACGCCACTGCATAATTCTCGATTAAATTATCTTTGTTCATACATGTATTGCCCTATCAAATGCAGCTAACACCGACTCGTGCATCATTTCCGATAAAGTCGGATGCGGGAAGATAGTATTAATTAAATCCAACTCCGTTCCTTCTAAATTTTTTGAAACCACATATCCTTGTATTAATTCTGTTACTTCCGAACCTATCATATGAGCTCCGAGCAACTCACCGGTTTTAGCATCAAATATAGTTTTAATTAAGCCGTCGCTATCACCGCTTACTAAAGCCTTACCGTTAGCCATAAAAGGAAACCTGCCTATTTTAAGCTCGTAACCTAAAGCTTTCGCTGCTTCTTCCGTAAGTCCAACGCTTGCTATTTGCGGTGAGGAATAAGTGCAGCCTGGAATGTTATGTTTGTTAATAGCATGGGGCTTTAAGCCAGCTATACTTTCCGCTGCAATAATCCCTTCATGGCTTGCTTTATGAGCTAAACAAGGTACTCCTGCTACATCCCCTATAGCATAAATTCCCGATTCTGCAGTTTGCATTAGTCCGTTATTAACTATATAGCCGTTTTCTACTTTAATTTTGGTCTTTTCAAGTCCTAAATTTTCTGTATTTACCGTAATACCTACTGCCATAAGTAAGATTTCAGCTTGTAATTTTTGTGTTTTACCGGATAACTCTAGCTCAACTTCTATCTTATCTTTTGATTTTGTTTGCTTAATTAACTTAGCATTTGTAATAATTTTTATGCCTTTCTTCTCAAAGCTCTTATGAGCGATTCCGGCAATTTCCGTATCTTCAGCAGGTAATATTCTATTATGTGCCTCAATTACGGTAACATCTACACCAATACTATTATAAAATGAAGCGAATTCTATACCTATTGCACCTGAGCCGACAATAATCATAGATTTCGGCACATACTGCGGTATCATAGCTTCTTTTGAAGTCCATATTTGCTTGCCGTCAGGCTCAAAGCCTTTTAAAACCCTAGATCTTGCTCCAGTAGCTATAATAATATTATCTGCTTTTACCTTAAGGTTATCATTTATATTTATTATCTTATTTCCTGCAAGGCTTGCTACTCCGTCTATTACGGTAACTTTGTTTTTTTTCAATAGTAACTTAACACCGCTTGCAAGCTTATTTGAAATCTCTCTTGAGCGTTCGACTATTTTCTTAATATTGATTTCAGCACCTTTAGCATCAATTCCATAATCTTTAGCATGTTTTATATATTTAAAAACCTCAGCAGATTTTAGCAAAGATTTAGTCGGTATACATCCCCAATTAAGGCACACTCCTCCTAAATGTTCTTTTTCTATTAATACAACTTTTTTCTTTAATTGTGCTGCTCTAATTGCTGCAACATATCCACCCGGACCACCGCCTATAACGGCTACATCGTATTGTTCCATTTTATTTTTATTTTGTTAGTTTTGTTTATTAGGTTTATTGCCATCCCTATATGAACCTATTATGTCATTCCCGCGAAAGCGGGAATCTAGTACTTTAAAGTTTTTTAAAAACTTCATTCAAAGAATAAAATGATATAATAAAAAATCTTTGTTTTAAAGATTTTTTAGCCTGGATTCCCGCCTATGCGGGAATGACATAGGAGTCATGCAACAAGGCCTCTTTTAATTAGGAATGACATTTATATAGCATTTAGTAACGCCAATTTTTTAAATTAAACGAGTATACTACTCTTCAGCATCCATCTGTTTTTTTCATGCACCTTAATCCGTCCAATAATCATATCGGTTGTCCCCTCATCGCCCTCTGCTTGTGCTACTTTGAGTCCCTTATATAAGGTATCTCTAATAATATCTTGATCTTTTGTTAGACTTTTAAGCATTTCGTTTGCCGTTACGTTTGGATTTGCCTCATCTATAGATGCAAGCTTTATTAAATTTGATAATGCGGGGACTTTAGCACCTAAACTTCTCACTCTTTCAGCAAGTTCATCTAAGCTTTCAGCTAAATCTTCATATTGTCCTTCAAATAATAAATGTAGACTTCTAAACTCTGCTCCTTCTACATTCCAGTGATAATTCTGTGTTTTAAAATATAAAGCATAACTATCTGCTAAAATTTGTTCTAAAACTTTTACTACTTGCATAATATCCTCAAATTTTTATGAACTTTTTGACTTTATAACATTTCTTTAGACACTTCAAGAGATAACAGGGCTTATATAAATTCCTGATATATTTCTTTTCTGTGTTTGATTGCAATAATAATTACCGTAGATGTTTCTTGTTCAATACGGTATATAATACGATAATCACTTACTCGGAGTCTTCTATGACCTTTCAAACTATAGCGTAACGGTTTGCCAAAAGCTATGGGATCAAACATTAATCGTTCTTCAATTGCACGTTTGATAAGAGTTTTTGCATTGGAGGAAAGCATTGGGATATGCTTATTTGTTACTTCTTCTAGATAACGTATTTTATAATTCATTTCCACGCTTCTTCGTGAGAGTAAGTTTTAGCATTCTCTTTATCAAGCTTTTTAGCAACTTTTGACAGAAATAAATCTTCTCTCATTTCAAGAGCTTCAAGTGTTAATTCTCTGACTAAACTCGATAAAGATTTATTTTCTTGAACTGCTAAATTACTAAGCAAAGTGGAAATTACCGGGTCAAAAGTAACATTAACTATTGGACTTTTAGACATATAGAATTATTTTTATTGATTAGTATTATTATTGTAACACTTTTACATCACTCAAACAATAAAATTATCAATTAAGAATAAAATTGCAATGATTATATATTAAATATTAATTTTTATTAGTAATTTCTTGACTAATCATATTAGTTTTACCTATTATGCACCTTAATTTAAAACTTAAGGATAGAACGGCATGAATCACATATTACACTTTTCTTTAACTACCGCAGCAAGAATTACTAATACAATAGGTCAAGGATACCACATACTTAAAATAGGGCATAATGTGGCCAGTTACTATCTAACTACTACTACCCTTAGTTTAATTGAACAGACTTACCCTAAAGAGAATATATTAACAACTATGTGTAATAAAGGAATTGAATTATTAAATACTAAAACAAGCAATTTTGTATTTGAAGGAATATTCAAAATAAAGGAAGTATTAACTGCAAATAAAGCTATTATTACAGCGATTAATGATAATAAAGACCATACGGGATTATATATTGCAAAAACAAGGTGATAAGACTTATATATATGAGGAACGCTTGCTTAAAATATGTCAAGAAAATCTTCAAGGAAATCTTACTATTGAGGGTATACTTAATATCGCAGGGTATAATAACCCTATTATAGGAGATATTAAAGGGTGCGAAATATTTGAAGTAGAGAAAGAAAATGCTCTACAGGCGATTCTCTCAGAAATAAAGGATTTAATAGCTAACCCGATATCTAGCACTACTCAAGCAATTGATATTAATACAACCGAGGGATGGACAGAGTCCGTAACAGAATATTTATCTGAAATGGCGACTAATGCAGTTAATAATACAATAACAAATTCTACTGCTGAAATTTCTGAATCAATCTTTTCCGATAACACTGAAAGTTGGACTGAAACGGGAATAAATTTAATTAATAACACCGTAGCAAACCTTACTAATACTGCCTTCAATTCAACTTATAACCCTCAAGAAAATATGTTTGATTAGAGTGATAACGATAATTCCTTAGCTACATATATAGGCATTGGTACAGCTGTAGCTGCCTCCATAGTTGTTGCAATAGGTGCAGGAGTAACTTGGTATTGCGTTAGAAGTAAAAACGCAAAAAAAGCTAAATTAAAACAATATATTGATGAAATTGAAGCTGAAAGAGCTGCTGAAAATAAACTTGCTGTTAACTATACTGAAGAGCATAACGCTCTTAACAACAGCACAGAGCATAATGATCATACTACGGTAGATATGACCGGAGTCTCCTATGATGACGAAGGTACTCCTGTATAGATAAACTTAGAGTTTTGATTTTTAGTCAACATTTATCAATTCTTTTAGCTTTTCTTTTGCTGCTTCTTTAGAACGTAGACTTGCATAAGAGTCATGGTGTTTTTTATCTTCAATAAAATGTACAAAGAAAATTTTTCTGCCATTTTTTTGTAACCAACCTATAAACCAACCTATTTGACGTTCTTTGAGCTTTACAGTTCTATCTTCATTAAGGCGATTTCCACTACCTGTTTTGCCGTAGAGCTTCCACCCATCTGCAAAATCTTCAATAAACATAATATTTTTTGTCATTTCTTGAGCTTTAAGGCTTACGGGTAATTGATTTGCAACAAGTTTTTGAAGAAAAGCTAATTGTTCTTCAGAAGAAATTTCTAAAGAACTAGAAAGCCATGAATTAGTTAAACCGTTATTCTTTCCTTTATCTCCTGAAATATCACGATTACCATAATCAAATTTTGTTACATAATCACGGAATTTTTCATAACCTAATTCTTTAGTAATAAGACGTGAATACCAAAGACAGCTGTTTTTCATCCAGTCTTTAGGCGTATGCGCGGCTGCTTCCAAACTTCAAGATAATCGTCATATCCTTCTTTAAAAGGTAACTCCGGATGAGTTTCATCAATTAAAAACCCATCATCATAACCCATCAAGCTTAAGACAATTTTAAATGTTGAACATGGAGCATAACGAGACTCGCAATTACCTTCTTGTTTAATAAATTTATCATTTTCTTTAACTAGAAAACAATTAGCTTTAGTTATAAAAGGTATAGTAAGTGATATTAATTCAGTTAGATATAAAATAATTTTTTTCATAGGTTAAAATAGGTGGTTTTGTTGCATAATACCGATGTCATTCCCGCTAGGCATTGTTGCGTGGATCGGAAAACACGCTCGGTGTCATACCGTGGCTTGACCACGGTATCCAGTTTAAAAATAGTAAAACAACATAGACTCTAAACTGTATTTCTGGATACCGTGGTCAAGCCACAGTATGACAGTATACTTAATAAATCTCTTGAGATTGATCTTCTTTACTCAGCACATAATCAAAAATATCATTATTATCGATCATATCTTCATTCTCAAGCATCTGAACATTATTGACTTTAAACGCTTCTATAACAGTGCCGCTTGGTGTAATTTTACCGGTTGCTCTATCTACGGCGATTAGCTTAATTGAATCCGGAACTTTGAAAGGCAGCGATGGCTCATCCTTATAAGCATTACTCATAAAATCAATAAAAATCGGCAATACTACGTTTGAACCTGTTGCTCTTTTTCCAAGCTCTTTCGGTGTATCGTAACCGACATAACTACCTACTACTATTTTGGGTGTAAAACCTACAAACCATGTATCTTTACTATCGTTACTAGTACCGGTTTTTCCACCGATAATTTTCCCTAACTTCTTCGCAGCATAGCCAGTACCTCTATCTATTGCTCCGGTTAAAAACGAAGTAATTTGATAATCGCTAGCTTCATCCGTAACTCTATAAATATCTTCTTTCGGTATTTCTAATATTGCGATATCTAAATTGCTATCCGAAACATTACAAGAAAGACATTCTCTATTATCTCGCCTATAAATAATTTTACCGTTACGGTCTTTAATTAATTCTACAAAATGAGGTTCAACTTTTTTACCGCCGTTAGCAATAATTGCATAGGCATTAGTCATTCTGCTAAGTGTGGTTTCAATTGAACCAAGTACCATAGAGTAAACTTTTTTCAGTTCATTATTAATACCGAATCGCTTAATTATATCAACGATTTTTGTAAGTCCTACGGCAGTTGCAACTCTTACAGTTATAAGATTACGAGATTTTTCAAGACCGGTACGCATAGTAATTTCACCTAAAAACTTACCCTCATAATTTTTAGGACGCCAGCTAGGCATCCCCGGACCTTGCGAAATCTCAATAGGTCCATCGTTAAAAATCTGATTCGGCTTAATACCGTTTTCAAGAGCTGCTAAATAAACAAAGGTTTTACTCAAAGAACCCGGTTGATGAAGTGCTTGAGTTACTCTATCAAATTTACTTGTGGAAAAATCATAACCGCCGACGCTTGCAAGTACCTGTCCGGTATTTGGGTTCATAACCATAATAGCCCCGTTTACTTCCGGAATCTGCCGAAGAGCATAGCCGTCTTTTATAGGTTCAACCACTATCACATCACCTTTTTTAAGCAAGGTCTTAACTGATTTAAGATTACTTCTTGCCCATTTCATTTCAGCAATAGGCATCTTAGATTTACTGCCGTCTATAAGTCCAATCTCTGCATGATTATCAGTCACATCCAGAACTACAGCTAATTTATACTCTAAAAGCGATGGAGGAGTCGGTAGTTTTTTTAGCTCCTCTTGCCAATTATCAAGAGGAATATTAGCTATAGGCTTTCTAAAACCACGCCTTCTATCAAACTCTCTCAGACCTTTTCTTAGAGAATTTTCGGCTAATTGCTGCATCTTTGCATCTAAAGAAGTGATAATAGTAAGACCTCCGGTATAAAATTCTTCCTTACTATTTAACATCCTAATTACTTCTTCTCTAACCTGTGCAGCATAATAATCTGCCGTAACAGTTTCTTCTTTAGCTCGTTTACGTAAAACTATCGGGCTATCCATAGCTTCTTTCGCAGCATCTTTTGTTATGTAACCATCTTCAAACATACGTGCTATTACATAATCACGACGAGCTTTTACTCTAGCGTAGTTTCTCTCTGGATTAAGTTCAGAAGGGGCTTTAGGCAGTGCCGCAATAAAAGCTGATTCTGCAATAGTAAGTTCCTCTACGGATTTATTAAAATAATTTTGTGCAGCTGCCGCAACACCGTAAGCACCACGACCAAAAAATGTTTGATTAAGATATAATTCTAAGATTTGATCCTTAGTAAATACTCTTGAAATCATATAAGAAAGAATCGCTTCCTTAATCTTACGTTCAAGAGAAACTTCGTTAGTTAGCAGAAAATTTTTAACCACTTGCTGAGTAATTGTAGACGCTCCTTCCATACGCCTATGATGTAAATAATTAGATATATTTAAAAATGCCGCTCTAACTATTCCAAGTAAATCGACACCAGGATGGTTATAAAAATTCTTATCCTCGGCTGCAATAAAACTTTCTATTAATGAACTAGGTATGCTATTAATCGGTACAAATACACGACGTTCAAAAGCGTATTCCTCCATTAATTTACCGTCATGAGAATAGATACGTGTTACCGACGGAGGATAATAACGTGCAAGCTGTGAGTAATCAGGCAAATCACGTGAATAGTGATATATTATATAAGCAGTAATCCCGCAACCTAATAAAATAAGTACGGTAAAAATTTTTAAACAAAAAAATAGAGATTTATACATTTAATAGATAATATTTTTTTACATTATAATAGAATATAGGTATTGCCCGCATGGATACCGATGTCATTCCTGCGTAAGCGGGAAGACGTTGTTGCGTGGACCGGTAAAACCTACTGCGTCACCCCGTGGCTTGACCACGGGGTCCATAAAAACAATAAAAAATACTAATAATTATTAGTATTTTAACTGGATCACGTGGTCAAGCCACGGGATGACAGAGATGAAATTGATCCACGCAACAACGCCATGCGGGAATGACATAAAGAGCATTTAAATTATACACTTTATAGGCAGTGCAAGAAATTTATCAGAAAAACTGATTATTTCATCGCCGTTATAAAGTATAATGCCACGCATAATTCGTGGGGCTAATGCTTCCGATAAATCTTTAAGACCCGTAAAATGCCGGCTCTGAATAGTTTCTGTGGCTTTACACTCTATGCCACAAAATACATCACCTTTATATAAAAGAAAATCAACTTCTTTTCCTAAATGCGTACGATAAAATGCTTGCTCTATACCCGTAGTTAAGGTTAATATTTTCCTAAGTTCTGCCCATAACCATGTTTCAAATATTGTTCCATAGTAAGGGCTATTTAACAATAAGTTAGGACTTGTTATGCCGTTTAAATACGACGCATAACCTGAATCATTCATATAAATTTTAGAGGTTTTTATTAATCTTTTACGTGTGTTACTAAACCAAGGAGTTAATTGATTTACTTGAAAAGTTGTTTCTAAAATCTCTAAATATCTTGATATTGTTCTTTGATCTAGCCCTATTTCAATACTTAAATTTTTTTGATTTAATAAATTACCGCTTTGTAAACCAATCAAGCGAAAAAGTTTAGCAAAGGAAACAACATCTAAAAACTTATTTATATTTCGTACATCTCGCTCAATATAGGCTGATTGATAAGAAGAAAACCAACGTTCACGAAATCTTTCTTGCTTTTTTAATACAACTTCCGGAAATCCGCCATAGAAAATATATTCATTTAAAGATTGGTTATTTATTTTTGGTTTATATTCTAACTCTTTAGTCCATTTGTCTTTTAATTCAGGAATAGTTGCTCCTGAAAAAATATCTAATATAAAAGAAGAAGGGTTATTTTGATTTAAAATTTCTCCTAAACTTAACCCTTCAAGATGTATTATGTCAACACGTCCTGCTAAACTTTCAGATACTCCCGGATAAGAAAAAATATTAGCCGATCCGGTTAAAAGGAAACGCCCCGGTCTCTTATCTTCATCAATTGACTTTTTTATAGCTTTTAAAAGATCCGGGACTCTTTGAATCTCATCAATAGCAAGAGGATAACTTGCATTTTTTATAAATCCATGAGGATCATTAGTTACTGCTTCTAATTGCGAAATATCGTCTAAAGTAATATATGATTTAAAAATTCCTTCGTCATATAATTGTTTTACTACTGTAGACTTACCAACTTGTCTCGCTCCAATAACAAGAACTGCAGAAAAATCTTTTAAAGATTGCTTTACAAACGATGTTATATGTCTTTTTATCATGTTGTAAATAATAACATACATAGGCTTTTATTTACAACATTTATTTTTGTAATACGTAAATTACATAATTAAACTATCTCGCCACTTAAGCTATTCATTGCGGCTTTAGTAATTTTTACATCAATGATTTTACCAAGTAAAGATTTATTAGGGTTTTGGATATATACGGACTGCATGTATGGAGTTTTACCTATTATTTGATCATAGAATTTACCACTACGATCAAATAGAACTTTCATAGTACTACCGACACAAGTTTCATTAAGAGCTAGTTGCTGAGCCATCAGTTCTTTTTGCAATATAGTTAATCTCTCTGATTTTATGTGTTCCGGAACTTGATCCGTTCTAGTTGCTCCCGGCGTACCGGGACGAGGGCTATATTTAAACGAATAGCACTGACCGTATTTTACTCTGCGGACCAAATCTAAAGTATCCTCAAAATCTTCATCCGTTTCATCGGGAAAACCGACAATGAAATCAGAGGACAACACTATATCGGGCCTTGCTTCTCTTAAGCGATTAATTATATCAAAATAATAATCCAGATCATGTTTGCGGTTCATTGCTTTTAATATTTAATTTGAACCTGACTGCACCGGTAGATGTAAAAACGGCATTAATTTAGGCTCAGTACCGTGTAGTTTTATTAGATCATCAGTCATATCTATCGGGTGCGACGTCATATAACGCAATCTCTCTAAATTTGGGATTTGTGCTAGATGTCCCAGTAAATCGGCTAGAGTAAATATCTTATCATCAGGTCCTTTACCGTGATAAGCATTAACATTTTGCCCAAGTAGTGTAATTTCTTTAGCACCGCTGCTAACTACTTTTAACGCTTCTCTATAGACCTGCTCTACGTTCCTTGAAAATTCAGCTCCTCTCGTATAAGGCACCACACAGAAAGTACAAAATTTATCGCATCCTTCTTGCACCGATATAAAGAAAGCTACTAGCACCTTGCGGATATAATTGTTCCGGTAAATTATCAAATTTCGCTTCTTCAACAAAATCAAGATCGATTAAATGTTTTTCGTGTCTAACGACTTTTGAGATTAATTCCGGTAGGTTATAATAAGATTGCGGACCGACAACAATATCGACATAAGGAGTTCTTGAGAAAATCTCTTCTCCTTCCGCCTGAGCAACACAACCGGCTACAACTATTATTGCAAAATTTAAACCTTGTTTTTTTCTAGTATCTTGTAGTTTCTTAATACGACCAAGTTCAGAATAAGTTTTCTCGGCTGCTTTTTCTCTGATATGACAGGTATTTAGGATAATAACATCAGCATCTTCTATATTTTCCGTAGGTTCATAACCAAAAAGGATAAAGCAAATCTTGCATCTTAACGGAGTCATAAACATTCATCTGACAGCCGTAGGTCTTAATATAAAGCTTCTTACTCATAAAATTTTATATATATCTTTAAACTACAATACTATACGAAGATCAACTTCAAAAAGAGCTAGAAGTTCTCAAGGCGAGGATCGCAGCGTATACTTAATACGTGAGAACCGGAGCTCTTGTAGAACGACGCAGCCAATTTTTGAAGTTCATCGAGTATATTATAAAAAGTTTTATATCATACTATATTTAGATAATTTTATCAAATTTTAAATAAACCGAAAACACTATCCATCTGCTCTTCTTGTTTTAATCAATTCATCCACTAGAGAAATTTTTTCTCCTGTAGTATCTATATAATCTTGCACTTTTGTTTGTAATTTTGCTAAAGCTTGATTTGGAGTAGTAATACAAATTATACTTTCTTTTTTATGGGCTTTATCTTTTATTTTCTTTTTTGCCATATTAGTAATACTTTATAACGAATAGTATTTTTATCAAATAAGGATAAACATACCATATTATTTTTTATTTATAAATTCAGCTAAGCTTTAAACTAACATCTTGACGTATTAATCTTATCCATATAAATTTACATGGATAATGACTAAGTGGATATGTGATTGAGCATTTTTTAGCAAAAGAAATTGAATTTAAAATATTACTATTTATTAATTCTTGCTGTGCAGATTCTTTCGGTGATTTCTTTTAATTTTTCTATTCTTTCAATAAGATAAAGCAGCTGTTCTTTAGTAATTTTATAATTTTTATCATATCTTGCTTTAACATATGCTTCCTTTAGCAACTTAAAACATTCTTTTTGCTCAGGAGTTGCTATAGCAAAAACTTGCAACAACTCACTATTATAGTTTTTGGCCCTACTACCCAATTTTTTTATATCATGCAATTTCGGTTTATAATTAGAAAAAACTAATAAAATAGTACTGTAAAAACTTTCTGTAGCTTGATGTAACTCAAAAGCACATTTATTTAAATATCCTTTTTCTAGTGAATTTTTACAATCTAAAAAACTCTTACCTCTATCAAACCATTCTTCATAGTAATCTTTAGCAATTTCTTTCATCTCGCTCCAAGGTAAATCTTTAGCTTCGCTAAGCATAAATTCCTTGCTATCATATAAAAGAACGCCTTCTTTTTTTATATCCGTATAAAAATAACGTCCTTTTTCTAGCTGCCTATTTATTTCCTCTATTGACTCAAGAATTATAGATATTTCTGAATCATATGGGATAATCTGGTCTTTTATTACTCCGGTTTTTTCTAATCTCTTATATATTTTATCCTCTAATCTTAAAGCAGCGAGTCCTTTATATTTACCTTTTTTTAGAATTATTAAAATATCGGTATCGCTATGATAGCCGTTAGGTAGATCACGTACCCAATCACCTCTAGCAAAAGAGCCGTACAAGATAATCATAGCAATTTTATCCTGTGCAATATCTAAAATCTGCTGCACTATAAAATTAAGCCTTGCTCTAATTTTAAGAGAACGTTCGGGTAAGGTGGTTTTCATTTAAATATCTATATTTTATATTTCTGCTTTTAGCTTTTTTATTTCTTCTATGGATATTCCTGTCATCTCATGTATTTCTTCTATAGGTATTTTTTTAGTTAGCATTTTCTTTATTATTTCAATTTTTCCCTTTTCTATCCCCTTTTCCATACCGGCATTAAACTTTTCCTCAAACTTGTCTATTTCTTGTTGTATAGCCATTTCAGCCCTAAAATAATCATCATGCTCTTGGTCTGTCCATTTATATTGCTCTAAACTTGCATATGCCGATAACACAATTTCATTTTTAATTTCTTTTGGCGGTTCTTGTTCTTGCGAAGCATATTTTAATAAATGTAACCATTCATCGGTATCATCTTTAAAATCATTTTTTTTAAATTTTCCTAGTTCAATAAATACATAAGTTAATGAAAACAAATATTGTTTATGGGTATTGCTTTCTTTTATATAATGATAGCTAACATACGGCAATTCATCAGGCAAAGCTTTTGTTCCTATGATAGAAATTATTACTACCGGCAATAAATCCCTATGTTTCATACCTTTCTTAATTTGACTAACATAGGTATAACAACCGTAAAACTGTGTTCTATTAAGATAATCTTTCTCCATTTTACGCTGCATTTCGATTATATACCATCTACCGGTTTCATCTTTAACTTTTAGATCGAATAAGCTTCTTTTTCCTTCAAGAAATAAAGGCAATTGTTCAGTAGTTATATAACTTAAATCTATGATTCTATCTCCTTTCGATAACCTAAGAAGAGAGTTCAATAAATTTATTAATTTTACTTTATCACTAAATAATTTTTTAAATGCGACATCATTTGTACCGTCTAAATATCTTTGCATAAATAATTATATTTTTAGTAAGTTTGCATATATAGCAAATTAACCTCAGATAGTAAACTACTTTTACAATTTATTATAAATATTAGACTTCTTGCATAACTTATCTTATAAAGAGGAATCCTCCTGGAAACACGGAAGCACTTGCCACCGCAGCGTATATAAATACGTGAGGATGCTAGTTACCTTCTTGATGTACAAATTACCTTTAGAAGGAGGTTATGCAAAAAGTCTATTAATACCTATCATTATCATCATATACCCCCCAAATTACTTTCTTAGAAATCCAACCTGTGTAATTCTTACATGTAATTTGGCAGAATTGTTCTTTGCATTTTTTTAAACCGCAGCGAACCTTGGGCATTAATTTTGCTATAACTCGGCTTTTAGGGGCTGCTGATTTGGTAAGCTCTATTTCCTTATCGGAGGTAATAACTACTGATCTTTTACCTGATAAAACACTTGAATGTATCCAACCACCTTCGCCGTTAATGTCACGTACTTGTCGCCATTGTTCGTACTCTACAGTTATTTCTACCGGTTCGCCTTTTTTAACAAAAACCCATTCTACGGCAGATTTAGTGGTTGGTCCGCTCCTTGCATTTACTTCATTAGATTTTATTGAAACAAATCTTGGAATAGGCAATTTTTTATTATCGGCGTTAATTGTTGTTGATAATATTATCGTAATTAAAATGATAAAAACTTTAATCATTATCTTCCACTTCAGATAAAGCATCCTCTTTTTTTGCTATTATATAATTACCAAGCCTAAATTGTACTTTTATTCTATTAATTTCCTGCTCGCTAATACCTATATTTTTTAGGACTGTTCCACCGATTTGTAATCCAGTCTCATAACTTTCCGGAATAATAGTTGTGGCACCTAAATCATAAAACTCTCTAGCATTTTTTAAATTTTTTAACTTAACGACAACCGGTATATCCTGATAATTACCGCTAATTGTTTTAAGCGATTTCTTAATAGTTACTTGATTATTCATAGTAAGTATTATAGCGAATGCTCTTTCCGTACCTAATGCCTTTAGAGTATCGGCTTGCGATACGTCACCTTTAAAAACCGGTAAACCGTTTGATAGCTCTTCTTTAACTCTATCATCATCTAAATCAAGTATTACGTAACTTATACCTTCCGCTTCCAAAACTCTTGCTACCATTTTACCGGTATTACCAAGACCGGCAATAATAATATGGTTTGTTAAGTCTCTTGCCCCAAGCTCAATCATTTGAGTCGGAGTTTTACCGAGTCCTTTATCGACTTTCTCGGCAATCTTTTTCCCTAAAGCTGCGAGTAATGGAGTAAGTGCCATAGTAAAAGTAACTACGAGTAATAATATATCGGCAGTACTTTCTTCTAATACTCCGCTATCTTTACCTAAACTGAATAATATAAAACCAAACTCTCCACCTTGCGATAATAATAAGCCTGAATAAAAAGCAACTCCTTTATTAAAACCGAATAAAATACAAAAAGCCGTTATGATTAAGGTTTTTATACCTATTAAAGCAATAGATAAAGTAAGAATATGAGATATTTTTTCATACATTTCTAGTGCGTCGATATTCATACCGACGGTCATGAAAAACAATCCTAAAAATAAACTTTTGAAAGGATAAATACTTTCTTCTGCCTGCAATCTAAATTCGGTTTCTGCAACTAATACTCCGGCAACAAATGCTCCTAGAGCTAAAGACAAACCAAATGTTTCGGTAGCCCAAGCAGCAGAAAGTACTATTAACAAAGTCATTGAAATAGGTAACTCGCTTGCATTATTACTTTCTGATGAAATGAAAGAAAATACAGGACGAAGAAAAACACGACCGACAATAAATATTGTAAGTAAGGCCGTTACGGCTTTTAAGAGTGCAATACCAAGAGCCGCCGCAAGCGAAGCTTTATTACTATCGGCAAGTAGCGGCACTACCACAAGCAATGGAACTACGGCCAAATCTTGCAGTAACAGAATAGCTAAAGAAACTCTTCCTATTTGCGTTGATTGACTACGATTTTCCTCAATAACCTGCATAACAAGTGCCGTAGATGAAAGGGCAAGACCACCGCCGGTAATAATAGCCGCACTACTATTGCCGTCTATAAGTACCATTGCACCGGCAATTACTATAGCAGTCGTTAAAACTTGCAAACTACCTAGACCAAAGACATATCGTCTCATAGCTTTTAATCGCTCGAATGATAACTCAAGACCTATTGCAAATAATAGAAATACTACACCAAGTTCACCTAGTAACTTAGTTTGGTCATATGTTAC
Organism: Rickettsia endosymbiont of Thecocarcelia acutangulata; assembly: GCF_964263195.1. Taxonomy (NCBI): domain Bacteria; kingdom Pseudomonadati; phylum Pseudomonadota; class Alphaproteobacteria; order Rickettsiales; family Rickettsiaceae; genus Rickettsia; species Rickettsia endosymbiont of Thecocarcelia acutangulata. The sequence continues at coordinate 1,034,327 of NZ_OZ181652.1, forward strand.
GATTTTTAAACCGTGATCACCTATTGCAGCTCCTGCAATTAAGTAACCAAGTACCGGACTTAATCTAAGACGCTTAAGTATAGACACGATAAAAACCGCAGTACCGAGTAAAATTATAACGTTAATAAGAATATGATCGTTCATCTTTTCCAAATTTCTTCTAGCTTAAAATGCTCCCGTGCTTCAGGATAAAAAATATTAATTAAAATAGTACCTGCATCTATTAGTACCCACTCTGATTTACCAAGCCCCTCAATATTACTATTTATACCGGCATTATTTTTTAATTCTAAAGCTACATATTCAGCAATTGCTCCAACATTTTTAGTCGAACGACCGCTAGCAAATATAATATAATCGGCTAATTTATGTTTTCCTGTTAAATCAATTACCTCAATATCTTCTGCTTTTTTCTCATTCAAACATTCTAAGATAAATAATTTTAATTCTTCAGCTTCTTTTTTCATAATAATTAATAAATGACATAATAATATTAATTATTATATGCATAAGAGTAAAGTTTATCAATGAATGTTTAAAATTCTATAATAAAAATTCATATAAAGCTTTACTTTAACTAAAAAAAACTTTAATTAATATTTAGGCTTTTATATCTAAAAAGTGATAAAATAATGGCAATATCTGCAGAAGAGTTAGAAAAAATACTTAAGGAATCCTTTCCAAACAGTATAATAAAAATTACTGATTTAGTAGGAGATCAAGACCATTATGCATTAGAAATATCAGATGTTCAATTTAATGGACTTTCTTTAATTAATCAACATAAATTAGTAAAAAACGCCCTGTCTGAAATATTAAATAAAAAACTACATGTAATTACCATAAAAACTATCGCAGTTCCTGAAAAATAATTACAAATATTAATATAATAAATCTTGCACAAATTCAACTTATTATTTAATTAACCTTATACTTAACTTAGTTTCTATGAAGCTTTCTAATTGATTTGCTATTTTGAGGTATTTTTTAGCGAAAATTAATAAGATTTTTGAAGGAATAGTTATTCATATTTTCAAAAAAATCTTATAATTTGCAGTAAAAAATAATCAAAATTAAATCTTTTTTAGAAAGCTTCATAGAGCCTAGTATTAAGATTATAATTTTTCTGATTGCATCAGTCAACAATATGTTGACTTCTATTCTTACATAGAGTATATTATAATTTAATCTATTCTCATCTCTAAATGCAATATAAACTCAGCTTTTCTAAAACAGCTTTAAAAAACTTACTCAAAATTTCTACAAACAAAAGAAAAGCTATATTAGAAAAATTAGAACAACTAAAATTAAATCCTTATAAGGAAAATAATAATATCGAGAAATTAATAGGATACGATGGTTATAGATTAAGGATTGGAGATTATAGAGTTATATAATAGAATAAATAAAGGAAAGTTAGAAATTCTAGTAATTAATGTTGATGTTAGAGGATAGGTATATAAATGAGTAATAAACATATAATAGAATATCAAGGGAAACCTGCTTTTGTTGTTATACCTTTTAATGAATATCAGGAACTTATCAATAAGAAACAATGTATTACCGATGAAACATTATACGCCGAAGCTATAGCCAAAAATGAGGAATATTTTCCTGAAGATTTGGTACAAAAAATTCTAAACGGCGAAAATCCTATTAAAGTTTATCGTGAATATAGAGGGTTATCTCAAGAACAATTAGCTATTAAAATTGGTAAAACTAAGCAATATATATCATTTATTGAGAAAGGATTACGAAAAGGCACAATAGATACGCTAAAAAAACTAAGTACTGTTTTAAATGTTGATTTAGATATGTTATGATTTGCAGCAAAAAATAACCAGAATTAACTCTTTATTAGAAATATTCACACAGCTAATATTTATAACGCTTAGATTATATAAGGAGTAAAATTTATTTTTACTCCTTATTAATTTATATAGATTTACTCTTCAAGTTGTTTTTTTATCCATTTCTTATGTTTTTGTTCATCTAAAAGACCTTGTTTTAAAGTTTTTGATGCATCATGCCATTTATTACTATGCTCATTTAATCTTTCATAAGCAGTATTAGTATCTTCTTCATTTGTATGCATAGCATATAATATAGCTTTATCATCAACTAAATCAGCAAGTATCACTTTACCTTTTGTCAGCCATTGCTTACTACTTGGTCCTTTTATTGTGTTTTCTCGTTATGTTTTGATAAAAGCTTATTTAACTCTTTTACATGTCTTTCATGGTCCGTTTTAAAGGCATCTAACTGTTTTTTGTAATCTTCATTAGTAATTCTATTAATAGCAGTTTTATATGCTTCGATAGCATCGTAATCAAGCTCTATAAGTTCTTTTATTGCATCGGCAAAATTATTTGGGGTTCCTACTAAAGTTGTAATGTTAGCCTCCTTAATTTTTGGTTGCAATTATAAGCCTACTCCTTAAATTTTTTCAGGTCAAGGTTAAAAAAACAACAATAAAAATAAATTTTTTATAAGTAAACAGTAATTAACTTTATTGTTAAAAATAATAGTTTATAATATTTTAATTTAGGTTGACTCACCCTATAAATTTTTCTACCATCATATATGGAGCTACTGAAAACGAAAAAAAGTGGTTCTGTATTATTAACTAACCCGAATATTTAGGAGGGAATTATGACTAATAATAACAAAGGCTTCGCCTCTAGAGACAAAGAAAAAGCTGCTAAAGGAGGACATGCTTCTCACGGAGGACATCATGGTCATAACGATCATGATCACGGATCAGGAAAACAGGGCTTTGCCTCTATGGATAAAGAAAAGGTAAGAGAAATAGCTGCTAAAGGAGGGCATGCTTCTCATAAAGGCAGCCATTAGGATAATAGATAGAAAATATTAAATAGCGAGCTATTCAGGATAAAAACTTATCCTGAATAGTGATAAGGTAATCAAAGACATTATTAAGCTTCATCTTTGATTATAAAATAAAATTTACTACTTAGTTAAGGATAGAAATTTTATAGTTCTTATCCTTAACTGATGCGGATTTTTAGAAGTTTACTTTAAGTCTTAGCGTACCGGATTGAGCATGGTATTTTTTAGCTAAGTTCAGCCCGTAATGCACTCCATACTCCATTCTACCTTTCTTAACTACTACCCCTGCTCCTAAATCATACAGCATTTTAGTAGGTTTAGGCGTCGGTACCGAAAGACTCATTAAGACCGTTAAGATCTGCGATGATTGCCGGTGTCTTACCTTTAAAGTCGTAATTAATAAAGGCATGAACTTGCGGTCTAATTATGAACTCATCCTTATAGAAAGTTGTTTTAATTTCACCGCCGAGTATACCCTCAACCTTATTATATTGACGCTTCTGAATAGTTAGGTTTTGGAAAGAAGTACCGTATTCCTGATAACCGGAATCTTTAATCTTAGTAAATCTTAAACCTGCCATCGGTGCGAATGAAGTTTCTTTCCATAGATAATTATAACCCCCAACTACTTGACCGCTATAAGAAGTTGAATGATACTTACCGTGTGCCGTTTCATAACCGCCTATAATATTACGTAGTTCATTAGTTTTAATATCGCTTCGTGAATAGGTAGTTACTCCTTCTACAAACCAGTTATTTACAAAGTTATACAAACCGTATATAGAACCCATGTTAGTTCCGACCTTAGTAGTATTGCCGGATTTGGCATTTTGGTAACGTAACTTCGTATCGACTCTAGTGTAAGCAGCTCCAAGTACTATATTATCGTTTATAACGGTATCGACCCCGATTGAGCCACCGGTAGATTTAGCTTTATAACCGCTAAACCCGTTAAAGGCTTTTTGTACCGCTTTGCCGTAATATGGGCTAACCCATACTCCGTAAACGGAATTATTAGCGTTACCTTCATCGAGTTCACAGTCACCGCCTCCGACAGCTGCACCTCTCTTACGTGAGGTAGCATCTTCTGCTGCAGGATTTGCACCATCCTCTGCTGCATCTTTAAGAGTCTTAAGTCTCTTACCTACTTCTTGAGTACCGGTACTAGTATTATCATGAGCAGCATTAAAGCCGTCATTCGCATTAGAACGACTTATTCCGCTACCTGAATTTCCACCGCTACCTGTACCTGAAGAATTATCTCGGCTACTACCTATAGCAGGCATACCGCTCTCAGAACTGCCTCCCATATTGTTACTATTATTAGCAGGAGAAACACCTGTTGTTGTAGGATTACCACTATTACCGTATGGACTGCTTCCGCTGTTGGTTACACCGCCGTTAGAACCTGCACCACCATAGCTTGAGCCGCCTGTGCCTACACTACCGCCTGTTACCGGACCGTTAGAACTTGTACCACCCTGACCAACTGAAGGAGTATACCCACCGACATTATTACGAGTACTACCTGTTGATGGGCTGTATACACTATTACCGCCGGCAGGTGAGTTACCGCCTGTACCAATATTAGAACCTGTACCACTTGGAGTAGTTCCACTGTTGCCAACGCCACCGGTTGAAGCTGGACCATTATAGCTTGTACCGCCTGTACCTACACTGCCACCTGAAGTAGCGGAAGTAGATGGAACATAGCCAGCAGGATTGCCGCCTGATGACGGACCATTGTAGCTGGTACCGCCTGTACCTACACTACCGCCTGATGACGGACCGTTATAACTTGTGCCGCCTGTACCTACATTACTTCCTGAAGCTCCACCAGTACTAACTGACGGATTACCTCCTACGCTTGAGGTTGGTATTGTACCGACGTTACCCGGACCGTAAGAATTGCTTCCAACATTAGCTAGACCACTGCCCGTAGTGCCTGTAGCTCCACCTGTACCAACTGACGGATTACCTCCTGTAGTACCGCCTGTGCCGGGACCGTTAGGACCAAAGCCACCAACGCTACCGCCTGTAGCCGGACCGCTTGGAGCCACAACACTTGGACCATTCGGAGTAAATACTCCGCCGGTTACAGAACCACTAGGAGCATTTCCACCCGTGCCAGGACCGTTAGGACCAAAGCCACCAACGCTACCGCCTGTAGCCGGACCGCTTGGAGCCACAACACTTGGACCATTCGGAGTAAATACTCCACCGGTTACAGAACCGCTAGGAGCATTTCCTCCTGTGCCGGGACCATTAGGACCAAATCCGCGAGTGCCGATAACAGGCACAACGTTATTAGCCGGATTACTTGGGTTGCTTGGGGTAAATACTCCGCCGGTTACAGAAGCACTAGGAGCATTTCCTCCTGTACCCGGACCGTTAGGTCCAAAGCCACCGGTGCCTGTAACTGGAGTAGTCGGAGTATTATATCCTGCTGGATTGCTAGGTGTTACATCGTAGCCGCCCGGAGTGGTAGGCGGAACATATATATTGTTAACTACACTACCGCTAGTTGGTGGCGGCTGTATAGGGCTAAAACCTCCAACACTCAGACCGACAGAAGGCCCCATAGGAGTAAGCGGAATAGTTACTCTGTGTATTTCATTTGAAAGACGCTCGATTATAGGTAATAGGTGCTTAATTACCGCAGCCCTTTGATCTATAGGTGTATTTACTAAAACATTTGTAACTTTTGCCGCATCACTACCCGGAGGAGCTTTTATTATCTTACCTATAATATTATCAATAACATTATCTCCTGTTGGTTCTATCGGTAAAAGTACAAAGAAATTACCTGTAATTTGCCATCTGACGAAGCTGCCTTCATTAGCCGTTACGTTAAACGGTAGATTTGCAGCATTACCGACTATTATACTACCTCCTGCTGCACTAATGACAGGATAAGCACTACCTTCTCCAATAGCAGACGGGTTATTTTGAGCAGTTAAAAATACTTTATAGAAGAAACATTTGATAAATCAAAGGTATTACCGCTTGCGAGTACTATATTACCGCTATTTGCGTTACCTGTCTGACCTATGTTTATAGTATCATAGAAGACATTAATAATAAGCTCACCGGTGGGAGTAGCAGAGCCTGTATAAGTAACTTGATTATTACCAAGGTCAAAAGTAATATTACTACCTGATATATTACCCCCAACATTTACTTTAGTATTATCACCGGTAAACATCATTGTCGCCTGAACGGCAACTATAGTATTTGCTCCTAAATTCGACGCAATGAAAGCTGTTTTCTTCGATGCAAAAGTAATAACATTCGCACCAGTTACCGCTTTTTGTAGCCATACGTCATCATCGAATTTATGGCTACCGCCGTTAATCGGTGCTTGTACAAGTGCAGCATTAGTATATTCTGCTGAAGAATCGCTACTGCTTCCTTTGAAGTTCTCTGAAACGATTTTTGTTTTGTAATTAAATTTCGTGGTTGCTCTAGGCACTTTAACACCGCCAACAGTTCCACAGCTATATCTAAGCTCCTACTGTTATAACCGGTAAATACAGCTGATTTACCGGCATCAATAGTAATATCTTTAGCATAGGTATCCCCTTTTACCGTGCCTTTATTACTACTGAACTGAACTAGTTTAAGGTTTAAATTCTCACCGCCTAAATCATCGGTAAAACCGTTATCGGCATTAAATATCGCCGTACCCTCGTTATTAGTTTTGGTTGTGACACTAGAGTAAACATCTTGGCTATCAATGGTGAATTTATTATCCGTAAGAAATTCAATAGTCTTAAGATGATTAGAATCTGAACCAAACGGCGAAGTACCTGTTGTTAAGTCATTGGATAATGCAATAGTATGAATTTTATTACCGCTAGTAGCAGCTCCATCGATTTGCGTTATACCTTTAAATGTTGCAGTAACTGAGTTAGAGGTAGTGAAGTTAAGGTTATTAATATATGCCGGACTTAAAAATGTTACGTCTGAACCATCCACTTGAAAAGTATTTAAAGGCATAGCAGCACTTCCAACCGGATCTTTATAAGTTTCAGCTTCATTACTATCTGCTATCCATAACGTATCATTTACTACATTTATTAAAGCACCCGGTTGAACAAGAGTACCAGGAACAGGGGAAGCACCTACAATAATTGCAAGATTAAAATCATCTAAGGTTTTAATTCTTGCTCCGTTACCGGGAACTAAATAAATAGCATTTCCCTCACCTTTACCGGAAAATATCATTTCACCGGCTTGAAGCACTATGTTACCAATCTCATTACCTGTACCAACGTCACCGCTAATACTACCGCCGTTATTAAATGTTAAATTAACGGCTTTACCCCCGCTGGTATTAATGCCGCCGGTTAAATTAGTAGCTTGCGTAAATACTATATCACCGGTACCGGTTCCTTGGACTTCAGTAATCGACATATTACCGCCGGAATTAATCGTGACGGTGCTGTTGTCAGCCCCTGCTTGTAGCATTGCAAGGTTTGTAATTGTATTGTTACCGCCAACAGTACCTATAGTACCGTTATCCATAAAGACTACAGTACCGTTAGGTTGACCGCCGGTACTCGTTATATTACCGGTAATAAGTGCCGGTATATTATTTTTTGCATCACTAGCAAATATTGCGGTACCGGCATTATTTTGGAAATCCATATTACCGTTAATCTGTACGACTCCAAGCTTAGTAGCACCTGAGAAGAAAGCATCTGCATTGACGACTCCTATAGCAAGCTGTGGCACCGAGACGTCAATACTCTTGGTATTAATCGCAGTTACTTCTATTGTACCTAACCCAGAAAATTTTATTTGTTGTAGTGGATGATTAGCAGTACCAAGTGAAAGAATAGGATTAACTCCCTTATTTTTAACACCGTTTATTACTAATGTAGTATTGGCATTTTCAGCATTTAACTCAACTATACCGAAATTTGCAGCACCGGGTTCTATATTACCGGTTAGATATATGGTACTTGTTTTATTGGCAACTGTCGAAGTAGTCATTAATTTTAAAACAGATGAAACGTTTTTAAATGCAACACCCGGTGCATCTAAGCCAAAATCAGCATTTATTGCATCAAGTGCATAAGTAGCCGCTCCGTTTGCAGTATTATCACCGATGTTAATTTCATCAATGCTTGCCGAGGTAAGTGATGCATCGGCAAAAACCCCGCCGGCCGCAATATTAAGCACTGCAGTATTACTCACATCAAGTTTATTTGTCCCTAAAGTAACATTAGTACCAGCAACTCCGACATTACCACTAACATTTATAACAGCAAGGGGATTTGCCTTTGTACCAAGAGTTTCATTACCAACATTACCCTGCAAAGTTAACACATTTTTATTTGGCGGAGTATTAGAAGTGCTACTTAAATTAACAATACCGCCCGCATTGCCAACATTGACAAAACCATCGACATTATTCGTAAAGGTAACTTGTTGATTTTTGCTAGTAGTTAAACCAAATATGGAGTTAGTATTATTCAAATTAATAGCACTTTCTAGAGTTTAAAGCCTTGTTAGATACGTCTACCGTAAATGCTGCGGCTGCATTTCCTTGCCCGATATTAATTGTTTGTACCGTACCTATACTTGAATCAGTAGCCGTTAAAGTAGTGCCGGTAGTATAAACGTTTAATGTTCCTGTGTTCCCGTTTGTAATTGGGCTGTTAAGTAAATAGCCTGCAGAATTTGTACCTGAAAACTCTAAAACACCTCCACCTGCTCCAAAATCTACTGCAACCGCATTATTAGCCGTTCCAAGCGACCCACTTAAATTTGCCGTAGCACCGTTAGTGAAAGTGAGGCTCGCTGCTGATACATTCTGCGTAAAGTTTACTATATTTCCAGCAACTCCTTTAATACTTATTGTATTGATATTACTTATAGCACCGTTTACGTTAGCACCGCCTAAAAATACTAAATTACCGTTAACTGCGTTACTACTTGTAACAACACCTAAATTACCGCCGTCATTAACATTAACCGTACCTGCATTACCTACAAAATCCGTTTGCCCACCGATATTCGTAGTATTAATAGTACCTGCTCCACCAAACGTTGCCGTACCTGTAATATTCCCTGTATATGTTCCTGTTCCAACAGTAACGTTACCCGTAGTATTCGTAGTCAATTGACCAGCTTCGACTGATGCATTACCGGTAAAGCCACCAGCAGCCGTAGCTACCACACCTGCATTATTTATCGTCAGATTAGTTGCACTAGATGCTCCGTTTATCGTAACAACCCCTGCTCCGTTAAGGTTTAAAGCCGTAATACCGGTAACGGGTCCTAATGTTCCTGCTCCTAACACGTTAATGGTACCGTTAATACCGCCCGTACTTGTTACTACCGCTAATTGTCCATTATTAGCAAGATTTATTATACCGGCATTATTGCCGAAATCCGTTGCTCCACCGATAGTTGTGGTATTAATAATACTTGCTCCTAAAAAAGTTGCCGTACCCGTAATATCCCCTGTATATGTTCCTGTTCCGACAGTTACGTCACCTGTAGTATTTGTTGTAAATTGACCAGCTCCAACTGCAGCATCACCGGTAAAACCACCAGCAGCAGTAGCTACTACACCTGCATTATTTATCGTCAGATTAGTTGCACTAGATGCTCCGTTTATCGTAACAACCCCTGCTCCGTTAAGATTTAAAGCCGCAATGCCTGTCACAGGTCCAAGTGTACCTGCTCCTAATACATTAACAGTACCGTTAATACCGCCCGTACTTGTTACTGCCGCTAAATTACCGCCTGCAGCAAGATTTACCGTACCTGCATTATTTAGAAAATCTGTGTTTCCGGTAATATTAGTTACTGCAAGCGTAGTAGTGTTTGTAAAATTGACCGGTCCGTTAACAGTGGTAAGAGTTAAATTACCTGCTATACCTGTAGAAAGAGGGTTCGCTATATTAATTGTAGGCGTAATTGTGATATCACCGTTGCCGGATAATATTATAGAATTTAACGTATTTCCGCCATTAATACCTAAATTATTTGCACCGGTTATCGTTAAAAGACCGCCGGTTGAACTTAACTGAATTATACCGCTCGCCGCTGCTGCACCGGGATTTAAATCCCCATTCATTGTAACCGTTACATTGCCGTTACTTGTAATATTTAATATTGAACCAGCATTATTGAATTTCATATTAGCAGTACTAATATTAAAATTCGCATTAGGCGTTAAGATATACGTTCCGATTCCATTCCCATCACCGATATTTATATTAGCAATAGTTGATGAAGTAATACTGTTATCAGTAAATGTAGAACCTCCTTGCAGATTTAATGCTGCAGATCCTTAAGCCGGCTTGTGCATTAACAATACCTTTTATGTTTATTGCATTTAAATTATTAGTTGCACCAATGGTTTTGTTGCCTGCTAATATTAAGTTACCATTAGTACCGTCAACTGTATTTATATTAAGTGCACCATTCAATGCTAAAGCACCTCCCGCAACGGTAACCGTAAACATTCCGTCCATTGGGCCTACAACATTACCTATATTAATTGTTGCAAGTGTTCCGATACTTGACATCACTAGCAAGAAGATTAGTATAAACGTCTAATATACCATTATTAGCCTGAAGAACCGGACTTGCAAAAGTATAAGGATTTATGCCTACAACACCGTTAAATTGAAGTCTAGCTAATGCATTGTTATAATTAACCCCTGCTGTTGCAGTTAAATTTCCACCCACGGTAGCCACACCAGTGCTAGTATAATTAAACTGAACAACTCTAACATCACCTCCTAAATCAACAGTTGTAGTATTATCGCCTTGAACATTTAATATATTAATAGGATTTGTAGCTCCTACAGCTCCGGTAACCGTACTATTACCGACAAAATTTAATATATTAGCACCTCCGGCTACCGTATTATCTATATTCCCGCCGGTAGCACCGCCGACATTTGCCTTGTCATCTATTGTCACTTGTGCGGCCTTACCGTTAAAATCTATGTCAGAAATTACGTTTTGTTGAAATCGTGTTAACGAGTTGTGCGTAAATTGTACTACCCCTCAAACACCGGTATCAATTGCTGTTGTCCAATCTACACCATAATCCGGATCTACTCCCGGATTAAGAATCTCATACTGATTACCTATCTGAATAGTTTGTGCAAAGATAGTTCCTGTAACCGTAACCGGATTTTCATTTAGCAATTGTCCCGGCTCATTGGCTATCCCATCGGTACTAAATATGTTAAGCCTTTTTGTTCCCGCCGTTCCGTTACCGCTACCTGCATTAAGTGCAATTTCTCGGCTACCGGCAGCCACGTGTCCCCCTAATTGCCCCCATAAATCCTGTGCAAGAACAGTGGTACGGTAGCTATAAATTTTGCTTGATTTGGTGATTCATTAGTTACTACATAAAGAGAATTTGGACCGCTCCAATTGATATTTGCTATAGGTTGTGCGTCTACAACTTCAGGAGGACCACCGGGATAAAGTGCTAAATCTGAAGTATCGGTTACAAGATTATATCTTGAGTTAACAAGGTCACTGATATTAATAGCATTTGCCTTAGTCCAAGCCGGATCTTTAACAACAAATTCAGTATCAACAACTATTGTAAGATTGTTTTGCCCCTGAAGACCGGTTATACATAGTGTCTTCAGTAAAGAAAATAGTAGAATTAGCAGGAGCAAGAACAGTAGAAGCAACACTCAAAGTACTAGCAGTACCGTTAAAATTCATATTATTAATGTAATAATTGTTACCTGTTAAAGTTAGACTCGCCCCGTCATTAGGAACATTGACACTTAGTCCATCTCCAGCACCACTAGATGTAACATTACCAAGATTTATTGCTGTATTGGCCGGTACAGTCATAACTGCGTTATTATTGGCACCTATATTTAAAGAACCAATTGAAATTGAAACATCCGCAGTGAAATTATACAGCCCTCCAAGTACTAAATCGTCATCTGGGGCAAAAGGTGTTCCTCCATCAAGGTTAAAGCCTGTGGATAACACAGCATCCTGACCTATGACAGTTCGGAGTCTAAGAGCATTCGTGCTCGCAAGTATCATTGCCGCCGCCGAAGCTGTAGTAAACATTCCTTTTTTTATTAAATTTTTTAGAGTATTTTTTCGTTGAGTTGACATAATATCTCCTAAATTTGGACTTAATTTTTCTAAATTATCAATTCGAGACTAGTATTCATTAAACAAATATAAATTTTCTGTATTTTGGAAGATTTTTAAAAATCTTTGGTAAATGAGATTAAGATAAAAATTCTTAATATTTTTGTTAGGTTCTGTGAACATTTCTAATTAATTTGCTATTTTTTAGAGATGTTCGCAGAACCTATGTTGCACTTTTAAAAAAAGTTAATAATAAAATTAATTTTTTATTCAGGGCTTTAATTAATATTAATAATAAAAGAGGATAAGATGAAATGATTAATAATTATTAAAAGAACAAAAATTTTTCTAACTTATAATTTTGTTATATAAATAACACATTACTTTTAGTTGAAAAACATTAATTAAATACTAAAATATCTATAAAAATACTTATAAATAAAGTATTTTCTACTTATAGAAAGTAATTATAAGTTACTTTTTCTTGTTTAAAATAAATTAAACTTTATGTGTTTTTTGTAGAAATTCGGTAAATCGTATATAAAACTTAAGAAATACCCAAACCGTCATTGCGAGAAGAAACTGCAAGTTTCGACGAAGCAATCTCAGGATATTTGACAAGATTGCCACGCTCACTTACGTTCGCTCGCAATGACGATATCTTGCTTTATTGAGCAAAATCTATAAATTTTTGCATAAACAAATTGATTTGCTACGAATAATAGAGTATATAGTATAGACATAATTAATTCTCGGGGCGTAGCGCAGCCTGGTAGCGCATCTGGTTTGGGACCAGAGGGTCGGGAGTTCGAATCTCTCCGCCCCGACCATAAAAACATAAATTATAATGTCAAAAGACGACCTCATTCAGTTTACAGGTACAGTACTTGAACTTTTACCTAATGCTACTTTTAGAGTAAAGCTTGAGAATGATCATGTAATTATTGCTCATACTTCCGGTAGGATGCGTAAAAATCGTATCAGAATATTACTAGGGGATAAAGTTACGGTAGAAATGACTCCTTATGATTTAACTAAGGGGCGTGTGATTCATCGTCACTAGTCTTTATAAGTATGAAGCAGAACAAAAAAAAACTACCGATTATATTAGCATCAAGCTCTCCTGCAAGAATTGAGTTACTAAACAGAATCAAAATTATCCCTTCACAAATTATTCCGGCAGATATAGACGAAACACCTAATTTGCGTGAATTACCAGCTCCCTTAACCATAAGACTTGCTTACGAAAAAGCTATAAAAGTTGCATCTCAAATAGAGGAATCCGCTATAATTATAGCTGCCGATACCATAGCGGCAGTAGGTAGAAGAATATTGCCGAAAGCTACTACTTATGAAGAAGTCACGAATTGTATTAAGATGTTATCCGGACGTCGTCATCACGTCTATACCGGTTTATGTATTATCAAAAAAGAGAATGATCAGCTTACAGTTAGGCAAAAAATAGTTCAGACTATTGTTAAGTTCAAAAAATTAAGTGATGAAGAGATTAATTTTTATTGTTCTTTGGATGAGGGAATAGATAAAGCCGGCGGCTGTAAAATTTCCGGTTATGCAGAAGCTTTTATCTCATTTATTTCCGGCTCATATTCAAATGTTATGGGATTACCTTTATTTGAAACGGTAAATACTCTAACTTCTTTAGGTTTTAAGGTATATAATCGCTAATAGTCGGGACATTGCCCGCGTGGATACCCGAATCGTCATTGCGAGGAGTTGCGTTAGCAAACGCGGCAATCTCATAAGATAATATTTAAAAAACTCCTGAGATTGCCGCACCGGCATAAATGCCGGCTCGTAATGACGACTCATATCCAACCGCTCAGTTTCCAGGCTCATCCAAATGACTTCTCTCATAATTTTCATGACGCTCTTGAGCTTCAATACATAATGCAGCAATAGGTCGTGCTTCTAATCTTTTTATACCTATTGGGTCGCCTGTTTCTTCACAGTAACCGTATTCCCCATTTTTAATACGTGATAATGCTTCTTCTATTTTACTCATTAATTTACAATATCTATTTCTACTACGAAGCTCAAAAGCTCTTTCTGTTTCGTGAGTAGCACAATCGTTAAGATCGGATTCTTTTAAATTTTCTTCCTTTAAATGATTTAAAGTCTCTTGAGATTCCTTTAATAAATCCTCTTTCCATCTTAAAAGTTTTTGTCTAAAATATTCTAGGTGATTAGGACACATATATTCTTCATCTTTAGAAGGTTTATATCCCATAGGTAACTTAGGTGTTTCTAGCATATTAATATCTCAATATTAGCTTTTAAGAGGCTATCAGTAAACAAATTTTAACCGGTAATTTAGTTCTTTTTTGCTGCAAATTATAAGATTTTTTTGAAATATGAATAACTATTCCGACAAAAACCTTATTAATTTTCGCTAAAAAAACTCTTTAATTACTAATTAAAGTTTATTTACTGATAACCTATATTAGGTTTAAAGGTTTTTAAAAAAATATAATATATAGCTTAAAATTAACGCAAGAAGATTATGAATATTAATATATTTTATTTTTTAATTGGATATGCGGTAGTATATACAGCCTCTAAATGCTTTATACTTGTTTTAGTATAGTTTTGTGTAGTAGATAGACTTTTATGACCTAATAGCTCTTGAATAGAGCGTAAATCTGCACCATGCTCAAGCAAATGTGAAGCAAAACTATGCCTAAATGAATGAGCAGTTAAATGCTGCGGTAAACCATAAAAATGCTTTAATTTAATTAATTCACGATTAAATACCGGTGGCTGCAATTTCTTACCCTGCTTTCCTCTAAATATCGGTTCATTATCACCTAGCTTATACGGCAATATTTCTAAATATTGGGTAATTAAATTTTTAGCAATCGGTAACCACGGAATTATTCTTTCTTTACTACCTTTACCTATTATTCTTATAAATTCTAGATTTTGTAGATGAAGTTTCGTAATTGATAATGCCTCCGATATACGTAGACCTGAAGCATATATAAGAACAAGTAGGGCTTTATTTCTAAGCTCTACCCACTTAACATTCCCGTATTCTTCAATATGTTCAAGTGATATTACTACATCATCCTCCGATAAAGCTTTTGGTAATAATTTAGTTTTTTTAGGAGATTTTATAGAAAAAATTATATGACTATTTAATTGCGTTGTTTTCTCTAAAAACCTATAAAAATTTTTTACTGCAGATAAACCACGTGAAATTGAAGAAGTGGTAAAATTATCACAGTTACGTTTTGCAAGCCAACTTCGGATCAATCTTATATCTGCGGTTTTAATATGGTTTATCGTTACAAGCTCTGAATTATAATAATTCATAAACTCAAGGAAATGCTTAAGGTCATTATTATAAGAAATTACTGTATGATTAGAGTAATTTCTTTGCAAAACGAGGTATTTTTGCCACTTATCTATTAATTCTTGAATTGATGTGTCTAACATTTATAAAAACTTAACTATTTTTAATATTATTCTTAATGCTAACAATTATTGACTCATAATTTTATAAATGTTAGCATGAATTGAGGATTTATGTTTACATATACGTAACCTATAAAACACAAAAAATTTTTTAAGTAAAAAATTTAATTTATTTTAGGAAAATGAATAATGTTAAATAATACACAATTTTTAGATTTAATGAAATCCTATATGAATCCGGAATTTTATATGAGTTCTATGAAAAATATTCCTAGTGTAGATCTTTCATCTATCACAAATACAATGCAAAGAGCTATGAATATTCTTTTAACAACTAACCAAATTGCTACAGAAAGCATGCAATATTTGCTTAGGAAAAATTCCGAGATTATACAAAATAATGTTAATACTATTTTGAATACTACTAAAGAAGCAGCAAATTCTAAAGATTTCAAACAAGCTAGTGAATGTCATCAAAAATGTTTAAAATCTATTTATGAAACATCTATGGATAATGCTAAGGAATTAGCAAGTATTGCTTATGAGTCTTCAAACAAAATATTAGAAGCTGCAAATAAGCATATTGCCGAGAATGTTCATCATGCTTCTAATAATATGCAAAATATGACAGAACAAGTACAAAAAAACTTTAATAAGAAATCTGCGTAATTTTTAACTATTTTTTTATGTCATTCCTGCGAAAGCAGGAATCCATAATAAAGCGAGATAAATCGAGCTTTTAATTTCAAAAATTTGCTGTATTTATACTTTTTTCTGGATTCCCGCCTCCGCGGGAATGACATAAAGGAGCCATATGGCTGCTCGCAATGACGGAGCGTTGTCCACGCAATAACGGCTTTCCCCTCAATTACTCGCCTTTCTGTTTAACCAATTTTGTAAATAAGACTCTGCTAGTTCCTGATCTTCTATAATAATTACATTTTCAGCATTACGTTTATCAGCAGCAGCCGTGAAATTAAACGAACCGGTTATTACTTTCTTTCTATCGATAATGATAACTTTATTATGAGCGATTCCCGGTACTTTATCTATGCCCACATCAATTTTTGCTCGTTGTAATTCATGCAATTTAGAAAATTTTTGCTTAAGATTACTACGATCAAGCAATATTCTAACTTTTACTCCTCGCATCTGTGCATTAATAAGTGCAGTAGTAATTAACGCATCGCTCATACCGTATGATTGCATATAAATAGATTCTTCAGCTCTATCTATCTGATTTGCTATAAACTTAGTACAACCGGCAGGAGGAGTAAAACATGTACTAACTTTACTTCTTGAAAGCTCTGAAGTATTGTAATGCTTTATTTTCGGTGCAGATGAAGCTAATGATTTTTGATTTATTAGATTAGTAAAATAATCCGGATTCTGTCCATAAATACCTAAAGCAACTCCTAAGATAAAGGCAATAGATATTTCTATAAATTTATTATTTTTTCTCTTCATAACTTATTTATATTTTAGGCGTGGCTTGCAAATCGTCATTGCGAGGAAATTATAAAGTAATTAACGAAGCAATCTCAGGAATATTATTTCATGAGATTGCCACGCAGCCTACGGCTGCTCGCAATGACGAAATACGCCATAACACCTATCTTTTTACATAACTGCCCGGTGCCTCTTCAATAGCCTCTAGATTCTGATAATCTAAAGAATCTACTAGCTTATTATCATTATTTTTTATAAGCCAATCAAGCCAATAGTTCTACCATGAGCCTTCATATTCCGTAGCCTTTATAAGCCACTCATGACTACTTAAACTTAAGTCATCGTTAAGCCGATAATTATATTTAGCAATTGCAGGAGGATTAACTACACCTGCTACATGACCTGAATCCGTGAGACAAAAAATCTTATGTCCGTTTAATAATTTTACTCCATCATATATTGAACGCCATGGAGCTATATGATCTTCTTTTGCGGCTACGAAAAAAGTGTTGCAATCAACTTTTCCAAGATCTATTTTTATTCTGAGTACCTCTAAATTATTAGACTCTTTTAGCAAGTTATTACAATATGTATTTTGTAAATATTCCTCATACATTTTTGCCGGCAAGTTAGTAGAATCCGCATTCCAATATAGCAAATCAAAAGGCATAGGTTTTTTACCAAGCAAATAATTATTGACAAAAAACGTCCAAATTAGATCATTTGCCCTTAGCAAACTAAAACTATTTGATAAATATTGTCCGTCAAAATAGCCCTTTAGCTTTATATCTTCTTTAATGTAATTAATCGTAGCTTCATTAAAAAATATTCCAAGCTCGCCCGGGTGAGTATAATCAAGCAAAGTAGTAAAGAAAGTACTACTGTGAACAGAATCTATTTTTTTACTTTAAAGTAGGCGATAATTATAGCAAGGAACGTACCACCCATGCAATAGCCCCGACAAAATCAATTTTCTCAAAACCAAGATTTCTAACATACTCAAAAGGTGCTAAAATACCGTCTTTTAAGTAATCCTCGAAGCCTTTTTCCGATAGAGAAATATCAGGGTTAACCCATGAAATAAGAAAAACTTGAAAATTATTTTCTACCAAAAAAGATACTAGAGAATTATGCGAAGATAAATCAAGTATATAATATTTATTTATACATGGCGGAATAATAAATATCGGAATCTTATGAACTTTCTCTTTCGGTTCATAGCATATTAATTGCATTAAATCATTTTGGAATATAACTTTTCCTTTTGTTGCCGCAATATTTTGACCGAGTTTAAAGGCGGATTTATAGGCTATTTCTTTGAAATTATTAATTATCGTCTCGTGCGGGATGTTATACATGTTTAGTTCCAAGATGTTTCTAAAAAATTAACAATTAATATAAATAGTAAACGAAGTTTAATTTGGAAAAGAGCAAGGCGTTTCACATTTTTTGACCGCAGCGTACATATTAGTACGTGAGGATCAAAAAATATGAAACAACGACGCCAATTTTTCAAATTCAGCGAGTATATACTTTATATCTTTAAACCATCCCACATACTATCAACCTTGTCGATAACTTCCTGACTCATTTCTATTTTTTTACCCCATTTTCTATTTGTCTCAGGGTATATTTTATCGGTTGCATCTATTCCCATTTTACTACCAAGACCTGACTCGGGTGATGCAAAATCTAAATAATCTATCGGGGAATTATCTATAAAGCTCGTATCACGCCTTGGATCGCTTCTTGTTGCTATTGCCCAAATTACTTCTTGCCAATTACGAACATCAATATCATCATCTACAACTATAATAAACTTACTATACATAAATTGCCGTAAGTACGACCAAATCCCAAGCATTATTCTTTTAGCATGACCAGGATAAGGCTTTTTAATCGATACTACCGCAACTCTATATGAACAACCTTCAGGTGGAAGCCAAAAATCGACTATTTCCGGAAATTGCTGCTGCAAGATAGGAATAAAGATTTCATTTAATGCTTCACCTAAGATTGACGGCTCATCAGGCGGTTTTCCGGTATAGGTACTTAAATATACTGGATTTTTCTTCATCGTTATCGCAGTTACGGTAAAGACCGGAAACTCCTCAACATCATTATAATATCCGGTATGATCCCCAAAAGGGCCTTCAGGCAAATATTCCTCTAAACTTACATAACCTTCTAGCACTATTTCACTATGTGCAGGTACTTTTAAGTCAATAGTTTTGCATTGCACCAGCTCTACTTTTTCATTACCGAGTAAACCTGCAAAATTATATTCTGAGATATTCTCAGGTATCGGTGTAACCGCTGCCAAAGTTACTGCCGGATTTGCCCCAATAACGATAGCAGCAGGAAACGGCTCTTTTTTTGCTTCTTTCCAACGTTTATGATGCTCTGCTCCGCCCCGTAACTTTAACCAACGTATCAATAGCTTATTAGGAGCTATTGTTTGCATCCTATATATACCAAGGTTGTAATTATCTATTTTATCATTACTAGGTCCTTTAGTAACTACTATCCCCCAGGTAATTAAAGGCGAAATATCATCAGGCCAACATCTTTGGATCGGTAATATATTGATATTCGGTTTGTCAATGACGATTTCATGACAAGCTGCTTTTGATACGATTTTAGGAGACATCGCAAATATACGCTTAGCAAGCGGTAACATTGATAATGTTTCTTTAAAAGATGCAGGAGGTTGCGGCTGTTTAAGGAATGCTAGTAAAACGCCAAGCTCTCTTAATTCTTTAGGTGACTTAAGTTTAAGTCCCATACAAATACGATTTATACTAGCATAAAGATTAGTTAGAACAGGTATATCGGATTTAGTGCCATCGGCTTTTATAACATTTTCAAAAAGTAATGCAGGTCCGCCTTGTGCTAATACTCTTCTACTGATTTCAGTAATTTCTAGGTCAGTTTTAACTGGGGTAGAAATACGCTTTAGCTCACCGTTTTTTTCTAAAAATTTTAAAAACTCCGGTAAATCTTTAAAGCTCATAGTTCTATTTTTTTGTTTATAATGTTTATGTCATTACTGCATGACATTATTGCGTGGCTCGTTTTATGTCATTCCTGCGAAAGCAGGAATCCATCATAAAGCGAGATAAATCGAGCTTTTAAAACGTTTTAAAGTAATGGATTCCTGCTTTCGCAGGAATGACATCGAAAACACTTCCTCATCATCTGCTAAAATTCCCTTTTACCTGCATATCATTCTGAATAATTGTGTAGTTAATTAGCTCGTCAATTACAGAATTTTTAATATTATATATTATATTTTTTTCTGAATTGACATGAATATTTTTAGCCGTTAATTCATCGATACTTCTAGATTTAATATGTGCGAAATATACTTCATCACCTACTTGGAATATAGGTGTATTACTTCCTATTTTAGTATTAAAAATTGATAATAATATTTCAGGAGTTAGGGTTAGATCATTTTCCATTTCGGATCTAATATAGCTTTTTTTGCTTATTTTTATTCCGGTAGTTTTAAGCTCTTTTATGTTCTCTTGATCTGAATTATACTCCTTTGCTAAATTCTTGATAATTTTTAAGTTCACATCTGCAATATTTCGCTTTATCCAAGCTTTATTTACCTGCTCTTTAATAGCATCAAATTCAGGTATTTTTGCCGGCTGAATCGATTTTAATTCTACCAATATAAGATAGCTTTTATCTTCTGCTTCTATAGGATAAGATAATTCTCCTTCCGAAAGCTCAAAAATACTATCAACATTTTCGGCAATTATTTTATCTTCAATAAGTTCTGCATAGCTGATATAGTTAACGTTTTGTATCGGTAGCTTATATTTTTCGGCAATTTCAACTAAGCTAGAACCGGCTGCCGTCTCATCTTCCAGCTTTTTAGCAAACTCCATATTAAGTATGTCGATTTTTTGAGCCTTTAATAAATCATGTAATTGTTTCTGTACTGCTTCAAAACTTTGATCACCGAATTCATCTTTATTTTCATTATAAAACTCTAACAACTCATCTTGAGTAACTAAGGCTTTTAAATCCTTAATATTAGCTTTAATATAAGAAAAGCTGCGTTTCTCAGGTACTTCAAACGAGGTTTTATTATCTTGGTAAAAATCCTTTAATTGCTGGTCGGTAGGGGTAGAGATTTGTAAATCTTTCGGTTTATTTTGTAAATCTATCTGTACTAATTCTACCTCTCTTTTTTCAGCCATATAATCTACTATATTGTCAGTCATAGCTTTAGGAACATAGAAACTTTCTACAAAACTACCGACAAAAATATTTTTTAGAGCTTTTTCTTTGAAGTTTAATAAATATTTTTCTTCATCCATATAAGAATTTCTAAAATAAGTTTTAAAAATTTTTATATCGAAAACGCCTTGCTCATTTTTAAAAACCGGTGATTCTTTGACTAAAATTTTAACTGTATCATCACTTAGATCTAAGTCATAATAACTAACTAAATAATCTAAAACATTATCGTAAACAAGCCTTTTTAGGATTCGGTTATCAATATTTAACTGTGCTATTTCTTCATCCGTTAAACTTGTTCCTGTTTGCTTACTTATAGCATTAATTTCTAAAGATTTCGCTCTCAAAAAATCTTCTTGGGAGATATTTTTCACATGAGAAAAAGTAACAATATCACCTCTTCTTCTTCCGTTTAATACATCTTTAATACCAAAGCCGACAAAAGCAAAAGCTATCATTGCGAATAAAACTCGCATTATAAAACTATCGGCAGTTTTTCTAATATTATCTAACATAATTTTTTATTTAAGTTTTTATCGTCATTGCGAGGAGCGAAGCGACGCGGTAATCTCAGGATGTTTGACGAGATTGCCACGCAGCCTATGACTGCTCGCAATGACGGCTCTCAAGACTACATTATAAAGCAAAAAAGCCTATATAGTCAAACTATATAGGCTTTTATATTGTTTTTGTAGATGTTCGATGTCATTTCTGCGTAGTTTGGCTTTCCGTCATTGCGAAGAAAGGCGAAGCCTTGACGTGGCAATCTCAGGAGTTTGTTACTATTTCATGAGATTGCCACGCAGCCTATGCCTGCTCGCAATAACGAGTACCATGCTCATTAGAAGTTTACACGAACTTTTACACTACCTTGCTGAGCGAAATACTTACTTCCGATATTTGTATCGTAGTTAATACCGTATTCCATCATTTTGTGCTTAGCAGTAACACCGACGCCGACATCAAAGCTTGTTTTGCTTTGCTTAAAGCTGCCCGTTGGGAAAGGAGCAGTCATACCTTGTAATCTTGCATCAATCGCCGGAACTTTATTCTTGAATGCATAATCAACCATTGCGTAAAGCTCAGGTGTTAGCACTACTTCTTCATTGACATTGATATTACTTGATACTTTACCGCCGAGTAAACCATCAAAGCTATTATAGTTCTTGCCTTTAACTATAAGGTTTTGGTTAGTAGTACCGGTTTCCTTATAACCCTTATCTTTGATAGCCGAATATCTAAGCCCAGCTAGCGGTGTTAAGTTAATGTTCTCAGGCATCATATAGGTATAACCAGCCATTAACTGACCTGTATAGCTTTCAGATTTATACTTACCGTTTGCAGTTTGATAGCCGACAGTCTCTAGTGCCGTTGCAATAACACGTCTTGATTTGCTTTTTATCCTATTATCCGAGTAAGATGCTATAGCTTCAACGAAGAGATTTTCATAAGGTACATTATATAAACCGTATACGGAATAGATGTTACTCTCTACCTCATTCTTATAGCCCGTCTTATTATTTTTCAACTTAATATCGGTATCGGCTCTTGTATATGCAGCCCCTAGTGCTAGATCATCGCTAACTAAGCCGTCAAAACCTATAGTGCCACCGGTTGTATCAGATTTATAACCGCTTATATTGTTACGCATCTTCTGCGTTGCATTACCGACAAACGGACTTATCCATGCACCAAACTTAGCATCTCTGTCCTCATCACCGGCAGCTACGGCAGCCGGCTGTATTGCATCCATTCTAGCATTTAGATTAATTAAGCTACTTGAGATATTACTTAGTATAACTTGATTATTAATAGCAGCTATAGTATCGCTAGGCTTTACAACGTCTTGTATGAGGTGAGTTACAGCATCTGCTTCTTGGATTGGATTCAGTTTACCCCAGTTATCAAAAGCTAAACGTGCATCTGAACCGATTGGTGCTTGCTCCATTAACTCAAGCGATTTCTTTACATTTGCAGCATTTGGGATATTTGCAAGCGGTCCGCCCGGTTTGAAGTCGTTATCTATAACTTCTTGAGATACATCTTTCGCAAATAACGTTAAAGTAGATTCATCAAAAGTAAAGTTGACAAAGCGGTTATCATTATTAACGGTTACTTTAACATTACCTGCGGGAGTAGGCTTTAATCCACCTGCCGCTTCTGCAGATATTACCGTATATTTTGTATCCGGACTTATATTATTAATGTCGAAATTAGTAGCAGTAACAACAAGTGCTAAAGTTGAAACCCCTGATAAATCAAGAGTACTACCTGATTTAATTAAGATATTACCACCTGACTTAGCTGCTCCGTCAAAAGTAGTATTTAAGGTTAGCGTATAGGTAAAGCTACCGGTACCAGTATATGTTACTTGATTTGTTCCTAGGTTAATTGTAGTACCGCTACCTGTTATATTACTATTAAAGGCTAGGCTATTACCGAAATTAATAGTAGCATTGTTAGCTGCAAAGCTGGTAGCTGTTATATTTTTAGCAAAATTAGTGATAGAAGCTTTAGCTAAAGTAACTGCACCGGTGTTAGTAAATGTATCGGCAAAACTTGTAGTACCGCCGAGCGTCGCCGCACCTTTTGCATTAACACTGCTTGCAAAGTTTGTTGTGCCTGCCGTTGTGATATCACCAACCGAATTAGCCGCAGTCCCTACAACACCGCTAACACTACCGCCATTCGTGAAGTTTAACTTCAGAGCCTGACCGCCGGTTTTATTTATGCTGCCTGTTAAGTTAAAGTTTGCAGGTAATGTTAAGAGTGCAGTACCGTTACCTTGGATTTCAGTGATGCTAGTATTACCGTCTTGGGTTATGCTTACAGCCCCGGCACCTACTTTTAACATAGCAATATTTGTAATAGGTCCATTAATAGTACTTGCACCGGTTGCAATGATTGTACCGTTAACTCCATTGCTGCTTGTAACGCTACCGATGATATTTTTATTTGCACCAAGTTTTATAACTGCTGCTTGATTATTGAAATCTACATTACCGTTAATATTACCGTTTTGAGTTAAAGCAGTAGCAGCACCGAATGATAAATTAGAGTTGATATCCTTATTATAGGTAATTGCCGGCACTGATAATTCTAAATCGTTAGCAAATATATCAGTATCTATTTGGAATGTTCCGTTTCCTCTAAATTCTAATTCTTTTAATTTATTTACTGCAGTACCGTAAGTAGCATTTCCGACACTTGCAAGAATTACTTTCCCACCCGCAGCTCCTGAATCTACAGCAAGTTTACCTTTATTTGGAACTCCAGGATCAAGTGCGGCATTTAATGTTATCATACCGTTACCGGCTGCACTATTTTGTAATACTAAAGTTGCGTCTTCATGAGCAAAATTAATAGTCTGACCGTTTGCTAAAATTCCTACATTACCGCCATTTGCATCAATCGTATAAGAACCGGCAGCGGCAGGAATCGCTTCACCTGTAGGCCCTACGCCTGCAGCACCGATATTTATTACATTAATTTGGTTAGTAATACCGCCTACATCAACAAAGTCTGTAACATTTAGGATATTAAATACAGGAACATTTGTAGCATCTATATCATTCAATGCTACATGACCTAAAACACTTAATGATGCCAATTCATTTCCTGCCGTACCTATTGTTTTAGCTCCACCGTCACCTTGTACGGTTATAAGTTTTGTTGGACTCAAAAGAATTAACTCACCACCACCGTTAGCAAGGCCGGGTAAATGATTTTTAAGAGTGATAACTCTATCATCTGTAGTACTAACGTTAGCTAAGAAAAGACGTGAAGCTGCTCCTTTAAAACTAATCGCCTGAGCGTCTAATATATCAACATCAGCGTTCTTAGCATTTATTACAAAAATCTTATTATTTTGAATGTTAATTTGTGCAACCGTACCGATACTGTTATCATTTGCAATCACTGTACCGGCAGCATTAATATTAAGTGTAGCATTATTACCGTTTGCTATAGTTCCGATTAAGTTATAATTCTCACCGGCAGGACCTTTAAACTCTAAATTACTCGCGGCTCCAAAATTTATATTATTCGCAGCTAGGCTTCCTCCGGCTTGTAATGTTATTCCTGCTCCTATATTCACTGTTGCGAAGAGTTCTGTACCACCTATACTACCTGTTACCGTACTATCACCGGTAAATGTTACTACACCGTTATTTGCATTACCGGTATTATCTATAGCACCGGTTAATATTACATTTGTAAGCGTTAATACCGACCCTGCATCTGTTAACTTAGCTGTAGTAGTTTTAATAACTGCCTCTCCAAGAGAAAGAGTACTTGCTCCAATGCTTATTTGAGCTACCGGATTAGTATTACCTATTATTCCGTTAATGGCAGCATCTGTATTGGCAGTTATTATACCTCCTCCATCTATATTTCCTGCAAGTGTTATCTTTGCCGGAGTTGCAGATTGTATAATTAGTTCAGCATTCGCTCCCCCTAAAGTTATATTTCCTAAACCTGTATAGGTATCAGCAGCAGCATCAAAACCATGAACTGCAGCAACAGCCTCAGTACCGGTTAAAGTTAAGCTTTTGGCGTCAGCGATAGTAACAGGTAACAAGTTACCGCCTGTAACAATAGAACCGACGCTGGTATCTTGAGTAATATTTAAACCTCCGGGATTAGTGCCTGCAACATTTATAGCAGTAATAATACAAGCAGCTTCATCTGCAGTGATAGTATGATCCCCACCGTAAGTAAATGCCTCAATGTCTTGAGGACCGTTAGCAGGATTACCATTAGCTGCTCCTGCAGCCGTTATCTCATTCCAAGTATTGGCAACAGCAAGATCACTAAATGCTGCATCATTAACAGAAATAACACCAGAAGCGACACCGGCACCGAGTGTCCCACTACTACTCAGCATTATTGCTGCGGTTGAGGTGGTGAATAAAGCAGTCTTAAGACCTTGTTGTATTGCTTTTTGAAATAATTTTGGAGAAATATTCGCCATAATATGTAAACCTTAATAAAAATTAAATAACTTAGGAATTGTTACAATTTTAATACAATTTTTTAATATGTCTATTATAATTAATAATTATATACAATATTTTACAAATTTAGTATGAATATGTGGCATTTGCATTCTGCAATGGTGGTAGCTTTGTTGTATGGCTCGTTTTTTCGTCATTGCGAGAAGAATTACATAGTAATTCGACGAAGCAATCCAGTTAAAAATTCTGATTTACAGAATTTTTTTATTATTTTTTCTAGATTGCCACGTCGCTTCGCTCCTCGCAATGACGAGTTGGTATCCACGCGGGGATGACATCGAGATTTTTTAAAAAAATGTCCGGTACTATAGGTCAAGCCACGGGATGACAGGGAGGGAATCGCTCCACGCAGGCAACGCCCGCTCACAATGACTATTTAGTATCCGTATTCTCCTAACACCTTAATAACATCATCATACATATAACCTTCATACGCACCGGCTTCGAGTAATAATTTTGTAGCTACGGTACAATTATTACTCTTTGCTAAGCCTAAAGGATTTAAGCCCGATTTATCACGATAATTAATATCCGTAGTGTGTTCAATCAAAAACTGGATTAATTCTTCACCGCAATTAGCTTTTATAGCATGATGTAAGCCGCTACGTCCTAATTGGTCTTTATACTGGGCATCAACACCCTTATTATATAAAGTTTCTACTAACTCCAAATCATCAGCATATATTGCTTTTTGTAAAAGCTTTTGTCCTAAAGCTTTATCAAATCCTGCATTATTTTTAATCAAAAATTTTACTAGTTTCGAGAGATTTATATTCTTGTCATAAATTTGAGCTACTTTTTCTAAAAGAGTTTGCTGCCCTGTGTTTTTACCGACTAGCGTATGATTTACTAGATACTCTATTAATTTCATATCTTCAGAATCAATAGCAAGTTCAAAAATCTTATAACCGAGTTCGCTTTTAATATCAAATTTAGCACCTTTGCTAATTAATGCTTTTACTGATGAAATGTTCTTCGATTCTACGTCTAACTCTAAAGGGGTTTTATTATTATGATTTTTATCATGAAAAAACCGTACTATTTCTCCACGCCCCATTGCTTCTGCCCAATCATGTAAAGTATATCCATATTTATCGTACTTTTGAAATTCCGTATTTTCATATAAATATTCTACCATTTCTACATTACCGATTTTTATTGCTAAATGAATAGCAGACCAACCATACATGTTAGGAGCAATTTTTCCTCCCATCTGAACTAAAAATTTTACTGTTTCTAAATCATTGCCAAGTATTGCTAACTCCAAAGGAGTTCTACATTTAGCATCTGTAGCATTAATATTTTTTTCATTGCATAAAGCTTTTACTAACTTTATTTCTTTAGCTCCTACCGCTATATGTAAATCCAACCATTTATTATCTCTTATAGCCATCGGGTTTACTTTCGCTATCTTAGCTTTTAAAGCTTTAAGACGTGATATTATATTAGAAGTAGTTTTGGTATATGGGATGTAGTAACTTGGGTATCTGGTTCCAGTATCAGAGGTAGTCATTGAATTATTTCTATTATTTAATATATTGCGGCGGCAATTATTAAAATATATTAAGAATAATGTCAATGAAAAATGTAAGCCGAGGCGTCATTGCGAGGAAATTGCATAGCAATTGACGAAGCAATCTCAGGAATTTTATACTACTTCATGAGATTGCAGCAAAGCTTCGCTCCGGCGTTGTTGCATGGCTCATTTTATGTCATTCCCGTGCAAGCGGGAATCCAGAAAAAAAGTATAAATACAGCAAATTTTTAAAATTAAAAGCTCGATTTATCTCGCTTTATGCTGGATTCCCGCCTGTGCAGGAATGACATAGCCGAATTTGCAACAATTTTCGATCCATGCAACAAGACTCTTCGCTCCTCGCAATGACGAAAAACCACTCCTACCTCTCGGGCAGTAATATCTCTCTTTTACCTGTATGATTAGGCGGTGAGACTATTCCCTCTTTCTCCATCTTCTCAACCAAATTAGCAGCTTTGTTATAGCCGATTCTAAGCGACCTTTGGATATAGCTAATGGAGGATTTACGTTCGTCACGCACTATCTGCACAGCTTTTTTGTAAAGCACTTCATCAGATGTACCGTCGCCGATATCAATACTACTATCGTCTTCCTCAGGTTGTTCGGTAACGGCAGAGATATATTCAGGCGTACCGGTCTCTTTCAAATATTCCGTAATTTTTTCGATTTCTGCTTCATTAACAAACGGTCCGTGTACCCTACTTATCTTTGAAGTGTTCCCCATAAATAGCATATCACCCATACCTAGTAACTGCTCGGAACCTTGCTCTCCTAAAATCGTTCGGCTATCGATTTTAGAGGTAACTTTAAAGCTAATACGGCTTGGAAAATTGGCTTTAATGACGCCGGTAATAACGTCTACAGAAGGCCTTTGAGTTGCCATAATAATATGGATGCCTGCCGCTCTTGCCATCTGAGCAAGCCTTTGAATCAGCATCTCGATATCCTTACCGGCAACTAGCATTAAATCAGCCATCTCATCAACAATAACCACTATGTAAGGTAGCTTTTCCATATTCATCGTAACGGTTTCATAAATAGGCTTACCTGTTTCAGGGTCAAAACCCGTTTGAATCGAACGCTCAATTACCCTATTCTCTTTAACCGCTTCTAAGATTTTTGCATTGTAACCTGCGATATTCTTAACGCCGATATTACTCATCATTCTATAACGGTTTTCCATTTCCTTAACCGCCCATTTAAGAGCAACTACCGCTTTAGAAGGCTCGGTTACCACAGGAGTTAGCAAATGCGGTATTCCGTCATAAGCCGATAATTCAAGCATTTTCGGGTCAATCATGATAAAGCGGCATTCTTCAGGAGTATAGCGGTACAAGAGCGAGACTATCATAGCGTTAATACCGACCGATTTACCTGAGCCGGTGGTTCCTGCTACTAATAAATGAGGCATTTTAGCAAGATCGGCAATCAGCGGCTTACCTGCTAAATCTTTACCCAAAACTAACGGTAATAAAGTTGATTTGTCTTGGTATTCGGGAGTCTCTATCAACTCCTTTAAACAAAAGAATTCTCGTTGTTTATTAGGAAGCTCAATGCCAAGCACATTTTTCCCCGGTATGACTGCTATCCTTGTCGATAGAGCCGAAAGCGAGCGTGCTATATCGTCGGATAATCCTACTACCCTTGATGTTTTCGTACCTGCTGCCGGCTCAAATTCATATTGAGTTACAACAGGTCCTTGATTTATATTAGTTATATGCCCTTTAACTCCAAAATCATTCAGCACGGTTAACAGCTCCTCGGCTTTTTGCTTAAGCTCTGAGGAAGAAGCCCCTTTTACATGATGGTTTTCAGGATCACGTAATAACGAAATAGGCGGCAATTCTGCTATTTCACTTTGAGATATTTTAGGAACTGCTGGGGGTTTGCTAAAGAATTTTATAGGATTTGCAGGTACGGGTTTTGCTTCTTCAGTGAATTTTACTTTTTCACTTACAGGCTTTTGGTAAGAAGAAGTTATATTTATCTTATCATTGTTTTTAGTAGGGAATAATCTTATCGACGATAATCGTGAAAATACATTATGTAAAAAATATTGTACCCGATAGATTAAAAATTTACCTAGCTTAATAATAAAATTTCTTAAAGAAGTACATTTAATTTCAAGTAAAACAACTAATATAATAAAGGTAAAAAATATTAATAATAAGTATAGTTGATTTGTAAATCGCTCAAAAAAATTAGAAGCTATTATTCCAACAGCTCCTCCTGCATTTGCAGGTATGAATTCTAGCTTAATCTTAGATAATAATGTGCTACTGCTAATGAGAGCAAGCAACATTACAAATATACGGATAAATGAGCCGCGATATCTTCCATACCAACAATTTCTACCCCAAACAAAGCAAGCAAGAGGTATAATAAAAGCAGCCAACCCAAAAAATTGATATAAAAAGTCTGATAAATAAGAGCCAGGAATTCCGACTAAATTACTAGGATACTCTGTTGTAACCGAGTTAAAAGACGGATCGTCTATATTATATGACGTGAGAACAGTAACAATAGCAAACCCGATTATCCCTAAGATAACGGCTTGTACTTTATTGTTTGAAAGAATTTTATTTATGTAATATAGCATTAGGTAATTTTTAGAAAATTTTAATATAAAATACATTTTTAAAGTAAATTAGACAAGCTAATTTAATATGATTTATAGGTTCTGTGAATATTTCTAAAAAGATTCAATTTTGGTTATTTTTTGCTGCAAATTATAAGATTTTTTTGAAATATGAATAACTATTCCGGCAAAAATCTTATTAATTTTCGCTAAAAAATACCTCAAAATAGCAAATCAATTAGAAATGTTCACAGAGCCTAGTGTCAATTTTTGAAATTTACACCTTAGAAAAAAATGTTATACTATAAACGATTTTAAAAAACTTATAATATAATATGACCATAAAAATCCACACGGAAAAAGATTTCATAAAGATGCGGGCAGCTGGAAAATTAGCTGCAGAGACGCTCGATTTTATTACTGATTACGTAAAACCGAACGTCACTACTAATAGTTTAAATGACCTTTGTCATAATTTTATTACTTCTCATAATGCCATTCCTGCACCGTTAAATTATAAAGGCTTTCCGAAATCGATTTGTACTTCTATAAATCATGTGGTTTGTCACGGCATTCCAAACGATAAACCGTTAAAAAACGGTGATATAGTAAATATTGATGTTACAGTAATTTTAGACGGTTGGTACGGCGATACTAGCCGTATGTATTATGTCGGTGACGTAGCAATTAAGCCAAAGCGTCTTATTCAAGTAACTTATGATGCAATGATGAAAGGGATTGAAGTAGTTAGACCCGGTGCTAAACTCGGTGATATTGGGTATGCTATTCAAAGCTATGCCGAGAAACATAATTATTCGGTGGTCAGAGATTATACTGGTCACGGTATCGGAAGAGTTTTTCATGACGAACCGTCAATATTAAATTACGGTCGCAGCGACACGGGTCTAACGTTAGAAGAAGGGATGTTTTTCACCGTTGAACCTATGATAAATGCCGGTAATTATGATACTATATTAAGTAAATTAGATGGATGGACGGTTACTACACGTGATAAATCACTATCGGCTCAATTTGAGCATACTATAGGCGTGACTAAAGACGGTTTTGAAATATTTACGTTATCACCTAAAAAACTTGATTATCCTCCATACTAAACTATAGGATAAAAATTGATTTTGTTGTATGGTTTGGCATAGCGGTTTGATGTCATTCCTGCGAAAGCAGGAATCCAACAGAACATATTAAAAAACTTGTTTTTTATATGTATTTTGTACTAATAATTATAGGTTATTTTTTTGGATTCCTGCTTTCGCAGGAATGACATCAGCAACAAATTTGAGTAAACATAAAGAATGTTAGAAAATAATTTGATAGAATTTAGTAATAGATGATACGCCTCATTATATAGGTCACCGTAAAAGAGTAAAAGAACGCTTCGTCGCTGCCGGAGCAGAACATTTTTCCGATTACGAATTACTTGAAGTAATGTTATTTTCGGCTATCCCTCGTAAAGACGTAAAACCTCTTGCTAAAAAATTACTTGATCATTTTGATATTACGGATTTAATTAACCTTGATAAGGAAAGGCTACTTAGTATTAAAGGCACCAATGAAAATTTATATATCAATTTTGCTTTAATACGTGAGTTGATAAATAGAGTATTGAAACAAAAAATAATAAATAAAAATATTATTGCTTCTTGGAGTTCTTTGATTGATTATTTAAAAGTTAATATGGGTAATATGCGACTAGAGCAATTTCGTATATTATTTTTGAATAAGAAAAATATTTTAATTGCCGATGAGGTTTTAAGTCAAGGAACTATAGACCAAGCTGCAGTATATCCACGTGAGATAATTAAACGAGCTTTATTTAATGGAGCAAGCAGCCTTATACTTGTGCATAATCATCCAAGCGGCAGCCCTGAACCTTCAAAAGCCGACATTCATATAACAAATAAGATAGTAGAGACATGCCAAACCGTAAATATTATGGTACATGATCATGTCATTATAAGTAATAACAAATATTATAGTTTTAAATCTAATATGTTACTATGAATATAAATAGCTATAGCACATTAGACTTCCTGCATAACACAGCTAATAAAGAGGAATTTGCAGGAAACACGGAACACAGCACCGCAGCGTACACTTTAGTTCGCACAGATGCGAGTACCGGAGTGACGTACAAATTACCTTTAGAAACAAGTTATGCAGGAAGTCTACTATTTATTTTTTCTTTTATAGCGACCGCTATATTAACATATATATTAACTAAATATCTTCCTGCAATCGGTTTAGTTGATGTACCTAGTAGTCGTCGCTCTCATGATAAGATAACACCGCGCGGTGGCGGTCTTGCTATTGTAATTGTCGTAATGATTGCTTTGAGCGGGTTTGAATATATAACGAGCAATAACCTTGCTAATTCAATAAAAATATTACCGTTATTATTGGTAATTGCCTCGATTTCCTTTTTAGATGACTTAAAAGCCGTACCTATTCTAATTCGTTTAATATTTCACTTAATTTGTGCAGCTTTTGCTATTTTTCTTTTTTCGCAGGTAAATTCCATTCATATAATAATATATTCTATTTTAGTTATAGCTTTAAGCGGTTTTATTAATATATATAATTTTATGGACGGTATAGACGGTATGAGTTGTGTGGAATCTATCCATCTATCTAGCACCATGCTTATATTATGTTTCTTACAATTTCCTGCTATTGATAATCCGTATTTTATAGCTAGCGTAAATGTGATTATTCTTGGTTGTTCTTGTGGTTTTTTAATATTTAATTGGCATCCGGCAAAAATATTTTTAGGAGATGTGGGAAGTATTAGTCTTGGATTCTTAACAGGCCTTTGCTTACTCTTGCTTGCTCTTACAAGCACTAATTTATTTGTAGCTTGTGCTATTGCTAGCCTATATTACATCACTGATGCAGTGCTAACCATATTAATTCGGCTACTCAATAAAGAAAAAATTTGGCAACCTCATCTAAAACATTTTTTTCAAAAAGCAGTACAGAAAGGTAAGTCTCATAAACAAGTAGTATCGATTATAGCAGTTTGTAATATATTTTTAATGATTATATCGGTTACATCTTTATATTTTCCCGTAATATCTATAATGCTTGCAATAGCCGTCATAACTTTAACAGTGCAGAGTTTATTAAAATGAAGCTAATTAAAGAGGATATCGATAAAATAGTTAGACGTATATTTGCCAAACAACATCCATTGCTGCCTGAAATCATGATTAACTGGAATAAAATAGTCGGATTTAACTTCAGCACTAAAGCATTACCTTTAAAAATCACCACCTATACTTATAAAAAACAAAAGATTAATACGCTGTTTATACAAGCAGAAGATAATGCTACGGCAGCAGAATTACCTTATTATCGAGATATTATTTTAGAACGTATTAAAATTTATTTAGGCTTTGAGGCAATACATCAAATGAACGTAACGTTTTATAAGCAAAAACCTAAGATAAGATGACTCTTTAGTATGGGTATCAAATCGTCATTGCGAGGAGCGAAGCGACGTGGCAATCTCTTTTAAATTTCATGAGATTGCTTCGTCGGCATAAATGTCTTCTCGCAATGACGGGTATAGTACCGGACAATTTTTATTCTATGTCATTCCTAGCTAAAAGCGGGAATCCAGTAATCCTTAATGTCACCCCGTGGCTTGCTAACTAGGTCCATAAAAACAATAAAAAATACTAATAATTTTAGTATTTCTGGATACCGTGGACAAGCCACGGTATGACACCGAGTGCATTTTTCGAGCCATGCAACAAGACCTTCAGTCGCTCGCAATGACGATTGAGAATCCATACAGGCAGGTACACAAACAAAAAAAAGGAGTCTTTAATTAAAGACTCCTTTTTCGTGTTAATCGATTATAAAAAGATTTGAGAGTTAATTACATATCAAATCTTAATCCTGCCATTAAGTTATTACCTTTATAACGGGTTCCACCAAATTTATATTGAACTCCATCTTTAGTGGTGTTTTTTGTTTTACCGTAATCTGTCCAAGCATAAACGAGTTCTGCTTTCACGCCTTGTGCTACTTCAAATGAAGTACCTAAAGATAATTGATAAGCAAAATTTGTTTTATTTTTAGTAGTTAGGCTAGGATCATTAAGAGTTGTAGTTCTACCACTAGCAGTTGTAACAACATCTTTTCCTGTAATTTTCTCTTTTACCATTGCAAGCCCAACACCAGCACCAGCAAAAACTTTAAACATACTTAAATCAACAAAATCTACATAACCGTTAAGTAATGCACTTACAATAGTAGGCTTATGTTTTACTGACTGAGTTAAACTACCTCCTGAGCTATTTTTTTCAGTTATTGATTTTTTCAAATGAACATTTGTTACTGTTCCAATTGTTAAATCGGTTCTTAAATTATCCATGATATAATAACCTACTCCGATATTACCAGTAAAACCTGTGTTAGATTTTAATTTAAAATCTGTACCTTTAGGCTTTGTTTTGTTAAAAATTACGCCACCGGCATTAAGTTTTAAATACCATTGATTTTCCATAGATGATGACATCGATGAATTAGTAGATGAATCTACGGAAGAATTCATATCACAATCAGCGAATGAAAGACCGGAAGTTAAAAGTGCTGTGCTTGCAGCTGCTATTAAAAGTAATTTTTTCATATTGTTAAATTTTTCCTTTAAATTTTATTAGTTGTTAGTAAAAACGATATTAGATAATAATTTTTACCTAAATTCGA
Source organism: Rickettsia endosymbiont of Thecocarcelia acutangulata (assembly GCF_964263195.1). Lineage (NCBI taxonomy): Bacteria > Pseudomonadati > Pseudomonadota > Alphaproteobacteria > Rickettsiales > Rickettsiaceae > Rickettsia > Rickettsia endosymbiont of Thecocarcelia acutangulata. The sequence goes on from NZ_OZ181652.1 coordinate 1,069,278, forward strand.
TAAAAAATAGTTTTAAGTGACATTTCTGAGTTGTCGCTTAATGTCACTCCGTGGCTTGACCACGGAGTCCAGTCTTTATTTTGTATTTCTAGATACCGTGGTGGGGCTACGGTATGACATTGGGCTATTACCTAAAACTATTAATATATTCTTGTTAATTATATATCAAATCTTATACCGGCTGTTAAGTTATGGCTTTGATAACGCATGCCACCGGTTGGTACACTTGTTCCTTGGTAAATTACATTCTTACTTTTTGTTCTACCATCATCTATCCAGCTATAAGCTAGTTCTGCTTTAACACCGTCGGCGATTTGTGCAGAAGTACCTAAAGTTAGCTTGTAAGAGATATTAGTTCTGTTTTTAGTGTTAGATGAAAGACCTGTTATACCATTATATGTAATTTTCTCTTTAACTAATGCAGGACCAACACCTGCACCGGCAAAAACATCAAACATATCAAAATTAGTTAAATCTACATAACCGTTAATAAGTAAACGTGTAATAGTAGGTTTATGGCTTGCTGAAATGTTAGTACCGGTAAAAGGTGCATTAGTTGCAGTTCCAGATTTCTTTAACTTTCTACCTATTATAGTACCTAAAGTTAAATCGGCTCTAAAATTTTCGGAAATATAATAACCGATACCTAAATCAACCGGAACAGTCGTATTAGATTTTAATTTAACACCAGTTGCCTTATCTTTTTCTTTATTAAACATTGCTGCACCGGCATCTATTCTTAAATACCATTCATTATCCATGCCCTCAGCAAATGATACGCTAGAAGATAAAATTGTTGCACTTGTAGCAGCTATTAAAAGTAACTTTTTCATGGTTAGCACCTCAAATTAAATAATTAAACATTATCTTTAATGGCATATATAACATATTATATTTTTTAGTTCTATATTTAATCGGTAATTAGATTCATATAATAAAGCTTTTATAAAGTTTTGTGACAAAATAAACACATGTATTTAATTCATATTATTTATATATTTATTAAACTTATTTTTCTCATCTTTAAATTTATCGGCATCAGGCAAGGCAGGTTTTTTTTTGGTAATATTTTTCCATCCTTTATTTTCTATAAAATCTTTTGCACGTTCTACCCATTCTATTAACTCCGGTGATTCGGGTTTGATAGCATCTATAGGACAATCAGGAACACATACGCCGCAATCTATACATTCATCAGGATTGATAACTAGCATAAATTCACCCTCGTAGAAACAATCTACAGGGCATACGTCAACGCAATCGGTATATTTACATTTTACGCATTCATCAGTTATAACATAGGTCATTTTGTTATCTGTTTTTGATTTTGTCGATTAATATAGAAGTTCTTAAAAATAATACTAATAGAAAATATAATATAAAACTGATAAACATGATAATTAAAGGCTTTAGCATTGAAGAGTGAATAGTTGGACTCCCTAGCCTTAAAACACTAGCAGGCTGATGCAAACTATACCAAATATTTACCGAGAATTTTACTATCGGTATGTTAATCAGCCCGATAAGAGCAATAATAGAAGCAGGATTTTGTGCCTTTCTTATATTATCCGCACTATTTACTATGATAATATAGCTTAGATATAATAAAAATAATATGAGCATAGAGGTAAGTCTTGCATCCCAAACCCACCATGTTCCCCATATAGGTTTTCCCCATAAAGAACCTGTTACTAAGCTAATCAAAGTAAAAGTAGCCCCAACGTAACTAGAAGCTACAGCTAGCAAATAGCTAATAGTAGTTTTCCATACTAAATAACTAAAGCTGCATGCTGCCATGAAAATATAAATACCAAGGGCCATCCAAGAAGCAGGAACATGAACATACATAATGCGTACAAACTCGCCTTGTTGATAATCTACCGGTGAAACTATTAGAGCTAAATAAAGACCTATAATCATCATGACAAAAGTAGATATAGGTATTATAATAACCTTTGATAATTTATTAAAATAATAGGGGGTTAATAGTTTTAGCATATTTTTTTATTCCCAATGTCATTCCTAACTCAGCATTACCTGCATAGATGCCTAATCGTCATTGCGAGAAGAATTACATAGTAATTCGACGAAGCAATCTCAGGAGTTTGTTATTATTTCATGAGATTGCCACGCAGCCTACGGCTGCTCGCAATGACGACTCCGATATCAACAGTTCTACCATGATTATCGTATCCTCTTAAAAAACTCTTTCATTAATAGCCTCGAATCTTCCGCAAGAATTCCGCTATATATTTCCGGTCTATGAAAACAAGCACTACTGTTAAAATATCGTAAATTACTTTCGACTGCTCCGTGCTTGGAATCAGAACCCCCGTAAAATAAACGTTTTAACCTGCTATGAGCTATAGCCGCTGCACACATGGCACAAGGTTCTAAAGTAACGTAAATATCATAATCATTTAAATTTTTAGAAGATATAAGATTACATGCTTCATTAATAGCAATAATTTCAGCATGACAAAGAGCATTGTTTTTTTCTTCGGTATTATTATGACTACTAATAATGATTTTTTGATTTAACCTATCTACAATCACCGCTCCAACCGGAACTTCATTTTTATCAAAAGCGAGCCGTGCTTGTTTTAAAGCTTGCTCCATGAAAAAATTATTAAAATCCGTTTTTTTATCTAACAATATATTCACGGTAATTTACGTGTTCTTCGATTCCAAAAGGATCTTGGTGGATAATTATTTCAGCCTCCGGAAATTCCTGTAATATTTCAAAAGCAATCTCATCGCTAATTTTATGAGCATTATAAAGCGACATATTGCCGTCCATTTCCAAATGACACTGAATAAAAGCTTTTTGAGCGGCATATCTAGTTTTCATTTCGTGCATACCTTTTACGCCTAAATGGTTATTAACTATCGAGATAATTTTTTGTCTATCTTGTTCAGGTAATTCATGATCAACTAAATTTTTAAATGCCCTTTTAAATAAAGAATAAGAAAAGTGAAATATATATAACGAAATAACTACACCAAATAATGGGTCAACAAACCAAAAATAATCACTTAAATTTATAGAGATAATTACTATAACATTAGTTAATAAGTCTGTGAAATAATGAAGCTTATCGGCTTTTACTATCTCCAATCCTGTTTTTTTAATTACATAAGTTTGATAAAGTACTAAAATAATTGTTAAGAATATACATACATACATTACCGTAGTACCGTCACTGATATTCTCCGGTTTTGTTTTTTCAAATAAAGATTTAACCGAAGAAAAGCCTACAAAAAAAGCTGAAGCAAAGAAAAATATCGATTGAGAAAAAATTGTTAAATCCTGCATTTTTTCATGCCCGAACCTGTGATGATGATCGGGCGGTTGCAGGGCAAATCTTAAAGCTATTAGATTAATAAAGGAAGAAGTTATATCAAGCATTGAATCAATTAAAGAAACAAGAATTGATTGCGAATCGGTAACAACCCAAGCGTATAATTTTATACTTAAAATAATTAATGCCGTAGTAACCGATAAATAAGATGCCGATTTTATTAACCGATTACGGCTATTAGTATCCATAACGAATCTTTCCAATTTATTTTTTGTAGTTTAACAAAGAAAATATAAAATTCAATTATAATTAGGTTCCGTGAACAAAATTAAAAATAATATTTTAAAATACAAATAATTTAAATTTTGTTTACAGAATCTAGTTTTAACTTTACAAAATTCTAAAAACCATATACTTATTAAATTATATATTTAATAAGAGAGAATTTATATGAAACTATTATCTAAAATTATGATTATAGCTCTTGCAGCTTCTATGTTACAAGCCTGTAACGGTCCAGGTGGTATGAATAAACAAGGTACAGGAACACTTCTTGGCGGTGCCGGCGGTGCATTACTTGGTTCTCAATTCGGTAAGGGCAAAGGACAGCTTGTCGGAGTAGGTGTAGGTGCATTACTTGGAGCAGTTCTTGGCGGACAAATAGGTGCAGGTATGGATGAGCAGGATAGAAGACTTGCTGAACTCACTTCACAAAGAGCTTTAGAAGCAGCTCCTAGCGGTAGTAACGTAGAATGGCGTAATCCGGATAACGGCAATTACGGTTACGTAACACCTAATAAAACTTATAGAAATAGTACTGGTCAATATTGCCGTGAGTACACTCAAACAGTTGTAATAGGCGGAAAACAACAAAAAGCATACGGTAACGCATGCCGCCAACCTGACGGACAATGGCAAGTTGTGAATTGATAGACCAAACGTCATTGCGAGTAGGCATTGCCTGCATGGATACCAAATCGTCATTGCGAGCGACTGATAAGGAGCGTGGCAATCCAGAAAAATAATAAAAAAATTCTAAAAATCAGAATTTTTTACTGGATTGCTTCGTCAATTGCTATGCAATTTCCTCGCAATGACGACCTTCAATATCCGCATGGCAATACCTACTTGCAATGACGTTATAATAAAAGGAGCAACCTATGACTTTCATAATAACAAGTACGGCGTTTAAGCATAATGAGCGTATTCCTGATAAATTTACTTGTAAAGGACAGAATGTTTCTCCGCATTTAGAGTGGAGTGATGCTCCTATAGATACTAAATCTTTTGTGCTTATCATGGATGACCCTGATGCACCAATAGAAATAGCACCACCGCACGGTATATGGGATCATTGGATAATATATAATATTCCTGCTTCTATTACTGAGCTTTCAGAAGGACAAATAGATAGCAATATTAAAATTTTAGATAATAGCTGGAAAGAAAAGAAATACGGAGGTCCTTGTCCACCTGCCGGTAAACCTCATCGTTATTTTTTCAAACTATATGCTCTAAATGATTATCTTGAGCTTGATGAAAACGCTAGCAAGCAAGATTTAGTATTAGCTTTGCAAAAACATTTACTAGCTGAAACTGAATTAATCGGCATTTATTCTACATAATGTCATGGCTTACCCACATTAAACCGTCATTGCGAGCGATCATAGGCGTTGTTGCACGGCTCGCGAAACGGCTTGATGTCATTCCTGCGAAAGCAGGAATCCAAAAAAGTATAAATACAACAAATTTTTGAAATTAAAAGCTCGATTTATCTCGCTTTATGATGGATTCCTGCTTTCGCAGGAATGACATAAAACGAACCATGCAACAACCACGCTTTTAGCTAGAAATAAAACTTTAAACACAAAATATTATCTTGCAAAAACCTATAATCGAGTTTCGTAACGTATCTAAAAAATTCGGTAATAAATTGCCGATAAATAATGTTAGCTTTACCGTCAAAAAAAACAATATCACTACTTTAATCGGACCTAACGGTGCAGGTAAAACTACCATAGTACGGTTAATGCTTGGGCTTGAAAAACCGACAAGGGGCGAGATTATAATTGATTCCAAATTAAAAATCGGATATGTACCGCAGAAGTTCGGATTAAACCCTGATCTACCTATTACAGTAAAAAAATTTTTAGATTTGTTAGCACCAAGTAATTTTAATAACAATATTAAAGAGATTAACTCATTTATTGATTTGGAACATATAAAAGATCAAGAAATTTCTAAACTCTCAGGAGGACAGTTTCAAAAGGTAGTTCTTGCATGTTCAATAGTTAATAACCCCGACTTAATTATTTTAGATGAACCGCTGCAATCTTTAGACGTAACAAGCCAGCAGGAATTTTATCAGCTTATTAATCTGATTCGTAAAAAGCTAAATATTACGGTCTTTATGATCTCTCACGATTTATTTACCGTAATAAAAAACTCCGAACAAGTGATATGCTTAAACGGTCATATATGTTGTAGCGGAATACCAAACGAAATAACTCCTAACTCTGAATTTTCAAATGCACTTTCTTCTCTAGGCTTCTATACCCACCACCACAACCATAGGCATTAGATCACCTATCGTATGGGTAGTCTAATGTACTTAAATTTTATTCCACGCTCAATCTAGACTCATTAGATCTACTTCTGATAAATTATAGTCCGTATTATCAAACCAAATTAAATCATTGTCATTTGTAATATTTGATTCTTGTCTATTAGATATATCAAGACCGGAATCAACTAAACCTTCTACCTGATAAACATTTTCAATAAAAAATTCTTGTTGTTCTCTTTCCATAACAAGTAATTCTTGCATCTTAAGACCGGAATTAATTAAATTTTCTACATGAAAACCTTTTTCAACAAATAATTTCTGCTGTTCTCTTCCCATACCAAGTAATTCTTGTATCTTAAGACCAGAATTAACTAACTTTTCTATCTCATGTCCATTCTCAACAAATAATTTCTGCTGTTCTCCTTCCATATCAAGTAATTCTTTCATCTTAAAACCAGAATTAATTAACTTTTCTACCTGAAAACCATTCTCAACAAATAATTTCTACTGATCCGTTTCCATACTAAGTAATTCTTGTATCTTAAGACCAAAATCAATTAAACTTCCTACTCTCCCAAACCATTCTTAATGAAAGATTCTTGCTGTTCTCTTTCCATACCAAGTAATTCTTGCATCTTAAGACCAGAATTAACTAACTTTTCTACGTGATAACTATTTTCAACAAATAATTTAGAAAAAGAAAGAATATAGGGCTGTTAATAAAATATCAATTTAAATTATTTTGTTAACAGACCCACAGCAAATTAATATGATAGATCATTCCAAATATTGCTTTAAATATCTGCCGGTATGGCTTTCCGCACAAGCAGCGATATCGGCAGGAGTACCGCATACAACTATCTTACCGCCTTTGTCACCGCCCTCAGGACCGACATCAATAATATAATCTGCCGTTTTTATAACATCTAAATTATGCTCGATAACTAAAACGGTATTACCCATATCAACGAGTTTATGCAAAACTTTCAGCAATTTATTAATATCGTCAATATGTAGCCCCGTAGTCGGTTCGTCAAGTATATAAAGCGTTTTACCGGTTGAACGTCTTGATAATTCTTTAGCAAGTTTAACACGTTGTGCTTCACCGCCTGAAAGAGTAGTAGCAGACTGACCGATTTTAATATAGCCTAGACCCACTTCATTTAAGGTAATTAGTTTTTCATAGATTAACGGGATTTTCTCAAAAAATTGCATTGCATCTTCTACCGTCATCATCAAAATATCGGCAATAGATTTGCCTTTATATTTTATTTCAAGTGTTTCTCTATTATATCTGTGACCATTACAAATATCACATTTTACATATACGTTAGGGAGAAAATGCATCTCTATTTTAATTAGCCCGTCACCTTGGCATGCTTCACATCTACCGCCTTTAACGTTAAACGAAAATCTGCCTACTTTATACCCTCTAGCTTTTGATTCAGGTAATTCCACAAACCAATCCCTAATATGGGTAAAGGCACCTGTATAAGTCGCAGGGTTTGAACGAGGAGTTCTACCTATCGGGGATTGATTAATATCGATAATTTTATCAATATATTCAAGTCCTTTTAATTCTCTATATTTTCCAGGAAATACTTTACTAGTCGGCTCTAAATGCTTTAGAGCCGCTTTATATAGAGTATGAATCATCAAGCTTGATTTACCGCTTCCCGATACTCCCGTTATAGCAGTAAAAGTACCAAGTGGAATTTTGATATCAACATTATCTAAATTGTTAGAAACCGCCCCAAGTAATTCAATTGACCTATTATCATGCCCTACTCTTGTTTCAGACGGCACTTTGATTGTTTGACGACCGCTTAGATACCTACCTGTAATACTTTCTTCAAAATTCTTTATTTCTTCTGCATTGCCTTCTGCAATAACACGACCGCCGTGAATACCGGCTCCCGGTCCTATATCGATAATATGGTCTGCTTCATACATTGTTTCTTCGTCATGCTCGACTACCAAAACGGTATTACCTAGATCTCTAAGCCTTTTTAGGGTTTCGATTAATCTTGTATTATCTCGTTGATGAAGACCTATAGACGGCTCATCAAGTACGTATAAAACGCCGCTAAGCCCTGATCCTATTTGAGATGCAAGACGAATACGCTGACTTTCTCCTCCCGATAAAGTACCTGCTTCTCGTAATAACGTTAGATAATCAAGCCCGACATTCATAAGAAATTTTAATCTCTCAGTAATTTCTTTGAGTATACGCTCAGCAATAAATAATTGCTTTTTATTTAATTTTTCTTCTAAGTGACTAAACCATTTTTGCAATGCTGCAATACTCATACCTGCTACTTCGCCTATATGAAAATTCGCTATTTTAACGCATAATGCTTCGTCTTTTAATCTAAACCCTGAGCAGGCAGTACATTTATGTTCTGACTTAAATTTAGCTAGTTCTTCTTTAATTAAAACCGATTCTATAGTACGGTCCTTTTCCTGCAAACTTGGTATTATACCGGCAAAAGGTTGTTTTATTATTTGCGTTTTAGAACCGTCGTGAAATTCAAATTTTATTGCCTCTTCTCCTGAACCTTCAAATAAAATATCCTTAACATTTTGTGATAAACTTACAAAAGGTACTTCAATAGAAAATTTATAATGATCGGCAAGAGCCTTTAATGTCTCTAGGATAAATTTAGAAGATGTGCTACCCCAAGGCACTATTGCACCATCTTTAATAGAAATTCTTTGATCTAGAACAATTAATTCTCTATCAAAGAAAAACTCCTTACCTATTCCCTCACATTTAGGACATGCTCCAAAAGGGCTATTAAAAGAAAAAATTCGAGGCTCTATTTCAGTAAGCTGAAAACCGGATACCGGACAAGAATATTTTTCGGAAAAAGTAATACGCTGACTTTTTTCAAATTCGGTCTTAACTGCCGGCGGTAATTCTACAATTTCTAAATAAGTAATACCTTCGGCAAGATTTAACGAACTCTCTAAGCTATCTGCAAGCCTATTACCTAAATTTTCGTCTAGAACTATTCTATCAACGATGACTTCTATATTATGCTTCTTATTTTTATCAAGTTTTGGTAAATCATCAATTTCACAAACTTCACCGTTAACTATTAATTTCTGAAAGCCTTGCTTTTTCAGATTCATAATTTCACGTTTGAACTCCCCCTTATGTCCTCTAACAATAGGAGCAAGTAAATATACTTTCGTGCCTTTAGGTAGTTCATTAATTATATCTACCATCTCAGAAACCGTTTGGCTATGTATCGGAAGACCGGTTGCCGGAGAGTAAGGAATACCAACCGTTGCATATAATAACCTAAGGTAATCGTAAATTTCCGTTATAGTTCCAACTGTAGAACGAGGATTTTTAGAAGTAGTTTTTTGGTCAATTGCAATAGCAGGCGATAATCCGGAAATAGACTCCACATTCGGTTTATTTTGTAAATGCAAGAATTGCCTTGCATATGAAGATAAGCTTTCAACATATCGCCTTTGACCTTCTGCATAAATAGTATCAAAAGCTAAAGAAGACTTGCCTGAACCACTAAGACCGGTGATAACAACAAATTTATTCCTTGGAATATCAACATTTATATTTTTTAGATTATGCTCTTTAGCACCGCGTACCTTAATATATTCTTGGTTCATAATCACTTCACTACAAAATTTTTGAGATATTTTTTAAAAAACCTGTAGTATTATAGGCTCTTTTATTTTATTATTGCAATAATAATATTTTAAAATAGGTAGTAATCTATGGCAGGTAGTTTAAATAAAGTAATATTAATAGGTAATGTAGGGCGTGATCCGGAAATTAGAACTACGGGCGAAGGGAAAAAAATCATTAATCTTTCCTTAGCAACAACCGAAACTTGGAAAGATCGCATTACCAGCGAACGAAAAGAACGAACTGAATGGCATAGAGTAGTGATATTTAGCGAAGGGTTAGTATCTGTTGTAGAACGCTATGTCACAAAAGGTAGTAAATTATATATTGAAGGTTCATTGCAAACCCGTAAGTGGAATGATAATTCAGGTCAAGAAAAATATACTACGGAAGTTGTGTTACAAAATTTTAATTCACAATTAATATTATTAGATAGTAAAAACTCTAATAATCATACTCAAGATTCAGGGCATAGCGAATATAAACATCCTGAAGCTAAAAATCATTCCTTTGACCATAGCGACTTAGACGACGAAATACCGTTTTAATTATTTAGTTTTTTGTCGGTTTTACTGGACTCCTGCTTTCGCAGGAATGACATCGATATCCATGCAACAACGCCTTCAGTCGCTCGCAATGACGATTTGGTGTCCACGCAGGAATAACATTAAAGACATGCAAGTAACTTCTACCAAATATTGCCTGTAAATATTATGAAAAAACTTCTTTGTATAATATTCCTTAAATCAATATTTCTTTCAGGGTGTTCTACCACTCATGATGTAGCTAGTAGGGTAAAGCATTCACAAGATATAGCAACTCAAAATAACTTTCAGATGAGGCTAGTAAACGGTGATGATTTTACTCTTACGACTTATCAGCGTATTACCAACCATAACCTACCTTTCGTATTCTATATTGAGGGAGATGGGCATCTTGCAGATGGCGGCGTTAACTCTGACAACCCTACCCCTGTTAATCCGATGCTCTTAAAGCTTGCTACAATGGATAAAAGACCGAATGTTGTTTATATAGCACGACCTTGTCAATATACTCCTTTAGAAATGAATCCAAAATGCGTTAGCGATTATTGGTTAGATAAAAGAATGGGGCAGGAAGTCGTAGATTCAATTAACAATGTCATAAATATTATCAATAACGGACAAAAATTTAGCTTAGTCGGCTTCTCCGGTGGCGGCGGGCTTACAATATTAATTGCCGTTCAAAATAGTAATGTTAAAGATATTATAACAATTGCCGGTAATTTAGATACTAAAAAATTCGATAAATATCATAATTATCGTGGTTACTTAGTTAAATCGTTAAACCCGATAAATTATGCAAAGCAAGTTAATAATATCCCTCAATTACATCTCTCCGGCATAAATGACAAAAGAGTCCCGCCTTTCATAGCAGAACTTTACGTAAAAACAAGTAACTCACTATGTGTAAAAAAGAAAACTTTTCCTAATATTTCTCATGCAAAAGGTTGGGATAAAGTTTGGTCTAATATATTAGATATTCCTCTAACTTGTAATTAAGCATTAAGAAATATTATTAATATATATCCCCAATAGTGTCTATTGGGGATATATAAGCTTTCTTTTATTTCGTGAAGCATCCGATATATGAAAGGTCACTCAGAAATTACCGATATGCTTTCGCAACGAGATTAACCTTCTACCGTCTCGTAATGTACTCCGCTTAACGGAATTGTGCATGCTTTCAACCCATCTTCTAAAATACTAATATCGTCTTTATACTCCTCGTCCTTTATGAAGTCGGATATTTTAGAAACTATCATATTTTTTAAAGTAAGTATCGGCTGTTTTATAGCTTCTATATCTTTACCGACTAAATATTTACTAATTCCTTCTCCTAGTTGTTTTACTATAGGACTTTTTAAAAGATTAGAGTCGGTTTTACAAAATTCATAAAGTGAAATTAAGTTTTTCATATAGGATAAATTTGTTGTATATTCATTTAAAGTTTCAGTCCTTAATAATGTTTCCGCTTTCCATTTAACAAACTTCTCGATCTGACTACCGGTGATTAGTTTATTGCTCAAAAAAGGGTCATTTTTATCAAAAACTTCTATCCCCATCTTAACAATAGGATGAGAATTAATTGTGTTGAAGCTAATATCATTGGTACGAAAAGCCGATTCAAGCTTTAAAAGAGCACATATATCACTACCCGGCATTAAAAAATCGTCATTCACTTCAGGACTAACCCCATGCCGTAACAGTATCTTTATTGCATCTATATTTTCCCGTTCTATTGCTATGTCTAGTGAGGTCTTTTCTGCTTTTGACTTTGCATTTGGGTTAGCACCGTATTTCAGAAAAAGTTTCATTTGCGGTATATCATTTTTGTAGATACAATTGTGTAAAGGCGGCTTCTGTCCCTCTACTCCATCCAGATTAGCACCGTATTTCAGCAGAAGTTCCGTTAGCGAGTTTTCTTTGCATATAGCAGAAGATAAAAGTGGCATGCCTTTCTCATCTACAAAATTTGGGTTAGCACCTTTTTTTAAAAGAATTTCTGCCGTTGATTTAGAATCGGCCAAGATAGCATTCGATAAAGAAGAATCTATATTTACACCTACGCCTTTTTCAATTAAAAATTTAACTATTTCGTCTTGTTTTTTATAAGATGCAACTTCTAAAAAATTGTTCATTTTCTCTATGATTTTCTCAAAAATACCTACATTCCAATAATCCGTAATTAGCTCAAGATCACCTGTACGAATTGCTTTTAATATACTACTTTCGGGATGACCGGCTATACCGTTAACGTCTCTATATGCCTCCTCATACGCAGTATAAAACTTTTCATGCTGCGTTGTATTATTTTTGATTATTTTTTCGGCCTTTGTTGTGAATATTTTAACAAAGCTATCTCTAAAAAATTCATGTTTTTTTATTGAAAGATCTAATTTGGCTTTCTCTTCGTTAGATATCGATGGATCATTTACATCTTTTTGAGCATTTAAATAATCGGTTAAATTGTTAAATTCAAAATTGTGAGGAGAATATTTAGCTATTTTATAAAAATTACCGATTATTACATCATATTCCGGTATTTTGTTTTCGTGTGTCATAAAGTTTACCTGATAATTAAAAATTAATTTATTTTTTAGAATTAGCATTATATAGAAAAAATTCTTCTATGTAAATAAGATTATTAATATTTTAATAAAATATTAATAATCTTTGATTAACGGGTATGATGGGAGAGTTGAAGTTAGAAAGGAATAGAGGAATGTTATTAAACCTTATATAAATAGAGCTTTAAAGAACTAGATGTTCAATTTCAATAGTTGATGATTTTTGTAAAATATATCAGGATTGGATTAAGCATACGTTACTGAAAGGCAATAAGCGGAGATACAGAGCCACTAGAGGGAAGCCATGACTTACTTTTTAATAAAATTTGACCAAAGAATTTAAATGCTTTCAAAAATCTTATCAATTTTCTCTAAAAAAGCTCTTTATAACCTTTAAGACAAAATCCTTTATTGACTTTTATACAAAACAGTATAATTCTTTTTACAATTTAATTTTTTATACAAGGATTATGCTAGGCTACGAAAAAGAACAAAGAAGTTTGACAAAAGAACAGAAGCAAGCCGTAGGGTTGTTATCTGTAGGAACCTTATTAGAATATTTTGATCTTATGCTTTATGTCCATATGTCCGTACTTCTTAATGAGCTTTTTTTCCCAAAAGCTGATGCTTATGCTACTTCGCTTTACTCTATAGCAGCTTTATGTGCTACTTTTATCTTTAGACCGCTCGGAGCTCTCGTTTTCGGATATTTAGGCGATACATATGGGCGAAAAACTACAGTAGTTATAACAACTATGATGATGGCTACTTCGTGCATAGTAATAGCATTACTTCCTACTTACAATGAAATTGGTATAACAGCTTCTATTATAATAATATTATGTAGAATTGTTCAAGGTATGTCCTCAATGGAAGAGGTAATAGGAACAGAAGTTTATTTAACCGAGTTTACTAAACCTCCAATACAATATCCTACTGTAGCCTTAGCTACGGTTTTCGCTACTGTAGGAACTTTCGCAGCTTTAGGGGTTGCTACTATTGTTACTTCTTATGGCTTTAATTGGCGTTATGCATTTGGTATCGGTGCAATTGTTGCCGTTGTAGGAACATTAGCAAGAACCGCATTACGAGAAACTCCTGAATTTGCTAATGCAAAGCTTAAATTACTTAAAACTTTTGAAAAAGCTAATAGGAATATAAAAGTATTAGAAAATAATCCTATTTGGAAAGAAAAAATTAATAAAAAGACAGCAATAGCTCTATTTATAATGGATTGTGCATGGCCTGTATGTTTTTATTTTGCATATATTTATTGCGGCGATATTCTTGTAACCAAATTTGACTGTACTCCCGAACAAGTTATAAAACAAAATTTCAAATTATCTATAATAGAACTTATAAGTATAATAATAGTAGCAGCATTAAGTTATAAGATATATCCTTTAAAAATTCTAAAAGCGTTATTAGGTATTTTTACTATTACAATATTACTATGTCCATATTTATTAAATAAGGCTTCTAATCCAAATTAAATATTCATTATTCAATCACTTATCATGGCTTTTGCCCTTAATGTTATGCCGGCTGTACCAAATTGTTTTAGACATTTTCTAATCTTTAAACGATTTACTTCCGTAACATTTACATATGCTTTATCAGCTGCTTGTATGTATGTTATTAGCTCTTTTGGTTTTCCTCATTTAATAGAAGTCTTTGGAAACTGGGGAGTATTAATTATTATGATTCCAACAAGTATTGGATTTGGATTTGGTATATTTCATTTTGAAAAATTGGAGAAAGAAAGTGGAAATTATCCAACGAAATCTTTCACCCCTTCTCCAGTGATATCTGCTTAATTGATAAATATTTTTGCATTTTATTATTAACCGGCAGCGGGTACAAAAGTATTATCACCACCTAACATGCTAATATCATCGTTTATATTTTGGTTGTCAATTATTTCGTTAAGCTGGTTTTCTATAGTCATAATTTTTAATTTTGTAGATTTATCAACTATAAGCCCTTGCATACTAGCAGTTATTTTGTCTATATCGGTTGTATTATTAAGTCCTTTAGCTTTATGTATTATCTCTTCTATAGTGTCTTTTATTATAGCTTTATCTTTAGCATTTATTACAATATTAGTAGCTACTTTATCGTTTATTCCATCAGCCAACTTTTGAAAACCATCTATTTTATGTAATAAGTCATATATATATTTTACGCCTTTATTCTTAGCTATATTTAAAGCCGTTTCACCATTATTAGTAACCTGCTCGGACATTTTAGGTATTAGCATTTCGCAAGCTTTTTCTAATCCTTTGCTAGTAGCCAAAGTTAAAGCTGTGTTGCCGTTATTATCACTATGATTAATAGCATGCTCCAACATTTTAGGTATTAGCATTTCACATACTTTGTCGAATCCTTTATAAGCAGCCAAAGTTAAAGCTGTATCGTTGTCTTTATCACTATGATTAATAGCATGCTCCGACATTTTAGGTATTAGCATTTCACATACTTTGTCGAATCTTTTACTAGTAGCAGCCAAAATTAAAGCTGTGTTGCCGTTATTATCAATATGATTAATAGCCTGCTCGGTCATTTTAAGAATCAGCATTTCACATACTTTGTCTAAGCCTTTGCTAACAGCCAAAATTAAAGCTGTGTTACCATTATCATCAATATGATTAATTAACCTGCTCGGACATTCTAGGTATAAGCAATTCGCAAACTTTATCGAATCCTTTACCAGTAGCCAAAGTTAAAGCTGTGTTGCCATTATCATCAATATGATTAATAATCTGCTCGGACATTTTATTAATAAGCATTTCACATACTTTGTCTAAGCCTTTACTTGCAGCCCAAATTAAAGCTGTTTCGCTGTCATTATTAACGTGATTAATAGCCTGCTCGGATATTTTATCAATAAGCAACACACAAACTTTTTCTAAACGATACAAAACAGCCAAGCTTAAAGTTGTATCCCCATCATTATTACGTTTGTATCCATTCGGGCAATTAACTTCTGTGCTTCTGCTTCGTTTCCTACACATATTGCTTCTATTAGCCTATCATATTTAGTTTGAAACCACCATTTAAGCATAATCTACTCCTTATTAAATTCTATAAATTTTAATATTTTGTTAAAAATGAGCTATAGATAGAATCATAGTAGGGAGTTTTAGGAATGCAATAGAAATTTAATTAGAAGTATGAATAGACGAGTTGAGATTAATTTAAGGGATTTATGGGTATTTAGAGGATTAAATGTTGATGCTTGGAATTTTCCGCCGCCGCAGTTGAAAATAAACGAGATTAAGACGGCTTGCTGGTTAATTAAATTTTAGAAGAAAGAGAAAAGCTGCTTAGTTTAGAGATTTGGTGAAAGACAATTAATAAAAATTAGTTTTATCGAACCTTTCATTAAACGGCAAAAAGCTTGATTTTATGCTGCATCTGCGGTTTGATATTTTTGTAGAAATACCGAAAAATGAAGAATGGCGCACCCTAAAGGATTCGAACCTCTGACCCACAGATTAGAAATCTGTTGCTCTATCCAGCTGAGCTAAGGGTGCTAAACATTTACGGTAAACTTTATATCAGTTTTAATAGTTTTTTCAAGTATTCTTTTATTATCATAAATAAATGTGATAAATAACATAATGAATAAATTCTATAATTACAATTTTTCTTCACATCAGGTTTTACTTAATCTTAAAGTAAAGCCTAATTCTAAACAGAATCTAATTAGCGATTTTGTAATCATCAATAATATCCCATATCTAAAATTATCTATAAAAGCAACACCGGAGCAAGGTAAAGCTAATGAAGAAATCATAAATTATCTAGCAAAAGAATGGAAATTATCACGCAAGGATATAGAAATTATTAAAGGTCATACTAATAGCTTAAAAACGATATTGATAAAAAATATTGATGAAGACTATTTAAATTTGATTATTAATTCCTATATTAAATAAATAAAGTTTTGTTACAAGATGCCAAAATCGTCATTGCGAGGAGCAAAGCGACGTGGCAATCTCAGGACTATAGCACGAGATTGCTTCGTCAAAATTTTCAATTTTTTCTCGCAATGACGAAAAAACTGACCTAGTAACAAAGCTAAAAACAAGAATTTATAAATTGGTTTAATATGACACAAGAAAAAAAGAAATTTGATGCCGAGGTTGGCAAGATTTTAAATTTAATGATTCACTCTCTTTATAGTAATAAAGAAATTTTTATGAGAGAGTTAATTTCCAATGCTTCGGATGCTTGCGATAAATTACGTTATTTATCTCAAAGTAATAGTGAATTAACATCAGGCGATAGCAACTTCAAAATTACGGTTAAAGTTGATAAAGATAAAGGACAGATTATTATCCGTGATAACGGTATCGGTATGAATAAAGAGGATTTGATTGAAAATCTCGGTACTATTGCAAGATCAGGTACGGCAAATTTTCTTAAAAGCCTTTCTGGTGATTCTAAAAAAGATAATATGCTAATCGGTCAGTTTGGTGTTGGATTTTATTCAAGCTTTATGGTAGCTGATAAAGTGACTGTAACTTCAAGAAAAGCCGGGGAAGATAAAGTCCATGTTTGGGAATCGGACGGGCTTGGCGAGTACATTGTTTCAGATTTGGACAAAGAATTCACAAGAGGCACGGAAATCGTTTTACATATCAAAAAGGAAGAAGATACATTCCTTGATCATTTTAGATTAAAACACATCGTTAAAAGCTATTCCGATCATATAGCAGTACCGATATATTTCTTTGATGAAGCCGGTAATAATGAAATCCAGCTTAATTCAGCTTCTGCATTATGGACAAGACCGAAATCAGAAATTACGAAAGAACAATATAAAGAATTCTACAAAAGCCTATCTTATGCCGTTGATGACCCTTGGATAACTATGCATAATAAAAACGAAGGAGCTATAGAATTTACTAACTTGCTTTTCATTCCATCGAGCAAAACATTCGATTTATTCCATCCTGATCGCAAAAGGCGTGTAAAATTATATATAAAAAGAGTATTTATTTCCGATGAGAATATAGATTTAATTCCTTCATATTTAAGGTTTTTACGAGGTGTGGTTGATTCAGAAGACTTACCGCTGAATATTAGCCGTGAGTCATTGCAACATAATAGTGTACTTGAGAAAATCAAGAATGCTATTACAAAAAGAGTGCTTTCAGAGCTTAGAAAAAAGAAAGAGGAATCACCTGAAGAATATAATAAGTTTTGGGCTAATTTCGGTGGTGCTTTAAAAGAGGGTTTATGTGAGGCTACTACCAACCATGAAAAATTATTAGAGGTATGCATATTCAGAAGTGCCTTGCATAATAAAATGATTAGCCTTGACGAATATATAGCAGGATTTAAAGAGGGGCAGAATACTATATATTATTTAAGCGGGGATAATCCCGATAAATTACTTTCAAGCCCACAAATCGAAGGACTACTTAGTAAAAATATCGATGTATTACTTTTTACCGATACAGTGGATGATTTTTGGGTAAATGTTAATAGCGAATATAAAGGACATGCTATTAAATCAGCAACAAGAAGCGATATCGATGTAGAGCAAACTACTTCACAATCTGAGGAGGAAAATGCAGATAGTAAAAAATCCGATGACGAATATAAATTGCTAACCGATTATTTTAAAGAGACGCTTGGGGAGTTAGTAAAAGAAGTTAAGATCTCTAAAAAACTAACCTCAAGCCCTGCTTGTCTTGCCGTTAGCGAAGCTGCTATGGATATTCGCATGGAGAGGTTTTTGATTGAGCAGAAACAAATAGCTGCTGCATCTGCCAAAAATTTAGAGCTAAATCCTAAAAATAAAATCATAGAGAAAATCTTTAACGACTTAAAAGCAAATAATAAAAATAATGAAGAATTGGTTAATCTAATATTTGATCAAGCCTGTATTTTAGAGGGCGAACCGGTTGCTGATACCGGTGCATTTTCAAAGAGATTAAACGATATTGTACAAAAAGCTATATTATAACTTTAAACTTTTTAAATTTTAATGTAGAATGGTTGCTGAGATATCGTCATTGCAAGGAGAATTACATAGTAATTCGACGAAGCAATCTCAGGATATTTGACGAGATTGCCACGCAAGTACTACGACTGCTCGCAATGACGGGTATACAATTCACATAAAAAACTTCAAACAAATAATAGTTCTAATGTCTTATTACGATACTATATTTAGCAAACATATAGACAAAATTAAGAGCGAAGGAAGATATCGAGAATTTAAAGCCTTAAAAAGACAAGCCGATAATTTTCCTTTTGCAGAACACGCTAATAAACAAATAGTTATGTGGTGCATTAATGACTATTTGGGTATGAGTAAACATGCAAAAGTAATGCAAGCTTCTATAGATGCCTTGCTAAAATACGGTGTTGGATCAGGCGGAACTCGCAATATCGGCGGTAATAATATTGCCATTCTTGAGCTTGAGAAAGAACTTGCAGATTTACACAAAAAGCAAGCAGCTTTAGTTTTTACATCCGGTTTTGTTGCAAATGATACAACGCTTGCAAGTCTTGCTAAAATCATGCCAGATATAGTATTTTTCTCCGATGAGCTAAATCATGCTTCAATAATTGCAGGAATTACAAGTTCAAGAGCCGAGAAATATATATATAGACATTTAGACGTTAAGCATTTAGAAGAGCTTTTACAATCAGTCGATATTAATAGACCGAAAATTATTGTTTTTGAATCGGCTTACTCTATGGACGGTTTCTTCTCACCCATCAAAGATATAATCAACTTAGCCAAAAAATATAATGCTTTAACCTTTATCGATGAAGTTCATACGGTCGGTTTATACGGTAAACATGGAGGCGGTATTGCCGAGCTTCTTAATTGTAGCGATCAAATCGATATTATTCAAGGTACACTTGCCAAAGCATACGGCACTATCGGCGGTTATATCACTAGCAACCATAATTTAGTCGATGCTATAAGGCTAACCGCTCCAGGATTTATTTTCACTACTTCATTACCGCCGGTAATTTCTACCGCTGCAACGCATAGTATTAGACACCTTAAAGAATCGAATGAAGAACGAATAAAACATCAAGAAGTAGTTACAAAACTTAAAAATTCTTTTGAAAATTTTAATATACCTTATTTGAAAAATGAAAGTCATATAGTGCCGATAATTATCGGTGATCCGATTAAAGCAGCTAGTGCCTCAAATATGCTCCTTAATAAATACGGTATTTACGTTCAACATATCAATTTTCCAACCGTACCGAGAGGTACGGAACGCCTCCGAATCATCCCAACCCCTGCCCATACCGATAAAATAATCAATGATTTATCTATAGCCTTAGTGCATATATTTGCCGAACTTGACATAGAATTATCTTCTACAAAAGAACTAAACGAAGAAGTACGCTTGAATCTTATTGCTTAACGCCATTGTGAGGAATTTGTAACTTTGTTGCATGGTTCGTTTTATGTCATTCCCGCGTGGCCTTGTTGCGTGGATCAATTTCACCTCTGTCATCCCGTGGCTTAACCACGGTATCCAGTTAAAAATACTAAAATATTAGTATTTTTAGTTGTTTTACATTAGACCTCTTCGGAAACTCTACTTCTAGGGGTAATTTGTACGTCAATCCGATGCTTGAATCCTCACGTACGTTTGTGTACGCTGCAGTTCTGTGCTTCGTGTCTCCTTCAAATTCTTCCCTATAAGCGAGTTTCCGAAGAGGTCTATTATCGGTTAAAATTTATTTACAGATAGCCTCTAAGATATAACCCTTTAAATTCTTTTTAAAAAATAAAATTTACCCCCTAAATGCCTCATTTCTATATAATTTAAAAAACAGTTGTATTTTTATACCACTATAATATTAATTCTTTTATTTCTATATAATTGCTTGTTTACTTTGGAGAATTTATAATTTATTATCTTGTATGATATTCAATTAAATTTTTAAAGCTAACTCAGATAAAGAACAAACGAGTAATAACAAAAAAGAAAACAAGTTAGTACTAAAAATATTGACTACGTCTAGTCTCTTAGCTCATGACAATATCAATCTTTATTTAAAAATGTCTAAAAAATTAAAGTGAAATGAATTTTAACTTAATATAATTACCGAATATGTCTTTTTTTAACCGCAAAATTGCAATTATTAAATTTCTCAAATCTAATCCAGGGAAAGAGTTTACGGCTATTGAAATAGCAACATGGCTAGTTAACACATATCCTAAAGAGGCTGAACAAAAAGAGAAAATGAGCAGAAATAAAAAGCTACTTAAGATTACTAATAAGGCAAAGAGAAAGCAGTTTATTATAGGGTTATATAGTAATGAGTTTACTTTAGGCTTTCGTACGTCTTTACAGAAAGCAGAACCAGGAATTAAAATAACTGCAGGTCCTAAACCTAAATATTGTTATGTTGATAAGGTAATTAATTATGAATTTACGATTCATGAAGAATTTGATCTTAAGTCCATAATTATTAAGTTTCTTAAGGATAATGCCGGAAAAGAGTTTACTGCTTCTAAAATAGCCGTATGGATAGTTGGAGCATATTCTCAAGCAGCAACACGAAAAGTGCAAGCAAGTAACGATAAGCTATTAATGAGCGTTAACAAGATGAGTAATACAAAAGAAATAGCTATACTTTTGTATAAAAAGGAAATAAAAACACTATTACGTACAACCATACCAAAAATAGAACCGAACATTAAGATGATAAAAAAAGGGCATTTGACTAAATATTGTTATGTTAATAATACTGATAGAACGGTTAATTATAATGAGGTATATTATAAAAAATTTGATCGTAAAACTGCAATTATTGAGTTCCTTAAAGCTCACCCAGGCAAGGAATTTAGTAATTCTCAAATAGCCGAATGGATTATTGATAATTATCCTAAAGAAATAGAACAAAAAGTACAAACAAGCAACGACAAACGATTACTTAGCACTAAGAATAAAGAAGCAGAAAAAAAAGCTATCATAAAGATTTACGGACACGAATTAAATAGGTTATTACATAATATATCAGAAACAGAACCGGACATTAAGATAATAAAAAAGAGGACTCGAACTAGATATTGTTATATTAATAATGTCAATCCGATATTTGATATATCAGAAGTTATTAAAGCCCTTGAAGAGCAAGGGTTTACTGCTACAAAAATTGTTCAATTGCTGTTAAATGCTAAGTCTAATAAGTCTAAATAGTTAGTGATTTACTATGACACAGTTAACAATACCTAATCCTAATGGAATTTTATAAAAACTATTGCATATTTCGGCTCATTAGTTTATTTTGATTAGCAAACTATGTACAGAATTAATGGATTATTAAAATGGGAATTACCGTATTAAAAAACGAAGGATTGGATTTTCATGCAAGAATCTCTACTCCTTTAAGTGAGATAGATGACGATATTCAAAAAGAATTACTTAATTTAACCAAAAAAGTTAAAATAGCAGGTTTTAGAGCCGGTAAAGTACCGGTTTCAATTGTTAAGAAAAAATACGGTACTTCCGTCAGGAATGATATAATAGAAAGAAGAATTAACCATTCGGTAAATCACGTTATTAAAGAACATAATCTAAATATAATCGGTAGACCCAAAATTGAAGAATTGCAAAACGAACCCGATAAAGCTTTAGAATTTACCGTAAAAATAGAGCTATTACCTAAGATTACTATTCCGGATTTAAAGAAAATCTCACTAGATCGTCCAAAATTAGAAGTAAACTCTAAAGATGTTGAAGAACAACTAGAAAAACTTGCTGCATTAACAAAAAGCTATACTAAAGAAAGTAAAGCAAAAATAAAAGACGGAGATCAGGTTACTATTGATGCAATCGGATACATCAAGGATGAAGCTTTTGAAGGCGGTAAATTAAATGATTTTAAGGTAGTAATAGGTAGTAATGCACTTATTCCAGGTTTTGAGAGACAATTAATAGGTTCTAAAACAGGTAGCGAAGTAGATGTTAATGTTACTTTTCCTGAAAATTACCATGCTAAAGATTTAGCAGGTAAATATGCTCGTTTTGCAGTACAAATTAAAGCAGTACATACTGCAGAACCTACCGTTATTGATGAGGAGTTTGCTAAAAAATTCCAAAGTAATAGCCTTGAAGAATTGCGTACACATTTTGCTAAACAAATAGAAAACGAATCGGAAGAAGCTATTAATACTATAATGAAAATGAACTTATTTGATAATTTAGAAAAATTGTTAGATTTTGACGTACCGGAATCTTTATTAGAGCAAGAAAAAGATATTCTAAAGTCCGAAACCGATAAAAATGACCAAGATGAATCATTATTAAAAGATAAATCCCCTAAAGAAATAACAGAATATTATAATAAATTAGCCCTACGCCGTGTGCGAATAGGCTTATTACTTGCTGAATACGCAAAATCTAAAAATTTGCAATTAGAGCCTGATGATTTAAGGAAAGTTATTATACAACAAGCACGTAATTTTCCTGGGCAGGAAAATATGATATTTGATTTTTATAAAAATAATCCTAGAGCAATTGAAGGACTTAAAGGTCCTGCCTTAGAAGATAAAGCTGTACAATATATATTTAATAAC
Source organism: Rickettsia endosymbiont of Thecocarcelia acutangulata (assembly GCF_964263195.1). Lineage (NCBI taxonomy): Bacteria > Pseudomonadati > Pseudomonadota > Alphaproteobacteria > Rickettsiales > Rickettsiaceae > Rickettsia > Rickettsia endosymbiont of Thecocarcelia acutangulata. The sequence continues at coordinate 1,092,489 of NZ_OZ181652.1, forward strand.
GAAATAAAGCTTAAAGAAAAGAAATATACTAAGGAAGAGCTAGAGAATATCTAGAGGCAGAAGAGCAACGTATTACTTTGATTTAAGCTTTATTAATTGTCATTGCGAGCAGTTCGTAGCACTTGTGTGGACCGGCAAAACCAACTGTGTCACCCCGTGGCTTGACCACAGGGTCCATAAAAATAATAAAAAATACTAATAATTTTAGTATTTTTAATTGGATCCCGTGGTCAAGCCACGGGATGGACAGAGGTAAAATTGATCCACGCAACAACGCCTTCCTGCGAAAGCGGGAATCCAGCATAAAGCGAGATAACCTCCGCTTTTAATTTTAAAAATTTGCTGTATTTATACTTTTTTTTGGATTCCTGCTTTCGCAGGAATGACATCGGTATTCACGCAGGCAATGCCCGTCTTTCTTAGCTCCGGCAATATATTACTCCTGATTTTTTATAGTCTTTAAAGCTAGTTTAACTATTTTATTTACCCCTAGATTAGTGTAGGTAGAGATAGGAAAAACTTCTTTATTAGTAGCTTTCTGCAACTCATTTATTTTTTCTTGTATTTCCTCATCGGTAAGAACATCACATTTATTAAGACATATGATTTCGATTTTATTTTTTAGATAATCGGAATATGACTCAAGCTCAAGACGTACTGTATTATAATCTGCCATTACATCATTACTAGAGCCGTCTATTAAATGTATTAATACATTACATCTTTCTATATGCTTTAAGAATTTATCGCCAAGACCGTGACCTTGATGAGCCCCCTCAATTAAGCCGGGAATATCGGCTATAACAAACTCTTCGTCATCAACATACACCACTCCAAGATTCGGCACTAAAGTAGTAAAGGGATAATCGGCAATTTTAGGCTTAGCTGCCGTTACAACCGATAAAAAAGTAGATTTACCAGCATTCGGCAACCCCACAAGCCCAACATCAGAGAGGAGTTTTAAGCTTAAATGAATCCACATTTCTTCAGCAATTTCCCCTTCCGTACGCTTTCTTGGAGCTTGATTAACCGACGTTTTGAAATGACTGTTACCAAGACCGCCGCTTCCTCCTTTAATTATTTCAAAGCTTTGGTCATCCTCAGTGAAGTCATGCAATAATATATTGCCGTCCTCGGAAAAGATTTGAGTACCGAGGGGAACATCAAGAACTAACGATCTTCCTGATTTACCGCTTCTATTTGAACCTTTACCGTTTTCACCGTTTTCTGCGGTAAAATGCTGTTTATATCGATAATTTACTAGCGTATTAAGATGATGATTGCTCCTAAAAATAACACTGCCACCACGTCCACCGTCACCGCCATCCGGTCCGCCTCTATCAATAAATTTCTCACGATGGAAACTAACACAGCCATTGCCGCCGTTCCCACCTTTTATATATATTTTAACTTCATCAATAAAATTCATTATATACCTCTGTGTCATACCGTGGCTTGACCACGGTATCCAAAAAAATACCAAAAAATGTACGCCTTGAACTGCTTTTCTAGATACCGCAGGTACAAGCCACGGTATGACACAGCGGGTTTTACCTCTCCCCGATACCCTTATACTCTCTATGTACATAACCGGTGTAAAGCTGTCTAGGTCTGCTGATTTTTTGTTCAGGGTCTTCGTGCATTTCTTTCCATTGTGCCATCCAGCCTACTGTTCTTGCTATTGCAAAAAGTACCGTGAACATTTGCGATGGTATACCCATAGCTTTATAGATAATACCTGAATAAAAATCAACATTTGGATATAATTTTCTCTCAATAAAATATTCATCTTTAAGAGCGATAGCTTCAAGTTCTATTGCTATTTGCAAGAGTGGGTTGTTTTCTAGCTGTCCGAGTTCCTTTAATACTTCTTTGCAGGTTTCTTTAAGTACTGCGGCACGCGGGTCATAGTTTTTATAGACACGATGACCAAAGCCCATCAACCTAAACGGATCATTTTTATCCTTAGCTTTAGCTATATATTTAGGAATATTCTCAGAACTACCGATTTCTTTAAGCATATTTATTACCGCTTCATTAGCCCCGCCGTGAGCAGGTCCCCAAAGTGAGGCAATCCCTGTACTTACGCAAGCAAAAGGGTTAGCCCCGGATGAGCCGACAATTCGGACTGTTGAAGTAGAAACGTTCTGCTCATGGTCAGCATGCAAAATAAATATTTTATTAAGAGCATTTTTTATTATTGGATTTACTTTATATTTTGTACAAGGCGTTGCAAACATCATATGCAGAAAATTTTCAGTAAAATCTAACGAATTATCAGGATAAATAAACGGTTGTCCTATAGAATATTTATAAGACATTGCGGCGATAGTTGGTATCTTAGCAATCATTCTAATAGCGGTAAGTTCGTAGTCTGCTTCTTTAAAATTCAGTAAATCAGGATAAAATGCCGAAAGAGAACCAACAGCCGCAAGCATAATAGCCATAGGATGAGAAGAACTACAAAAGGTTTGAAATAAATAGTGTAATCTTTCATTCACTAATGAATGATGAGCAACCTGTTTAGTGAAATTATTATACTGCTCGATGCTTGGTAATTCTCCATAGATTAGCAAATATGCCACTTCTAAAAAATCACTTTTCTCGGCTAAATCTTTAATGTCATATCCTCGATGTCGCAAAATTCCTTTATCACCGTCTATATAAGTGATAGTAGACTGACAAGAAGCAGTAGACATAAAGCCCGGGTCATAAGTAAAACAATCGGCTTCCGAAGATACCCTGCTTATATCGATTACATCCTCACCAATACTTGCTTTAAGTATAGGTAATTTAAATATTTTTCCTCTGATTTTTAATTCGGCAAATTCTGAATCATTATTATTTTCATTGGTCATATGGATATACCCTTTGTTGTTATATATCAATATAACCTTAATTTCAGAAAATTAGAAATTAATTATTATTTATGAGGATTTAAAAATTTTCTTTGATATCTTGCTCAGCTTACAAGATTAGACTTCTTGCATAACCTATCTTATAAAGAGGAATTTGAAGGAAACACAGAACGCAGCACCACAGCGTATATAAATATACGTGAGGATGCGAGTACCGGATTGACGTACAAATTACCTTTAGAAGGAGGTTATGCAAGAAGTCTATTAATGAAAAATTATAATTAGACATTGGATTTTAACTGCTCTTTAAAAAAATCACGAATATCTTGTAACGCTTTTTCTCCTGGAATTAATTTACCTTCAGCAGCTTGGTCTAAACCAATCTGTATTTCGTGATTAAGCCATGTTTTATAATTTTCAAACTGAGCATTTTGAGAAATATTTTCAGATTTGACCATTAAACGTAATGCTGCTCTTATAACTTCACTTGAAGAATGGTAAAAGCCGCTTTCTACCTGTCTATTTACATATTTTTCAAGTTCAGGAGTTAAAGAAACATTCATAATATTACCTTTAGAATAGCAATAATTGATATTAGCATAACATTATATGTTATTTCAAGAAGATTTAAGCTTAAATTTTTTTAGCTAACGAGCAAACCTGTATTCACCAAATACTCCTTAATCTTTAGTAAATCATACCAAGAGGTGCGTTTTTGCATAGGTTGGCGTAATAAATAAGCAGGATGGAAAATTGCCGTAGTTTGGATAGGAGCAGATAGATATTTATTGGTATAAAAATAATATTCTTGTCTAATTTTAGTAATACCCGAATTTTTTCCAAGTAAGCTAGTTGCAGCCGTGCTACCGACTAGAATAATTAGCTTCGGGTTAATAAGAGCAATATGTTTCTCGACAAACGGTCTACAAATATCGACTTCTTCGAGTGTTGGCTGTCTATTAGCGGGAGGACGCCAAAATACCGTATTAGTAATATAAGCGTTATTTTTCCGTGAAATTCCGATAGCGTGCAGCATATTATCAAGTAAATTGCCGCTTTCGCCGCAAAAAGGTATTCCTTTCAAATCCTCAGTACTTCCGGGAGCTTCGCCTATTAACATAATTTTAGCTTCCAAATTACCATCACCGAAAACCGTATTAGTAGCAAATTTCTTAAGTTCACAACCATTAAAATTTAGTAGAGATTCTTTTAGTTCTTCGATATTATTAGCTTTATCGGCAAGAGCTCTTGCTAGAGTTATATTATCATGAACTTTATCATTCATATTGAATGCAGTTTCTTTTGTAGACATAAGTTTTACTTGTGGCTTTTCAGTTAGTTCAGTATTATTACATACCTTTAATTTCGGCAGGTGTTCAGAGCAGTAATATTCAACACCGATTGCACTTAACCATTTAAGCATATTATTCATTATCTTAAAATAAAATATGTTAACATATAATGTACCAAACGAACTAAATAATATAAGACTCGATAAAGCTTTATTACATCTTTTTAAGAATGTACAGGGTAATTCAGAAAATTTCAGACAAGATGAATTTCAAGGCGAGCCTGCGGAGTGTATATTAATACGTGAGCACAGGAGAGACCTGCAAAATTCGCTTGTATCAAGTTTTCTGAATTACCCTGTTTCTAGAAACCAAATCCAAAAAGCTATTAAGAATTCGCAAGTACTAGTTAATGATGTAATTATTTCTGATCCTGATGTTTTGGTCAAGGAGAATGATGTTATATTATTTTCTTTTAAAGAACCTGAAGAGCTAAAAATTGCAGCAGCAAATATAGCACTTGATATAATTTACGAAGATGATGATTTGATAGTAATTAACAAAGCGACAGGTATGACGGTACACCCAGGGGCAGGACATCATGACGATACGCTTGTTAATGCATTACTTTATCATACGAAGAATCTATCGGATATAGGTTCAGCAGAAAGACCAGGGATAGTGCATCGTTTGGATAAAGATACTACGGGCTTAATGGTAGTTGCTAAAAATAATAAAGCACATATGCTACTTGCAAATCAGATAGAACAAAGGCAGGTAATACGGAAATATAAAGCGTTAGTTTGGGGAGTAATTAATCCGCTAGAAGGATTCATTAAGAATAATATCGGTCGCAGTAGAGTAGACCGCCAAAAAATGACCATATTAAAATATGGCGGTAAAGAAGCCGTGACACATTATAAAACTCTAGAATTGTTTCACAAGGGTACTATTAGTATGGTGGAGTGCAAACTTAGTACCGGTAGGACTCATCAAATTAGGGTACAGCTAAGCCATTTAAAGCATTCCGTAGTCGGTGATCAAACTTATGGTAATAACGACCGAAAAATTGCTCATTCCCTGCCTGAACTAAAAGCAAAATTAATTGATTTTAAACGCCAAGCCCTGCATTCTTGGTATTTAAGTTTTACTCATCCGACTAGTAATGAAATTATGGAATTTTCTTGTGAGTTGCCAAGGGATATGGAGGAGATTATAGCCACCAATGCATTGCACAAATTCATTGAACTTAAGAAACAAGCTTCTTTGGATAGTATAGAAGATATTTTAGAGATGAGAAATCTAGGTAGAAAATGAGAACTTGACATAAATTGTATTACAACTATAATTACATCATGTGTTTATAATTGTAATACTTAAGAGTTATGTCTGCACTTACTGTAAGATTACCCGATGATTTAGCCGAGGAAGTAACTAAAAGGGCTAAAAAACTTCATATTTCACGTAGTCAGTATATTAGAAGATCTATTGAAACTATGAATAAAAGCCTATATGAGCAAGAAAGGAAAGAAAAATTATTTGCAATTAGTATGCGTACAAGAAAAGAAAGCATGAAAATAAATTCTGAATTTTCTAATATAGAACATGACCCTAAAAATTAATCTCGGAGAAATTTGGCTTGCCGATTTAAATCCTAGAGTTGGTAGTGAGCTTGGTAAAACAAGACCTGTATTGATTATTCAAGATCAAGTATTATTGGACGCAAAACATCCTTCTACTTTAATCATTCCGCTAACAACTAATTTAATAGACGATGCTTTCCCTTTACGAATTCGTATTAAAGCTCATAATAAATTAGAAAGAGATTCAGATCTTTTAATAGACCAAATACGTAGCATAGATAATAAACGCTTAATTCTAGGGCCTCTAACTACTTGCAGTCCTATCATTATGCAAACAATATATAAAGCAATATTAGAAGTTATAGGAGTTGGACCTGTTCCGTGCAATATTCTATAAAACAAGTCTTGAGTAAAGCATCAGATAAATTAAATAAAATAGGCATCAATTTACCGCAATTAGAAGCACGAATCCTACTACAGCATATTATAAATAAACCTATTGAGTATTTGCTTATTAATCTTGATGAGCAGTTAAATGAAGTTGAGATAGAAGCTTTTGAAAAACTGTTAGAGAGAAGATTAAAGCATGAACCCATAGCGTATATTACAGGCGTTAAAGAATTTTACTCACGTGAATTTATCGTTAATAGGCATGTGTTAATTCCAAGAAGCGATACTGAAGTTTTGGTAGATGTTGTGTCTCGATGTCATTCCCGCATAGGCGGGAATCCAGAAAAAAAGCGACTGGATCCCCGCTTTCGCGGGGATGACATAAGAGAAACTTGCAATGACGAATACACAAAAATCCTCGAACTCGGTACAGGTAGCGGCTGTATTGCTATAAGTCTATTATGTGAGTTACCGGATGCTAATGTAATTGCAACTGATATCAGTCTTGATGCTATAGAAGTTGCTAGAAATAATGCTCTAAAATATCACGTAACGGATCGAATTCAGATTATTCACAGTAATTGGTTTGAAAATCTAGGAAAGCAAAAATTTGATGTTATAGTTAGCAACCCACCATATATATCACACAGTGAAAAATCAGAGATGGCAATTGAAACAATCAATTATGAACCGTTTATTGCTTTATTTGCTGAAGAAGATGGCTTGCAAGCTTACCGCATAATTGCTGAAAATACAAAAAAATTCTTAAAACCAAACGGTAAACTAGCATTAGAGATAGGCTTTAAACAAGAAGAAGCGGTAACCCAAATTTTCTTAAGTAATGGTTATAATATTGAAAGCGTTTATAAGGATCTACAAGGTCACAGTAGAGTAATATTATTTTCTCCTATTAATCTCAATCGTTCATATGCAAGGCGAATCGGTAAAAGCTTATCAGGGCTGCAACAAAATTTATTAGATAACGAACTACCGAAATATTTATTTTCCAAAGAAAAGCTTATTGATGAAAAACGTAAAATCTTTTTAGAAATAGGTTTTGGTATGGGTGAGCATTTCATTAATCAAGCTAAAATGAATCCTAATGCCCTTTTTATTGGGGTAGAGGTATATTTAAACGGAGTTGCAAATGTTTTAAAGCTTGCGAGTGAGCAGAATATCACAAATTTTTTATTATTTCCTAACAATTTAGATTTTATATTAAACGATTTACCAAATAATAGTTTGGATGGAATTTATATTTTATTTCCCGATCCATGGATAAAAAATAAACAAAAAAAGAAACGTATTTTCAATAAAGAACGGCTTAAGATTTTACAGGATAAACTAAAAGATAACGGTAATTTAGTATTTGCTTCCGATATCGAAAATTATTTTTATGAAGCAATAGAGTTAATAGAGCAGAACGGTAATTTTAAAATTATGAATAAAAATAATTATTTAAAGCCGCATGATAATTATGTAATTACCAAATATCATCAAAAAGCTACTCAAGCGAATAGAATACCGAGATTTATAATTTTGCAGCACGTTTCAGGCGATCATTAATTGCAGCTCCTATATTCACTCGAGGTATAGGAGCAACTGCTATACCTTTTACATCATGAACTGCCGCATAATCATCAAGTATTCTTAAATAAGCGTAAAGATTTGCAGCAGCTTCTATAAGTTCACCTTTAAGGCTTAGGTTTAATGAAAATTTTCCCGTAAGATTACTATCGCCAAAATTTAATCCAATTTCTCTATCCTCTAAATTTGTAGCATTTAATCTAACCGGCACATTAGGAGAATAGTGCTTTGCAAGCATTCCAGGAGCTTTTACAACGTCATTCACAAAGCTTGATACAAGCGAATTTTGCAGGACTCGTCTGTGCTCACGTACTAATGTACGCTGTGCAGACTCGCCCTTAAATTCATCTTGTCTGAAGCTTTGTGAATTTAGCTGTACGTCATTTGTTACTTTAAAAACTTTTACCCCAAGTAACTCTTCTAAAATTTCAGCAGTTATAAACCCTTCTCTTAATATAGTAGGATTAATCGTTGTAGTATCAATTATCGTTGACTCTAAACCATATTCAGATTGGTAGATTTCAGGAGCTAAGATAAAAATCTCTTCATTATCTGAAAAGTGTCTTGTAACATGCTCGTTATTTGTTGGACTAATATAGTTTGAAGGATTGGCACTTGGGGCGGCTATAGGTACACCTGATTGTCTGATAAGTTCTAATGCTAGCGGATAAGACGGTATCCGAATCGCTATTGTATTAAGCCCTGCCGTTACACTAGGAGCAATATTTGCATTCTCTTTTAAAGGGACAACTATAGATAATGGTCCAGGCCAAAATTTTTCTGCTATTTTTGTAGCTAAATCATTAAACTTTCCTATTTCCTTTGCTTGCTCTATGGAGGAGACATGCACAATAAGCGGATTAATAGCAGGGCGATTTTTAAACTGAAAAATCTTTAAACAAGCTTCGTTATTTGTAGCATCCGCTCCGATTCCATAAACTGTTTCGGTTGGAAATACTACCACTTTACCGGATTTTATAAATTGAACTGCTTTACTGAACATTAATTTAGTTATTTTGGTTTTTACTAATTCAGTGTCATCCCGTGGCTTGACCACGGTATCCAGAAAACAAAAATATCAATAATTATTGATATTTTTAACTGGATCCCGTGAATAAATCACGGGATGACAGAGGTAGAAGTGATTCACACATCTATGCCATACGAGGATAACGAGCCTACAGACGACAAAACTTAGCTACTTTATCAAATAACTCGCAAATATTATGTAATAACGATAAGCGATTTTCTGCAATTTTTGGATCAGGATCATTAACGAGTACATTATCAAAAAAGCTAGTAGTAGGAACTAATAGCGATAATAGTAAATTTAAAGCTTTCTTATAATCTTTATCAGCTATACTATCTATAATTTGCGGCGAAATTTTTTGGATTACTTCAAATAATTCTTTTTCAGGTTGTGTACTAAAGAGACTTGTATCAACTAAGCCGATAATTTTCTGATCACCGATTATATTGCTAGCTCGCTTGTAAGCATTTAATAATTGTTTGCCTGCATCTTCTGCTAAAAATTTTTGTAAAGCATTAAGTTTTAGACTTATACTAACCAAATCATCTTCCATTCTTAAATCAAGAACAGCATTAATTAACGCAATATCATAGTCATTTTTAAAGTAAAATTTTGCTCTTTCTTCAAGAAACTCCATTATTAAATGTAATTCAAGTTCTTTACTAGAGGCTAGGAAAGAAGAATATAGCTTTATTGTAAAAGCTATCAACTTCTCAATATTTATATGTAAATTATTATGCAAAATAACTCTTATTATACCAAGTGCTTGACGTCTTAAGGCATATGGATCACCTGAACCTGTCGGAGCTTCACCCGCTATCATTAAACCGACTAAACTATCTAGTTTATCAGCTAAAGCAAGCAAAGCAGCATTCCCGCTCGGTGTATTATCATTAAGTCCTTGCGGTTTATAATGGTCTCTAATTGCAGCGGCTACTTCTTCACCTAGCCCCTCATGCTTTGCATAATAATAGCCCATAATACCTTGCAAATCAGGAAATTCTCCAACCATCTCAGAAACAAGATCGCTTTTGCAAAGTTTAGCTGCTGTAATTAAATCTGTATTGTCTAGAGCTGTATAACTACAAATTTTAGCTACACGCTCAACTTTTTCTCTTAAGTTACCAAGCTTTGCATGAAACGTTACAGCTTCTAATTTGCCTAATCTTGATTCTAAAGTTTTAGCTATATCTTGTTTATAAAAATATAAAGCATCCGAAAGACGTGCAGATAGTACTTTTTCATTACCTTTAATAACGAGTTCGGCATTTGCAAATCTACCATTACTGACAAAGAGAAAATATTGTGCGAAATTTCCTTCTTTATCGAATAGACAGAAATATTTCTGATGTGTACGCATCGAAGAAATAAGTACTTCTTTAGGTAGCTCTAAGAATTTTTGTGGGATTTTTCCAAGTAGCACAACAGGAAATTCACTAAGCCCTGCTACTTCTTCAATTAAACGATTATCTTCTTTTATGTTTAGATTACGAGAATTTGCCAGTTCCAATAAACCTGTTTTAATTATTTCTTCTCTCTTTGTTCTTTCTAAAATAACGTGATTTTCTGAAAGCTTATTTTTGTAATCCTCAAAATCTGTTACTTCTAATTTTTTATTATCAGTAAGACGATGCCCGTATGTAATATTATTAGCGGTTAAATGCCCAAATTGCAGTGGTAGTACTTCGCCATCAAATATACATAAAATATTTCGCAGAGGTCTAATCCATTTTATTTTGTAATCACCCCAAAACATCGATTTTGCCCAGCTATATTTATTAATAGCCTCTATAATAATCTCCGGCAAAATTTCTTTTATCTCTCTTTCTTCTGTCTTTTTGACAAAGAAATAATATAGCTGATTATTAATTAATTTAGTAGAAAGCTCTAATTTACTAACGTTATGAGCTTTACAAAATCCATTAATTGCAGCTTCCGGAGCATCTATGCTCGGTCCTTTAATTTCCGTTTCTTTCGGTAGAGTTACTTTCGGTAAGTGGGTAGCATACAATGTTATCCTACGAGGTCCTGCAAACGCTTGTACTTTTGCAAATATTTCGTTTTCTTCAAAAATTTTCGTGAATATGTTTAAATAACCCTCTTCAGCATTTTTTTGCATGAATGCAGGTATTTCTTCACTAAATAGCTCTAATAATAATTCACTCACCGCTTAACTCCAACCATTTCATACAACAAATTTTAGCTAAGTGCCGTACTCTTAAAATATAAGAGGCACGCTCAGTAACGCTAATTACCCCAAGTGCATTTAGTTGATTAAATGTATGACTTGCCTTAAGGCATTCATCATAAGCAGCTAACGGCACATCTCCGTCAACTAGTCTTTTGCATTCCTCTTCACTATCTTTGAAATGTCGCAGTAACATTTTACTATTTGCAAGCTCTAAATTATATTTTGAAAATTGTCTTTCAGCCTCAAAATCCACTTCACCGTATTTTAAAGCTTTTTCTCCTATTTGCCCATTCCAATCAAGTTCTTTTACTTCATCGACACCTTGAATATATAACGCAAGTCTCTCTAAGCCATAAGTGATTTCACCGGCAACGGGACGACATTCAATACCGCCGATTTGCTGCATATAAGTAAATTGCGATACTTCCATACCGTTACACCATACTTCCCAGCCAAGCCCTGCAGCACCTAAGGTTGGCGATTCCCAATCATCTTCGACAAAACGAATATCATGCTTTTTTAAATCTATGCCTAAACATTCTAAGCTTTTAAGATATAAATCTTGAATATTATCCGGTGATGTCTTTAAGATAACCTGAAACTGATAGTAATGTTGCATTCTGTTAGGGTGCATGCCGTATCTGCTATCGCCAGGTCTTCTCGATGGCTGTACATAAGCTACTGACCAAGGTTTTGAGCCAAGACATCTAAGTACCGTTGCAGGGTGAAACGTACCTGCTCCAACATGTGCATCGTAAGGCTGCAATATTGCACAACCGTAATCCTGCCAGTAATTTTGTAATGTCAGTATAATTTGCTGAAATGATAGTTTTTTCATAAGAAGTTATATATTAGAACTCAAATTCTCTAGCTTTGCCTTTTGCTCTTTGAATATCTAATTCATCACATTTAGGCATACTGAGTAAATGCTCTATGAAACTAAGTTTTGTAGGTTTCTTATCCTCTATCTCTGTAGATGCAATTGTTTTTGTATCGTTTTTATTAGTATCTTGTTCTGAATCTTGCATAATTTTAATGTTAGTTTAAAATAATGTTGTTGCATAGCTCATATTTTTTCGTCATTGCGAGGAAATTACGTAGTAATTGACGAAGCAATCTCAGGATATTTGACGAGATTGCCACGCAGCCTACGGCTGCTCGCAATGACGAAATAGCATAACACAAAGTTCTTAATAATACTCCTTACCGATCTCGATTTTAGGACGGTTATTAGCTACCCGCCAATCGTTAGTATCACGGAAAGAATAAACACAGCCGCAAAATTCTTGTTTATAAAAATTCTCTTCTTTGGCGATTTCATACATCCTACTAGCACCACCGTCTTTACGCCAATTATAAGTCCAATATGTTATCCCCTCATAATGAGATGCGGCTCTAATCCCTGATTCATTAATTTGGTTCATATCTTTCCATCTAGAAATACCAAGCGAACTAGTTATAACCTTAAAACCGTTTTCATAAGCATATAAAGCCGTACGCTCGAAACGCATATCAAAACACATTGTGCATCGTTTACCTCTCTCAGGCTCAAACTCCATCCCTTTAGCACGCCTAAACCAATTTTGCGGATCATAATCTGCGTCGATAAATTCTATATTATGCTTCTCAGCAAACTTAATATTTTCGTTCTTACGAAGCTCATATTCTTTTTTAGGATGAATATTAGGATTATAGAAAAAAAGCGTAAACTTAATACCGGTATCGATCATTTTCTCCATTAAAGGACCAACGCACGGAGCACAACAACAATGGAGTAAAACCTTATTTTCACCATCCGGTACTTCAAAAATTTCACTCATGATTAGCTGACCAAATTCTTTTTATATGTCTCTTTATAGAATTTTAGGATTATAGAAGATAACAAAGCAAGTGCAATTAAATAATATGCAATAGCATAATTGTCTCCGGTAACTTTCGTTAGTATCATTGCTAATATTGGAGCAGTACCGCCAAATATAGCAGCTGCAAGGTTGTATGAAAGTGCAACACCGGTAAATCTTATGCTAGTTGGAAATATCTCTACTAAAACCGTTGGGATAGGTCCCATATAAATAGCGATAATTCCGGCAAATATTACTTGAGATATTATAGCTAAAGTAAAGTTCATTGATCCTAAGGCTAGAAAAATAGGATAGACTGATAAAATTAACAAGATAATCCCCCATATTAGTACAGGACGCCGCCCCACTTTATCCGAAACATACGCAGATATAGGAAATACTATCATCATTACGATTAATATTATACTACTAACAATTGTGCTTTGCTGACTAGTATAACCAAGCGTTTGCATAAAATTACCGATAAAAACCGTAGAAGTATAAAAAGGAGCAGTTACGGTAATATAAAGACCAAGTGCGATAATTATAGTTCTTTTGGGTATTTTGTTAATGTTTCTCGTAAAGGAAAACGTGCTAAACGCCCTGTTTCCTTAGCTTTTTTATAAATATGACTTTCTGCTAGGTTTTTTCTAATATATATACCTACAGAGCTAATAAATAAACCGGCAATAAAAGGTATTCTCCAACCCCATTCAAATAGCATATCGGCGGGCATAAAATAAGAAAAATCGGCTGCTGTAGCAAGTCCAAGCAGCATACCGCCGCACATACTAACGAATGAGCTACTCCCCGCAAGCCCTCGCTGCTCGAACGAAGCATGTTCTACAATATACGAAATACAACCGCTAAACTCCCCTCCTAAAGAAAAACCTTGTATGAGTCTGATAACAGTTAAAATAATAGGAGCGGCAATACCTATAGTTTTATAGCCTGGTAAGAGACCTATCCCGGCAGTCGGTATTGCCATAGTTATAATACCCATCACCAAAGCGGTACGTCTGCCGAATCTATCACCGATATTACCGAAAATAATACCGCCGAGCGGTCGTACTATAAAGCCTGCAGCAAATACCGCAAAAGTTAAAGTCTCTCGTATTTCTGAATCCGGAAAAAAATGCTGCCCTATAATATAAGCAAATTGAGCATATAATGCATAATCATACCATTCTAAAGCATTGCCGATCATGCCAGATATTACTACTTTTCTCATTAAGTTATTTTATTGATTTTAAAAAAAGATAATAAAGGGAATATTTTATATTCTCAAGTAAAAATAGCTTTATAGCTTCATTGTACGGCTCATTTATGTCATTACCGTGAAAGCGGGGCGTTGTTGTATGGTTCGAGAAATCTACTCGATATCATTCCCGCGTGGCATTTTGCGTGAATCAGTAAAACTCACTGTGTCACCCCGTGGCTTGACCACGGGGTCCATAAAAACAATAAAAAATACTAATAATTTTAGTATTTTAACTGGATACCGTGGTCAAGCCACGGTATGACAGCAAAAAGTAATGGATTCCCACCGTTGCTGGAATGACATAAATGAGCCGTGCGGGCAACGCTTACAATTACGATACCCTATCTATGTTTTTCATTAACCACTTTCTTAGTTAATTTAGCATTTATTTGAGAAGGAGAAACTTTAATATTTTGTTTGATGTTTTTTGCTTTTTCTTGAGAGAGAAGACTTTCTTTATCATTTTGTAATGTTTTCATAAACTTATCTATATTGCTTTGTTCTAGTTTTATTGCATTATCATTATTTAAAATTAATCCTCCAATTTTTTCACCAAGTTCAGGTGCATATCTGACTGCAAAAATCGATGCCGGTACAACTATGATAGAAAAAGCCGCTCCCGCAGTCGCAACACTAATTGCTCCGACTAATAAAGCACAAACAGCACCGACGATTTTTCCGGTTGCTTGTTTAAATATATTACTTTTTTGTGTAAATGCTAAAAACATTTCTAATATTTTATTAAATTCTTTCTTTATATAGATTGTTGCTTCATCAATATTATTATATTTCTTCATTGCATACATTACAGAAGCCTTAAATAATTTTTTATGAGATTCCGCATAATTTATTATTTTGTCAAAATTCTTCTCTTTTAAAAGAGTTTTAAATATATTTTTAATTTTTTCTTTTTCGGTACTATTTATTTTTTCATCTCCAAAATAAACTTCTACAAGATTTTCTGCTATTATATCTTGTAATTGCTCTAAAATATTATTCTTATTTTGCTCATTTTCGTCTTCAGAAGTAATCATTATTGCAAATAACTCTAATGCTACGGAAAAATTATCATCATTAATAACCCGCATACCTAAATAATTTTTGAGTCTAGAAATACATTTATTAATATATTTTTCAGCCTCCGGTTTAGAATTAAGCCTTAGCGTATAATCTATAGCAAGCATATTTGCAATAGTAGAGCAAGTAGATTTCGTAAGATTATTGACAAAATTATTAACAATATCTTTTTTAAATAAATTAATATTTATGTTATTAAGTACTATTGCATTATTCATTTTAGTAATTTATTTTGAGGCTAATTCTCTGATATATAATATCAATTTAGCATAAATAAGATTAGGAGCATGATTCACTGAAAGTTTATATATATTCTTAGGCGTTAACACTTCTTCATTACGCACTCGTACAAAAGATATAAGAGTATTAGGAGGCATATAAGAATAAATTTCAGAGAATATTTTTAAAAAAGTCAAAAAATCTGCACAGGCATATTTTATATTTATGCTATAATTATTTACATGAATCGATTCACCTTCTCCTCCTTCAATCGCCTGAACATTATTTTTAAAAAATACTGAATTTATAGATACGTCTATAGGTTCTACTAAATCATATTTATTGCTTAAGCTTTTTATTTTAGGAATTAGTTCTTGATAATTTAAGCAACTCACATTACTTGGAACGCTTAAATCTACATATTTTTTGTAAGATTCTAATATTTCTTCTTTAGAGTTAATGACAGAATAAAGCTTTAAAACTTCCTCTGTTAGATTTTCTTGTGAAACTTGTTTATCAAGAATAGATTTACTGTATTCTTGCTGGAAATTTTTTATTATCCAAATAGTTAAGGAAATAAAGAAGAAATATATAATAAATTGAAAGAATATAAGATTCTTTAAATACATAATATATTTTTCGAACATTATCTTTACCTTGGGTTATTAGGCTTTGGTTTTTCGTCATTGCGAGAAGAATTACATAGTAATTCGACGAAGCAATCTCAGGAACTTGTTATTATTTCACGAGATTGCCACGTGATCAAAGATCGCTCGCAATGACGTTTTTAGTTTAATCAAGTCTTATCGTCAACTATATTAACCGATAAAGGAATTACTACCTTACCGAATATATCAAGTATTTTATCCTTATATATAACATAATCTATCTGCAAATTAGATAATTTATTTTTTACGTTTTGCATATGATCATCTAACATCTTTAGAGATTCATCTACCGATAGATTATTAGTATGATATTTAAGTATTAATTTGATTATTAATTGTCTCTTAGAAACTAACAAAATATTATCTATATTTGTTAATTCCCATTTAATTTCTTCTAATTTAAAAGCCGGATTTAAAGTAATTATAAGTCTGTTAAGTAAATCAAACGGTAGCGGTACCGGTGCTTCTAGTAATTTTTCTATTACATATAAATCAGCTAGGCTAGTAGTATTTTTAATATAAGGATATTTATATTTGATACTATCATATTCTTGATTTGTTGCATAATATTTTTCATTAATAGAGTTTATGTCTTTGTAATTCTGTTTTGTATTATATTTGATAATACCGACCACTAATATTAATATTATAAGTAATGCACTATATAATTTAAATGTCAGATCCTTTATAGTAACTAGTTTTTTTATTGATTTTAAATTATTATTATAAGCAGGAAAACTCTTATATTCTAGAAACATCCTACTAATATTCGTATCTATAAATCTTTCTTTTTCTAGAGTTTGCTTGTTTAGTATATTATCAACCGGTATAAAGATTACAGGGCGATCTTCAAAATTTGTTGATTCTAATAAAGATTTTAATTCTTCATCTACTATAAGAATTATACAGGCTCTTTGGTCAAGATTACTTATATAGTTTTTAAATAATATAAAGTAATCATTAATTTCTTGTTCTATAATACCTTGAACATAGCCGGTTGTTTTACCGAATGGATACTCAAGATTTCTAATTGTTATTATATTATTTTTATGTTTGATAATAAATTTTATACCGCTAGCTTGTGAGACATATACACAAATTTGGAAATAATCATTATATTTATCATTTTCTATATTCTGAACTATTTTATTTATAATAACTTTTAGCTCTAACGTTAAAAAGTAAATTCCTTTTAAATCAAGCGATCTTTTATCTATAATACATGAAATTATATCACTTAAAGGTGTTTCAAATGGACACGACATAATTAAAGTCGACCAAATTTCACTTGGTGTAGTAGTAATTTCGTAAACACAATGTGCTATAATGTCTTCTTTATTAAAATAACCTTCGATAAATTGTTCAATAGGATCAATTTTAACTATTGACTGTAATATAGGTATTTGATCGTGCCGTGCCTTACATTCACTACCGTCAAGTAAAAAATAAATATCGCTTTTTGGAAATTTACTAAAAAAGTTTTTATAAGGGTTTAAGTCTATCTGTTCCTGAGTAGGGATAAATAATTTATCTAATAATTTATTATCAAGAAAAATACTAAGAAATACACCTTTATTACCTAGTAACACCACGAACTTTTTTCTTTTGAAAGAAAATATTGTTAATTTTGTAACAAAATTAACAAAACGCAATTTGATCGAATCAAAAATATTTTTCATAAATAAATTTATTTTAATCATAATTCAGTGTATTTTACTATACTGGACGTTATTTCTGCGTGGATACCCGAGCCATCATTGAGAGAAGACATTGTTGCGTGGACCGGTAAAACCTACTGTGTGTCACCCCATGGCTTGACCACGGGGCCCATAAAAACAATAAAAAATACTAATATTTTAGTATTTTTAACTGGAGCCCGTGGTCAAGCCACGGTATGACAAAGGTGAAATTGATCCACGCAACAAGACCTCCTCGCAATGACGGTTTGGGTATCCACACGGGCAACACCTAGCGAAAATGACATAATATTTAAATAATATATCTTACCATGACTAAATTTACCACTGAAGAAGTTAGAAGTAAATTTATAACTTACTTTAAAGCAAATAATCATACACATGTACCGGCTAGCTCGTTAATTCCACACAATGACCCTAGCTTAATGTTTGTTAATTCCGGAATGGTACAATTTAAAAATGTTTTTACCGGACAAGAAAAAAGACCTTATAACAAAGCGGTAACTAGTCAAAAATCTCTTAGAGCTGGCGGGAAACATAACGACCTTGAGAATGTGGGTTATACAGCAAGACATCATACATTTTTTGAAATGCTAGGTAATTTTTCATTCGGTGACTATTTTAAAGAACAAGCCATATATTACGCTTGGAATTTATTGACTAAAGAATTTGAACTCCCAAAAGACAAGCTATATGTAACAGTCTATCATACCGACGACGAAGCAGCTTCTTACTGGAAAAAAATAGCAGGATTTAGGGATGATCGCATGATAAGAATCAAAACAAATGATAATTTTTGGTCTATGGGCGATACGGGTCCTTGCGGTCCTTGCTCTGAAATTTTTTATGACCACGGAGAACAAATATACGGTGGGCTACCTGGCACTAAGGACGAAGACGGTGACAGATTTATCGAGATTTGGAATATGGTATTTATGCAATATGAACAAATCGATAAAGATACTAGAATAGAGTTACCGCAAAAATCTATCGATACCGGTATGGGCCTTGAGCGTATGACGGCAGTATTACAGCATGTTAACAATAATTATGACATAGATTTATTTCAGGAAATAATTAATTTTACCGAAAATATAGTAAAAGTGAAAATAGAGGGAGAAGCTAAATTTTCTTACCGAGTTATTGCCGACCACTTACGAGCAAGTAGCTTTTTAATAGCTGACGGTGTTATCCCTTCAAATGAAGGACGAGGATATGTGCTTCGCCGTATTATGAGGCGAGCCATGCGGCATGCTCATATGCTTGGGTCAAAAGAGCCGTTAATGTATAAATTATTGCCAAAACTTGTTGATTTAATGGGAAATGTTTATCCTGAACTTAAGAGAGCAGAAAGCTTTATCAGCAGCATCTTAGAACAAGAGGAAATTAGGTTTAAAACTACTTTAGAACGTGGATTAAAGCTACTTACCGAAGAAACAGAAACGCTAACAAAAGGTAATGAATTATCAGGAGAAGTAGCGTTTAAACTATATGATACTTACGGATTTCCTCTTGATTTAACCGAAGATATTCTAAAAAATCGTGATATTTCCGTTGATCATAAAGGATTTGAGCAGCAAATGCTTATGCAAAAAGAACGTGCTAGAAAATCTTGGCTTGGCTCCGGTGAGTCCAAAACCGATCAGCTATGGTTTGATATTAAAGAGCAGCATGGCAGCACTGAGTTTTTAGGACATACTCTTAATGAAGCAGAATGTAAAATAATCGCATTAATTAAAGATAATAATTTAGTTAATGATATAAAAGAAATAGATACGCAATTTCTGCTAATCAGCAACCAAACACCTTTTTACGGTGAGTCCGGCGGTCAAATGGGTGATATTGGGACGATATTTTCAAAAGATTCTGAAATAGAAGTAATAGATACATTAAAATATTTAGGCTCTATTATAGTCCACAAATGTATTTTGAAAAAGGGGCAGATTAAAATAGGTGAAAATGCTAATTTTAGTATAGATATCAAATATAGACAGAATTTAAGAATTCATCACTCGGCCACGCATATATTACATGCAGTACTACATGAGGTGCTTGGTAAACATGTTACACAAAAAGGTTCTTTAGTCGCTCCGACTTATTTACGTTTTGATATTAGCCATTCTAAAGCTGTGACTAATGAAGAAATCACTTTAATCGAAGATAAGGTAAATGAGATTATTAGAGATAATCATGAAGTAGATACTACATTAATGACAACTGAAGATGCAGTCAAACAAGGAGCTATGGCACTGTTTGGCGAGAAATACGACTCTGAGGTAAGAGTAGTTAAGATGGGTGAGACTTCTTTAGAATTATGCGGCGGTACGCATGTCAGACGTACCAGTGATATCGGTTGTTTTAAGATCACAAGCGAAAGTGCTATAGCGGCAGGAGTTCGCAGAATTGAAGCAGTTTGCGGTGAATTCGTAATTAAATTAATGAGAGAAAAGGATAGTTTACTTAAATCGATAGAAAGCAGTTTAAAGACTAATAAAAACGAGCTTATTACCAAAGTAAACAATATTCTAGAGCGTAATAAGGAACTTGAGAAAGAGTTAGAAAAAACTTATTTAGCTAGTTTAGATTTAAGTATAGAGCAAATTGAAAAGCAAGCTGAGGATATAAAAGGAGTTAAGTTAATTTATCGATATATAGAGAATTTAGACAATAAAGTATTGCGTCAGGCTGCAGAAAATTTAACGAAAAAAGTAGAAGATTTAATAGTAGTATATATTACGGGTAATAACGATAAATTATCTATTACGGTTGCGGTGAGTAAAGCTATAACAGACAAATATAATGCGGGTATAATTGCAAAAGAACTCTCTTTATTCTTGGGAGGCAGCGGCGGAGGTGGACAAGCAAGCCTTACTCAAGCCGGAGGAAATGATATAGGTAAGTTAACTAACATCCATGAAAAATTACATGGTTTATTAACAGTATCATAGTGTGCTAGTTTAGGACGTGGTTGCGAGCAGTTGTAGGCGTTGTTGCATGACTCGTTTTATGTCATTCCCGCATAGGCGGGAATCCAGAAAAAAGTATAAATACAGCAAATTTTTGAAATTAAAAGCTCGATTTATGCTGGATTCCCGCCTACGCGGGAATGACATCTAGGACTTTTTAAAAATTGTCCGGTACTATGGATTTGATCGCAGGATTCAGTCTTTTTTTATTTTGTTATGGATCCCGTGGTCAAGCCACGGGATGACACAGAGGTGAAATTGATTCACGCAGTCTACGACTGCTCTCAATGACGGGGTGGTATACACGCAAACAATGCCTCGCAGGAATGACATAGGTATCCACGCAACTATATATTATAATACCGTTAAATCCCCAAGTGCTTCTACTAATTTATGGTTATTAGCAAAATTTTCCACCTCATTATGATTGCCGTAATGATCAAAATTTAGCAATAGTTCTTCTTGAGAATTTTTATAAAAAATGTTGGTAAATAAACGCATTTCGCCGTCAATTTTAACTTCTACTGCTTTATTTTGTAAAAATTTAACTCCATTGACACTTGTTTTACAATATGTAATACCTTTTTCTATAGCACGAGTAAAAGAATCAATGAGGTTCTTATCTAGTTTTTTTCAACTTCTCTCGCAATTTTTGCAAAACAATTAAGCCCCTTATATTTACCTACAGAATAAGCATCATCTTTTTTAATAATCTGTTTATTAACATTCCAACTGCTAATAATTTGATTATTAGTAATTTTTTGACTAATTTCAAAAAGTTTTTGTTGTTTTACCCGTTGATAATGAGCATGTATTTCTTTTGCATCATATTCTTTAATAAGCTCTTCTATATTTTCTGCCTTGTTATCTGTAGAGTAATTTGCAGAAATTTCTTGCTGTTTTTCTTCGGTTAATTGATTTGCATATTCTCTTGCTTTTTCTTTATTATTATTTAATAAAGAAGCAGCTATATCGATTTCTAAAGTTTCTTCGTTTTGAGGATCGTATTTTAAAGATTTCTCAATATTCTTAAGAACAGCTGTAGTTTTTTCTTCTGCCATAAAAGAAGTACTTGCAGTATTAAGAATTTCTACTATCACTTCTTCTTTGAATTCAGATTCATCGTACAATATAGAATCAGGATCAAGATAGCTTTTTAAGATTGCAAAATTTTTATATATTTGCATATCTTTTTTAGGTATAGTTTTTAAAACATCATGAGCTACTTCAACTTGTTTAGTATAAAGTGCAGTTGAAAGTATCAAAAGTTTATCACTTGAGAATTTAAAAATTTCTTTTAATTCCTGCTTTAATTCTTCTTTATAAACACTTCTTTCTTTATCAGAAAAACTATTATATTTAGCAATATATTTACAACAATTTAACATAGGCAAATATTGCAGAAGCAACGTATTAATATCAATAAGATTTAATTTTTCTTTATTAATCTCATATAAATTATTTAGCATTTCCAATAAATATTTAACATTGCCTAAAGGCATTTGTAGAATTATATTAGCTGCTTCTTCATGTCTATCGGTCATTTTATAATTAGCCCATAAACTAAACATTATATTTTCA
The DNA here is from genome assembly GCF_964263195.1 of Rickettsia endosymbiont of Thecocarcelia acutangulata. Taxonomy (NCBI): domain Bacteria; kingdom Pseudomonadati; phylum Pseudomonadota; class Alphaproteobacteria; order Rickettsiales; family Rickettsiaceae; genus Rickettsia; species Rickettsia endosymbiont of Thecocarcelia acutangulata. The sequence goes on from NZ_OZ181652.1 coordinate 1,114,727, forward strand.
TTGTTCGGCAAAAAAGATAAGGCGTATTTATAGTATTTCTCTGCTAGTTTATCATTACCGTTTATCTCATAAATATGGGCTAAACGGTAAAGGCAAAAACCTTTATCTTCTTTATTAAAATTATTACCTGTAGAATTATTATTAATCGTTTCTTCCAAAAGTTTACATGCTTCATCATAATAATTGTTATTTATTAACATCTCAGAAAGCTGATTTACTATATCAAAATAATACTTTATGTGAGATACTAACTCTTTAGTAAATTTAACCTGAAAATCTGTTTTCATAAACTTCAACAAATAAAACAAAGTTTCCGTACATTCTTTATGTTTTGCATAGTTCTTTGTATTAAGCATTAATGTTAAAGATATATTTGCTCTAGTGAATATATCGCTTAATATTGTTTCTGCTGCTTCGGTATGATTGTTTAATATACTACAATAAAACGCCTCACTCATTGCTTGAACTTTAAGGAAAATATTTTCTATAGGATCAAGAGATTTTACAGTAAATTTATTTTGTAAGGTATAACTGTTCTTAACATTTGAACTGAGGTTATAAAATAATACATTCCCTTTTTGCTGTATGTTATACTTTTTTAATAATTCATGCCCTTTAAATTCGTCATATTTATAATTATTAAAAAACATTTCAATTACGCCGATTTTCTTTTCTACAATTCTCTCAGCTTCTTCATCTAAATATTTAAAAAGGTAAAGTATTGTTTCTATTGCAGCATTTACATTTTGTAAATATGGAAGATTTTTAACTATCGTATTTGCTTTAAGAGTAGGATTAATTGTTCTAAACTTATTTATTTCGTCTTTCTATAACATAGTAATTACTATATTATCGTTAGAGTTAATATAAGAAGAATGTTTTACAATGGAAGGTTTAGAATTTTCATAATAAATAACCTATAAATTTGGCGTGCATTATAAAATAAATTCTATTTTCTGTAAAGAATAATTAATTTTTAAATGAAATTTTAATAAAAAGATAAATAGTATGATCTGCTATTATTAGAGGCTATCAGTAAATAAACTTTAATTAGTAATTAAGGAGCTTTTTTAGCGAAAATTAATAAGATTTTTGTAGGAATAGTTATTCATATTTCAAAAAAATCTTATAATTTGCAGCAAAAAAGAACTAAATTACCGGTTAAAATTTGTTTACTGATAGACTCTTAGACACAGTATTGTTTATCAATATAATTCTGCGATATTTTTCACAGTTATTAATACTCTGTTTTCACAAAATAAAGTCCGGATGCGGGAGCAGTAGGACCGGCGGCTTTTCTATCTTTGGCTTCTAGAACATCTTTAATTTGTTCTGCCTGCCAAACATTCTTACCGACAAGCACTAAACTACCGACAATATTACGCACCATATGATGCAAAAATGATGGGGCTGAAAGATATAATTTTATTTCTTCGTCTTCTTTAACAATATTAAGTTCAGTTAAAGTTTTAATCGGTGATTTTGATTGACATGAGCTAGCCCTAAAGGAAGTAAAATCATGTTTGCCTAATAGATAAGCGGCAGCCTTTTGCATAGCTAGAATATCTAAAGGTGAACTAATCCACCATGCTCTATTTAAATCAATTACGGATGGATAAGGCCTATTAATAATTCTATATATATAATGACGGGAGGTAGCTGAAAATCTAGCATGAAAACTATTGGAGGCTAATTCACAATTCCATACTCCTACAGCATACGGTCTTGCAAAATAGTTAATAGCCGTAATAATTTTGTGAGGTTCTAAATGTTTTGAAAGATCAAAATGTGCTACTTGACCTATAGCATGAACAGCGGCATCTGTCCTTCCTGACCCAAACAATATTACCTGTTCACCAGAAAATTTATAAATCGCTTCTTCTAATATCTGCTGTACCGATATTACTCCTGCTTGCCTTTGCCAACCTGCAAGATTCGTGCCTAAATATTCAATGGTAATCTTATATCGATACATAAGGGGATTGTTATTGTCATTCCTGCGGAAAGGATACCTAAGCCATCATTGCGAGGAGACATTGCCCGCGTGGACCGAAAAATCCGTTCGATGTCATTCCCGCGTAGGCACGAATCCAGAAAAAAAGTATAAATACAGCAAATTTTTGAAATTAAAAGCTCGATTTATCTCGCTTTATGCTGGATTCCCGCCTACGCGGGAATGACATAACATATACATACAACAACACAGCCAATTTTGTAAATTATAATGAGTATACTGCTATAAATGAAAGTAGATAGACGAAATTTAATTTGGAAAAGAGCAAGGAGTCTGTAAGCCGAGGAGCGGAGCGTATAATAAATACGTGAGCATCCAAGGACTTACAAAGACGACGTAGCCAATTTTGCAAATTAAATAAGTATATCATGCTTCTAGTAAATCTGATGGATTACCTTCACCACGCTTTCCACCGCTTCTAAAGCTATTAAGCTTTTTGGATCTAATAGGGTGTTGTAACTTTCTTAAAGCTTTGGATTCTATTTGTCTTATACGTTCCCTAGTTACTTTAAATTGCTGCCCTACTTCTTCTAATGTATGGTCAGTATTCATACCTATACCGAAACGCATTCTAAGCACTCTTTCTTCACGTGGCGTAAGGGTTGCAAGTACTCTAGTGGTAACTTCTCGTAAGTTTGACTGAATTGCCGCATCAATCGGTGCTACTGCATTCTTATCTTCGATAAAATCGCCTAATTGACCGCCGTCACTATCATCACCTACGGGATTTTCAAGACTTATAGGTTCTTTAGCTATTTTCATGACTTTACGCACTTTATCAAGCGGCATTGAAAGACGGTTAGCAATTTCCGTTGCCGTCGGTTCATAGCCAAGTTCATTAAGCATTTGTCTTGAAGTACGCAGTATCTTATTAATTGTTTCAATCATATGCACAGGAATACGTATAGTCCTTGCTTGATCTGCAATAGCTCTTGTTATAGCTTGTCTAATCCACCAAGTAGCATAGGTAGAGAATTTATAGCCACGGCGATATTCAAATTTATCCACCGCTTTCATAAGTCCTATATTACCTTCTTGAATTAAATCCAAAAACTGCAATCCCCTATTAGCGTATTTTTTAGCGATAGATATAACTAAACGTAAATTCGCTTCTATCATATCTTTTTTTGCTTGTAGCGTTTGTCTCTCACTTTTTTGTATAGTATTCACTAGTTTTTTAAAATCATTAACTAAAAGCCCGGTATTAGATTCTATAAGCGATAATTCGGCAATCATTTGATCTATATAATCCGATTCTTTAGTAATTAACTCTTTCCAAGCGACTTTTTTATTTTTCAGCATTTTTTCTTTCCATGCTGCATTGATAACCGATCCTATATATTCATCTAGGAAATTTTGGCGAGTTACTCCGTATTTTTCAGCAAGTTTTAAAAAGGCTGTTTCTTTATTAATTAAATCACGATTTATTCCATACATCTTACCTAAAATTTCTTTTGTTCTTTTAGAATTAAAATGTATTTCCGAAACTTCATTTATCAATAATTCCAAATTATTATTATATTTTTTGCTATTTTGTAAAACTTTCGGCTCAAAAGATTTCTCATAACATTTTTTAGCTTCAATGAGTAGCTCTTCGCAGATAAAAGAAATCTTTTTCATACGCTCTATGATATTAGGTAATATCTGCGTTTCTACTCTAGACATAGATAAGTGATTATCCTCATGCTCTTCTCCTTCAGTCTCACTACTATGTTCTTCATCATTTTCGGGTGCTTCGTCATGTAACATGTTAGCTTCTAAATCTATCAGATCACGTAGTAACATTTTTTCATTAACTAAATCTTCATACCATACTATAAAACAACGCATAGCAATAGGGCTTCTGCATAAGGAAGCAGTCATTGTTTTACGTCCTTCCTCAATCCTTTTTGCTATTTCTACTTCGTTTTCACGAGTTAAAAGATCGACGCCTCCCATATCCTTAAGATATAATCTTACGGGATCATCGGTAGTACCTATATTTTCTTCTTCTACCTCATCCTCAGGTTCATTATCAACATTGGTAGATAGCTTAAATTCTTCATCCATTCCGATATCAAGCTTAATTTCATCATCTTCGTTAGATTCTAAAATATCTACTCCTGCATCGGAAAATTTTAATATAGCTTCCTCTAATTGTCTTATTGAAGGATTTTTATTAAGAGGAAGAGCTTTGTTTATATCATCATAAGTGACTGGTATCTTTTTAGATTTAGCTTTTTTAAGTAAACTATCTATTTTATCTAGATCATTGTCTATATTGCTATTGCTCATTAAATACCTATATGCTTTTTTCTTTTAAAAGAAGTTTGAAATAATTAAGTTATCGTGTGATTAATAAAAGATTCGTTTAAAACTTGAAGTTCATTTGCAATCTTCAGAATTTCTTTTTTATATAATAAAACTTTTTCAAAGTCGTGATTGTCTGTACTGTTTATGGTAATAGAGTATTCTTGTTGTAAATTTATTAGATAATATTTCTTATGTAGCCACTGCCATAATAAATCCAGTCTGATATTATTTTTATTAAATGAGATATCTAAAAACAAATTATCCGTTTTTGATAATAATAAAAAAATATCAAAAAAGCTAGTTTTTTCCACAATTGCAGTAATTTCACTTGCTTCTACGTTATTATCTATAATCTCGTTTAAATACCAATTACGGAATTCTTCAAGCGATTTATTATTAAAATTTAAATTTAAGATGAAATCTCTAATATCTTTTTCTTCAAGTATTATAGGAAATTTAATCAACAAAGCACAAAAAGCGTGTTCTAGCATTTCAAGCTCTGAATAGCCGTGACTTGAAATTATAGGAGCCAAATTTGAGTTTTTAGTTGTAGCTTTCTTCTGCTTTGTGACTAAATTTTGCCATATTTGATCTTTAAAAAACCTGTAATAACTTGCTTTTAAATTACTATCCGATATTTTACTGCAGTAATCTTTTAAATTTTTCTCTAAATTAGCTTTTTCTTCCGCAGTTTTAAAACTCTTGCCACTATACTCAATATACCAAATCATTTCTGATAGGCTTATTCTTTTATCTATAAGCTTTGCAAAAAAATCAGCACCGTTTTTATTTACTGCATCGTCGGGATCAAGTCCGTTTGGTAACCTAATAAAAGAAATTTTCTTTTCACTATTAATAAGCGGTAATGCTAAGTTAATAGTTCTTATGCTAGCTTTTATACCTGCATTATCTCCGTCAAGACATAATATAATTTCATCGCCGGCACGCCATAATTTATGTAAATGATTTTCAGTAACGCTAGTACCAAGGCTCGCAACCGCTTCGCTAAAGCCTGCTTGATGTAGTGCTATAACGTCAAAATAACCTTCTACTAGAATCGAGTGATTTTTTTTATAGCTACTGCTTATCGCTTTATGCTCACCGTATAGAGTTTCACTTTTTTGAAATACTGTAGTTTCAGGTGAATTCAAGTATTTAGGCAGCCCCTCCCCTAGTACCCTACCGCCAAAGCCTACAATTTTATTGTAAATATTTCTAATTGGAATAGTAATACGGTTAGAAAATAAATTATATATTTCGCCATTTTCTCGTTTGCCTATTAAGCCGGCTTTGCCGAGTTTTATAATATCTATATTTTTATCGTGAAAAAACTTTTCAAATTTATTATTCTTCGGAGCGAAGCCTATTGAAAACTCTTTTACTGTTTCTTCGGTAATCCCCCTTTCGTGTAGATAATTTAATATTTCAGGCGTTAATTGTGTCCTGAAAAATTTATTGGCGAGTTCTAAAATATTTAGAATTTCATCGGATTCTTCATAAAATTCTTTCTGTTTCGCAGTTAATTTCGGTATCTCTATACCATAATCGGTTGCAAGCTTTATAGCAGACTCATTATAGGATAAACCGCTAATATTAGAAGTAAATTTTATAACGTCACCGGCTGCTTTACAACCAAAACAATAGAAAAATCTCTTACTATCACTAACTGTAAAAGATGGGGTCTTTTCTTGATGGAAAGGACATAAACCTACATAGTTACCGGATTTTTTAGTTAAAGCTACTTTTTGCCGTACTACATCGGATATGTTAATACGGTTTCTTAATAACTCATAAAATTCCGGTGCAACTCTCATTATATTACAATATGTAAGAAAGAATAGCTGTAGATAAACAATAAGAAAGCGGTATAGATAAATTATCGTTAATTCTTAAATCTTTTGAATAAAATTCAGTTGCCGTAGCCCCTATACAACTCATAATGATAATAATAAAACTCGTATTGTACCCTAAATAGAAACACACTAATATACTTATAAAAATTGCAGAAGCTAAGAAAGTAACAGAACCTGCTATAGATTTACCGTTACCTAAGCTATTTCCTATTTTAACGCCGACAAGAGCCGCTAAACAATCTGAAATAATTAAAATCAACCACGAACAAATCACTAAATTTTTAGGGAAAAGAAGAGCAGTTAAGAAAAAACCGAGCATCATAAAGCTAATGCCGCTTAGAGCAAAAGAACCGTTATTTTCTAGGGGCCTTATAACTTTTGAAAAAAATTTAGTTACAAATTCGCTAATTTTTGCATTATTATGACGTGATACATCTAAATATAATGTAATAGCCGTTATTATAAATAATAATAACGTAATAGCGGTTCTTGGAATAAATAAATAAAGCAGCGGAAATATTATAGCCGATAGGTGGAAAATTTTACGCTTTTTCTCAAAGTCAAAATCTTTAATTTCCATAGAATCATTAATATGTTTTTAGATATGTGAAAAATAATTAAAAAGGCTTATTTGACAAATTTAACTATTACAAATATACTTGCTGGAATCTATATTATTGAAAATAGTATACTAAAATTACTAAATCTATACAATATAATTATGAATACAAAATTTCCTATCACCGCTAAAGGTTTTGAAAAATTAGAACACGAGCTTAAACATTTAAAACATGTAGAGCGTAAAAAAATTAGTGAAGATATAGCCGAAGCACGAGAACACGGCGATTTATCCGAGAATGCGGAATATGAAGCGGCACGTGAGAAACAAGCATTTATAGAAGGACGTATTAAAGAGCTTGAAGATATGACGGCAAGAGCGGAAATTATTGATATTGGTAAATTATCGGGGGATAACATAAAATTTGGAGCTACGGTTACTTTAATCGACGACGATACTGAAGAAGAAGTAACATATATTATTGTAGGAGAATATGAAGCCGATATAACTAGAAAAAGAGTTTCAATCGCTTCTCCTATAGCAAAAGCTTTGATTGGAAAATCGGTAGGTGATTTTGTAGAAGTTACAACACCGAAAGGATCTAAATCATACGAAGTAGTTACCGTTGAATATAAAGAACTAGAACTTTAGCTTAACTTTTTCTTATTATCATAAAGAAAGCTAATACTGCATTAGACCTTTTTGTATAACTCTTATAAATAGAAGTTTGAAGAAGATACTTCTACTCTTTGCAATTGGCTAAGATACCTTATTTTATCACTATAACCTCTCCGCCGCAGTTCTTGTGACAGATATGATAGTTTTCAATGCAACTACAACTAGAATTATTGCAAAGATTATTTTGATGGCTACTAAAGTGCGGCATATATTTGTTATCTTTATTGCTTTTGGCAGCTTGTTGTGAGATTAAATAGTTATTTTGAGCATTTAGAGTTGATTAAGTAAATTACATTGCGTATTATACATATCACAACTTTGCATACATCTTTCTTTTTCTAATAAACATTTATTAGCACATTTTCTACCTTCTGCAGTAGGTGGGGGAATAATTTCATATCTTGTAGTACAAGAAGTAATCATTAGAAAACACAATATTAGACCATAATGTGCAATTGAATTCAAAAAGCCGTTTATAAGAGAATTTTTTGCTCTATATGTTGTATGCATAAGTTATATAGTAGGATAGATGAAGAGTAGTAGCTTATTATATTATTTATACACAGTCAAGCCAACAGATTCATTTATTTTTTCTTAAACATCTCGAGCATTCTTTTTGTTACTATAAATCCGCCGAAGATATTTATAGAAGCAAGCAGCGTTGCAAAATACCCAAGTAAACCGGAAAACCCAAAAGCAGAGCTACTTGCGGCAATCATAGAACTAAGAACTATAATACCTGAAATAGCGTTAGTAATGGACATAAGCGGAGTATGGAGTGCAGGCGTTACTTTCCACACTACATAATATCCAACAAAAGAAGCTAATACAAAAATGGTTATAGCAAATACTAGCGGGTCTATAGTACTTGTGTTTGTTTGCCAACTAGTATCTATTACCAAATCTTTTAATTTATCTGATAATTCTTGAGTATTATGGGCAATTTCAGCCGCTTGTTTAGCCATTATCGGTAATTGATTCATATATTTAATTTCTCATTCACAACTTTGCCGTCTTTGGTAATCAACATATCACGTACTAAATCATCATCCATATTAAACTTGCCGTCTTGCAGAGCATAGTTTAGAAAATTATACAAATTCTTAGAATAGAGTTTTGAGCTATCGGTAGCAATTTTAGTAGCAAGATTTGATAAACCTATTATGGTAACACCGTGTTTAGTAACGATCTTATCAGGTTCTGAACCTTCCGCATTTCCTCCTGTAGAGGTCGCTATATCAACAATCACTGAACCATGCTTCATAGATTCTAGCATTTTTTCCGTAACAAGCAGAGGTGCTTTTTTTCCCGGAATTTGTGCAGTAGTAATAACTATATCATATCCTTTAATAATTTTTGCTAAAAACTCTTCTTGTTTAGCTTTGTAATCTTCCGAACTTTCGTTAGCATAACCTGATTTATCCTGTAAATCTTCTTGTAGCTCCGGTGAAACAAACTTAGCTCCTAAGCTTTCTACCTGCTCTTTGGTAGCAGCTCTTACATCATATCCTGCAACAATGCTACCGAGTCTTTTTGCCGTTGCAATAGCTTGGAGTCCTGCAACACCGATACCAAGGACCAAAGTTTTGCACGGTGAAATCGTACCTGCTGCAGTCATCATCATAGGAAAAGCCTTTGTGTAATGATAGCTTGCTTCAATTACCGCTCTATAGCCTACTAAATTACTTTGAGAAGATAAAGCGTCCATATTTTGAGCTTTAGTAATTCTTGGAACGAATTCCATAGCAAAAGTCGTAAGGTTTTTTTTTGCTGCCGATTTTATATAATCATGATTCAAATAAGGCGATAATAATCCTACAATAATTGCTCCTTTTTTTGCAAATTCAAGCTCACTATATTTATCCGTAACGGATGAAGGTTGCACCTTTAATATAATATCGGCATCGGAAATAATTTCGAGTGGTACCGAAGATACTTTAGCACCTAGAGCAACATATTCTTCATCAAGAAAACCGGCATGAAGCCCTACATCTTTCTCTACCGTAACCGCATAGCCTTTTTTGACTAGCAATCCTGCTACTTCAGGCGTTATAGCAACTCGCGTTTCATGCTTGGCTTTTTCTTTTAAAGCAACGATTTTCATAAATATTATTTGTTTTAACAATATAACTAAGGTAGTTTAAACATAATTTAAAATATAAAACAATAAAAATGAAAAAAATATTCTTAATTATTATTTGTGTTTTTATAAATTCAGTCGTAGCGTTTGGAGCAGATGATAAAACAACTATTTTGGAGCTAAAAACTTATCTACATACGATAAAATCGGTTGCTATAGATTTTACTCAAGAAGATTCGTACGGTAAAATAGTTAAAGGAAAATTACTAATCCACAAACCTTATAATTTTAGATGTAATTATTATCCTCCTTTCCCTTTAGTTATAATAGGTACTAAAAATTTCGTATCGATGTATGATTATGATATGGAGCAAGTAAGCCGTATTAATAGAAGCGAAAATACATTTAATTTTTTATTAGAAGATAATAAGCATTTTGACAAGGATTTTGTTTTTGAATTGGTAGTTAATGAAGGAAATATTTCTAAAATTACTATATATCATACTCTAACGGAAAAGCGTAGCGAAATTACTTTTAATAAAGCTACTAAACAAATTGAAGCATTAAAAATATTTGAAGATAATAATATAGTCACTATTACTTTTGATAAAATAGCTAAAGTACAAAAATTTTCTGATGATTTGTTTAAATTAAAAAACCCTGAAATATTCGGTCCACCTGAAAGATTAACAAAATCGGAAATAGAAAAAAAATATATTGTTTCTTGAAAATAAACAGGTTATGTTAATTATGCTAGTAGTGGGCATTGTGCCTGTTTAGTCGGTCAGGTCTGAAAGGAAGCAGCCGGAGTGGGATTCAATGGGTCATTACTAGCATTACTCTTCGTCTTTCCTTTTTTCAAAAATTTAAATCGTGACAGATATAAATTCATCTAATCAGTATATTCCTTTTGCAAGGAAATATCGTCCTAGTAATTTTACCGAGCTTCAGGGGCAAGAGGTATTAGTCAAAGTTTTAAGCTATACTATTTTAAATGATAGGCTCACCGGAGGCTATCTTTTAACAGGTATTAGAGGGGTCGGCAAAACTACTTCCGCCCGAATTATTGCTAAAGCCGTAAATTGCTCTGCTTTAATTACTGAAAACACGACCATTAAAACATGTGAGCAGTGTACAAACTGCATTAGTTTTAACAACCATAATCACCCTGATATAATCGAAATTGACGCAGCAAGTAAAACTAGCGTAGATGATATACGTAGAATTATAGAATCCGCTGAATATAAACCTCTGCAAGGGAAGCATAAAATCTTCATTATCGATGAAGTGCATATGCTCTCTAAGGGAGCATTTAATGCACTTCTTAAGACTTTAGAAGAACCGCCGCCTCATATAATATTTATCTTTGCAACGACGGAAGTACAAAAGATACCTGCAACTATTATCTCAAGATGTCAACGTTATGATTTAAGGCGGTTGAGTTTTGAAGAGATTTTTAAGCTACTTGAATATATAAATAAGCAGGAAAATTTAAAAACCGATATAGAGGCCCTTAGAATTATAGCTCATAAATCTGAAGGGTCGGCACGTGATGCAGTATCTATTTTAGATCAAGCAGCTAGTATGTCTGCAAAATCCGATAATATAATTAGCCCTCAAGTAATTAATCAAATGCTTGGACTTGTTGATAGTTCGGTTATAATAGAATTTGTCGAATATATCATCCACAGAGAGACGGAAAAAGCTATAAATTTAATAAATAAGCTTTATAATTTTTCGGTTAATCTTGAGATTTTTATAGAATCGGTAGCAGATTTTATTGCGTATCTTAATAAAGTAAAAATGTTACCTAATTATAGTTTGCCGATATATGAATCGTTTAATGATAGAACTAAAAACCTACTAGATACAACCAATTTGCCGTATTTATCAATCTTATGGCAAATATATAATAAGGGAGTAGGAGAAATAAAAATTTCCTATAATCAACTAACAGAAACGGAAATGTTAGTTATAAAATCTATATATTCGACATCGCTACCCTTGCTTGCAGATTTTGACGGTAATAATCAAAATTTAAATCAACCAATTAATCCGGAAATAAAAAAAAAATTTGAAATTGTAGATTTTCTTGAATATCTATATAAAAATAATGAGATAGATATATATTACTTCCTGCTTAATAACACAGAACTTAAAAACCTCAGTGATAATAGATTAGAACTCGTAAGCCTTGAAGTTACAAGCAAAATAAAAAAACAAATAGAAGATTTGTTAGCTGCTTTTACTAAAGAAAAGCTTGAGATAGTAATTATAAAGGAACAGAGCAAGCAAACCTTAAAGAATCAGTTAATAGGTAAGATTGAAGTAAGTAATGATTTTGGTTTAATTAAAAAACATTTTCCTAATGTAACAATTTCAGATATATTACTTAAAAATTAAAGGATAGAATTATGGTAAATTTTAATCAGTTTTTAAAGCAAGCCCAATCAATGCAAAAGAAAATGCAAGAAGCTCAAGAGCAAATGGTAAATGCAAGATATACCGGTAAAGCCGGCGGCGGGCTCGTTGAGGTTATTGCAACAGGTAAAGGTGAAGTTGAAAAGATTACAATTGATGAATCTTTATTAAAAGCAGAAGAAAAAGAAATGCTTGAGGATTTAATTAAAGTTGCTTTTAACGATGCTAAACAAAAATGTGATGAAGATTCTCAAAATTCTTTATCAGGAGCTTTAAACGGTATGAGCTTACCGCCTGGTTTCAAAATGCCGTTTTAATACGGCGTTTATGGTTTAAAATCGTCATTGCGAGGAAAAACTGCAAATTTTGACGAAGCAATCTCAGGATGCTTGACAAGGTTGCCACGTCGCTTCGCTCCTTGCAATGACGGTTTGGGTGTCCATGCAACAAAACCCTCACAATCTCGCAATGACGATGAAGTCTAATAATTTGTAGAAGTCAAAATCAATAAATCCTTATCAATTCTGAAACCTTTAAAACGCTCAAGTAGCGACATACCGAGTAGTGAAATATCAAGGTCACCTAGACCTACATGTCCTTTGATGTTCTTAAATTCCGTACCGATTACTACACTATTTAAGGTTATAGGGGCAGCTTTATTTTCGCCGTTAGCCGTTAGATAAGTTCTAGTATATTTTAATTTAGTTAAGTCAAAGCCTAATTTTTGGGCGTCTTCTTTAGTTAAAGCTATATCGCTTGCACCAGTATCTACCATAAATTTTATTTTAACGTTATTTACAAAAGCATTGATATAAAAATGCCCGTCCCCACTACGAGCTATAATAATTTCTCCGACTTCAGTAGACCATTTATATGATGGAATTAAAGCAGACATTACCCTATGATAAGCATAGTTCAGCTCAAACCTAAAAGCATAACCGGTTATTATAACTAAAAAAATTGCTGCCCACATTGCTAATTGCAAACAAAATTTACGCATGTATGGACCTCCCTAATAATGCAAGAAAAAAATAACATTTAATAACTAAAAAGCAAATGCAGTCATGTATCCAACTTATAATTGATAAATTACCTTACTTGTATATTTACCGTATAGCCCTGATGGAATTCGTTTGCCTACAAACTTTTACTTATCACTTCGACGGCTTCTATAGAGCCTGTGCGTTAATCAGTTTTTTCGTAGGTTAAGGTTTGTCTTATTCACCATCAATATTATCTCTCACGCATATTTCGGATTGGAATTTTTACATATATTATTATCTAATTTATTCAGTTAATATTGGCAATTCAACAATATATTATTACCTTAATTAACTACAAACTTTAGTTTCGTTGTAATCATTGCCGGTACGTAATACTGCGAATACTATTCGTGCCAATTTATTTGCTACAGCAACGGTAGTTTTATTATGCCCGCATCGCTCCGATAAATTATACATCCACTGGGTAAATCTAGTAAAATCCTTTTTGTTTTTTTGTGCTTCAGTTGTAAACCTTAGCTTAGCATTTAATACCGCTCTTGCTCCTTGAATCAATAAAGTACGTAAATAAGTATCGCCTCTCTTGCTTATACTAAGTAACCTCTCTTTACCTCCACTCGAATGTTGTTTTGGCACTAAACCAAGCCATACTGATAATTGTCTACCATTATTAAAATATTTTGCATTACCTATTGAAGCTATCAATGCTGTAGCAGTAATTAAACCTATACCGGGTATAGATGTTAAACGTTTATATTGTTCTAACTCTGTTGCTAATATTTTTAATCGCTTTTCTAGCTCTATTATTTTTTTATCATTATCTATAAATTCTTCTTTTAACTCGATGAATGCTGTATAGCTTATTGGGCTTAAACCGCCACTATCTAAAACTTCTGTTAATTTAGCAGTAACTTTATTTATACCCTGAGGAATAGTAAAACCAAATTCATTTAGTAATCCTCTTATCTCATTGGCAAGTGCAGTACGATTTTTTACCAACCTTGCTCTTATCCTGTGAATCGACAAAATATCTCGTTGTCCTACACTTTTTATCGGTACATATCTCATATTCGGTCTTGTTACTGCTTCACAAATCGCTTCGCTATCTGCCTGATCGTTTTTATTAGTTTTAACATATGGTTTTACAAATTGTGGTGCTATTAGTTTAACCTCATGACCTAATTTTGTTATTTCTCTTGCCCAATAGTTAGCTCCGCCACAAGCCTCCATACCTACTAAACATTTTGGTAAGTTAGCTATATAACTCAACACCTGATCTCTCATCAATTTTTTCTTTAATATTGCTTTGCCATTTTTATCTAATCCATGAATTTGAAAAATTCTTTTTGCAATATCTATGCCAATTGTGGTAACTTCCATTTGGACCTCCTTGTTGTTGCCTAGGATTAATTTCCTATTCTAGAACAATAATACATTATTATTGATTCCGTATATAGGGAGGTCCATACCATTACTTCATTTTGGCTAATAGTACTGTAAATTATACTAAATAATATTAATAACGACGCACAAAAACTCCCTATATTTTGTGGCTCTTTGAAAAATTTTGGATAATGCTGATTGATTATTTGTATAACAAACCGGTTACAATTACGGTGCTGCAAATTATAAAAATAAGTTTTATAAGTTTTTTATTCATATAATATAATTTTTTTAATCTATATAATCAAACCAAAGTCCCAGCCCATTTTTAAGTGGAAAACTACCTTCTTGGTTCACTAGAATAATAATTCCAAGTTCTTCTGAGGGTATAAAACCAATAAAAGAATTAATACCGTTAATATAGCCTGAGTGAAAAATTAAATCCTTATTTGAGCGTCCTTTTACTTTAAGAATACGCCATCCAAGAGCGTAATATGACTCAATCATTTTTTGATCAATAGGCCAAATCGGTTGCCATTTAAATCCAAAAACATCTTTGTTTGATTTTACTATTTTATACATACGATCTAAAGTACTTTTAGAAATAAGATTCGGTTTATAACCAAAACTAAGTTTGAATATTTCAATCATTCCATCTATCGATGCAAAAATACCGGCAGATGCAGGTACCGTCTTTGGGTAGTAAGGCGGAAACGGCAGTAATGTTATTACCTCTTGTCCGTCTATTATTGCTTTAGAATGCGGATAAGCAAGTTGTATATTCGGCTCTAGCGGTAATATTTGTATATCTTGCGTTTTAAGCGTTGTACGCAAATTATCTATTGCAGCATTTAAACTTGATTTTTTACAATTTAAAGCTTCTTCAAGTAAACTGAAAACGATATTACTATATTTATAACATTGCCCTGGTTTACAACTAGCTTGTTGTTTTTGCAGCAGCATTAAAAGCTTTGAGCGACTCATTCCTTGCTCAATTTCAATATTTCCTGAGAATTGATAACCTGTGGTATGGCTTAAAATATTATTAAGACTAATAGTATTTTTTAAGTATGGTAATTTGAATTTTTCATCAAAATCTAAACTTCCTTGATCTACCATTAATGCAATTGCCGTTGCTGAAACAGCTTTTGAAACCGATGCTAATGGAAATAAAGTTTTATAGGTAATAGCCCCTTTATTACCTTTTTGATTTCCAAACGTTGTTTTATAAATAACTTCACCTTTGTATAAAATTGCAATTGCTCCTCCTTGTAATTCGTCTTTTTGCAATTCAAGCTTTTTAATAAAACTTTTTAGTTTTTGTGGTAATTCTACTCGTGTCTGTGCAAAAACTGTAGAACATAACAATAATGTTATTATACTAAAAAATAAGATAAGCTTTTTATTCATATGGCGATATTATGTTCATTTACATATATGATACTAAGAAATTAAATACGAGAAAATAATTTGTTATACACTTCATTCCGATTTCTTTTTCCAATAGCAAGTATAAGTACTATTATACGCTTATCATCTACTTCATACACTAGTCGGTAACCGACTGACCTCAACTTTATTTTATATAAGTTATTTCCACCGTTTACTGCATCTTTGGGTACGTGGGGTGATTTAAGTCTCTCTGATAACTTCTTTTTAAACTGCTCTTTTATTGTAGAACCTAACTTATCCCATTCTTTTCTGGCAATAGGAATAAATTCTAGACTATAAGTCATTTATATCAACCTTGATTGCTTCCTTTTTATCTTTTAATCTAGTTTTAGAAAGCTCTAATAAATAATTATCATCTAAAGCTTCAATGATTCTTGCATATAATTCAGCGGAAATTAAATAAGCAGTCGGTTTATTATGATTTAATAAGGCAACAGGCTCACCGCTTGCCTTATCTAATAATGCGGTAGGACTTTTTTTAAATTCAGAGATACTAACTGTTAGATTTGCATAAATATGTTCCATTATTAGACCTATAATTAATACTAAATTAAATACTAATTATAATTTGCAATTTTATATTTATCAAGAATATTACATTAAATCACCGATATTCTCTAAAAACAACCTAGCTCGATGCGATGCCGGTTTATTAAAAAACTCCTTAGCAGACTGATTTGTCAAAATCTGCCCTTGATCCATAAAAATAACACGATCCGCTATTAATTTTGCAAACTTCAAATGATGCGTGACTACTACCATACTCATTTGATCTTTTAATAAATTTATATTCTCTATAACATCTTTAATATTTTCGGGATCGAGTGCCGAAGTCGGCTCATCGAATAACAAAATTTCCGGTTTCATCATCAAGGCTCTTGCTATTGCGCTGCGTTGTTTCTGTCCTCCTGATAGACTTGCCGGATATGAGTCAAATTTTTGCGTTAGCTTAAATTTTGCAAGTAATTCCTTTGCCATAGAAATTGCTTGTTCCTTTGGCAAATTTAATACATTTACCGGTGTATAAATTAGGTTTTCTCCTACAGTTAAATGCGGAAAGAGATTAAAATTTTGAAAAACCATACCGACTTTTAAACGAAGCTTTCTTCTATCTTTAGATAATAGCTTCTTCCCGTCTACCAAAAAAGTACCGCTATTTGGTTCTTCTAAATTATTTAAAATTCTAAGCAGAGTAGTTTTTCCACTTCCCGAAGGTCCAATTATTACAGTAGTTTCTTTAGTAGTAAAATCTAAATCAATATTCTTAATTGCGTAATTTTTGCCGTAACGCTTACAAACTTTTTCTAAAATAATCATAAACTAAACCGTAAATTTATAACCGTCATAAAGCGGCTTAACATTATTTGGAAGCATTTTCGTAATCTCATGATAATCTATCGTATGTCTCATATTGGTTAATAATATCTGCTCAGGTTTATATTTTTCACGCCATTCTAGAACTTTATCAAGCCCTGCATGATTCGGATTTGATTTATAATCCATACAATCTAAAATCCATATTTTTATATCCTTTAAAAATTTTTCCGATTCAGGCGGAAAATTAATTACATCGGGCGAATAAACAAAATCACCTATACGTAAACCTAAACTATCTATAGGACCATGATGTTGTCTAAAAAATTGTACTTCAATAGTATTAATCTTAATTTTATCAAAAAAACTAACAGATTGAGTTGTGAACAACCGCCCAAGTTTAAATAACTTATTATCAAATAGATAATCAAATTTTGTATGGAGCTTTGCCGTACTATCATGATCTGTATAGATTTCAAATGGCTTACCTTGCATAAAAGTAAATACCCGTAAATCATCGATGCCGTTAACGTGATCGGAATGATAATGTGTTAATATAGCACAATCGAGCTTATTTATCTTTTCTCGTAATAGTTGATTTCTAATATCAAAACCGAAATCAACTAATATTTGATTATTTTCATCTTTAATATATATTGCCGATCTAGTTCTTTTATTGTACTTTGAATTCGATAAGCATATACTGCAATCGCACCCGATCACCGGTACGCCTATAGATGCTCCGCATCCAAGTATTGTTACTTGTAACATAAATATTTAAAATAATGTTTGAAGTTTTTTATAATTTTTGTGGCTTAAATCAAGAAATATTCTTATTTTTGAATAAAGTTACTAATATCGGATTTATACCTTATTTTTTAAAAATAATTTCGTTTTGTTTTAATATCGCTAATTTCGCCTTAATATATATTTTATACTGTATATATTTTTATATTCAATTAAAGAAAATTAAAAATTATAATGAACGGCAAAATAAATTTTGGCACAATTATAATAAATTAGTTGATATCGGTATAATATACGGGGTATTCGGTTTAATTTTTACCGCTCTTAAATTTTCAGTTAATTTTCCTCGCCCTTATTGCAGTCTTCCTGCGGATAGTTTCATGACCATAATAAATACTGCAAATGAAAGATGCTTTTCAAGCTTTCCAAGCAGCCACGCGGCTCTTAGCGTTTTGGTAACATATTTTATTTGGGACTATATTAAATTACCGTTAAAAATCTTAATGATTTGTGTTATCATACTCGTTTCTTTATCTCGTATAAGCCTTGCCATGCATTACCCAAGTGATATAATTTATGGCATTGCTATTGCATTTATAACAATAGTGATAGGTAAATTAATTTATCGAATCTTTGCAAATAATACAATAAGAAAGGTTGGAGATTTAATTCTTACTACATATAAAAAACTTGATTTTTAACCTTGAAAGTTTTTAATATAACTGCTACAATGTAGCTACATTATTAAAAGAAGAATTTTTATGTCTGCTGATTCTATTGTGCGAGCCCGTATTAACGAAGATGTAAAAGAAGAAGCAGCCTTAGTGCTTGCTGCTATGGGGCTTACTTTATCTGATGCTGTTCGTATGCTTTTATTTCGTGTTGCTCGTGAAAAAGCATTGCCGTTTGAACCGCTTATCCCAAATGATGAAACAATTAAAGCCATGAAAGCTGCAAGAAGCGGCAAATTAGTTCATGTTGGTAATATAAATAATTTTTTGTCCGATTTAAATGAGAACGATTAAACGTACTGCACAGTTTAAACGTGATTATAAGCGTGAAAAACGTAGAAAACACGGAATAAATTTGGACGATATTTTATTGAAAGCAGTTAAGTACTTGATTGCTGATACAACATTACCTGTAAATATGAGAGATCATGCTCTTATAGGTAATTGGAAAGATTGTAGAGATTGTCATATTAAACCGGATTTAGTACTAATTTATAGAAAACCCGATGCTGACACATTGGAATTAATACGATTAGGCTCACACAATGAACTTGGTTTTTAGTTATGTTTCTACAAAACCCATCCGATCATCCATAGTACTGGACTCGTCATTGCAAGTCAGCATTTATGCTGGCACGACAATCTCAGGAGTTTTTTTATATTATCTTATGAGATTGCCGCATCGTTGCTAACTCAACTCCTCGCAATGACAAGTCCGGTACTATGGGAATGACATCAAAAAATCAAACAAACATTATGCTACTATACCGAAAATACTTTATAAAAAATATCTTACCGCTGCTTATAGTCGTTACTTTTTCAGTGACTAGTATAGTATGGATAACGCAAATATTAAAACTTTTATACTTATTTGATAAAGGTATAAAAGTTATGGACTTCTTCAGTTTAATAGTTCTAGTACTTCCTACTTTATTATTTATTCTGTTACCGGTAATAACGGTTATTGCCGTGATCTATATCTATAATAATTTAAAAGTCGAGCGACAATTAATTATATTACAAGCTTCGGGAGTTAATAATGTACAGCTAGCATTGCCTGCTTTATATGTCGCATTAATAGTTATGCTACTTGCTTATTATATATCTTCTACCATCCTGCCGTTATCTCATATAAACTTAAAATCACGTTTAAACTTTATAAAGAATAATTATATCTCAAGTATGATTGAAGAGAAAACTTTTAATAAAGTAACGAAAGATATCACTGTTTTTATAGATAAAAAATCAGCAGGAAATATTATGAACGGCGTAATAATATTTGATAATCGCAACGCTGATAACCCATCAGTAGTATTTGCGGGTTCAGGTACTCTTAATATATATGATAATAGCCCGATTTTTGAACTTAATAAAGGCATAAGACAAGAATATGACGTAAACGGTAATTTAACTCAGTTAACTTTCGATTCTTTAATGATAAAACTACAAAATGATAATCCTTTAGTATCGCAAAGAACTAAACATAATAAAGAAGCAAACGAATATTATATAAGCGAATTACTTGCCCCTCCTCATGATTTAGCTATTACTAAAAAAATTAAATTAATTGCTGAAGCACATCAAAGAATAATTTGGCCTTTATATAATTTTGTATTACCTTTTTTAGCACTTGCGGTTTTTTTAAGATACCCTTATAACAAAAAAACAACTTTTATTCCGGTATTATTTTCAGCTTTGACAGTATTGTTTGTTACTTCAATCCATTTTATATTGCAAAATTTTTCTTCAAAGAATCTAGATTTTATTTTTGCTTGCTACTTTAATCTATTTATTACTTTAGCAATAGGATTATATTTATTTGTACATAAAAGAATATAAGAGTCTATCTATAAATCGATTGTTTTACTCAAAAGCTTATTTTATTCTATATTCCATGCTCCACGACTATTTTGAGTAAAACAATCAATTTTGTTTTCCTGCTTGGTAAATTTATTTATTTTAACTGTCAGTTCTTTTAAATTTTCCGGTAAATCGGTTATAATAACTATCCTTTTGAAAGCTTCTATATACTCTTTTTCTTGTAAAATTTTTCCTATATCTATGGGTGAGATAATGATAAGCACATTAGCATTATTAGGGTTTTGCAATTCATCGGTAATATAAATTGGTTGTTTTTCAGGCTGCGGATCCGTTTTACTTCCATGAGGTATAAATTGCTTACGTGAATAAGTCCAAAGGTTTTTATTGAGCGTTTCTTGCTGATCTGTATCTGCAGTTAATACCACACTCTTAAGATCAGAGTGATAACATTTTTCTATCAAAAGTAATATCGATTTTAGAAGTAATTCATCGCTTGTTTGATAAATACTAAATTGCTGCATAAAAATTTATATTATTTTTTATGAGAAGAATTAAGTGGTACGGATGAAGGGACTTGAACCCCCACGCCTTGCGGCACAAGAACCTAAATCTTGCATGTCTACCAGTTCCATCACATCCGCATATTGTAATATCATTGCTGCAAAATGGCGACCTTGTTGCATTGCTTCGATGTCCTTCCCTCTTTTAGCTAAGAATGACATTAATCAGTTAATATTTCCATCAAAAAATTATAATACACATCATATAGTTTTTGTAAATCGCTAATTTCGGTATATTCGTTTATTTTATGTGCCGTTTCGGATAATAAGCCAAATTCTACTAACGGACAATAATCTTTGACGAATCTTGCATCCGACGTACCCCCGCTTGTAGAAAATTCGGACTTTATTTTTAACACTCTCTCTACTATATCAGCAAAATCTTTTATCTTATCGTTAGGATTTTGAATAAAACTATCAGCAGAGCTACTATATTCTAGCTTAGAATTTACTTTATATTCTTTACAATGCTGTTTAATAATTTCTTCTACCTGTTTTGCTAAAGTTTCTGCATTATGTAAATTATTAAAACGTATATTGAAAGATGTTTCTGCACTCGCCGGAATTACGTTTGTAGTATTATTACCAACATCGATATTCGTCACTTCAAGATTTGAACTTTGAAAAAATTCCGTACCTTCATCAAGTCTTATATTTGTTAACTCATTCAATATTTTTATTAAGCAAGGCAATGGATTATTTGCTTTATAAGGATAAGCTACATGCCCGCTTAAGCCTTCTATATTTAATTTAAAGTTAACGCTTCCTCTTCTGCCGATCTTAATTGTATCGCCTATTTCTTTTTCGCAAGTAGGTTCACCGACAATAGCAAAATCTATCTTATGCCCTTGGCCATAAATATATTGCAGCATTTCTTTAGTACCGTATTTTGCTTTTCCCTCTTCATCACTAGTAAGTAAGAAACTAACAGAACCTTTAAAATTGGTATTATTTTTTATAAAATCTAAGCTAGCTTCTAGAAAGCATGCTATAGCCCCTTTCATATCAACTACGCCTCTGCCGTATATCTTCCACCTTTGTTCATGAGCCTTAAAGGGATCTGCATTATGCCAAAGCTCATAATGACCTGCCGGCACTACATCTACATGCCCAACAAAACAAATATTAGGCTCATTGCTACCGAAAACAGCATAAAGGTTAGTGACTTGCTCACTTTTAGAATCGCCAAATATTTTTATTTCTGTCTTAAAGCCGTGCTGTTTAAGCAAATCATCAATATACTCAATAGCTCCGTCACTCTCAGGAGTTACAGACTTAAAACCAATCAAATCTTTTAAGTAGTTAATGTACATAATATATCATATTTATATCTTCTTACACTTATTATACAAGTTTATAAAATTATAAAAACAACTTTTTATCTCACTAAAAAATAAATTATTGCTATGAATTTATATAGATTTTTGACTTTCTTAATGAATTTAAATAACTTATTATTATGAGCTTGTTATAACTAATATTAAAATCATGGGCATAAATAATCAATTAAGAGAATTAATTAAATCTGGTACTTTTGCCGGTATATTATTAATTATTGCTTTTACTTTAGCAATAATTGTCAGCAATAATATTTTCCTAGCAAAATATTATTCTTCTTTTATTTACAGTAAATTTTCTTTAACAATAGGGAATGTAAGTTTACAAACAACTTTTATAGAGTTGGTTAATGACGGTCTCATGACCTTCTTCTTTTTATTAATAGGTTTAGAGATGAAATTTCACCTAGTAGAAGGTGAATATAAAAATAACTAATATTACCTGCGGCGGCAGCCCTTGGAGGTGTGGTAGTTCCTGCCTTAATATACATGTTTTTTAATTATGATAAACCGGGATTAATAAAAGGATGGGCTATTCCTATAGCAACCGATACTGCTTTTGTCATTGGTATTTTATCTTTTTTCAGTCGACATATATCTTTAGAATTACGAGCTTTTATTATAGGTTTCTCATTAATTGACGATGCTTTTGCGTTAATTATAATAGCCTTGTTTTATACTAAAACAATCAATACTCCGGCATTATTAATTTCCTCTGTAATTATATTCATCTTGTTTATATTGAATTATCGACAAGTTAAACAATTATTTTATTATATAATTGTAGGTTTATTATTATGGATTAGTATGGTGGAGTCAGGTATTCACGGTACTTTATGCGGAGCTATTATAGCACTTTTTATACCTGTTAATATAAAAGGAGAATTTAACACTTCTTTTAAAAAACTTGAAAACTTAACTCGTCCTTTTGTAAATTACTTTATTTTACCGCTTTTTGTATTTATGAATTCCGGTATCCTTTTAGAATATTTTGTATTTAAAGGCACCTGTTCCAACTCAATACTTGCTTTAATTTATGGGATAATATTTGGTTTATTTGTAGGTAAGCAATTAGGTATTATGCTATTTTCATATCCATTTGTAAAATTTAAACTCTGTAATTTACCAAGTGATACCTCATGGTTAAAATTTTATTCTATATCTATACTTGGAGGAATTGGATTTACCCTAAGTTTATTTATAGGTAGTATTACGTTTGAGAGTAGTTGTCCTTCAAACTCTATGAGAGCTGCAGTAATAATAGGCTCTTTAATTTCTGCATTATTTGGCGTAGCCGTTCTAAAATATTGTACTAGCAAAGAGTAAAGCACCTAAGAAGCTCTACCTTGAGTAATAGACCCATTTTGTGACGGGCGTGAGGAGCGAAGTCTATAACTAATAGGCAAGCCAACGAACAACAAAGATATTGTCGCGTGGACCGATAAAACCCACGTGGTCCATAAAAATAATAAAAAATACTAATAATTTTAGTATTTTTAACTGGATCCCGTGGAAGGGCCACGGGATGACAGAGATAAAATTGATCTGCACAACAATGCTAACAACGAAGCACAAAGTGGGGATCAGTTTACTATACTCATTAAATAACGATGATAGGATTTTAATAACACATCATATTTTTGTTTGGAAAAAACAGGATATGGCACTATATAGATAGTATTAGAAGAAGGAATCGCTTTTTCAAGCTTATTTAGCATAAAAGGCATATTATAATTATGCTCTACTAAAATTATTGAAGTAAGATTATAAGTTACAATAAAATCAACCGCTTTCTTAATATTATCTTCTTCAGACATTATTTTATTCGGAGCAAGTATTACCTGCTGTTCTATAACATTACGTTCCTTTAACAAATTTTTTAATTGCTCTGTAGATTCTATACCGGTAATAAATAATATAGGTGCATAGCCTGCTTTAAGCAAAGCAATACCGGTTTCAATTTTATGTCCTCCTCCTGCAAATACTATTATTGCATTAGTGGATTACTATTGAGCTTATAAGAATTTATTAAATATAAATAATAACCAAGAGCACCAACCCAAAGAGCAAAAATTGCTAAAATTGTGAGTAAAAATTTTCTGATCATTTAAATATTTTATTAAATTCAGTTTGAATAATTTTATCAAATTCAGACATTTCAATATGAATTCCTAACTGATTTAAAGATGTTACTAAAGAATTTTCAAGTCCACAAGGAATAATCCCACTAAACTTACTTAAATCTGTTGAAATATTTATAGCTACACCGTGATATGTAACCCATTTTCTTACTCTAACACCTATTGCAGCAATTTTAGCAAATTCATCTTTTCTTACTTTTACCCAAATTCCTACTTTATCTTTAATAATATATGCTTTAATTCCAAAATAATTTAAGCTATTTATAATCCATTCTTCAAGCATTTTTATATATAGCTTTAAATCTTTGTGTCGATTTGGTGAAGCTAAATTAAGAATCGGATAAATAACACGCTGACCCGGTCCATGAAAAGTAAATTTACCGCCACGTCCTGTGTAAATTACCGGAATATCACCGTAATTTAATAATTCTTCTTGTTTATAATTAGTACCGGCTGTATATACTTCCGAATGTTCAACTAAATAAACAATTTCCGGCTCATTATCACTAATTACTTTGTTAACATAATCTTCTATTAATTTCAAAGTAACTCGATAATCCATAAGATTCGGTATAGTTATAAATTGTAGCATATTATAAATGTGTCATACCGCAAGCTTGTAGCGGTATCTATATATTAATTTTTTGTATACTGCTACAAGCTCGAGCTTGTTGCATAGCTCAACTTCACTCTTGTCATCCTAGCTAACTTGATCGCAGGATCCAGCTTAAAATACTAAATTATTAATATTTTTTATTGTTTTTATGGACCCCATGGTCAAGCGAACTAGGTGACATAGTGGGGTTTACCGAGCCATGCAACAACGCCTACAAGCTCGCAGTATGACATCAACTTTGTTGTATCATATTAATTACTTAACTCAGATTTATATTTCAATATTAACGCCTCTAAAATTGCTATGGTTTCAGCATCCAAATCGCCGGAAAAATTACTAGGACGAAAATGTATTTGAAACGAAATTATAACATCTTTCATTTTAGAATCTAAAATTCCTGTAGCTTCGAGTTTATAACCGTATGTAATAAATTTTTGCTGAATTGCTGCAATATCGGTTATGTCGATTTGCGGCAATAGATCGTTAAACACTTGCTCATCATA
Organism: Rickettsia endosymbiont of Thecocarcelia acutangulata; assembly: GCF_964263195.1. Taxonomy (NCBI): domain Bacteria; kingdom Pseudomonadati; phylum Pseudomonadota; class Alphaproteobacteria; order Rickettsiales; family Rickettsiaceae; genus Rickettsia; species Rickettsia endosymbiont of Thecocarcelia acutangulata. The sequence goes on from NZ_OZ181652.1 coordinate 1,140,230, forward strand.
CCAAGCTCCAATATCGTTATCATATAATAGTTTCCAAGGAAATAGAGGACCAGGGTCCTGTTTTCTACCTGGAGCAATGTCAGAATGCCCAACCACTCTAGTAGGTTTAATATCATATCTAGCGATAATCTGTTTACACAAACTTATGACACTATTAATTTGTTGCTTTGAATAAGGCAGCCAGGTTATATTACTGTTTTTTGCATTTATTTCAAAAGCAGGATTTACGATTTCAATACCAATTGATGTATCATTAATACGCTCATGACCTTGCCAGTAACTTACTCCAGCATGCCATGCTCTATCATGCTCTTCTACTAATTGAAATATATGTTCAGGGTTTTCATTGTTTATTAAATAATGGCTACTTAACTTTTCACCGGTTAGAAAATCTAAAGACTGCTTAAAATCACACTGTGTATAATGTAGCACTAGGAATTTAATACGTTTATCAAACCCCACAGCTCTATAAGATGTTTTATCAATTACTATCATAGTTTAAAGGATGTTAATCTTAGTTAAAAACGGCTTTGTTGCATGGCTCTTATATCATTCCTGCGTGGTATTGTTGTGTGGGCCTGTTTATCCGTCATTGCGAGCAGCCGTAGGCTGCATGGCAATCTCATGAAATAATAATAAACTCTTGAGATTGCTTCGTCAATTTACTATTGTAAATTTCCTCGCAATGACAACCTTCAGTATCTATACAACAATACCTACTCACAATGACGATTTGCTATCTATACAAAAATAGCTTCAAAGTATAACAAGAAAAATTTTGATGGTGCCGGATATCGGATTTGAACTGATGACCTACCGCTTACAAGGCGGTTGCTCTACCACTGAGCTAATCCGGCATATTAATATGATTATAAAGAAAAGTATATAATTTGGTAGGAAAAACGTTATTGCATGGACATAAAATCGTCATTGCGAGCGACTGAAAGGAGCGTGGCAATCTCAGAGCTTTGATACGAGATTGCTTCGTCAAAATTTTCAATTTTTCCTCGCAATGACGAAAATACACTATAAATTAAGCTTCTTTAGCTTCCTTTTTACTTGGTCTAGCTTTGCGGTTTTTTGCTTTAACTTCCATTTCCTTTTTAACTTTCTCAGGAAGAGTAACACCTGCTTGCTCAATAAATTTTGCGACTCGTTCAGTTGGTTTAGCACCGGTGCCAAGCCAATATTCTATACGATCTTTTTTTAAAACCACACGCTCACTATTATCTGAAGCAAGCATTGGATTATAAGTTCCGACTTTTTCTAAAAAGTCACCGTCACGAGGTGCTGTTGCGTTAGCTACTACTACACGGTAAAAAGGACGCTTTTTAGCACCGCCTCTAGCTAAACGAATTTTTACTGCCATATATTACTTACAATTATTTTATTTTTTCTTCTTTAAAAAGAACATGTTTTCTAACTACTTTATCATACTTACGAAAAGAAAGCTTCTCGGTTTGGGTTTTCGGATTACGTTTTTTTACCCAAAAAACACCTGTGCCGGCAGTACTTACTAGCCTTACCAAAACATTTTTATTTTTCTTTGCCATTAGCTGACACCTTAAATCAAGATATTATTTTATTCTTACTCAAGAAAAGCAGAATAAAACGAAATTGAAAAATAGTCAAGTAAAATACTCTATATAGAGAATAATATATACTCCAATAATAGTAACGAAGTTTAATTTGGAAAAGAGCAAGGAGTTCACAAGGCGAGGAACGCAGCGTATACTTAATACGTGAGTACCGTAGCTCTTGTAGAACGACGACGCCAATTTTTCAAATTAAACGAGTTACCGTCCAAACAAGCGTTCTATATCCTTAAGCTTCAACTCAATATAAGTAGGTCTGCCGTGATTACATTGACCTGAAAACGGCGTATTTTCCATTTGACGCAGTAAGGCATTCATTTCATCTGCCGATAATTTTCGTCCTGCTCTAATAGAGTAATGACAGGCATAAGTTTCCGTCACATGCTCTATTAACTCCGTCAAAGCTATATTCTCACCGAAATCCGATAAATGATCAGCGAGATCCTGAATTAACTTTTGTACGTTTACATCTCCAAGGATATTTGGAATTTCAGTCACTATAATAGATTTCTCACCGAATTTTTCTATAGTTAAACCAAGTTTATATAGTTTTTCTCTATTTTCATATAAACAATCTGCTTTTCTTTCATTTGGCAGTTCTACTATCTCAGGAATAAGCAAACGTTGTTTTATTAACTCTTCCGTTTTAAGGTAATCTTTTACTTTTTCATATCCTAAACGTTCATGTGCTGCATGCTGGTCGGTAATTACTATACTATCTTCGGTTTGTGAAATAATATAAGTAGTATGAAGTTGTGCTTTAGCTGCCCCAAGTTTATATTGTTTATGGACTTGCTGCTCATGTTCTATACGTCTTTCTACTTCTTGTTCTATTTTAGCGTGCGGTAATGTATCGATTAGTTTTTGACAAGCAGTATTTGGCGTAGGTTTAAAACTAGGCGACATAGCAGGTCTATAATCTGCCGGTTTACTATTCACGCTTACAGCTTTACTTACTGACGGTTGTTTGTTAACTAAAGGATTTTTAAATAACTGAAGAGCATCAGAGGCGATAGTAGTAGAAGTAACATGGCTTTTATTCGTTAAAGCATTTTTAATTGCTTCTATTAATAAGTTTCGTACATAATTCGGGTCATGAAACCTAACCTCTGCTTTTGCCGGATGTACGTTAACGTCAACAAGTTGCGGATCAATTTGTAAGAATATAGCACATAGCGGATAACGATCACGAGCTAAATAATCCTGATATGCTACCCTTAAAGCTACTTGTAGCAACTTATCTTTTACCGGTCTATTATTGATAAATAAAAACTGATCTTCACTTGAAGCTCTATTATATGTCGGGATACTAGTATAACCGCAAATAGAGAAATCAGGAGTTTTGAAATCTATATAAGCGGCATTTTTTATAAAATCATCACCTATTACATCAATTATACGCTGTTTTAGGTTAGTTTCTGCATCTTTATTTTGTCCTTTAAACTTTAGCAGATTTCTATCATCATGCGTTAAGCTAAAAGAAATTTCAGGATGTGCTAGAGCGATTTTCTTAACCACATCTACAGTTGCTGCAAGTTCAGTCTTGTCGGCTCTTAGAAATTTTAAGCGAGCAGGTGTTGCAAAAAATAAATCACGTATCTCTATTTTAGTACCTTCATTATGGACAGAAACAGTAACTTGTTTTTCATTGCCGCCGATTAACTTAATCTGAAATGCTTTGTCAGCCCCTTGTTTCTTAGAAGTAATTAGCATTTTGCTAATGGCAGCAATAGACGGCAGTGCTTCACCTCTAAAACCGAAAGTATGAATATTTAGGAAATCGCTTTCATCAAGCTTAGAAGTTGTGTGACGTTCAACGGCAATTTCTAATTCCTTATCAGTCATACCGATACCGTCATCGGAAATAATGATTAGATTTTTACCGGCACGCTCTAAGATAATATCTATTTTAGTACTACCGGCATCTACGGCATTTTCAACTAATTCCTTTACTACCGATGCGGGTCTTTCTATAACCTCACCGGCAGCAATTCGGTTTATAGTACTTTCTGAAAGAAATTTGATAGTCATTTTGTTACTAATTTAAATTTCTTACTACAATATGGGCAGATAACTTCCTTTTTTTCTTTATCTATCTCTAAATAAACTTTTGGATGGTCATATGGAGGTTCTTTGCCCTGGCAAGATACAGATACATCAACGCTATTAACAATTTCCATAAATTATACTCTAATTAAAATGAAGAGTAGACGAAGTTTAATTTGGAAAAGAGCTAGGAGTTCACAAGGCGAGGAATAGAGCATATATTAATATGTGAGTACCGTAGCCCTTGTAGAACGACAACGCCAATTTTTCAAATTAAACGAGTATATACATTATTTCTTTAAGTAAATCTAATATAAGTTACTTTTAAATAAAAGACAAATAATAATTGATTAACTATGTCATGCCGTGGCTTGTACCAGCTAAATCGTCATTGCGAGCAGCCGTAGGCTGCGTGGCAATCTCATGAAATAATAACAAAACTCCTGAGATTGCGGACGTACAATTGCTATGCAATTTCCTCACAATGACAGTTTAGCTTACAAGTCACGGAATGACAACAAAAGGAGGTAAAAATGAAAGACAAAGTAGCAGTTATTACAGGTTCTACTAGCGGTATCGGGCTTGAGATAGCAAAACATTTTGCAAAACTTAAGTCTAAAATAGTTATTAACGGTTTTGCAAAAGAGACGGAAGTAGCCAGAATTTTAGCAGAATTGAAAGAGCTTGGTGCAAGTAGCGTATTTTATCAAGGAATAAATTTTGCAGAACCTGAAGAAATACATTCTATGTTTGAGAGAATAATAAAAGAATTCGGTAAAATAGACATATTAGTAAATAATGCCGGGATTCAGCATGTTGCTCCTATCGATGAATTTCCTGAAGATAAATGGGAGCAAATTTTGCGTATAGATTTAATAGCCTCTTTTTATACTACAAAATATGCAATACCTATTATGAAAAAAACGGCTTCGGGCGAATTGTTAACATCGCTTCCGCTCACGTATATGTTGCATCACCTTTTAAGTCGGCATATGTAGAAGCAAAGCATGGTATCCTTGGGCTTACCAAAACCGTTGCTTTAGAAGTGGCTGAGAATAATATTACAGTTAATGCTATCTGTCCCGGTTACGTCAACACACCGCTCGTGCAGAATCAAATAGCAGATACTGCTAAAGCTAGACATATCAGTGAAGAATCAGCACTCCGGGATGTAATCCTTAAATCTCAAGCTACGAAAAAATTTGTAGAAGCTGATGAAATAGCAAATTTAGTAATATTCTTATGTGATGAAAAAGCATCATCAATAACAGGTAGTGGACTCTTGATAGATGGCGGCTGGACGGCACAGTAGTTATTAATTCTTAATATTTGTTAGTTATTGAGAAATAACTAACAATAAAAACTTCTTGCAAAAATTTAATTTACTCCTTTACACTTGAAATAAATCAAAATTTATTCAAGGAGGAATTTATGCCAGAAAAAAAAACATCTACATTTTCAAACTGAAGAAATTGAATTAAATAGAGTAAAAAATGCCAAATTAATTCATTTTAAAGATGAACTGGGTAGACCTTATAGATGGGCAGTTAGTTATAGGAGAAGTTGAAGAAGTAAAAGAAAAAGAATTTTCTAGACCCGTAGAAGTTGAGGTAAAGCGTAATTTGGGTAAGTTTAAAAAAGCTCTGGCCTATCTTGGAATTATTAAAAATACTAAAAAAGTTATTAAAGAAGAAAAATATACGGAAAAAGTAGTAAGCAAAAAAGAGAAAATTATAGGTACTTATGAATTAGGAAAGTTTACTAATGATAAGAATTCCATAGAGAATTTTTTAAACAACTTAGATTTCCATGAAGAAAAACTTTACGTATATGATCTTAGCGGTACAAAAATTGGGGAGGTAGGTGATTTTGGAAAAGTAGTATTAGATGAGAATATTAAGCTTGATGAAACTATTCTTCAAAAAAATGGAAAAGTATTTGCTATTGAAAAAAATGGTAAATTCTTAGATTTAGAAGGCAAAGCTTTACAAAATCAAAATCAGTTTATACAAAAAAGTAGTGGAGTTTATCATTTAAGTACTGCTACAGACATAAAATATTTTGATAAAGATGAAGATATTAAGACTTCAAGAGGTGTTACGAATCTTAACACAAAGCCCGTAAAAAGTGCTCTTAAAGGTAGCAGAGAAGCTGCAAAAATAGGAGAAAAACTACGAAAACAACAAGAAGACCAAAAATTTGCAGGAATTAAAAAGCCAAAAGGTGCTAAACTTACAAAAGTAGGAATTCCGGTAGTTCCCACTAGATAGATAACTAGGTTATGTACTTGACCATTATAACGTATATATTATAATAGTTATAATAAATTATGATCTTATTATTTAGTCTTTTACATTTCTAATATAGCTTGTATTTGAGCTTTTACTTCTAGATTATCAGGCTCTAATTCTAATGCTTTATTGTATGATTCAAGAGCTAAGTCATACTTTCCTAATTCTTCTAAAGCAAGACCTTTATTAAAGTAAGCATTATAATCGTTAAGGTCTAACTCAATTGTCTTATCATATAACTCTAATGCTTGCTCATATTTTGCAAGAGTACACAAAATGTTTCCTTTATTGAGATAGGCATATGAATTATTAGGATTTAACTCAATTGCTTTATTAAAAGATTCAATAGCTAAATTGTATTTTTTTAATTTTGCTAATGCTATACCTTTATCAGAGTATGCAGTACTGTAATCAGGATTTAACTTAATTGCTTGAGTATATTTTTTTAACTCAAGTAAGATATTTGCTAAATTATAATGTGCCGCAAAATGACTCGATTCTAATTTAATTACTTCGTTATATGATTTAATAGCTAATATATATTTACCTAACTTTGCTAAAATATAAGCTTTATTATAATAGGCTGTTGGGTGATCAAATTTTATTTGAATTGCTTTATTAAAAGAATCAATTGCTAATTCATATCTTTTTAAGCTAGATAAAGCAGTGCCTTTATTAATATGCGATTCAAAATAATTAGGATTTAATTCTAGAGCTTTATTATATAATTTAATTGCGGTTTCATATTCTCCTAAATCTTCGAGTAATACTCCTTTATTAAAATATGCCTCTGCATCGTTTGGATTTCGTTTTATTGCTTTATCATATTTCTCTAGCTTTTTTTCATAATTTTCTGCAGAAGTATTATATTTCATACTCATCTATAATTTCATTCGTCTTAAATAATAATAAAAAAATTAAATATTATAAAGGTTATTTTATAATATTATAAATTACACTTTATAAATGATGTAACTCGTCTATAATAACTAATTAGTAATTTTAGTAATTAAGTTATTTAAAGCTCGATGAATAGGTCTAAGTTCATTTTTTTATCTGCTATTTCAGGTAATGTACTCGAATATTATGATTTTACGGTATATTCAGTTTTTTCGTTGATTATTGGACAAGTTTTTTTTCCAGGTGAATCAGAATTCATTAAAACTCTTCTAAGCCTTGGAGTATTTGCGGTCGGCTTTCTGACAAGACCGATAGGAGGTATATTATTCGGTTATATCGGTGATAGATACGGTAGACGTATCGCTTTAATAATCTCGATGCTAGGCATGACTATTCCGACCTTTATTATGGGTCTTATACCCTCATATGCAAGTATTGGGATTTATGCCCCTATAACTTTAGTTATAATGCGGCTTATTCAAGGTTTATGTATTAGCGGTGAAGGAACGGGAGCGGCTATTTTTATCCTTGAACATCGTCAAAACTTAAGAGCCGGTTTTACGGCAGGGTTAGTACATGGTTCAAATATCGCAGGTACTTTAATTGCAACATTTATCGGTATTATAATTGAGCGTTATTTTTCGCATATAGATTTTGCTTGGCGTTTTGCTTTTCTGCTTGGTGGATTTATGGGTCTTGCCGGATTTTACTTGCGATTACGTGTATCGGAAACACCGATTTTTAAAATGCTTGAGAAAAAGAAACAAGTTCTTAAAGCACCTTTTTCCAATGTAATTAGAACTGCTTGGAGATCGATGTTTTTAACTATGTGTATAGGTGCTATTGCTAGCAGTGTTATGTATTTAGTAAAAACTTATATAAATGTTTTCTATTATAATGTAATGCATCTTAGCAATACTATTGCTTTATCATATTTAGCGTATAGTTCATTTATTGCAATGATAGTGATGCCGCTTGCCGGCGGTACTGCCGATATTATCGGAAAATTTAAAATGGCAATGCTTGTTGGTACTGCTATTTTGATATTGATTTTACCGACCATGTTACTTATGTCAGCAGAAGAGATGTGGCAACAAATTATAGCTCTTACAATGCTTGGTATGCTCGCAGGAAGTATAGCAGGTACGGCTTATATATTCGTTATATCCTTGTTTACGGCAGAACAAAGATTTACCGGTGTTGCTTTCAGCTACAATTTTGCAATAGCGATATTCGGCGGAACTTCACCTATTATTTCTCGTTGGCTTGTAGAGCATACAGGCTTATTTTATGCTCCGGCTTTTTATATCATAATCATTGCTGCCGTATTTTTAGTGATTATGTATATGATGAGGAAAGTAATTAAATCGTTGCTTAATAATTATGAAAATAGAAAATAAAGAGATAGCTAGTAATTGGTTTACTGATTTACGTGATTTATTGTGCAAAGAATTTGAAAAAATCGAAGAAGAATATGCACAGACAAAAGGTTTAAAACCGGCTAAGTTTGTACGTACAAGCTGGCAACGTAACGGCGGTGGCGGCGGTATTATGTCTCTCATGAAAGGAGAAGTATTTGAAAAAGTCGGGGTTAATATATCTACCGTATTCGGTGAATTTTCTCCCGAATTCCGTAGTGAAATTCCAGGAGCAGAGCTAGACGGAAAATTCTTTGCAACAGGCATTTCATTAGTCGCACATCTTAAATCGCCACTAATTCCCGCTATGCATTTTAATACTCGTTATATAGAAACTTCTAAAAGTTGGTTTGGCGGCGGTGGCGATTTAACACCTTTTTATCCGGAAGAAAACGAAACTGCAAAGTTTCATACAGCTTTTAAAGAAGCGTGCGATAAGTATGATTTTAGCTATTATCCTAAATTCAAAAAGCAATGTGACAAATATTTTTATCTAAAGCATCGAAAAGAGCCGAGAGGAGTAGGCGGAATATTCTATGATTACTTAAATAGCGGTAATTTTGAACAGGATTTTGCTTTTACTCAGGATGTAGGTAGAGCTTTATTGTCGGTATATCCTGAAATCGTTAGAAGTAAGTTATTTTTACCTTGGACAACTGAGCAGAAAGAATACCAACTTATAAGGCGGGGTAGATATGTAGAATTTAATTTGCTATATGACCGCGGTACTAAATTCGGCTTAATGACCGATGGAAATGTTGAAGCAATATTAATGTCGCTACCACCTGAAGTAAAGTTTAATTGACTTTTTGGAAGTTATATATAGAACCATAACCGAAATAGTAAAACGCTACGAAACCTCTGTCAAAAGTAAGAGTATTTTTTACAAAACTGATGCAATCCTTAGCTTCTAGCATTATTGCGTGGATACCACCCTGTCATTGCGAGCAGGCATTGTTGTATGGAGCAATTTCACCTCTGTCATCCCGTGGCTTGACCACGGGATCCAGTTAAAATACTAAAATTATTAGTATTTGTTTATTATTTTTATGGACCTAGTTAGCAAGGGAACTAGGTGACACAGTGGGTTTTACCGGTCCACACAATAACGCCTCACGATCTATAACAAATTTTTTTACTTTGTAAGTTTAGGCGGTAAATAATTTTCTGTTGAGATTACTTTCTTACCGGTTTTATTTTCCAAGGCATTTTTAGCTATACCTCCTCCTATTTTACTTGCAATTTTATTTTCTTCCATGCCTGTTGCATTATTAGTTTCTGCTACCTGACGAATAGATAATTCAGCAAGAGCAGTAAAAATTAATTCTGCTTCATTCATGTGATCACGTAAATTTTGATTTTTTAAGCCCTTTATATTTTTGTGTTCTTTAATGCTTATACCTGTCCATTCTTGATGAATAATATTAGTTAATATAGCAAATTCACTCTCTTTCGTTACTTCATGATTTTTCCACAATAGTCAGTTAATTTATTTCGTGTTTCCTGCCCCATCATACGTTGCTGAATCCACTTCTCACTACGCCCGTATCGTTTCCAATTATCCCTTGCTCTATCAATTGACTTTTCCGGATCAGAAATTTCTTGAATCCTATCATAACCGACTTTAGCAAGCCATTGTTTAAATGGTTCTGCTTTTGGAGATGGAATAGATTGTATAATACGAAGTAATGATTCTGTATTTGCACAATCTGTTATATATTTTTTCCCATCTGTGGCAGTTAATTTCAGTCTGTGACAATTTGTCACGACCTCACTTTCTTCTTCGTTTAACCGTTGCTTTAGTTTTCTCCAATAAGCTCCGGGGTTACTACTATCAGTCAATGCTCCTACTACATTAACTACTGAAAACCACCATTCATTATTATGCAAAATTCTTCTAATGGTTTTATCTTTAAAAATTACTAACTTATTAAGTTCATCACTATTATTCATAATGTTCCATATTATTTTTTATGAATTATAAATATTCTAAATAAATTTTATAACTTATATTAGAAACAAAAAATCTTTTAGATAAATAAACTATTAGTTTAAAATAAAATAAGTTATAGATTGACTTTTAAAGGAAGTTAGGTATAAATAAACTGAAATAGTAAAACACTATTTCGGGGGTTTCAAAGCCTTTTGTAAACGTGGTTGGTATCTACCATTGAATGATACCATCCTCAACTTTATTACGGTTGGGGTGATAATAGCATATGTCCAAGGTATAAAATTTAATTTTATACCTAAAAGCTATTATAAACTGTCGTTTACGGTTTCTTTGAACGCCCCCCGACCACCAAGGGTTTATTTCTCTTCGGTGGTTAAAACTTGAGCAATTTAAGCTTAATCAATCGGGAGTGTCCATATGTCCAACCAAAATACCAAAACCCTATCTGAACTCGTAGCAAAGTTTACTTCAAAAAAAATTGAGATAGCAGAGTTGCTAGAAAGACCTTTAAAAAAGAGAGATCTCAACGCAATAGAGAAACGCTTAGCAGAACTAGAAGCAATATTTGGTAGCTAAAGTATAAATATCATCGGTGAGCAGGCATTGCTTTCATTTATGTCATTCCTACTATTTAATATTTTAAGTTGTATTTATAGATACTATGGTCAAGCTATGGTATGAAAGGACAGGATAAATACTAGTCAAATGGTTTCACTATAACCATTATTACTGCAATAACCATACAAATAGCTGGAATCTCATTAACTATACGGTAAAATTTTTCTGAATGGACATTCTTGCAATTTGCAAAATCTTTTCGCCATCTTGCAAGTAAACCGTGAAATATCACTAAAATTAACACTGCAAACATTTTAACGTGAAACCAAGTATCAAGAGCAACAAACCCGTAAATATGAGCATTTATTAAACCAAATATAAATGTGCTAATCATTGCCGGATTCATAATGAACCTGAGTAATTTTAGCTCCATCACTTGTAAGGTATTATCTAGCTCACTACCTATTTTAGCTTTGGTATGGTAAACATATATTCTAGGTAAGTAAAGAAGCCCTGCCATCCAACATATAGCAGATATCAGATGGATTGACTTAAACCATAGATAGTAACTTGCCATTCTTTTCCTTATTAATTTGTTAATTTACATAAACATTTAGTAAATTCGTTTGGACATATTCTTGTACTAGAGTTACTCGTAACTAAGTTAGTATCAACCTTATTAATAAATTGTAGCAATATATTTGTCAAACTATTAATAAAAATTTTATTTGTTCCAAGTGTCGGAATTCGGATATATTGAATTTCATATTTATCTGCGATTAATTTATATTCAATATCAAGTTCTACTAGTGTTTCAACATGCTCGGATACAAAGGATATAGGTACGATAATTATGTCCTTTTTTAACTTTCCTGCTAGCTCTATTTCATCTTCCGTGTTCGGTTTTAACCACTCTATAGATCCTACTCTACTTTGATAAGTTATCTTATAATCTAGATCTTTTATATTTAATTCTTTAACTATTGCTTTTACTGTTTCTTTTATCTGAAAACTATAAGGATCGCCTGCTTTTATTATTTTTTCAGGTAACCCATGAGCAGAAAATAATATACAAAAATTTTTATCGTCATCGTATAGTTTTTCCTTAATTAATGAAACATGGCTTTTTATAAAATCTTCTTCTAGAGGATAACAACAAATTGTTTTAATTGGAATATCAATATCAAAGTTTTGTAAAAAATTTTTAACCGAAGATCCTGTCGTAGTACTTGAAAATTGAGGATATAGAGGCAATAATATTATTTCGCTTGGATTATATTTTTTTATTTGACCTATTATTTCTTTAGCAAACGGTGCTGAATATCTCATATTTATAAAAATAGCGAAATCTTCTTTTATGAGCTGCTTTAGTTTTTCGGTTAGTGCTAATTTCTGCTCCTCTGTTTCCTGAAGTAAAGAAGATTTACCACCGATTAAAGAATAAATTTTTTGAGATTTTCTCTCTCTAGTAGTAGAAATTATTTTTGCAATAATATAGCGTAATGGATTCGGTAGATTAATTATAGCTTTGTCATAGAATAAATTAAATAAAAAAGGTTTTACAGATTCAAGGTTTTTTGGACCGCCTAAATTAAAAAGTACTATTGCTATTCTTTTCTTCATATAACCTAACATATTCTGTCAAAAATTCTACATTTTCCGGAGGTGTTTCAGGCAAAATACCATGCCCTAAATTAAAGATAAAATTCTTTCCTTTCATTGTCTGAAGAATTTTATAAGCTTTTTCTTTGATAATTTCTTTATTAGTTAATAATACGACTGGATCTAAATTACCTTGTACTATTACTTTATCACTCCACTCTTTCATTTTTTCAAGAGGAACCATTTGATCTACGGCTAAAATATCTATAGGTACTTCTTTTATAAATTTTTCGTACAATAATCCCGCTCCTTTAGGAAAAGCAATTATAGGAATTTTTGGAAAAGCATCTTTTACTTTTAATATAATTTTTTTTGTCGGCTCTATTACAAATTCAGTAAACTCCTCTTCTCCAAGTACTCCTGACCATGAATCAAAAAGCTTTAAAACATCTGCTCCCGATTTTGCTTGATTTACAAGATGATCAGCTGTTTTTTCCGTAATAAAATTTAATAATTCTTTAGCAAGTATTTTATTTTCATATATAAATTTTTTGCTCGTTTTAAAATCCTGTTTTCCTTTTCCTTCTAGCATGTAACTCATCACTGTCCAAGGATTACCTACAAATCCTATTAAAGAAGTGGTAGAAGGCAATTCTTTTTTTACTTTTTTTATTATTTCATAAACTTTCTCTAATTTATTATTCAGATTGCTTTGTAGATATTTAAAATCTTCTTGTGATTTGAACTGCTTTAATATAGGTCCTATGTTTTCTTTAAAATCTACTTCCCATCCAAGAGCATGAGGTAAAACTAATATATCAGAAAAAATAATAGCTGCATCAAATCCATAACGTTTTATCGGTTGTAAGGTTACTTCCGTTGCTTTATTAACATCATAACAAAAATCTAGAAAATTTTTTGTTGTTTCTCTTACTTTTTTATATTCCGGCAAATATCTACCTGCTTGACGCATAAACCAAATAGGTATCTTATTACTATTTCCTTTTAATGGATTTATAATTTGCTTCATACTATTACTAAAAATATTAAATTAATAAATGTATTTATTATTTGTTGTTTATGTAAACAGAATTATGTAGATTAAATGTTTTAAACAGAGTTATCAACAAAATTTTCATTAAAATTTTCTTAAAAATATAGGTATTTTTAATTATTATTCACATAAGTTTATAATGAATTTATACAAGTGGATAATTAAGTGTAAAATTCGTTTATAGCTTAGAAAAGACTATTTTTTCAAAGGAAAATGAGATTTATTCACAATTTTATCCACAAACTATTTATTTAAAAGAAAATACACTAGATTTACTTGATTTAATAAGGATTTGAGGAGATTTTTAATAGATTTTAATAGGAAAAATAATAAGTTATTAAAAAATTTATCCACAATTACATGTGTAAAGTATGACAAAGCTAATTATTCACTTGGTTTCAGACTCTTCCGTGCAAACTGCAAAATATGCAGCAAATTCTGCTCTTGCACAATTTACTTCTGTAAAACCAAAATTATATCATTGGCCAATGATTAGAAATTTGGAATTGCTAAATGAAGTATTAAGTAAAATAGAATCCAAACACGGGATAGTATTATACACGATTGCTGCTCAAGAACTCCGAAAAGCTTTAACGAAATTTTGCTATGAATTAAAAATTCCATGTATTTCTGTAATAGGTAAGATTATTAAAGAAATGTCTGTTTTTTCAGGTATTGAAATAGAAAAAGAACAAAATTACAATTATAAATTCGATAAAACTTATTTTGATACGCTCAATGCTATAGATTACGCCATAAGACATGATGACGGACAAATGCTTAATGAGTTGTCGGAGGCCGATATAATATTAATAGGTCCTTCTAGAACTTCTAAGACACCAACTTCCGTATTTTTAGCGTATAACGGTCTAAAAGCTGCCAATATTCCTTATGTTTATAATTGTCCCTTTCCTGATTTTATAGAAAAAGACATAGATCAATTAGTAGTAGGACTCGTTATTAATCCAAATAGATTAATAGAGATAAGAGAAGATAGGTTAAATTTATTGCAAATTAACGAAAATAAAAGCTATACAGATTTTAATATAGTACAAAAAGAATGCTTAGAGGTTAGAAAAATTTGTGATCAAAGAAATTGGCCGGTAATTGACGTGTCAACTAGATCAATAGAGGAAACAGCAGCTTTAATAATGCGGATATATTATAATAGAAAAAATAAATATAATAAATAAAAAGATTTTCATTATTTACAAGTAGAAGCCTGTACTTTATAATTTTATTTATAAATATAGATGTTGTCCATATGGCTTTTATGTCATTCCCGCGTAGGCGGGAATCTAGGGTAAAGCGAGATAAATCGAGCTTTTCAAAAAATTTTAAAGTACTGGATTCCCGCTTTCGCTGGAATGACATAAAAGCCATATGGACAATACTACAAAAACACAGAGGATAAATATGGCAGATAACGTAACAGATAACTCTTTTAAAAAAGAAGTGTTAGAATCGGATTTACCGGTACTGGTTGATTTTTGGGCAGAATGGTGTGGACCATGCAAAATGTTAACACCGATAATAGATGAAATCAGTAAAGAATTAAAAGGCAAAGTAAAAGTACTTAAAATGAATATTGATGAAAATCCTAACATTCCTTCAGAATACGGAATTCGTAGTATTCCAACGATAATGTTATTTAAAAACGGTGAACAAAAAGATACTAAAATAGGTTTACAGCAAAAAAACTCTCTTTTAGATTGGATTAATAAATCTATTTAATAGTTATGTCACTTAGCCATTCAAAAGTATTTATAGAAATAACAAATGGTTATGTAGAAGGTATAGATACTCATAAAAGAGCTCAAGGTTTAAAGCATTTTTTCTTGAAAAAAGGGGTTTCTCTTTCTCCAAATATACCTATATTAAACGATATTAACTTTTCTTGCCAAGAAGGAGAAAAAATAGCTTTTATAGGAAGTAACGGTTCCGGAAAAAGCTCTCTTTTGAAGCTAATCGCCGGAATATATCCGTTAAAATCCGGTACGGTTAAAGTTCATGGTGATATTGCTGCAATTATAGATATGGGAGTCGGTTTTGAGCCGGAACAAACCGGTCGTGAAAATATAAAAATGTTGATGCTATATAATAATATGTTAGATAAATATAGCAGGAAAATTGAAAAGGAGATTATAGATTTTTCGGAACTAGGTAATAAAATCGACTTACCGATAAAAAATTATAGTTCAGGAATGTTATCACGACTTGCTTTTTCTGTATCAATATTTCAAAATCCTCAAATTCTATTACTTGATGAAGTTTTTGCGGCAGGAGATAGCCGTTTTATAGAAAAATCTCTTAATTTAATGAAAAGTAAATTTAAAAATACCCTTATTTCGATAATAGTAAGTCATCAAGAAGAAATTATAAAAGATAATTGCAACAGATGTATTTTATTAAAAGACGGTAATATTATAGGTGATGGTACACCATCGGAAATGTTTAAAATCTATAGAAATCGCACCTAATTTAAGGTGGTTTACTATATAACCAACAACAAGGAAATTCATAAATGATAAAGTATTTTTTTTCTAAAAAATACTGGCGGGCAATAGCATTACTAGTTAAAGCTTCTATAATTAGGCAAAATAAGGATTCTTTTTTAGGTTCTTTATGGGGTTTAATTCAGCCTTTTATTCACATAATGGTAATTTCATATTTTTTCGGTTTTTTATTAAGACAACCGAGAGAATTTATGGTAATGAACTTAGTCGGCGGTATTCCTTTATGGAGTTTTATAGTAAGCAGCCTAACGATTTGTTCAAGTTCTTTAGTTACACGTGATCAAATAATAAAAAAAGTTAGAATTTCTAAGACTTTTTTTCCTGTTGCGGATAGTTTAGGGCAATTATATACTTTAATTTGCTCATTTTCGGCAATGTATTTTGCTTTTATTTTATTATTTCCGGAAAAATTTTCTTGGCAAATAATATTTATGCCGATATTAATTTTGCCCTTAATAATATGCGTGATTAGCGGTTCTATCGCAGTAGCATTTTTAACGCCGTATATTCGAGATATTCCACAAATGTTGAGTGTTATTCTTGGAGTTATTTATTGGAGTATACCGATAGTTTATCCTTATTCACTAATTCCGGAATCTAAAAAAATATATTTTGAATTTAATCCGTTCTTTTTAGTTATAAGACCCGTACAAGCGTTGGTGATTGACGGAACATTACCGGATATGATGCTGATAGTTAAGTCTATTATAGTTACATTTATTACTGTTTGTATCAGTTATTTAATTTATAGACAATTTTCTAAAAGAGTTATTTATTACTTATGAAACTTGGTTTTAATCTAGATTTTAATGAATTAGATTTAACCGGACTTAAAAAATTAGATCAAATATTTTTAGATTATCTCTTTAAAGCCGATAAATCTCTGCATAAAGATTTAATATTATTTAGATCGACTCCTCTCTCCATTATTCCACTAGATTATTCCGAATTTTTGCTAAAAATTTCCCCTCATTTAGACGATTTTTTAGCAGAGTTATTTTGTATTTCAAAAGAAGTAACGATATCAAGGTTAAAACATAAAGATTTTGATATTATTTATGAATGTAAAAGAAAATTTGTTCAGCGTGTTGCTGTAAAAAAATACCCACCGGAAAAAATAAAAGATATTGATTTTGAAGATGTGTATTTAAAGCTAACTGATTTAATAGGTACGAATTTTACCTCTAGAGAATTTGCCAAACAAATAATTATATGGCAACAGGATGAAGAGAATTTTGTCACAGAATTAGATGTAGCCGCTAGGTATGCAGCGTGCCGAGTGTCATCCTGCGGCTTGACCGACACAAATCGTCATTGCGAGCGACTGCAAGAAGCGTGGCAATCTCATAAAAATGTCCTGAGATTGCCGCGTCGAGGCTTCGCCTCTCCTCGCAATGACGGGAAAGTTGATTCTGTGGCAAGGCCACGGGATGACACTCTGTTTTCACAGGATAACATCCTATTCAACCTCCCTCAAAAACTAGATAAAGAAAATCTAATAGATAATAAAAAAATATCTAAATATCAAAAGAATCAGCGGTTAGATTTTGACTATACAGATTCTTTTTTAAATTTAGATGAAGCTTTAAACGATTCTCATTATTGTATTTATTGCCATAAGCAGGATAAGGATAGCTGTTCTAGGGGGTTAATGCAAACCCAAGTTCGTCATTGCGAGGAGCGAAGCGACGTGGCAATCTCGTCAAATCTCCTGAGATTGCCACGCTCCTTTCAGTCGCGTAGCTCAGACGGTTTAAAACAAGGCTGCCCTTTAAAGCAAAAAATTTCTGAGATGAACTATGTTAAGGCACAAGGCTTTAACTTAAGTGCTCTTGCTATTATTGTTATTGATAATCCGATGGTAGCGGCAACGGGACATAGAATTTGTAATGATTGTTCTAAAGCTTGTATTTACCAAAAGCAAGATCCGGTAAATATCCCGTTAATAGAATCAAATATTTTAGAAGAAACGCTTAAATTACCTTACGGTTTAGAGATATATCTACTTCTTACTCGTTGGAATCCGCTTAATATTTATGCTCCGCTTCCGAAAAAGCCTACTAATTATAATATTTTAGTTACCGGTCTTGGTCCTGCAGGTTTTAGTCTTAGCTATTATTTATTACGGTCAGGTCACAATGTCACAGCTATTGATGGCTTAAAAATTACCCCTTTACCTTTTAATATTCATAAACCTATAAAATTTTGGCATGAATATAAAAATTTGTTATCGGAAAGAATACCGAGAGGATTTGGAGGAGTAGCAGAATATGGGATTACCGTTCGGTGGGATAAAAACAATCTTGATATATTGAGATTAATACTCGAGAGAAATAATAATTTCAAATATTATGACGGAGTAGCTTTAGATTTTAATATAACGAAAGAACAAGCTTTCGATTTGGGTTTTGACCATATAGCTTTTTGCATTGGAGCAGGTCAGCCGAAAATTTTAGATATAGAAAATTTTGAAGCTAAGGGCGTAAAAACGGCTTCTGATTTCTTAATGACTTTGCAAAGCGGAGGAGCATTTTTAAAAAATTCTAATACTAATATGGTAATTAGAATGCCGATTGCGGTAATAGGCGGCGGTCTTACTTCCTTAGATGCAGCAACAGAAAGTTTATATTACTATAAAAAGCAAGTAGAGGAATTTGCCGAAAATTATATAGAAAAAGATTTAACAGATGAAGATAAAGAAATAGCTGAAGAATTTATTGCTCATGCAAAATTGTTTAAAGAAGCTAAGAATAATGAAGAATTAAGAAAGGTTTTTAATAAGCTTGGAGGAGCTACTGTTTATTATCGTGGAAGATTGCAAGATTCGCCGGCATATAAATTAAATCACGAAGAGCTAATATATACATTAGCACTCGGTGTTGATTTTAAAGAAAATATGCAGTCTTTAAGGATTAATGTTGATAAATACGGTCATGTGGAGGGGGTGGAATTTAAGACTCGTCATTGCGAGCAGTCAAAGACTGCGTGGCAATCTCAGGAGTTTAGCTTAACAAGATTGCCGTGTCAATGCTACGCATTTCCTCGCAATGACGTTAAAGCTAAAACCGTGATTATGGCAATCGGTATAGAAAATAACACTCAATTTGATGAGAATAAATATAGTTATTTCGGTGATTGTAATCCTAAATATTCGGGTAGTGTAGTGAAAGCTCTTGCTAGTAGCAAAGAAGGGTATGAGGCTATTAATAAAAGACTTATAAATAATGCCCCTAGCTTTAAAAATAGTTATAAAGATTTTTGTACACAGCTTGATTATTTGCTGACTTCTAGAGTTAATAAAATAAATATTTTAGATAATAAAACTTTTGAACTTATAATTCACTCACCGCTTGCTGCTAAAAATTTTAAGTTCGGACAGTTTTTTCGCTTACAAAATTATTCTGAAGATGCTTCTAAGTTAATAGAGCCGGTAGCCTTAAGCCCTACAGATATTGATGTAGAAAAAGGTTTAATTAGCTTCATAATTTTTGAAGTCGGTAAATCTACTAGCTTATGTAAAACATTATCCGAAAATGAGAAAGTAGTTTTAATGGGACCGACAGGTTCGCCATTAGAAATACCTCAAAATAAAAAAATAGTTATTGTTGATTCCGAAGTAGGTAATATAGGCTTATTAAAAGTTCTAAAAGAAAATAATAATGAAGTTATATTTGTTACCTATCCTGATATAAAAATCCGTAAATTAGTTTCAGTGGATATAGTAATAATTAATGCTTCTCCTGACATAATAGAAGAATTGCAAAGTCTAAAAAATGAAATATTCGGTGAAAATACGGAGCTAATAGTTAGCGTTAATTCATCGATGCAATGTATGATGAAAGGAATCTGCGGACAATGTATACAAAAGGTTAAAGAAGAGCAGAAATATATTTTTGCATGTATTTGTCAGAATCAAAAAGCAGAAATAATTGATTTTAAGAGCTTAAAAACTCGTTTACGCCAAAATTCTTTACAAGAAAAAATTAGCAGCTAATTCATCCATGATTTAATAGCTTCAATTAACTCTTCTAGTTGTTTAGGTGACAATTCACCAATTTTTTTTGAATTTTATCACTTCTTATAGCACTAATTTTATCAACCATAATATGAGATTCTAAATTAAGACCATTCAGTTTTGTAGGAGTCGATAACAGACGAAAAGCTGGGGCATCTGTTAAATCCGTTGTTAGAGGGCAAACTGTTATACTGGAATGATTTTTATATAAGTTAGATTGAACAACAACAGCGGGACGAGGTTTACCATAATCTCTGGATATTACACAAGCAACAATATATCCTTTTTTAATTTCTATTATTTCCATTCATCTAGCCAACTTTCTTCATTGTGCTTTAACCACAAATCGGCATCAGGATTGTTTTCTTTACTAGCTAATAAGGATTGACGTCTAGCTTCTTTGGTTAGGTCTGAATTTTCTAGTTGTTTAAGATAGATACGTATTGCTTCACTAATTATTCAGCTTTTGCCACGGTGTAAATCATGAGCTGCTTTTTCAAGTTTTTTACTTAAATTTATTTCTAAACGTATACTAGTTGTAATACTTTTTATCCTTTTTAATAAATTAAAATAACTTTGCTTATAATATTTAATTGTAACACATTGCTAGTTAAATAAATTCACTTCTTAAAACGACAAAATGCTCTACTACTATCTTGATTAAGAAAATCGATAATTTGCATTACTATAGAATTATTTTTATATTTCTCGGCAACTTGTTTAATACGTTCAGCAAAATTACCTTCACCTGAGAAAATTTCTTCGATAGCCTTTAAGGCACTTAAAGAGTCTGCTTTATCAAACCCTTTTCTATTCATTCCGATTAGGTTTAAGCCCTCAAGCACCGCACGTTTACTACTTACAAGCCCGAACGGTATTACGTCTGCTCCGACCGGTGATAGCCCGCCAATCATCGAATATTCACCGATTCTAGCATATTGATGTACGGCAGACAGCCCGCCGATTATCGCATAATCACCTACCTCAATATGACCTGCTAGGCTTACGTAATTAGCAAATACTACGTTATTGCTGATTTTACAATCGTGACCTATATGAACGCCGACCATAAATAAATTATTATTTCCTACTCTTGTCACCATCCCGCCGCCTTGGCTTCCTGCTTGTACCGTAACATATTCTCTAATAGTATTATTAGAGCCGATTATTGTGTTTGATCGCTCATTAGCATATTTTAAGATTTGCGGAGGTTGACCGATTGATGCAAAAGGGTAGAGTACAGTGTTTTCACCGATTTCAGTAATACCTTCAATTACCACATGAGATTTTAGCTCTACATTATCACGAAGCACAACTTCAGGACCTATAATACAATACGGTCCAATTTTTACGTTTTTACCGAGCTTTGCCCCTTCTGCGATTAAACTAGTCGTATGTATATTAGAATTTGACACTATATCCCTTACGATTTATCTTTAATCATTGCGGTAAATTTACTTTCTGCAGCCATTTCACCTTCAACCGTAACCGTACTTGAAAATTTCCACACATTAGCTCTTTGTTGGTCAATAGTAGCATGGATATACATAGTATCCCCGGGCTGAACGATTCTCCGAAATTTTGCATTTTCGATAGCCATTAAAAACACTTCTTTATTCTTAGTAGAGCCTAACGATTTAGCAACTAATATAGCAGCAAGTTGTGCCATAGCCTCAACCATTAGAACGCCCGGCATAACAGGTCTTGCCGGAAAATGTCCTGTAAATTGTGGTTCGTTAACAGTAACGTTTTTAATACCTTTTATTGATTTGTTAAGATCAATTTCAAGTACCCTATCTACTAATAAAAATGGATAGCGATGAGGTATTAAATCCATGATTTCGGTAATATCTATGATCATTTATTTAGGTCGCTTCTTTACTAATTGTTTCACAATAATAGATTGTCTATGCCAATCCATGATAGGAACTGCAGGGCTACCGCCGACAATTTTACCTGCCTCTATATTTTGTGCTACACCGCCTTGTGCCGCTACCTGTGTCCCGTCGCCTATATTTAGGTGTCCGGCGATTCCTACTTGTCCTCCAAGAGCACAATATTTGCCGATTGTGCTACTTCCTGCTATACCTGCTTGTGCTACGATAATAGAACCTTTGCCTATTTTTACGCCATGTCCTATTTGCACTAAATTATCTATGCGGCATAAATCTTCTATAATAGTATCTTGAAGCGAACCTCTATCAATAGTAGTATTGCTACCGATTTCAACATTATTGCCGATTTTAACTATACCTATATGAAATATTTTATGATGTACGCCTTTTTCGGTAGAAAACCCAAACCCGTCCTGTCCGATTTTTGCACCTGCAAGTATTACTACCTCATCGCCTATAATTGTATAATTTATTGAAACATGTTGTTCTATTCTAGCGTTTCTGCCTATATTTACGCCTTTACCTATAAAACTTCCGGCTTCTATAATACTATTATCACCTATAATAACATCGTCTTCAATAACTACATTGTGACCTATATAACAATTTTTTCCGATAGTCGCCGAATCTGCAACAATAGCGGATTTCATTATTTTAGCAGGGTATGATTTAATAGGAGTATAGAAAAAATCTATTAATTTGCCGTAAGCAAAATATGAATTCTCGGCATGTATTAAAACAGTATTTGGATTTGCTTCTCCTGTAAAATTTTTCGGTACTATACAAGCGGCAGCTTTGGTAGTTTTTAAAAATTCGGAGTATTTAGGATTGCTTAAAAAGCTAATATCGTTTGAAGATGCTTCTTGTAGAATTTTAATATCATGAATAGCTATATCTTCATGAATCTTAGGAGGTTCTATAATGTCGTGTAAAAAATCTATAATTGCCGTTAGTTTTCGTGGTCCTAAATTTTTATAAAAATTACTATTTACCATATGAAACTTTAAGCAAATTAATCATTAGCGACAGTATATAAGTGATAGTTTTATTATGCAACAAAATTTATAGATAGAATAAAGGTATTGCTAAGTAAACAATGATATCGTCATTGCGAGGAAAAACTGTAAGTTTTGACGAAGCAAGGAAGAAAAAAAATTCTGTAAATCAGAATTTTTTTATTGTTTTTCTGGATTGCAACAATGCTTCGCTCCTCGCAATGACGATTTGACGTCTATGTGCACAATACCAATTTCTGAAATCAATAATCATATTGACTTGTTTAGAATTTTGCTTAGAATCATCTTGGAACAGCTAAGGTTGTTCTGGAGTGTAGAAACCTCTATCAACAGGCGGTAAACCACCGTTAAATTGGTTTATTCCTCGATATTTTATGGTCGGGGAGGTAGTAGTCATGTTCAGGGCTTAGAGTATAACTTTAAGCCTAAAAACTACTCAGCTGTTCTTGTTGACGGTGTTTCTAACTCCCTGATCACCAATCGGGCTTTGAATTGGCTTCTTGGTGATCAAATTTGAATTATTTAAGTTTAATCAGGAGTACAAGCCGTTATGAACACTAAAACAGCAGAAGAAAGAACAGCTATCATTGAGCCGTATCTAGATTTTATTATTAAAGACAAAGACTTATTACGTGAAATTTATCCGAATGGAATGGGTATGGTAAATATAGAGCTTATTTTAGCTAAGAAACCCTATAACACATATGCTTACTATAAATTAATCAGAAATTTATTCAAATTACCATACCGAAAAATTATACTTATAATCGATAAACAACTTTTAAAAGCATTTCTTGGCTTATTTCGTTCAATTATTCTCGGCACTTTATTATATCTAAACTTAGTTAAAATTTTTATCTATGATAAGAATGATTTTGTATTGAATACACGAGCTTTAAAAAGTAACGAAAATTACTTTTTGTCATATAAAATTAATTACTTTAAAAAACTGATTAATTGGTAGTAATTGAAAACACGTTCGATGTCATTCCCATGAGACGTTGTTGCGTGAATCGGTATGTCACTTTGTGGCTTTTGATCACGAAGCCCAGTCTTTTATTTTTCCTAGATTCCGTGAATAAATCGTGGGATAACCGAGAGAAATTAAGACTTTTCAAAAATAAATTAGTTCGCCGACTGATTAATTGCTCCTAAACTCTTAACATCTACCCCCCATTTTTCATTTTCTAAGTGAGAGATAATACAACATATTGCTTCATTTGGTAAGCATGATAAATGTAAAGAAGAAGTTTCAGAATTCGGTTGAATTTTTTTACATACTCCTGCAAGGGCAAATGGGAATGATTTCATAAAATTATCCATCGTTATTATAATAGTTTCAGGATTATTATTTTGTTTTTGTAAATAAGGTTCTAATAATTCCTTATTCACTTTTACTTTTAATTTTTTATAAAATTTTGTAATACATGCAATTTTAACAAAATTATCTAAACCATCTTCATTTAAAAAAGCTTTATTTAGAAATGAAGCTAAATTTTTTAATAATTTTTCTTGTAGTAAATTCATTGTCTCGGCAAATGCTTTGTCAGTACTTGCGTAATTTACAGCCGTATTCCCCTCATTATCAGCATGAATAATCAACTCAGGTGACATCAGCTTAATAAGCTCTTGAGAAACTCCTGTCATGCCTTTTTTGGTTGCAAGCATTAATAATGTCCTTCCGCAGTTATCAATAGCGTTAATATGGTCCTTTGACGTTAAGGGAAGAAGTTCTAAACAAACATTATCTAAATCACTCCACATAGCCCTTACTAATGCAGGCTGACCACGTATATTCTCAATCGTATTAATACCCTTAGGAGTCATTTTGGGAATAAGTTTTAAACAAGCTTTTTCTAAACCTGCATCGGCAGCTAAAATTAAGGCTGTATTACCATTCTCATAGGATTGATTAAATAAATTATTATTTTTTATTTTATCAATTAATTTTTCAACTTCTTTTTTATCTTTATCTGTTGCCTGTATTGCATATGTTAATTTTTTTAGCACAGATATCAATTCATTATATAATACCTCATCTGATTCTTCATATATTCCAAAAAATTTTTTCACACTTGTAAACATAATTTATCCTTATTAAACTTTATTATCTTATTAACTTAAAGTTAATTAACATTATAAAAATAAGTTTAGAAATGCAATAGATATTTAATCGAAGATATAAAAAAGTGGAATTTAAATAAGAAATGGTGGCCACGGTTGGAATTGAACCAACGACACAAGGATTTTCAGTCCTTTGCTCTACCGACTGAGCTACGTGGCCTTAATAATTATATGTCATTCCCACATAGGCGGGAATCTATTAAAAGATGTCACCCCGTGGCTTGACCACGGGGTCTAAAAATAATGAATTAGATACCGCGATCAAGTTGCGGTATGACAAAGTGGATTCCTGCCTATGCGGGAATGACATTTTACTCAAGTAAAGAAATATAACTTAAGCTTATAATAGATTAATCGGCTTTTGTCTATTCTTAATTAGTAATATTAGACAAAAATACTTAATTATGATATTATGAGCGTTTATTTTTATAACGGTTTTTTATGATCAAAATCGGCAATATAGAACTTTCTTCAAATGTAATTCTTGCTCCAATGTCTGATATTACGGACTTAGAATTTAGAAAATTGGTGAAAAGATTTGGTGCAGGGCTTGTAGTTTCTGAGATGATAGCAAGTCGGGCAATGGTTGTAAAATCTAGGCAGTCAATGCAAAAATGTGCTATCGTGCATGACGATCCGACAAGTGCATGCGTGCAGCTAGCCGGCTGTGAGCCGAATGTAATAGCTGAAGCTGCTAAAATGAACGAGGATATGGGGGCAAAGATTATCGATCTTAATTTTGGTTGTCCGGCAAAAAAAGTAGTAGGCGGTTATGCAGGTTCGGCTCTAATGAGAGATGAACAGCTGGCAGCTAAGATTTTTGAAGCTACCGTTAAAGCGGTGAAGATTCCGATAACGGTTAAAATGCGTATAGGTTGGGATGATAATACGAAAAACGCTCCGATTTTGGCTAAAATTGCTGAAAGCTCAGGGATTCAAATGGTTACCGTTCACGGCAGAACGAGATGCCAATTTTATTCCGGTAATGCCGATTGGGATTTTATACGATCAGTTAAAGAAGCCGTAAAAATTCCGGTTATTGCTAACGGTGACATCACTAATTTTGCCAAAGCAAAAGAAGCTCTACAAAAATCCGGTGCAGACGGTATTATGGTCGGTAGAGGAGCATACGGCAAACCTTGGCTTATTTCACAAATTGCACATTACCTTAAAACCGGTGAAGAAAAACCTGCCCCCTCTATAGCAGAGCAGCTAAATGTTGTAACCGAGCATTATAACGCAATACTTGATTATTACGGCGAATCTGTGGGCGTACCTATTGCTCGTAAGCATATTGGTTGGTATAGTAGCGGCTTACCAAGTTCAGCAGAGTTTAGAGGTGCTGTTAATTTGATGAATGACCCCGCAGAGGTAAAAGAGAAAATTGCAGTATTTTATACGAGCGTTATGAAAGAGTAAGCGTTGTTGCCTGGATACTGAGGGTCGTCATTGCGAGGAGCGAAGCTTTGCTGCAATCCAGTTAAATAATTAAAAAAATTCTGTAAATTAGAATTTTTAACTGGATTGCTTCGTCAATTATTTTGTAATTTCCTCGCAATGACGGATAAACAGGTCCACGTAACAATGCTTGAATGGGTAGTAATGAGAAATATTTTAAGTTTTATTTTTATAATATTGTTTTTTAATTTAAGTTATGCGGATGAAAAAGCAGCAATTATAACTGATTATAAACCAGTATTTTTGCCTGTAATTGCTGAGAATAAAAAAATAAAAATCGCTATTCGTTCTTATTTAAATAATGAAAAATCATATTTCGTTTTAGTAGAACCGAATTCTTTTAAAACTGAGTTATCCCTACAAGAATCGGTAATTTTACCTGCGAATAAAACAGAAAAAGAAAATCTTCTAATAAAATTAAATAAAACTCCATATATTAAAGCTTTAAATAAATATAACTCTATATACTCCTACGAAATGAAGAGTGGTTATACGAAGATCAACTTGGAAAAGAGTAATCGGTCTGTAAGCCGAGGAGCGGAGCGTATAATAAACGTTCAGCATCCGAGGACTTACAAAGACGACTTAGCCAATTTTTCAAGTTCATCGAGTATACAGCAAAATTACGGTGCTACGAGTAGCATGTATAAAGTAAAAGGGCAGTTCTTGACAATTGATATGTGTCCTTCTTCCAAAAGCTTTGAAGAAGATTTTTTTAAAAAGCT
Organism: Rickettsia endosymbiont of Thecocarcelia acutangulata; assembly: GCF_964263195.1. Classification (NCBI taxonomy): domain Bacteria; kingdom Pseudomonadati; phylum Pseudomonadota; class Alphaproteobacteria; order Rickettsiales; family Rickettsiaceae; genus Rickettsia; species Rickettsia endosymbiont of Thecocarcelia acutangulata. The sequence goes on from NZ_OZ181652.1 coordinate 1,167,397, forward strand.
CGTAGAATTATCGAGAAAACTAAATAAACCTATTCCGATTGCTATATGTGTTTCAGGATTATGGATTAATAAGCATACAGAAGAGTTCTTATGGTTATTAAAGCAACAAGAAAACGGTTATTTACAAATAACATGGGTTAATCATTCATTTAGCCATCCTTACTTTAAAGATAAACCTCTTGAAGATAATTTCCTTCTTTCCAATAAAGATGATTTTGAAAATGAAGTATTAGAAGCAGGGAAAATATTAGTAAGTTATAATATTGCTCCGTCGCCTTTCTTTCGTTTTCCTGGATTAGTTTCTGATCAAACATTAATAGAGAAACTAAAAGATTTGGGATTTATTCCGCTTGGCAGCAATGCATGGCTTGCTAAAGGCGAAAAAGTTCAAGACGGTTCTTTTATATTGGTACACGGTAATAGTAACGAAAAAGCCGGAATAGATTTAATTATGCCTATGTTACCGGAATTAAAGTTACTTCCTATTGAAAAGGCATTTTTATTATATGACAATTGATTAGCTAGATATTAATAATTAGTAGTTATCATATTGATAATAGCTATAATAGATAATATAATAATTATACAAACTAAATAAAGTAACAATATGAAAAGCGTCAGTAGTAAAGAAGCTCAAAATCATTTTGGGGATTTAATGAATCAAGCGGTAAAATCGCCGGTAATTATAAATAAATATGGTAAACCTACGGCGGTTCTTATATCGCATGAAGAATATGAGAAATTTAATCAGCTTGAAGATATGTATTGGGAAATGCAGGCAAAAAATGCAAGTAAAAGCGGTTTTTTATCAGAGAAAGAGAGTAAGGACTTTTTAAACAAGATATTAAAGGAATAAATATGACTTTAATATTATCAAAAAGTTCACAAAAGTTTATTGAAAAGTTAGATATAAAGCAGGCAAGGCAAATAGCAATTAAGATTAAAGAATTGTATGAATTAATAAACCACCCTAAGATAGTAAGCTTTTAAAAGGTTTAACAGAACAATACTATAGAGTTGATGTAGGAGAATTTAGAATAATTTATCAAAAACATAAAATTAAAACATGTATTTTTCTTATAGGAAAAAGAAATGATGGAGAAGTTTATAAATTATTTAAAAGAAAAATTAAATAGTTCATAATTATAATGTATATAAGTCAAGATTTAATCTTACAGGCACTATAAAAATTATATCTGAATGTCTGATAAGTTATGACTGTCAGATGAGTATTCAAGATATAAGATTTCATTATTCTTTTCAACAGCTAACTTCTTACTATCCTTGAAGGTCTGCATAGGATTTTTACCATAACAATATTTCCCAGAATGAGGTCTTTCATTATTATAATGTTCTAACCAAATATCAAGGTCAAGTTGTAGATCATCAAGATCAGTATAAATCTTTTTACGCATAGCCATATCAAATAATTCTTGCTTCATAGTTTTATTAAAACGTTCACACATACCATTTGTTTGAGGAGAATATGCTTTAGTAGTGTTATGTTCAATGCCCTCAATGCTTAAGAACAATTCAAAAGCATGATGTTCTATATTTCCTTTATATTCACCACCTCTATCAGTTAGAATACGAAGCACTGGTATTTGCTGACTCTCATACCACGGCAGTACTCTATCATTAAGCATGTCAGCAGCGGTAAGAGCTGTTTTATCAGTATATAATTTAGCATCTGCGACCCTAGTATAGCTATCAATAAATACCTGAGAATATACCTTGCCTATACCTTTAAAATTACCTACATAATATGTATCTTGGCATCCTAGATAACCTGGATGCTGTGTATCAATCTCACCATGGGCTTCTTTTTCGCTACGCCGTTTCTCTAATACTTGTAACTGAGCTTCGGTAAGAACAATACCATCTTGAGCCATCTTTGCTTCTAATGCTTTAAGTCTTTTATTGATATTATTTAAATCATTACGTAGCCAAATCGATCTAACTCCTCCAGGTGATACAAGAATACCAGTCTTTTTAAGCTTATTTGATACTCTCATCTGACCATAAGCTGGGTATTCTATTGCCATATCTAATACTGCTCTCTCTACTGCTGGTTCAACTCTATTTGCTATAATTGGCTTCTTCCTGCTAATCTCATATAACGCCTCTTCTCCACCAGTTTCATATAGCTCTTTGAACCTATAATAACTGTCACTGCTGTATCCCATTGCTTTACAGGCGGACGATATACTACCAAGACTCTTAGCTAATTCTAGTAATCCTATTTTTGGCTTTATTATTTTTTGATTTAGATTCATCTCTAATCCTCCATTTAATATTTATCTTATTTTACTAAATGTAAGATTAAATCTCAATTATTGCATTTTAATAACAATAATCATTGTGAAAAAGCCGAAATTCATATCAATCTCAATTACAAAGCTAAATGCCATGGGAGCTTAATAACGATCAATCACGATTTTTTTAAAAAAAGCCCTGTTATACTTATCTTTTGCAATAAAAAGGAATGTACGATAAAATCTACTCGATGTCATCCACGCAACAATGCCCCGCGGGAATGACATAAAGGAACGAGTGGATGACCCTAGGGTCTTTTTAAAAACTACCAGATATTATAGGTATAATCAAACCATGCAAGTTATACATAAAACTTTAAAAATTCCTTCAAAAGGATATAAAAAAATCTTGAGCCTTTTAAATGAAAAAGGACAAGCAAGGCTTATAGGCGGCTGCGTACGAGATGCGTTACTAGAGAAAGATAGCTACGATATCGATATAGCTACTACTCTAGTGCCAAGTGAAGTAACAAATATTTTATCTAGAGCTAAAATAAAAACTATCCCGACCGGTTTAAAATTCGGTACGATTACGGCTATTTTAAACGAGGAAAAATTTGAGATTACAACTCTCAGAAAAGATATCGAATGTAACGGTAGGCATGCCAAAGTAGTATTTACCAATGATTTTGCCAAAGATGCCTCAAGACGAGATTTTACTATTAATGCTTTAAGCTATTGCCCCTTTAAGAACGAGATATATGATTATTTTGAAGGATTTAAGGATTTACAGCAGGAAAAAGTCGTATTTATAGGGGAAGCTCTAGATAGAATTAAAGAAGATTATTTACGAATCCTACGCTTTTTTCGGTTTTCTAGCTATTATGCGAATCAACTTGATGATGGCAGCTTCAAAGCATGTAAAGCTTTAAAAGACGACTTAAAAACTTTATCACGAGAGCGAATTAAAAGCGAAATGGATCAAATTATCGTTTCAAAAAGAGCGGCACAAATTTTAGAAGCTATGTTTGAAATAGGAATATTAGAACTAATATTCTCTATCCAAAATTATGAAATAAAATTTTTTGAGCAATCTAAAGAATTAGAATTAGCAACTAATTATGCTTTATTACTATATAATTTAAAAAATATAAATTCAAAGCTTCTTCTCGATTGGAAATTCTCAAGACAGGAAGCAATGCAAATATTATCTATAACGAACTTTCTGACTGATTCTGAAGCTAACATAAAAAAAATTTGGTTTGAAAAAAAGAACTACAAGGAATATTTATTAGCAGCCTGTATAATCGGTAAACTAGATCATTCACAAGTAAAAGAATTTATTTATAAATATGATACATTATTACGTCCGAAATTCCAAGTAAACGGTAATGATTTGTTAAATATGAATATAGAAAAAAAAGAGATAGGAGCAAAGCTAGAATATTTAAAAAATTTTTGGATAGAGCAGGATTTCAAGCCTAGTAAATTGGAGTTGTTGGAGAAGTTATGAGAGATAGTGTGTTAAACCGTCATTGCGAGGAAAAATTGAAAATTTTGACGAAGCAATCTCGTGCCAAAATCCTGAGATTGCCACGCTCCTTTCAGTCGCTCGCAATGACAATTTTATTATATCTCACCTTCTTCAGCCTTACTAGCTACGCTAAGCCTAAAATAGTTGTAAGTATTACGCCAATTGCTAGTATTGTTTCGATGCTTGTTAAAGATAAAGCCGATATAGAAAGTTTAGCTATTAGTAGCGACTGTCCTCATCATTATAATATAAAACCTAGTGATTTAGTAAAAGTCAAAAATGCCGATATAGCTATTTATATTAATGAACAATTTGACGGTTTTGCCGAGAAATTAATTGATAATCATAGCAAAAACATTATTAAAATTAGTGATATTAAATCTTTAACCACTATAAAAGATAATTGGCATATTTGGCTTGATCTTGATAATGTAAGAATTTTACTACAGGGATTTGCACGAATATTTAGTAAAAATTTTCCTGAGCTACAAGAAGATATTAATAATAACCTTTCAGCAGCACTTAAAGAATTAAACAAGCTACAAGAAATTAAAAATAATGAATTTGCAACGATAAAAGACGTAATTTTATTAAGTGACAGTAGCGAGTATTTTTTTGTTAATACTAATATTAAAACTTCAAAATTATATAGTGAAAGCCAAAAAAGCCTACGATATATACGCAAGCTAGAAGATTTAATTAAAGAGTCTAATAACAAATGTCTTGTGTTAAGTAGCGAACAAAATTCACGATTATACGACAAATTAAATGCTAAACTAATAATATTAAATAGCGAAAACTGGAATGTGAAAAACATCAATTCAAGCACTTTTCAGAACCAATATTTACAAATGATTAATCAAGTTAAAAAATGCTTATATTAAATAACGAAGAAGAGACAAAAAAGCTTGCAAAACTTTTAGCACAAAGCTTAAAGCCAAATGATATAGTTTTACTTAACGGTGACCTAGGATCCGGTAAAACATTTTTTTGCCGTGAAATTATTAAACATTTTTGCGGTGAAAATACAAACATTATAAGCCCGACTTTTAACTTACTACAAACATATATAGTCAATTCAACCTCCTTTGCATACAAGGAGCGAGGAGCGAAGCCTATAACTAATAGGAGAGAGACGAACAACGCAGTAGGCGAGGGGGGATCAATTGACTATAAAGCATCTAACTTTACTATCTATCACTATGACCTGTATCGTCTAAAATCATCTGAGGAAATCTACGAGCTTGGATTTGAAGAGGCATTAAACGGCAATTTAATTTTAATAGAATGGTCTAAATTTATTAAGCATTTACTTACCCCGCCTTTAATCGAGGTAAATCTAGAAGTATTAGACGAAAATAAACGTTTGTGTAGTATTACAACAAATCATAAAGAAAATTCGGCATTGCTAACTAAAGAGAGATAATAATAAAAAGCTCGATGTCATCCCATGATTTATTCACGGAATCCAGTTAAAAATATCAATATTATGTGCAATAATTGAGATTTAATCTTACATTTAGTAAAATAAGATAAATATTAAATGGAGGATTAGAGATGAATCTAAATCAAAAAATAATAAAGCCAAAAATAGGATTACTAGAATTAGCTAAGAGTCTTGGTAGTATATCGTCCGCCTGTAAAGCAATGGGATACAGCAGTGACAGTTATTATAGGTTCAAAGAGCTATATGAAACTGGTGGAGAAGAGGCGTTATATGAGATTAGCAGGAAGAAGCCAATTATAGCAAATAGAGTTGAACCAGCAGTAGAGAGAGCAGTATTAGATATGGCAATAGAATACCCAGCTTATGGTCAGATGAGAGTATCAAATAAGCTTAAAAAGACTGGTATTCTTGTATCACCTGGAGGAGTTAGATCGATTTGGCTACGTAATGATTTAAATAATATCAATAAAAGACTTAAAGCATTAGAAGCAAAGATGGCTCAAGATGGTATTGTTCTTACCGAAGCTCAGTTACAAGTATTAGAGAAACGGCGTAGCGAAAAAGAAGCCCATGGTGAGATTGATACACAGCATCCAGGTTATCTAGGATGCCAAGATACATATTATGTAGGTAATTTTAAAGGTATAGGCAAGGTATATTCTCAGGTATTTATTGATAGCTATACTAGGGTCGCAGATGCTAAATTATATACTGATAAAACAGCTCTTACCGCTGCTGACATGCTTAATGATAGAGTACTGCCGTGGTATGAGAGTCAGCAAATACCAGTGCTTCGTATTCTAACTGATAGAGGTGGTGAATATAAAGGAAATATAGAACATCATGCTTTTGAATTGTTCTTAAGCATTGAGGGTATTGAACATACCACTACTAAAGCATATTCTCCTCAAACAAATGGTATGTGTGAACGTTTTAATAAAACTATGAAGCAAGAATTATTTGATATGGCTATGCGTAAAAAGATTTATACTGATCTTGATGATCTACAACTTGACCTTGATATTTGGTTAGAACATTATAATAATGAAAGACCTCATTCTGGGAAATATTGTTATGGTAAAAATCCTATGCAGACCTTCAAGGATAGTAAGAAGTTAGCTGTTGAAAAGAATAATGAAATCTTATATCTTGAATACTCATCTGACAGTCATAACTTATCAAACATTCAGATATAATTTTTATAGTGCCTGTAAGATTAAATCTTGACTTCTATACATTATTTAGATCAATGATTTTCTTACCATCTACATTAGTTATTATTCCTGAAAAATCATTGCCAGATAAATTAATATGACTAACTACCTCATTTGTTTTTAGTGATCCAAGAATCATCTCTAAATCTGTAATAGCTAATTTATTATCTGATAAATTTATATATTTTAGATATTGATGTGTTTTTAAGACATTTGCTAAACTGTTAACTGTTTTACTGCCAATACCATCATTTCCACCTAAATCCAAGTGCACTAATGAGACATTTTCCTCCAATGCACTCGCTATCCTCTCACCTATATCATCATCTATTTCCATCCATCTCTGGCATCATGATATCAAGTAGTACTACATCTATATTCTTGGCGGCTAATATTTCCAAGGCTTGCTTGCCACTCGTTGCTGTTAATACCCCATAATACTCACTTAATAGTCTAGCCTCCAATAACTCTATATTCTGCTGTGTATCATCGACTACCAAGATAGTTGCTGTCATCTATTATTACCCCTAATTTAAGAATTATTATTTTCTGTTCTCTTTAAAGTTAAGTATATGCCATTTAACAGATCTAACAAGATCAGCATTGAAATTGCTATTCATATTATGTACTCTTGCTATATTTCTTCAGGCCACAATCTCATGATTTGAGACCTCATCGTCTATCCCTTCAAGGTCCATCTCCTCTTTTAAGGCTTCCATACTACAGCTACTAAATACATCAAGGCTATTTTGCTCGGCTTGCCATTTTAAGCTAGCTTGTTCAAAACTGACAATACATCCTTTAATTTCTTCTAATGTATAATTTTCTGCTTTCTGTAAAAAGTTATCTATATCGTTTTTTAATGTCGGATTCTGTTCACTAAATGCATCTAAAAATTTCTTGATACCGATTAATAATTCTTCTTTTTCATATCTTACATTATCGTCCTCAAAACCTTCATCATCAGAATCTAGAGCTTGAACTATAGGTGTATTAACTGCATCCTCGTTGTTTGCTATATCCTCTTCTTCAAAGCCTTCATCTATTAAATCTACAGGTTGATTAGCTGCTTGTTCTTTATTTAAATTATCAAGCAAGTTATCACATAATTTTTGAATTAATTCGTTATTCTCCTGCACATATTTACGTCCTATTTCTTCTAATCTTTCAATATTTTTAGGACTTGCATCATCTAAGCTTTCGGTTTCTTTCGTAATAGGTAATCCTATTTCAAAAAATTCATCTTCTCCGGATAAATCATTTTTAACCTCAATAGTGGAAGAATTTTCCATATTGTTCATAAGCCTGCTTACTAATTTTCCTTTCACAAGCCAACCTATTACCCCGTCAAAGCCGATTTTAGGTATGGAACTCGTAGGTTCGATGTCATTACTGAAATTGAATGCACAAACCATAGTATTGTCTAATATCTCTTTCTGTTCTGCACGACTGAGAGTTTTCTCTTCGCGTATATGACTTTGTTCTTTATGTATATAGCCTTTTTTAAGCAACTTTAAAACCTCGTTTGCCGGTCTGTTAGCGTCTAATCCCCCATCTGCATATGCGTAAGGAGTGCCGGAAGCATATTCATGTCCTTGCACAGCATTTTTATCCATAACGGGCTTAAAATAAGTAGGGGCGGCTGTTGTCGCAAGTAATACGTCTTTTACTCTAACATGAGAACTATAGCAGTGAAAACTGTCAAAAATTTCTAATTCTCCACCGTTATTAGTTAAATCATTTACCGGAATAACAAGGCGAGAAGTAGGGCTATCCATCCTATTATCACCTAAATATTTTTCTAATAATTCTTTGAAAGGTTTTTGACTATTTAACCGAACCTAAGAAAGTATCAGGAAATATATCACTGCTACTTTCCTTAAATATCTCAAGGGCTGCTCTAGCACTATATTTTGCTTCTTTTGAACCTGGTTCTTTCGGAATTGTTAATAATGCGGCGATAAGACCACCGACACTAGTACCCGCAATAATAGGGAATAATTCTGATATAGATTTACCTGTATATAAGTCAAGATTTAATCTTACAGGCACTATAAAAATTATATCTGAATGTCTGATAAGTTATGACTGTCAGATGAGTATTCAAGATATAAGATTTCATTATTCTTTTCAACAGCTAACTTCTTACTATCCTTGAAGGTCTGCATAGGATTTTTACCATAACAATATTTCCCAGAATGAGGTCTTTCATTATTATAATGTTCTAACCAAATATCAAGGTCAAGTTGTAGATCATCAAGATCAGTATAAATCTTTTTACGCATAGCCATATCAAATAATTCTTGCTTCATAGTTTTATTAAAACGTTCACACATACCATTTGTTTGAGGAGAATATGCTTTAGTAGTGTTATGTTCAATGCCCTCAATGCTTAAGAACAATTCAAAAGCATGATGTTCTATATTTCCTTTATATTCACCACCTCTATCAGTTAGAATACGAAGCACTGGTATTTGCTGACTCTCATACCACGGCAGTACTCTATCATTAAGCATGTCAGCAGCGGTAAGAGCTGTTTTATCAGTATATAATTTAGCATCTGCGACCCTAGTATAGCTATCAATAAATACCTGAGAATATACCTTGCCTATACCTTTAAAATTACCTACATAATATGTATCTTGGCATCCTAGATAACCTGGATGCTGTGTATCAATCTCACCATGGGCTTCTTTTTCGCTACGCCGTTTCTCTAATACTTGTAACTGAGCTTCGGTAAGAACAATACCATCTTGAGCCATCTTTGCTTCTAATGCTTTAAGTCTTTTATTGATATTATTTAAATCATTACGTAGCCAAATCGATCTAACTCCTCCAGGTGATACAAGAATACCAGTCTTTTTAAGCTTATTTGATACTCTCATCTGACCATAAGCTGGGTATTCTATTGCCATATCTAATACTGCTCTCTCTACTGCTGGTTCAACTCTATTTGCTATAATTGGCTTCTTCCTGCTAATCTCATATAACGCCTCTTCTCCACCAGTTTCATATAGCTCTTTGAACCTATAATAACTGTCACTGCTGTATCCCATTGCTTTACAGGCGGACGATATACTACCAAGACTCTTAGCTAATTCTAGTAATCCTATTTTTGGCTTTATTATTTTTTGATTTAGATTCATCTCTAATCCTCCATTTAATATTTATCTTATTTTACTAAATGTAAGATTAAATCGAGTCTGTCATATATTTTGTGTAAGTTGTAAAGCGACAGAGAAAGAATTACTGTTAAAATTCAACTAGAACAAAGGTAAAGATATGGCTAAGAAAATAGAAGCAGGAGTTAGAAGTGCAGATATAAATACAAAGTTAGTAGAGGAAATATTATCCCAATCTAATCCTAAAGAGTTATTTGGAAAGGATGGATTGTTTCAGCAATTAAAGAAGAGGTTAGTAAAGAGAATACTAGAGGACGAGCTAGGTCATGAATTAGGTTATTCGAGGCATAGCAAGGCATTAAAACAAGATAGCAATCGTCGTAATGGTACGAGTGAGAAGACAGTAATAGATGATAGTGGTCAGAAGATAGTACTTGATATTCCAAGAGATAGAGACAATAGGTTTGAGCCACAATTAATTCCTAAGGGAGTTAGAAGATTCACAGGATTTGATGATAGTGTTATTTCGCTTTATGCAAGAGGTATGACCATGAGTGAGATTCAAGCCCATTTAGAGGAGATGTATCATACGGAAGTATCTAAGGAGCTTATCTCGACTATTACAGATGGAGTTATGGAAGAGGTAATAAGGTGGCAAGCCCAAGCATTAGATAGAATATACCCGATTGTATATTTAGATTGCATCATGGTAAAAGCAAGAGATATTAATATAGTTATAAATAAGGCTGTTTACCTTGTTATTGGTATAAATATAGAAGGCAAGAAAGAGCTTTTGGGTATTTGGATTAGCAAGAATGAGGGTTCAAAGTTTTGGATGCAGGTTGTAAGCGAATTAAAGAACCGAGGTGTAGAACAAATTTATGTAGCATGTATTGACGGTCTTAAAGGTTTTAGAGATGCAATAAACAGTGTTTTCCCAAATACCATAGTACAACTTTGTATAGTACATATGGTTCGTAATTCTTTAAAGTACGTTTCTTACAAGAATCTTAAGGAAGTAGCTGCTGACTTAAAACAAATCTATACAGCAAATAATGAGAATATGGCTAATTTAGCATTAGAAGAGTTTGCTAAAAAATGGGATAGTAAATACCCAGTTATTTCTGATATATGGAGATGTAATTGGAGCGGTATAATACCTTTTTTTGCCTTCCCTAAAGAGATTAGCTGCAATAATTGAGATTTAATCTTACATTTAGTAAAATAAGATAAATATTAAATGTAGGATTAAATCTCAACTATTGCACTGTATTTGTTCTGCATCTTTAAATTCCATGATGTCATTAATAAAATGAATAAGAATATCTTTGTTTTTTTCAGAACCAAAGATTTTCTTGAAGGCGACATCATTTTTAGGATCTAGGAACTTTGAAACTGCCATAATTAGTTACTAATATTTGTATATGCATTAACATATTATAGCACAAAATAGAAGATAAGTAAGTTATAAATTTGTTTTACATAATCTTGGGTGTTTATCATCATTAATGAATGTAAAGCGGTACAAGCAAGTATTAGAGGTTATTATCTCTGATACGCATAATGGTTTGCCTGCTTGTATTAAAATGTCTTGCAATAGATGTGATAGTTTTGCCTTCTTGTAGTTGCTGTATAACCTGTTTTTTTTGTAATTCTGCTAAAATTTGTGGTCGTCCGAGAGTTTTACCATTTGCTTTAGCTCTCGCAAGCCCAGATTGAGTACGCTCTATTAACAAATCACGCTCAAATTGAGCAACAGTATTAATTACTCCCATAGTCATTTTTCCAGCGTGCAAGTTTAGCTTTAAGAGCTGCTTGTTGCTCTGCGGCTAAAGCCTTGGCTTTTTCTGTTTTAATTTGTTCTTTAGCAGATTTGCCATCTTGACTTTATTACTCTTATTAGAATGAGGATTAACAGCTAAAGTCAATTTAGTATTAACAGGTTTGTTTTGTAATACTTGCTTATCGAAGACGACCACTTGTTTTTTAAGGATTGGCGTAACAACACTTACCGGTACTTTAAGTTTTAATGTAGATTTTGCAGTTTGCATAATATTTAACTAGCTGTTTTGTAGTTTATTTATTTCATCAACAGTAAGACCAGTAACTTTAGCGATAAAGTTTGCATCAGATCCAGCGACAATCATATTTTTAGCTACCTCATATTTTCCTTCAGCTTTACCGATCTGCATACCTTTTTCTATACCTTGTTGTTCCCAGTGTTGAGCAAGACTAGTCATAAGTTTTCCTCCTTGTTCAGTATTTAAGCGGCTTTTTAGCATTTTTTCAAGTTCTATTTTAATCAATGTGTAGGTTAAAATTAGCTCTAGATAATCAATACCGATATTCATTTGTGCAATTTGAGGCAATAGATCAGCTATTTCATACCATCTTTTAAGTAAGTCTCTCTCGTGAATATGTTTCATGAAGAACTGCAAAACTCCTGCCCAAGTTTTTTTCTTTAGCTCATCGTCAGGAATATCATGAACATTAATAAGCTGATGGTCTTTATTCCAAATATCTTGCATCAACTGTTTATTTTTAAATAAGTCCCAAAAGTTTCTAGGTGCGTTATAGTGTTTTACTCCATTGTAGAACACGAGTGGGTATACAAAGGGTAAATGTTTACTATTTGGGTGGATGGTTAAGTGTCTTGCTATAATATCCATCATATACTTAAATAGTCTAAAAGCCATGAAGTGATCAGGAGTACTTTGATGTTCTAAAAGAATCCATAAATAACCAGTCTCGTCATTAAACTTAGCTGAAAATAGAATATCAGATATGGATTGTTTAAGATCTGCTTCAATAAAGCTTTCTTTTTCCATTTTAAGAGTATGAGAGGAAAACATAGCCTTAATCTCTTTGGGTAGATGCATCTCAAAGAACTCTTTGACTACGATTGGATTTTCAAAAGCTTTGCGAATAAATGTATCATGTCTTGGGCGTTTATCAGAACTATTTGTCGGGTCTGCTACTGAGGTTAGGTTGCCGTTAATATTGTTATTTTGTTCCATAGTATTATTGATAATTTAAATGCGATTGTTTGATATCAATGTGCTGTGATTTGTATATGGTAATTAAATTCAAACATTGTTGTATAGAAGAGATTGTCTTTTGCTTTTCCATTTATCAATAATTTTCGGATTAATAATTAATTGTTCTTTACAATCAAGCAGCATACCTTAGAGAATATGAGCATTATCTGGATGTAAATAATCAAGTCCAGCTTTAACAAATAATCCTCCTAACATAATCTTTTTTCGTGCGTCAGCTTTGCGATCAAATGTAGCAGCTTTTTGTAGTTGCATACGAGTATACCATAATTTTTTTGTGACTAATTTAATCAGTTTTGACGTTGCCTGATTTTGATTGACTGGGTATTTTTGTTTTGCTCCCTAAACTGTTAAACTCATTCAATATTGGATGATTTTTATTCTCAGGATTCTTTGCAAACTTTAAGAATCCTATTAGCAATCTATCATCAATAGTTAGAGCATTAAATGCTTTAAAGATATTAAACAATTCTTCTTTACGTTTTTGAAGCAAGTGAGTTTGTTGTTCTGCAAGTTGAGCTTCTATTTTAGCTATACGATCTTTTTTGAGTTGTTGTAGGTTTGCAAGTTTAGTATTAGTTGAAAGAGGTTTAGTAGCCATGATCACCTATAAGCACTTTGATAGCAGTTTAGAGCGTCATCAGTTAGAGACTCAGCATCAGCAGATCAGACAAGATAAAGTAGATGCCAAAACACCTGATGAAATGTTAACTGCAATTAGCCGTGAATATGAGTTCTTTAAGTCTCTTGATGGCAATATTCAATACAGACAGGCTAATAATCAGTATATTAATTACTCACAGCAGGCTAGAGAGCATGAAGAGAGTGAATTATTACCTAAATTAAAAGATGTAGCAGCAGCAGTAGAACAGCATGGTGTGCTTAGTACGCAAGACATATTAGCACAGCTTAAAGATAGTAAAGACTTAGAAGAGACATATAAGCACTTTGATAGCAGTTTAGAGCGTCATCAGTTAGAGACTCAGCATCAGCAGATCAAACAAGATAAAGTAAATGCCAAAACTACCGATGAAATGTTAACTGCAATTAGCCGTGAGCATGAGTTCTTTAAGTCTCTTGATGGCAAGCTTAAATATGCAGAGCAGTATGATAGTAGTATATTATCTGCGATCTCAAATGCTAAGACTATAGAGCAAGACACGCTAATTAAAAATATGCATAATATGGTAGTATACGCTCAGAAACATGGTATATTAAATGACCAAGAGATAGTAAATCAATTTAACTCTAATGATAGTCGAAACGCACTTAATAATTTAAGTAAAACATGTGAGAAATATTATATGGATCATCATAATGAGAATATCAAACAGCTATTAGATGATGAGCATGTAATGGTAGGCACTAAGAAATATACATGTCCGCTTAAATATATGAAGCATGAGATGCAGAATAATGTACCAAGCTTTGTAGATGAAAAGCAAATAGCTATAACCTTTGATAAGGTAAAAGCAGAAGTTAAACAGCTACGCCTAGCAAGAGAATTAGAACATACAATGACCATAAGCTTATAAGGATTTGCAAGTATGACTAATGAAGAGCATAATCAGAAGCAGCATCAATCAGACGTAAGTACACATAGCGACTCTAGTGTTGCTAGCGACAATGTCGAGCGTCCAAGGCATGATGAGCTATTTAAAAATGTTATGAGTGAGCCTATAGCTGCACGTGAGTTTCTAGAGCATTATTTGCCAGTGACATTTAAGAATAAAATTAACTTAAATAGTGTCAAAATAGAAAAGGAAAGTTTTGTTACTGAAGACTTAAGAAAGAGACTCAGCGATGTCGTGTACTCTGTTTCTTTAAAAAATGATAATATTAAAGATAGTACTGCTGAAAAAAGTGTCCATAATGACAAAGCGTACGTATACGTGCTTATAGAGCATCAATCTAGTAGCGATTACTGAATTGCCTTTAGACTTTGGCAATATATGCTTTTGTTATGCGAAAGGCATAAGGACGCCAATAAAAATAAAAGTAATAGAGCAGAAGAAAAAGATAATAAGCTCCCTCTAATATGTCCTGTCGTAGTATATGCAAATGATAAGCCTTATAATGCTCCAAGGAGCTTTTGGGAATTATTTGAAGATAACAAGACTGCTAAGGATATGATGGGTGACGAGTATTTACTGGTTGACTTACAAAAACAAAGTGATAATGAAATAGTAAATAAGAAGCATCTTGGTATGATGGAGTATATGCTTAAACACATCAAGGCTCGTGATATCTTAAATCTTTGGCAAAGCTTACTTAAGAAGTTTGAAAGTAGTATTGAAATAGATAAGGAAAATGGCTACATTTACATTAAGTGGTTATTATGGTATAGTGATGCTAAGGTATCTGAAGATAAACAAGTAGAGTTAGCTAAGATCATAGCTAGCTACTTAAAAAAAGAAGATCAAGAGAGACTTATGAGAACTATTGCTGATAAATATATTGATGAGGGCGTGCAAAAGGGTATGGTCCAAGGCATGCAGATTGGTAGAAACGAAGGCATGCAGATTGGGGAAGCGAAAGGCAAATATGAAGTAGCTAAAAATATGCTCTCTAATAATTACTCTATTTCTGAAGTTTCTCGTATTACTGGTCTTACTGTTGATGAAATAGGTAAACTAAAAAACAGCTAGTTAAATATTATGCAAACAACAAAATCTACATTAAAGCTTAAAGTACCAGTAAGTATTGTTACGCCAATCCTTAAAAAACAATTAGTTGTCTTCGAAAGTGTCATTGTCAAATAAAAAGGGACCACTATATGTAAAAATTTTTATGTCATATTACCTCCAGATTTATAGTTATTAATATGTAATAGTTGAGGTTTAATCTTACATTTAGTAAAATAAGATAAATATTAAATGGAGATAAAGAATGAATATGAATCAAAAAATAATAAAGCCAAAAATAGGATTACTAGAATTAGCTAAGAGTCTTGGTAGTATATCGTCCGCCTGTAAAGCAATGGGATACAGCAGGGACAGTTATTATAGGTTCAAAGAGCTATATGAAACTGGTGGAGAAGAGGCGTTATATGAAATTAGTCGAAGAAAGCCAATAATAGCGAATAGAGTTGATCCAGCGATAGAGAAAGCAGTAATGAATATGGCAATAGAATATCCAGCATATGGACAGCTAAGAGTATCAAATGAGCTTAAGAAGAGCGGTATACTTGTATCGCCTGGAGGAGTCAGATCAATTTGGTTACGTAATGATTTAAACAATATCAGTAAAAGACTTAAAGCATTAGAAGCAAAGATGGCTCAGGATGGTATTATGCTTACTGAGGCACAATTACAAGTGCTAGAGAAGCGTCGTAATGAAAAAGAAGCTCATGGAGAAATTGAGACACAGCATCCAGGGTATCTAGGATGCCAAGATACATATTATGTAGGCAACTTTAAGGGTATAGGTAAGGTTTATTCTCAGGTATTTATTGATAGCTACAGCAGAGTAGCTGATGTTAAATTATATACTGATAAAACAGCTTTAACTGCTGCTGATATGCTTAATGACCGAGTGTTACCATGGTATGAGACTCAAGGAATACCAATACTTCGTATTCTTACAGATCATGGGTCAGAATATAAGGGGAATATAGAGCATCATGCTTTTGAATTATTTCTAAGTATCGAAGGTATAGAGCATACTACTACTAAAGCATATTCTCCTCAAACAAACGGTATGTGTGAGCGTTTTAACAAAACCATGAAACAAGAATTCTTTGATACAGCTATGCGGAAAAAGATTTATACAGATCTTGATGATTTACAATTAGATCTTGATATCTGGCTAGAATATTTCAATAATGAAAGACCTCATTCTGGTAAATATTGTTATGGAAAAACTCCTATGCAAACTTTTAAGGATAGTAAGAAATTAGCTGTTGAAAAGAATAATGAAATCTTGTATCTTGAATATGTATCTGACAGTCAAAATTTAACTGACAATCACAGGTACAAGATTTATAGTGTCTGTAAGATCAAATCTTGACTTCTACACCATCTTTACGCTATTTAGAATCTAACATAGCGTAAGTTTTGCCAAGTGGAACACCTGATTCATTTAATGCTAAGCTGTTATGTAATATCAGACCTAAACTTCCATCTTTACCTTTTTGTGCTCGAAACACTCTATCCAAGCTATCGTTTTTTACTCTATTTTTATAATCAATGTAAGTAGTGTCATGTATCACTAAAATTTTTTCATGCTCATGCCTTATTCTATTATCAATTGTACTAATTATATGATTCTTAAGGATTGTATATGCTTTAATTTTTTTATTGCTAAAAAATCTGTAACAGGCTTTTATCGATGACCAACTTTCAAAACATGAAGAAATATTTGATTGAGCTTGTTGCATAAATTTTTTAAAAATATACTTAAAACGTTTCACCAATCTCATATCTCTAAAACTTATACCACCAAATTCTTGCTCTATCCAACATAAATCTGTTGCTTCCATATTACACCTTTAATTTTAGTTAAAAAGTGTATTCTAACGCGAGTTTCGTATTAAGATGCCTAAATTATAGCTAAGAAATTTGTCATAATCCTGATTCTTTAAAGTTTTTGAGCAATTTAATAAGAATAGTTAGAGTAAAAAACGACAATTTGCTGACAATTTACGCATTTTTAGCAAATTTTATAACAAAAACCGTGTTATCAATATCTATATAATCCAGTATTTATCAGCTATTCAGAGCCTTTGTGAATACGAAACTCGCGTATTCTATTACAGTCAGGACTTCCGAAAATATTAAAATTATTGCTTTTTAGCAACAAGCTTATTGATACCAAAATTTTAAATAAACTTTATACTATCAAGGTTTTATAAATTTTCTCATAATTGAACTAATTATACCTTTTCTTATCATATCTGCATTTTTGCGGAAGTCCTGACAGTTTATAGTTATCTTCCTACTATTTTTATACTTATGGGTAATGCTAAGCCTTTACCAGACGCTTACAATGCAACCAATCATTTTGCAATTAAATATAAATTGCTAGTAGCAGCGAATATAGCATCTATGAATGCATTGATAAATTTACGTCAAAATAACTCGTTTGCGTAAGGTGAGTAAAGAATTATTCTTCTAAAGATGCTCTAAATGAGTTATTTATAATGCTTAATTATGATTTAAATCCTAATAAGAATTAGGGATGACAACATTCAAACAATTTAAAACTGAAGTAATACAATATATAACAAGGAGATTGGGATGAGCAATACACTACCACCATAACCGGCAAAGAAAACTGTCGTTGCATACATGTTTAAGATTTGAGATATTACTATTACAAAAAAATGGACAAATGAAGTACCCTCTATTACAATTATATAAATAGTTTATAAAATATGATCATATATGCCAGAATACATTAGACATGATGAGGGGACATTTTCCTCTCTAACAAAACAACAAAAAGAGGCAGTAGGATTACTTTCAATTGGTACTTTCTTAGAGTATTTTGATTTACTGCTCTATGTACATATGGCAGTACTTCTTAATGAGTTATTCTTTCCTAAATTTGATCCCGATGTAGCATCATTTTTGTCTGCTGCTGCTTTTTGTTCCACTTATGCCTTAAGACCTTTTGGAGCATTAATTTTTGGCTATATAGGTGATAATATAGGTAGAAAATCAACCGTTATCATAACAACATTTATGATGGCTATTTCTTGTATTATTATGGCTAATTTACCAACTTATGATCAAATTGGAATGAAAGCTGTTGTTATTATGACAGTATGCCGCATGATACAAGGTATCTCATCAATGGGTGAAAGAATAGGGGCTGGAATTTATATTACTGAAATCACAAAACCTCCTATACAATATGCAGCTGTTACATTAGTAGGTTGTTTAGCTGCTTTAGGCGGGACTGTTGCTTTAGCTGTAGCTTCTTTAGTAACTTCACAAGGTTTTAATTGGCGGCTCGCTTTTTGGATTGGTGCAATTGTAGCAGTTATTGGTTTTTTAGCAAGAACATCTCTCCGTGAAACACCGGAATTTGTTAATGCAAAACGACGGATACAAAATATTTTGGATGCAACAAAATTAAATAGTCAAAAGATTATGAGTGTTGGTATACAACAAAATGTAAGTAAGAAAACGATAATTGCAAATTTTCTAACATTATGTGGAGGACCAGTTGCTTTATATTTCGTTTATATCCATTGTGGAAATATTCTAAAAAGTTCTTTCCATTATACTGCAGCACAAGTAATACATCAAAATTTTATAGTTTCAATAATAGGATTAGCGGTCTACTGTATAATGGTTTACCTTAGTTATAAGATATATCCATTAATAATATTAAAAATTAAATTATTAATATTCTCATGTATAATGATACCTTGTCCTTACTTATTAGATAATATAACATCACCTTTACATTTATTATTAATACAAATAGTACCTATAACATGCGGACTCGCACAAACACCAGCTATGCCAATATTTTTAAAACATTTTCCCATTTTTAAACGTTTTACTTATGCAAATGTAACATATGCGATAACACAAGCTCTCATGTACATTATAACATCTTTTGGAATTACATATTTTGTACATATTTTCGGACAGTATGGATTGTTGATTATAATAATTCCTTTAATTGCAGGATATACTTTTGGTCTATATCATTTTGAAAAACTTGAAAAGGAAGTTGGTAATTATCCAAAGAAAATAAGTGATAATGATCTAAAAAATAATTCGGTATTGTAAGAGTAGCAGAACATAATTTTATAAGATTAACTTTTATATCTAATAACTCTAAGTATTTAGATAACACTAAAAAATAATACATAGTTTCTTCTACGATTTTTTTAACTTTCTCAGGAGATTTAGCACCTATTGTTTGCATATTATGCAGTCTATCAAATAACTTTATTAGGAGTACATCATGTTTCTTCTCTTTGTATAATATCTCTACTGACTCAGCAGCACTAATCTTTATGCCATCATCTTTAATCCTTGTTAAATCCATAACTTGATTTGCTACTTGCCACCCAAATTCTTGTGATATCTGCTCCTTGGTTAGTTCTGTATCTTCTAATGTGTCATGCAGTATTGCGGTCACTAAAATATCGGTTCTAAATAGATAGTCTGATACCAAATACGCCACCTCTAACGGATGTGAGTAATATGGCTCTCCTGATTGACGCATCTGACTTCCATGATATTTGCAAGCGTAATAGATTGCTTTTTTTACTACCAAAACATCTACTTTAGGTACTTTTAATATGCTATTTAAATATATTACTTTATCCAGTAACCTCTTAGCATAAATACAATATTCAAACTCTTTTTGCCAATCTTCTAACTCTTCCATAATCCTTATTAAATTATTTATATAAACATCCTATATTGTCGAGTAGAAATCATAGCTCTTACCACTTCCTAATTAGTGAAGTTTCATTGCTATGATAGCCCTCAAAGAACCCTACAGGTGGTTTTCCCACATAAGGCTCTTCAATATCGCTATTCTACTTTACAACGTAAGCGTCGTCTTGTAAAGGCGGTCTAGACAAAATGTGACTATTCCAGTTTAAGATTCCATGGTAATAAATCTACGATTTTCTGAGAATTATAATCCTGAATGATCTCAAGTACTTTTTGTAAATATTTCCAAGGATTGATATTATTTAAATTTAGCGGTTTCAATAATCGAATAGATAATAGCGGCAGTATGTCCCACAGCTGTCGAAAGTAGATATACATAGTTATAATCTAAACTTTATAAGATCAATATTGCCTCCAGATAATATTACAATATCACGGATTATTTCCTTCTCTAGTAATAAACCAAATCGTAATAATGGAATCTTAAAACCTTTTAATTTGTTTATATTTTTAAATATGGTAACTCACCTTACGCAAACGAGTTATTTTGACGTAAATTTATCAATGCATTCATAGATGCTATATTCGCTGCTACTAGCAATTTATATTTAATTGCAAAATGATTGGTTGCATTGTAAGCGTCTGGTAAAGGCGGGTATTTTCCAACAAAGGTACGGAAAGTACCGTGTCTATAGCTCCAGAAGCTAGAGTTTATGCTTGATACAGCAGTTTTACCATGTCCATTTTTACTAATTTACTTAATTTTATAGCTCTTCGTTAGAGATTATTCAGTTATAGTTTTATTTTAATTCAATTTGCTTCTCAACTTTTAATCTTTATCTCTAAAATGTTTTTATATTTCAGTACTATTGTATATTTAATTTTCAAAAATATTTTAACATGCTTATAGCATAATTATTTTTGTATAACGTTATTGCTACATAGATTATATAAAGATATAATCAACAAGCTTTTCAATGATTTAAGTAATAAATTATGCATGTAGTATAAACGAACGTTTGTAGTAGCAAGGAATACTAAATATATTCAATAAAATAATAACAGTTAGGTAAAGAAGATTTATATGTTAGTGGGTTATGTAAGAGTTTCTAAATCTGATGGAAATTTAGATTTTCAAAAAGATGAATTGATAAAGTTCGGCGTGGAACCAAAAATGATTTATGAAGAACATGCAAGTGGTAAAAGAGAAGATAGACCGGAATTATTAAGCTGCCTTAAGGCTCTTCGACCAGGAGAAGATACATTAGTTGTGTGGAAATTAGATAGATTAGGTCGTAACCTCAAACATTTAATAAGTATAGTTCAAGAGTTAGAACAACAAAATATAGGATTACATGTTTTAACAGGTAAGGGGGCGTGTATAGAGACAAGATCGGCATCTGGAAGAATGATATTTGCAATCTTTGCTGCATTAGCAGAATATGAAAGAGAACTGATCAGCGAAAGAACTAAAGCTGGTCTTAAAGCTGCTAGGGCTAGGGGAAGAAGAGGAGGAAGGAAATTATTGATGACAAAGACTAAACTTAGCATTGCCCGTAATGCTTTACAGAATCGTGACACTAGTATTAATGAATTATGTGAAGAACTCAAAATTACTAGATATACATTATATAGATATTTATCACCTGAAGGCAAACTTAGAGATTATAGTCATAAATTACTATCGATTTAATTCTATAATAAACCTAAGCATATATTAGATGTCGAGATTAAATATTTTATCAAAGTTAGAACAAAAGGAATTTGATACACCACCAATATTATCAAATGAGGCAAGAAAATCACTTTTTAGATTAAGCCAAAGCAGTAAAAATTATTTGCAACACATCAAGAGTGACGAAAACAAAATTAATTTTGTTATGTATAGTTATTTCAAGATAACACAAAAATTTTTTGTTCCTCAAAATTTTATAATGAAAGATATAGAATATGTTGCAAAACAATTAGGGATATTAGATTTTACGTATAGATCAATTATTAATAATTTAACCAAAAATAGTTTTAAAAGATATAAGCTAAAAATTTTGGAAAGAACTGGATTTGCAATGTTTGATTCATTGGCTAAAAAATTACTTTATAACAAATCATATCAATTGGCTGCAAATCATGTAAAACCAAAAATTATATATAACGATTGTATAGAGTTATTATTAAACCAGAAAATTGAGATTCCAAGATACTTTAGCATAAGTGAAATAATCAGGTCGGCTTTAGGAGATTATAAAGGAAATATATTAAGGTTATTAGCTCAAGTATTAACAGATAAACAAAGAAGTTTACTTGATGATTTATTAACTTACTCAGACGAAAAAGAGATTCATAAACTCACCACAATAAAATTGCTTAATCATTCTACAAAACCAAAAGCAATTAGGGAAAACATAAATGAGTTTAATAGAATAAGAGATATTTATAATCAGCATTTTTCTTTGATTAAAAATTTACCTTTGAGCAGTAAAGGTGTTGAGTATTTTGCTACTACCGTAATTAAGTCTGATATTTTTAGAGTAAAAAGAAAATCCGATAATGATAGATATTTGCATCTAATTACCTTTATCGTTTATCAATATAGTATTATACACGATGCATTAATGGATATTTTTTTAAAAGCAATAGGTAGTTTCAATAGTAGTAGTAAAAGAGAGCACCAGTTAAGGTGTTATGAAGAGAGAATCAGATTGCAGGTTGGTTTAAAGGAATATTTACTTAAGAGCCAAAAGGAAAATAAAGCTTTAAAAGAGATATATGATTTATATAAAGATAAAAGTAAGGATATAAGCACAAAGCTTGAGAAAATAGGCAATATTCTAGATAAATTATATGACAACAATAGTACTTTGGATATGACGAATATTGAAATATCACAATTTTCTAATAAAACCGCAGAATATTATGAGATATTGTCAGAAAAGTCACGTTCACTGCAAACTAAATTATCGCCTATACTGAAATCTTTGAATTTTGATTTAGAAAGGTCTAGTGCTAAGGAATTGCTAAAAGCGATAGAGTTTTTTCAACAAGTGGATAGTAAGATTCCTAATATAGTATCTTGTATACCATTGAATTTTTTAAACAAAGAAGATAAAGCAGATGTAATTATCTCTACAATAAAAGGGATAAAGCAAAGCCAATATAAAATCAATATTCCTTTATACAAAGTGTTATTGTTTAAGTATATAGCAACAAATGTAAAAGCTGGATGCTTAAACCTGGATTCATCATATAAATATAAAACTCTTGATGAATATCTAATCTCAAAAGATGAGTGGTATCAAAATAAGGAAGATCTTATAAAGCAAGCTGGACTTGAGAAATTTAAAGAAGTAACAACTGTTTTAGCTGATTTAGAAAAGGTATTAGATCAAGAATATATAAGAACTAACGAAAATATCATTGTAGGTATAAATAAATATATCAAGGTAAAAAAGATTAATGACTATGTACTAAATACACCAGCCTTAGATGAAAAAGGAAATAATAAGGTATCTTATCTATCTGATTATTTTCCAGATAGCTATAAAGTACCTATGCAGGAAATACTTTATACTGTCAATGAAATGTCAGAGTTTTTAGATTGCTTCGAGTATTATCAAACAACTCATCAAAGAAAATTATCAAAAAAACTTCTTATAGCAGGCATTATGTCTTTAGGATATGGTATAAGAGATAATGAAATAGCTTATATTTCTAGGGATATAAAATCTTCAGCTTTAGAAAATGTGGTCAATTGGTATTTTACAACAGAAAACTTACAAAATGCTATAGATTCTATTCTGAAATTAACTCATTTAACTTCAATAATTAGTATATACCAAGATAAAGATAAAAAAGTTCACACTGCATCAGATGGTCAAAAATGGAAAGTAGTAAATGATTCTTTAAATGCAAATTATTCTTTTAAATATTATGGTCAGGATCAAGGTGTAAGTGTTTTAAGCTTTATTGATAAAAGGCATTTGTTATTTTATTCCACTGTTATGAGTGCCTCTTTAAAAGAATCAGCATATGTTATAGATGGTCTAATGCACAATGATGTAGTGAAGAGCGAAATACATTCTAATGATACTCATGGTTATTCTGAAAGCGTATTTGCAATAAGCCATTTTTTAGGAATCTTTTCAGCTCCAAGGATTAAAAACCTTAGGAAGCAAGTTTTATCGGTCTTTCCAGAATATAGGACAAAATATAAGAGTAAGAAATATAAGATTATCCCAACTCATACAATAAACGTAGGAGTGATAAAAGAAAACTGGGACGAAATACTTAGAGTTATTACTACGATCAAGCTTAAAAGAAGCACTGCGTCTACTATTTTATCGAGGTTAAACTCATATTCTAAGAAAAATAAGTTATATAGAGCGTTAAAGGAATTTGGTAAAATAATTAAATCTATTTTTATTCTTAGGTATATTGACAATGTGGCATTACGCCAAGAAATAGAAGGGCAATTGAGCTTAATAGAGAATAGCAACAAATTTTCTAAAGCAGTTTCTCAAGAGAATGAACAATCGTTTATACAACAAACTTAAGCTGAACAAATTATTGCTGAAAGTTGTAGAAGATTAATGAAAGCTGCCATTATTTGCTGGAACTGTTTGTTTTTACAGAAGAAAATAAATAAAATCAAATCAGCTTTTGAACTTGAAAATATTATCCAAAGCATTAAATCTGGCTCGATAATGATATGGAGACACGTAAATTTTAGAGGAGAATATGACTTTTCTGAAGAAGTAACCAGGGATAAATATGGACTTAAAATGGACATGGTAAAACTGCTGTATCAAGCATAAACTCTAGCTTCTGGAGCTATAGACACAGTACTTTCCGTACCTTTGTTGGAAAATACCCAATATAGGAGAACTTAAAGATGGTATCAATGATTATATCAGTAAATATAATTATCAGAGATTCCATTCAAGTATTGGTTATAAAAAACCCATGAATGTCTATCTCGATAGTATACAACATCATACACAAATGGCAGCTTAATTTTGAACAGTCCATTATACATTGCGGTATAGCATAACTAAAGTGAAATATTCGTTATAATAACACAGGCTAAAAGTATCGTAATGTATTAATATTTTTAATGCAACACTTCTGATCATGACTTATCAAGATATTATTAAAATACTTCAAAAGTATGATCATCATTTTGATGATACACAACTTAATAAAGCTGTCAAGTTTCTATTAAAATATGATCACAATCATAAGCACTTATTAGAAATATCAGAAACTCTTGTCTCAATATACCCTGATACTAAATCAGTTATTACATGTTTATTATTTTTTAGCTCAGTAAAAAAGAACTTAAAATTAACATACATTAAACATCATTGTGATGAAGAAGTAGCCGCGATATTTTTTTCACTGGTTAAATTATTCCGAATACAAAACACATATTATAATACAACACCAGAAACGTTTCAGTTATTCCTTTCATTAAAACCTCATCTTATAATCAGAGTCTTATTAATAAGGTTTGCTTATTTATTACATAAGATAATATTTAATTGCACTATATCAGATATAGAATATTACTTAATGAGTAACGAGATAAAAGATATATATGTATCTTTATTTAAAGAAATCACAGTAGAAAAAATTAATAATGCATTACAAAATGTTTGTTTAGAAATATTACAGCCTCAGTTATACAAATTTATAACCGATTTCTTAAAAGTCAATTATCAAAATCCAAACCAGTTAGTGATTAAAGTAATTAATTCATTTCATGATATTTTATCGAGATTGGATCTAGCATATACAATATCAGGAAGAGTGAAGTCTACTTATTCTATAGCACGAAAGTTAGTAAATAAGTCTAATAAAATAAAGAACTTATTTGATATCATTGGTATTAGAATAATTGTAGAACAAAATAACGAATGTTATAAGGTATTAAATACAATTTTAAGAAATTATACACATATTCCAAACAGAAATAAAGATTTTATTAAATTTCCAAAGAAAAATAATTATCAATCACTACATACAGTAATCATATATCAAGATTTACATAAGTTAGAAGTACAAATACGTACTAGCAGAATGCATAACATTGCACAGTTTGGTTCTGCATCACATTTGCAATATAAAATAAACTTACAAAACAGTAATAATATTGATATCGCTTATAACATATTAAATAAATTTATATTCAACACATTAAACCAATATATACCTACTATATTACATCAATATTTTAGTAGAAATAGATTAGACGGTTTTATATCCTATATAATAGGACTCATAAAGCCCGACTATCGCACATTAAAACAAGATGTATTCATCGATCACGAGAATGCACCTTACTATTGGTATAAATCTACAATATACATAGAATATAGTATTGATCTAGACTTAGATATCAAACATTCTATTGATAGACTACAATCCTCTCCTAATATCTCTGTTATGCGAAAAATAAGTCACCAAGTACTATTTAGTACTAATTACCACTGTAAGCATGCAGTAATAAGCAATTGTCAAAAATACAACGTAGAGATATTAGGAAGACAAGTGATACAATGGGGTGAGACTACTCATACAGTAGGGCAGTTACCATCAGAGCAAATGGAATATAACTTGCCCGTGAGTAATAGTAGTGCTCTTAAGCAAACAGTACCCATTGTGAATATAATACACACATCAAAACACTTGATTAGTGAAGATCTTTTACAATGCAATGTTGGAAAGTGTGCACAACAAAAAAGACATCCTGATGTAGATTCCAAGAACTTCAAGATCAATAGTGGTACCACTTTACTAGTGGCAATAGATCTGCAAGATGCAGATATGGTAGAATTATTACTCACACATCCTAATATAAGTATCAAAGAAAGAGGTATGTGTATTGCTCAGAGTACATCGATCAAGGATGGGGATTTGCCATTTTTACTAGCAGTACATAACGGTAATCTAGAGATTGTAGAAAAGCTTCTTGCAGATCCTAAATTGGATATATATCAAATTAATCACAATAAAGAGCACGCTTTAATAATAGCTACCCAGCTAGGTAATATTGAAATTCTTAGATTATTAATCAATTATTTAGACAAGAAATTCCAAGATAATATAGAAGAATTTGGGAGATATTTAAACCTTACTAATAGTGAAGGTCAATCAGCACTATATTTCGCATTTGATTATTTTCGACTCGATCCATGTATAAGTATCGAGATGATCAGAATATTACTTTCTATAACAGGTCAAGATGGAGACTCATTAGTACAAGACTCTCAAACAATTGATATTACAGCAGAATTACACAAGATCTTTTTCCAAGAAATCTTAAATGGAAATAGACAAACTGTGGAAGCATTAATGACTATCACCCAAAATCATAAATTGGTTATAGATGTCAATAAAAGCAATATGACAGATGAATATAGTGGTACCGCTTTACTGATGGCAATAGATCTGCAAGATGCAGATATGGTAGAACTATTACTCACACATCCTAATATAGATCTTAATAGATCATTCACTTATCATCGTGATGCTAATATAAATGGAGATATTTACACCGTGCATCCGTTTTTAGAAGCACTCAGTAGTAATGACAGAATTATTCATCTATTTCTAAAAGATTTTGATAAAAATAAAATAGATATAATAGAAGTAGATAAACATGGGCAAGTATGTGTAGATAACAGTAACGAAATAATAATTAAAAGAAGTCAAAATAGCGAAAGTGCTTTGATGATAGCTATACAATATGGCGATATCGATATACTAAGAAGATTGATTAATGCACTAAAAATAAAATTAACAAACGATCATTTCAAACAATATCTAAACTATATTACCTTCAAAAGGTTCAACGTTGAACCTTTTGAAGGTAATAATGTATTAACTCTTGCAGGACGACAGGGGAATAAAGTAATAGTGCAAACATTAATAGGTTTGAAAGGAGAAGATGGGGTACCCTTGATCAATATTAATCATCAAGATTTTTTTGGTAATAGAGTACAACATTATTTTACTGATGATGAGGAGATACAATATGAATTCAGACAATATGCTACCCAAGATTTAAGCACCAAAACATTAAAAAATATAATAACAAACCCTCAGTCTACACACTATGCAGATGAAGAAGTAAAAAAGTGCATTGCTGCACTACAATCCCAATTCCAATATCAGTTGACAGAGCAGCATATTGGTCAATCAGTAGAAGCGATACACAATTATCTTGATAAACTACAAAATGATCGCATTTTTTGTCTAGATAGTTTTGGACATAGCACAATCAGTATACAATGTAGAGCAACAACCAATGTAGAATCAGTGTCTCGTAATATATCGGTAGAAATAGTACTAAAGGTAGTAAAACATTTACTACAATGGTTTGACGGTACTATGCGAGAAGTTATACACTTGGCATGGTTAATTATAAAGTACAGAGAAAAAACTGATAATTCTCAAAACTTCAATTTCACAATTGATTTAATTAAAAATTTAACCCAAGCTGCTTTTGAATATACAAAAGATGATGTTAAGGAACTAAATGTTGAAACAATGAAGCAGGCTTGTAGTAAAGGTATTTGTACCGTACTAATATCTTGCGCTATGCCAACTGTGCGTCTAGTTAATTATGATGAAGGTGAGAAGGCACCAGGCTACTTTGCACAAAATCCTGAACTAGTAAGAGAATACTTACAGGCAACTACAGAATACATTCAATGCGAGATATTTACAGCAGAATTCAGAAATAAATGGCAAAAAATGCTTAATGAATTTTGTCCTAATCCTACTAATGATGATAAAATAGTATGGGATAATGAGCTCAACAAACTAAATGTTATATTAGATCAATCAGAATTCTTAGATGTATGGTCAGACATAATGGAAATAATAAAGGATCTAATGAATAACGAAAATAACTGGAACCCGTCAAATATAACACAAATACTTAAGAAGCAGTATAGTAATGTAATTATGATACACCAAAAAATTGAAAATTTTTTACAAGAGCAACCACAATTATTGCAAACAATAAAAAATAGCGAGCTATACCCAATTAGGCAATTAGTATCCAACAATCAGGATTGTGATGTAATTGCTAACATCGTGTTTATGTTTGTAGTACATAATGCAGATATAGAAATGGCACAGTCACTAATAGAGTATAAAAATAAAGATGGTACCCCCTTGATACAAGCAGAATATGCAGAAATGGCAGAAGATGAAAGTGAGCAAGATCATGGCATAGAGAAAGAGTATTACGGTATGTTACAAGCGTTTTTACTAGTAGAGTACTTATATGCTCAAAATGTTAATCAAGATAAAGCGAAACAATTATTAATGCTAAAGAAGAACAATAAGGAAACTTTAATAGATACTCAGGCAGCTGATGTAATATTACAGTATGTACATGATTATGGTGGCAGTGTACCAGAACCTGCAGAAGAGAGCATAATACATGAAAATTTAGGTACGTATACAGAACATACGCACTTATTAGGTGATGTATAATAGACCTCTTTCGAAAAACTGCAGAAGTCAAGATTTGATCTTACAGACACTATAAATTTTGCACCTGATTGTTAGTTAAATTTTGACTGTCAGATACATATTCAAGATACAAGATTTCATTATTCTTTTCAACAGCTAATTTCTTACTATCCTTAAAAGTTTGCATAGGAGTTTTTCTATAACAATATTTACCAGAATGAGGTCTTTCATTATCGAAATACTCTAACCAAATATCAAGTTCTAATTGTAGGTCATCAAGCATAGTACCCTACAATTTTGTAGAGATGTTGAAGAAAGGTTGATTTAAAGGGTAATAAAGTAGTATAAGGTGGATATTTTTGGGAAACAATGCACCAAATACTACTTCGAGAATTAATTTTATATATAGATGGAAATAAATCAAGATTAAAATGTTTGTCTGGAATGATAATCAGTCTAATGACTGGAAGTTCTATTTAAAGGTTTAGCCCTTGGTATTGTAGGTAATGCTAAAATATCATCAAAAACCCATAGGATTTATCGTTTTTTGAAAGAATTTACTTTTGATTATATGAAAGTTGCATCATTGATATTAAGCTTTTTTGGTATAGAAAATTATGTTGTAGCAATAGATCGAACAAACTGGAAATTTGGGAAATCAGATATTAATATTTTATTTTTAGTAATTATAATTGGTAAAATATCAGTGCCAGTGTACTGGAAATCTTTACCGCATAGTGGGGTATGTTCTGGAGAATTGATGGAAGAATTTTTACAGAAATTTATTAAAAATTTGGGTGTTGCAAAAATAAAGTATCTACTGGTTGATCGGGAATTTATGAATAAAGAATGGTTAAATTTTCTGATAAATAATCACATAAAATTTGCTATTCCCTTAAAAAGGGATAACAAAATTCGCCTTGAAAAAAGTTTAAAAACTATAACTATAGTAAAAATAGTTAATGATCTTAAAGCTTTAGAATATAAGGTTTGTAGCGGTGTATTGTGGGATAAAAAAGTTAATTTTGCTGCATATAAAAACGATAAAAGTGAATTAATGGTGTTGGTATCATCCATTGAGATTGAAGTTGATATTTTCGCTTTATATAGATATCGATGGTCAATAGAACGGTTGTTTAAGCATCTTAAAAGTGGTGGTTTTGATATTGAAAAAAGTCACTTAGTAAATTTGGATAGATTTGAGAAATTATTGGTGGTGGCTGCTATCACTTCAGCCTTAATAGTTAAGAATGGATTAATACAAAATGCACTAAATCCAATTCGTATAAAAAGCTATAAAACTATTGAAAAACAACTATTCTCATTATTTACTTATGGCTTTGATTATATTAAAAATGCCTTCTATCAATCTATAACAGCTATAACTCAACTCATAGATACCTTATTACTACCTCCAAAAAAAGAGCTTTTTCACACTCTCAACTTCCCATTACAAAAATTGTAGGGTACTATGCACCTTGACTTACTTGATCTATTTCTGTTTTGTATTTCTTCTGCGTAGCCACTGATAATAGTACTATGGGTATTTTCCAACAAAGGTACGGAAAGTACTGTGTCTATAGCTCCAGAAGCTAGAGTTTATGCTTGATACAGCAGTTTTACCATGTCCATTTTAAGTCCATATTTATCCCTGGTTACTTCTTCAGAAAAGTCATATTCTCCTCTAAAATTTACGTGTCTCCATATCATTATCGAGCCAGATTTAATGCTTTGGATAATATTTTCAAGTTCAAAAGCTGATTTGATTTTATTTATTTTCTTCTGTAAAAACAAACAGTTCCAGCAAATAATGGCAGCTTTCATTAATCTTCTACAACTTTCAGCAATAATTTGTTCAGCTTAAGTTTGTTGTATAAACGATTGTTCATTCTCTTGAGAAACTGCTTTAGAAAATTTGTTGCTATTCTCTATTAAGCTCAATTGCCCTTCTATTTCTTGGCGTAATGCCACATTGTCAATATACCTAAGAATAAAAATAGATTTAATTATTTTACCAAATTCCTTTAACGCTCTATATAACTTATTTTTCTTAGAATATGAGTTTAACCTCGATAAAATAGTAGACGCAGTGCTTCTTTTAAGCTTGATCGTAGTAATAACTCTAAGTATTTCGTCCCAGTTTTCTTTTATCACTCCTACGTTTATTGTATGAGTTGGGATAATCTTATATTTCTTACTCTTATATTTTGTCCTATATTCTGGAAAGACCGATAAAACTTGCTTCCTAAGGTTTTTAATCCTTGGAGCTGAAAAGATTCCTAAAAAATGGCTTATTGCAAATACGCTTTCAGAATAACCATGAGTATCATTAGAATGTATTTCGCTCTTCACTACATCATTGTGCATTAGACCATCTATAACATATGCTGATTCTTTTAAAGAGGCACTCATAACAGTGGAATAAAATAACAAATGCCTTTTATCAATAAAGCTTAAAACACTTACACCTTGATCCTGACCATAATATTTAAAAGAATAATTTGCATTTAAAGAATCATTTACTACTTTCCATTTTTGACCATCTGATGCAGTGTGAACTTTTTTATCTTTATCTTGGTATATACTAATTATTGAAGTTAAATGAGTTAATTTCAGAATAGAATCTATAGCATTTTGTAAGTTTTCTGTTGTAAAATACCAATTGACCACATTTTCTAAAGCTGAAGATTTTATATCCCTAGAAATATAAGCTATTTCATTATCTCTTATACCATATCCTAAAGACATAATGCCTGCTATAAGAAGTTTTTTTGATAATTTTCTTTGATGAGTTGTTTGATAATACTCGAAGCAATCTAAAAACTCTGACATTTCATTGACAGTATAAAGTATTTCCTGCATAGGTACTTTATAGCTATCTGGAAAATAATCAGATAGATAAGATACCTTATTATTTCCTTTTTCATCTAAGGCTGGTGTATTTAGTACATAGTCATTAATCTTTTTTACCTTGATATATTTATTTATACCTACAATGATATTTTCGTTAGTTCTTATATATTCTTGATCTAATACCTTTTCTAAATCAGCTAAAACAGTTGTTACTTCTTTAAATTTCTCAAGTCCAGCTTGCTTTATAAGATCTTCCTTATTTTGATACCACTCATCTTTTGAGATTAGATATTCATCAAGAGTTTTATATTTATATGATGAATCCAGGTTTAAGCATCCAGCTTTTACATTTGTTGCTATATACTTAAACAATAACACTTTGTATAAAGGAATATTGATTTTATATTGGCTTTGCTTTATCCCTTTTATTGTAGAGATAATTACATCTGCTTTATCTTCTTTGTTTAAAAAATTCAATGGTATACAAGATACTATATTAGGAATCTTACTATCCACTTGTTGAAAAAACTCTATCGCTTTTAGCAATTCCTTAGCACTAGACCTTTCTAAATCAAAATTCAAAGATTTCAGTATAGGCGATAATTTAGTTTGCAGTGAACGTGACTTTTCTGACAATATCTCATAATATTCTGCGGTTTTATTAGAAAATTGTGATATTTCAATATTCGTCATATCCAAAGTACTATTGTTGTCATATAATTTATCTAGAATATTGCCTATTTTCTCAAGCTTTGTGCTTATATCCTTACTTTTATCTTTATATAAATCATATATCTCTTTTAAAGCTTTATTTTCCTTTTGGCTCTTAAGTAAATATTCCTTTAAACCAACCTGCAATCTGATTCTCTCTTCATAACACCTTAACTGGTGCTCTCTTTTACTACTACTATTGAAACTACCTATTGCTTTTAAAAAAATATCCATTAATGCATCGTGTATAATACTATATTGATAAACGATAAAGGTAATTAGATGCAAATATCTATCATTATCGGATTTTCTTTTTACTCTAAAAATATCAGACTTAATTACGGTAGTAGCAAAATACTCAACACCTTTACTGCTCAAAGGTAAATTTTTAATCAAAGAAAAATGCTGATTATAAATATCTCTTATTCTATTAAACTCATTTATGTTTTCCCTAATTGCTTTTGGTTTTGTAGAATGATTAAGCAATTTTATTGTGGTGAGTTTATGAATCTCTTTTTCGTCTGAGTAAGTTAATAAATCATCAAGTAAACTTCTTTGTTTATCTGTTAATACTTGAGCTAATAACCTTAATATATTTCCTTTATAATCTCCTAAAGCCGACCTGATTATTTCACTTATGCTAAAGTATCTTGGAATCTCAATTTTCTGGTTTAATAATAACTCTATACAATCGTTATATATAATTTTTGGTTTTACATGATTTGCAGCCAATTGATATGATTTGTTATAAAGTAATTTTTTAGCCAATGAATCAAACATTGCAAATCCAGTTCTTTCCAAAATTTTTAGCTTATATCTTTTAAAACTATTTTTGGTTAAATTATTAATAATTGATCTATACGTAAAATCTAATATCCCTAATTGTTTTGCAACATATTCTATATCTTTCATTATAAAATTTTGAGGAACAAAAAATTTTTGTGTTATCTTGAAATAACTATACATAACAAAATTAATTTTGTTTTCGTCACTCTTGATGTGTTGCAAATAATTTTTACTGCTTTGGCTTAATCTAAAAAGTGATTTTCTTGCCTCATTTGATAATATTGGTGGTGTATCAAATTCCTTTTGTTCTAACTTTGATAAAATATTTAATCTCGACATCTAATATATGCTTAGGTTTATTATAGAATTAAATCGATAGTAATTTATGACTATAATCTCTAAGTTTGCCTTCAGGTGATAAATATCTATATAATGTATATCTAGTAATTTTGAGTTCTTCACATAATTCATTAATACTAGTGTCACGATTCTGTAAAGCATTACGGGCAATGCTAAGTTTAGTCTTTGTCATCAATAATTTCCTTCCTCCTCTTCTTCCCCTAGCCCTAGCAGCTTTAAGACCAGCTTTAGTTCTTTCGCTGATCAGTTCTCTTTCATATTCTGCTAATGCAGCAAAGATTGCAAATATCATTCTTCCAGATGCCGATCTTGTCTCTATACACGCCCCCTTACCTGTTAAAACATGTAATCCTATATTTTGTTGTTCTAACTCTTGAACTATACTTATTAAATGTTTGAGGTTACGACCTAATCTATCTAATTTCCACACAACTAATGTATCTTCTCCTGGTCGAAGAGCCTTAAGGCAGCTTAATAATTCCGGTCTATCTTCTCTTTTACCACTTGCATGTTCTTCATAAATCATTTTTGGTTCCACGCCGAACTTTATCAATTCATCTTTTTGAAAATCTAAATTTCCATCAGATTTAGAAACTCTTACATAACCCACTAACATATAAATCTTCTTTACCTAACTGTTATTATTTTATTGAATATATTTAGTATTCCTTGCTACTACAAACGTTCGTTTATACTACATGCATAATTTATTACTTAAATCATTGAAAAGCTTGTTGATTATATCTTTATATAATCTATGTAGCAATAACGTTATACAAAAATAATTATGCTATAAGCATGTTAAAATATTTTTGAAAATTAAATATACAATAGTACTGAAATATAAAAACATTTTAGAGATAAAGATTAAAAGTTGAGAAGCAAATTGAATTAAAATAAAACTATAACTGAATAATCTCTAACGAAGAGCTATAAAATTAAGTAAATTAGTAAAAATGGACATGGTAAAACTGCTGTATCAAGCATAAACTCTAGCTTCTGGAGCTATAGACACGGTACTTTCTGTACCTTTGTTGGAAAATACCCAAGAATATGTGCCTAGTGGTATTATTTTCAGCAATTGTATCAGGGGGTGCTGCGTATTTAGTAACTACTAAATTCCCAAGATATTTAACTGTCACAGGGGCAAATGACGTTACAATACAAGATTGTAATGTCAGTGTTTTAGGCAAAGCTAAAGATCCTGATAATCTGATGGACAAAATGACAAAAAAGAAATAGAACCCGAAAACTCTAGGTCAAAGGGTCATCCCTTTGTACCTAAAAGGATTAGGGCTTGAGAAGCCGGCTGAGCTCGGAAATAGAGAGTCCTGTAACTTTAGAGATAAAAGAAATATCAGAGCCAGCATTAAGCATATTTTTAGCTACTTCATATTTTCCCTCGTTTCTGCCAATCTGCATGCCTTTAGCTTCCCCGATCTGCATGCCTTGAGCTATACCCTCATCAATATATTTATCAGCAATAGTTCTCATAAGTCCCTCTTGATCTTCTTTTTTTAAGTAGCTAGCTATGATCTTAGCAAGCTCTACTTGTTTATCTTCATATACCTTAGCATCACTATACCACAATAACCACTTAATGTAAATGTAGCCATTTTCTTTATCTATTTCAATACTACTTTCAAACTTCTCAAGTAGACTTTGCCAAAGATTTAAGATATCACGAGCCTTGATATGTTTAAGCATATACTCCATCATACCAAGATGCTTCTTTTGCTCTATCTCATTATCACTTTGTTTTTGTAAGTCTACAAGTAAGTATTCATCTGACATTAGAGCTTTAGCAGCACTGCTATCTTCAAATAACTCCCAAAAGCTCCTTGGGGCATTATAAGGCTTATCATTTGCATATACTACTATAGGACATATTAGAGGAAGCTTGGTACCTTTTTCTTTTGCACTATTACTTTTAGGTTGATTATTTTTATTGGCGTCCTTATGCCTTTTGCATAACAAAAGCATATATTGCCAAAGTCTAAAAGCAATCCAGTAATCGCTACTAGACTGATGCTCTATAAGCACGTATACGTATGCTTTGTCATGATTAGCACTTTCAGTAATACTATCTTTAATATTATTCTTTTTTAAAGGAACAGAATAAACAACATCGCTAAGTCTTTTGCGTAAATCTTCAGTAACAAAGCTTTCCTTTTCTATTTTAATGCTACCTAGATTAATCTTGTTCTTAAACGAAACTGGCAAATAATGCTCTAGAAACTCACGAGCAGCTACAGGCTCACTCATAACCTTTTTAAATAGCTCATCATGCCTTGGACGCTCGGCAGTGTTGCTACCATCCGAGTCTACTTGTTCATGGTTACGATTTCTTTCTTGAGTGTCAGCAGCGGTGCTTAATTCGCTAGAATCTTTTGGTATGTTTTTGTTGTTCATTGATATTACTGATTATTTTTTATTAGTAGTACATCCTAATACTACAGTATTATTACCATATTTATTATTAATATTATCTAAACATTCTATCAGAGATGTATTTCTTTTTTTCTGCTTATTCGCCATCATATCTTTAAAACTTAACTGATTATCAAGCTCTGTTAAACTTGTAAGAGCAATAGATATTTTATGTGGTGATAGTTTATTATTATTTTCTATATAGGGATTTATTAGATCCTGCCATCCTTGAACAAATATTTTAGATATCGATATATTATCCGATAACTTTGCTACCTTAATACTGTTCTTTAACGTTTGTCTATCTGTAGTTTG
The DNA here is from genome assembly GCF_964263195.1 of Rickettsia endosymbiont of Thecocarcelia acutangulata. Lineage (NCBI taxonomy): Bacteria > Pseudomonadati > Pseudomonadota > Alphaproteobacteria > Rickettsiales > Rickettsiaceae > Rickettsia > Rickettsia endosymbiont of Thecocarcelia acutangulata. Next base: position 1,204,327 of record NZ_OZ181652.1, read on the forward strand.
AATAGTTATTATAATTCGTGATGCTTAAAGCTTTTTGGCTCTTAATCTAGACGTTGCTTTCTGTAATAAACTTAAAGCCACTATTCGGGCTGATTCAACATTACGTAAGTTTGGAGCGAGCACCTGACTATGACCTATTGTATTACTTGCTGTATTCTCATTAGATAAATCATAACCACGCAATAAATACCATAGCTTTGCCCCAACAATACTACCCCCATTTTTTCTTGAGTTCTTGAGGTGAGAACTTGTATAACTGCCCAATTGTTTGGATTCCATAACCCCGAAGTCTACTATATGTACTTTTGCCTACTCCTGGTAAATACATATAGCTGCAACCCCAACAATTTCCTCGGTATATCTTCAGGACGTATTACTACTAAACCATTTGGTTTTTGCATATTAGACGCTATTTTTGCTAAATAGCGGTTAGGAGCTATGCCTATCGAACATTCTATACATTCACCTACATTATCTCTAATAGATTGCTTTATCAGTTTTGCTATATTAATAGCATTATCCTGATTACATAACTCTCCCGTAAGTCTGCATGCTGCCTCATCTATTGATAATATCTTATCTACCTGTAAATGTTTCTCTACCTCTGCAAATATGGCTTTATGATATTTTGTATATTCCTCATGTTTAGACACAATGCACACTAGCTCAGGATATATCTTTTTCGCCTCAAATATTTTAGTGCCAGTACTAATACCAAGTTTCTTTGCTTCATAACTGACAGCAATAGCACTAGTGCTATCAGACAGATTAGCTACTACTGCTATGGGCTTACCTCTCAGCGTATGATCTAATTGTTGCTCTATTGTGGCAAAATAACTATTCATATCTATATAGAGCCAATTTAATCGCTCTACTTTAGGTAAATTCATCATATTAAGTACTGTACTTAATTTTATACACCATCTTTCGGATCAAATATAGAGTGTGAAACTTAAAACTGTAAAACTCTATTTCCCAATTTTCTTATTATTTGTTCCGTCTATTTTCCCAATAGTAGGATAATGTAACATGATACTACTATTTTCTATATGCATAGGACCATCATGACGCATGTGAATTCTTCCCGGAAACTTCTTTTATATACAATATATGATGAAATACCGCAACTAGCTACTAACATTGCAAATGCTGCAGCACATATTATTAATTTCTTTTTAAAACTGCCAGTCTCATATTCTACCATATTATTGGTCAGACGTTTTACCTTGGATAAAGATTGTGATATTTGCCTATCTGCTTCTAACAGTGATGTAGTTATTTTTTTATCAAACTGATGCATCATATCATCTATAGCTTCGTTTGCCTTTTGAATTTTATCAAGATTTGACTGAAAGATACGTTTTTGCAATTCAGATGCTATATCAGGTGTTGTAGCCTTTAGTGCTTCGCTAAGATTATCGGGCAATTTCCATAATATTAAATTGTTATCCTGCATGGCTTGTATTTGTTTTGCTAAATCTTTAGTCTGATTCTTTAACTCCTTAGTTATCATACTAAGATTTTGCTCTTCATATTTGACATTATCAGTCTTTTCTTTCTTTGTTGACATATTATTACCTTATTTCTTATCTAAAGTTTAATTCTTGGACCATTTAATTGAGTCTGAGCTCCATCAATTAATGTTAGTTTTTGTTCTTCAGATGCTGTCATACTTGAAGAATTAGTATTATCACTCATACTACTATTAATCATCTTCTGATATTTTGTCTCAATACTACTATCAGTAAGATATTTATTCTCACCTTGATCGCTAATACGTACATGTAAATAATCTACAGCATTCTCAAACTTCTCTCCTTGATGTTCTATGACTCCCTTAAGAGATAATTTATGTAGATTATCTTCAATTGAATCAATAATATGAGATTGAGTACGACTAAATATTGCATCTGCCTGCCTACTTATATCTTGATGCATATTAATCGTAGATATAATAGTCTTGTCGTTCCATCCACTATATTTTTGTAGAGTTAAGATATCTGCGTGCATCTCTTCTATCATTTTAGGACGTACCGTGTGATACGTTGCTACCATAGCAATATGACTATTTTTCTCCTGATGATCTAATGTTTGTGTTAATTCAGGAAATGTCTTCTCGACTTTTAAGCAATATTCTTTCTCTTTCTTAAAGACGCCTATTAACTCATTTACTGTTTTAGATGCTACCTTTTCTTTTTGAAGTACATTAAGCTCTGGCAACACTTTAGCCTTAAACTCACCAAGCCATATTGTATTTAATGCTTCTTGTTGCTCAAACGCTCCAACTTGAGCCAATGTTTGTTTTAAAGCTTCTTGATCAAATTTTGGATTAAGCTTTAATATATCTTTGATTTTATGCTTTTCTTGCTTCAGCAAAGTAGCCGCATCCTCTTGTCTACTTAAGTTGATGCTGCTAAGGGCATCACCTGCCACCTTAACGCTATTTGAAGCTCTTTCGCTCCATGCATTACTATCACACAGCTTTACATAACAATCTTCAGCTATTTTGATTTTGTCATGCTCATCAATATTGTGTTCACTTTGACCTCTACCATTTGAAGCCTTGTAGTGAGTCACATTATTGTATATTATGCCTGCTATCTCTTTGTGATGACTATCAGGTAAATCATTGATATTCATGCCAAGCTGAGCTGAATGTAGGATAGATACATCACGCACTATATTTTTGTATAATTTTACTTTTTCATGTGCTTCACCATAGTTTTTAATCATTAACTCTAAGTAGTCTCTGTATGACTCATGTGCAATAATTGAGATTTAATCTTACATTTAGTAAAATAAGATAAATATTAAATGGAGGATTAGAGATGAATCTAAATCAAAAAATAATAAAGCCAAAAATAGGATTACTAGAATTAGCTAAGAGTCTTGGTAGTATATCGTCCGCCTGTAAAGCAATGGGATACAGCAGTGACAGTTATTATAGGTTCAAAGAGCTATATGAAACTGGTGGAGAAGAGGCGTTATATGAGATTAGCAGGAAGAAGCCAATTATAGCAAATAGAGTTGAACCAGCAGTAGAGAGAGCAGTATTAGATATGGCAATAGAATAACCCAGCTTATGGTCAGATGAGAGTATCAAATAAGCTTAAAAAGACTGGTATTCTTGTATCACCTGGAGGAGTTAGATCGATTTGGCTACGTAATGATTTAAATAATATCAATAAAAGACTTAAAGCATTAGAAGCAAAGATGGCTCAAGATGGTATTGTTCTTAACGAAGCTCAGTTACAAGTATTAGAGAAACGGCGTAGCGAAAAAGAAGCCCATGGTGAGATTGATACACAGCATCCAGGTTATCTAGGATGCCAAGATACATATTATGTAGGTAATTTTAAAGGTATAGGCAAGGTATATTCTCAGGTATTTATTGATAGCTATACTAGGGTCGCAGATGCTAAATTATATACTGATAAAACAGCTCTTACCGCTGCTGACATGCTTAATGATAGAGTACTGCCGTGGTATGAGAGTCAGCAAATACCAGTGCTTCGTATTCTAACTGATAGAGGTGGTGAATATAAAGGAAATATAGAACATCATGCTTTTGAATTGTTCTTAAGCATTGAGGGTATTGAACATACCACTACTAAAGCATATTCTCCTCAAACAAATGGTATGTGTGAACGTTTTAATAAAACTATGAAGCAAGAATTATTTGATACGGCTATGCGTAAAAAGATTTATACTGATCTTGATGATCTACAACTTGACCTTGATATTTGGTTAGAACATTATAATAATGAAAGACCTCATTCTGGGAAATATTGTTATGGTAAAAATCCTATGCAGACCTTCAAGGATAGTAAGAAGTTAGCTGTTGAAAAGAATAATGAAATCTTATATCTTGAATACTCATCTGACAGTCATAACTTATCAGACATTCAGATATAATTTTTATAGTGCCTGTAAGATTAAATCCTGACCTCTATAATTAATGACAATTTTCTGTCCGTGATTAGTTATGAAAATATTATCTTTTAAAGGTAACACCATACTATCTTTTTGTCCGAACCAATTAGCCCAATAAGTTCTATTAAATGTAGACATTTTATCGGCATAAATTATAAGCTTGTCGTCTTTGTCTTTAATCCCTACTGCCATATGATTTGTGTCAAATATTAATTCCGGCTTTGGAGAGTAGAACATAAATATAAAAGATATTATCATAATTACAAGACCAAGCAAACGCCACGAAGTTTTCCATATACAAATCCAAAAAAAACCGAATAAAAAAAGTAATATGCTGAAATTGGTAATATAACCGAAATACCATACAGCTCCCGGTAAGCTATTAAAATAGGCAGCTGATTTTATTATTATATCAATAAAGAACCCCATAAGCTTTAGGATATAGCTATCAAACCCGATCATAGTAAAAGGCAGAGATAGTAAAGCAAGCGGCATAAGAAAAAATGATGTTATCGGAACGACAATCAGGTTAGCCGGTACTGAGTAAGTGGAAAATATGAAGAATTAATTAATTACTACCAGAGCGGTTATAATACTTGCTAAGAAGCTTGAATAAATATTTGAAGCCATATAAAATTTTACTGCTCCAAAAATGCCTTTATTTTCCCCAATTAACCACGAATTTTTTAAGTAAAACTCGAAACCTGCAACAAGTGATAATACGGCGATAAAAGATAATTGGAAACTTGGATGAAAAATATATTCGGGATTTAACGATAATATTATAAAAGCCGCAATTGCAAGTGAACGAAGAGGAAAGCAAGAGCGTCCGATAATAATACCGTAAATAAAGATTGCAGCAGTAATAAAAGCTCTAGTTGCTGCTATTTGCATACCTCTTAGCTCTAAATAACCAAAGCTTCCTATTAGCGAACAATAAGCAGAGATTAATTTTATATTGAAATTATATGCCAAATAATTTGAGAGATTTAATAAAAATCTTGTAGTAAGGAAAATAATCATCACAACTAAAGATAAATGCAAACCTGAAACGCAAAGCACGTGTGATATACCGCTTTGCCTCATATCCTGCATTATTTGCCTGTTTAAACCTTTCGTCTCACCGAGTAATATCGCAGCTGCAAAATTCCCTTTATCTTTTCCTAGCTTTTCTATTAAATTATTATAAATAAAGATACGCACTCTATAAATAAAACTATCAAAATTTGTCTCGTTACGTTCTATGATTTGCGGCTGCGACATGGCATAGCCGTTTGCCCCTATATCCGATAGATAAGCGTAAAAACCAAAATCATATCCCCCAGGGAGTATAGCATTTTGCGGTTTATAGAGTTTAGCAAGTACAGATATTCTATCGTTTACCCTAATTTCTTGTATATATTTTTTTGGTATACTAATTTTAACTTTTTGTAAGTTACGATTAATTTTTTCTATCTTTATGCTGCTTAATACTACTTGTCCTCCTATAATAGTCGGTTTTATCGATTCTATATTGCCGCTAATTTTTGTTATTATTGGTTTATGAAGTGTTTCACCGTGTAAATTTGTCACACGATATTTAGAGATAAATGCACCAAAAATAAAAGCAATAATCATCCAATAAGTAAACTGTAAAAATATATTAGAATTTCTAGTAAAGGTTAATATTAGGCAAGCACAAAAAATGAAAAAAATTGTTGTAAATGAAAGCTTAAAATCAAGCGAAAAATAAACAATAATACCGTAAATAAAACTAACAAAATACCAAATATTAAAATTATTATACTCTGCTTCCAAAGTTATTTTAAAATATTGTAGCATTTTTAATTGAAAGTTAAAAATGTATTATACGTTATATCTATTATATTTTCAATAATTAGAATAAAATTCTCTCATAATTATAAGTTAAGATAAATTAACTTATATATTGCTTTTTATTAACTTATTTATTATAATGCCCAACGTTTACGTTTATGTATATAAAATTTTAATTTAAATATGAGATATTTGTAATGAATAAGTTAACAGAACAAAATTTACTAAAAAAATCAAGATTTTTAAAATATTCTCTTCTGGCCTCTATTTCAGTAGGAGCAATAATCGCAATACCATTTGAGGGTATGGCGAGCAGCAATCAAAAAGCATTATTTCGTGACACACTCGAAAAGAAATTATCGCTCAGATTGTCACAATCAAACGGAAATAGAGATACGACAAATACACCGCAGCAGATAGGAACAGTGATTGTACCGGAACCGGAAAGAAACACATATACTTCATCTGAAATAAGAGAAATGGAAATATCTAAGCAACCTAAAGCATTTAATCCATTAAAAGATATTCCTATAGAGGATCATTATAAAAAGATAGCACGTAGTAAGTCTGATGTCGGAAAAGTGAGAAAAGTACGACCACCTACTAGAAGCAAAACATTTGTAGGTGCTGAAAAAGTAGAGCAAAATCAAAATAATTATACTTCTGAACCGACAGAGCAAACGCCTCAAAAACCAGAGGTTATAATAACAGCGTCTTCGCTTACCGGTAGTAGCTTTGATTCAGATAGCTTTGATACTGTACCTAGCACCCCTAGCACTCCAAATGAAACATTCTTCACTCCACTAACATCACCGGAACATACTTACCAAAATACGTCGTCAAGTATTGCAGGTACTTCGTATCAGCCTACTCCAGATTCTAAACCAAATGATTTGGGAGCTAAGACACCGCCAAACACAAACTTAAAGGCAGCACGAAGATTATCGTTTAGCAGTAACGACCCGCAACAACAGCCAGTACAATCTAGCTCACAGGTTAAACCAAAAGTTTCTCCGAAGCCGACATTTGTACCGTTGCCTACAAAAAAAAGCAGTGCTGAAGTTGCAAAGAAAATGGTAGATAATATATTACAAGTTAATGAGAAGCTAGGAATCAAGTTAGTTGAAGTAGAATCGACAATTAAAAATACCCAAGGCAAAAAAAATAAAAAACCGTTACAACAGCTACAAAAACAGATAGTTTCATCACAGAAAAAAACGAAAGTACTAAAGTTAGAAGCTGCAAAGATAGGAATAAAAATAAAAGAATTAGATGAAGAAAATAAGAGTCTAGCCAATTGGAACAAAAAGACCGGAGGAGTAAAAAATAAGCGTGAATTGGATAAAGATAATGCAAAATTAAAAGAAAATAATAAAAAAATAGATGAACTTCAACAAAAGTTAACAAATAAAAACAACGAAGCAAATAGTTTATCTAGAGAAATAGATGTTTTAGTAGGTGGGATAGTTTTAACAAAACCCCAAAGAAAAGCTCCGGTTACGGAGATGCCGTCGGCTGGGTCATTCTTAAATCAGCAGCAACAACTAGAGGTGCTTACTCAACAGCAGAAAGTCAATGCTGCTAGACAATCTGTAGTCGATAAAAAGAGAGTGGAAGCAAATGAAGTAAAAAGAAATAGTGCAGAATCCAAAGAGCTAATAAGTGAAAGAGAGGGAGTTCAATTAGAACAAAATCAACGACATATTGCTGTAGAAAAAACAAAAAAACAGCAACAAGCGGAGGATAAGCAAAGAACTGAAAGAGAAAAGAAAAGAAAAGAAGAAAATCATCAAAAAGAAAAAGCAAGAGATATAGTAAGAATCAGGGAAGATATTGCAAAAAAAATGCAGCAAATATCAAATGCTAATACAACATCAAACAGGTTGCAAGAATTAGAATTAAAAGTAGAAGCTATAGAGGATAAAAAGCAAAGACAAGAAGCACAAAAACAATTATCGAAAATAAAGAAGCAAGAAAAAGCTATAAAAGCGGCGGCAGATGAAGCTCAAAAAATATTGAATGATGCAAAAAATGAAACAAGTAGAATAAAGCTAAAAAAACTGCAAGAGCAAATGGACAATCATGTTGCAATGGTAACAAATGATAAGATTGAAGAAAATATAAAAAAACTAGAGGGACTAGCTCTTACTCCGTCAACAACTTCTTCTTCTGCTACTATTTCTAAGCAGTCGCTAACAGCAAAGTCAACCATGCAATTAAGTCATGAGCTTCAAAGAACTTTGCCGGAGGATGAAGATAAGTACTTAAAGCCAATAAAAGTTCAGCAGCAACCTCATACAGTAATGTTGTCGAATCAAGAAGTGGCAGACCCTAAGAGTATGGATTCAGGCTTGGGAAGCTTACCAAGCGATATAGAAACAGATGAAGATACCGAATTTAATCTAGGTTGGGGAAATGTGCCGCATATGCAAACTGCTAATGTGAATAGTTCGCTAGAAAGTAATCCGATGTTAGCTATACTGCAGCAGCAAATACAAGAAAATCGTTCAAAAGTATCTGAACAGCTTCCAAGCCATTCAAAAGATATTTACGAGGCTAAGGTTCCACAATACATTAATTATTTGAATAGCATACAGTCAAATCAAGCTCAAATAGATAGTTTAGCGACAGAAATGAGAAAGTTAAGTGTGGATCAATTTAAGCAAAAATTAGAGGAGATTGCACATCTTGTCGGTATAAATGAAGGTTTGCTCTCGAAAGTATATGAAATTCAGCAAGCCAACTTATTACAAACAACGACTACAGATGAAAGCTTGAGATCTGACAAACATTGGAAAAATTCTGCACTATATTCTTTAAGTTCAGAGCCTGACAAAAGAGGATTAGAATATTTAGATTTAGCTGGCGACGCATTTGCTCAGAAATCAAAACAACCTGATACGTTAACTATAGAAACTCTTGGTTTAATAACGCAAACACAAAATCCAACGGTCGCTAAAAGTGACTCATTGAAGAAAAGTAATGTAAGTGGAAGTATTCCGGAGATGCAACAACTGCAATCAGAAAAAATGCGTACTGAAACTTTAGATGTGCAGAATGATCTAGGGCTAGATTTACATTCACAAGAAGAACAGCTTAAAAGTATGGATTCAGGCTTTAAGAGTTTGGAAGGTCAAAATTTGTCATCAGCCTATGATTTCGAGCAACTATCAGCGAGTTGGGATGCAGCGTATAACCAAAGAATGAATACAAAGGCTGAAAATGTACCTCAAGAAACTTTAACTGAAGAAAGTACTTATTCAGTTTCTAGTAAGAAAAAACAAGGTAATATAATAAAGAGAGCTGTATCAAAAGTAGGGTCAATTTTACAAACAAATGATGCAGAAAGCAGTAAAAGGAAAAGAGATGGAGAAACCTCAAAGCAAAGAACAGTAGATAAAGAGGGAGGATTTGGTCAAGGTTCGGGAAATGGGCATCATAAGGAGCTTATTTTAAGTGTAGATAGTAAATTAATAGAAAAGGCAGATCAACTTATAAGTGACTTAGATGTAAAAAGAAGTGAAATACTGCAAACAACCAGTCCTTTACAACAAAAATCACTTAATTTAGCTTTACAGGGAATAGAAAATGATTACCAAAAAGCAATTGAAGTCTATCAAGGATTACAACAGGCATTAATACACAAACCGGAAGATATAAAAGTACATAATGCAAAAGCAGAAAAAAAATTGGATGCTATTAAAAGCAGAGCAGATAAACACTTTAATAATATAGAAACAGATGCAGATGTTGGATTTAATCCAAATTGGGGGAATGGTCATTCTATGCCGACTGCTAATATGAATAGCTTACCGAAAAATTTAGCTGTAACCCCACCTATAAATGTAGAGTCACTATATAACTCTCCGCAAGCTCAACAATTTCGAGAAGATCATAAAACTGCTATAATAAATGCTATAAACTCCCTAAGCTCTTCAGGAATACCTAAGGAATCAATAGATCCGACAATAATCAAATCTTTACCTTATTTAGATAATGATCAATATCAAGAAGTAGTATTAAGAGTTGATAGAGTTCATGATATAAATACACGGGGTTATTTATTAAGCAAACTTAAACAACTAGGAGAATTAGAAGTAAGAGAACTTACAGGTGTATATGCTTCACTATATAATACTGCTCCCCCTGAAGTACTAAGAGAAGCTGAAGCTTTACTTGATAGATTTCAAGGTAGGCTAAATTTAGTTGATAGTGCTATTAAAGGTACACAGCCATTATCTAATTTATCTACTATATATGAGCCGGTTAGTTATGAGAATTTAGCATCAGAAACAATATATAATAGAGAGCAACCTAAACCATCTATAAGTTGTAAGAATACTGGTAAACGAAAATTAGCTAGAACACCATTATTCAGTGCTGAGCTTGATAAGAAATTAGATTATTTAGATTTAGAGGATAAACTACTAAAAGTAGAGGAAGATAGAAGAGTTAAGGAAAAGCAAGCTATTGCCATATTGAATCAAGATCCAGAAAACCTAGAATTTAAGCGGTTAGCTATAAAGGTTCTAGACTTATCTTCAAAAGAATCACAATTAAAAGAAAAAAGGAAAGCCATAGAAGCAGCATTTTCTTTAAATGAAGGGTATTCAAGCATAGATGTATTATCATCACGTTCCTATTCAGTTGGCGACATAAGAGATTTACTTAGCGATACAGAATTAAATCTATCCCGTTCACCTTCAATTAACGGCTTAGAGGATTTAAGCGGTTCTAATGTTATAAAATTAGGGAAATTAAAATCTGAACATGAAAAAATAGCCAATGATTATAAGGCTAAGGAATTGGAGTTAGATACTTTAAATCACGATGATCCAAAATTTAAGAAGTTAATGCTCGAAGTATTTGAGATGTCGAAAGAAAAGATTTGGTTAGAAGGGGAGATAAAGCATCTAGATACGGAATCTAAGCCTAAGGTAACTGAGAGTAAGCCGGTATTTTCACGTTCATCTTCAGCTAGTAGCCTAAACATATTTGGTAGTAATGAAGATTTATCAGGGGATAATACAGGAGATATAGGAGTAGGTCATAGATATGGAGCTGAGGATAGTTGTCCAACTCCGGACCAATCAAGCTCAAAGATAGCCAATAGTAGTGATAAAAATTCAAGTGAAACTAAATTAGCTCTTCTACGGACATATCAAATGGCAGTAATAGTTAAAAGGCAAGAACTGGAACAATTGCCAAGTACAAGCTCAGGAGCTGCTCAAATCGTTCAGCAGATTGAAGTGCTGAGAGAAGAAGAAGAACTTGTAAGTAAGGTTTTGAGTAGAGCTGAAAAAGACCCGTTAGCATTTGATTCAGACGAAGATATTGCAATTTTAGTCAGTAGTTTAGATGAGAAGGTTGAAAAATTCAATCGTGAAATGGATAAAATGTCAGCGTCGGATGGTAAATCAGAATCTACCTTACCTGCAGGCAATGAAGAACAAGAAGACACAGAAGTAACAGAATCCGGTATTCAAAAAGCAGGAGATAAAGGGTTACTTGCACTACCTGTATCAAGTAATGAGTGTGCATTAGAATTAGGCGATGGTAGCGAAGATGAAGAAAGTTATGATTCAGGATTTGAAGAGGAAGAAGAAATAATAGAGCAATTATCCAATTCCGATGGGGGTAACCTTAAAATAACGGAAGTTGATACGGCTATTCCTCTTGAACAGAAAGCAAAAAAAGAAATGCAAACGCAAATTTCAGAAAATGCTCCTACTTTAAATCAAGCGAAAGTTGTTAATACTATTGTAAATAATATGATTCGTAATAGATTAGATGCATCTATGAATATGTCTAATAATATGGTAGCGGTAGGAGCCGGTGATGAAGAAGAGTCTCATATAAAAAGAGGTTTGTGGATGCGTGGTATGTACGGCACTAATAATCATGGACGCGTAGAAAATATGACCGGTTATAGAGGTACTAACAAAGGTGCTACTATCGGGTTCGATGCTGAAATCGACAATAATATTCTAGGTATAGCTTACAGTAATGTTCATTCAGTATTTAAATTTAAAAATAGTAAAAATAATGACAAAGAACTTATTGATAGTCATGTGGTTTCTATTTACGGACAAAAAGAATTACCGAGGAATTTTGCACTACAAGCTTTAGTCTCTGCTTCTAAAAACTTTATTAAAGATAAGACAACTTATTCATATGGTGATACTAAAATTAGAAGTAATGTAAAACATCGCAATCATAGTTATAATGCGGAAGCATTACTGAATTATAATTATCTTTTGCAAAACAAGCTCGTTATTACCCCAAATATTGGCTTGAGATATGGGAAGTCACGAGATGGAGTATATAATGAAACCGGTATTAACGTACAAGAAATAGCTCTTACAATGAAAGAGAATAATATATTGTCCGGAATTGTCGGTACTAAAGTCAAAGTACCTTTAAAAGATGTTCTAAAATTTAATAATTTAGGTCTAACATTCCAAGGATCGGTAGAACATAATTTTAAAGAGAAAACCCAAAGAATAAATAGAGTTGTTAAAATATTTGATACTGAATTTAAGCAAAATTATGCAATACCGAAACAACCGAAAACATCCTATAATTTGGGAACGGGTATTATAGGCAGTATCAAGAATACTACTATTTCTTTGGATTATAATTATTATCTAAATAAACATTATAGAAGCCATCAAGGTAGTGTTAAGCTTAAGGTAAACCTATAATTTTTATACTTGCAATATTTGCAAAGTTGTTGTATAAAACTTCTAACTTACTGTTATGCCGTAGATTAATTCCATCACTGTCATACCGTGGCTTGTCCACGGTATCCAGAAAAAACTAAAACTAAAACTAATATTAGTATTTTTAACTGGATTCCGTGAATAAATCATGGAATGACAACAAAAAAACTGAGCCGGTCTCGCCCCAAGGTATAACTAATATATCTATTTGCCTACTTTCAAAGTGAAGGCCCCTTCGTCTAGCGGTTAGGACACCACCCTTTCACGGTGGGAACACGGGTTCGAGTCCCGTAGGGGTCACCATTCTATATTTTCCTATAAACTCATTATCTCAAATAATCTAATTTTAAATTCAGAATAAAAATAATAATTGAAAGTAATAACTTTTAATTTATAATATTTCAAAAAGTTTGGTTGAAAACGCAAAGTTCAGTTCAATTAGAGCTAAGTATATTTATGAAAGCAAATGTGTTTTCTTCAAAAAATCCGGTTAATACAAGTGATTATCAAACAATTATAGCGTGTCTAGAACAGAACGTCCTTTCATTTGTTCATCTAGATTTTAGCAATCTACATTTAACGCTTCCGCAGTTAGAGGAAATAGCCACTAAAATCCAAAATAATAATTTTATCGGTAATGTAAGCTGGGGTAAGATGCCTAATGCTTCTAGTGATCTTGCACAAAAGATCGAAAGTAAAATTATCTTAAATAATCAAAACTATAAGCACCACCCTACCAACTTTCTACATGGTTTATTTAGTTTACATGCTTATATAGATTCTACAGAAAATGATATTGTAAAATTTGCTGTAGAAAAAGAAAATAGTGAAAAGGTAAAAATCCGAAATGAACAATTAAAAGACTGGAAACTATTTAAAATATTTAACGAACCTGAAATAGGTAGATATTATGCAGCAGCATATATAAATGAAAATACAAAACAAATAGTGCTTGCTTATCGAGGTACTACATTTGAAAAATTAGATTTGCTTAAAACTACTTCACCGCTTAAAGCTCATTTTAAAAGTGTTTTAGGTGGACAGATAGTTGCACAGCAAGCAGCAGCATATGAGGCTACAGGAGAAATTACCAAATATGCTGAAGAGAACAATTATAATTTATCTTTTACCGGTCATTCTTTAGGTGCATGGCTTGCAGAGCTAAGCCTATATTTTGCTCATCGAGATTTTCATTATCCAAAAGCAAAGGCAATCACATTCGATAGCCCTGGTTCTGCAAAAATTATGGATAGCTTTAAACCAAATATTCTTAGCCATGAAACTACCTTTGACGTAAAAAATTTAAATATAACAACTTATTTATCAGCTCCGAATTTTGTAAATGTTTGCAACCAGCATATACATAAAGCATATAGATTATTTCCTAAAATTACGGCAGCTGAATATAACAGTAAAATAATAAACACATTAAATAAAGCTGTACCTATTAAAAGCTATATTACTTTACGATCATTAAATGGTGATTTACTTGATTCAATGCTAGATGCTTTTGATCTCGAAACAGGTAAGCCTATAAGATCTGAGAAAATATTAGATTGGCCTTGCATAGAATATGATCCTAAAGATGACACATTAGGTAAGAAAGCAATAGATAAGGTGCTTAATTTTATACCTGTTGGTAGTACGATTAAAGATTTGGCAAGTAAATTAATACATAGAAATATTACATCAACAACATTGGGAAGTTTTATAGAAGTAATCGATCAGCTTGTAAGCGGTAATATTGCAAGTGAGCAATTTTTAGAAATTTATAAGCATTTAGAAAATAATGCCGCACAAGGATACCCTTCAAAAGAGATCATAACACCTGAGGGAAAATTTGAACTTTCTTACAAAGGTCATTACCGCTTACAAGAAGTAAATTTGTCTGTGGATATAGCAAATACAAATAATAAGGGTAGTAGTGATTGGTATCTAGCACAGTTGAGCAAATTAAGTATAGATAAAAAAGAAATACCGAATTTAATAAAACAACAGTTAAAAGTAATAAAAGAACTATATGAAATAAAACCTCAATATGGCAAATATTATGTATTCACAAACACACCTAATGTTAAAGTAGATTACTTAAGAGAGCAAATTTTAAGGTTAATTGAAGTAAGTAGGGAAGCAAAAAATGTATTGGAAAATAGCAATGCTTATACTTCTAATGAATCAATTAAAGTTACAGAAAATATAATTAGTAACTTACCTAGTAACTTACCGTCTTTATTAACTTATAATTTGATTGTCCGTGATGAAATATTACAAAAAATAGAAGAAACTTTAAACAAAAAACAATTTGTAACAGTTAGTGCTTTCGCCGGAACAGGTAAAACTACGCTAGCTATAGATTATGGCAGTAAACAAATAGGCGAAGCGAAGAAAATTGTACGTTTTATTAATGCAGATTCTAGTGATAAACTTAGTGAAGCATATAGACAACTTGCTAAAGAATTTATTATTTACGTAATAGATGAAAAGGAAGAAAACATAATAAGATTAGTCCATGAGAAGATTGCTAATTTAAATACAGCTATATTATTTATTTTTGATAATGTTGAAGATTATAAAGATATAGAACCTTATCTTAACGGTATAATGAATGTGCTTGGTGATAAGGCACAGGTGATAATTACTACTAGACATAATAATTTAAGTGATGATATATTAAATATTAAATTACTGCCTTTTAGCAACGAAGAAGCAATATTATATTTAAAGAACTCTCTAAAAAATAGATTAAACGAGAAAGATATTTATAAATTAGTAGAAGAGTTTGGTAGTAAAGATGCTGTATCACCTTATAGGTTATCTAAAGCAGTAGCGTATTTAAAAGAAAATAAATTACTTAAGGTAAATGATTACATTAATTACTTTAAAAATAGCAAAGATGATCATATAGAAACCGTTTTATTACTACAATTACTAGAAAAATCACCTTTAGCTTGGTTGATATTGCAATGTTCTGCACATTTAGATCCTGATTTTATCAGCATAGAGATTTTCAAAAAATTATTTCTAATAGATGAAGAAAAGCTACAAGAACCTATAAAAAGGTTGGAAGCATTATCAATAATGAATCTAACGTATAAAAATGAACAAGCCGGCTTACAATTACATAGATTAATGCAATCTATAAATAAATATAAAGAACATGCAATAGATGAACAAAAAATTTATATAAGACTATTAGAAGTACTAAACAATTTATTTCCACGAGTAACAGATATTCCAAATAAAAATTGGGAAAATGCTAAATTACTTTATCCACATATAATAAAAATATTAAACGATGATATCAAAATAGATAAACTTAGAAGAGCAAATTTATATCAAAAAATAGGTTATTATAATGAAAGTATATTATGCCGATTTACAGATTCATTAAGATATCACGAGGAGGCTCTAAAAATATATCAAGAATTATATCAAGGTAACCATCATAATATTGCTACTTCTCTTAATAGCGTTGGGTTAGCTTACCAAAATTTAGGTGATATCTCTAAAGGGTTGCAATATCTAGAAGAAGCTCTAAAAATATTGCAAGAATTATATAAAGGTAATCACCCTGATATTGCTAGCTCCCTTAATAATATTGGTTTAGCTTATAGAGATTCAGGGTATAACTCTAAAGGACTAAAATATTTAAAAGAAGCTTTAAAGTTGTTTCAGGAATTATATCGAGGCAATCATCCTAAGGTTGCTGAATCTTTTGGTAGTATAGGTTTGACTTATCATAAATTAGGCAATATCTCTGAAGGATTAAAATATTTTGAATTAGCTCTAAAGATGGAGCAAGAATTATATAAAGGCAACCACCATGATATTGCCATCTCTCTTAGTAATATCGGTTTTACCTATCACAGATTAGGCAATATCTTTAAAGGACTAAAATATTTTGAAGACGCATTAAAAATGTATAAAGCCTTATATCAAAGTAACCATCCTTATGTTGCTACCTCTCTTAATAATATCAGTATAACTTATCAAGACTCAGGCGATACAAATAAAACTCTAGAACTTAAAAAACAAGCTTATTTAATGTTTATGCAAACTTTAGGTTCAAATTATGCTATTACTAAGGAATTAAAAAGTTACCTTGAGAAAAACGCTCCGGAATTTATAAAAAATAACGAAACTAGGGAGTTTATATTACAAAGAGGTGATTTTGAGGAAGTTATATTAGAAATTAAACAAAAAATACAAAAGAACGTTTTAAATAAAATATATATTAGTGCTGCTAAAGATAAATGGAATAGTAAGTTCTCAATCTTAGGAAATTGGGGGGTAAAAGGCTATTTAGGCGATAGATATTTAGCAAAACAACTAGGAGCTTTATCTAATATTAAAAATATAGAAATAGCTAAAATGTTATGCTTTGAAGCAATTTGCTTAGGAGCGATTAACAGCCCTAGCAAAAACTTTGCTTGTGTAAAAGAATTTGCTAAAACTTATCCTGAATTAACAAACAAGATAACAAACGAACATCCTGAATATTTTATTGATGGCTCAATATTACGGGTATGTGTTAATGATAAAGAGATCCTAAAGAAATTGCTAGGTAGCGGTTAGCGTATAGAAGTCAAGATTTAATCTTACAGGCACTATAAAAATTATATCTGAATGTCTGATAAGTTATGACTGTCAGATGAGTATTCAAGATATAAGATTTCATTATTCTTTTCAACAGCTAACTTCTTACTATCCTTGAAGGTCTGCATAGGATTTTTACCATAACAATATTTCCCAGAATGAGGTCTTTCATTATTATAATGTTCTAACCAAATATCAAGGTCAAGTTGTAGATCATCAAGATCAGTATAAATCTTTTTACGCATAGCCGTATCAAATAATTCTTGCTTCATAGTTTTATTAAAACGTTCACACATACCATTTGTTTGAGGAGAATATGCTTTAGTAGTGTTATGTTCAATGCCCTCAATGCTTAAGAACAATTCAAAAGCATGATGTTCTATATTTCCTTTATATTCACCACCTCTATCAGTTAGAATACGAAGCACTGGTATTTGCTGACTCTCATACCACGGCAGTACTCTATCATTAAGCATGTCAGCAGCGGTAAGAGCTGTTTTATCAGTATATAATTTAGCATCTGCGACCCTAGTATAGCTATCAATAAATACCTGAGAATATACCTTGCCTATACCTTAAAATTACCTACATAATATGTATCTTGGCATCCTAGATAACCTGGATGCTGTGTATCAATCTCACCATGGGCTTCTTTTTCGCTACGCCGTTTCTCTAATACTTGTAACTGAGCTTCGGTAAGAACAATACCATCTTGAGCCATCTTTGCTTCTAATGCTTTAAGTCTTTTATTGATATTATTTAAATCATTACGTAGCCAAATCGATCTAACTCCTCCAGGTGATACAAGAATACCAGTCTTTTTAAGCTTATTTGATACTCTCATCTGACCATAAGGCTGGGTATTCTATTGCCATATCTAATACTGCTCTCTCTACTGCTGGTTCAACTCTATTCGCTATAATTGGCTTCTTCCTGCTAATCTCATATAACGCCTCTTCTCCACCAGTTTCATATAGCTCTTTGAACCTATAATAACTGTCCCTGCTGTATCCCATTGCTTTACAGGCGGACGATATACTACCAAGACTCTTAGCTAATTCTAGTAATCCTATTTTTGGCTTTATTATTTTTTGATTTAGATTCATCTCTAATCCTCCATTTAATATTTATCTTATTTTACTAAATGTAAGATTAAATCTCAATTATTGCATAAACTTAAAGTCAGAGTTCATACGGCTATATGCAAGATCGACAAGGCTATTTTCCCCGATGTAAAGATCACCGCCGATAGTACCGCCGGATACCGTGCCTTTATAGCTAGGATTATCTTTATAAGCATCTTGAGTACTTGAACCGAACGTACCAGCAACCCATAATCCTTTTTTAGTAATTATAGGGGTTTCTTCATCACCTGCCGCAACAGCTATCATAGTACCGCCTGATAAGTGATTATTAATATTAGCAGTTACTGCTTCAGCCGTAACATTTGCTACACTAACCGATCTTGTTCCTTGCTCAGTTAAATGCTCTACTACTTTTTTTGCATTATCAGGTGCAACTTGAGCTAAGTTTGCTACGAATAATAAAGATTGCTCTTGCTTTGTTTTACTCACTACAACAGTATCATCATTAGCTACTTTAGCCACTTCTTTAAGTTCAGCTTTATTATTTATTAATTCTTTAGCAAGTTCTACCGCATGTTTTTCAGGATTTTTCATAACAAGTGCAGATTTTTCTCTGATCACTTCTTTTTGCACTTCTGCTACAAAAGTATTTTCCGTATGAGCAACGATAGTATTATTGATTGCCTCAGCTAATTTTTGCGACTCAGGTTTTTTAACATATTCCTCAGCTACTCTTATTTCGTTAGCTTGACGTTGCTGATACTCCGCTTGCAGTCTTTGCTCTTCTATTCTTCTATTATTTTCTTCGGCTATCGCTCTTTCATTAGCCTCTTGTTGTGCTAATCTTTCATTTTCATTTCTTCTCTCTTCTTCTTGCTGTTGCTGTGCCGCCGCAGCTTGGGCCGCTCTCTGCTGCTGTGCCTGAGCCTGGGCTTGTTGTTGCTGCACTTGCTGCTGATTTTGCTGAGCTTGACCTTGCTGGTTCTGTTGTGCTTGTGCTGCTCGCCCCTGACCTTGCACTAGTTCCTGTGCTAATATTTGAGCATGAGCATTTTGGACTTGTTGCTCTGCTGCTGCATCATCCTGAACTTGTTGTTGTTGCTGTGCTAATCCTTGAAGCTGTCTACTGGCTTGGACTCGTTGCTGCTCAAATCCTCGAGCCTGATTTTGTACTTGTAGCCGCTGTTGATTTAATGCGTCAGCCGGAGCTTGAAGTGCATCTTGCTGTTGTTGTAATAAATCAATTTGAGTTTGTGCTTGCTGTTTTTCTAAGGCAGTTGCAAATCGATCATTTATTATTTGTACGTGTGGTGTCATCTGCTGACGTAATCTCTCAGTATCAGCTTGTACTCTTGCACGTTCTACCGCTCGTTGCTGAGCGAGTACCGGAACTTGAGCTTGAGCTTGGTCTCGTTGCTGAGTGAATGCTTGAACTTGAGACTGTTTTTGCTGCTGTTGTTGCTGTAATGCTTGGACTTGAGCTTGAACTTGCTGTGCTTGAGCCTGCATTGCTTGTGTTTGGGAATTAACCCTTACTTGTTGCTGTGCTACCTCTTGTGCTGCTGCTTGCCCTGCTTGCTGCACTTGTAACCCGTTCCTAAAGTTCATAGTTCCTGTAGCCGGATTATAATTATGCCCTTCAGGAATAAATGCACCGCCATTGACCCTAAAAATAGATAATGCTGATACTGCATCTACAGGGTGAACACCGTTAACACTAATTATAATATTTGTACCGGCTACGCTATAGAGGTTATTTTGAAAAAATACACTACATCCTCCGGTTACATTAAATGTAATATTACCGGAAAATTCTACATCACCGTTAAGAATTAAGTCACGTCTAAGGTCAAATGTTGAGCCGTTAATTTTAGTATTTCCGTTGATTGTAACAGGATTAGTATGAACATTATAAGTTCCAGCATCAAAGTTAACTTGGTTAGCATAAATATTTTTACGTAAGTTACGAACATGATTACCCGTAAATGTTAACTTCTCAATCCTTTTATTTACTGCACCGACTTCATAAATATTAGGAGTATTTACAAAAGTTACTTCACCTATATTGGCTTTGCTAGTAGTAATGGTACCGACATAATCTTTATTAAACTTTACTTTGCCGCGATTTGTAAACTCTAAATTGCCGGTATGTATTAAATTAGTTCTATTACCTCTATTATTCTGATTATACTGAGCCATATCAAGTTTTTCTTCAAATACGACATCATTACTTGCTACTGTAATCTTCTTTGCATATACCTTTTGTTTGAATTCAGTTTTCTTTCCGTTTTCAATCTGTATCTCAGCAGCTCTAAAATCTTGCACCCCTATATTTTCATGAAAAGTTACCGTATTTTTTGCGTGTCCTCTTACTTGAACTATACCTTGGTTGTCTACTGTATTATTGACTACAATTCCGGAACGTACATCTATATTTCGTTTAGTAGTATCTATAATTACTGTAGAATTTTTCCCTAAATTAATATCTTCGGCAGCAATGTTATTTTCTAAGGTTACTGATATATTATCATCTACTTTAAATATAGAAATACTATGATTATCTCTCCCGTCATTACCAATAGGGCTTTCAAAAACAATATTATTACTTTCTATTTTTACTTTCCCTTGTAAAATATTTCTAGCGTATATTTTAGACTTTACTTTAATAGGGTTTCGGAAAATTATTTCATTAGTTCCTCCGCTCATTACTATAGAATCAACAGCACTAATATCATTGCCGGTAATAATTAATTTAAGATCATTTAAAGATTCTAAAAGATCAATCCGCACTTTTGCGTTTTTATTACCATATATTAATGCTTCCCCTAAAGCGTTGCTGCCTGCAATACGGTAATTATTGGCATCACTATTAATAATATTATTAATAGTAACAATACGGTTAGCACCAAATCCGGGAGTAATTGCAATTCCTCCCATTTCTCTTCGATCGTTAATACCGTTATGCCAATTGTCAATAAAAGTACTTGCACTATAACCGTAAATATTAATATCATTAATATTTATGTTTTGATTAAAATTAATTAAATGAGCTCTTCTTAAAATAATATCATCCCCGTTTTGCGGTTGGTACTGAGCTCCATTATTACTCCTCCAATCTTGAGGTCTATCTCCCCCTCGCAGTGGATCCATTACGTAAGAAGTATTATTCTCATGCGGAACGGCAACAACAACCGCTGCCGAGCTTTCCATGCTTGCAAGTAGCCCAATGCTACTGGTTGCTAGTAAAAGTTTATTAAAAAAAGTTTTTTTCATATTAGTCATAATTTCCTCTATAACTTATTGTTTTTAATGTTTTTACCACTTAACTTATCGGTCATTATACACTATTTATTTACGACGCACAATAATTAATTAATAAATTTACCATTGGTTAATATTTATTAATTAATTACGAATGAGTGATTTATAAAATTTAAAGGAAATAGGTTGGTTTATGGGGAAGTAGGGGGAATGGATAATCGTCATTGCGAGGAGCGAAGCGACGTGGCAATCTCATGAAATAATAACAAACTCTTGAGATTGCTTCGTCAATTACTACGTAATTTCCTCGCAATGACGTTAAAATAACATTTTACTCGTCATCTATATTAGAAAGCTCATCTTGTAATTCTTGAGAAAATATATCCTCATCATCGTTAGAATCATTTGATTTCTTAAGGGAGTTTTTAAAATTATTTAAGTCTTTATTTTCAAATATTTCAATAGATTTTAAGGTTTCGTTTGGAATTATAACTATAATATTTTTACTTAATTCATCTAAATAATCAGTGGTAACGGAAACTTTCAACACTCCTCCATATTTGCTTTGTTTGCTACTTACCACAAAATCTTTTAAAGATTTACTTTTAAAATAATTTTCAGAAGTAAAGACCATTGTTATAAAAAATAGTACTAACGAGATAGTAGTACCTACGGCAAATCCTGCTAATAGCCCTAAGAATCTGTCAATAAAACCGTTTCTCATAAACGAAATTATAGCAAGAAATTTATAAACTATAAAAACACATAAAATTAAAGAAACAACATAAGATATAACACCGGCTATAATTATTCTTATAACCTCATTATCCATATATTTCCCGATTAGTTCAGAAATATACGGATATAAGAAATATCCTAACATTATAGAAGTAATAAAACCGAGTATTCTAGTTGAAAACCCGATTATACCTTGATATAAGCCGAAAAATGAGAAAAGAGTAATAATAGCAAAAATAGTAATATCAAAAAATGTGATCATTATTGTTAACTTCTATTGAATAATTGGATTTAAATCTTATATACTTTAAGAGGTGATCTATAAAGATATTTTAAAGCTAGTTAAATTCTTTCTTGCTGCAAATTGTAAGATTTTTTTGAAATAGGAACTACTATTACTACAAAAATCTTATTCATTTTCGCTAAAAAAGCTCTTTAATTATCAATTAAAATATCTTTATAGATCACCTCTAATATTATAATTAAAGTTTTATTTATGGGCGATAAAATTTTTCATAACTTATCCGGTAAAACACTCGTTGCTACACCGCATGTAATTACAAAAGGCATTTACCATAAATCCTTAATTTATATGTTATCACACACGGAAGAAGGAGCAATAGGATTAATATTTAACCGCTTAGTAAATCATATAGATTTAAAATCGTTTTTTAAAATAAAAAATGACGAAATAACAACCCCAGTTATGGTTCCTATATATTTTGGCGGACCCGTAGAACATGAAAAAGGTTTTTTTTTTTCATTCTAGCGATTATAATAAAAATTTGTTATTGGACTTCCAGAATGATTTAGCAGTAAGCTCTAATTTAGAAATTTCAGAAGATATAGCTTTCGGTAAAGGACCTAAAAATAGTTTATTCATTGTCGGTTATACCGCATGGAAACCAGGGCAGCTTGAAGAAGAATTAGAAAAAAACCTATGGTTGGTTATGGATTGTAATAAAGAATTTATTTTTGCCGATAATCCTGAAAGTAAATGGCATAATGCATTAAAACACTTAGGCATTGATGAAATACATTTCTCATCACAAATAGGAAATGCTTAGAGATTATCTGTTAACCATTTTTCGGTAAGCCTAAGCAATAATGCTTTAAAAATTTTCCCTGGCTGCTAATTAAATACATAAAATTAGAATGTTGTAATTCATATTCGTTTGTTTTTACATCAAATATTTTGGATGTATAGAAGACCTTAAATTGATCTGCTAATTGTTCAATATCTTGTATTCTTCCCGTTAAACCTATAAAATTACCATTTATTTTTTCTAAATATTTTTTTAATACCTCACTTGTATCATGCTCAGGATCTAGAGTAATAAAAACTACTTGTACTAAAATATTCTCTTTCTTCAAAATCTTAATAGTATCTTCTACTCTTTTTAGTGCTTGATTGTCATACAAAGAATAGGTGGTACCAAAATAAATCAAACTTAAATGACCTTGCAAATGGGTACTATCAAATTTCTTTTCTTCTTGATCTATAAGAGTGAACTTAATTTTAGGTGAATCGTCCATATTACTAGTTTTTGCACCAATCTTAAGCTTAGACGGAGTTAATGAAGAATAAAATAAACATAAAAATATTATGCCCGTAATCATAGCTAGGGCTATAAAAATTTTTATAATATACATCTGGTTTTTATTATTTCTCATAACCTAAGTAATTATTTATATTTATAATAAAACTTATTCTTATCATATATGCAATAAAAATCATCTTTTACTGTATTAAATATCCGTAATATCTAAATTGTGATATTTTTAGTTAAAATAAATTAATTAATTTATTAACTAAGTTGAAATTTTTTGAGTTAATCTTAAAGTTAAGATTATTAAATAAAAAAACAACTGATAAGGATAATTAATATGTTAGATTGGTCAAAAATGACTAAAACACACCAACAGCAAGAAATAGAAAAATCTGTTCTTGAAATATTAGAACCTGTTAAGCTGATAAATGAATATGAGCAGAAATATGCACCTATTATTAATCAAAGTAATAAAGCTATAGTCACCTTAGGACCAAACAAAGAAGATTTAAATATTCTAACTAAATTTTTTAAAGATAAACAATTAGAAGTTAAGAGTGATCAATTTGGAAATTTTGAATTTATTGGAACAAGCAAACATGATGATAAAATAGACATTTTTAATGTTCCTGCAAATAAAAATCAACCGAATTTAATGATTTATAACAGTAATTATTTAAATAACAACCATTCATTTGCCCAGTCAATTCTTAATACATTTTTTTTACAAAAGATTTTAGATACTAGTAATTTTTACCGACACAATAAATGAGAAAACTCAGATTCAAATATCTAATATTTTTAATGAAGCTCTTAAAGAAAAAAGCTTTAGTGAAAAACAAAAATCTATTATTGCTAAATTAACATCCAATTCATACTTTTTTCCTAAGCCTAATAATAAGCCAAAATACGGAAAAATATTAAAGATAATATATGATAAAGATTATATCACACCTAATAAAAGTAATAAAATAACCATCAATGATATAATTCACAAGAAATTTTAAGTGCAATAAAGATGATTAATCTAGAAATAAAATCTAATATAGATGCACTTAAAACAGAAATAGATAAAATATGGAATAAAGAAAAAGATACAATATTTGATCCATCTAAAAATCAAAAATTAGTACAATTAATAAAAATCCTAAATGATTCTCAAACTAGAGACAATAAAGACAAGACTATAGCAAATTTTCTTAAAGTTAGTGATGAATTATATTCTATTTTGCAAATTTCAAAACCGGAAGATAGTTTAAATTCTCTTATAAATTATTTGAAATATTTTTCCAATATCAATAATTTTCAAGAGAATTCAAATTTAATTAATTTTTCAGAGTGGTTTGATAATTTATTTAGCGATGTAGCAAGCTATAATATAAATGCAGAATTACTAGTAGCTTTCATAGCAATGATAGAGAGTACTAAAGATTCGTTTCTTAAAAAATTAAATGAAACTGTTCAGAACTTTTATAATAACATAAAAACTAACAAAACTTTAGATACTGCAGAAGTTAATGATATATTTAAGCTAAGAGAATTTTTAACAAGAATTAAAACCGCTAATATAAAAAATTTAGAAGATATTAAAACTAACTTAAAATCAAATTTAATAAATTTATCTTTGAATTTATCTATAGATAAAAATATTACTAATTTACAAAAACTAATAAATCCCATCAATGAAGAAGATGCTAAATCGCTATGGGAATATATTGCCGGTTCTATAACAGAAATTATTAAAGACGAAGATATAAATATAGTAATCTATAATAAGCTACTTATTTCTAAAATACTTCCACAACAAGAGATAGATACTTATAATAAGTTAGAGACATTATTAAAAGATGCTTATGACAACATGTCTAAAAAACATAAGGAAGAACAATTATTAAAAAGCACCTATGAAGATACCAAAGAATATAAAGAAGAACAATTTTTTAAGCATCAATTAGCTGAAATTTATTGCCAAAAAGCCAAAATCTCCACAATAACGCCGAATCAATCAATAAAGTTATATAAAAAAGCTGCCGAACTTGGCTCTGTTAAAGCAAATATAGAACTCGGAGCTATAGAACTCGCTAAGAAGAATTATTCTGAAGCTCTCAAATATTTAACACTTAACTCCCGATGCAACCGGCGTATTAAAAGCTTTTGAAAGCTTAATCAATACTCATAAATCAGAAATAATAAGCAAAATACCACAGGGTGGTATCGAAGATATAACAAAATTATCTTTAGTATTAACTGAAGCATATTTAGAACAAGCAAAATATTTTAAGAGTAAGGGGCTAACAAAGTTAGCAGGAGATGCACAAGAATTAACAAGAATAGCATTTTTAGATATTATAACGGCAACAATAACCATAGATGAATATAACAATAATATAATATTACATAACCTTTATAAATATCTAAGTACTTTATACTCCTCTCTTGATACTCAGCTTAAATTTAATAAAATAGCCGCAAAATATAAAGATTTTACTCAACAATTTAATAATACGGGAAAAGATGAGAACCCATATCTACTTAGCCTTAAGGATATACCTAACGATTATAATGAAGATTCTAGCAATATGTTAGGTGCTTGTTATAATTCCTCAGAGTATCCTCAATGAGAAAAATTTAATATCTCTTAATACAATTTTTATAGACAAGTAGAAATGTAGTGCTAGTATAAAAATAGCTATATTTAACGATGAATTAGATTATGACAAATAATCAATTTTCCGAAGATACCAAAAAAATCGCCGATCAAATAAAAGATGCATTAATGGGTATTAGTGACGATCTTGTACTTGAGAGTAAAGAGGTGGAGGAAATTTTTGAAGAATTAAGCCAAAATGAAGAGTTTGAGTATGAGATAGAGCGGATACTTGCTATCTTAAACGAACAAACTATGGATTTAACTCAACTGCAAAGCCGAATTATCTTATTAATCCGTAAGTATTTAGGTAAAACTAAAAACTTAAAGCTTAAAATGGATGAGAAGCTCATTAACAAGAACGTTGCCGAAGTCAGTAATTATTTAATGCATCAACATTCTAAAATCGTTAGAGACGCTAATAAAAACCTTGCAAACCCAAAAGATAAATTACAAGGTATAACCAAACAAGCTAGAATGGACTTAAAGCGTTTAATAAAGAGCTTTGCCGTTTATCAAGTTTATATGTTTATGAACCCAAAAAGAATAGCAGGCGAAACAAAGCTAATGAACTTCGCCTATAATATGATCAGAGGGGGAATGAAACTCGCTAAAAAATATGAAGGCGGCAAGGAAAAAGACATTAAATCATATTCACCTAGACTTATTAAAAAACTTGAAAAAGCTCATGCCGGCTTTAAAAAAAGTGGCGGTATATCAATTTAACTATTGTATCTTTTTATAAAGAGCTTATAATAAACTAACATTAATATTATGATAGGTATCAAGCTTTCAACTTAAATTATTCATGTAAACTTAATATTTCGGAACTAATAACTTGGGTACATCTTGGCTGCAGTACTCAAGAAAAACACCATGCTCAACCTGTAAAAATTAACATACAACTCTTTCTATCAACTCCTCCGCCTGCTACTATAACGGATAATATAAACGATACTGTTTGTTATGCAGAAATCGTACGACTAGTACAAAAACTTTCTCAAGAAAATCACTTTAATCTTATCGAGTATTTAGCCGCACAAATATATGATATTATTTATCAAAATTTTATCGAATCTAAATTAGAAAAGATTTTTCTAAACGTAACCGTTACTAAATTAAAATCACCGGTTTCAGGAGTGCATGGCGGAGTTTCTTTTTCTTATTCCGGAAAGGATATATACTACAAGTCAATGAAGAGTTGGGTAGACGAAGCTCAATTTGAAAAAGAGCAAGGAGATTGTAAGCCGAGGAACGGAGCGTATAATAATACGTGAGTACCGAAGGACTTACAAAGCGACGAAGCCAATTTTTCAAATTCAGCGAGTATACTATGATTTATATTTCTATAGGCAGTAATTTAGGTAATAGACTTTTAAATATTAAAAAAGCTCTAAATTTACTAAAAAGCTGTGGTTTTATATTGCTTAAGCAATCTATTATTTTTGAAACACAAGTTATTCTACCACCTAATGCAGATAAAGCTTGGAATAAGTCATATTTAAATATGGTGGCACAGGGTAAAAGTACTTTAACGCCTAGTAAACTTCTAATTGAGCTTAAAAAGATTGAAAAACAACTAGGTCGAGCAAGTTCTTACGATAAATGGTCTCCAAGAGTTATTGACTTAGATATCCTACTTTGGAGTAATTGCCATATAGATTTGCCTGATTTAAAAATACCGCATCCTGAATTATTAAACAGACCGTTTCTTATTCATCTAATTGCAGGTTTAAGTTTGGAATGTCGTTATTCATGTCCGACTAATAATTTTTACAACAATAAAACCTTTGCAGAAAGAGCACATTTAATTGAGAATCAAGGAGTTATACGCTCTCTTGTTTTAAATCCTCAATTTGTCGGTATTTTAAATATTACTCCTGATTCTTTTTCTGATGGAGGATTAAATTTTCATAAAGAAGATGCCGTTAGAAATTTTGTACGCTTGATAAATGAGGGGGCTACAATAATTGAGCTTGGATCACAATCAACACGTCCTTCTGCTTTAATTATTACTGAAGACGAAGAATATGCAAGGCTTGTGAATGTTCTTGAAGAGCTTAGGGAAGTTATAAAGGAAAAAGAAGTTATAGTCAGTATTGATAGTTTTACTCCTGAAGTAATTAAAAATGTTTTAAAAAAATACCCTATTTCCTGTATAAATTTGGTTAAAAATAATCTAGATAATTATACATTACGATTAATTGCCGATTATAATTGTAAAATTATTACTATGCACTCATTAACCGTTCCACCGCAAAAACAAAAATGTCTTGATTTCGATAACTCTCCGCTTGCTAGCTTAAATATATGGGCAGAGCAAGAAATAACAAGATTAGAAAAATGTGGATTTGATAGAAAAAATATCATTCTTGATCCTGGAATTGGTTTTGGAAAATCCGTTTATCAAAATTTATATATATTACAACATATTAAAAAATTTAAAAATCTAGGATGTGAGATATTGGTAGGACACTCACGAAAATCTTATATTTCTGCTTTTTATAATTCCAAAGCATCGGAAAGAGATTTAGAAACAATAGCAATATCAAAATATTTAACAGAGCATGGAGCTGATTATTTACGAGTGCATAATGTTATAGAGCATCAAAGATTTTTTGTAACAGACCATATGATTAAACATTCATCTCATGAAAAATAGAAAAATCATCGGTATAATGGCATGTGACCCACAAGGGGTGATAGGTAATAAAGGTCAGATGCCTTGGTCTTATACTAAGGAGTTTGAATATTTTTATCAGACGGTAAAAAATAATATTATAGTCATGGGACGAAAAACCTTTGACTCTATACCTGCAAAGATTTTAAAAAATTGTATTTGTATTGTTTTTTCAAGAAATACACCGTTACAATCTTATAATAATAGAACTCTTCGGAAACTCGCTTATAGGGAGGAATTTGAAGGAGACACTTCACTGCGAACCGCAGCGTACACAAGCGTAAGTGAGGATTCGAGTACCGGATCGACATATAAATTACCCCTAGAAGTAGAGTATCCGAAGAGTTCTATTATATTTTTTATTAAATCTTTAGATGATTTTTGGCGGGTAATAAAACCTTTTACTGATAAGAAAATTTTTATGGTTGGAGGGGCAGAAATAGCAACTCTTTTCCTAGAACAAAATCTTATTGATGAATTTTTACTTACAAAAATAAATAAAAATTATGATGGAGATACTTTTTTTCCTATTGATTTTCTAGCAGGATGGCATTCGGTAATAATAGACAAGACAAATGATTATCAAATTTACAAATTCATTAAATAAAGAGGTAAGATGAAATTTTTAGAACAGCTTAATATAGATCTTGAACAATATAACCTTTTAAATCATCCATTTTATCAATTATGGAATATGGGAACACTTACTCATTCTACTTTACAAATTTACGCAAAAGAATATTATCATCACGTTACAGCTTTCCCACGTTATATAAGTGCAATACATTCCAAATGTAGTGATATACAAGCTAGGCAAATATTACTTGGTAATCTTATAGAAGAAGAACAAGGCGAAGAAAATCATCCGGAACTATGGAAACGTTTTGCTGAAGGGCTTGGATGTTTAAGAAGCCAGCTCACTTCAGAACCTAAATTAAACTCAACTCAAAAACTTGTTCAAGGTTATTTTAACTTAACAGAGAAATCTTTTTCTATAGGTCTTGGAGCACTTTATGCTTATGAGCGTCAGACTCCTGAAGTATCTGACTCTAAAATTCAAGGGTTACAAAAATTTTATGGAATTTCAGATTACAGAACTTTACAATTTTTCATTGTTCATAGTAAAGTTGATCAATGGCATACACAAGAATGTGCAAATTTGATTAATAATTTAAGCTCAAAAGAACAAAAATTAGTATATCAAGGAGCGATAAAAGGTGCAAAACTACTATGGCAATTTCTAGACGGTATATATACTCGGTGAATTTCAAAAATTGGCTACGTCGTTCTACAAGATCTGCGGTACTCACGTATTAAGTATACGCTCCGTTCCTCGCCTTGTGAACTCCTTGCTCTTTTTGAAATTGACCTTCGTATACCAACTCTTCATTTACTCGAAGTATAAATATAGCGCATCATTAACTATTATTCTCTTTCATAAAATGAAAAATATCTTCCTACATTCCTTAACTCTTGAAAATTATCGTAATTTTAAAAACCTTGAACTAAAAACAGATAATACCCCAATAATTTTAATAGGTGAAAACGGTAGTGGTAAAACTAATATTTTAGAAGCTATATCACTATTTTATCCATGCAGGGGCTTGCGATCAGCAAAACTTGCCGATATATGCAAGGCTTCAGAAGATCAGTGTCTAGTTAAAGCTCTATTGCAAAGCAAATTAGGGCTTGCAGAATTTACCACACAATTTAAACGTAGCTCTAATAGAAGAATAACCGAGTATAACGAAAGTAAAATAGCCAATAATGAGTTAAGTAAATTTACCAGCATGGTATGGCTGACTCCGCAAATGGAAGGTATCTTTACAAGCGGTAGTAGTGATAGAAGAAAATTTCTTGATAGAATAGTTTATAATTTTGATTCAAAGCATGCAGAATTAGTTAGTAAATATGAATATTACATGTATGAGAGAAATAAAATTCTAGCAGAAGATATAAGAGATGATAATTGGCTGAAAATCATCGAAGAAAAAATGGCTGATATGTCTAGTCATATTGCTAATAATCGTTTAAAAACCCTAGAATTTATGCAGCAAGCAATAGATGAACTTGAAAATGAATTTCCAAAAGCCGATTTATCGATTGACGGCATTGTTGAACAAAAAATATTAGACGGCGAAGAAAATATTGTTAATTTTATTACTGCAGAACTTTATCAAACAAGAAGCAAAGATAAACTACTTGGTCGCACTAGTTTTGGAGTTCATAAAAGCGACTTTTTAGTAAAGCATCAAAAGAAAAATATCTTAGCCAAATTCTGTTCTACCGGTGAACAAAAAGCTATATTAATTGCAATAATCCTTGCTGAAATGAATTATGCTATAAAGTTAACTAAAATAGCACCGATTTTACTTTTAGACGAGGTTTTTGTGCATCTAGACGACAAAAGACGAAGGTATTTAATCGAATTTTTTACCGGTTTAAACATGCAGCTATGGGTTACCGCTACCGATCTAGAGGGAATAGAAAATTTTGCAAATAAAGCCCAATTGATTAAATTATAATTTAGTTTGTACAAGAATGTCATTCCCAATCAGATTCACAAGAAAAATTTACTATATCATCATTAATTTTAACAGTGCCTCTTAAATAGCCAAAATAACTTTTTTTATTTTCTTTAGTATCAATCTCTAGAAGTACTATCTTATCGACCGGCAATTTTTTTTTGGTTGTAATAAAAGAAGTATGTTTATTTTTGGTAGAAGATATTTGAACATTACTATTTTTCATAATATGAATAAAATTAATATTTACCTTAAATTATTAGTATGACCACTAAAATAAGTTATATAGTAATTTAAAAGTTTTTGTATGTAAAATCTATTGCTTAATCTTTTAAAACTCCTTAGAATTATTTTTTTATTTAAGAACAATATATGACAAAACAAGCTAATAAAATATCCTACGATGAAGTACCTTACTCTCCATTTACTTTCAGTTATACCTCCCCACCGTATTTAAGAACTATCGGTAAGCTATTTGGACTAAACCCTCCGCCTCTTGAAACTGCTAAAGTACTTGATATCGGTTGTGGAGTTGGTGTTAATCTGCTTAACTTTGCTGAAACATATCCTAAATCACAATCTCTAGGTGTTGACTTATCCAAAACACAAATAGAATTAGGTAAAAAAATTATCAGTGATTTGAAAATAAAAAACGCCGAACTAAAAGCATTATCTATATTGGACCTTGATGAGTCATACGGTAAGTTTGATTATATAGTTTGTCACGGCGTATATTCGTGGGTGCCTAAAGAAGTACAAGATAAAATACTTGAAGTCTATAATAAACTGCTAAATCCAAACGGTATCGCTTTCGTAAGCTATAATACGCTGCCTGGCTGGAATATGCAGAGAACTATACGTGAAATGATGATGTTCCATTCAGAGCTATTTAATACTAGCCACGATAAATTACAGCAAGCTAGATTACTTTTAAAGTTTATCAATGACTCATTAGAAAGTTCTACAACTCCTTATTCTAATTTCCTACGAGATGAAACAAAATTATTATTCGCATATACGGACTCGTATGTATTACATGAATATTTAGGCGAAATTAATACAGGTACATATTTTCACCAATTCATAGAAAAAGCTCAAAAAAATCATCTAAATTACTTAGGTGATACGTCGATTACTGCAATGTTTATCGGTAATTTACCGGCTAAAGCAGCAGAACAACTACAAGCTGTTAACGATATTGTCCGTACAGAGCAATATATGGATTTTATCACTAATAGAAAATTCCGTTCGACATTATTATGTCATCAAAACATACCTATAAACAGAAAAATTGAATTTAATAATTTAAAAGGGTTTTATACTAGCCTTAATATTAGACCGGTAACTCCAGAAAAAGACGTTGATTTAACTAACGAGCAGGAAAATATTAGCTTCTATTACGAAAATTTATCTGATCCTTTTATTTCAACCACTTCACCTATTATGAAAGCTATTTTATATGTATATGCTGAAAATATTAGCAATCCGATAAGCTTAGAACAAGTAGCAAAAGAAGCTTTTAAAAAGCTTGGTAAATATCAATTACAAGATTTCTTAGCAGCATTAGAACAGCATTTTATCACATTCATTTTTCAAGGTTATCTAAAAATATTTGAGACCAAGCCGCATGCTATAGCAACTATCACCGAAAAACCCAAAACTAGCGAGTTTGCAAGATACCAAGCAAAACAAGCACATTTTAATAATGTAACTAGCGTGTTTAGCGTCACTAATAGACTTAACGATATGGTAGGTATACCGATACATGAAAAATATATTTTAGAAATGTTAGACGGTACGCATAATATTGATGATATTAAGAAAGGCGTTCTTGAAAAAATTAATTCAAAACTTTTAACCGCTCGTGACGATAAAGGGCAAGAAGTAACTGATCCAAAACTATTAAAAGAATTTGTTGACTATGTAGTTACTGCATCCCTTGAGAAATTTCGGATGAACTATCTGTTAGTAGGGTAATTAAAATGTTCATGGTCAAGTCTGCTTTGTTGCTTGGACCGGTAATGCTCTTTATGTCATTCCTGCAAAAGCGGCATTGTTGCATGGCTCAACTTCACTCTTGTCATCCCGTGATTTATTCACGGGATCCAGTTAAAAATACTAATAATTTTAGTATTTTTGGTTGTTTTACTGGATATTGTGGACAAGCCACGGTATGACAGCGAGGGCATTTTTTGAGCCATGCAACAAGACCTCCTCACAATGACAAAAAATATACTCCGAAGTAAAATGAAGAATCGGTAGACGAAGGTCAATTTCAAAAAGAGCAAGGAGTTCACAAGGCGAAGATCGCAGCGTATACTTAATACGTGAGAACCATAGCTCTTGTAGAACGACGTAGCCAATTTTTGAAATTGACCGAGTATATCTATGCTACTAATTTTTCACGTAATACTTCAACTAACTTATTAATTGCTTCGGTTGGGTGGATGTTTTCAAGGATAGCAAGCTCGCCTGCGAGTCTATTTAAAGCTGATTCGTAGAGTGTTCTTTCACTGTAAGAACGATCATTATCAACATTTTTATGTAAGTCCCGTAATACTTCGGCTATGGCTACAATATTACCTGAGTTAATTTTGCCTTCATATTCTTGGGCTCTTCTACTCCACATTCTATTTCCTTGTTTTGGTTTACCTTGAAGAGTTGAATATATGACATCTAAATCTTTTCTGCTTGCAACCGCTCTAAGACCAACAACCGCAGCTCTACTAACAGGCACTTTTAATGTCATTTTATCTTGCGAAAAGGAAATTAAATATACTTTAATTTCAGTACCTGCAATAGTATGATATTCAATATTTGTTATTTCACCAACTCCATGTGCAGGATAGACAATTCTCTGCCCTATTTTAAACTCGGATTTTTGTTCGGTTTTATTTTCGGATTGTGTTGTATTTGCCATTATTAATTCCTCCGTAGTGGTTTTAGTGCCTAAGAACTTAATGTTAGACTATTATTTTCTATAGCATAGCACATTTTGCTTCTATTATAAAGTAGATATTTTTATTGAAATAAAATTGATACGCTTTTATTGTAGAGAAAGTTAATAGTTAAGGGAAAGTTATGCGAAGTATTTTTATCGTGCCGATATTTTTATTATTTTTGAGTAGTTGTTCAGAAGAAAAAACACAAAATAAGAACCAAGAAGAGAAACAAATAATAGAGCAGGAAACTCTGCAAAACAACAACACTTCTCAAGAAATAAATCAAGAAGCAGTAAATTCTGAAAATGCAGCTGAATCGATAGTACCTGCTAACGATAATAATCAGACTGATGAAGTATCAACGCCGCCTTCACAAGAACAAAAAAATCCTGAAATAAAACCTGTTAAAGTTACTTTTAAAGTTGATGATAATGATATGGTTCTCGGTAACAAAAAATCAAATGTTATAGTAGTCGAGTATTTTTCTCCTACCTGTCCGCATTGTGCTTATTATCATCAAACAATTTTTCCGGAACTTAAGAAAAAATATATCGATACTAATAAAATTGCATATGTGGTTCGTGAATTTATTGCTACAAAACAAGATTTAGACGCTGCAATTTTAGCCCGCTGCAAGGGTGATATAAATAGTTTTGTACAGTTTCATAATATTATATTACAACAACAAGATAAATGGGCATATAGCAATAAATACAGAGAATTATTAACTGATATAGGTCAGCTTGGCGGTGTTCCTCCGGAAGAATATAAGCAATGTTTAAATAGTGATAAAATTACTGAAACGCTAATTGCTAATACTAATTTTGTAGCAAAAGCACCAAAATTTATAGGCACTCCTTCTTTCTTCGTTAACGGAGTACAAACCGGAAATTATAGTATAGATAGTATTTCTACGGCAGTCGATAAAGCTTTAGAGGAGCAGAAAGAAAAAGCAAAAAATGAGATGAGTTTGTAATTTAATACGGTCGTCATTGCGAGCGACTAAAAGAAGAGTGGATCAGTTTTCCCGTCATTGCGAGGAAATTACGAAGTAATTGACGAAGCAAGGAAGAAAAAAAATTCTTATTTACAGAATTTTTTTAATTATTTCCTGGATTGCCGCGTCGCCTACGGCTCCTCGCAATGACGGAGATAAATTAATGAATACGGAAAAACTAAAAGATATCAAAGCAAGAATTAAAGAGTTAAAAACTCCTAAGTTTTCTAATCCTAAAATTCGGCAAGAAATTAGCCCGTTCACTATCGCTGTAGATTTAGTTTCAGGTACAATGGTAGGTGTCGTAATTGGAATATTTACGGATAAATTTTTTAATTCTAAACCATTATTTCTTATTATATTTACAATAATAGGAATGATTGCCGGCTTTAACATTATAATGCAGAAAATAAGGAAATGACTCATAGCCCTTTAGCACAATTTGATATCAAAAAATTGATAGACATCAAAATGTTCGGTTTTGACGTCAGCTTTACTAATTCGAGTATCTATATGTTACTTGCTAGCATCTTAGCTCTAACTTATTTTTACTTAGCTTTTTATAACCGGAAATTAGTACCTTCTAGATTACAAGTAAGTGCTGAAATAGTTTATAATCTTGTAGCTGATATGTTAAATCAGAATATAGGAGTAAAAGGACACAAATTTATTCCGTTAGTTTTTAGTTTGTTTATTTTTATTTTATTCTGTAATTTACTTGGTATGACACCTTATAGCTTTACTGCTACTAGTCATATTATCGTTACTTTTACCTTAGCAATTCTAGTATTTTTAACGGTCACTATAGTCGGTTTCGTAAAACACGGCTTACGTTTTTTAACTCTTTTTTTACCACACGGTACTCCTTTATGGTTAGCACCGTTGATGATAGTAATTGAACTGTTTACATATTTAGCAAGACCGGTTAGTTTATCATTGCGACTCGCCGCTAATATGATGGCGGGACATGTTTTATTAAAAGTAATAGCCGGTTTTACCGTTTCATTAATGATTTACTTGAAATTTCTGCCAATCCCTCTTATGGTGATACTAATTGGGTTTGAAATTTTTGTTGCAATACTTCAAGCTTATATTTTTACTATTTTATCTTGTATGTATCTTAATGATACTATTAATTTACACTGATGCGAATAGCGGATTATTACATAATTCGCTATTCGGTTAGTAATAATTTATATACCTTGAGTAAATGAAGAGTTGGTATACGAAGCTCAATTTGAAAAAGAGCGAGGCGTTTTGAAGCTTTTAACCGCAGCGTACATACTAGTACGTGAGGATTAAAAGCAAAAAATAACGAAGCCAATTTTTTAAATTGAGCGAGTATATATTTATTTTTTGATTAATTAAAAGTTAGGTTTTTTATGGATATGGTTTCTTTAAAATTTATTGGTATAGGGCTTATGGCTATCGGCATGTACGGTGCGGCTCTAGGTGTTAGTAATATATTTAGCTCTCTACTTAGTTCAATAGCACGAAACCCTTCAGCTGCAGAAAACTTACAAAGAATGGCTCTGATCGGTGCAGGTCTTGCTGAAGCAATGGGACTTTTTTCCTTTGTAATTGCTATGTTACTTATTTTTTCTTAAAATTCATTTTTAAATAAGATGCCTCAATTTGATATTGCTAACTATTATTCACAAATTTTTTGGCTTATCGTTACTTTCGGCTTATTGTATATCTTTGTTTATAAATTTATCACTCCAAAAGCCGAAGAAATTTTTAATATTAGACAGACAAATATTCAAGATAATATTACGCAAGCCGATAATCTAGCCCTAGAAGTAGAAAAGCTAAATAAATATTATAACGAGGAAATAGACAAAACAAATACCGAAATAGATAGGCTAAAAAAAGAAAAAATAGACTCTTTAGAATCAGAATTTTTAATTAAAAAAAAGAATCTAGAGCAGGATTTAAAAAACTCTATAAATCAAAATATTGAAGATATAAATTTAGCTGCTAAGCAATTTAGAACTAATAAAAGCGAAGCAATCTTAAAGCTCGCAGTTAATATTATTGAAAAAATAGCCGGAACTAAAGCAGATATGAATTTACTACAAAATATAAAAGTAAAATAATGAATTTCCTAGATGAAAGCTTTTGGCTTGCCGTTAGTTTTGTAATTTTTGTATATTTAATTTATAGACCGGCAAAAAAAGCCATTTTAAATTCTTTAGATGCTAAGATTTTAGAAATCCAAGAAAAAGTTCTAAAAGCTGAAAAGTTAAAAAAAGATGCTGCTTTGCTCTTTGAACAAACCAACGCACAAATACAAAAATTAGAAACTTTATGCTCTCAAATGATAGAAGAAAGCAATGAAGTTACAAAAAAAATCATTCAAGAAAAAACTAAAGAAATTGAAGAATTTTTAGAGCATAAAAAATCTGATGCTATACAGTTAATTCAAAACCAAAAATTAACTGCAAGTAAAGAGCTACAAGATGAATTTAGTGATGAAGTGATAAAACTTATCTCCGAATATTTTCAATCAGCTAAATTTTCAGAAAGCAATATCGCTAAAAATTTAATGGATAAATCTGATTTCCCTCAGGAGGAGGATAAATCTACATAGCCACGCTAAAACTGCAATAATTGAGATTTAATCTTACATTTAGTAAAATAAGATAAATATTAAATGGAGGATTAGAGATGAATCTAAATCAAAAAATAATAAAGCCAAAAATAGGATTACTAGAATTAGCTAAGAGTCTTGGTAGTATATCGTCCGCCTGTAAAGCAATGGGATACAGCAGTGACAGTTATTATAGGTTCAAAGAGCTATATGAAACTGGTGGAGAAGAGGCGTTATATGAGATTAGCAGGAAGAAGCCAATTATAGCGAATAGAGTTGAACCAGCAGTAGAGAGAGCAGTATTAGATATGGCAATAGAATACCCAGCCTTATGGTCAGATGAGAGTATCAAATAAGCTTAAAAAGACTGGTATTCTTGTATCACCTGGAGGAGTTAGATCGATTTGGCTACGTAATGATTTAAATAATATCAATAAAAGACTTAAAGCATTAGAAGCAAAGATGGCTCAAGATGTTATTGTTCTTACCGAAGCTCAGTTACAAGTATTAGAGAAACGGCGTAGCGAAAAAGAAGCCCATGGTGAGATTGATACACAGCATCCAGGTTATCTAGGATGCCAAGATACATATTATGTAGGTAATTTTAAAGGTATAGGCAAGGTATATTCTCAGGTATTTATTGATAGCTATACTAGGGTCGCAGATGCTAAATTATATACTGATAAAACAGCTCTTACCGCTGCTGACATGCTTAATGATAGAGTACTGCCGTGGTATGAGAGTCAGCAAATACCAGTGCTTCGTATTCTAACTGATAGAGGTGGTGAATATAAAGGAAATATAGAACATCATGCTTTTGAATTGTTCTTAAGCATTGAGGGCATTGAACATAACACTACTAAAGCATATTCTCCTCAAACAAATGGTATGTGTGAACGTTTTAATAAAACTATGAAGCAAGAATTATTTGATACGGCTATGCGTAAAAAGATTTATACTGATCTTGATGATCTACAACTTGACCTTGATATTTGGTTAGAACATTATAATAATGAAAGACCTCATTCTGGGAAATATTGTTATGGTAAAAATCCTATGCAGACCTTCAAGGATAGTAAGAAGTTAGCTGTTGAAAAGAATAATGAAATCTTATATCTTGAATACTCATCTGACAGTCATAACTTATCAGACATTCAGATATAATTTTTATAGTGCCTGTAAGATTAAATCTTAACCTCTACAGTGAATTTAGTATTATTATAGGGCGTATTTTTCCAACTTCATTTATTTTAGCAGGATCAAGCCTAGCTAAATAAATACCACCGCGTGTTAATATTTCTTTTTGTTCCACCATTTTTCCTTTTCTTCTAGTAATTCTGAATTTAAGTTTTCAGTAATTTCTGCCGTTTCTTCTAGATATTTTTTAGATTTTTTCATTGCATTAAAGCTTTTTATGATATCGTCTTGTTCAAATTGAGATTGAAGATTATCGAGTTCATGTATAATGGCTTGACGAATAAATGCTGTTCTAGATAATCCTAGCTTTTTAGCAATTTCATTAATAGCTTTAGCTATATTATCGGGTAGAGTAATAGATAAGCTTGTCATATCATTTTTTATATATAATTTTATATTAAATATAATACTAAATTTTTATAAAAGCAATAGCTCATAATTCCCTAACCGGTTTTAGCACTAGCTTTTTGTTACTAAAGATATTAATTTTAGAAAAGAAGCTGCTTTTTGGTTTTTTAAAATCACGTTTATAATATTCACCGGTAACAGCATTATAGCTAGTAATTAAAGAAGATATAACTTCGTTATAATATATTTTATAAAGGTCATGCATAGTTTCTTTGGTGGTTAAATATCCCCATTTTACGGCTTGTTGCGGTACTCTAGCGAGTGCCTCAATGCAGGCTATGGATTCTTCAATTTCAGGGTTTTTATTTTTATACACGTCAGCTGAGGGCGATAAATTAGCTTGCATATCTTTAAACATAGCATCAATCATTAATGCCATATATTTGTCGGTTTTAAATTTTTTTACAAATATTAGGTTATTCCTACTGCTATAATTTAAAAGCCGAAATTTATATATAAAAATCATGAATTTTATAGCATAAACTTTTAAGCCACTAACTTTATTTGCATTATAAAACTTAAGCTTCGTTTCATATTCTAGCTGCTTTTTCAGACCCGCTTTAAGGAGCTTACTAAACAAATTATGACAATGTATTATATCATTTTTTCTAGCAATTCGTACTTTATCGGTAGCTTTAGTACCGGAAAAATTAGCCGAATGGCGAGTTATTTGCTTGCCTTTATCATCTCTTTTTATATCGGCAAAATGCCCAAGCTCTTGGGCTGCGATAATCTGAAGCCTAGCAACAGCAGGACAGCCATTACCGTACATAGGATAGTCTTTATTGTTTTCAGCAAAAGGATTACCGCCGCATGAAACAAAAATAGCTACGTCCTTGCCGTTAGTGCTTTGCATACCGCTATTACCGCCTACTCGTTGCCAGCTAACCATATCCATCATATCGCCGATATTATGCGAATAGGTGAGAAATACTTCCGTCTTATTAAGCAGAAGCCATCTTATTACAATCGGATGAGCCGACTGAACAAAAAGACGTGCCAGCATTTCGGTTACTTCTTTCTTAACCGGCTGCAATTTTTGTA
Organism: Rickettsia endosymbiont of Thecocarcelia acutangulata; assembly: GCF_964263195.1. Taxonomy (NCBI): domain Bacteria; kingdom Pseudomonadati; phylum Pseudomonadota; class Alphaproteobacteria; order Rickettsiales; family Rickettsiaceae; genus Rickettsia; species Rickettsia endosymbiont of Thecocarcelia acutangulata. The sequence goes on from NZ_OZ181652.1 coordinate 1,245,060, forward strand.
TTTGCTTTTTTAAATTGTCAAAAATTGATTTTATTTTCTGATCTGAAGCGTAATTTTTGTATAAATTTTGAAAAAGCTTGGTAGTTTCAGGAATTAAATGCGGGCTTGTTAGTTCTTCTTTACTAACCATTAAGCTTATATTAAGAGCAGGCTCGGTAAACCTTGCAAAATTGCAGCAATCATCGGTGTCTATACGTAATTTACCGGACTTAATTAATTGCATCGCCAAATGCTCATACTCTATTTCCATGTCCTGCTTATAGATAGCAGGAACATAGTCTAGAATGTGGTATATGCTAGTCATTAGACCTCTTCAGAAACTCTACTTCTAGGGGTAATTTGTACGTCGATCCGGTACTCGAATCCTCATGTACTAAAGTGTACGCTGCGGTTCTGCGTTCCGTGTCTTCTTCAAATTCCTCCCTATAAGCGAGTTTTTGAAGAAGTCTATTTTTAAAGTTTAGTGGTGTTATCTTCTACAATACCTATTGGTAGTACATCATAATTTTCATCCATATTTAAAGGTAGTGTTAATAAGTCAAGTACAACTTCAGGTGCAGGTACGGGTTTAAATTCTTCTGCGACTCTAAGGTCTACAACGACATCTACCTTAGAGAATACTTTGTCAAAGCAGCCTATAAAAAATTTATCCGATGATGTTAATTTTATTGCATCTAGTGCTTTTTGTCTATCATCTTCATTTTTAATACATGTGTTAATTGCCTCTTTCCTAAAAAATAAATGAGGATAATCATTGAAAATTTTTGTAATTAGCTCGGGCTGTTGCTCACTAAAATATTCGAGACATGCCTTATTACCATATCTAAATATTTTATATGCTAAAAATAAGACAAAACAACCTTGTTCTTCTTCAGTAAATTTATCAGCAAAATATTTTTGATTAAAAAAATCTTCAACCCCTCTTTTGATGCTGGTTGAAGAAAACCCTATTTTTTCCAAAAGTGGTTTTGAGAAATCAACTGAAAAGCGAGATATTTTTACACTTCGCAGCTGCCCGCTTTTTGCTTTCTCGGTTATTATTTCAGATTCAGGTACTTGCTTTTCCATTTGCCATAAATCATTTTCTACAGTACCGGGAGTAGTTTTTCTTATCTCCTCCCATGATATACTTAATCCCTCTTTTGCAGTAGTTATAATTTGGTTTAACAATGATTTAGAATTCTTTAATATATTCTCTGCATTATGATACATATAACCAATCAAAGAAATAGCATCTTGAAGTGCTAATTTTTCCATAGGATTACTATTCATTTCGTCGGTATTATTAGTATCATAACGAAAAAAATTACCTTGCAACGGCAGTTTAGTCGTAAAGAAATTACTGAAATCTGTCCCATTAGTTTTTTTGATTTCTGCACTCCTTAAATTAGCAAAAAATAAAGCTAATCTCTGTAAATATTGTTCTATAGATACGGTCATATTAGATTGTTTATTAATCATTTTACAAAATTTAGTAAGTACATCTACTAGCTTTTTTTCTTCCTTAGAGTTAAATATATTATCCCCGGCATCATGCAGAACTGCTATTAAAGCAGTGGCAATAGGACTTAAAAAAACCGGACGCTGCTATGTCGCCAAGATAACAAACCCATTTCACCCAAGAAGAGGCACTTATACGTTCCAAATGCCCCGAATCAGGAACTACTAAGCCGCTACTTACGGCACTAGCAGCAATACATACATTGTGTAAAGCCATATTAAAATGTTTATAATATTCTTCTAATTTAGGATTAAGGACTTGCAATTCTTTAATTTGGTTGTTTATATCTGCAATAAGCGAGATATTTGCAGATGCTAACATTTTTTTCATGTCTGCAATAGTTAGCTCTATGTCTGTAACCTTGTGTTCAAGTGTAGTTACTCTGCTTGCTAGCATTACTACTGATTTCGCCAACTCTTCGTTATTGTTGCTTTTATTAAGTGCAATTAATTGACTCTTAGATAAATCATTTTCTCTCGGTAGCAGCGGTGAATTAGTAGTTTTATTAGGTTCTGGGGGTATTTGACTGAGAATTCTCTGAAATTCTTCCTCATGCTCCGGGCAAGGTGTATATTTGATAAGTACAGTACCAGCTTCGCTTAATTTGCCTGCTTTCCAAAAAGCTTTTCCTAATAAAAAATCAGTATTTTTAGGCTTAGATGTATATTGAGCTGCTTGTCGTAATGAAGCTACTGCTTTAAGATAAAGGGGTTGTTGCTCAGTTATATTATTAGTATGCTCTCCCCAATATAAGTAAGTGAAGCCTTCATAATAATAGGCATGTAGAAAACCTTTATATTGTTTAATTAAGGTAAATATCTTAAGTGCTTCTTTATATTCGCTTTTACTTAAAAACTCTCTTCCTTCAGAGATTAACTGGTCTACTATCTCTTTCATATTCTAATCTATTATTAGTTATATTTGTTTAAATCATATTATGGCCGCCGTTGATAGAAATAGTCTCACCTGTTATAAAGCCGGCATTTTTATCAACTAAAAATGCCACGGCTCTAGCTATTTCTTCAGGCTGTCCTAGTCTTTTTTTGGGGATACTATTAACGATTTTAGCAAGTACGTCTTCGGGTACTGCTCCTACCATTTCGGTTGCAATATACCCTGGAGCTATACAGTTAACGGTGATATTTTTAGAAGCAGTTTCACAAGCAAGAGCCTTAGTAAAACCGATGATTCCGGCTTTAGCGGCAGAGTAATTAGTTTGTCCAACCTGTCCTGCTTGAGCATTAATTGAACTGATATTTACTATACGATCGTAATCTTGGTTTCGCATCTGCTCCATTACGCTGCTAGACATATTAAAGCAAGAATTGAGATTAACGTTAATGACGTCATTCCAATCTTGATGACTCATTCTATGTAGCATTTTATCTTTGGTAATACCGGCATTGTTAACAAGAATACTTACCGGTTTTTTAAATTCCTCTTCAATTTCCTTTACTGCTTGCCTGCATTCTTCAAAATCCGCAACATTCCAGCGTTTAGTTTTGATACCGTATTTTTCTTCCATCTCTTTAGCGGCGTCGTAATTACTGAAAAAATTAGCAACTACCGTAAGACCCATATTTTTTAATTCTAAAGCGGTAGCTTTACCTATTCCTCTAGTACCGCCTGTTACAATTGCAAGTTCTGACATTATTTCTCCATACCTATATTTTGACTTTTATTAGATTTAACCGGTGGGGTTATATTTGGTTTAAGTTGTGACACCGATTTAGTTAACGGTTTAACAACTTTCTTATCACTGCGTATTACGATAGATTCTTTAGGATGATTTTTTTCATATTCCGCATCTATCTTTTTATCCATCTTTTTTTTATCTTCAATTTTATTTGTTTTAGCCGTTACCTCCATTATACCAGCAAGTGTTTCTTTTCTACTTTTTGGAATAGCTCTTTTATTTTCTTTTTTAGTGCCGTAACAACCTATTGTTGCACCGCCTGCATAAATACTACCTGCTTGCTGAGCAATATGACCGTTTTTAAGTAATTGTTTATCGATGTCTGTTATTTTTATACCGGTATATTTTGATAATGCTTGAGATATTTTATTATGTTCATTAAGTCCTTCTCTATCTTTACCGCTAGCACACATTGTTAATATTTCTTACTGAAGTAAATTTATTAAACTAGTGGTTTTATTCTCTTGTTTATTTTGTCTTATTTTTTCTGTTAAATTACTTAAGGCATCTGATATATTTAGATTAATATTTTCTTTATCAAAAGATATAAAAGGGAGTTTTGTCTCGAAGGATATTCTAAAAGGAATATCTGCTTGCTCAATATTTTCTCTTAATGTTACAGCTTTTTTTAATATTTCTTTTTCCTGATCCGTTAAATTTGCATTGTTAATTATTTCTACAGCATTTCCTTTAGGTTTATTTATCCTAAAAAAACGTTCAAATTTGCTTCTAGGTTTAATATGTGCTTTTAATTCATCAATTCCTTTTTCAGTTAATAAATTTTCTGCTATTTTGTTTAAAGTATCACTCACTCCTGAAAAATTATTTGTTACTCCTATAAGCCTAAATAAATTAAGAGGAGTATTAGTATTTTTCCCACCGACATTTTCCATAGATTTTTTTGTCTGATCAACAATTGTGGGATCATTGCCGGCTCCTATAGGACCTGAGTTTAATGTATTGGTATGAATAGTAAAGCCGTCTTCAAGCCATTCTTGGGCTTGGCGTGCATTTAAGTCGGTAATTTTTTGTCTAGAATCTATATCATTTGAAATCGAGGCTAATGTACCTGCATGTTTAGATGTAAGCAATGTTTCAAAATTTTTACCGTCTTTGTCGGTTATTGCCCCAATTTTCTCAAAGGCATTTTTCATGCCAACAATTTGTCTTAACTGGGTTGGGATAACATGCCTACCGTTTTGAATTGTATCAGCGTACCGATCAACAAGCTTCCTCTCCCATTCAGGCATTACATTATACCAGTTTTTACCTTCTCTATTTTGATATTCTTGCTTTTGTTCGTCTGTCAAGCCTTTAAAAGCTACTTCCGCTTCGACTACAATATGCTCTTTTCCCTCATCATTGGTGACTTTTGACAAAGTTACTATATTACAATGCTCATCATTGAAATTTTGAAAATCTTTAGCAACATTTAATTTTTTATGAGCATTTTTAATACCGTTTGTTCCTAGCAATTCAGCAACATTGTCAATCTCGGTTTGCATATTTTTTGAGATATTTTTTTGTGATTTTTCCATATTCAAAGCATTAAAACTATTAATAAATTTTACTGCTTCTTTATTTAATTTCAGCACAAGCTCAGGTTTATTTTCGGTCTTTGCTATGTCTATCGCTCCTCTGATAGCGTTTAAATATTGCATTTCAAAAGCTTCAGTGCCTAAAACAATTTTTTCATTAGGATTGTTGCGACCGTCACGTATTAATATTGAAGTTTCGCCATTTTTTCCTTCAATTTTAGTAAGCTTTATACCGGTTTTCGCATGACGTAAAATTTCTAAACCCTGTAATGCCTAGGTAAAGCTGCCTTTTTCAACAGCTTCTTCAATTTTAGCTCTATTTGTTTCTAAAGGAACGCCTACTCCGGATGTAGTTAAAAATTCTTTTGTATGATTTAATAAAAACGCCTTATCGTTATCAAATTGTTTTTTTAATGATGAAAGCATTATAAAATTCTATATGTAGTTGTTCATCTCTTGTTATTTTAATTAAAAATTATTATATAAAAATAGTCTAGTTAAAAATATTTAACTTTATTAATTAAAATATGTTATTTATATGAATATTGATAAATTTACTGCACATGCTAAATCAGTGATAGCTAGTAGCCAATCGATTGCTGCTAAAAACGATCATCAGCAAATATTACCTTTGCATTTATTATCTAGTCTTTTAAGTGAAGAAACAGGTATAATTCAAAGCCTTATTAATAATATCGGAGGTAATATAAACTTATTAAAAGATCAAGTTCAGCTAGAACTAAATAAAATCCCAAAAGTTCAGGTTGAAGGAGGGGGACAAGTTTATTCTTCTGCTGAAGCTCTTAAAGTTTTAGAAAAAGCTAGTAGCATTGCTAAAGACAGTGGGGATAGCTTTGTAACCATAGAGCGTATATTTGAAGCATTAACTTATGATAATACTATAGCCGGTAAAATTTTAACGAATAATGGAATTAATAGTAAAAAATTAGCAGCAGCTATTTTACAGCTTCGTAAAGGCAAAAAAGCAGATACCGAATCGGCAGAAAATAGTTACGATGCTTTAAAGAAATACGGCAGAGACGTAACAGAGCTTGCCGAAAGCGGTAAGCTTGACCCGATAATCGGGCGTGATGAAGAAATAAGAAGAACCGTGCAGGTGCTATCACGACGGATGAAAAACAACCCTGTGTTGATCGGAGAACCCGGAGTCGGTAAAACTGCTATAATAGAGGGGCTTGCACAACGTATATTTAGTAAGGACGTACCTGAGTCGCTTATGAATTGCCGTATTATTGAGCTTGATATGGGAGCATTAATAGCAGGTGCTAAATATCGAGGTGAATTTGAGGAGCGTCTTAAAGCAGTACTTGGTGAAATCAAAGAATCAAGCGGTGAAATTATTTTATTTATCGATGAATTACATCTATTAGTCGGTACGGGAAAAACCGATGGTGCTATGGATGCCTCGAATTTACTAAAACCTATGCTTGCTCGTGGTGAGCTGCACTGCATCGGTGCTACTACTTTAGACGAATATCGTAAATATATTGAGAAAGATGCAGCACTTGCTCGCCGTTTCCAGCCTGTTTACGTAAGCGAGCCGACTGTAGAGGATACTATATCAATACTTAGAGGAATTAAAGAAAAATATGAGCTGCATCATGCCGTGCGAATTTCTGATAGTGCAATAGTTGCAGCAGCGACGTTATCAAACCGTTATATTACCGATCGTTATTTACCTGATAAAGCTATTGATTTGATTGATGAAGCTTGTAGCCGTATGAAAATAGAATTGTCAAGTAAGCCTGAAGAGCTTGACGAGCTAGATCGCCGTATTATTCAGATAAAAATTGAGCTTGCAGCACTTAAAAAAGAAAATGACGAGCATTCTAAAAAGAAAATTATCCATTTAACCGAGGAACTCGAAAAGTTAGAATCTAAATCATATGATATGAATGCTAAATGGCAGGCAGAAAAATCTAAACTACAGCAAGCCCAAAAACTTAAAGAAGAGTTAGAACGAGCAAGAATCGATCTAGAGCGTGCCGAGCGTGACGCTAATCTCGCTAAAGCTAGTGAGCTAAAATACGGAATTATACCTGAGATTATGAAAAAGATTCAGGAAGCCGAAAGTATGGATAATAAAGGGCTATTAAAAGAAATTGTATCGGAAAGTGATATAGCAAGTATTATCTCTCGTATTACCGGAATCCCGATTGATACTATGCTCTCTAGTGAACGTGAGCGTCTGCTCGTAATGGAGCAGAAACTACGTGAATCGGTCATAGGACAGGATGAGGCAATTAAAGGAGTCAGTGATGCGGTAAGAAGATCACGTGCAGGTATTCAGGATATTAATCGTCCGCTTGGTTCGTTCTTATTCTTAGGACCGACCGGCGTCGGTAAAACAGAGCTTACCAAGGCCTTAGCCGCTTTTCTTTTTGATGACCGTAATGCAATACTTCGTATAGATATGTCAGAATATATGGAGAAGCATGCTATTTCTCGTTTAATAGGAGCTCCTCCTGGCTATATAGGATATGATCAAGGCGGGGTGTTAACGGAAGCAGTAAGACGCCGCCCTTATCAGGTAATATTATTTGATGAAGTTGAAAAAGCCCATCCCGACATATTTAATATTATGCTGCAAATACTTGATGAGGGAAGATTAACCGATAGTCAGGGTATCACAGTTGATTTTAAAAATACTATTATAGTTTTAACTTCTAATTTAGGTGCTGAGATACTCGTTAATCAGAAAGAGGACGAAGATACATATAAAGTAAAAGATGAGGTTATGGAATATGTTAAAGCAGTATTTAAGCCAGAGTTTTTAAATAGGTTAGACGAAATTATATTATTCCATCGCCTAAATCGTAATAATATTCATGATATAGTTAAGATACAGCTTGAAAGCTTAAAGAAAATTTTACTAGCACAAAATATTATTCTTGAATTTGATGAATCTGCTTTAAATTATTTAGCCGAAAAAGGCTATGACCCAAGCTTTGGAGCAAGACCCTTAAAACGCCTTATCCAGAGGGAAATACAAAATAACTTAGCCAAAATGATTTTAGCAGGCGAAATAAGTAGCGGTAATACCGTGAAAATAGCTAGAGAAAAGGAAGAGCTAAGGATAAAGATAATTGATTAAGCTCTGCGTACGAAAACTAAATTATTGTATAAATCATAATTTTCATTAATTTTTTCTTGAGCCTAGTCTATTACTTTGTTATAACCACCTTTCTAACTTTGATAAATAAGTAAGTTAGATACAATAAAAATCTAATGAACGGAAGTGTGAAGCATTATGTATAATGACGATGAAATAGATTACGAAACAGCAGAAGAGATATTGAAAGAAATCTACTCCTTAAATGAACTGGAAGAATTAAAAAAACAAGATGGAGTAAAACTTGAAGAATATGTCGATGCTTACAATGAAGCAGAATTAGATGATAATAACAGTATAACTTTTAGAGAATTTTTTGCATTGAAAGATTTCAAAGAAACCGGCTATATGAGGTTGTATGATAAAACAAAAGAATCCTATGAAATGCAACGTGCTTTAGTAATACTAACTAATGATCAATACCAAATGAGTCAAGGACAAGTTGAAAATCTTACTATTTGGCGTAGAGAAACAAGAGAGAAATCAGAGGTGGGTATATTTAACATAGGAAATGAATATTCTACAGAGCGGTTTATGTCTACAACTTCTGAGCAGAGTATTATTAATAATCATATGTCAGATGAATTAAAACCGCATCAAATTAATATTGAATATGAAATTGAAATGAATTCCCCTCTAGTAGATGCTGATATTTCTTCTATATTAAACGATGGAGAAAAGGAAATAGTAGTATCGCCAAATACTAAATTTGAAATAACTAATGTTAAGCACGAGGATGATCATACTCTATGTATTAGTATGAAAAACAAGCCAATCATATATGATACATGGAAAAGTAATTTTGATCTATGGCTTTCTAACCTAGAGCAATTAGTATCCACAAATACCGATATAAGTGTGGAAACTTATACATTAGGATCCGATGCTTTACAAATTGATATTATAACTTGATATAAAAAAGAAATATTACTTATCGAATTATGGATAAATCTTTATCCATAATTCGGGTCAATTTAGAGTTAATAACATTCAATTTCAGCTAATGTTATACTTTCAGTACCTGATAATTTATAACAATCATTACTAGTAGAGTTAGGAATTTGTAAGTCAAATAATAGTGTTTTTTCTTCTTTATACGGATCAATTAAGTAAGAATTTGTAATATCTGTAACTATTGGCGATAAGTAAGTGGTTGTTTCAATAAGCTTATCAATAGCATTCTGTCCGTCTTTTAATATTTTATCGACTAGTTTTTTATCTTTATAAAAAGTATTTACGGCACCTATTAAGGTTGTTGATATCTCATATATAATAACACCGTTTTTAATTATATTGGTTATATTAGAGTCTAATTTTGCTGTTTTAGAAAAAATTAAAGAAATGACAGTAGGATATTTATTAAATACATTAGGTAGTTCTAAAAAATTATTTACGGTTGAATAGGCAGAATTGGTTGCTTCTGAAAAACAATTAAATGCTTTATATATGTAATTACCATGAAACATGGTAATTACATATCATACTACTATATTAAGAAGTGTCAATATTAAAATTTATTTACTGATATCCTCTAAACTCCATCTAGCTTTTGGACAGAAATTCAAAGGAGTAAATAGCTTATTATTGTAACGCTCAAGTCCTGCATATGCAATCATTGCAGCATTATCGGTACATAAACGGATAGGCGGATAAATAAGCTGATAACCATATGTTTTAGCACAATTACTTAATATTTCTTGTAAATATTTATTGGCAGCAACACCGCCGGCAATTACTATAGCGTCATTTAAAAAGCTTGATCCAAGTGAATTTTGTGGGTAGAGCCTGTGCTCACGTACTTTTGTATGCTCCGCAGGCTCTTCCTTAAATTCATCTTGTCTAAAGCTTTTTAAATTTAGCTGTGTAGTATAATCTATATTCTCGTAATAATCATTTACAACTCGTTCATATGTTATAATAGCATCCTGTACCTTACTACTTAGAATTTCTCCTATGGTGAACTGAAAACTTGCCGCTATATCATTAATTACAGCGTCATTAAGTTCCTTTAAACTCATTATTAAAGTACGTACGGCAGTTTTAAGCCCTGAAAAGGACATATTGCAATTACCGCTGTTAATTATAGGTTTTGGAAATTTATATTTATGAGGATCGCCAAGTTTTGCTTTTTTCTCAATTTCAGGTCCTCCAGGAAAGGCTAAGTTTAGCATTTTTGCTACTTTGTCAAAGGCTTCGCCTACGGCATCATCTATAGTAGACCCTAGGATTTTATATTTTCCAAGCCCTAGGACCGCTACAAATTGGCAATGTCCCCCCGAAGCTAACAAGAGTAAATAAGGATAAGGGATATTATCGGTTAATCTTGCGGTTAAAGTATGACCTTCTAAATGATTAATTGCAATAAATGGTTTTTTTAAAGCACTGCTTAGCGACCTTGCAAACATTGAGCCGACTATAACACCGCCGATTAAGCCTGGACCGGAAGTTGCGGCAATTGCACTAATTTCCGTTAATTTAGTGTTGCTCTCTTTTAAAACATTTTTTAATGCTTTATCTAGATTCGATAAGTGAGAACGTGCAGCAATTTCAGGTACGACCCCTCCAAAAACTGCATGTTCTGTATTTTGTGAAATAATTATATTAGATAGGATTTCTCGATTTTCGGTGATTATAGAAACAGCTGTATCGTCACAGCTTGATTCTATACCTAAAATTTTTGTCATACAAATTGAAACCGGTATTGGCTAAAAAAGTAGTGTTGCCCGCGTGGATACCAAATCGTCATTGTTGCGTAGACCGTTTCCGTCATTGCGAGGAGTTGCGTTAGCAACGACGTGGCAATCTCAGGATATTTAACGAGATTGCCATGCAGTCTACGACTGCTCGCAATGACAACTCATATCCACGCAACAAGACTGGCTCGCAATGACGATATTTATCTTTATTTAATAATGCTTAATTAGATACCTTTAAGGTATTTAATTGATTATACAGCTTATAAATAGATTGTTCGGCATCAATAATTTTTTTATTAACTATTTTTAGTAATTTTTCCGAAGGTTTTTCTGTTATTTGTGTTGCAGAACTTACTTGCTCTGCTAACTTTTTAAGTGATTCTTGTATTTCTACAAAAGATTTCTTAAATTGTTCTTTAATAGTAATAGATGATTCTTCAAGCTCTTTAATTTTTAAGCATAGATTTTCTAATAAATGATCTATTTTAGTTTGCATTAAAGTCAATTTTTGCTTTTGTTTTTTACTAAGATAGCTTAAAGTTTCTTGCATTTTTGCCTGTATACGTACTTTTGTAGTACGTTCAAGTTCTGAAGCTAAACCTATTTTACTCATTAAAAATATTATCCATTTGTGAACGTCAAAATGATACCATTTTGCACCGTTACGATAATCTGAAGGAAAAGCATGATGGTAATTATGCCAATTTTCACCTAGTAAAAATAGAGCCATCCACCAAATATCTCCAGCGGTACCTTTGTAATATTGTTTACTACCGGCAAAGTGGCATAAAGAATTAACACAGAAGGTTGCTTGCTGCTGTAGGAATCTACCGAGCCCCATAAATAAAAATCCTGCATATGCTGATAATATAGTACCGCCGACTAAGTAACCGATAAATAAAGGCACGACAATATTCATAAAAGCTGCTATTTGCCAATAATATTTTAGCTGCCATTTTAATAAATTGTTTTTCCCGTGCTTAGCCCAAGTAATGCGATCAATAGACTTATAGCTACCGCTTCCGACTAGCATCCATCCTATATGAGACCACATAAAGCCTAAAAATTTATTGTCAAATTTTAAAGGAGTATGCGGATCTTGGTCTTGATCCGTATATCTATGATGTTTATAATGATTCGATGCCCAAGATAAAGCTGGTCCTTGTAATGTTCCTGCAGACAGCATAATTAAGACAAACTCGGCATATTTATTTATTTTATAGGCATTATGAGACCACAATCTATGCAAACCAATCCCAACGGTAATATTATTAATATAATAACTAGCAATTATAAAAATAACTTCAGTTAGTCCTATCCCATAATCAAATGAATATTTAACTACAAGAGATATAATAAAAATAGGATAAAATATTAAAGCAAATAAAGCAGGCTTATTTAGTTTACTTAACATAAAATTTACAGTTTTTAGTTATAAACATATATAAATTGGCAACGAATAAAATCTTATTATATTATAGTATACATAAATATAATTAATAGATATTAACATACTTAATGCATAAATACAAAGAAAATTTTGACAACAAAATTCTAGTCGCTATCTTTATTTAAACAATAACCGATAAAACTAAAGGTTTTAATAATTAAATTGTCTTTCCCTAAGGCCTCTCTAATTCTATTTATATGAACGTCTTATAGATGTTCATTAAAGGTCTCTTCACTTTCCCATAAATATTTTATTATTTCTTGACGCGAAAACACTTCATTTGAAAATTGAAAAAAGTCGCAAAATTTTAAACTCAGTAGGACCTAGGCGAATATTCAGTCCGTCTTTGTATACTTTTTCAGTATTTAAATCAATATTTATATTCTTAAATTTAATAATATTATCCTGTAAAACTGACTTAGAACGTCTCAATAAGCTCTTTAAAGTACCTACTATTTGCTCAGATAAAAAGGGCTTATAAAAAAATAGTACGTTATCGTCTATTCCTGTTAAATTTAATTGCTTGTTTGGTAATAAAAATATTATAGGCGTGTTAGAAAATTTATTAATTTTTCTAACGTTATTTATTGTTATTAAAGGATTTTCTTGTAATTCTGCACTAATAATCATGATAGCAAGCGGCTGACTAAAGAAATAAGTTAATGCTTTTTCTAGAGTTGAAGCCCTAATTATATTAAATCCTGCTCTCTCTATATCATTACTTAAAGAAATATTAACACTTTTTTTATTTTTTTCTTCTATAATTAAAACTTCAGGTAATAGCTTATCAAACACTGAATTAATCTCCATTAATATTTAGTAAATAATTAAAAACTTTTGTAATAATTTTCTGATTTATTAGGGTTTATAGCAAACTTTTATAAAAAGAAACAAAGAAATAATAATTTTTTAAAGATAATACTTGAATTTAATAGTTTTAGTTGCTATAATTAGCTTTAATTTAAAGTTTGTTTGTTGGAGATTTTTATATATCATGAGCTTTTATGAATCAGTTTTTATTATACGCCAAGACGTATCATTAAACGATATAGATAAAATCGTTGATGATTTTGCTAAAATTATTAAAGATAATAATGGCACTATCGTAAAAAAAGAATATTGGGGGTTAAGAACTTTAGCTTACAAAATCGGTAATAACAAAAAAGGACATTATTATTTTTTAGGTCTAGATATTACTGGTAATGTAAAAGAAGAGCTAGAAAGAAAAATGAAGCTTAACGAAAATATCATTAGATTTCTTACAATTAAAGCAGATTCAATTAGTAGTGAACCTTCACCGATATTAAAAAATCAGAGTACAGAGAATACTCCGGTAATTGATGTAACGATTAATAATTAAATTTGTAAGAATTAAGGTTAAAGAATGTTAAAAAGTAATAATGCTAGTGAAACAGCTACTCGCAAGGTAGGAGATAAAACTGCTAAAAAAGTGTTTTTTAGAAGACGTAAAGGATGCCCTCTTTCTGTGCCTAACGCACCTGTTATTGATTATAAAAATCCTGAGCTTTTAATAAAATTTGTCTCTGAAGGCGGTAGAATGCTACCAAGTAGGATCACAAATGTTTGTGCAAAGAAACAAAGAAAGCTAAATAATGCTATTAAAATTGCAAGAATTTTAGCGTTATTACCTTTTGTATTTCAAGCTAAATAAAGGCATAATATATGGAAATTATATTAATAAAACCCGTAAGAAAATTAGGTAAAATTGGCGACATGCTCAAAGTAGCAGACGGATTTGGTCGTAATTATCTTTTACCGCAAAAATTAGCTATTAGAGCTACTGAGCCTAATAAAGAGCTAATAGTGAAACAAAAACACGAATTTGAAGCAAAAGATAAGCAAATAAGAGAAGAAGTAGAAAAAATTAATGCTCTTATTAAAGATCAAAAATTAGTTTTTATCCGTCAAACATCAGATGACGGTAAACTTTTCGGTTCGGTTACTAACAAAGAAATAGCCGATAAATTATCTGAAAATGTATCTTATAATATCGCTCATTCAAATATTATTCTTGATAAACAAATTAAATCTACCGGAATTTATACAGTTGAAATAAGACTCCATGCGGAGCTTAATGCTATAGTTACGGTTATTGTTGCAAGATCAGAATCAGAAGCACAAGATTATTTACGCGAACAAAAGACTGAAACTTCAGAAGATTTAGCTGAGTCAGCATAAATTTTTTCTATCGTTATTGCGAACGAACATCGTTCCTGCGGCAATCTAGTTAAAAATTCTGATTTACAGAATTTTTTTAATTATTTTTCTAGATTGCAACAATGCTTCGCTCCTCGCAATGACGGTTCGGTGTCCATACAACAACGTCCCACCTATGAGGGAACAACATAATTCGTATACTACCGAATTAACTACAATATCCTTAAAAATAACTTTCAACAATACTAATATTTTTCAACCATGCTATATGAAAAATTTGAGTATAATATCAATAATCTAATAGGTAATTTTGGTTTATCTAAAATAGCGGTTGCAGTCTCCGGTGGAAGCGATTCGGTAGCACTTCTTTATCTTGCTAACATTTGGGCAGAAAAAAATAATATAGAATTATCTGTTATATCGGTTGATCATAACTTACGGGAACAGTCGAAGCAAGAAACCCATTATATCCAAAATATCAGTAATAGTCTAAATCGCAAGCATTATAGTTTCTCTTTTGATCATCAAAATAATTTTTCTAATTTACAAGAAAGAGCAAGAAAAGGGCGCTATGATTTGATGACAAATCTATGTCTAGAACTTGATATATTAGTACTTTTAACTGCTCACCATAAAGATGATTACTTAGAAAATTTTTGTTTAAGATTAGAACGTAATAGCGGTATATTTGGACTTAGTAGCAGTAATATTAATTGGTATAATAATATACAAATAATTAGACCGCTATATAATATTCCAAAAAGTGAATTAGTAGAGTATTTAGTCAGTCATAATATAAAGTGGTTTGAAGATGAGTCAAATTCATCTGATAAATATAGACGAAATATTATTAGGCAAAAATTAGCTAAAGGCGAAGATTATATTAAAGCCGATATAATCTTACAACAGCTTAAAATTAATGATTTACTGGATAATAAATTTAAACCGGAGTTAATATCAGCAATAGCCGAAGCAGTCAAAATTTTTGAATATGGCTTTGCTTTTCTTGATTTAGTTAAATTTGATAAATTTTCAAATGAGGTGAAAGTACAAATAATTAATTTTTTACTGATAATAATTAGCGGACAATCTAGAGCAGCTCGTTTTTATTCGGTAGAACATATTTTGAAATTAATTACTCAAGACGTAAACTTTAAGAATACCCTTCATGGCTGTGTAATTAATCGTATACAAAACGAGTTACTTATATACAGGGAATTCGGCAAAAAATTACCTGAAAGTAAAATATTATTGGATAAATCCGTTATTTGGGATAATAGATTTTGTATCACAAGAAATCAAGAAACTCCAAATTGTTTTGTAACTCATCTATCGTTAGAAGATTATAAAATGATAAAGAAACAATTAGATCTAGAACCTTTGAAAAATCTATCCTGCAAAAACCACAATGCAATTTTATTTACCTTACCTATCATTAAAATACTTGAAAAAGTTATAGCAATACCACATATATCATATTATGATAACGACATGTGGAACTTTGAAGTATCTTTTGCTCCAAATTTTGTATCTCGTTTCACCCATTTTTGCTAACACCGGTATTTAGCTTTGTTGCATGGATACCAAATCGTCATTGCGAGCAGCCGTAGGCTGTGCGGCAATCCATAAAAAATTAAAAAAATGCTATAAATTAGTGTTTTTTACTGGATTGCTTCATCAAAACTTGCAGTTTTTCTTCGTAATGATGAAAAAAAAACGATCAATGCAACAACGCCTCTAATACCGATAAAAATTTTTATTAGGTTTTATATCGATGAATAATCAAGGTAGAAGTATTTTAGCTTGGGCAGCACTTTTTGTTTTTGTAATATTACTTTTTAATATTTTCCAATCTGACGGTTTACTTGGCGGAAGAAATAATATAACTTTCTCAGATTTTTTAACACGAGTTGATGAAAAGACCGTTAATTCGGTAAAAATTCAAGGTAGAGTAATTGAAGGCACTTCAAATGACGGCTCTACTTTTAACACTTATGCTCCTGATTATCCTGATTTAGTAAATCGTCTTACTAGTAATGACGTTAATATTGAAGTGGTGCCTCTTGAAACAAGAATGAATACCTTTTTAGGCTTTTTAATTTCTTGGTTTCCTATGCTTTTATTGATAGGTGTTTGGTTTTTTTTCATGCGTCAAATGCATGGAGGCGGGAAAGCCATGGGGTTTGGAAAATCGAAAGCTAGGTTGCTATCAGATAAAGGACCAAAAATTACCTTTAAAGATGTAGCGGGTATCGATGAAGCAAAAGAAGAATTAACTGAAATAGTAGATTTCTTAAGAGATCCAAGCAAGTTCCAAAAGCTTGGGGGTAAAATACCGAAAGGCTGCTTACTTATAGGACCTCCTGGAACAGGAAAGACCCTTCTTGCTAAAGCAATTGCAGGTGAGGCTAATGTTCCGTTTTTTAGCATATCCGGCTCTGATTTTGTTGAAATGTTTGTGGGTGTCGGTGCAAGCCGTGTGCGTGACATGTTTGAACAGGGTAAACGTAATGCTCCTTGTATTATCTTTATCGATGAAATTGATGCGGTAGGTCGCCATAGAGGTATCGGTATGGGTGGCGGTAATGATGAACGTGAGCAAACCTTAAACCAAATGTTAGTCGAAATGGACGGCTTTGAAGCAAATGAGGGAGTTGTGATCATTGCAGCAACTAATCGCCCCGATGTTCTTGACCGTGCATTGCTACGTCCCGGTAGGTTTGATCGTCAAATTGCCGTTGCAAACCCTGATATAAACGGTCGTGAACAAATTCTAAAAGTACATTTAAAGAAAATTAAATATAATAGTACGGTACTAGCACGAATTATTGCTCGTGGTACCCCGGGCTTTTCCGGTGCTGAACTTGCTAACTTAGTTAATGAGGCTGCTCTTATCGCTGCAAGGCTTGGTAAGAAAGAAGTAGATATGCACGACATGGAAGAGGCAAAAGATAAGGTGCTGATGGGAGTTGCACGTCGTTCTATTGCAATGTCGGAGAAAGAAAAAAGATTAACTGCGTATCATGAAGGAGGACATGCGTTAGTCGGGCTTTATTGCCCTGCAGCCTCACCTATTCATAAAGCTACGATTATACCGCGCGGTAATGCTCTTGGGATGGTGCAAAGACTTCCTGAAACTGATGAATATTCTCAGAATCGTGAACAGATGGAATCATCTATAGCAGTTTATATGGCAGGAAGAGTAGCAGAGGAAATTATTTTCGGTAGAAATAAAGTTACCTCAGGAGCTTCATCGGATATAAAAGGTGCAACTAATATTGCAAGAGCAATGGTTACAAAAGCAGGTTTAAGTGATTTAATAGGACCGATATTCCATGGTTCAAGCGGCGATGATATGTATGGTAGACAACCGAGTAATGAAACCTCGGAAGCTACTGCAGAGTTAATCGATGCCGAAGTTAAAAAAATTATTATGCAAGGATATGAATTTGCAAAAGATATTTTAACAAAACATATAGATCAGCTTCATACTTTAGCTAATGCTTTAATTGAGTATGAGACATTATCCGGTCAGCAAATTAAAAACTTACTTAGCGGCAGAGCTTTAGATTCAGAAGAGGAAAATAAGTTTCCTTTTAATGATTCATCTACTATAAAAATAGATAAAGAAAAATCACCTGAGAAAACAAAAACAAGTAAGGCTAAAAAAGAAAATTCCGCTTCCTAAGTTTAATAGTATAATTTATGTATAAATTTATAGATTTATTTTGCGGCATCGGTGGCTTTGAAAAGCCTTGGAAACAAAGGGTCTTGAATGTGTTTTTTCTTCTGATATAGACAAAGACGTACAAGAAGCATATAAAAGAAATTTTGGTGATAAGCCATATGGTGATATTACTGAAATACCGGAAAACAAAATCCCTAAACATGATATTTTATGTGCCGGTTTTCCTTGCCAATCTTTTAGTATTTCAGGTAAGAGGCTTGGTATAGATGATATTAACGATAGACTCTTTTATGAAATAATCAGAATAGCACAATATCACAAACCCTATATATTATTACTTGAGAATGTTAAAAATATTCTGAATATTGATAATGGCAGTGTAATTGAAACTATAGATCAAAAATTAGATGAGATTGGCTATAAAGTATATAGAAATGTGTTAAATGCTTCATTATTTGGAGTACCGCAAGCAAGAGAAAGAGTTTATTTTGTTTGTTTACGAAAAGATTTTAGCAGTGAATATACACTCAAATACGTAAAGCCGAAAGAATCTTATGAAAGGATTTTTCTTGGTGATATTTTAGAAAAGGATGTTGATAAAAGTTTATATATTAATAGAGATGATATTGTTTTAGATAAAACACCGGTTGAAAAGCAATTAAAGCCAATTAGGATTGGTCAAGTTAATAAAGGCGGTCAAGGTGAAAGGATTTACAGCCCTTTCGGTCATTCAATAACTTTATCGGCTTTTGGTGGCGGTGTCGGTGCTAGAACCGGTCTTTATTATATAAATGATAAGATAAGAAGACTATCAATCAATGAATGTAAATATTTAATGGGTTTCCCTCAAGACCATTATGTTGCATATGGATTAAAGGGTTATAGGCAGTTAGGTAATTCAGTAATTCCACAAATAATAGCAAATATATATGACTCAATAATAGCAGTTTAATGGATAATGGAAACGCATATATAGGTAAAAATGTAGAAACTCTTTTTAAAAATAGTATCAGTGAACATATTGATATAATAGATAAGATTAGAGATGTTTTTAAAATAGAAGGCAATTTTTCACATGCTATTAGCACAGGAATATATGCAGAAAAATCTGATGTTAAAATGAATTTTAGCTGCGGTTATAACATAGATGTTAGTATTAAGGCATATAAGCAGGCAATAGCCTATAATCAACTTACAAGAGCATCTATAAGTAATTTTTGCAAAACATTTAACTTAAATTGTTTAGATTATCTACAAAATTTGATAATTAACAAATCGAGAAATATTAAGTCAAATTTAATTCCATTTGAAGAACAAGAAAGGGTGTTATTAATTTTTCAGCCTATTGCAAAAGAAATGGTTAAATGGTCATTCTCAAATGAAACTGCAAGAGAGTTATTAGTTTTATATCAAAGAGAAGAAAAACTAATGCGTATATATGTAATGAAAGATGTTCTAAAAGCTCTAAATTATGATATTATTTTTACAAATAAGGGTAATATTATAATAGGTAATTATATTGTAATTCAACGAAAAGGGGGAATGGCTCTTTAAGTAAAACAATCCCTAAAGATTCAATTAAACATCCCGGTAATAACATTCAACTAAAATTAAAAATCAAAGATTTTGTTAATGGTATGAAAGATTGTGAATTAGCTAATTATTTTGTATAGTACTAAAAATAAATTTTAAGAGAGTACTTAAATGGCAGAGTTAAGATTACCGCCAAATTCAGTAGTAAAAAAAGGAAAAGAGCATAAAGAACACGAGGAAATGCTTAAACCTAGAAAGGTAAAAATTTATAGGTATGACCCTGATCTTGATGATAATCCTATTATCGATAGTTTTGAGATAGATTTAAGCAAAACCGGACCGATGATTTTAGATGCTTTAATTAAAATCAAAAACGAAATCGATTCTACTCTAACGTTCAGGCGTTCTTGTCGAGAGGGAATTTGCGGTAGTTGTTCGATGAATATTGACGGCACAAATACTTTAGCTTGCATAAAACCGATAGAAGAGATATCAGGCGATATCAAAATCTATCCACTTCCTCATATGAAAGTAGTGAAAGACTTAGTACCTGATATGTCGCATTTTTATGCACAATACGAATCTATAGAACCTTGGCTCAAAACCGATAGCCCTACCCCTTCAAACTCTGAAAGGTTACAGTCGATTAAAGACCGAGAAAAGCTTGAAGGTTTATATGAGTGTATATTATGTGCTTGCTGTTCTACTTCCTGTCCTAGCTATTGGTGGAACGGTGATAAATATTTGGGTCCTGCGATTTTATTGCAGGCTTATCGATGGATTGCCGATTCAAGGGATGATCATACTGGCGAACGTCTTGAAGATTTAGAAGATCCGTTCAAGCTTTATCGTTGCCATACGATTATGAACTGCACTAAAACCTGTCCTAAAGGCTTAAACCCTGCTAAGGCTATAGGTAAAATAAAAAATCTAATTGCAGAACGTCATGGCGTATGATTCTTAATTAATTATTTTTAAAAATGATAAAATAATGAAAAAAACAATTATTTTCTGTTGGCTATTTCTTAGTTCGATATCTTATGCTTTTGCTGTTGATTGTAATAATGCTATGACACAAGGTGACATGAATTATTGTGCCGGCGAAGAATATAAGAAAGTTGATAAGAAACTAAATCAAATATATAAAGAAATATTAAAGCATATTTCAGACGAACAAGAAAAAGTTAATTTACTTAAAAAATCCCAAAATTTATGGATTAAGTACCGAGATGCTGATTGTGAATTTCGGAGTTCTGGGGTTTATGGCGGTTCCGTATATCCAATGATACTGCTTATGTGTCTTACAGAAAAAACCGAAGAGCGTATAAAAGAATTTGAAGCCATGCTGAAATGTGAAGAAGGCGACTTAAGTTGTCCTTTTATAATCAAGACTCAGAATCTAGATAATTGAGAATAGTAAATTATTTATACATGCTATATTTTAGAGTAATAAGGTAGTGCTAAAAATTATTTGTCCTTTCTAATTTCAAAAAAAAATCACAATCTCTCATTTGCTTTGTGATATTAATCTTTCAACTTTTCCTTATAAGTATTTTTTCCAAATTTCTCTTTATAAACAAATATTATTCAAGAGGACTAATAGTTTGTATAAAGTGATAAAAATACATATTTTAAAAAAATGTATAACTAATCATAAAAATTTTACTATGTATAAAAATATACCTATGGCTATATAAGCATATTTATATTTAACTATAAAGTAAAATTATGAAAGATAATACAAATAAGCCGGCTTGGCAAGTTACTGGAATGAATGCTGTTGAGGCAGCAAAGAATTTAGCTAATACTAAAACGGGACAAGAAGTTCCTACCATAGTTAAAAATTCAGAAAACTCTCCTAAGACTACGGCTGAACATATAATATAACAGGCACTAGCGAGTTAACTGACGTGGCTAGCTTACCGACAACACTTATGGCAAAATACGCATCTATTTCTATTATAAATTGTAATCTACAAATAGAAAACGAAGAAGCCTTAAAACCCGCCTTTCAAAAATTAGAGCCTTTCGTTCAAAACTATAGTAATTCTCAAGATTTTAAAGACAAAGTACAAAAAATAGAACAAGAATCACATGCAAAAGCTGAAAATCTAGTTTTAAAAGTTACTACTGATAAAACCGATACAACAGCTTTAAGTAAAGAAGAAGAAAATGCAAAAAATTTATATAATACTATAAAAACTAATTATAATAAACTTCTTGTTCCACGTACACATACTCCGGAACAATATTTTAAAAATATATTATATGATAAGATTAGGATGAAAACTTTAGAAGACGAAATAATATCGGACCTTGAGCCGAAATTGCTAAAAGAAGCAGAAAAACAAGGTTTAGAAAAGTTAAACGCACGTTCTGGAGGTGATAGAACTACTTATTGTTTTTATGGAGCTCCTGCATCTGGTAAAGGTACTTCCGTTGCAATGCGTAGATCAGAAGCACTAAAAGGAGGAAAAAATTGGGCAGATATAGTAAAAATTAATACTGATAGTCATAGAGATTTTGTTCGTAATGATACGCCTACTGATAAAGCAGAATATAAAACACAGCTTAATCATCATGAATCAGCTTTTATTTCTAATATGTCATATCACCTTTATGATAAAAAAGTTAGTGAAGATAAAGCACCGGATATGTTAATTGATACTATAATGCCTAACCAAGCCAGATTGGATGTTGCATTACAAAATGGAGGAAAAACTCTAATAGATGTTATTACAATTCCTGCTGAAAAATGTGTAGAAAGAGCATTTCAGAGGGCAGAGAGCGGGGCTCAAGGATTTGTTCCAATTTGAATGTTGCAAAAGTATTTCACGATATTATAGACAAAAATATCGGGAAAAATATAGAGTATAAATTGGTAGATAATGACGTAAATTGGGGAGAAAAGCCAATATTAATAGAAGAGGGCAAGTTAAAAGAAAAAAAAATAGAAGTACATGATTGGGAAAGATTAGATAAATTTTTACGTAAGCAAAATCTTAACCCTAATGCTAAGAGTTCAGAAGAGTTATATGGTCATGATTATAATAACCAACAACCTATTTATAAGTTTGAGAATAGTAAAGATATAGTAGTGACGTATACTAATGTTAATGATCAAGCTAAGCGTATTGGAAAAGAAGTATTAAATTCTGTTAATTTGTTGACAAATTACTACTTCTAATATAGTTAAAGAACCTACACCTAAAAAACTACAGGTATGAGTATATAAAATAATATTGATTAAAAGGGAATTATATGTCAAAAGATAATAAACTAACTGAAGAAGAGATGAGATTTGCAGAACAATATGATAAGCGATCTGATAAGAATGCAAGTGTAGAAGCTGAAATTGCTAATTTTAATGCACAAGACTGGGCAAAAAAATTATTAGGAGAAACATCTTCAGGAGAAAACACTTCTAACGCTCCTACTAATATAGATAAGAACTAAATTATTAAACTTTCTACAGAGAGATTAATATTAATACGTTATTTGTAGAACTTTAAATAATTTTCCCATTTGTTTTGAAGATATTAGTCTTTCTACTTGTTTTTCTATTATCCTTGCTTGCTCCTCGCTAAGCTTGTCTTGCAATGTTTGCTTGCGTAATAAGATTCCGTTTTCTATTAAAAAATCTCGTTGCGATATTGTATCTATTACATTTATTTTACTATTTTTAGCTACTGTTTTTAATGTATAAAAATCCACATGTGCCGATAAATCAGCTTCTCCAAGATTTTCAAGGATGGGGCAATATTTATGGTTTTTAACCGCTTGTAATGTTGGATTATACTGATATCTAGTTCTGTTATCCGGAGCTAGATCATAGCCGTAATCTATTATTAAGCAGCTGCCGCTTAGTTTTTTTAGATGCTGTGCTATAAATTTTATAATTTCTATTGAGTTATAAGATTTTTCAAGTACTGCTCCGTCTTTTGCTTCAATATGAGTACGCAGCAAATATTCTTGTAATTGCTTATTAACGCTTATTTTATCGTATTTAATTCTGCCATCTACCGGTTGCACTACAAATATTCTTTCATACCATAATTCCTTGACTTTAATATATTGCTTTATCGGCATAGCATCAAAAAATTCATTAGCTATTATTATAGTAGGTTTTTTTTGTATATCTTCTATAAATGATCGATGGCTAATCGGTAAATTAATATCTTGTAAATTAGCCTTTTGATGAGCAATAAAATTTTGATTAATTTCTATTAGTTCAATTGATAAAGCTTTGTAAAATTCCGGTACTAATTTTGCAGTGCGTAGTAAATCACGCATTAATAGACCTCGACCAGGGCCAAGCTCAACCAAACTAAGACTTTTTGGGCAACCGATTCTTTGCCACTCCTTGATACACCATAAGCCGATAATTTCACCGAATAGCTGCGAAATTTCAGGAGCCGTAACAAAGTCCCCTTCGCTAGCCAATGATTTTACTTGCTTATAATAGGAAGTAGGATTTGATTGTAATACTTCATGCATGAGAACATCGCAAGTAATATAGCCGTTTTGTTCAATTGATTGTCTTATTTTGGATTCGATTGACATATTAAATAACTTCCTAAAAGTAACATAGGTACAGATAAGATTTGTCCCATAGTTAAGCTATCTAAAATAAACCCGATTTGTATGTCTGGTTCTCTAAATATTTCAATAGCGATTCGGAAAAGAGAATAAAATATTAAAAATATTCCTGAGTTTAAACCGTACTTTTTAAGAGTTTTGTACTTAAATGTTGCATACGCTAAGATACAAAATAATACTAAACCTTCAAAAAAAGCTTCATATAATTGACTAGGATGTCTTGGCATCAAATCACTATTAGGAAAAATCATACCAAAAGAAGAGTTTGTAATACGTCCGTATAGTTCGCCGTTAATAAAATTAGCGATTCTACCTAAAAATAATCCGATAGGTACTACAGGGGCTATTATATCTGTGAGACTTAAAAAATTAATTTTATATTTTCGACAAAACAAATAAGCAGCAATAATCACCCCTAAAGCTCCGCCATGGAAAGACATACCGCCTTCATAAGTTTTTAAGATATCTATTGGATTTGAAAAATATCTAGAAGGGTTATATAATAAAACAAATCCTAGTCTGCCTCCGACTATTATGCCTATAACGGCATAAGTAATGAAATCTTCTAGATTTTTTTTAGTAATTTGAGGCTTAAATTTTTCTATAATTTTGTTTGCATAGAACCAACCTAGCAAAATTCCTACTACATATGAAAGAGAATACCAAGAGACAGCAAGTGGACCTATAGAGAAAATAATGGGATTGATATTAGGAAATGTCATAATAAGTTATTTAATTCATTTAACGTCTGAGTTACGGAAAATTACGTAAGTAATTGTACGTACGCAATCCGGTTTTTTATTATTTTTATGGATTGCCACAGCCACTTCGTGGCTTCGCAATGACAGTATCTATATTTGGTTAGCAATACCAAGTTCTTTTGAGTTAAAATTATTGATAAAAATAAAATTCTTAGTAATAATAAAAAAGATTTATATTTACAATAATAATGATAGGTAAAATATGCAATATTTAATGGATCTATATCATAACTCAAGTACTGAGTTAGTATTATTGTTTGTTATGTTAGTATCTCTTATACCGGTGGTATTTCTAATTAAAAGATTAATTTTTATTCCTGTAAAAAATTATTTAACTAGACATCATTATGATGATTATGAAAGGATACTAAAAAAATATCCTATATTTCGTTATTTATTACACACTTTATTAGCACTTTACTTTATAGGTTGGGGAAATGTTTTTCATCCTACTTCTTTTAAAGCACATGTATTACTGGGAATCAAAGATACTATAGTAATCTTATATACTAGTATATCCGTGACGATGTTATTATTAACGCTTATAGATGCTTTTGCAGATTTGTATAACAATAGGATCAAGGCCGTTACAAAAAATGCACCGCTTAGCTTATATTTTCAAATATTAAAAATTATTGTCATAGTTATTGCAGCAATGGTAACTATTTCATATATATTAAATATTTCGCTTAGTACATTCTTAACAAGTTTAGGTGCGGCAGCAGCTCTTTTAACATTTGTTTTCAAAGATACCGTTTTAGGGTTACTTGCAAGTTTGCAACTAACTACTCAAGAAATTATTAATATTGGAGATTGGGTACGTATAGGCAAAATTGAAGGAACAGTTGAAAAAATTACTATTTCCGTAGTAACAATTAGGAATTTTGACCAATCTATTTCTACAGTTCCTACTTACAGTATTTTAAATTCTAATGTAACTAATTATAGAGGAATTAGTGAATCAGGAGCAAGAAGGGTAAAGAGAGTATTTAATATTAATATGGCAACTATTAACTTCTGTGATGCTACTATTTTAAAAGAACTAAAAAAATCTCCTTATATATCAAAGGATGTAATAGATAAAATAACTCTTGATAAAGAAGAGAAAGATTTAACCAACATTAAACTATTCAAATTATATATTCAGGAATATCTAAAAAATAATCCGGCAGTTTATACTGAAGGATTTACTTTTTTAGTAAGACAGCTTGAACCTACGATTAATGGGTTGCCTATAGAAATATATATCTTTGTTAAAGAAGTGAATTTAGTAGGCTATGAAAATATACAAGATAATATTTCTGAACATTTAATTTCTATACTTCCTGAATTTAAATTAAAAATATTTCAGAATGTAGGAGTGGTATAATATATCTGAAGTTAAATTTGTATCCAAGATGGAAGCCACCCTTCATCTTGGATATTCACTATTTTTGAAAGAAAAGAAGTATATATACTACTTGATTATTTTCTCTAAATGCTTTAAAACTTTAAGCTTTAAAAATATGAAAATTTAAGACCTAGGAATGAATAATAATATAATTAATTTAATAGCCGCTATTATACTGTCTTTAAGTATAATTTTCGGTTGGCAGTATTTTGTTGTAAAACCTGAACAAAAAAAACAGCAACAGCAAATAGCAGTGCAGAAAGCAGAAAATTTAAAGAAACAACAGTTAAAAGCTTTAGTAGAACCTGCCATTGATATTGTTGTTCAAGAAGAAAGCGGGATACAGCGTATTAAAATAGAATCTGAATCACTCACCGGTTCTATTTCATTAAAAGGACTGAGATTTGATGATTTAATATTAAAAAAATATAAGCAGGATTTATCTAAAAACAGTCCTGATGTAGTATTGTTTTCGCCTACTAATACAGAGAATGCTTATTTTGCTGAAATTGGCTTAGTTAGTAATCTATCTAGCATAAAATTACCTAATAACGATACTATATGGAATAGCGATGGTGAAATATTAAGCCCTGGAAAACCCGTTAATTTATTTTGGGTTAATGAAGACGGAGTTAAATTTTTAGTTACTATTACCATCGATGAGAATTATTTATTTACTATAGAGCAAACTATCGTTAATAATAGCGATAAAGAGCTTCCAATCCAATCATATGGTTTAATAAATCATAAATATACCGCAGTGGAAAAAGCGGTAAATATACTACATCAAGGACCTATCGGTTGTATAGACGAGAATCTTAAAGAATATTCGTATGATGATATTAAAGATAAAAAAAGTGAAAAATTTGCATCAAGTAAAGTTGACTGGATAGGAATTACCGATAAATATTGGCTATCTGCTTTAATTCCTGATAAATCAAGTAATTATAGCTCAAATTTTAATTACGCTGCTAAACAAGGTACTGAAAAATATCAGGTAGATTTTATTTCACCGGTACAAATAATAAAGCCTGGCGAAAATTTTTCCATTAAAAGCAGAATTTTTGCTGGAGCAAAAAAAGTAGACTTACTTGATCAATATGAAAAACAATATGATATTAAATTATTTGATAGAGCTATTGATTTCGGTTGGTTTTACATAATTACTAAGCCAGTCTTCTACGCTATGAATTTTTTCTATGGCTATGTTGGTAATTTCGGTGTTAGTATATTAATTGTTACGGTTATAATTAAGCTATTAATGTTTACTTTAGCCAATAAGTCTTATCGTTCGATGAAAAAAATGAAAAATTTACAGCCGGAAATCGATAGGATAAAAAATTTATACAGTGATGATAAGGCACGTTTAAATCAAGAAATAATGGCTTTATATAAAAAAGAAAAAGTAAATCCGGTAGCGGGTTGTTTACCTATACTTGTTCAAATTCCGATATTTTTCTCTATCTATAAAGTATTGTATGTAACTATTGAAATGCGGCAAGCACCGTTTTACGGTTGGATTAAAGACTTATCTGCTCCTGACCCTACTACTATTTTTAATTTATTCGGCTTGTTACCGTTCTCGCCGCCATCATTTTTAATGATTGGAGCATGGCCTATTTTAATGGCTATTACTATGTTCTTACAGCAAAAAATGAGTTCTGAACCTGCAGATCCGATGCAAGCTCAAGTAATGAAATTTATGCCACTAATTTTTTTATTTATGTTTAGTAGTTTTCCTGTGGGACTTTTAATATATTGGTCTTGGAATAATATTCTATCCATAATTCAACAATATTATATTAATAAATTTAATTAATTAATGAGAATAGATAAAAATTTACCTAATTATCTAACTATTGCTCGAATAATGGTAATTCCGGTTATTATACTGGCATTTTATATAAATAATTCACTTGCACGTAAACTTGGAGCATTATTATTTGTTTTAGCTAGTATTACGGATTTTTTTGACGGTTATATTGCAAGAAAATATAATTTAGTTACGAGCTTTGGCAAGATGTTTGATCCTATAGCAGATAAGCTACTAGTAGGTTGCGTTATTATAATGCTACTAAAAAAAGATAATGTAGATGAGATACCTTGTCTATTAATTTTAGCACGAGAATTTTTAGTTAGCGGCCTTCGGGAATTTTTAGCTTTAGTAAAGGTTAGTGTGCCTGTATCGAGACTCGCTAAGGTAAAAACGTTTTTACAAATGTTTGCTTTATCGATATTGATATTAGGCTCTAAAGGTTCAGGAATTATTTATTTAGATATAGTAGGGGAAATAATTTTATGGATTGCCGCTTTTTTAACAATCATTACAGGTTATTCTTATTTTAAAGCATGTAAGAAATATTTTTAAATAGGAGAATTTTATGATATATGTAAAATATATAATTTTAGGGTTTATTATGGTGTCTAGTTTAAATCTTTACGCTGCTAACAATGATATAATTGCCAATAAGAAAGTTGTAAAGGTAGAAGTAAGTAATGAACATTTAAAAACATTAAATGAATCTTCTACTCTTTTAATTAGTTGTGTAGATTTTAGATTAATAGATGAAACAGATAAATTAATGAAGCAATTAGGGTTAGAAGATAATTTTGATAAAGTATCACTGCCCGGTGCATCGCTTGCACTCGTGAATGAGAAATACTTACTGGGGAAAAACAATAGAAGATACGATAGGAATTTTACAGCAGTTACATAATATTAAACAAATTGTGTTTCTTGACCATAGAGATTGTGGAGCTTACAAGATGCTTGTAGGTCAAGAACATTTAGACACACGTGAAAAAGAAACGGCAGCACATGCGGAAATTTTAAATAAAGCACGTAACCTAATCAAAGAAAAATTCCCTCAATTAAAGGTCTATACGTTCTTAATGGGAGTTGACGGCGTAGTAGAGCAGATTTATGAAACACCTAGCTAAAAGCGGGGCGTTGTTGCATGGTTCGATTTTCCTCCTGTTATCCCGTGATTTATTCACGGGATCTAGTTAAAAATATCAATAATATTGATATTTTTAGTTGTTTTTCTGGATGCCGTGGTCAAGCCACGGTATGACATCGAGGGCGTTTTTTGAGCCATGCAACAACGCCCAAAAGCGGGGATCCAGGATAAAAAATCTTAATTTTAAAGATTTTTTATTATATCATTTTTTTCAAGGTAAAACTTTAAAAAAGCTTTAAAGTACTGGATTCTCGCTTTTGCGGGAATGAATAGGAACAGGTTTTATCTACCCATACCATACATCTACAAGTTCACAAAATAACAGATTTTATTTTGTATCTGTATCCTTATTATCTTTAGAATTAGCAGTATTATTTGGAGAATCGTCTTCTGTAGGTAGTTTAAAGATGGATAGTTTTTGTTTATATTTTTGCTGCTCTGCTAAAAAATTTTGAGCCTCTTTGGAAAGGCTGTTATATAGTTCACGTTTCTTCTTATTAATATCGACTATTTCTACTCTATATTCTTGTATTTCCTTGCGTACTTCCGGTTTTATAGTACCGGCGTAAGCAGAAAAATCATCTATAATTTTTTGTGTTGTAGCGTCGTTGGTTTTTGCTGCATCTTTTTTTGAGCCGTCAGAAGTTGTACTATTGGCAAAGCAGCTTAGACTCAGTAAAATAGCTATTCCAAATATTATTTTTTTTATCATATAAACCTTAAGCCTTATTCTTAATAAGTAGACCATTTTTAAGTCTAATAGTCAATGAAAAGATATAATAGAAATTATTTGTATTTTATTGTTTGGTGAGTATAAATATACTAATAGTTGGGAATAAATATAAAATTATGAAAAATATACAATATTATAATAATAATGCTCAAGAGTTTTATAACAGAACAATCAATGCGGATTTATCCGATAATTATAAAGAA
Organism: Rickettsia endosymbiont of Thecocarcelia acutangulata; assembly: GCF_964263195.1. NCBI lineage: Bacteria > Pseudomonadati > Pseudomonadota > Alphaproteobacteria > Rickettsiales > Rickettsiaceae > Rickettsia > Rickettsia endosymbiont of Thecocarcelia acutangulata. The sequence continues at coordinate 1,275,119 of NZ_OZ181652.1, forward strand.
TTCATAAGTTATTTACCAAAACAGGCTCACATTTTAGATGCCGGTTGCGGAGTTGGTCGTGATACAAAATATTTTTTAAGTCAAAGATATCAAGTTACTGCTTTTGACGGTTCAACCGAAATGGTTAAATTAGCTACAAAAGAAACCGAAATAAATGTACTACACTCAACTTTTCAAGATATGGATTTTAAGGAGTTGTTTGACGGTGTTTGGGCTCAAGCAACTCTCCTCCATGTACCTTATAATGAAACAACCAATGTTTATAAAAAAATTCACGCTGCATTAAAGCCAGAAGGAATTTTTTATGCTTCTTACGGATATGGTTCAGATATTATACAACGTGATGCTCGTGATTTTTATAATATGAATGAAGATACAATAAAACCTTATTTTAACGGGCTTTTTGAGGCAGTTAAAATATGGACGGAAAAGAGTAAGAGATTCTTGCCGAGTAAAGAGTCATTATGGCTAAATTTTATTGTTAGAAAAAGGTAAAACAATATGATCAGACTAGTTTATTTATTCGTGATTTTAATATTCAGTTTTAAAATATATGCAAAGGAACATACAGGCTTAACATATAGTCGTTATGAAAAAGATAAGCATGTGATTCATGTGCTAAATATTGATCCTAAAAATTTTCAATTGAAATTAGTCAAGGCTCATAATCAGGTTATAGGCAGAGAAACAGTAGACGCTATAGCACGCCGCACTAATGCAGTTGCTGCTATTAATGCCGGATTCTTTGAGATTGCAGGTAGCGATGACGGTAGACCTAGCCTTACCTTAATGGTTGACGGCAAGCTATTCAGTCTTAGAAATAAGATACAGAGCTTGTTAATTATGGATCAAGGTAATATTCAAATTACTAAAGCATCAGCAAAAATTTCAGTAGCAATAGGCGATAAATCTATTGTTCCAAATCAAGTTAATTATTTTTCAAACTCAAAAGATATTAATTTCTATAATGATGTTTGGATGTCTTACTACATTAACGCCATATACTAATAAGGAAATCTTGATTGATCAGAATTTGATTATTATGGACATAAGCAATCATGGTGATAATCAAATTCCGCAAAAAGGTTTTGTATTATCTTTCCCAAAAGAAGTAAGCTTGCCGATAGTAAATATAAATGATGCCGTGAAGCTGAATTTAGAATTTATTGATAAGACGGTAAGTATATAAATTTAAGCAAAACTGCTTCAGTAGTAACGGGCATTCCTGTATTAGTTCAAAACGGTAAAAATATTGTAGATAATATAAAAGCAAGATGATCCGGCTCATGCTCGTACTGCTTTAGGAGTGCGTAATGACGGTACTATAGTGATAGTTGTAGCCGAGCATATTTATAAGCAACACATAAAAGACCTTAAGTTTGTGCAAGTTAAATCAATTCTACGAAAAGAAAAAGGAGTAGCTTTTGAGGAATTAACACTCCCTGAAGCGTTAAAAATTTTAGAAAAACATCTTGTTAATGATACTGTGATAGGGCTAACTAAAACAGAACTTGCAGATTATATGTTAAACCTTGGATGTGAATCGGCAATCAATTTAGACGGCGGCGGCTCTTCTACGTTATTTATAGGCAGAAAAATTATAAATAATGTATAGAGGTCAAGATTTAATCTTACAGGCACTATAAAAATTATATCTGAATGTCTGATAAGTTATGACTGTTAGATGAGCATTCAAGATATAAGATTTCATTATTCTTTTCAACAGCTAACTTCTTACTATCCTTGAAGGTCTGCATAGGATTTTTACCATAACAATATTTCCCAGAATGAGGTCTTTCATTATTATAATGTTCTAACCAAATATCAAGGTCAAGTTGTAGATCATCAAGATCAGTATAAATCTTTTTACGCATAGCCATATCAAATAATTCTTGCTTCATAGTTTTATTAAAACGTTCACACATACCATTTGTTTGAGGAGAATATGCTTTAGTAGTGTTATGTTCAATGCCCTCAATGCTTAAGAACAATTCAAAAGCATGATGTTCTATATTTCCTTTATATTCACCACCTCTATCAGTTAGAATACGAAGCACTGGTATTTGCTGACTCTCATACCACGGCAGTACTCTATCATTAAGCATGTCAGCAGCGGTAAGAGCTGTTTTATCAGTATATAATTTAGCATCTGCGACCCTAGTATAGCTATCAATAAATACCTGAGAATATACCTTGCCTATACCTTTAAAATTACCTACATAATATGTATCTTGGCATCCTAGATAACCTGGATGCTGTATATCAATCTCACCATGGGCTTCTTTTTCGCTACGCCGTTTCTCTAATACTTGTAACTGAGCTTCGGTAAGAACAATACCATCTTGAGCCATCTTTGCTTCTAATGCTTTAAGTCTTTTATTGATATTATTTAAATCATTACGTAGCCAAATCGATCTAACTCCTCCAGGTGATACAAGAATACCAGTCTTTTTAAGCTTATTTGATACTCTCATCTGACCATAAGGCTGGTATTCTATTGCCATATCTAATACTGCTCTCTCTACTGCTGGTTCAACTCTATTCGCTATAATTGGCTTCTTCCTGCTAATCTCATATAACGCCTCTTCTCCACCAGTTTCATATAGCTCTTTGAACCTATAATAACTGTCCCTGCTGTATCCCATTGCTTTACAGGCGGACGATATACTACCAAGACTCTTAGCTAATTCTAGTAATCCTATTTTTGGCTTTATTATTTTTTGATTTAGATTCATCTCTAATCCTCCATTTAATATTTATCTTATTTTACTAAATGTAAGATTAAATCTCAATTATTGCACATAATGTTACAGGCGATGAAGATGAAGCTTTAGGCGAACATACAATACGTCCCGTATCCGATGCAATAGTTATTATACCAAATAATATAGACTGAATTTACGCTGCCTTAATATGGAATGATATTATTTCTGCGAGGCATTGTTGCATGGATCAATTTCACCTATGTCATCCCGTGGCTTGACCACGGGATCCAGTTAAAAATACTAAAATTATTAGTATTTTTTGTTGTTTTTATGGACCTAGTTAGCAAGCCACGGGGTGACACAGTGGGTTTTACCGGTCTACGCAACAATGCCTCCTCACAATGACGATTTGGCATCCACGTAACAGTGTCATGAGGGCAACGCCGCTCTTATGACATACTAAATTTTAGCTAAAATGATATTTATAAGGTTTAGAGAACTCAGACAAGACTAAGATTTTATATTTTCCTGCTCCATAGCTTTTTTACGTTTTTCTAAATATTTTTCTTTTGTCATTATTTTTTCAGGAGCTACATAATCTAAAAATACTTTTCCGTTTAGATGATCGATTTCATGCTGGATAACTCTTGCTAAAAATCCTTCTGCAATGCCTTGGATTTGATTTCCATTTATATCATATGCGTGATAATGAATCTTTTTGAATCTTGCAACTGGACCTGTAGCATTTTCAACAGAAAAGCATCTCTCGTAATCTTCATGTTTATCAATACCTATCGGTTTATATGAGGGATTAATCCATATAGTTTTAGGCATTGTATCCTTAAGATCAGGACGCCATTTTTTTAACTCTTCATTTTCATGTACTGCAAATATTATTATACGCTTTGATATACCTATTTGCGGTGCGGCAAGTCCTGCACAATTTTCTTCTTGATCATATTTCTTTTCTAAAATAGATATATCACGTAAATCTTCTGCAGATAAAGGGAAGTTTAACGTTTTTGCCTCAGAATTATTTAGAGTCTCTAAGTTTAAGGTTACATATTCCGGTAGTGAAATATTATTTTCATTTTTCATATTACTTTTACAACCTGTTATGAAAATTATAGCAGTTAATAAAAAAGCTATTTTTAATTTGGACATATATTTTATGGGAATTATATATTTGTATAACCTATATTTTCTTTTTATTTACCCAAGATGTAAATTCAGACATACTAAAAACTTCTATTAAATTACTGCCAACTTGAGCCTTTAGCCATTTCAAGGCTTCTTTTTTATATCCATTACCATCAATTATTATTATAGTATCGTAAATTCCTTGTTCTTTTATGTTTAAAACAAGATAAGGATATTTTTCATCAACTGAACCTCCTGATTGTTGCCACTTAGATTCTATTACTAGGCAATTGGGGTGACGTTCTGGATGATATAATATAAAATCGCATTTCCATTTAGTACCATAAATACTTTTGCCAACTTCAAACTGTCTAGTATAAATAGGCTGTTTAAGGATTCTAGCTGCACTAAATCTTTTATTAAGTACAAAACAATACCCTTCTCTTTTTAGTCGATCTTGTATAAAAATCTCAAGTTCGTTTCCAGTTTTATTAGCTTGTAAAATTTCAATTTGTTTTACCATTGTACTAATAATTTCTTATTAAAACTTCATTAGTTCTTTGCCTACTGTCGGATTTACAATTTATGCTTCTTGGTGCATTTACTATATCTATACTAAAAGACTTGTATAAGTTCTTTATAAAATCGCTATCTGAATTTGAAAGCATAAAATATACACCGTTCTTATGTAATTCTCTGCATTTTTCATAAAGCTTAATCTGATCTGCTTCTGTAAAATCAAGCTTTGTATATTTTGTAAATGAAGTATGATTAATAGGTTGATATGGCGGGTCTATATAAACGAAATCTTTAGGCTTAGGCAAAATATTGCCGAAATCCTGATATATTATTTCAGCATTTTGCAAAGCTTTACTACACGCAATTATGTTATTCTCATCAAGAATATTAGGATTAATATAACTCCCATCGGGACATTGAATTCTCCTTTGCTATTTACTCTATAAAGACCATTATAACAGGTCTTGTTAAGGTATATGAAACGTGCTGCTATCTCAATAGGGTTATCACTATCTGTGTTTTTTCTAACAGCATAGTAATAATCTTGAGAGTGATTAGCTTTATGCTTAGCTAATAGCTCAATTAATGCTCGAGCTTCATCCTTAATCACCTTGTATGTAATAATCAAATCTAAGTTTATATCAGATATAATAGCTTTATCCGGAATGAGTGCAAAAAAAAGTGCTCCTCCTCCTATAAAAGGCTCATAATAATTATTGTAACTAGCAGGTAAGCGTAAGCACAACTCTTTAATAAGGCTTCTTTTTCCCCCTGCCCATTTTATAAATGGTTTAGGGATTCCGTCTTCTTCAATCTCTGGAGAATTAATTTTTAACGGAGCTTGACCTATCATTGCTAAAGCCTCGTTAAAAGATAATTCTTCATTTTTAACTACTTTGAGTTTCATGTCGAACTACCAAGGGTTTATAAGATAAATAATGAAAAATCTTTTGGTTGCTGCAATGCAGACAATAAGCTCCGTTAGCCTAACGTATATAAGTAAAATAATCTATGCATTTTTGTTCAGTAGGTAATTTTTCTAATAAATCAACAACACTTTTAAAATCTAACACTTAACTATACTCGTACAGTATTATATCGAAAAAATTTAGGTTATACAAGTATATAGCTTCCCTAATTTTATTATAATAATTTATAAATAGAAAATTATAGATAGAAATTAAAATCAAGTAAATAAATTATCATATTTCTTTTATACATCTCAGAGTTAATACATTTATTTATATTTCCTTTGAGAAAAAATCAATAGGTTTGACTTTTCTAACATATTCTAGTATAATATTTATCTTCAAAATAAATAGAAAAATTTAATTTATGAATACTCCCAAAAGCGATAATTATCTCTCGGAACTAAGAAAGGTAATTTGGCCCATAGAAAAATACGAAAATAAGAAGTTTTTGCCTATGGCATTTATGATGTTCTGTATTTTATTAAACTACTCAACGCTTCGTTCAATTAAAGACGGATTTGTAGTAACGGATATAGGGGCAGAAGCAATAAGTTTCTTAAAAACATACATAGTACTACCTTCTGCCGTAATCGCTATGGTAATTTATGTTAAGCTCTGCGATATTTTAAAGCAAGAAAATGTATTTTATGTTATTACTTTATTTTTCTTAGGGTATTTTGTGTTATTTGCGTTTGTTCTTTACCCCTACCCTGATTTAGTTCATCCTGATCCTGAAACCATAGAATCTTTAAGTTTAGCTTACCCTAATTTTAAATGGTTTATAAGAATAGTTGGGAAATGGAGCTTTGCATCTTTTTATACTATGGCAGAGCTTTGGGGAACAATGATGCTTAGTTTATTATTTTGGCAGTTTGCTAACCAAATTACTAAAACCGATGAAGCTAAACGTTTTTACTCAATGTTTGGTTTACTTGCTAATTTAGCATTGCCTGTAACATCCGTGATTATTGGATATTTCTTGCATGAAAAAACTCAAATAGTTGCAGAACATCTAAAATTTGTGCCTTTATTTGTTATAATGATAACAAGTAGCTTTTTGGTAATATTAACATATAGATGGATGAATAGAAACGTTCTAACCGATCCTAGACTTTATGATCCGGCATTAGTAAAAGAAAAGAAAGCTGAAGCTAAAATGTCATTAATAGACAGTTTTAAAATGATCTTTACCTCTAAGTATGTAGGTTATATTGCATTGTTACTTATTGCTTATGGTATTTCAGTAAACTTAGTTGAAGGCGTTTGGAAATCCAAAGTAAAAGAATTGTATCCGACGAAAGAGGCTTATACTATATATATGGGTAAGTTCCAATTTTATCAGGGTTGGGTTGCAATTGCTTTCATGCTTATAGGTAGTAATATTTTAAGAAAAGTATCATGGTTAGCTGCAGCTATGATAACTCCATTAATGATGTTAATTACCGGTGCAGCATTTTTTGCATTTATCTTTTTTGATAGTGTTATTGCTATGCATTTAACAGGTATTCTTGCTTCAGGTCCTTTAGCACTTGCTGTTATGATCGGTATGATTCAAAATGTTTTAAGTAAAGGTGTAAAATATTCTTTATTTGATGCCACTAAAAACATGGCATATATTCCGCTTGATAAGGATTTACGAGTAAAAGGACAGGCTGCTGTTGAAGTTATCGGAGGAAGATTCGGTAAATCGGGTGGTGCTATTATTCAATCCACATTCTTTATTTTATTTCCTGCATTCGGTTTTGTTGAGGCAACACCATATTTTGCTTCTATATTCTTTGTAATAGTAATATTATGGATATATGCCGTTAAAGGTTTAAATAAAGAGTATCAAGTTTTGGTAAATAAAACTGAAAAATAGAGTTTGTTAAAATAAAAAAGCAAGTTTCTAAGAAACTTGCTTTTTTTATAGTCGGAGAGTTTATAATATGACAGATACAAAGCCCAAAATTAAAACTCCAAGATCGCCATATGTAAAAAAATATAACAGTTGGCGAATAAGGATTTTGTATTCTATTATTATAGGTTATGCGACTTTTTATTTTTGTCGTCAGAATTTTAATATAGCAACACCTGCTATAAGAGAATATTTTGGGGTTACTAAAACACAAATTGGTTGGATATTAACTGCTTCATCTATTATGTATGGAGTTAGTAAAGCGTGTAATGGGTTTATTAGCGATAAAGTTAACGCTCGGATATTTATGGTTTTGGGTCTTTTATTTGTTGGGGTCATTACTATTCTAATAGGTTTTGCAGATTCTTTATGGCTTATAGGAATTTTATGGATAGCCAGTAACTGGTTTCAATCTATGGGTTGGCCTCCTGCAACAAAAATGCTTACTCACTGGTTCGCTTCAAAAGAACTTGGAACTAAATGGGCTATGGGTGCAACTTCTAATCAAATAGGTGGTGCTCTTGCTATGATAAGCTGCGGTTATTTAATCGATAAATTTGATTGGAGAGCTGCTTTTTTCGTTCCCGGTGTAGTTGCTTGTGTAGTATCGCTTTTTTTATATAATAGGATTCGTAATTCTCCAAAAGAAGTAGGCTTATCTACCGTAGAGGAATATAAAGAATATCCGCCTGAAGCTATAGGGGATTATGAGAAGCTATTAACTCCTCAATTACTTAAAATGGTCTTTTGTAATAAGCTAATATGGTATGTTTGTTTAGCAAACATGTTTGTTTATATAATACGTTCCGGAGTAATTTATTGGGCTCCAACATTTTTAAAAGATTTACGTAATATAAGCCTTGCAAATGCAGGCTTGCAAATCGGTTTATATGAAATGATAGGTATCCCAGGGGCATTAATAGCAGGTGTTTTATCTGATAAACTATTTCAAGGTCGTCGAGGTCCTGTTGCATCCATATGTATGGTATTGCTTAGCTTATTGTTAGTCTTGTTTTGGAAAATTCCTATTCAAAGTGAATTATTAAGTATAGCAATTCTTTCTTTAATAGGCTTTTTTGTTTCAGGACCTCAGCTTCTTGTAGGTATAGCAGCTGCTGATTTTAGTACTCGTCAAGCTGTCGGTACGGCTAATGGATTATCAGGGTTATTTGGTTATTTAGGAGCGGCTATTGCTGGAGTCGGCGTAGGATGGATTAGCGATAATTACGGTTGGAATGGGGTATTTATATTTTTCAGTATTTCTGCTCTTTTAGGAGGAGGGTTATTTGCTTTAACATGGAATCGTTCAGCTAAAAAATAAATTTAACAATTATATAAATAGGTTATAAAATGACAATACAATATACTTTTTCAATGATTAAGCCTGATGCTATCAAGAGGAATAAAATAGGACAAGTTAATACTTATTTGGAAAATGCAGGCTTAAAGATAGTAGCTCAGAAAATGAAATTTTTAACTAAATATGAAGCTGAGTGTTTCTACGATGAACATAGAGCAAGACCGTTTTTTAGTAGCTTAGTTGAATATATTACTTCAGGAGCGGTAGTACTTCAAGTTCTTAAGGGGGAAGATGCTATAATTTTAAACCGTACCATTATGGGTGCAACTAATCCTGCTGAAGCTGAAGCGGGAACTATTAGAAAAGATTTAGGCGAATCAATTGAGGCTAATAGTATTCATGGTTCAGATAGTGAAAACAGTGCGAAAAGAGAAATCGAATTTTTCTTTAACAAATCTGAAATTATAGAATAATTAATGCTAAAATATGACGTAATAGTTATAGGCGGTGGACATGCAGGCGTAGAAGCAGCTGCTGCTTCTGCACGTCTTGGAGTTCCTACTCTCTTAATTACGTTAAAATCGGGAAATTTAGGTGAAATGTCTTGCAATCCAGCAATTGGTGGAATTGCAAAAGGTACATTAGTTAAAGAAATCGATGCACTTGATGGGTTAATGGGCTATGTTATAGACCAAGCCGGTATACATTATAAAATGCTGAATGAGACTAGAGGACCGGCAGTTTGGGGACCTAGAGCTCAAGCTGATCGAAAGCTTTATAAAAAAGCGATGTATCAAATATTAACAAATTACCCTAATCTAGATATACTATATGGAAAAGTAGAAGATATAGAAATTAAATCTTCTAAAGTTGAAGCGGTTATTTTAAATAACGATAGCAAAATTCCTTGTCAAAAAATTATATTAACTACTGGTACTTTTCTATCAGGTCTTATTCATATTGGACAAAAAAAAATTCCTGCCGGTAGAGTAGATGAAGAGCCTTCGTATGGATTATCAAATACATTAAAAAAAGTAGGATTTAAGATTGCCCGTTTAAAAACAGGTACACCACCAAGAATTGACGGGCGTACTATTGATTATAGTAAAACAGCTTTACAGCCCGGCGATAAAACTCCTCGTCCTTTTTCTGAATTAACAAGTGTTGTCAATGTTCCTCAGATAAATTGTTTTATTACAAAAACAACCTCAGAAACTCATGATATTATACGTGAGAACCTTAATAAATCCGCAATGTATTCAGGGCAGATAGAAGGAATAGGACCGCGATATTGTCCTTCTATTGAAGATAAAATAGTCAGATTTAGTACAAAATCAGAACATCGTATATTTTTAGAACCTGAAGGGTTAGATGATTATACGATTTATCCAAACGGTATTTCTACTTCTTTGCCTGAAGATGTACAACATAAATTAATTAAAACAATACCAGGATTAGGAAATGTAAAGGTTTTACGTCCAGGTTATGCTATAGAATATGATTATGTTGATCCACGTGAAATAAGTGTTACGCTAGAGACAAAAAAAATAGCTGGATTGTATTTTGCTGGGCAAATTAACGGTACTACAGGATATGAGGAAGCCGCAGGGCAAGGTATAATAGCCGGTATAAATGCTGCTTTAGCAGTAAAAGATCAAGTACCGTTTATGTTAACAAGAGCAAATAGTTATATTGGAGTAATGATTGACGATTTAACAACCTTTGGTACTATAGAACCTTATCGTATGTTTACTTCTCGCTCAGAATATAGATTATCTTTAAGAGCAGATAACGCTGATTTACGTTTAACGGAATTAGGGATAAACATTGGTGTTGTATCAGAAAAACGTAAAAAAATATTTACAAAAAAATGTGAAAATATAGAAAAAACAAAATTATTATTAAATACCTTGTCTTTAACTACTAGTAAACTTGCTAAAATGGGTATACAGGTTGCACAGGATGGTACATATAAAACAGTATTAGACTTATTTAAAATACCTAGTTTTAATGTTGAACAAGCTATTAAAATTTTTCCTATGCTTAAAGAAATGCAAAATAATGATATTTTGCAATTACTCTATATTGAAGCAAAATATGCTTCATATTTAACTAGACAACACGTAGATATTAATTTATTTCAAAGTGAAGAGGTACAGTTAATACCTAAAAATATTGACTATTTTAAAATACCAAGTATATCATTAGAGATACAGGAAAAACTTTCTTCTCATAAACCTACTACTATTGGTGTAGCACGTCGAATTTCAGGGATTACACCTGCAGCAATTACGGCTATTATAATTTATTTAAAAACTAAATATAGTGATGAAAGTTCCACGTGAAATAATTGAAAAGTTAGAAATTTTTCAAAAGTTAGTTAAAAAATGGAATAAATCAATTAATCTTGTATCGGATAATACTATACATAATTTTTGGCAACGTCATATATTAGACTCATTACAATTAATGCAATATATTGATAATAAAGAAATACACTTGGTTGATATAGGAAGTGGGGCTGGTTTTCCCGGTATAGTATTATCTATAGCAGGGGTAGCAAAAGTAAGTTTAATAGAAGCTAATTTACGTAAATGTATATTTTTAGAAAAAGCATCAAAGATATCAAATAATAACATACAAATAATCAATCAAAGAATAGAAAAAGTAGAAATAGATTGTAGTATATTGACTTGTAGAGCTTTCTCTAAATTAAATACAATATTTAATTGTATAAAAAATATTTCAGTACAAGAAAAATTTTTATTATTAAAAGGAAAAAATTATTTAACAGAAATAGTAGAAGCTAAAGAAATGTGGTTATTTGATTATTTAATACATCAAAGTATTACTTGTGAAGAAGGAAAAATTCTAGAAGTTAGTAATTTAACAAAAATTATATGAAAGTAATTGCTATTGTTAATCAAAAAGGAGGGGTGGCTAAAACTACAACTACTGTAAATTTAGCTACAGCTTTTGCTGCTGTAAATAAAAAAATTTTAGTTATAGATCTTGATCCTCAAGGGAATAGTAGTACTGGTTTTGGAATTAGCCAGCAACAACGCAAAAATACTATATATCAAGTATTAACAAATTTAATAAAATTGAAAGATGCAATAATTTCTACAGACATACCAAATTTAGAAATAATTACTTCAAACACTAATCTATCTGCTGCTGAATTAGATTTAACAAAATTAAAGGACCGAGAATATATTTTAATGAAGCTATTGGAAGAAATAAAGATATTATATGATTATGTAATTATTGATTGCCCTCCTTCATTAAATTTATTAACAGTAAACGCTTTAGTTGCAAGCGATGAAGTGTTGATTCCAATGCAATGTGATTTTTATTCATTAGAAGGATTAAGTCACTTGCTAAAAACAATTGAAATTGTAGAAAAAAAATTAAATCCTAAGATAAAGATTGCAGGTATATTATTTACAATGTATGATAAGCGTAATCGTTTAACTGAACAAGTAGAAGATGATGTTAGAAAATGCTTAGGAGAATTAGTATTTAAAACCGTTATCCCAAGAAATATTAAATTATCTGAAGCACCTTCATACGGAAAACCGGCTATTATATATGATTATAAATGTTCGGGAGCAATTGCATATATAGAACTTACAAAAGAAATCTTAGAAAGATATGGCGAAAAATAAAGGACTAGGAAGAGGGTTATCTTCATTACTTGGGGAAGAAGTTATTTCTATAGAATCAGAAATAATACAAATAATAAATATTGATAAAATAAGGCCGAATGAGAATCAGCCTAGAAAAAACTTTGAATATGATAAAATAAAAGAATTAGCAGATTCTATATTGAATAATGGTTTATTACAACCTATTATTGTTGATAATAATTTCCAAATTATAGCAGGAGAGCGACGCTGGCGTGCATGTAAATTAGCAAAAGTTTTAGAGATACCAGTAATTATAAAAAATTTAGATGCTAGAGAGAGTATGGAAATAGCATTAATTGAGAACATACAAAGAACTGATTTAACAGTTATGGAAGAAGCTCGTGGCTTTAAATATTTGGTAGAAAATTTTAATTATACGACAGAAAAATTAGCTGAAAGGCTTGGCAAAAGTCGTAGTCATATAGCTAATTTATTAAGGCTTAATAATTTGCCACAATCTATTCAAGATAAAGTAAATGAGAATATATTAAGCATGGGACAAGCTCGATGTTTAATAAATCATGAACATGCAGAAGTAATGGCCGATCATATTATAAGTAATGATTTAAATGTACGTCAAACAGAAGAACTAGTAAGACAATGGTATAAAAATGAATATACGAAATCTCCTAACAATAGTAACAAAGTAGGAAAGCGTTTTTTAAAAGACAATGCTACCGATAATGATCTTGAATCATTAGTAAAAGTTTTATCAGAAAAATTTGGTGTAAAAGTAACAATAGAAAATTATTCTTTAGGTGGGAAATTAATATTTCATTATAAAAATTTAGAAGAATTAGACTTGATATTATTTAAATTAAATTAAAAAAACTGTTAAAATGTAAAGTATATATATATAGCATTTCATTTCTTAAGATAAATACCCAAACAAGAAAAATAATGATAGAAATTACAATGTCTAATTTTGAATTATATGATCATAGAGCAATAAATTCATACAATGCAGTAGTAAATATATTTATCGGTGTAAAATAATAATATAAGGAAATAAGTAATTTATGTCATATCAATATGTTTATGAAATGGTTGGTTTAAGCAAGACTATAAATGGTAAACGAATTTTAAAAGAAACAAATTTATCATTTTTACCAAAAGCTAAAATCGGTATAATAGGTCCAAATGGAGCAGGCAAATCGACTTTATTAAAAATAATGGCAGGTATTGATAAAGAGTTTGAAGGTAAAGCAACAGCTAAAATCGGTATAAAAGTAGGATATTTACCTCAAGAACCGTATCTTGATGCTAGTAAAAATGTTTTTGATAATATCATGGAAGGTCTTCATGAAAAGAAAAAACTTATTGATGAATTTAATTATATAAGTAACAAATTTGCTGCTGAAATCACTGATGAAGAAATGCAAAAGCTTTTTGATAAACAAGCAGAATTGCAAGAAAAAATAGACAATTGTGATGGATGGAATCTAGAACGTGAAATAGAGATCGCAATGCTTGCTTTACGTTGTCCACCAAAAGAAGCAGATATTACAAAAATTTCCGGTGGAGAAAAAAGAAGAGTGGCTTTATGTAAATTGCTTTTAGAGAAGCCTGATATGTTGTTACTTGATGAACCTACAAATCATTTGGATGCAGAATCAGTTTCTTGGTTTGAAGGTTATTTAAAGCATTATGAAGGTACCGTAATAGTAATTACCCATGATCGTTATTTTTTAGATAATGTTACAGAATGGATATTAGAAATAGATCGTGGAAATTGTATACCGTGGGAATCAAATTATAGTTCTTGGCTTGAACAGAAGCAAAAAAAATTAGCTTTAGAAAGTAAAGAAAACGATGATAGAAAAAAACAATTGAATCGTGAACTTGAATGGATTCGTCAAACTCCAAAAGCTAGACAATCAAAAAATAAAGCACGTATTACAGCATATCAAGAATTATTAAATAAACAACAAGAACAAAAAACTGATCCTACTCAAATAATTATACCTAACGGACCTCGTTTAGGGGATCTTGTTATTGAAGCAGAACATATAGCTAAAAAATTTAATAATAAAATATTATTATCAGATTTTAGTTTTAAAGTTCCACGTGGAGCTATTGTAGGAATTATTGGACCGAATGGAGCAGGTAAATCTACTTTGTTTAATATTATTACAGGTAAAATAACACCGGATAGTGGTTCTATTAAAATTGGTCAAACGGTAAAATTAGGTTACGTTGATCAATCACGGGATCATTTAGATGATAATAAGACTATATGGGAAGAAATTTCAGAAGGTCTAGATGAATTACAACTTGGTAATAGAATAATTAAAAGTAGAGCTTATTGTGCAGCTTTTAATTTTAGAGGCGGTGATCAACAAAAAAAAGTTGGACAACTTTCAGGTGGAGAACGTAACAGAGTACATTTGGCGAAATTATTAAAAGAAGGAGCAAATGTTATATTATTAGATGAGCCGTCTAATGATTTAGATATTGATACATTAAGAGCACTTGAAGATGCTATTTTAGATTTTGCAGGTTGTATATTAGTAATTAGTCATGATAGGTGGTTTTTAGATAGAATAGCTACTCATATTATATCATATGATAAAGAAAATAATGCTACATGGTTTGAAGGAAATTATCAAGATTACCATGAATATATGCTAAGTACTAATGGGGAAAGTATTTTAAATCCAAAATATAAACATAAGAAATTAATATAAATATGTCTTTAACACAAATATTATTAATTTTGTTTGTAGGAATATTGGTAACAAAACCGCATGATATTTTTATAATTATTAAAGAATTTAAAAAAATAAAAGCATATTTAATTAATATTAAGTCGTCTATTATAAAAAATATAGATGAGCCGTTAGAAACAGAGCAGGTAAATTTTTATTTAAAAAAAATTATTAACCTAGAAGGTTATTATCATGGTAATTATGATTTAACGACAATAAAAGAAAAATATTATACGCTAATAATTAACAATGACTTAATAGAAAATGAATCAACACCTAATATAACCGAGAAACACTAATCCGTGCCTCGCTCAATTAATTAAATCTAAGAATTATGCAAAAAGTAGTAAAACTTAACAATATTAAAATAGGAAATGATTTACCGTTTGTTCTAATTGCAGGACCTTGTCAGATTGAAGGCAAAGATCATGCGTTGTTTATGGCAGAAAAACTTGTTAAATTAACTAGCAAACTTGAGATTCCATTTATTTATAAATCTTCTTTTGATAAAGCTAATAGAACTTCCGTAAATGGGATTAGAGGACTTGGTATTGAGAAAGGTTTAGAAATTTTATCAAAAGTAAAATCTGAATTCGATTGCCCTATTGTTACTGATGTTCATTCAGAGAGTCAATGTACTGAAACAGCCGAAATAGCAGATATTTTACAAATTCCGGCGTTTCTATGTAGACAAACCGATTTACTCCAAGCTGCAGCAAAAACAGGTAAAATAGTAAAAGTAAAAAAAGGACAGTTTCTAGCTCCGTGGGATATGAAAAATGTACAAACAAAACTAGAAGCTTTTGGGGTAAAAGATATATTATTTACAGAGCGTGGTGCATGTTTTGGTTATAATAATTTGGTATCTGATATGCGTAGTCTTGCAATAATGGCGGAGTTAAATGTACCTGTAGTTTTTGATGCGACGCATTCCGTTCAGCAGCCTGGAGGGCTAGGAGGTAGTACTGGCGGAGAAAGAAAATATGTAGAGCTGCTTGCAAAGGCAGCAACTGCTGTAGGTATCGCCGGTATGTATATGGAAGTACATCAAGATCCAGATAACGCTCCAAGTGATGGTCCATGTATGATTAAGTTGGATAATCTAGAGTCCATTCTTATCAAACTAAAAAAATATGATAAAATTACAAAAGAAAAATAATCTTAAAGATTATCTGTAAATAAATGTTAATTAGTAATTAAAGAGCTTTTTTAGCGAAAATTAATAAGATTTTTGCAGCAAAAAAAATTAAATTATCAGTTAACATTTATTTACAGATAGCCTCTTAAACTTTACCTTTCAAAATATATATAAAATATCCTCTATTAATTCAATTTAAAAATAGAATTGATAATCTTTTACAATATAAAAAATAGAACTTTCTTATCCTCAGAATTTTACCAATTCACCTTTAAATCCTTGTTGTAAATTTACTTATTCAGAAAAATTTTTTAAATAGTATTAATATTTATTTATTCAACTTATAGAGCAAAAATGTTTTCATTTGTATAAATGCAAATAATTTAATAGGTATAATAATAATTATTATGTGGAATCAAATAAAGGCAGTTGGCAGTACATTGCTTAGTAGTCCCAAACAGGAACAAGGTTTAAAAAATATAAATGATTTTTTGACAGAGTATTTTAATAATATTTTAGAACAAAAAAACACTCCAAACTTAACTGCTCTTGAAGAAGCTAATATATTAATGAAGTTAAGTAATATTAAAGATATATTAACTCCAAACGCAAGCTTTATATCTGAGTATAAACCTAAAGATATTATAGCTTGGTTCTCTAATAATACTCGTTCTATATTTAATGAAACATTAGTAAAACCAAATAGTGGACTTGCCGAGTTTATCCATATAACCGCTTTGAATTTTAGTAACTACCCCTTTATAAAGGAAGATATACAATGTATAGCAGATTATTTAAGGAATAATAAGACTATCGAGCGAGTATTTTTGGACAATTGCGGTATAAATGATAAGCAAGTAAAAATTTTAGCCGAAATATTTAGGCTTAACAAGACAATAAGTAAACTTTCTTTAGTAAGTAATAAAGCAATAACTAATATCGGAATAAAAACTTTATTAGAGATAAAACATAATAATCAATATAAGCGAGCAGAATTAGAAATCTCTCCTAATTTTAATGATAATTCAGAATTTCAGCTCATTCCCGAAATAGATATTTTAAATAAAAATTCTGTAAATGCATATTTAAAGAAAACAAAAGCTCGAAACCTCGATTCTGAAATCGAAAATAAAAATTTACAACCTCTTAAAAATTACCATGAGTTGGAAAGACCGTTCATAAAGAATGGTAATAAGCTTTTAAGATTAATTGTAGAAAGCCATAATGAAATTACTAAAACAGGAAATAGTATAAATAAACTAATTGTAATGGTAGGGATGAACGGAGTAGGGGCGACTACTCTTAGTTGTTTTTAAGCGGACAAAAATTAGAAGAAGATGAAGACCGCTCTTTATATGCGAAAGAACCGAGATATAATGAAAAAATACATCATCAAGCAAATAATGGATATAAGCTTGTTAATAATTTCTTTATATCTGATGATGAAGGTGGAATTAATATTATAGAATGTCTGTAGAGGTCAAGATTTAATCTTACAGGCACTATAAAAATTATATCTGAATGTCTGATAAGTTATGACTGTCAGATGAGTATTCAAGATATAAGATTTCATTATTCTTTTCAACAGCTAACTTCTTACTATCCTTGAAGGTCTGCATAGGATTTTTACCATAACAATATTTCCCAGAATGAGGTCTTTCATTATTATAATGTTCTAACCAAATATCAAGGTCAAGTTGTAGATCATCAAGATCAGTATAAATCTTTTTACGCATAGCCATATCAAATAATTCTTGCTTCATAGTTTTATTAAAACGTTCACACATACCATTTGTTTGAGGAGAATATGCTTTAGTAGTGTTATGTTCAATGCCCTCAATGCTTAAGAACAATTCAAAAGCATGATGTTCTATATTTCCTTTATATTCACCACCTCTATCAGTTAGAATACGAAGCACTGGTATTTGCTGACTCTCATACCACGGCAGTACTCTATCATTAAGCATGTCAGCAGCGGTAAGAGCTGTTTTATCAGTATATAATTTAGCATCTGCGACCTAGTATAGCTATCAATAAATACCTGAGAATATACCTTGCCTATACCTTTAAAATTACCTACATAATATGTATCTTGGCATCCTAGATAACCTGGATGCTGTGTATCAATCTCACCATGGGCTTCTTTTTCGCTACGCCGTTTCTCTAATACTTGTAACTGAGCTTCGTTAAGAACAATACCATCTTGAGCCATCTTTGCTTCTAATGCTTTAAGTCTTTTATTGATATTATTTAAATCATTACGTAGCCAAATCGATCTAACTCCTCCAGGTGATACAAGAATACCAGTCTTTTTAAGCTTATTTGATACTCTCATCTGACCATAAGCTGGGTTATTCTATTGCCATATCTAATACTGCTCTCTCTACTGCTGGTTCAACTCTATTTGCTATAATTGGCTTCTTCCTGCTAATCTCATATAACGCCTCTTCTCCACCAGTTTCATATAGCTCTTTGAACCTATAATAACTGTCACTGCTGTATCCCATTGCTTTACAGGCGGACGATATACTACCAAGACTCTTAGCTAATTCTAGTAATCCTATTTTTGGCTTTATTATTTTTTGATTTAGATTCATCTCTAATCCTCCATTTAATATTTATCTTATTTTACTAAATATAAGATTAAATCTCAATTATTGCACATAATAAACCTATAAATTCTATTCAAACAATTCTTAATTTATATATTTACCGACAAATATTAGAATTAGCTGAAAAAGTTAGATTTTCAGTCGTAATTAGAGATAATAGTGCAAATGATGTTATTGACTCTACATATCAACAATTCACTAATATTTTTAGAGATAGTAATGGTCAGTTAACTCCGGAAATTAAAGAACAATTAAAAGATGCTGTATCTTATATAATTTCTGTTGCTGATTATAAAACTAAAGAAGAAAAAAAAGCTAAAATTAAAATAGAAGAAAGTAAACTCCGTAAGGACACAAAGCTTCAAAATCTAGATGAAGGACAAAAATTTATAATTGAAGAGCTAGGAAAAACAGATTTTCCTAGCTCTTCAAAGATAAAGAAGCTGCTCTACCTCATTCTGTTTCCGATTCAAATCTTTCTACAACTATAGAGGTTATTTCTCAGAGTAAGAATGAAGAAGAAAAAAATACTAACATTACTGTAATAGATGGGCAGAAACAGCCTGATTTGGATGTACTTGCCCTTTCCAAAGGCACAGGAGATGTTCTGCCTAATTCTGCTTCCAATACAAATTCTACTATAACTGCTGAGGAACAGAAAAATATCATGACTACTGCGTTGAAATTTGAGCTACAAGATATTTTGAGTAAAAAAAACTTATATGAGCCGCTTATTATTGAACAAGTAAAAAAATTGATGTCCCTATGTGTAAAACCTTTTTCAGATACGCTTAATATTAAGGACTTAAGTCAAGCCAAGGACTCGAGCCAAAATAAATGGGCTACAATAAAAGAAATATATATAAAACCGCAAAAATCAGAAACACAGAAGCCAATTTTATCACAAGTTTTATCTAATCAAGTCAAGGAGAATATTTTAACTATAGGTAAAATTATTATAAATTTCTTTCAAGTCAATAAACATAATATAATAAGCCCATTTATTTCTTCTGATAATCTTAATTTACATCAGGAATTAGATTCAGACACGTTCTCAAACAATTATTCATTAATTCAACCTTATTTGCCAAAAAAAATATTAAATAAATCACCGGCACAAAAAACTGAAGAAAGTTTTTTTCCTGCTTTAAAAGAAATAGAAGAGCTTAATGAAATATATATTAAATATTCTGATGATCACCTAAACATGGTTGCTTCATTTTTAGAAATTATAAGAAAGTTTTATGAGTCGAAAAATATAAGTGCTAAAATTCATTTCCAAGAAATATTAGGTAATTATGTATATTTCTTAAATCAGCAATGGAAAGCTTTATCTTTTTGTAAAAAACTTTATCCGCAATCACAAAAGTGGCAGCCACTGACAGAGGTAGTTGATGAAGCAAAAAAAATCTTAATTGAAGAGAATTTATTAGATCAAGCTATATTAGATATAAAATTAAAAAATAACGGAACAACAGAGTATTATACCGAAGCTTTAGAATGGCTTGATAAACTTACGGGACCGCAAGTTGAAGTTGTTGTTATAGCTATAAATGAGATAAAAGCCAATGCTCATTATTATTTAGGTATGATCTATGAAAATAGTAAATCGGAATTAGACTGGTTTAAAGCGATAAGATAATATATTAAAGCCCTAGAAGTTGATAAAGATTTTAACTTTCTCTATGGTCATGATACGATTCCGTACATTTCTAGCAATATTTGTAAAAAAATAGGTGACTTATTTTTAGTACTCGGGAAATGGTATAAAAGTAAAAATGAAAATGTAAGTGCTATCAAGTTAATTCATGAAGCAATGAAATATTTTAAAGTAAGTTTAAGTATAGCTGATATTGAGGAGAGTAGTAATATTCTGCATGAAATTTTTAGTATTTTAAAAAATAAAAGAGAAACGAAAGCACATTATGTATCTTTAGAAAAAGATCTTCATATATCTGTAGCAGAATTTTTATTTAAATTAAATTTAATACAAAAAGCAGGGCTTGAATATTTGAGAGCTGCAAGTAGAATCAATAAAAATGATAAGGAAAAACAAGAATTAGTATCAAAAGCGTTAAAAGCTTTTGATACGGATATGGCAAAAAATATTGGTTTTATACGTGCAATGCTTGAAAAAGGCAAAATAGAAGATCTTAGTATATTTACCAAGGAGGTTAACAGAACAAAATTTTTCAGTGATACACAGACTCTAGTAAATGATTTTGTAACACTGCCGGAGCCACAAGCTATGGAGTGGCCAAAACTACAACAAAATTAAAATGAGCAATTGATTAATGGTCAAAAAGAATTAACCAAACAGAATGAGGATGCACAGCCTCAAAAACAAGAGAAAGCTTTAGTACAGCCGCAGCAAACACAACAGCATCAACCACCACCGCAGCCACAGGAAAACAGCCCTCTTCATACTATAGAAAATATACAAAAACCGGATTACTGGTATACTGAAGATGATATAAAAAATATATTAGAAGCAAATATAGACAAAAATAAATTCTCTATAGTTACCCATGTTGATTTAGCACACCCTGAACAAGTAAGAGATGCACTTAGAGAAAGACTGCATGAGGATTTAATTAAAAATAATAAAATTGTACTTATGGCTATTAATACAGGGCATGGGCATTGGGTAAGTATGGCGATTAGTAAAGATAATAATACAAATAAGGTAATATTTAAGTATAATGATCCTCTAGGTAGGGAGTTAAATGATCGTCCTGACTTAGTGACCCTTATTACTGAGATTTGTCCTAATGCAGAAATAAGAGATTTAGGAATTCCACAACAAGAAAATACTTCAGACTGCGGAGTTTTTATATGCGATAATTTAACAAGACAATCTGAAGGTCTTGAAATTCTCACTACGGAGCAATGTAAAGGACAAGGACTAAATTTAAGAAAATCTCACAAGCTGAAACACTAAAACAAAGTTTAATAGCTCAACAAGCCCAAGAACAACATGTTTATATTAACATAGATAGTAACGCTTCAGATGACGAAGAAGATGAGAATAATAACGGTAATAATAATGAAGTAGCCCGCCTTCCTTATGGTGATAATGGTGAAGTTGATGGGCTTGGTATTGCCTCTCAACATAATGAGTAACATTAGATTATAGAAAATGTTTGTGAATTTTGCTAGAAGTTTGACGTTGCGATGTCATTCCTACGAAAGCAGGAATCTATTTTGTCATCCCGTGGCTTGACTGGCGTTGTTGCATGGATCGGTAACCCCCACTATGTCACCCCGTGGCTTGACCACGGGGTCCATAAAAACAATAAAAAATATTAATAATTTAGTATTTTAAGCTAGAACCCGCGATCAAGTCGCGGGATGACAAGAGTGAAGTTGAGCCATGCAACAACGCTTACTTGATCACAGGATGACACGTTACACCGAAAAAGAATTACCGCAGCCGCATTTTGCTTTAGCTTGCGGATTACTAACGTTGAAATATGAACTGCCGAGTTCTTCTATAAAATCTAAAGTACAATCTAGCATAAATTTTTGAGAGATAGGATCAATAATAATTGTAACATTATGTTTAGTAATGACATAATCATCTTGCTCTATAGTATCTTTTGAGACTAGTTCGTAATTATACATAAGTCCTGAACAACCGCCGCTATCAACAGAAACTCGCAGTACTAAATTCTTATCTTTTTCTAGCTCTATTAACTCGCAAACTCGTTGAAAAGCTCTATCCGTAATTGTTATTGTCACCAAAATTACCTTGTAAAAGTCTTGTAAATTATATAGTATAATGAATATTTTTTCAAGTATACTCGATGAACTTCAAAAATTGGCTACGTCGTTCTACAAGTACTGCGGTACTCACGTATTAAGTATACGCTCCGCTCCTTGTCTTGTGAACTCCTTGCTCTTTTTGAAGTTGATCTTCGTATGCCGATTATTTATTTACAAGAAGTAACAAAGGATAACGATGCTAGCTTCATACGCTTCCGATCCTCTTAAAAGTAGGGGAAGATTATATAAAGAAATCCCGACTTCGTATAGAAAAGAGTTTGAACGTGATCGTGATCGCATTATTCATACCAATGCATTTAGGCGTTTGCAATATAAAACTCAGGTTTTTATTAATCATGAGGAAGATCATTACAGAAATAGGCTAACTCATTCTTTAGAGGTTTCAACTGTTGCGCGTTCGGTAGCTAATACTTTAAATTTATCAAGTGATTTAGCTGAGACAATAGCACTCGCTCATGATCTTGGGCATACGCCTTTCGGTCATGCGGGAGAGAGAGCTTTAAATGAATGTATGAAAGAGTATAACGGCTTTTCCCATAATGCTCAATCTTTGAAAATATTAACACTACTTGAGAAGAGATATGCCGCTTATAACGGAGTAAATTTAACATGGGAAGTTTTAGAAGGAATCGTAAAACATAATGGTCCTATAACTGGTGAAATAAATGAATATATAGCGGAGTATAATAAACAAAATGATTTAGAGCTTAGTACTTATGCGTCGGCAGAGGCTCAAATAGCAGCACTTGCTGATGATATTAGCTATATTTCGCATGATTTGGAAGATAGTATCGGTGCTAAAATTATCGATTTTAATAATCTTGCTGAGCTTAAATATATTGACAGCTACGTTTTTGAACTCAAGTCAAAATTTAAGAATATTAGCTCCTCTTGTCTGATTTATGAGGTAGTACGTAAGCTAATACATGAATTGATTACCGATTTATTACAGCAAACAAAAGAAAATTTAAATAAAGAAAAAATTACTAATATAGACGAGATACGTAATTTGAATTATCAGATAGTGGATTTTACCGAAAAAACTAATGAACGTATTATGGAAACTAAAAAGTTTCTGCATGAGCGAGTTTATAAAAGTAATAAAATTACGGCCATCAGCCTTAAATGTACTAAAATTGTTCAAGGTCTGTTTAAGGTTTATATGGATGATATTAATTTATTACCGGTTAATTGGAAAATGCTAATAGACGCTAATGAAACATACAGTAAAGCTAGAGTTATTGCCGATTATATAGCAGGTATGACCGACCGTTTTGCCATTCAAGAATATAATCAGCTTTGTTTGCTGAATTTTAATAATATCTTAAAACTTAATTATGAATATATTTAATCAATTAAAACAAGATATAATTGCGGCAAGCAGGCAATTATATAATAATCAAGAAATAGCAAATAATGCTACTATTGAAACTCCGAAAGATAGTTTTAACGGTGATTTATCAAGTAATATTGCAATGATTATTGCTGCTAAAGAAAATATTTCTCCTCGGGAATTGGCTTTAAAGTTTAAAGAAATCCTTATAACATTACCTTATATTGCAAGTATAGAAATAGCAGGACCCGGCTTTATTAACTTTACTATAAAAGCCGAAACTTGGCAGATAGCAATTAAAGATATTCTACAGCACGAAGAAAAGTTTTTTGAAATTGATATAGATAAAAGCAGAAATATTAACATCGAGTATGTTTCGGCAAATCCCACCGGTCCAATGCATATAGGGCATGCTAGGGGTGCGGTATATGGTGATGTGCTAGCTAGAATTTTGCAAAAAGTAGGTTATTCCGTTACAAAAGAATATTATGTTAATGATGCAGGTTCGCAAATAAATGATTTAGTTAGTACGGTATTATTACGTTATAGAGAAGCTCTGGGCGAGAAAATTACTATACCTACCGGTTTATATCCGGGTGAGTATTTGATTCCGCTTGGGCAAATTTTGGCGAAAGAATACGGTAATAAATTATTAACGATGAACGAAGATGAAAGGTTCAAAATAGTCAAAAATTTTGCCGTAGAAAAGATGCTTGATTTAAATAAAAAAGATTTAGCGGATCTCGGTATTAAACATGATATATTTTTTTCTGAACAGTCATTGCATGATAAAGGCGAAATAGAGGAAACAGTGAAATTACTTACCGGTATGGGGCTGATTTATGAAGGAACACTCCCTGCTCCTAAAGGTAAAGTTCACGATGAATGGGATAACAGAGTTCAAAAATTGTTTAAATCTACTGACTATGGTGATAGTCAGGATCGTCCTATAGGAAAAGCTGACGGAAGTTGGTCTTATTTTGCTTCCGATCTTGCATATGCTAAGGATAAAATAAATAGAGGAGCGAATCACTTAATTTATGTACTTGGTGCGGACCATAGCGGATATGTTAAAAGAATTGAGGCAATAGTTAAGGCTCTAGGCAAAGAACAGGTTAAAGTAGACGTTAAAATCTGTCAATTAGTCAATTTTGTTGAAAACGGCGTACCGGTTAAGATGTCAAAACGTCTTGGGAGCTTTGCTAGTGTACAAGATGTAAATCATGAGGTGGGGAAAGATATCATAAGATTTATGATGTTAACAAGGCAAAATGACAAACCGCTTGATTTTGATTTAGCAAAAGTGAAAGAACAATCAAGAGAAAATCCTATCTTCTACGTACAATATGCACATGTGAGAACAATATCTATTTTATCAAAAGCTAGAGAATTAATGACTGAATCTTATAATGACTTTGAAGAAGGCAAGTATGATTTATCTTTATTATCCTCTGAAGAAGAAATTGAGATCATAAAACTTTTGGCTAGCTGGACAAAAACATTAGAAACATCTGCAAAATATTTTGAACCGCATCGCATTGCATTTTATTTAATAAACTTAGCTTCAAAATTTCATTCTATATGGAATTTTGGTAAAGAAAATAGCGATTATAGATTTGTAATCGAGAGCAATAAAGAATTAACTACTGCTCGTCTTGCTCTTGCAAGTGCCATACAGAAAGTTATAGCTAGCGGCCTTGAAGTGATAGGCGTAGAGCCTATGGTAAAGATGTAGTTAGGTTTTTATCGTCATTGCAAGCAGCCGTAGGCTGCGTGGCAATCTCATGAGTACTTCTGAGATTGCTTCGTCAAAACTTACAGTTTTTCCTCGCAATGACGTTTTTCTATTATCAAATTACTAAATATGATCAATAATATTTTTGTTAAAATATTTCTAGTGTGCTTAATATGTATATCCGCTATTTATTTTGGTTATCAATATTACCAGAATAGTAAGCCGGTAATTACTATTTATCCTGATGAGCTGCCTACAAAAATAAAACCGTCTATAATAGAAAATAACCAAATAGCAGCAGTACATAGTAGTATATATGAAAATCTTATTGCTAAAGATACAAATATTAAAACCGTAAAATTGCTTCCTGATCCTGAGAAACCTATGAATATAGATTCTCGTAACCAAAGTCAAAGTGATGAATCTTTTGATGAAATATCTAACTTGATTGCATTAATAGAGCCAAGTAATAACGCTAAAAATGAAACAGATTTAAATATAATAAAGCTTGAAAAAGGAAGTAAGGATAAGGTTAGTAATGCTAAAAATTGTAAAAATAATGAGAGTTATAAAATACAGCTTGGTTCGGTAAAATCTGAAACAGAAGCAATGCAAGAAGGAGAAAGAATAAAAAAGAAATTCCCGAAAATTCTTAAAAATGTTGTTATCACAACCAAAAAAGTTAAATATGACGACGGCAAATTTTTCTATTTAATCTTAGCCGGTGATTATGGTAGTCTTAGTCAAGCCAAAGCGGTCTGTAAGAAACTAGCTTATAATAAGCAAGGTTGTGTGTTGAAATAATATAATTGGAATAATTTATGATAATAGATGAAGAAGATTTTGACGAAATTACAATTGAGGAAGATATCGCACTTTCAAAACTTGCAGATAAAAGATTAGCAGAAGCTAAATATTGGATAAAGCATGAAGACGCTTGGGATATCCCCGGCATTGCTAATGAGTATTGTTGCGTGGTTCAAGACCCCTGTTCTATGTCATTCCTGCGAAAGCAGGAATCCAGCATAAAGCGAGATAAATCGAGCTTTTAATTTCAAAAATTTGTTGTGTTTATACTTTTTTTTGGATTCCTGCTTTCGCAGGAATGACATAGAGAACAATGACGATAAATAAAAATTAAATAACTTATGAAAGAAGCTAAAATAGAAAATATTGACTTTGGTAATGCGTTATCGGAGCGTTATCTTGCTTATGCGTTGTCAACGATTATGTCACGTTCGCTTCCTGACGTACGTGACGGGCTTAAGCCTGTACATCGTAGGTTATTATACGCAATGCTACAGCTAAGGCTTGAGCCGAATTCCGGTTATAAGAAATGTGCAAGGGTGGTCGGTGACGTGATCGGTAAATATCACCCGCACGGTGATGTGGCAGTTTATGATACTTTGGTACGCCTTGCTCAACATTTTTCGCTTCGTTATCCTTTAATTGACGGGCAGGGTAATTTCGGCTCTATCGATGGCGATAATGCAGCAGCTATGCGTTATACCGAATCACGCATGACGGAAATATGTACTTTATTAATGGTAGATATTGATAAAGATACGGTAGATTTTCGCCCTACTTATGACGATTCAGATTTAGAACCGATAATAATGCCGGCAAGTTTTCCGAACTTACTAGCTAACGGTTCGGAAGGTATAGCAGTCGGTATGGCAACTAATATACCGCCGCATAATTTACATGAGTTATGTGATGCTCTAATGCATTTAATCGACCACCCGAAAGCTGAAATTAACGATATAATGAATTTTATTAAAGGTCCTGATTTTCCAACCGGCGGCATAATTATTGATAAAGCCGAACTTATAAATGCTGCATATACTACCGGGCGTGGTAGTTTTAGAGTGAGAAGCAGATGGGAGAAAGAGGAGCTAAGTTACGGTACATATCAGATAGTTGTAACTGAGATACCTTATCAGGTTCAGAAATCAAAACTTATAGAACAAATAGCGATATTACTAAAGGATAAAAAAATCCCGCTTGTTAGCAATATTAGAGATGAATCAACCGACATTATAAGATTGGTTATAGAGCCGAGAGATCGGGGATGTGATCCACAAATAGTAATGGAATCTCTATTCAAGCTAACGAATTTAGAAAGCCGTATTCAGTTAAATATGAATGTGATCGGCAGTAATAACGTGCCGAGAGTGATGAATATTCTAGAGGTTTTACAAGAGTTTTTAGCTCATAGACAAAATATTGTTACTCGCAGGTCAACTTATCTTTTAAACAAAATCAAGCATCGTTTAGAAATTCTAGAAGGTCTTAGAATAGCTTATCTAAATCTTGATGAGATAATTAAAATTATTCGTGAAGAGGATGAGCCGAAAGCGATAATGATGGAGCGGTTTAAACTAACCGAAATACAGGTAGAAGCGATATTGAATACCCGTCTTCGCTCACTTCGTAAACTTGAAGAGCAGGAAATTATTAATGAGCATAGTAACTTGCAGAAGCAACAAGCTATATTAGAAGAGATTTTAAATAGTCCTAAAGAACTATGGAAAATAGTTAAAAAAGAAATAAAAGCAGTACAAACGAAATTTGGATTAAATACAGTAATAGGAGCAAGGCGGACTAGCTTTGAAGAAGTAACCCTTACTAATCAAGTAGTTGATATAACGGCCTTTGTTACTAAAGAGCCAATTACTATTATTTGTTCAAAAATGGGATGGGTGCGTTCGGTAAAAGGTCATAACACTGATTTATCGACTATCAAATATAAAGAAGGGGACGCAGAGAAGTTTATTATAGAGGCTTACACGACCGATAAGATACTAATAGTAAGTTCGGAGGGTAGGTTTTTTACTTTGCTTGCCGATAATATTTCTAAAGGTAAAGGAACAGGAGAATCTATAAAGCTGCTTGTGGATATAGGCAATAACGATATTACTAATATTTTAGTCCATAAATCTGATCAGCTTTTATTACTTGCAAGTAGTATAGGTAAAGGCTTTTTGGTTAATTCAAATGAAGTAATGGCTCAAACAAAAACAGGAAAGCAAATTATGAACGTGCCTGATGGTCACACATGTATAGCGTGTTTACCTGTAAACGGGGATAGTATTGCTTGTATTGGTGAAAGCCATAAATTACTGGTATTTAATATAGATGAGATACCGGAAATGAAAAAGGGGCAAGGCGTAACGCTGCAAAAATTTAAGAATGCAAAGTTACTTGATATTAAAATATTTAATAAAGAAGACGGCTTAGGTTGGAACAACAATGGAAAAGTAAAACTTGAGAAAAACATCATTGCATTTTTAGGAAAAAGAGGTAGTACCGGTAAATTACCGCCTATGGGCTTCCCTAAAAATAATAGATTTTCATCATAATTATAATAAAGATTGAGTGTATACAAAAAAACAGCATATTTTATATGGTTTGATACAAGCGAATTATCTATAAATTCGCTTGTATCGTTCTATTATTAAAAGTTTTTAAATTCATCTTGCCTATTTAAATTAATAGATGTTACTACTCCTATAATATCAACCTGATTATCCTGATGACCTTCCTCTAATTGATAATATGTAAAATCTTCATTATTATTACAGAAAAAATTATAAGCCCCGGTTAAGAGCTTATTACTATCTTTGAAAAATTGAATTATAGTAGAACAATCCTCTCTAATTGTATCTATTAAAGGTTTTCCTATAGCGGTAGCAGCCGCCATAAGTGCTGGTACCTTTATTGCATCAAATTTGCTTATAACGTGGTTGGGGCTTGAAATTTTTTTTAAGGTAAAACCTATACTCATTAAATGAGGGATTGCAGTAATATATTTATTATACTATTACTTGTTTCCATCATGTTTTTAAAATACGTTTAATATAGGAGAGAAAAAATTTTCATTGTCCTCTGATGCGGATTTTTTGATGTTCTGAGTTACATCTATCTTTATCTTGAGAGAATTATCCTGTTTCATATTAAAAAACTTCAATGCTGCCTCAAAATCCCCGTCTTTTGTATAGACTTTCTGAATATTTAAAGCATGTAATATTGTAAATATTTTTTTTAAGTTAGGACTAGAAACAAAATTATATACATCTTTAAATAATAATTTAGAAGCGGTTGCATATCTTGTAACTGCTTTTAATCCATTTACAAAGGAATATCCTGAGCTTGTAAATTGAGCATGATTCATAGTGTTATTCCTGTTTTAAAATAATAAAAATCATATATCACATGATTACCATATATTATGATTGCATCACAATATATGGTAATTAAAGAAAGTCAATATCTAAAAATAAAAAAAGTAAAATATATAATTTTATTTAATCAAAAGACAGTATAGTACGAATTTTTTAGGATTCGCCGATACTTATGTAATTTATGCTGTGTAGACCAACTTTAAATTTATCTTGGCTGCAGCATTTTTAAGTAAATGATACACATAATTTGACAAGAATTAGAGAGCTGTAAGCTAATAGAATGGATTTAAAGATTAGCAGAAGAGAAGACAAGATTATTACAACAATGGAAAATGGAGCTATAAAATTTATTGATAATTCAATTAAGAAAATGAAATAATCAAGGCATAAGATTTATAGTACCAGAAAGTTTTTACTCAATGTCATTCCCGCATAAGCAGGAATCCAGTATTTTAAAGCCTTTAAAAAGCTTTATTTGAATAAAATCTTGATCTTTAATATTTTTTAAAAGCTCAATTTATCTTGCTTTACGCTGGATTCCCGCCTACGAGGGAATGACATTGAGTGAGTTTTGAGAGTCATGCAACAACGCCCAAAAGCTGGAATCCAGTAAAACCTAAAAAATCTTTAAAATCAAGATTTTTTAGCTTGGATCCCTGCTTTCGCAGGGATGACATAGAGAGGTTTTTAAAAATTGTCCAATACTATACATAAGATTGCTCTAAGCTTTGATTATAGTAATGGAACTTAATTTGTAAATAATTAAAACTTAAGTTTTGTACCTATAAGACCAACAGTACCTCGTGTTGTTTTACTAGGTGCTTCAGGGTAATATACAGGTTTACCTTTAGCTTGGAAATGAGAAATTTCAGCATATGGTAATAAACCAGGCATGATCTTATATTCAGTAGCGAGGCTCACAGCATCGACGGTGTTTTTATATCTTGAAGTTTTAAGATATTCAAGACTTGTTTTTATAGGTCCTTGTCCATAAGCAACTGCTCCATTGTAATAATAGGTATCACGACCGACTTTATAATATTCCTTAGCGGTTAAGCTTTTACCTAAATTACCGTAAGAAGCTCCACAAGAGAAATTACCATAAGTAAATACGGCTCCAAGATTATATGCTTTTAAATTAGAAAGCTTATAGGTATTCAATACTTCTATTACCTTAATTCCTTCCATTTTAGCATGAACAAGACGACGAGCAGGTTTACCATACTCTCCGGTAACGGATAATTTTAAGTCTGCATCTTCGCTAATCTCATGTTCATAAGTTAAGCCGGCAGAAAAAGCATCTCTAATATTCTGATTTATAGTCATAGTTTTGCCGTTTCCTAAGGGAACCGTCTTTATTCCGGTTCTAGAAACACTAACTCCGTTTCTTCCTGAGCTTTCAAGCGTTAAATTATTTATATCTCTATTACCACCCGTATTAGCAGTATCGGGAGTATAAGAGATACCGGCTTGGAAACCTTTCATTTTAGGCGTGAAAAAATTTAATCTTCTAGCTCTCTCAGCTTTATCATTAATTTGATTAAAAGAATTAGAGTATGACTCAAGATAAAAGCTAGCACTAGTATCAAAATCCGGCTTTAAACCGTTATATCTCATATATTGACCGTCAAGTAAAGCATATCTATACCATCCTCCAGTACCTGCGGTTACTTGACTACCGGTAATACGCAATTTAGCACTTGCATCAGCAGGAGAGCCGAGTTCTACTTTACCGTAACTAGTTTCAATGAAGATATGTGATCCGTTATAACTTGTAGAGGTTTTTGCTCTTGTAGTAGGCTGAAGCACTATTTTAGCACCTGCTATTACATCATTGATAGTTTTAGAAATAGTCGCCGCAAACGCTGCTTCCGTGTAAAACCCTAGCTTTTTCCTGTTATCAGTTACATTTTTATCAAATAAAATTAAATGATCCTGTTTAATATAACCGCTTTCAAATAAATAAAATCCTTCTAATTTTATTTCAGTATCAGAATTAGAAATAACAGGTGTTGGATTTTCTTCGGCAAGACCAGCCGATGCAAGGCAAATAATACTTGCAGCTAATAATAATTTTTTCACTTTAATAAAGTCCCTATAAACTTAAATAATAAAATTTACTATACAAAATAAATTTTTAGTATTAATAAATATAAATCAACTACGCTAGAATATAATAAATACTTTTCAGAATTGACAATAAAAAACTATTTTAATTTGTAATAATTTAATTTAAAGTATACAATGTTGTATTATTATCACTATCATTATTCAAGCAGCCTCAGACTTATAGTTTTAAAGAAAAATTTTGTATTGTAAATAATTATGAGTTATAATCATTAGTTTATTAATTAAATTAAGTTTTGATTATGGCTATAATGTCAGATAAGTGGATAAAAGAAGCTGTTATAAATCAAAGTATGATAAGGCCCTTTGCGGAAAAGCAGGTAAGAGTTCATAATAAAGAAAAGATTATTTCTTACGGCTTATCTTCTTACGGCTATGATGCTAGAGTATCTAATGAATTTAAAATATTCACCAATATAAATTCTACTACGGTTGATCCAAAAAATTTCAGTGAATATAATTTAGTTGATAGAGAAGTAGATGTGTGTATTATTCCACCTAATAGTTTTGCCCTTGGCAGAACTATAGAATATTTTAAAATACCGCGTGATGTATTAGTTATTTGTGTCGGCAAGTCCACTTATGCAAGATGCGGTATAATAGTAAATGTGACTCCGTTAGAACCGGAGTGGGAAGGACATGTAACTTTAGAGTTTTCTAATACTACTCCATTACCTGCTAAAATATATGCAAATGAAGGAGCTTGTCAGTTTTTATTTTTAAAAAGTGATCAAATTTGTGATAATTCATATGCCGATCGCCAAGGAAAATATATGAAACAAGTAGGCGTAACTTTACCGTTAACATAACTTTTTTATGTAAGAACCTGTTCACGATCTTAATTTTAAAGCTAATTAAAATCTTTTTAGCCGCAAATTATAAGATTTTTTTGAAATAAGAATACTATTCCTACAAAAATCTTATTAATTTTTGCTTAAAAACCTTTTTAATTATCAATATCAATCAAAATAAAATCGTGAATAGGCTCTAAAAAATTATATTAAATTTTTAATAAGGATTTTTATGAGTACAATAAACACCGATACTAATAAGGCAATGCCGCATATTTCCGTTAATGCACAATATATAAAAGATTTATCTCTTGAGAACCCTTCTGCCCCGTCTTCTCTTGCGGCTTTAGATCAACGCCCTCAAATTGATTTATCTCTAGATATAAATATTACTAATTTATCGGAAGAAAATTTCTATGAAGTAGAGTTAAATATCGAAGCAACTGCAAGAAATGAAAAATATAAATTATTTCAGATAGAATTAAAATATGCCGGAGTATTTAATTTAATTAATATTGATTCTGAACAACATCCGATTTTATTATCTGTTCATTGTCCGGCAATGATATTTCCATTTGCTAGAAAAATTATAGCTAGCTGTACTCAAGATGCAGGATTCCAGCCTTTAATGATTGATCCTATAGATTTTGGTGCCTTATATCATAAGAAAATGTCAGAGCATCAAAACTAAGAAAATCATTTAATTATTTAATAAATTTCGTTTTAAACGCCATGGTTTTTAAATCACAGATAGAGCTTAATAGTAAATATTTTATCAATTTGATTAAATATTCTTTACTTATGTAATTAATGAATGTATAAAGCACTAGATAAAAAATTATAATTTAGTTAACAATAATTAACTGTAATTAAATTATAGCACAATATAAAAATTGAATTTTATGGAGAAAAATAATGAGAGTTTTGTTAATTGAAGACGAGCCGGAAATGGCTAACTTAATTGAGCTAACTTTAGCTTCAGAAGGTATAGTTTGCGATAAAGCTTCAGTTGGTGTAGAAGGTTTAAGGCTTGGTAAAGTCGGTGGTTATGATCTAGTGATTTTAGACCTTATGTTACCGGATATTAATGGTTTTGAGATATTATTAAGATTGCGTGCTGCAAAAATAAAAACCCCAATCTTAATTTTATCTAGCTTAACGGATACGGATCAAAAGATTATCGGTTTCTCTTCTGGAGCTGATGATTATTTAACCAAGCCGTTTGTAAGAGAGGAATTAATTGCTAGAATTAAAGCTATAGTTAGACGTTCTAAAGGTCATGCAGCATCAGTATTTAGGTTTGATAAGGTTAGCGTAAACCTAGATACTAGAACTGTAGAAGTTGACAGCAAAAAAGTACATTTGACGAACAAAGAATATGCTATTTTAGAGCTATTAATACTCCGAAGAGGAACCATTTTAACTAAAGAAATGTTCTTAAATCACTTATATAGTAGTGTTGACGAACCGGAAATGAAAATTATTGACGTATTTATTTGTAAACTTCGTAAAAAGTTAAGTGATGCTGCCGGCGGTAGAGATTATATCGACACTGTATGGGGACGCGGTTATATGCTAAAAGAATATGATGAATTACAACAAAAAGAAATTTTAGCACAAGGAGCATAATTAATGCCTTTATCTACTTCTTTACTTGGTAAAAAAAGTACTTATAAAGATAGTTATGATGCGACTTTATTATTTAAAATTCCACGTATAAATAATCGCAACGAACTTGGAATAAATAGTAATAATCTTCCGTTTTACGGTGTAGATATTTGGAATACATATGAACTATCTTGTCTTAATAAGAACAGTAAGCCATGGGTTGGAGTAGGCACTTTTTATATACCGACGGATTCTGAAAATATAGTAGAATCAAAATCATTTAAACTATATCTAAATTCTTTTAATAACTTTGTTGTTGAATCAGTAGAAGAACTAGAAAGAATTATCTTGCAGGATCTAAGTAATGTTACACACGCTAAAGTAACAGGACGTATATTTCCTATAAATACAAAAATAGAATTTGTTATTCCAAGCGGTAAAAATATCGATGATTTAGATATAGTATGCAATAATTACGGTCCACCCGATAATAGCTTAATTGAGTATGAAGATGTTTTGGTAGAAGAAGAGATTAATTCTAATTTACTAAAATCAAATTGCTTAGTAACCGGTCAACCGGATTGGGGTACAATCGTTATAAAATATAAAGGAAAAAAGTTAAAACATGATTCTTTTCTGAAATATCTAATATCTTTTAGAAATTGTAATGAGTTTGCAGAGCAGTGTGCCGAGCGTATTTTTACAGATATTAAAAATGCTATAAACCCTAATTTTCTTTCTATTTATATAGTATATACTAGGCGTGGAGGAATTGATATTTGTCCCTATCGTTCTACCGATAAAAGTTATACTTTACCTAGTGATAAACGATTTATTAGGCAATAATCACTTTTCTAATCCATAAAAAAATCCGTTTGCAACAACGCTCTTCGCTCCTCTCAATGATAATTAAGATATCTACGTAACAATGCCTGCTTGCAATGATAATTTGCTATCCACGCAATAGGCGAGATAACAATCAAAGAATAATTCACGTAAGCAAGCTTTTCGCAGGATAGAAGTTATTATAATTTTATGATTCTTTTTTAGGATTTTATGGAGGCTTTAGGCTTTCTACTATTTTATTCAGGTCTATTTGACTACAGATTCCCAGTAATACGGGATCATGAGGACGAATAGAATTCATATTCCAATGGCTACGAGTTCTAATAGCATCTATAGTAGTCTTAGTAGTGCCTATTAATTTAATTATTTGATGGTCTTGGATGTTTGGATAATTAGACAATAACCAATATATAGCATCCGGTTTATCTTGACGCCTTGCTATAGGAGTGTATTTAGCATGCTGTTTTTTCTGATTTTTCATCAACTCATCAGCAGGGCTATATGAAATTTGTAAATTAGCATTAGGATCTTTACTGCAACGCTCAATTTCCTCTAAAGTTAACTGACCGTTTGCAATTGGATTTAAACCTTTTATAGATTGTGCTACTTCACCGTCAGCCATACCTTTTATTTCAAATTCATGAATACCGCAAAAATCGGCGATTTGTTTAAAAGTTAAAGAAGTATTTTCAATTAACCACATAGCCGTGGCTTTTGGCAGAAGCGGTAATGTTTTTTGCGAATTCATGATAATTGTTTTTTGGCTTAATTTAAGAAATTATAACAAATAGAGTTATTTAAGTCAATCTTCATTTAGAAACTTAACTATCTCCTCAACTACTTTCTTAGCATCGCCGAATAACATAAAAGTATTATCGTGATAAAATAGCTCATTTTCTATACCTGCATATCCTGAAGCCATAGAGCGTTTAATAAACAAAATAGTACGTGCTTTTTCGACATCTAGTACCGGCATACCATAAATCGGACTACTCGGGTCATTTTTAGCAGCAGGATTAGTTACGTCATTTGCCCCAATCACAAGTACTACGTCAGTGGTAGCGAAATCTCTATTAATTTCTTCAAGCTCAAGTACTTTCTCATAATCTATATTAGCTTCTGCAAGTAAAACATTCATATGCCCCGGCATTCTACCTGCTACCGGATGTACGGCAAAACGTACATTAATGTCTGAACGTTCTAATATATCAACCATCTCTTTTATGATATGCTGAGACTGGGCTACTGCCATACCGTAACCTGGAACAATTATCACCGATGATGCATTAAGTAGTAAATGTGACGCATCTTCAGGGCAGCTTGTTTTTGCTATTTTATCGTCGTCTATATCCTTGTTAATCCCGGTAGGTGCAGGCAAAAACGCTCCAAAAATAACCTTGATTAATGAACGATTCATAGCCCTGCACATTATACAGCTAAGTATAGCTCCGCTACTACCGACCAATGCTCCGGTAATAATGAGTAGGCTATTGCTAAGCGTAAAGCCGATACCGGCTGCTGCAAAACCTGAATAAGAATTTAGCATCGATACTATAACCGGCATATCTGCACCGCCTACCGGTATTATTAGTAATACTCCGATTAACAGTGATAAAAAAACTATTAGATTAAATAAAAATATACTCTCTGAACGAATAAATAATATTATCAGAAGAACTAATATTATTGCCGTTAATAGGCATATATATTGCTGACCGTAGAATTTTAACGGGCTACTTTTCATTAAGCCTTGTAGTTTTAGAAAAGCTATAACCGAACCGCTAAAAGTTAAAGCACCGATAGAGACGCCTACTGATATTTCTATTAATGAATTAATCGGTAAACTTCCTGCTATTCCTATAGAAAAATTTTCAGGAGCAAGTATCGTAGCGTAAGCTACAAATACCGCAGCAAGACCAACAAAAGAGTGAAATCCGGCAACTAATTGAGGCATTGCCGTCATGGAGATTTTAAGTGCAATAATCCCTCCGATTATCCCGCCTAATAATATGGTTGCTATAATGGGTAATTTATGATTAAAATCCGGGAGGAAAAAAGTAACGCCGACTGCTATCGCCATCCCCAAAATACCTATGGTACTGCCTAAACGTGCTTGTTTCTGTGAGGATAAAAACTTTAGCGACAGAATAAAACAAACAGCCGCAACTAAGTATAATAACTGGATAATTTGTAGGGACATAGGGGAATTACTTTTTTAATGTCATTTCC
Source organism: Rickettsia endosymbiont of Thecocarcelia acutangulata (assembly GCF_964263195.1). Lineage (NCBI taxonomy): Bacteria > Pseudomonadati > Pseudomonadota > Alphaproteobacteria > Rickettsiales > Rickettsiaceae > Rickettsia > Rickettsia endosymbiont of Thecocarcelia acutangulata. The sequence goes on from NZ_OZ181652.1 coordinate 1,312,437, forward strand.
GTTAGGTATTATTACATTAATAGGTTTTTTTCATTGTCACCCCGTGGCTTGACCACGGGGTCCAGAAAAAAATAAAAAAAGACTGGATACCGTGGTCAAGCCACGGTATGACACCAATACTAAAAAGTAAATCCTATACCTATAGAAACTATTAAAGGATTAAGCTTAACTTTAGAGGTCACGGTTTTAGTACCTACTAAATTCGGTTTATACTCAAGTTTAGGATTTAAGAAAAATTGTCTTACGTCAATATTGATTAAAGTATCATCTTTAGCATAAAGATCTACACCTATTTGTCCGACTAGACCGTGTCCGTTTCTAATTTTAAGACCGGTAGCTTGAGTAAGCATGTAAGAACCGTGATAACCTACACCGACATACGGTCTTATCCCGCCGTAAGGAGCTATATAAAATTGTCCGGTAACCGTTGCAGGAATCATATAAATAGGTTTGTTTTTTCCTAGTTTGACATTATCAACGCCATAATTATGAGCAATGGCTGCAAGGGATGTATATTTAGTGCGTAAAACATTAAAGCCAAGTGATAATTCAGTAGCTAAATAATTATTAAAGAATATAGTAGTGGATGCATCACCTCCATAACCGTTTTTTGCAACTTCTCCTACTGGAACAGGTTGAGGAGAGGTCGGAGTAGGTAATCCCTTTTGCTTAGCACTTGAAAAAACACCTCCTAGACGCATCTTGAAAACTAAACTTCCTTCGTTTTCGTAATACGGTGTACTATCATAGTCAGGAGCAGAATCTACATCATCATACATGCTTTTAGCAAAACTATTAATACTTATGCTGGATACAAACAAAATTATCCCTAATTTTTTCACTATTCTTAACATATTAATTATAACCTTTACTTGCTTAAAATTGATTACCGTATTATTATATAAAATTTTTGTTTATATATTTATACCATTTTCATAAAAGATAGAATTCTTTTATGCTAAAAGTCAAGACATTTAAGTAAAATTATAGAAATTATTGGAGCATATTAATGAATGATGCATTAAAAACATATTTAACCGGTATAGGTTGGTTTTTACTTAGTTTAGTAAGTAGTAGTGCCAATGATGTAATGTCTAAATATCTTGGGACTCGTTTACATAGCTTTGAAGTAGCTTTTTTCCGCTTCTTTTTCAGTAGCATAGTTTTACTACCTTTTGTTTTTTATTATGGTAAAAATACCTTAAAAACAAGTCGTCCTTTTGTACATATATTAAGAGGATTATTATTATTTTTCGGTATGACTTCCTGGACTTACGGTCTTACCATAGCTCCCGTTACTACCGCAACCGTTGTAAGTTTTTCTATCCCTTTATTTACTTTAATACTTGCCGTATTTTTTCTTAACGAAAATATTATTTGGCAAAGATGGGTAGTTACCGTAGTAGGATTTATAGGGCTTGTTGTTACGCTTAAACCTCATGCCGAGGATTTTAACCCCGAAATTTTGTATTTTGTATTAGCGGCTATTTCATTTGCTATGCTTGACATTATTAATAAAAAATTCGTAATAAAAGAATCGATGATCAGTATGCTATTTTATTCGGCAATAGTAACTGCTGTAGTATCATTGCTTGTTGCATCGCAATATTGGCTAACCCCTAGCGGTTTTGAATTAGCTTTATTATTTGTACTCGGTAGTAGCGGTAGTTTAATATTATTCTTCCTACTTAAAGCTTTTTCCATGGTAGATGCAACCGCTACCGCTCCTTATAGATATTTAGAGCTGGTGATTTCGGCAATAGCGGCATATTTCATATTTAGTGAGTTTCCCGATAAAAGCACACTTCATGGAGCAGTAATAATAATTCCTGCCACCTTATTTATAATATACTCCGAAAAAAAAGCTATGAGTAGAAAACATGAATCGCAGTAAGCTAGTATTTTCAAGCGGTATCGCTAATACTTTTGAATGGTATGATTATGTATTATTCGGTTATTTTGCACCCATAATAGGAGTAAAATTTTTTCCGAATGATGATGCTAATACTTCTTTACTGCAAGCTTTTTTAGTATTTGCTATAGGTTATTTGGCAAGACCGTTAGGCGGCATATTTTTTGGTGTTATTGGTGATAGATTTGGACGCAAAGTAGCCTTAACTAGTGCATTATTTTGCATGTCTGCCCCAACCGTATTAATAGGAATATTACCAACTTACCATACTATAGGTATAACTGCGACTATATTAATGATTTGTGTACGAATTCTACAAGGATTATCAATGGGAGGAGCTTTGACCGGTTCTATTTCTTTTGTTATTGAACATACTAGCCATAAACACCGAGGCTTTACCGGTAGTATTTCAATGTCTAGTATATGCTCCGGTTTATTGCTTGGTTCTTTTGTTTCTTATATCGTTAAGAATATCCTAACAGCTTCACAATTTGATAGTTTTGGCTGGAGAATACCTTTTTTACTTGGATTTTTTATTCTTTTTGCAGCATTTTATATTAAAAAAAATACTCAGGAAACACCGAATTTTAAAAATCTAAGAGAGCAGAAAAAGATTTTACAATCACCGTTAAAAAAAGTCATTACCAATCATTGGTTTGATATATTAATCTCGATTTTTATCAATGCTCCCGGTTCGATAATATTCTATTTAACTACAATTTACTTGGTATCGTTTTTGAAAATCAGCCGTAACTTTACTGAAAATGAAGTAAATAGCCTCGTTAGCGTATGTTACGTGATTATGATAGCCGTAACTTTATTAAGCGGTTATTTATCCGATATTATAGGTCGCAGGAAAATTTTTGTAATTAACCTGATAATAATTATTATAACAACGCCATTTTTATTTAATAATTTTGAGAATGGTGACTTTACAAGCATAATTATCTCACAATTTATACTAGCTATACTTGTCGCTAGCTATATCGGTCCTGAACCGGCATTACAAGCAGAGTTTTATCCTACAAATATACGTAACACCGCTCTGTCTATTTCATATAACACTGCTACAAGTATTTTCGGAGGTACTACGCCTCTTGTCTTTGAATATTTAGTACAAAAAACAGGGCATGTAACCTCGGCAGTTTATTACGTCATATTAAGCTGTATTTTTGCATTGTTCGCCTTATATTTTTACAAAAATAGAAGTTTAGATAAAATATGAAAGAAATTACAAAGTAAATGAATTTTCAAAATTCTTCTTGATTTAATAACAAATATGTGGCAAAAAGAGTTTAAAATAAAATTCTAAGCTACTATAGCTCAGGGGTAGAGCACTTCATTGGTAATGAAGAGGTCGGGGGTTCAATTCCCCCTAGTAGCACCAGTTTCTATAAAGGTTTCAAGGCTTTTAAAAAATTTCTTAAAATTCATATGTTCCTTTTATGTTCCAAATTGTCTAATTTTTGTATTAAATCTCTTTTAAATCCCGAATTTTAAATATTATAAAAAAAACTAAATTTGTATATTTCTTAAATCAACCTCAATTTATTTATTCACACTTTTAGTTAAATTTCTATTGCTTTCTTAAAGCTCTTTATTATTGTTCTATCTATAAGCTCATTCTTAACAAAATATTAAAAATTATAGAATTTAATAATGGTATAGTTATGCTTAAAGAACAATCTAAAACTTCATATGAAAAACTAATAGAAGCAATAAAAATACAAAAGAAGCTCTAGAGTTAATTGCCGAAATGGATACAACCGAATTAAGCAAAATTGACTCCAGAGGTGAAACAGCTTTAATTTATGCTATTCATCAAAACATGGAAAAAGTATGTGAATTACTTATACCTAAAATGTCCGATGAATCTATTAATCATGGTAGGACAACTTACAATGACACTGCTTTGTAGAGGTCAAGATTTAATCTTACAGGCACTATAAAAATTATATCTGAATGTCTGATAAGTTATGACTGTCAGATGAGTATTCAAGATATAAGATTTCATTATTCTTTTCAACAGCTAACTTCTTACTATCCTTGAAGGTCTGCATAGGATTTTTACCATAACAATATTTCCCAGAATGAGGTCTTTCATTATTATAATGTTCTAACCAAATATCAAGGTCAAGTTGTAGATCATCAAGATCAGTATAAATCTTTTTACGCATAGCCGTATCAAATAATTCTTGCTTCATAGTTTTATTAAAACGTTCACACATACCATTTGTTTGAGGAGAATATGCTTTAGTAGTGGTATGTTCAATACCCTCAATGCTTAAGAACAATTCAAAAGCATGATGTTCTATATTTCCTTTATATTCACCACCTCTATCAGTTAGAATACGAAGCACTGGTATTTGCTGACTCTCATACCACGGCAGTACTCTATCATTAAGCATGTCAGCAGCGGTAAGAGCTGTTTTATCAGTATATAATTTAGCATCTGCGACCCTAGTATAGCTATCAATAAATACCTGAGAATATACCTTGCCTATACCTTTAAAATTACCTACATAATATGTATCTTGGCATCCTAGATAACCTGGATGCTGTGTATCAATCTCACCATGGGCTTCTTTTTCGCTACGCCGTTTCTCTAATACTTGTAACTGAGCTTCGGTAAGAACAATACCATCTTGAGCCATCTTTGCTTCTAATGCTTTAAGTCTTTTATTGATATTATTTAAATCATTACGTAGCCAAATCGATCTAACTCCTCCAGGTGATACAAGAATACCAGTCTTTTTAAGCTTATTTGATACTCTCATCTGACCATAAGGCTGGGTATTCTATTGCCATATCTAATACTGCTCTCTCTACTGCTGGTTCAACTCTATTCGCTATAATTGGCTTCTTCCTGCTAATCTCATATAACGCCTCTTCTCCACCAGTTTCATATAGCTCTTTGAACCTATAATAACTGTCACTGCTGTATCCCATTGCTTTACAGGCGGACGATATACTACCAAGACTCTTAGCTAATTCTAGTAATCCTATTTTTGGCTTTATTATTTTTTGATTTAGATTCATCTCTAATCCTCCATTTAATATTTATCTTATTTTACTAAATGTAAGATTAAATCTCAATTATTGCAAATTAGATTAGCACAATTATCTCATACACAATTACAAGAAGCTACTCATAATAATGAAAATGAGACTGTTTTAGTTGGATCAATGAACCCAGATAATGCCGAAGTATAAATTAAAACAACGATAATCCTTATTCTTTAAATTTTTATGCTGCTTGTAAATTTTGTTGCATGAGAAAACTATTGCTTATATACTGTCGTTTAGCTGTGGTAGTTAGCAAATCGTACACTAGCCCGCACCACTAAAAATATTTATATTTATGATGGACATTCTTCTTTTTGTACATATTACTATTGCAATATTGCTAATTATAGTTATTCTGATGCAGCGTAGCGGATCGGATGGAATTAGTAGTATAAGCGGCAGTAATAATATGGGAGTAGTCAGTGCTAAAACGGTCGGTAATTTTCTTACTAAAAGCACTATAATACTTACAACATTATTTTTAATAAATGCAATAGTACTTGCTAATCTTTCCTCAAAAAAGAAATCTGATTTAGTTTCTAAGATTAATGAAATTGAAGAAAATCAAGCAGAAAATAGTTTACCTATAGCTAAATAGTTATAGCTTTATCTTAGTAATATCTCTCATACTTGTCATTGTCTATCTTTGTTGGCATTGTTGCATGGATACCCGAACAGTCATTGCGAGGAGGCATTGTTGCGTAGACCGGTAAAACCTACTGTGTCACCTAGTTCGCTTGCTAACTAGGTCCATAAAAACAATAAAAAATACTAATAATTTTAGTATTTTTAACTGGATCCCGTGGTCAAGCCACGGGACGACAGAGGTGAAATTGATCCACGTAACAACACCTTGCGAGGAGCAAAGCGACGTGGCAATCCAAAAAAATAATTAAAAAATCGGGTCCTGCAACAAAGCCGTATGACAATAATTCACAAAATAATTTTAGAAATGTCTATAGAATTTAATATAAAAGAAAAAATTTATATCATTTTATGTGCAATAATTGAGATTTAATCTTACATTTAGTAAAATAAGATAAATATTAAATGGAGGATTAGAGATGAATCTAAATCAAAAAATAATAAAGCCAAAAATAGGATTACTAGAATTAGCTAAGAGTCTTGGTAGTATATCGTCCGCCTGTAAAGCAATGGGATACAGCAGGGACAGTTATTATAGGTTCAAAGAGCTATATGAAACTGGTGGAGAAGAGGCGTTATATGAGATTAGCAGGAAGAAGCCAATTATAGCGAATAGAGTTGAACCAGCAGTAGAGAGAGCAGTATTAGATATGGCAATAGAATACCAGCCTTATGGTCAGATGAGAGTATCAAATAAGCTTAAAAAGACTGGTATTCTTGTATCACCTGGAGGAGTTAGATCGATTTGGCTACGTAATGATTTAAATAATATCAATAAAAGACTTAAAGCATTAGAAGCAAAGATGGTTCAAGATGGTATTGTTCTTACCGAAGCTCAGTTACAAGTATTAGAGAAATGGCGTAGCGAAAAAGAAGCCCATGGTGAGATTGATACACAGCATCCAGGTTATCTAGGATGCCAAGATACATATTATGTAGGTAATTTTAAAGGTATAGGCAAGGTATATTCTCAGGTATTTATTGATAGCTATACTAGGGTCGCAGATGCTAAATTATATACTGATAAAACAGCTCTTACCGCTGCTGACATGCTTAATGATAGAGTACTGCCGTGGTATGAGAGTCAGCAAATACCAGTGCTTCGTATTCTAACTGATAGAGGTGGTGAATATAAAGGAAATATAGAACATCATGCTTTTGAATTGTTCTTAAGCATTGAGGGCATTGAACATAACACTACTAAAGCATATTCTCCTCAAACAAATGGTATGTGTGAACGTTTTAATAAAACTATGAAGCAAGAATTATTTGATACGGCTATGCGTAAAAAGATTTATACTGATCTTGATGATCTACAACTTGACCTTGATATTTGGTTAGAACATTATAATAATGAAAGACCTCATTCTGGGAAATATTGTTATGGTAAAAATCCTATGCAGACCTTCAAGGATAGTAAGAAATTAGCTGTTGAAAAGAATAATGAAATCTTATATCTTGAATACTCATCTGACAGTCATAATTTATCAGACATTCAGATATAATTTTTATAGTGCCTGTAAGATTAAATCTTGACTTCTACACTTTTTTATGTATTTTTTTACAGTCCTTATTATAGTAGGAAACTTAATATATCAAAAATTTGTTTCCCTTAATATTTTTAATTTTTATATTCTTGAGTTATCTATAGGAGCAATTTTTTACCCGTTAACTTTTTTATTAACGGATTTAATAGCTGAGTTTTACGGTAAAGAAAGAGCCAATTTTTGTGTAAAACTTGCTATTATTTTTAATATAATAATAGTTTTAATAATAAGTCTTATGGATAAATTGAAAGCTACTAATTGGTCTAATGTTGACAACATAACTTTTCATAAAGTCTTTGGTTCATACCATATATCTTTTTTAGCATCAACTTTTGCCTGTTATATAGCTCAACTTGTTGATATTAATATCTATTTATGGATACGTAAAATTACTAAAGGTAAATATTTATGGATAAGAAATAATTTTAGTACGGCAATTTCTTTATTTATTGATACTTTTATTGTAATTGGGATTATGAGCTTATTTAATATTTTTCCTTTTGACCAATTAGGTCAGCTTGTACTTAATAGCTATTCATTTAAACTATTTTTTACCGTATTTAGTACGCCGATATTCTATTTGGCTTTGGTTAATAAGCTTGTTTATTAAGAAAGGATAAGCTCTTAGGAGAAACTTATCCTTATTTATTTTACAAATTGACTTTTAATTTAATAAGCCCTTGATGGCTTTGATATTTTCTATGAGTGTAATAATTATACTCAAGTAGAACATTTATATTTTTTCTGCTCATAAGTATATTACTACCGATATTATATCCAAGTTTAGGTTGTTTTGGTATAATAATTGTTTCTTGTAATGTTTGCCCTTTAAAAGTCGCTTTTGCATTAACTTTTGTATTTTTATTATTGAAGTGACGCTCAATATTACCGTACAAACTTGGCGTTAATATTATATTATTTACGGTCGCTATAGGCTTAAACACTATTTTACCGCCAATACTACTTTCAAATGATTGATTTGATTTCTTTTGAATCATCAAATTTTCTATATCTACATTATATTCTTTATAGTTGCTAGCTCTTGAATAATCATATTTAAAACCGATATTAGGAATAAAATGTAAATCGTATTTTGTACGATATTTATAATTTAATAAGGTTTGAAAACTTAAATTATTGTTTTGATATTTTCCAATTATATTATTAATACTTTTAGATTTATTTTTAATATAATTATGACCGTAAGATGTTATAGCCTGTAATGAGAAACCTTTAATTAGTTCTTTTAGACCGTAAATGCTTAAAAGATGACCGTTAACTGCTGTTTTTCCTAGTTTTTTATTATATTTAATTTGGGATTCTAAACGGCTATAAGCTATTCCTATAACATCATGACTATTGATGAATTCAGCATCGGCCCCGATAGTTACACCGGTTGTACGACCTTGATATCTTGGAATATTCTTCCAAGTTCCTTGTTTGTTAATGCCGTATAAGCCGCTAATCCATACCCCTCTTGCGATAGTTGGTTCTTCATCACCGGCACCTATTGCAGCAACCTTTAATCTATCACTTAAAATATTATAGTGAACAGGTTTATGAAGAGTTGAAGTTGCCTTAACTAATATTGCTACTTTCCTACTGGTGTCATCAGATACTTGTTGTCTCTGTGTCGCTTCATCTTGCTCTGCGATTGCTTCAGTTTTGAATGAAATATCGATAGCTTCGTCTTCGCTTTCTAAAGCTATATCTTTTTTTGATTCTTCTTCAGTTGTATTATTGCTTTCTTCTAATTCTTTCTCAGTTTCATATCCTTTATCTTCTTCATCACTAGATCTTAAGGCTAGAAGTGATTTTTTATTATCTGATGATTTATCATTTTTGCTATCGTTAGAACTCAATAACCTCGGTGATAAAGCGGTTTCTGAATCGGATTTCTCTGACTTTTTATTACTATCTTCAGGTTGTGTATCATCCTTTGTTGAAGATTCGTCATTTGTCGCTTCGTTTTCTTGCTGAAACAATGATTGGAATTGTTTCATATTTAAACGTCCTACTTTCTTTTCGTTGTTACTATTTTCCGGTTGAACCTCACTACCGTATTTTTGTTCTAGTTCAGGACGTTTAGACTCTATTTGTTCAATAAAGCTTATTAATAATTCTCTTTCATCTTTTTGTGTATTATTATTGTTTTTTACATACTCAATAAATACCGGATCTCTTGCAAGTTTTAGAAATTCTTGTTCATAAAGTTCGTATATCTCTTGTCCTACTTCGGTTCTTGGTCCTATGAAGTTTGGATCAAAATTTACTTCAGAGGGTTTAGGAATTACTTTTGTATTTTTATCTTCAGCATAGTAAAATTTTTCTTCAAATGCTTGTTTTAAAAGAGAATCATCTTGCATATCTCTATTTGGTTCTTCTATGTATTTTGCTAATACTTCTTTTTTAATAGCATTCTCTAACTTTTGTGAATCAGTTAGTAATATATCTGTTCCTCCTAATTTTGAAGTAGATTCATAATAATTTTTTCCTACATTAGATTTAAAATCCTTAGCTTTATAATTATGATTTTTCTTTTTACCAAAATTATTGTTAGGTTTTACCTTATCCATTCTATCTATAAATTCCTGTGTATAACCCATGCTAATTAGATAATCATTAGTTCTAAAGTTACTATTGCCATTAGGAATCGGGGGACGCATTGGAGTACCGCTATTAAGAGGCGGCGGAGGTGGAGGCATTGGAATACCGTTATTATAAATAAGCGGCTTTTCAGTATTATTAGATACGGTTTTATTTTTTTGCTCCCATTTAGCCTTAAGTACTGTTTTTACTCCTTCTATAGTTATTCTATTAATTAAGCTTGTTAATTGCTCTGAAGTTAAATAATTAAGAAAAGGTATAATTTCCTTTAAATCAACTTCGTTAGCTGAATTATTAAGTTTATTCTCTTCTAAAATAACCTTAGCTTCAAGAAGTGATTTTAATAACTCAGGATTTTTATTATTTAGTATATCCAATAAATCTTTTCGGCTTATATCCTTATTTGCGATTAATTGTTGAATTTCAATTTTTTCTAAAATATTTTGTTTTAATTTATTTAAATTAGCTGTAGCAGTAGGAATTTCCCTAGTTAATTCTTGATACCCTTGAAGTACAAAATTAATTTTTTGTGAGGATGTTAACCTATTAGAGTTTTCTGTTAATTCATTAAGTTTACCATTAAAGGTACTTTGTCCAAGAATATTTATATATTTATTAGCAAACTTTAATTGCTCTAGAGGATTTGTAATTCTTAAGAATTCTGCTACGCATTCTTGTTTGTTTGCATATCGTTCAATCCTTTTATATTGTTTTGCATTTATTATATTAGATGAATGAAGACGTTGTTTCGTTTGTTCTAACGATTCATTAAAAATCTTACTTACAAAAGTAGATGTTATTTTTATATCATTATCTTGAAGTATTTTTTGTATATCCTCTCTTTTAGCAATTTGTTCAATTTTCTTGATAATCTCTTCGTTCTCAGTGTTAAATAAATTTACAAAAGTTTTAGGAGAAAAGTTATACAATTTTGTTACTTCATTACGTATCAAGCCTATTACCTCATTCTGCTTAGCAACTTTCTGTTTAAGTAATTCAAGTGATTCCCCCATTTTAGCCTTAGTATCAGGTATATTATTAGACGTTGTGGTTGCCTGACTTTGACTTGCTGAAGTTGTATTTTGAATAAATTCATTATACGATTTATATAATCTAGGATATGTAGCTTCAAAATTTTTTAAATCAAATTTATGATTAGGATTTGAATTATTAAAAGCTGTAGAAGTCGGTGTTCCATTTAACAGAGGTGGGGGTGGAGGAGGAACAGGAATGCCATTTTGACCTTTATTTGAATTATTATTAACATTGTTTTCTACAGGTAACTCAAAAATTTTATCTATTCCTGCTTTTAATGTGGTTTCATCAGATAAAAGTATAGAGATTAAAGACTTTACTTCCGGCTTGCGTTTATATCCGTTATTACTCAGCCAGTTATCTAATGCTTCTTCTAGTACTTTTTTATCTTCTGTTGCAGCCAGTGTTGCAAGCGTTAATTTTTTTTTGTCACTAACGTCTTTATCAGATATAGATGTTGGTAAAGTTTGTATGGCATGGTGTTGAGCTTGCTTAATAAGTTCATCTTTGTGTTCTGGAGTAGTAGTTAATATTGTATTTAATATTGTTCTATTGCCTTTATCATCAACAGTAAATAATATCCTGCTTATATCCTTACTTAAGTCAATATTAGAGATAGCTTCCTGTTTAAAAGAATTACCTAAATTACTCTGTTCTGCAAATAGTAATGCGTCTATAAGATTTTTTGTTAAAATTTCCTTAAACTCTTCTTTATTTTCTTCTAATTTTATTTGCTGTTTTAAGTGTTGTTCAGTCTTGCTTAATTGATCCTGCTGTTTACTATTTAGAAGACTATGTATTGATCCTTTAAAGTCGAATGATTTTGTCTCTGGTTTTGTTCTACCTATGTCAAAAGGAACCCCCGAAGATGTTCCTGCAGTATTTGTAGTTGTTCTAGAATGCTTAGTAAAGGGTTTAGTAGTAGTTTGATTATTGCTTGCTAGAAGCTTTGCTTCTATTCCAGCTTTTATTTGTTTTAAATAAAGATTTGTACGTCCTTTATCTATCTTAAATTTATTCATTATTTCTGAAATTTTAGGAAGAAAATCTGTATTTACATATTCTTGTTTTTTAGTATACATAACCTTAGTGGTTATATCGTCAATATATTTTGTGTCATCTGTAGTAGTGTCTCTACCAAAACGTTTATGTAGTTCCTTTTTTGTAAGAATCGTACCACTACGTACAAGCTTTGGTCTTTCATTTGCCATAACTTGATCTCTTATTATGGTTCTACGGTGTTTTGCTTCTTCTTTACTTATATTAAGAGCTTTCTCTAGTTCATCTAATTCAGGGACTTGACTGGTAGTTATGTATTCTTTTTCTTTAACTGAAGTTGTTATTGAGTGAATATACAGGTCTAGTAATGCTTTTTTAGCCTTTTCTGCACGGCGTACATTTTGATTTTTTTCTAGTTTATTATCTGTTTTTTTAGCATCATAATCTATTTCAAGGTTTTGTGCTGCTTCTTCAGGCGTAGGAATTTTTCCTTGTGAAATATACCCGTCAACTTTTTCCTTAAAGCCTTGTTTCGTTCCGGCAATATATAAGTCAAGCTCTGCTTTTTTTTCTCTTGCTTTATGTCTAGTTTTGTTATTGCGACTCGATAAATCACTTTCAGTAAAACCGGTTTGCATATCAATCATTGCTTGAACAAAATCAGGTGTCAACTTTGCTCTTCTCCATGTTTCTTGTTTTTCTTGTAAAGTATAACTATTCCATTTCTGTTTTCTTTGTACTTTGGAAAGACCGCTCAAGGTTGGTATTTGGTTAGCTAATTGGGTAAAGCCTGCCGCTCTAGCACTTGTACTTAAAAAGCTACTAGTCAACAAACATGTTGACATGAAAAAAGTTAAAACATATTTTTTTGAGTGGGAATTTTGTAAGCTCATTCAAACCTCGATCAGTTATTATTTTTTTAAATGTAAACGAGGCGAATTATATAATGTTTATTAACTTATGTAAACTATTAATTACTAATTTTTGTTAACTAATAGATTTTTTAACCAAAATGTGCTTAATACATCACATACTAATGGCATCTCAATTTTTGGTAAATAAAATATGCAAATTCAATTTCACTTATATAACACTCTTAGCCGTACTAAAGAGGTTTTTAACCCTCAAGATCAGACTAAAGTAAAAATGTATGTATGCGGACCGACTGTTTACGATAATCCTCATATAGGTAATAGCAGGTCGGTAGTGGTATATGATTTACTCTACCGTATAGTTATAAAAATATTCGATGAGAAGGCAGTAAAATATGTACGTAACATTACGGATGTTGACGATAAAATTATCGATAGGGCTGAGCTACTTAGCATTACTATTAATGAGTTGACTGATAAAGTTACACAAGAGTTTCATACAGATATGGCATATTTAGGTTGCCTACTACCGAGTATTGAGCCGAAAGCTACAGAGCATATTGATGTAATGATCGAAATAATAGAACGCTTAATAGCAAAAGATCATGCATATATTGCGGATAATCATGTTTATTTTGATGTTTTATCAGCTCCAAATTATACGGAATTATCTAACCGAAATTTAGAAGAAATGTTTGAGGGAGTGCGTATAGAAAACAGCAAAACCAAAAAGCATCCACAGGATTTTGTGTTATGGAAACCAGCAAAGCCGAATGAATCCACAAATATGAATTTTGAAAGCCCTTGGGGACTCGGTCGCCCTGGATGGCATATTGAATGTTCAGCCATGAGCTACAAATATTTAGGTGAGAATTTTGATATTCACGGTGGCGGAGCAGATTTAATCTTCCCGCATCATACTAATGAAATTGCACAAAGTAGATGTGCTTTTCCGGATTCTACCTATGCTAAATATTGGGTACATAATGGCTTTCTAACGGTGAACGGTGAGAAAATGAGTAAATCTCTCGGTAATTTTATTACCGTAAGAGATTTAATGGATAAAGAAATTTCAGGAGAGGTAGTAAGGTTATTTTTATTAAGTACTCACTATAGACGTCCACTTGATTATAATGATAAAGCTATAGAAGATGCTAAAAAGACTTTAGATTATTGGTATAGAGCCATAGAAAATATTAATGTAAAAAAAATAGATTTACCTCACAATTTCATGCAAAGCTTACTTGATGACATGAATACGCCGCTTGCCGTTAAAATAATTAATGACTATGCTAAAGGTGTTTTTATTTCTAAAACTGAAGAAGAAAGGCAGCTTAACGCCTCTGCTATTATTACTTGTGCTAATTTTATTGGTTTAATGAATAAGACTCCCCATGAGTGGTTTAATAGCGGTGTGGATGAACTCTATATAAATGAGCTTGTAAATAAGCGTTTGGAAGCAAAAAAACAAAAAAATTGGTTATTAGCCGATCAAATTCGTAACCAGTTATTAGAGGAAAAAATAATTCTAGAAGATAAACCTGACGGTACTACTATTTGGCGAAAAGAATAAAAGCTTGTAAATTATGCAATATACGTATATAGTTTGTAGGCTTATGATTTAAGCAAATTCACACGTAAGATATAATGTTAGTTCATGTATAGAACTGTCATGCTAGTTCCTTGATCACGGCATTCAGTAAATATATGATAATAAGTTGTTTTTGGATCCCGTGGTCAAGCCACGGGATGACGAATATACACAATATCTTACGGAGGTATAAACTAACAATTAGGAGAATTTAAAAATGTCAAAAATACCAGCCGTTAACATTAAAGAATTATTAGATGCAGGCGTGCATTTCGGTCATAAGACCTCACGTTGGAATCCTAAAATGGCATCTTATATATATGGTGAACGTGATGATGTTCATATAATCGATTTAAGACAAAGTGCCGCTTTAATGAGTGTTGCTTTGAATACAATATATGAAACCGTAAAAAAAGACGGTAAAATATTATTTGTAAGTACTAAAATACAGGCCAGTGATATTATAGCGGAATATGCTGAAAAATGCGGACAATATTACGTAAATCATAGATGGCTTGGCGGTATGCTAACTAACTGGAAAACTATTGCGGGTTCAATAGAAAAACTAAATAAGTTAGAAAAAACTTTAGAAAATGAAGAAGTACTTATGGGTTATACTAAGAAAGAAATACTTGATATGAGCCGTAAGAAAGAGAAGTTACTTCTATCTCTTGCCGGTATTAGAAATCTTAATTCTAAACCTGATCTTCTAGTAGTTATTGACACTAATAAAGAGCATATCGCAATTAATGAAGCGGTAAAGCTTAATGTTCCTATAGTTGCAGTAGTCGATACTAATTCTAATCCTGATAATGTAGATTATCCGATTCCGGGTAATGACGATTCTATAAGGTCAATAAGACTTTATTGTAGTTTATTTGCAGATGCGGCATTACAAGGACTTGAAGAATCAATGAAAGCTTCAGGGGTTGATATGGGAGCTATGCAGGAGCATACAGATAAGGCGTTAACTTCTAAAAATGTTTCTAAATTAAAACAAGCTAAAAAATTCTCTAAAACGAAAAATATTGATGAAGAGACAAATACAGAATTTGAGCAAGCATTAAATGATGCCGATGAAAATAAAAATTCTGATAATGCATAAATGTTGTTGTGTGGATCGTTTCTTCTCCTGTCATCCCGCAACTTGATCGCGGGATCTAACTTAAAATACTAACGATACTAGTATTTTAAATTATTTTTATGGGCCCCGTGGTCAAGACACGGGGTGACACCGAGGCCGTTCTTCGAGCCACACCCCAAGCCAAATATAATAATTAAGGAGAAAGTAAGGTATGAGTGAAATAAATATAAGTGCTGCAGCGGTTAAAGAATTAAGAGAAAAAACCGGTGCAGGTATGATGGACTGCAAAAAAGCATTAATAGAAACTAGCGGTAATTTTGAAGAAGCTATAGATTTTCTGCGTAAGAAAGGCTTAGCTGCGGCAGCAAAAAAAGCCGGACGTATTGCTTCTGAAGGTTTAACGGCTGCAAAAGTTGATGGGCTTACCGGAGTGGTGGTTGAAGTAAATTCCGAAACGGATTTTGTTGCTAGAAATGAGCAATTTCAGGTTCTAGTTAAGGATATTGCAAATCTTGCAGTAATTGCAAAAACTATAGACACGCTAAAAACATCTAAAATGCAAAGCGGTAAATCAGTTGAAGAAGAGATTATAGAAAATATCGCTACAATCGGTGAAAATTTAACATTACGTCGTATGGATATATTAGAGATATCCGAAGGAGCAATCGGTTCCTACGTACATAATGAAGTTGTACCGAATCTAGGAAAAATTTCCGTATTAGTAGGTCTTGAATCTAATGCAAAAGATAAAGCAAAGCTAGAAGCTTTAGCTAAACAAATTGCTGTTCATGTAGCAGGAAATAACCCGCAAAGTATAGATGATTCAAGCTTGGATCAAGCACTCGTAGAGCGTGAGAGAAAAGTATTTTTTGAAAAATCTAAAGAAGAAGGAAAGCCTGATAATATTATAGAAAAAATGGTAGAAGGTAGAATACGTAAATTCTTCTCTGAAGTTGTATTGCTTCAGCAAAATTTCTTATTTGAGCCTAAATTTACTGTTGCGGAAGTAATTAAAAATGCTGAAAAAGAACTCGGTGCAGAAATTAAAATCGCCAAATTTATTAGATACGAACTTGGTGAAGGTATAGAACACGAAGAAAAAAACTTCGCCGATGAAGTAGCAGCCATCACACAGGGTTAAATTTACCTTTCAAAGTCAATAAATGCGAATTTAGATAAGTGCTTATTCTAAATTCGTATTTATAATATCTCTCTAGCTACAATCAGCTATCTGTTAATAAATAATTTTTCGATTTTTTACTTTATAATAAAAGATTTATATTGACTTAATAATAGAAAGTCTTACATTAATCGTTATTATTAGTTTAAACAGAGAATATTTTATGTCACGGACAAAAGAGCAATATGCAGCAGAGATTTATGCTGCCGAAGAGCATCGTAGAAGACAAGCTAACTCTAGTGATGGTGTGATGCCGAACTGCTTGGAGTTATGTGCCGGTTATGCATGTTATAAAGCAGTAGAAGGAGCAGTAAAAGTTACCGTAACAGGAAGCAAAATTATAGAAAACGCCTATAAGATAGGAACGGGACAAATAGAAATTCTCGGCACCGAACCTGAAAGTAAGATAACCTATATAGCAAAACATCCTTCCCCTCGAGGTACTACGACTGTAAATCAACCAAATGCAACTAATCCTGTAGATCCTTCGGAGCAAACTCCGCCTAATACTCCTACCTCTAAAAGAGAAAAGGCTAAAATATACGGAAAAAAATTGGTAGATAGTGCAAAAATCGGAGCTAAAACCCTTTCAAACGCTTATAAAGTGACAACCGGCAAAATAGAAGTTGTCGGTCCAGGAAGTGATTTTAATAGCAACGGTAAGGAAAAATTTATATTTTCTGATCCTATTCAACGCAAAGTTATTCAAAAAGAACTTAAAAGAGATGACGGTTATAAGTGTGGTATTGCGTTGGAAGAGACAATTGAAACTTCCTTAATGTTAAGATTAAATAACAAGCATATAGTTAAAATTAAGGAATTTAGAAGCATGATTCTACCTGATACTACTCAAGATGTAGGAGGGACTTTTGAACTTTCTCTAATTTTAAAATATTCGGATGGTTCAATGTCCAAAGATGATCCTGCTTTTCTAAAGATACATTATGGTAGAGACGGAAAATTAAATAAGTTATCGTTGCCAAACACTCCTATAATTTTTTATAACCAATGGTATCCTGCATTAACGTTTATAAAGGTAAACTATGTTCTTTGCCTGTAAATAGTGGATATTACAAGTATTTGCATAAAAAAATACTAGAAAATAACGGGTCTATAGAAATCGCCCACGTAGATAGCGAATTTACTATAGAACTTTTAGGAGAATAAGAGTTTTTAGTTAAATTCTATCAAAGAAACTTCGTAATTACTTGTAAATATTCATCTAGGATTTTTTGGTTGTCCTCAACAAATTTTAAAGCATTCCCGCGGTAAGCTTTAAGTGCTAGAGAATTATTAAGGCTAAGTAGATATGTTAGTTTGGTTAGTAAATCTTTACCGTTTTTGATTTGGATAGCGGCTTCATTTTGCAGTACGCCTTTAGCGATATCGGTGTTTTTACTCATATCGGGACCGAATATAATACAATTAGAGAAATATGCCGCTTCTAAAATATTATGCCCGCCTTGTTTAAAAGAACCGCCGATAAAAGAAATTGTAGCTACGGAAAAAAACAATCCCATTTCGCCGAATCTATCAACTATATAAATATCATCGCTTAAAACAGGTAAATCATTTTGTGACTTAGCGGTAGCGGATAAATTATGTGACTTAAAATTATCGATAATTGATTTAACTCGTTCGGGATGTCTTGGAATTATGATAATATAGCAATCTAAAAACTGCTCTTTTAGGTTTTTTATTATAGGCAAAATCACCTCTTCATCTTCGGGGTGAGTGCTAGCAAATACCACAACTCGCCTATTGTCTAAATGTAAGCTTAATTTTGATAACTCTTCTTGATTAACTGGAAGTTTTTCGTTGGCAAATTTAATATTACCTAAATTAACTGCATCTGATATGCCAAGTTCATTGAATTTTTGTAAGTCGCGTTCGCTTTGCATGATAATTTTACTAAAATTTTTGAGGATAAGCTGAAAGAAGCTTTTTCTTTTTAGCCAAGCTTTAAACGATTTATCAGAAATACGAGCATTTACTAGCAGTAATTTACATTGTCTTGCTCCTTCATTAATAGTACACGGCCATAATTCCGATTCTATAAAAATACCTAAATTAGGTTGCCAATTTTTTAAAAATTTTCGAGTAAAAATAATATTATCTATCGGTAAAAATTGGTGAACTGCTATTTTAGGTAATTTGGCAGTTAATATTTTAGCGGAGCTGTTAGTCCAAGAAGTTACTAAAAAACGAATGTCAGGATAGCGTTTACTTATATTACTTATTAAAGTTAAAGCTGCCATTGACTCGCCGACGCTAGCTGCATGAATCCATATTAAGAAGGAGTTGTCTTGTCGATACTTACCTATAGCAAAACGTTCTTGGATGCGTCTTATATCTTCCTTACCTATTAATAAACGTATAAGAATTATGATAAAATAAATAGGTAATAATATAAAGCTTAAAGCATAATATAATAACATCATTTCTTTAAACTCTCTGTTAAGCTTGCTAGTTGTTTTTCAAGGCTTATATGGTTTTGTATTTTATCATTTGTGAGTTCTAAAGGTGAGCCAACTATGATTTTAATGGTACCAAACGGTAGGGGTATTATTAATTTATCCCAACTTTTTAATCTGAAACATCTAGAAGTGGAGCTGACTATAGGAATAAGTTTTTTATTATATCTATAAGCAATTTCGGTAATGCCGCTATTTACTTTATATACCGGTCCTTTAGGACCGTCCGGCGTGACTATTATATTTGCACCTTGAGATAACTTACCTATAATATTACGTAAAGCTCCAATTGGATTTTTATTAGTAGAACCTACTATCACTCTGCAACCGAATTTTCCTACTAGATCATTTAAAATTTTCCCGTCTAAATGCGGTGATATTAAAGCATAGATATTTCTATGTCCTATAAACATAGCCGGACTTAAGGCAAGCATATTATGCCAAAATGCAAAGATTACTCCTTGTTCGTTTAAGAATTTTTCCTTATTGCCGTTATCGTAAAAAATAAATTTCTGTTTTGATGTAAAATAAACAAAACGCAAATACCAATATAGTAAAATAGTAATTATACTAAGTACATATTTATTATTTTTTAAAAATTTTTTAAAAGCTTTCCGCATTGTTTTTTTGTTGGTTTAATAGTGTTTTAAGCGTCATTGCGAGAAGAATTACAAAGTAATTCGACGAAGCAATCTCAGGATATTTGACGAGATTGCCACGTCGATGCTACGCATCTCCTCGCAATGACGATTTTATATTTATAGAACCACAAGCTCTCTCAATCCTAGTACAAGCTTCTTCTAGCTCTTCCATAGAAGTAGCGTAAGAGATTCTGAAATAGCCTTCTAAGCCGAAAGCGATACCGGGTACTACGGCAACTTTTGCTTCTTCAAGTAAATATTCGGCAAAATCATTACTATTTGCAATAATTTTTCCTGATTTAGTTTTATGCCCAAATATTTTATCGCATTTAACAAATAAGTAAAACGCTCCTTCCGGCTTATAGCACTCAAAATATTTTACTCTTTTCAAAATTGATAAAGCAAGATCACGCTTTTTTTGAAAATTTAAAGCATTAGGCTTTATATAATCTTGAGGACCGTTTAATGCTTCAATAGCAGCCATTTGACTTATTGAACAAGGGTTTGAAGTACTTTGCGACTGAATAATAGTCATTGCTTTAATCAAAGCTTTAGAGCCCACGCCGTAGCCTATACGCCAACCTGTCATAGAATAAGCTTTAGATACTCCGTTTACGGTAAATATTCTCTCTTTTAAATCAGGTGCTATTTGGGCTAATGTATAAAATTTAAAATCATCAAAAGTAATATGCTCGTAAATGTCATCGGACATTACGTTCACATGAGGGTATTTTCTTAAAACTTTAGCAATATTTTCTAGCTCTTCAAAATTATAGCTTGCACCTGTCGGGTTACTAGGTGAGTTAATAATAAGCCATTTAGTTTTATCGTTAATTAAACGTTCTAAAGCTTCCGCACTTAATTTAAAGTTATTTTCAATTCCGCAATTTACAAAAACAGGCGTTCCTGTGCTAAGTGCAACCATATCAGGATATGAAACCCAATAGGGTGCTGGAATAATTACCTCATCTCCTTTGTCTAAAGATGACATAAACAAATTATATATAACTTGCTTACCGCCAGTGCTTACTATTATTTCATCAAGTTCGTAATCTATATTATTTTCACGTTTGAATTTGTCTTTTATTGCTTGCTTTAAAAGCGGCATCCCCTCAACGTTAGTATATTTAGTAATGCCGTCTTTAATGGCTTTGATTGCTGCTTCTTTAATATTGTCAGGCGTATCAAAATCAGGCTCACCGGCACCAAGTGCAATGATATCAACTCCCGCTTTTTTAAGTTCAAGAGTTTTTTTAACGACTGCAAGGGTCGGCGACGGTTTTATAGAATTTAGTCTCGTAGAAATAATTGACATAATTTTGAGTCCATATTAGTGCATTAGGTATTGTTATATGGATACCAAATCGTCATTGCGAGGAGCGAAGCGACGTGGCAATCTTGTCAAGCATCCTGAGATTGCTTCGTCAATTGCTATGCAATTTCCTCGCAATGACGGTTTTTTAACCCTTTTGACCTACAAAAGCGATAATACAGCAATTTTAATCGCAATAAAATTATTTTATTTAAAAATTTATCAAGATATGCTTTATTATAGTAAGTAATATTAATTTAGTAATTAAACTATGCTCGGTAAAATAAAAGACAAAATCAAACATTATTGCTTAACTATAATAAATATACCGAATTTTATTAAGAATAAAATTTTAGAATTTAAAAATTATATAAGTGATTGTAAATATAAATTCTCTCATTTAGCCGAAACTAATTATCAGCTTGGACTTGATCATTTATATAGAGGTAATTTAAATGATGCCTTACTTAGGTTTAAACTAGTAGATAAATTTTTTAATCCTAATGATTATAAAGTATATTATCAACTCGGATGGGTTTATTTTTTAAAAAATAATTACAGACAAGCTATAGAATATTTAGAAAAATCTAATGAAAAATATAAAGCTATATTTATAAATTTTTTGAAAAATTATAAGGATATTACTGAAATACCTGGGGAAATTTGGGGAAAATATCGTGATTTAACTGCACAATATTATCCTACTATTTTTAATAACGATAAAAATATCCATCTCCCGTATAGGTTTGTTAATGATACACTCAAGCAGATATCTTATTTACCGGATAATTATTCTATTTTGGAACTTGGAAGTAATATAGGGCTGGTAGGTTATGAAATACAAAAACGTTTTCCGGAAAGTTTTACTTTAACCGGTGTAGAAATTTCTACTTTAATGAATGATTTACAAGAAACATATTATCCGAATACTAAAATTTACGATCAAATATATAATATTGCTATCGATGAATGTTTAAAACAAAACTCTAATAAATTTGATATTATTTTTAGTTTTTGCGGATTATCGTTTACTAATAATTTAATAGAATATTTTAATTTAATATACTCATCTCTTAGTGAACAAGGGTATTTTGCCCTTTGTTTATCGAACGCCGCAAAGACGCAATTTTCAGTAAAACGCAAAGAATTTATTTTTAACTTGAATGAAATAAATAATATTTTACAAAAAAATAATTTTACTATATTAACTTCGGAAGAAATAATACTAGCGGAAAACAATAAATATAGTATTATTGTTTGTAAGAAAATAACATAAATCAATGAGAATTTTAATTATACTATCTATTATACTATGCTCATTATTCGCAAGAGCTGATCTTGAATATGTTGATAATGACATATATAACTATAATGGTGGAAGAAATGAAAACGGTTGCTTGGAAGTTTACGACCCATACGAAAAATTTAACCGTAAAGTGTTTGCATTTAATTCTGTACTAGATTATATAATATTGCGTCCTTTAGCGATAGGTTATAAGAATATCACGAATGATTACGTAAAAGCACGTGTTAATAGTTTTGTCAGTAATGTTGATACACCGCTTACGGCGGTAAATTACGGGCTTCAGTTAAATTACGATAAAACTATGAAAAGCGTTTGGCGGTTTCTCATTAACACGACGCTTGGCATAGGCGGTTTATTTGACGTAGCAGGTAAAGTAGGTTTGCCCTCTGAACGTCAAACTTTCGGCAGTACCCTCGCACATTATGGAGTTGCCCCAGGTCCTTATTTAGTATTGCCGATAATCGGTAGTACTAACGCAAGAGATATGACGGATTCGGTAATTACTAATTATGCTCTTAATCCATTAATGTACTACACTCATAATGATTTTGACTTAGGAGTACTAGCAGTTGGTAAAATAAACGATCGATATGTTGTATTACCGTTTAGTGATTATGTGATGAAGAATTCTACCGATCCTTATGCGGCTATTAGATCAGCATTACATCGTGTTCGTGAAGCATCGGTTCAATATCCTGAAAATTTTAAATGTCCTAAACCCAAGAATTAATTAAATTAACGAGGATTATATGCAAAAAATTATTACAGGTTTATTTTTATTAGTTATGAAGTTTTCCGCTTATTCTAGCGAGAAAGTGCCTGCTGGTTTGAATGATTACGTTACTAATTTAGTAAATGAAGCTTCTAGTATATTAAATGATAGTAAGCTATCTGAGCGAGTAAAAATTGCTAAAGCACGTGAGTTAATGTCTCAGAACCTAGATTTTGATTGGATGGCTAAATATACATTAGGCAGAAATGGGATAAAAACTTTATCAGGTGGACAGGTTCAGGAATTCATCAAAGTTTACTCTAAATATGTTACTAAATCTTATACTGATTTAATAAAAGATTATAAAGGTGAACAGCCTAAAGTAGTAGGAGTTCGTCCTTTAAGCTCGACCGATTTTATGGTTGCTATGAATATCGTTAGTAATAAAGAGCAAGACCCTATTAAAGTAGAATATCTTGTACGTGAAATGAAAGGGAACGGAAAAGATGTTTTTAAAGTTTCTGATATAATTACGGAAGGTGTAAGTCTTATTGGGGCTCAACAAGATGAGTTTACCGATACTTTAAAAAATCAAGGCTTTGAGGTACTAATACAAAAATTAGAAAGTCGTTCTTAAAGTTGCTGTCATTTCCAAAATCGTCATTGCGAGGAAAAACTGTAAGTTTTGACTAAGCAATCTCAGGGGTATTACTTCTGCTCGCAATGACGATTAGGTGTCTACGCAACAAAGTCCGTTTGCTAATAGCGTCAAACAACATACATCACTCACATGAAAATCCTAGCAGTCAGTAGTAGTAAGTTACTTGCATCTCGTTTAGCTATAGCATTAAATATTAGATATATTGAGCTGAGAATTACCTATTTCAATGATTCCGAAATAAAAGTAGAAATTCAAGAATCATTTCATAATGAAGATGTAATCATAGTACAATCCACATCAAAGCCCGTTAATGATCGCTTAATTGAACTGTTCTTGCTAGTAGATGCAGCAAAAAAAGCGGTAGCAAATCGAATAATTTTAGTAATGCCTTATTTCGGTTATGCAAGGCAAGATAATATAAATTCTCAAAATATAATTCCTGCTAAGTTAATAGCAGATTTTTTAGAGAAGCTCGAAGTAAACCATGTAATTACTATTGATTTACATTCCGATAAAATAGAGAAATTTTTTAATATTCCTATTTCTAATCTTGAACCTATAAATTTATATATCCCGTTTTTAAGAACTTATAGCAATTTCGTTATAGTTGCACCTGATAAAGGAAGTATCAATCGAGTTCAAAAAATTAGTAATTTATTAAATATAGATTCAGCTTATATAAACAAAGAAAGGGATATAAATAATAATTGCGAGATGATATCAATAATAGGTAGTGTAGAGGGCAAAAATTGCATATTAATTGATGATATTATAGATAGTGGCGAAACAATCATAAAAGTAGCAAGATTTTTAAAAGAACATTCGGCTTTATCGGTTAGTGCTTTTATAACTCATGCTGTGCTTGCTGCCGCTTCTAAAGATAAAATTGAAAATTCGGTAATAGATAATATTTTTGTTACCGATACTATAGAAGTAGGTGACTTACCTCCAAAATTTCATATAATACCGGTAATGCCAATTATCGTTAAAGAGTTAAGAAATATACTATGAGCTTGTGTACTCTAGAAATAAATCTATCTGCAATAAAAAATAATTATCTTTTATTACAAGATATTTGCAAAACCTCATTAGTCGGTGCTGCCGTTAAAGCTAACGGTTACGGTCTTGGAGCAGTGCAAATTTCTAAAGCTTTAATAGAAGAAAATTGTAGGCATTTTTTTGTAGCCACAAGCGAGGAGGGAGTTAATTTACGCAAAGCTCTAGCTTCGTGGCATGAATCGGTTTTCCGTCATTGCGAGAAGAATTACACAGTAATTCGACGAAGCAATCCAGTAAAAAATTCTGTAAGTCAGAATTTTTTTAATTATTTTTCTGGATTGCCACGTCGCTTCGCTCCTCGCAATGACGGCTCTAGTATCCATGCAACAACGCCCAAAGCACTAGATAATGATGTAAATATTTTGGTTCTTAACGGCGTTTTTGAACATGATGCTTTAGAGCTTATAGAATATAATTTAACCCCTGTTCTAAATAACTTAAAACAAATAGAAATTTGGCAAAAATTTAGTAATTTGAAAAACCGATTATTGCCTTGCTATCTGCATTTCAACACAGGCATTAATCGTTTTGGATTATCTCATAGTGAAATAGAACAGCTAATTAATAATCGTGATTTATTAAAAGGGTTAGATTTACAATATATTATAAGCCATCTAGCTATATCCGAGGAAATAGATAATCCTTATAATCTAGAGCAATTAAACAGATTTAAAACTTATTTACAATATTTCCCAAACGTCAAAGCAAGCCTTGCTAATTCCGGTGGCATATTTTTAGGACAAGATTATCATTTTGATTTAGTAAGACCGGGGGCTGCCTTATACGGTCTTAATCCCTTAACAAAGAATCCCGTAACCTTAAAAGCTCCTATAATTCATTTACAGAATTTGACACTAGATAGCCATATCGGTTATAATATGACTTTTACAACTGAGCGTGATAGTGTTATTGCAACATTACCGTTTGGTTATGCAGATGGGTTTAGTCGTAATTTTAGCAATCAAGGCGAAGTATTTATTAATGGTCGCAGCGTTCCTATAGTAGGGCGAATATCGATGGATTTGATAAATATCGATGTTACCGATCTACCACCTCTTGATATTTTTCTAGGGCAGGAAGCGGAAATTATCGGAAATTATTGCACGCCCGATAAAATAGCAAGTATTATAGGTACTATAGGGTATGAGGTGTTGACTAGTCTCGGTAGTAGGTATAAAAGAATGTATACTCGATGAACTTCAAAAATTGGCTACGTCGTCTTATAAGATCTACGGTGCTCACGTATTAAGTATACGCTCCGCTCCTCGCCTTATAGACTCCTTGCTCTTTTTGAAGTTGATCTTCGTATACCGGTACTTCAAATTAATGGAGTTTATCAATTAACTTTTAAAATATACACAAATGTTATTAAATATAGCTAATTCGGTCGGTAAACGTACTATAAAGTTTGCACAAAGTGTAGGTAGTTTTTCTCTATTTAGCTTTGTTGCCTTTAGCAGTATCATAAGACCGATTTTATATTTGAGTTTAATAATCAGACAATTATTATTTATCGGGTTTCACTCGCTTCCGGTTGTTGCGATGACGACTTTTTTCTCAGGTGCGGTACTTGCATTACAGAGCTATACAGGCTTTTCTCGTTTCTCGGCTGAAAGTTCCATTGCAACGGTAGTAGTATTATCGCTGACTAGAGAGCTTGGACCTGTCTTAGCCGGACTAATGGTAGCTGGAAGAGTCGGGGCATCAATCGCCGCCGAAATAGCTACGATGAGAGTAACGGAGCAGGTAGATGCTTTATATACTTTATCTACCGATCCTATTAAATATTTAGTTTTTCCAAGAGTAATAGCAGCTATTATTACAATGCCTTGTCTTGTTTTAATCGGTGATATAATTGGTGTTATGGGCGGTTATTTGGTAGGGGTATATAAACTTGATTTTAATAGCACGGCTTATTTAACCAGTACTTTTCAGTATTTAGAACCGATTGACGTAATTTCCGGGCTTGTTAAAGCAGGAGTTTTTGGGTTTATTATTTCTATAATAAGTTGTTATAGCGGCTATTATTCAGGTAAAGGGGCTAAGGGAGTGGGAAGAGCTACTACATCGGCAGTAGTAAATTCTTCTATCCTTATCTTAATCAGTAATTATTTAATAACCGAATTATTTTTTAAAGTATAAATATGAGTACAAAGGAAGAATTTAAAATTAAAATTCGGTCATTATATAAATCATTTGCTAATCATAAGGTGTTAGACGGAATAGATTTGGATATAAAAAAGGGCAGTTCATTAGTTATTTTAGGCGGTTCCGGTAGTGGCAAATCGGTTCTAATTAAAAATATAGTAGGACTGATTAAACCTGATAAAGGTAAAATTTTTATTGATAATGTAGAAATCCAAGATATCTCAAGTAAACAAAAATTTGAGATTATGGACGGTATAGGCTTTTTATTTCAAGGCGGAGCATTATTTGACTCCTTAAATATACGTGATAATATTACTTTCGAGACTAAAAAATTATCTAAGAAAGAAAAAAACGACCTTGCCGGTGCAAAGCTTAATTCCGTCGGTTTGTCCCCTAGAATACTTGATCTTTACCCTTCTGAATTATCGGGCGGAATGCAAAAAAGAGTAGCCCTTGCTAGGGCTATTTGTAGTACACCGTCGATTTTATTTCTTGATGAACCGACCACAGGACTTGATCCTATAATGGCAAATGTTATCAACGAATTAATTATAAAAATCCAAGAAGAGTTAGGGGCAACTACGATTACTATAACTCATGATATGATTAGTGCCGAAAAAATAGCTAAAGAAGTAGCTATGATTTATCAAGGAAAAATTAAATGGTACGGTAGTAAAGATGAAATGCGTAATAGTGATAATCCTTATTTAAAACAATTTATAAATGGATTAACTACCGGTCCTATAGAGGTATAAAATGTTTAAGAACTTATTATGTATAATAATATTTCTAGGTATAAACCTAAATGTTTATGCTATAAACTCTAGCTCTTATACGACAGATGATATAATAAAAATAGTAATTATTCTTGGAATAGTTATTTTAATTTTTAGTCCTGCAAAATTCCGTATAATCGTTATCGGTACTATGTTAGGCTTGGCTTGTGCCTATTTCACATATAAATACATCGTACCTATCTTTATTTCTTCACTAAACGGACCGTAATTATCTCTTGACACTAGGGGAGTATTACTTTATATTTTTTATCTATTGTATATACTCAGATAGAACTTCAAGAATTAGCTACATCGTTCTACAAGATCTGCGGTACTCACGTATTAAGTATACCCTCCGCTCCTCGACTTGTGAACCAATTACTCTTTTTGAAGTTGATCTTCGTATATGACTTCATTTACTTGGAGTATATTTTATAAGTTTTAAGGTATTTAGCTTATGTCACGTAAGTGCGAACTCACAGGTGTGGGTGTTTTATACGGCAATAATGTATCACATTCTCAACGTAAAACTAGAAGACGTTTTGAGCCTAATTTAAGGTCAGTTAAGTTTACAAGTGATATAACAGCTGGAGAATATAGATTATCGGTTAATGCTAGATGTATTAGTTCAGTAGAAAAAGCTGGCGGTTTTGATGCGTATATTCTAAAAGCCGATGATAATGTTTTATCAAGTAACGCTAGAGCTATTAAGAAAAAAATAATTCAGACTAAAACGGCAAAATCATTATGAAAAGCGTTATACATCCAGAATATAAAAAGTTTTTGATTAAAGTAGGAAGCGATGTTTTCGAAACAATGTCTACTCATCCTACAGGTGAAATTTTAATGGATGTTGATTTTAGAAAGCATCCGGCATGGAATAAAGATTCCGGAAATGTAGTAAATCAATCGAACAAAAGTGTTAGTGATTTCAATAAAAGATTCTCAGGTCTTTCTTTCGGTGGTAAGAAAGAAGCTAGTTAAGCTTTGTTTGTGGATACTGAAGGTCGTCTAAGCTACGGAAATTGCATGGCAATTGTATGTCCGCAATCTCAGGAGTTCATTATTATTTCATGAGATTGCCATGCAGCCTACGGCTGCTCGCAATGACTACTCGATATCTATGCAAGAATGACATTAGCAATATTCGCATAGTATTGGACTAAATCACAATATAACACAGATAAATCGTTAATTTTCAATTATTGCGGGGTGGAGCAGCTCGGTAGCTCGTCAGGCTCATAACCTGAAGATCGTTGGTTCAAATCCAGCCCCCGCTACCATATTTTTTTAATGTCATTCTAACCCATTTATAGCGTTATTGTATGGTTCATTTTGTGTCATTGCGAGAAAGCATTGACTGCGTGGACCGGTAAATGCTCTTTATGTCATTCCCGCGTATGCGGGAATCCAGCATAAAGCGAGATAAATCGAGCTTTTAATTTCAAAAAATTTGCTGTATTTATACTATTTTCTGGATTCCTGCTTTCGCAGGAATGACATCGGTATCCACGCAACAATGCTTTGCGAGCAGTTATAGTACTTGCATGGCAACCCAGAAAAATAATAAAAAAAATTCTGTAAATCAGAATTTTTTACTGGATTGCGTACGTACAATTACTACCTAATTTCCTCGCAATGACGACTCGGTATTCACTCGGGCAATGCCTAATTACATCAAATACGAAAGCAAATTATGACTACTCAGAAAATAGTGCATACAAAATCGACTGATGGCAGTAAGCTTTTTCGTCATCAAGCTAAATTTGTAGCCGGTGCTATGAATATAAATCAAATCCCCAATTTTTCATTACCGGAAATTGCTTTTGTCGGTAAGTCAAATATCGGCAAATCAAGCCTAATAAATACGATATGTAATAATAAAAATCTTGCTAAAGTTTCTAATACTCCTGGACGTACTAGGCAAATCAATTTTTTTAACCTTGCAGATAAACTTATTATAGTTGACCTTCCCGGTTATGGTTTTGCTAATGTTCCTATATCAGTAAAAGAACAGTGGGAAGTGTTAATTAGTTATTATTTACGAAATAGTTATAATTTAAGGTTAGTTAACTTATTGATTGATTCAAGAAGAGGTATAAAAGAAAACGATAAGAAAGTAGCAGAGCTATTACTTGCAAATAAAAGAGAATTTCAAATTATTTTCACAAAATCCGATAAAGTTACGGATCGTAAAAACCTTAACGATGAAGCACAGAATTTTCTTGCAACTTTAAACTACTCATGTAATGTTATGTATGTAAGTAGTAGGAGTAAAGAAGGTGCAAGAGAACTTAAAGCTAGTTTGGCAAAATGCATCAAACCTCAAAGGTAAAGAGGTAGATAGTATTTCTTCATTAAATAACATTGCTATAATTAAGAATATAATAAAGTGTAGTAGTGAGCTGAAGAATCAAGCAATAGTTCTAAAATTACCTGCTGCTATTATTATTGACTATAAATTATTTACGGTTTTTATTGAATCTGTTAGATTGCTTGAGATGTGCGGTGCTAAAATATATATAGTACATGATTATATTGATTTACGAAGTTCGTCTTTAATATCACAAATAGATGAAAATTTTAGTCAGAAAATTAGTAAAATAAGCGACTATAGTTCTCTAAATAATCCTATTATTATGGAAATTTTATCTAGTTATTAACAAGCTTATAGTAACAAAGTTAAGATAGTATAGGTTGTTATGCAGTTGGTATTTCAGGTAAGGATGCTAATCTACTGCAAGCAAAAAAGTCAAAATTATTTCACCGAAAAATTGTAAATCATGATGTTATAAATATTGGTTTTTTAAGTGAACCTATTATGATTAATCCGGAAATTTTATTAAATTTTGAAGATAATAATATTATACCCGTGATAGCACCATTTGCTAATGATGATCAAGAAAAAACACATTTATTAAATGTTAACTTAACGGTAGCAACAATTGCTTCTGCATTAAGTGTGGAACATTTAATATTGCCATATGAGATATTACAGGTATCCGAGACATTTCCGTATAATATAAAAATACGAGATATTAACTTATTGAAATCAATGTTAGATGATAGTAATAATTTCATCGAAGAAGAATTAATTAAGATAGCAGTTAATGCACTTGAAAATAATAACGGTTACGTACATTTTGTGAATAGTGAAGTACCGAATTCAATATTGTCAACTATGTTTGATATTAATATAAATTAATAGAGGTTTTTTATGGCAGGAGCATTAGCATCCGATCTTTTATTTGTAGGGTTAACTAGACCGCCGATGATATTTGGGGTAAGTATTAAGTTTGCTGCATTAAATATGATAATGACGATGATAGTATTTATTTGGAATAACGGCATTATGATTTTATTCATTGCAGCTGCTTTGCATTTGGTAGCTTATATTATATGTTTTAAAGAACCGAGATTCATAGAGCTATATTTAAATAAAATGTCAAGAACTAGCCAATGTCCTAATAAATTTTACTACGGAGCAAATTCGTATAATATTTGAGTTTTATGTCATTCTCTCGTGGATGTTAAACCGTCATTGCGAGCAGGTGTTGTTGCGTAGATCAGTTTTACCTCTGTCATCCCGTGGCTTGACCACGGGATCCAGTTAAAAATACTAATAATTTTAGTATTTTTTATTGTTTTTATGGACCACGTGGTCAAGTGAACTAGGTGACACAGTAGGTTTTACCGGTCTACGCAACAATGCCTTGAGAGTAGCCGTAGGCTGACAGTATAAAATTTCTGAGATTGCTGCGTCGAGGCTTTGCCTCTTCTCGCAATGACAAAATAAATCAAAATAGTTAAATCAGGTGAGGTAATGAAGTTATTTAGAACTAGAGCAGCTAAAGAATTAAGGTCTAAACAAGAAAGACCAACTTCGCATTTTATTCCTTATAAATGTCATTGGGATAGTAATACTATTTTAACAAAAGATAATTCTTTATTACAAGTTATTAAAATAAACGGATTTTCTTTTGAAACTGCTGATGATGAAGATTTAGACATTAAAAAGAATATCAGAAATGCCTTACTTAAAAATATGGCTTCGGGAAATATCGTTATGTATTTCCATACTATTAGAAGACGTAAAGCAGTAATATTTGACGATACGGAATTTACTTATGATCCTACCGTAAAAGTACCTAATGATTTTATTACTTATTTAGGTGCGGAATGGCGTAAGAAACATGCGGGTGCTAGGTCATTTTTTAACGAATTATATGTTAGTATTTTATATAAGCCTGATACCGGCGGTGCTGCTATAGTTGAGTATTTTCTAAAGAAGCTTAGACAAAAATCTAATAAAACCGCTTGGGGAAATGACATGAAAGAGATGAAAGAAAATCTTCAAGAAATGTCAACTAGAGTGGTTAATACATTCAGAAGTTACGGAGCAAGATTACTTGGAGTTCGTCAAACGCAGTCAGGTAGTTATTGTGAAATTTTAGAATTCCTTTCATCTTTAATCAATTGCGGTGATTCACCGAGTCCTATAGCATTACCGCGTGGTACTATTGACGAATATTTACCGACTCATCGCTTATTTTTTGATTCTCGTACTATTGAAGCAAGAAGTCCGCTTGGCAGAAAATATGCCGGAATGATCAGTATACTTGAATACGGACCTAATACTTCGGCAGGAATTTTTGATGGATTTCTGCAAATGCCTTTTGAATTTATCATGACTCAAAGCTTTGTCTTTGCTAATAGAACCGTAGCGATCGGTAAAATGCAATTACAGCAAAATAGAATGATACAATCCGGTGATAAAGCTACTTCGCAAATTGTTGAAATTAATACGGCCCTTGATATGGCCACTAGCGGTGATATCGGTTTCGGTGAGCATCATTTATCGCTTTTATGTTCCGCGAATAATATTAAAGCTTTGGAAGATATATTATCAATGGCAGCAGTTGAGCTTTCTAATTCAGGAATTCAGCCGGTTAGAGAAAAAGTTAACATGGAACCTAGCTATTGGGGACAGTTGCCGGGAAATATGGATTATATAGTACGTAAATCCACTATAAATACTCTTAATATGGCTAGCTTTGCCTCACAACATAATTATCCGCTCGGTAAAATTAGAGATAACCATTGGGGAGAATATGTCACAGTACTTGATACTACTTCAGGTACGCCGTTTTATTTTAATTTCCATGTAAGGGATGTTGGGCATACTCTAATTATCGGTCCAACTGGTGCCGGTAAAACAGTTCTTATGAATTTCTTATGTGCGGAAGCACAAAAATTTAAACCTCGTATGTTCTTTTTTGATAAAGATCGAGGAGCAGAAATATTTATACGTGCTTTAAACGGAGTTTATACGGTAATTGATCCGGGATTAAAATGTAATTTTAATCCCTTGCAGCTTGAAGATACTAGTGAGAATAGAACATTTATTTTAGAGTGGCTTCGTGTACTTGTAACTTCTAACGGTGAAAGTTTAACTGCACAAGATAATAAAATCTTATCTCAAGCAGTAAGCGGTAATTTTAGATTAGAGAAAAAAGACAGAAGGCTTAGTAATGTTATAGCATTTCTTGGTATTGATACACCAAATAGTTTGGCAAGTAGGATTGCAATGTGGGTTGGTAAAGGTTCACATGCTAAGATATTTGACAATGAAGTAGATGATATTGATTTGCAAAAAGCAAGGGTATTCGGTTTTGATATGACTGAATTACTTAAAGACCCTGTAAGCC
The DNA here is from genome assembly GCF_964263195.1 of Rickettsia endosymbiont of Thecocarcelia acutangulata. Lineage (NCBI taxonomy): Bacteria > Pseudomonadati > Pseudomonadota > Alphaproteobacteria > Rickettsiales > Rickettsiaceae > Rickettsia > Rickettsia endosymbiont of Thecocarcelia acutangulata. Next base: position 1,345,772 of record NZ_OZ181652.1, read on the forward strand.
TTGCACCGGTATTGTTATATGTTTTCCATCGCACTAATATCTCTTTAGATGGGCAGAAAACTATGATAGTACTTGATGAAGCATGGGCTTTAATCGATAATCCAGTATTTGCACCTAAGATCAAAGATTGGTTAAAAGTGTTGAGAAAATTAAATACTTTTGTTATATTTGCTACGCAGAGTGTTGAAGATGCCGCAAAAAGTAGAATTAGTGATACGTTGATTCAACAAACAGCTACGCAGATTTTTTTACCTAATTTGAAAGCTACCGATATTTATCGTAGTGCATTTATGTTAAGTCAGCGAGAATATATTTTAATTAAAACTACCGACCCTACTACACGTTATTTTTTAATAAAACAAGGAATAGATGCCGTAGTTGCTAAAGTTAACTTAGACGGTATGAATAATATAATTAGTGTTTTATCCGGCAGAGTTGAGACTGTAATATTGCTCGATCAAATTAGAGAGAAATACGGCAATGATCCGGATAAGTGGTTACCTATATTTTATGAAGCAGTTAAAACATTATAGATTTAATGGATACCGAGTCGTCATTGCGAGCAGGCGTAGACTGCATGGCAATCCAGAAAAAGTAATAAAAAAATTCTGTAAATTAGAATTTTTTACTGGATTGCTTCGTCAAAATTTTCAATTTTTCCTCGCAATGACGTTAAAAACTATCTCATACGAGGCAAGTAACTAGTCATGAAATTATTTCCTCGTAGCATACTTATAACATTAGTATTAAGCTTTGCCTTAAATTTAGGACTAGTTACTAAAACTCATGCCAAAGATACTCTTGATAGCATTATAGACACTTTAAGTGGCTTAACTTGTGAAACTCAAGGAGTCGGTGATTTATTGCGTAGTGAATTCTCTCATACATGTATTGTTGCTCCGTTTTTTACTTTTGCAGTAATGAATCTTGTCTCTCCCGTTTTATACATGAATACGTTTCTAAAGCTTAAAATAAATGACAATGATTTATTTTATGATAATAATTTTGGAAATTTTCCAGGGGGACAATGTACTCGTGAAAACAGAATTGATCCTAAAAATCCAGAATTACGCTTTGCTTTATGTAGTAATGCATTACTTGCAGGAACGTATATTAAATCAGCGGCAGAAACAGCACTTGCTATTGCTAAAGCCGTATTAACAGGGAGTGATCCTTGGGACGATATAAAAGAAGCATGGCAAAAGAATAAGAAAGATTATTATGTTCCATATAGTGGTAAGCCCGGTGATGACGGTTTTGCATTTGATGTAGGCTTCCCTGTAATATATTGGAAAGTTATTCAAGATAAAGATAGAATATGCGTATCGACAAAAGGATTTACAGGAGACGTTCCTGTCGGCTGTAAATATATGAAAGAGCCGTTTCCGAAATCCATGTATAATAGTTTTATGGATGTAGCAGATAAGGATTTTATTGAAGATCCTAAGGAAACGCCTACCGATCCTTTAGCTTTAGTTTCTTGTAGTGCAGCAGGCGGCGGATGTTATCAAAAAGCTTATAATGCTTCAAAAACTGCAGTAGTCATGACTTCTCCTCTTATAGAATGTATGAGGCAAATGATTGCTAGATTACTAATTAGTAAAGATGTTTGTAGTTTTGATAATGTAGAACAAGTGGTTAATTTGGCTTCAAGGCAAGATAGTGCATTATTTCAGTTCCAAGTAGGAATGTATAAAATAGTTACGGCTTTTCTAACTTTATATGTTATGTTTTTTGGCTTTAAACTATTACTTGCAGGTGAAATACCGCCAAAAAGTGAGTATATAAATTTTATATTGAAAATGATATTCGTAACTTATTTTTCAATAGGAATTAATATAACCCCTGGTAATGGCTCTCCGTATGACCGACTAGACGGTATGATTCAGTGGGCGTTTCCTTTCTTACTTGACGGTATAAACGGTTTAGCAAGTTGGGTTATGAATGCTGCTCCGTCCGGTTTATGTAAATTTAACAATCTTTCTTATGACGGTACCGTTTCTTATATTGCATTATGGGATGCGTTAGATTGTAGGGTAGCTCATTATTTAGGGCTTGATATATTATCTACGTTACTTGTCGAAAATGCTTATCGAAGCCATGATTTTTTAAATTTTGATTTCTTTAGTTTTAGTGCTCCACCATATATTTATTTGCTAATTCCGGCGATAATCTCCGGTAATATGATGTTGGTGTCACTCGCTCTTTCTTATCCGTTACTTGTGATTTCGGTTGCTGCCTTTATGGTTAATGCAACGATTATGTGTATGATATCTATAGTAATACTCGGTATTTTAGCTCCTCTTTTTGTACCTATGTTTTTATTCACATATACACGAAATTATTTTGACAGCTGGGTTAAGCTGATGATTTCGTTCTTGCTACAGCCTATGGTGGTAGTTACTTTTATGATTACGATGTTTTCGGTATATGATTATGGTTTCTACGGTAAATGTCAATATAAGAGCAAGTTAATTCACAATAGTATAGAAAATCTTGCACAGAGCGGCGGTACTTCAAGTCGTGATGTTTTGATATTTTATATTAATAATGATTGGGATGATATATCACAATATCCTGATAAAGATGCCGTAGAAAGCTGTCAAAATAGTTTAGGTTATATGTTAAATAACCCTATTACCTCAGCATTTAACTTTGCAAAAGATAGTGTAAGTGAAATCGTTGATAGTAAACCGGGAGATACCCCTACTGATAAATTTCTTGCTAAATTCCAGTTTTTATCGGGAGTAGTTTTGGGTCCCGGAATGTTTTTCATGTCTCCAAAAGTGCTTTTTGAGAAAATTAAAAATATTTTACTTGCGTTAGTTACGGCATGTTTTACATTGTATTTGATGTATAATTTTAGTAGTCAGCTAGCTGAATTTGTTGCAGATATGACGGAAGGAGTAGCTCTTAATAATGTTGCTATAAAACCGCAAGCAATATTTAAAGCAGGTATGGCAATGCTTGCTGCTGCGGGTGCGGCAACTAAGGGGGGCGATCAGATAGCAAGTAGAGGAGGAGTTGGTGATTTAAAAGCCGCTCAAGGTGGAGGAACAAGTGATAATATTGCTGCAAGCGGAGGTACGTCGGCACCTACGGTAACAACACCGACAGCTTCGTCTTCCGTAGCAACTTCTAGCCCAAAAACTGTAAGTAGTGCAGGAAGATCAGATGTTGTTACTCCTCCTCCTGCTCCTCCAGAAGCTGTTTCATCACCGCCTGCTAGTATTAGAACTTCTATTTCTACACCTGCACCGCAAAGTAATATTGAAACTGAAAATGTTGGAAAAATCATAAGAGATAATAATCAAGAAAGTAAAAAAGAGATTGATAATACTCCGCCTCCACAGGAAAAAGTTGATAATGCAGCTCCACAAGAAAAAGTTGACAGTACAAGTAAAGGTACAGGAGTAATTGATTATAGTTTTAACTTAAAGGAACATGAAAATCCGGCAGGAGTAAAGCAAATACGGGAAAATGCAGAGATTCGGGATAAGCATGCAGAAGTAGAGAAAGCATGGAACGAATTAGTAGCAAGCGGTGGAGGAAGAATAAGAGATCAGCAAGGTGAAGAAACATCGGAGCGACGTACGAATGCAGAAAAGAAATGGAATGAATTAGTCGATAGCGGTGTAGTAACTGAGATAAGAGAAAGAGATAATAGTGTAACTAATAAATTTGATAAATTAGCTGATGAACTTAATAAGTCAGAAAAAGCAAAGGTAGAAGAAAATAAAAATATAGAAAATGACAGAAAAGAAGATAATACTACTACGTCACCGCAAGAAAAAGTTGACAGTACAAGTAGGGGTTCAGGAGTAATTGATTATAGTTTTAACTTAAAGGAACATGAAAATCCGACGGGAGTAAAGCAAATACGGGAAAATGCAGAGATTCGGGATAAACGTGTAAAAGTAGAAACAGCATGGAGTGAACTAGTAGCAAGCGGAGGAGGAAGAGTAAGAGAACAAGAAGGAGGAGAAGTATCAGAACGACGTGCAAATGCTGAAAAAACATGGGATGAGTTAGTAAAAAGCGGCGTAGTAACAGAAAAAAAAGATAATAGTTCTAATGAAAACTCTTAAAACCTTAAAGATATTTATTATAGTTTGTATAGCGTCTGTAAGCTTAGCTAGCTTTGCCGGCTTTGGAGAATCATGTTCTAGTTTACCGACTACTTCAGATGGGTATTTAGAAACGGACACGGCATATGGCTATATAATTCGTAATATTGATATGAAAGATCTGAGAGGTAATTGTAACTCAGCTGCGTCTAGTATAACGTTTTGTTTTAAAAATATAGAAGGTAGTAGTAGCCCTTGCACCATATATAATTTAAATGAAGGGGACTCTAAGAAAATTAGTGATTTAAGTACTGATAATAATCCTGATCTTGGAGCAAATCCTGTATTAAAGGATATCGTTTTAACGGTTAAAAAATGGGATAATGATCTATGTTTAGTTATGCCTACATCAAGAGGACCGATGCCGGTAGCATGTAAATCTTTAAGTGCTACTCCGCCGCCTACTCCGTCTGATGATGAAAATTGTAATATAGGAAAAAGTTGCTATACGGGAGCAAATTATAGTCAATCGTTAATTAATTTTTCCGGTCTTGCAGTTCAGTGTTTGAGCGAAACGCTTAATAAAATATTTTTTGCCGGAAATGGTTGTAGCTCTCAAGATCAAAATTCTAGAATAACTAATCTTGCAGCTTTTTCTACGTTTCAAGGTTATTTAAAGAGGATTATAGGTGCGGCATTAATTCTTTATACTATGTTTTTTGCCTTTAATATGGTTCTAAATAAAGAATATGCAAGTACTGAAAAAATAGCTCTTTTTGTAATAAAGTTCTTATTTGTTACCTATTTTTCTATCGGTCTTGGACCTTTAGATTTTAGCGGCGGTCAGCCGACAAAAGAAAACGGTATGTTAAAATATGGATTACCTCTTTTGACGGGAGCAGCACCGGACTTTGCACAGATGGTCTTTAATGCAGCAGGTTCTAGAGGATTATGTCAGTTTGATAATTCAAAGTATAAGGACGGTTATAAATTTTACGGCTTATGGGACGCGATTGATTGCCGTATAGGTTATTATCTTGGCTTGGATTTACTTTATAATATAGATACGAATGGAGTTTTAGGGAATTCAGTCGGTAATGGTCCCGGCGGTAATAATACACCTATACCTAATTTTGATCCTGATGGCAAAAAAGACAGACCGAAAGATTTAAGTAAAGCAGGAGCACTTAGATTTTTTACCGTTATGTTTGGATTCTTTATGGCCGGAAACGTTATTATACTTGCAGCAGGTCTAGTATTTTCTGTAATATTTTTATCTATACTTTTATATTTTATTACGCATTATTTAGTTTGCATGATTACTATTTACGTTATGACATATATTTCTCCTATATTCATTCCTATGGCTCTATTTACTCGTACAAAAGCTTATTTTGACGGGTGGTTAAAAGTATGTATTTCATGTGCATTGCAGCCGGCAGTAGTAGCAGGTTTTATAGCTTTATTAATAACTATGTATGATTCTGCAATATTTAAAAATTGCGAATTTCTTAGATATGATTATGAAAAAGGGGATATTAGATTTAGCACTTTTGAGTTAAGGCTACCTAACGGTGGAGCAGATAAATGTCAGGAAAGTTTTGGATATAAAATGTTACAATATTATGCAGGTGAAGGTTGGGAAGAGCATTTATTGATACTTTTCCCAATAAAATCAATTGTTAGAGATGTTGTATCTATTTTAGCGGAACTTTTGTGCGTATTAGTATTTTCGGTTATTTTTTATTATTTCTCTAAATCTATAGGGCGATTTGCTTCTGATTTAACTAACGGTCCTAATATGGATGCAGTAACGGCAAGTCCAACTAAAATCGTTGATTTAGTAAAGAAAGGAGCAGCTTTCCTTAAGGATGCGGCCATGGTTTCACAAGGTAAGCCGCCGGTAGGAGATAAGCCGGATGTTGGAGGTAAGCGTAAAGAGGGAGAGCAGCAAGGCGGGGATTCAGAAAGCGGTGCAGGCGGAGGATTAGCTGATTTAGCAAGCGGTTCGGGTGGAGGTAAATGATAGAATATGCAGAGTAACTTATTAAAAGTTTTAGGAGTACTCGCTATAGTAGCAACGTTAGTTTGCTTTATTTTTGCAGCACTTGGTATGATAGGAGCAGTAAAAGTCGGTGACGGCTGCTACATGAGATATGCTCTGGATGGTAAAGGAGGATCGGATTCAATAACCGGTACTATAACTCTTAATGCTAATGCTAATTATGTAAACACTTCTAAGATGTTGCCCGACGGCACGACTCAGCTTATTCCTGATCCTAATCGTTACGGTGAATGGTTAAATACTCAGGTGCTAGTAGAAAACAATCAACCGGTGAATTTACAAGTGGTTGGTCAGGTTAGTTTATGTTTGGCTTATGTACCGAAAGATAATGTACAATTTACTGAAAGTACAAGACCTGGTAAATCTAATTTAGACGATAAAGGTAACATGATTCCGATTCCTCGTATTACCGATGCAAATAATCCGCCTCTCTCTCTAATAATGGATGCAAAAAATAATGAATGGCGTAATATTGCCGAATTATACGCTAATGATAGAGTTTTAGTTTCCGTATCTCCTAATTTTGCTAATACTGATGCGACAGTTGAAGATGCTTTTAAAGTTACTAAGGTTACGAAAAATTGTTCCCAAGGCAAAACTTCTTACGAGCCGATTTGTGGAAAATATTCTTTTTATTTAGGTGAGTATGTCAGTGCTTGTGAGTTAAAAGAAAAATATTGGAATTGTAAAGTCACATGGAGGTGTCCTAGCTGGTTTGAGCAAATAGGTTGCGACTGGGGAGCACTCGGCTGTAATACTAATTGTGATAAGATACCAGAATGTAAAGAGAAATGTCCAGCTTGGGCTAATATAACTAGCCCAGCACCAGAAAACTACCTAGATGATGGGAGTTTTACATTTTCGTGGTCTGACGACATAGGTAAATTATTTATCGACTATTCAGCTCTTCAATGTTCTAATAATGCTAATATTTCTCCAAATGATCGATGTCCTGATAGTGTTAGCGATCGTAACCCAAAAGATAAAGATTATATTGGAGGTGTAAATTGTACTTCAGGAATATGTAAGGATGGAGATTTTCAAAAGAATCGAAGATTTTGGTATACGGCGGATGGTAAAGGAGGCAAAGGACCAACCGGACTAATATATCAAATGAATGATGCGGGTTCTGTAAGTCAAGCTCTGCCTTCTAAGCTAGAATTTGCTAAGTTTGTTGCAGATACAGATCAACCGGCTGACTATAAAGATAAAGACGGTAAATATTTATATAAAGTTATATATAATATACCTTTTAATAGCAATACTGAAAAAAGCTATTTACAATATAGGCTTTGGTCTCCCACCTCACAAGATGCTAGTAAGAATACGGGAGGATATGTTCTAAATATTAAACAGACTAAATGTTATAGAGAGAACGGTAATAGTTTTAACGATACTTTTGATGATCGGGGGCGAGTGCAATACATAATAGTAAAGCTTTCGGAAAACCCGAATACTAGCGGTAAAACCTATTCACCTCAAGGAATTAACGTTAATAGTGAAGGTAAATATAACTTTAACGCGAATGAGGCGGGTTATATATGGATGAAAATTCTAAATGATCCTAATAATAATTTAAGGGACTATAAAGATAGTGAAGGTAGCTATAAAGTACATTTCTCAACATCCTTAACAGTAGGAAGTTTTGCTATTAAAGTAATGAATCCGTTACTTCATTTATTTAAAACTAAAGTGCAAGGGGCTGCTACTTCTATTTTTGAAAATATGGTATGTCATAAACCTAGCGATAGCGTATCCTGTACTAACTTTTTTACCTATATTAAAGCAATTTTAATTCTGTATGTGATGACTTACGGAGCAATGTTCTTGCTTGGTTTTGCTAAGATAAACCAAAAAGAGCTAGTAATTAGAATAGCAAAAATCGGGATAGTTAGCGGACTTATGAACGGTAATACTTTTGAATTTTTCAATAACTATCTTTTTGATGCAATTACCAATTTTTCAGACGCAATTATTGCTAATATGAGTGGATATAGCTTATTTACTTCTATTGATCCTAATAGTAAAATTTCTAATCCTTTTATGTTTTTAGATACCGTAATGAGTAAAATATTTTTTAGTCAAACCTTTATCGCTCAATTACTTTCACTTCTTTCTCTTGGGCTTAGCGGTATTATATATTTTATAATTACTTTTATTGCGGTTGGTATAGTAATTATTACGGCACTTAGAGCTGTTGCCGTTTATATTATGGCATTTATGGCAACTTGTATATTAATCGGTATAGCCCCTTTATTTATTAGTTTCTTATTATTTGATTTTACTAGGTATTTATTTGATAATTGGGTGAGGTTTACGATCCGCTATATGATAGAACCGGTAGTTATGATGGCAGGTATTATAGTGCTAACCCAGCTATTTACCATTTATCTAGATTTTGTTTTAGGTTATAGCGTTTGTTGGAAATGTGCTTTACCGATAAAAATTCCGTTTATCGGTACTATTTTACCTATTGTATTGCTGAATGTACCTATCTTCTGTATTAATTGGTTTGCCCCTTGGGGAATGGATTATATGTCGGGTATGATGGGAGTAAATATGCAAAATATCGTAGCTCTAGTTATTATTGCTTATGGTATGTATGGTTATGTCGAATTTTCAGGGCGTATGGTAGCAAAATTAACTAGTGCCGCTGGACCTTCGGCTACTGAAATTGGTGGTAGAATGTCTCATGATGCAGGACAAAAAGCATTAAGTCCAATAGGAATGGATGATAAAACAAGACAAGGTATTACCGGCAGAGCGGAAGCACGATTAAAACAACGCAATAAGACATTAGACCAGGCTGAGAAAAATAGGAAAAATACGCCAAAAGAAGGGGGCGAGAAGACAAATGAAGGACCGCCGCAGCCTGAAGCACGGGGATAGGGGGTGAATCGAAAATCGTCATTGCGAGGAGTCATTGTTGCGTGGACCGGTAAAACCCACTGTGTCACCCCGTGGCTTGACCACGGGGTCCATAAAAACAATAAAAATACTAATAATTTTAGTATTTTTAACTGGATCCCGTGGTCAAGCCACGGGATGACAGAGGTGAAATTGAGCCATGCAACAATGTCTTTGGTCGCTCGCAATGACAAAAAATAAAAACCACGGTATGACGTGTTGGATAACAATTTAAAATTATGAAAATTCTTAAGAGTTTAGTTTTATTAGTTTTGTTTATGGCGATGCCAGCTAAAGCTGATGATGCTTTTTCATGGATGTCAACCAGTTTTGGTGGGTTAAAAAGCTTATTCGGTTGTTTAGAAGTGCCTGAATTTACAAGTTTTAAAGAGGGTAATATAGGAATTAGTTTATCTACAGCCGGAACTTGGCAATCAACAGGTAATACTGTTGAGAAAGGTAAATTGTTAAAAATAAACTGGTCTACTTCAGGTATTACTCCTGAACCTAGAAAATATCTAGTATTATATAGAATTGATCCAAGGTTTAGTACGCCGCAAGTTTTCATTAAAACTTATAAATATGCTGAATCAAAGTTTGAAGCTTTAGGATTTCCTCGTTTTGTTACGGACAATAACAGTGCAACACCTGGGGCTATACCGCCTGATAAAGACCTTGATGCACTTTCATTTACTAAAATGTCTGATTCTGTTAAATATTTTAACTATTCTAACGGTAATTCGAGAATTGAAGTTAAGGCCGGCGATGTAGTAAATATTAGTTTAGTTGGTAAAGATAATTTTTTTAGCCCTAATACTCTAGATAATATTTTAACGCAGGAACTTGATAGTTCAATATTTGCTGCTTCTGCACTTTATACTCAAAGTAACCTTGGAAATTTTGATAATAGAATAATTTACTCATCTGCAAAGGAGGTATGTGATCTTATAGATGCTTCAAGAGATCCTGATAAACCAAGCGGGTGTAGCGGTACTGGCTCAGCTACAAAATATAAAAGTATAAATAGTAACGAAGCATTAGTCGGCAAACCTATGATAACGGGAGCGGTACAGAATTTCATGGGCTTAATTAATTCTTGTCCTGCTAATGCCGGTATAAATACTAGCCCTGCTTGCTATTACGATCAAGGTAGAGGGATGATAATTAAAGTAGGCGGGCAGGTTATTAAGAGACGAGATCAGAGTTTTGTAAATTCAGGCAGCACTCAAAGTAGCTTTATATATTATCAAGCCACTAGCGGTGGTACTATGGATTTTACTAGCGATTGGCAAGTTAATAACATGTTTAGTAATTCGGTTTTAATGAGTGATTGGAGCCGAAATTTTTCAAATTATGCTAATTTTGTAGATTATATAAATAAGAATGATTGGTCAGCTAATTTTTTATATTTCGGTCGTTATTCGATGATTGTTGAAATAGGTAACGGGACAAATTCAATTAGTCCGGGTGATCAGCAAAATATAAGTTTAGAATATTTAATAACATCTGATGGTACGTTACCTGATCCATCTGTTCGTGGTACGCCGGTAGATTATAACTTTGCGGCTGATGTACCGCAAGATGGATATTTATGGTTAAGGGTGGTAAATCCTAATAGTAATATACAAGGGGTGGTTAGTGTAAATTATGCTAATTATACCGGTACAACTTGGTTTTCTGATATAATATATAACGGTGCTATTAAACCTATTACCGATCAGTTTAGAACTTTTAGTCAAAACTTTTATATTAAGTTAGTTAAAAATTCTGCAGTGCAGAATATAGCTAAAGCTGCATTAACCCTTTATGTTACTATATTTGGGCTAATGTTCGTTGCGGGAGCATTAAAATTAACTGCCGTAGAAGTAATAACACGTATATGCAAAATAGCTATAGTAGCTTTTTTAATTAGAGAAGAAAGTTGGAGCTTTTTTAATACATACTTCTTTAGTGCATTTACTAACGGTATTGATTTCTTTGTAACTAACGTAGTAGGTGCTACAAGCTCTAGAGCTAATATTTTTGGTTTTATTGATCCTATATTTGATAAATATACTAACGGTAGGATTTGGGGATTACTATTTATTGAATTATTACAAATACATAATGGTTTAGCATTTATCGCTATTATAACCATTTATTCACTTATTACTTATTTTAGAGCTATTTTAGAAGTTATAATAGGCTATGTTATTGCATTCATAGGGCTAACTGTTATGATTTCATTAGCACCGTTTTTCATAATATTAATGTTATTTGAAAAAACTAAAAGTTTATTTGATAATTGGATATCGACATTGCTTAGCTATGTAGTGCAGCCGACAATATTATTGATTTTCTTTTTATTGATAGATCAGGTTTTATCTGAGCAGCTTTTAAAAGTAGTAGTTAGAGCCTGTTGGGATACTCTGATACCAATAAAAATAGGGCTTGATTTAACAAATCTTGGTATTCCGATTAATTTCTCTTTTACATTACCGTTCTTGCCAGGAATACCTTTCTATGTACCGGATGTACCGGAAATTAGTAGCTCGAATATTCTAACGAATAACGCTAATACTTTCTTAGTATTATTTACTACGGCTTTATTATTTTATTCATATTGCTTGATGTCATATGGTTTAGTAACTTTTGTAAATATAGTAGTCGGAATGCTTACAAATGTTACACCGGCACGAATATCAGGAAATTATCAAGAACGTTCTGATCCTGTGGGAGCCGTTATGCAGGATATAGGTTCGGTAACAAAACCGATTAAAAAGGCTGCAATGGCTCCGGCTAGAGTTTTCAAAGACAAGATAATGGATCAAAATTATAAAGCTAGAAAACCGGAAGGAGGTGAGCATACAAATAAATTCCTTGCCGAGCGTAATGATGTACCGAAGAAAGAGGAAGGAGAGAGGAAAGAATAATTGTAAATATTTTCGCCGTCATTGCGAGGAAAATTACGAAGTAATTTGACGAGGCAATCTCAGGAATTTCGTACTGTGTCATGAGATTGCTGCACTCCCTACGGTCGTTCGCAATGACGCTATATAAAAATAACTTAAAATAAATGAACAAAAATATTTTTATTACATTATTAATATCATCGTTATTACTGCTTTCCGGTTGTACCGGCGATACTTGTATTGACCCTGATGATTTCGGTTTTATCAAATTCAATGTCTCTTCTAGATATAATCCGGAAGAAATTATTTCAAGACAGGAAGGTGATCAGGTAGCACCATGGCGTGATAGTGCTTATAAAGTAAATGGTTATCCTTTAACCGTTATGGTAAGACCGTGGAGTTATATACTTGGTGATAAAAATACTTCAGGTCAGTTATCTGCATGGTGTCCGTGGTACGGTCAGAAAAATAACACAACTACTTTGGCTGCTTTTTGCGTTAAGCTACAACCGTGTACTTTTTGGGATAATGCTAGACTTGATATGTGTACTCCTAATCCCGCAAATCAAAATGACGCAATGATTAGTAATCCTCCATGTATAATGACAGACGGGGTCGGGCTTTATTTTCTTATTGCCGCTAAAAATACCGATCCCAATATTTCACCGGATTCACAGCGTAAACCGCAAGGTATAACTCAGCATTTAGGAGAGCTTACTTCGAGTGTAGGCTATGAATTTTATAGTATTAGTAGTACAGGACAATTCTTGCCAGCAGGGGGAATAAATTATCAATATAAAGGTGAAGATAAGTCAAAATATGCTCAATCTCCTCTTTATTTTAAGATTATAGATAAATTTTATGATGATAATAGCGGGCAATATAGATTAGTAATCAAGTCCGGAGTTAGTGATACAAGACCAGATCCGCTACAATTTTTAACGGATTTAATAAAAGGGGTATTATTTGGTAAGGATGGGATTATAAAGAAAACTTATCAACAAATAATTGATACGCCGGGTTATAGGATGAGTGTCTCGTCTATTTTAACTCTATATATAATGTTTACGGGCTTTTCCTTTTTAATAGGTAATATAAACCTTACTCATGTCGAACTTATAGTTAGAATATTAAAAGTTAGTATAGTCTCAATATTATTAAGTACGGATAAAGCTTGGACATTTTTTCATGATTATTTATTCGTATTTTTTATTGACGGGGTTCAGCAAATACTGCAAATAATTAATGAAGCTGCGGCTACCGGTCCCGGTTCTCAAAGTTTGCTGGGGTTACTTATTTCTCCTCAAACTTTATCTAAATTATTTTCTTTACTATTTGTTGATTGGCTTGGTTTTATATATATCATTTTATATTTAATAGCCCTATATTTTATTTTCTTTCTTATATTTAAAGCTACTATTATCTATCTAACCGCTCTTATAACTATCGGTATGATTATAATTATGGGACCGATATTTATTTGTTTCATGTTGTTTAATATAACTCGTTCGTTATTTGAGAATTGGTTAAGACAATTAATATCATATGCATTACAGCCTATAATTTTATTTGCCGGTATCGCTTTTATTTCAATGATCATCAGAACCGAAATATATTCAACTCTTGGTTTTGGGGTATGTAAACATGATTTTCCTAATTTAGGTCCAATAAATGAAATATTCGGTGGTTTTCTTGAGGATATAGATCCAAGTCTTGGTAATTCAATATTTTATTGGTGGTTCCCTGTACCAATGAAAGGAGGTATAAATAATTTCCACAAAGCAAAGATATTAGTTCCCGAAGATCATATAATAGTAGATGATTCTTGTAAGAATGACCCTGATAAATGTAAGCATTGTGCTGCGTATGAGTGTATAGATGAACGCTATATTGAATTACCGTTTTTAGATTTAGTTAAAGATGCAAAAAGGATTAGTAATTTTATAAACGGGAAATTTGTCCAACTAGATGGGATATTACTAATTTTTGTGTCTATTTATTTGCTAAGTAAATTTAACGATACTGCTATATCGACGGCACAATTTATTGCCGGTACTTCAGGTAATTTAACAGACATACAAAAAGTTAATCAGCAATCTTATGAATCTGCAGCGAAGCAAATGAATAGACCATTAAGTTATGTAGCTAAGACGGTAAGTGCACCTGTAACTACCCGTGTAAGTGCAAAGTTAGAAGAAACTAGTATGTTCTTTGCCGAGAAATTTGAAGGTATGATGATGGGAAGGCTTGAAAAGCAAGCTCTTGGTTCTTCGGCAAATAAAGCCGTACAAAATGAGGTTAAGAGAAAATACGGTATAGATTCTAAAGATGTAAAAATGAATGCTATTACTGATTATGAAAACGGTATTTCAGGATTGTTAAAGAATTTACCTAAAGGGAATGAATTAAAAGCAAAAGAACTATCGAAAATGAAATTTACTCAGCTTCGAGATAAAATTGCTGCAAATAAATATGGAGTGAAAGATTACGCCGCTTTAAGTGAAGAACAAAAAAGAGAGCTTGATAAGTCATTAAAAGATGCTAACTTACGTGAACTCGCTAGCGATGCGAACTTTACTAAAGATTATCAAGATGCTTATAAATATGCTCACCAAGAAATGTCAGGGCGAGGTGTCGGTCTGTTCGGTAAAAATATAAAACCGCTTAGAAGTTGGCAAGAGATGGAGCATCGTGTTGATACAAAACGTAAATTAAAAGAAGAAAGGCGTGTAGGTATAGGTGAAAAACTCTATGCCGGTTATACGGGAATAAAAAGAGGAGCTTTAACTGCAATAGTCGGTAAAGATTTACGTGATGCTTATGAGGGTAATCTAACCAGTGCCGAATGGCATGATTTTGAATATAACGATCCAAGGCTTAGAACTTATAGCGAAAAATTAAAAGATAATGAAAAAGCACGGGAACGTGAAGAACTCCAAATGCATATTAATAAGGAAACGTTAGCTGCTCAAGCAGATATATTATCACCGGAATATCTAGCAAGACTAGAAAAAGCAGGTAGACAGAGTGATGTAGAATATTATCAAGAATTAGCTCAAAGAAAGCTTATTCATGAGGTGCGTGGTAGGTTATTCGAGGAAGGTGAACCGGTAATGATGGGCGACAGATTTATGCGTGAGAAAGCTACTGATTCTCAGATGCGAGATATGATAGATAACGCCCATAGAAAACATGCAGAATTTATAGAAGGAGATAGATATACTCGTCGCCAAGAGCATTATGATATTATGCACGAGAAAGCTGAAGGAAATTTAGAACAAACTTATAAAGAGCTTAAAGATCATTTCAAAAGAGATGATATCAACATTGAGGAAATGCCGGCATTAATAGCACAAAAGATCAAAGATACTGAGCAGGGACCTGAAGTAGACGCAAAGATTACGGAAGAGCTTAATAACTTTAATGCTGATGTTAAAAATTATGAATATAGTACTGAAGTATTAAATAAAATAGAGGATAGAAAACAAGCTATTACCGATGAAGTCAATGCTCAGATTGATCAGATTAATAAATATAGGGAAAATGCCAAAATGGAAAAATATGTAAAACCTATAGTAAATGAAGGCAGAAAACTAAGAAAATTAGAAGATCATTTAAGAAATATGAAGTAGGCATTGCTTTCGGAGGTACCGAGCCGTCATTGCGAGCAGCCGTAGGCTGCGTGGCAATCTCATGAAATAATAACAAACTCCTGAGATTGCTTCGTCAATTGCTATGCAATTTCCTCGCAATGATGGAAAAATCGATCCATGTAGGAAGCCTCCACAGGATGACATCGATATACACTGTTGCGTTAATGGCACTTAAGAAATTTCCACTAAAAACAATAACTAGTTTTCCCTTTATTAATTAACTTATATATTATCTAATTAAGTTAGTGATTAATTTATTAAGGGGTTTATGAAGAAACAACATATAATAAACGAGACTTTTTTAGATGCAATTCTAGCTAAGAAATTAGGTACTACTTATACTCCTCCAAAAGAAATCAACGATCCTGACTTTGATGAAGCAGCAAAGCATTTCATTGATCTATTACTTAGAGCCGACGGCTTTAAGCCTGTTAAAACTGCAGTAGTTCATCCAATCGATAAAGAATCATTACTCGGTGCAGTTAGAGCGGCACAATTTAATGTAATAAAACCGGTCTTGATTGGTCCGCAACATAAAATTGAATCAGTAGCAAAAGTTAATAATGTCGATCTTGAGGATTATCAAGTAATTAACGTTGAGCATAGCCACGAAGCAGCAAAAAAAGCCGTAGAGCTTGCGAAGAAAAGAGAAGTTGAGGCTATTATGAAAGGGGCGCTTCATACTGATGAGCTTATGTCTGCAGTAGTTCATAAGGAGAATGGACTACGTACCGAACGCCGTATAAGCCATGCTTTTTTAATGGCAGTTGCAACGTTCCCAAAGCCTTTTATTATTACTGATGCTGCTATTAATATTCGTCCTACTCTAGAAGATAAGCGTGATATAGTGCAGAATGCTATTGATTTAATGCATATGATCAAAGAAGATAAGCAGGTTAGAGTTGCGGTATTGTCAGCAGTTGAGACGGTAACCTCTGCAATCCCTACCACCCTTGATGCGGCCGCTTTATCGAAAATGGCAGATCGAGGGCAAATTACGAATGCTATAGTTGATGGACCGCTTGCGTTTGATAATGCTATATCTTTATTTGCTGCAGAAGCAAAAGGTATTAGTTCTTCGGTTTCAGGAAATGCCGATATATTAGTAGTACCTGATCTTGAATCAGGCAATATGCTTGCAAAGCAGCTAAAATATTTGGGTCAAGCGGTTATGGCGGGTATCGTTCTTGGAGCCCGTGTGCCTATTATTTTAACAAGTAGAGCCGATCCCATGGATATGCGTGTTATTTCCTGTGTACTTGCTTCATTTATCTATAATCACACTAAGGCAAAGCTACATATCCAAGCAGGTAAATAATATGAAAGATGTTATTTTAATAGCTAATGCCGGCTCATCTAGTTTAAAAATTTCTATTTTTAAAATTCAGAATAAAAAAGTTAAGGATAAAATTTATAATATTTTTTTAGAAAAGAACGACAATAAAATATTATTTCATATAAATAAAAAACAGGAATCTGCTACCGATATTAAAGATGCTATTGAAATGATGATTGAACTTTTTGAAGATTGGTGGAAAAAACAAGAGAATCTCAATTTAATTGCAACCGGTCACCGTATTGTCCATGGCGGGAAAAATTTTAATAAACCGGTTATTGTTAATGAAAAAGTTAGTGAAGATTTGACAGTATTAATACCTCTAAGCCCTTTGCATCAACCTTATAATTTGCAGGTACTGGGTTTATTTCTTCAAAAATATAAAGAAATCTCGCATATAGCATGTTTTGATACGTCGTTTCATTTTACCAATCCGCCTATTACAAAAGCTTTCGGTTTACCGAAAAAATATTATGATAAAGGGATAATTCGTTACGGTTTTCATGGGTTATCATATAAATATGTTAGCAGCCATTTTAAAGAAATGACAAAGGAAGATTTACCTACAAAGACTATTATAGCTCACTTAGGAAGCGGTAGTAGTCTATGTGCTATTAAAAATGGTCTTAGTCTAACAAGTTCCATGGGCTTTAGCGTACTTGATGGTGTTATGATGGGTACAAGGACAGGCAACCTTGATCCTAGAGTAGTGTTATATCTTATCGACCATGAGAAAATGATTACGAAAGAAGTAACTGAGTTACTATATAAGAAATCAGGATTACTCGGTATGTCCGGTGAAAGCTCTGATATGCGTACTTTGCTTGCCAGTAACTCACCTGATGCTAAATTTGCTATAGATTTATTCGTGTATCGCATTGTACTTGAAATAGGTAAGTTAATTGCTGTCCTTGAGGGGCTTGATTGTCTAATTTTTACTGCCGGTGTCGGACAGAATTCTCCTGTAATACGTGAAATGATTACCGAAAAACTTTTATGGCTAGGCATTAAAATAGATGATACAAAAAACCAAAAAAACGAGCATCTAATAAGTACATCTGATAGTAAGGTTAAAGTTTTTGCTGTGCCAACAAACGAAGAGCTAATCATCGCTGAGGAAGTGATGAAGTTTTTATAACACAAATTGGTTAATTTTTAATTACTTCTACCTCTATTTTTCTTTATTAACTTTTTTTGAAATAAAATATATACAACTATAGATATATTTTTAACTTAAATTTTGAGGGAAGTTATGCCGGAAGATTTTGATAAAAAGAAAGCAGAAAAACAAATAAAGGATATTAAAAATAATAAGATAAATCCATATAATGATGCAATGAAGAAAGATTCTAGAGTGAATTTTATGCAGAAGCAAGTTATAGCTAAAAACGCAGCAGCAGGTTATAAGACAGCATTAAAAATAGAGCAGCAAGCAAAAGAAGCAGGTATTAGTTTAGATAAAGATGCTATGAGACGCTTAGAGAAAATAAAAAGTCGTTATATAGAAGCACTAAGAAAGCAGAATTTCAAAAATTTCAAAGTGATCAAGCTCATAAAACGAATCAACAAAAAGCTGAAGCATTTAGGAGCGGTGCAACAACTGCTGCTAAAAAACAAAGAAAAGAAGATTATAGGACAGGGGGGTGGGGTAAATAATTAAATTATAATTTTATTGCGTTAATTGGTACTGTTTAATATTTTAAACGTATGTTTATACTTCATGCTACAATCTTAACAGTTTTTCCTGAAATGTTCCCTGGGACTCTGGGGTATTCTTTAGCCGGGCAAGCCCTGCATAAAAATATTTGGTCATATAATGTTATCAATATTCGGGATTTCGGTCTAACTAAGCATAAAAATGTCGATGATGAAGCTTATGGCGGTGGTGACGGGCTTATAATGCGTCCTGATGTTTTAGGCAGTAGTATAGATCATGCCCTTTCTTTAAATCCTAATGCTGAAATTTACTATCCTTCACCTCGCGGTAGAGTCTTTACTCAAAGCTTTGCTAAGGAGATGTTAAAAAATAAAAACCTTATATTCTTATGTGGACGTTACGAAGGGATTGACGAACGTGTAATTGAAGAGTATAATGTTAAAGAAATTAGTGTAGGCGACTACATTTTATCCGGAGGAGAAATACCTACCCTCACCATTCTCGATTGCTTAATTAGACTACTGCCAGGTGTTTTAATGAACCAAAATACCTTATCTTCTGAGTCTTTTGAAGAAGACGGGGAATTTAAGGGTGGGCTTGAATGCGGTCTATATACAAGACCTGAAATTTGGCATTATCGAGCTGTACCGAGTGTTTTATTATCTGGTAACCACAGGCTAATTAATGAGTGGAAAAAAGAGCAATCACGTATGATTACTAAATTACGCCGTCCGGAGTTACTTAAAGATTTATAGAGTTAAGGAGTTAAAAAAATGAATATTATTGACCGCTTTGAACAGGAAAATATTTCAAAGCTTACTGCAAATAAAAAAATTCCTGATTTTGAAGCCGGCGATACAGTTAAGGTAACTGTTAAAATTATTGATAGATCGATTGAAAAAGACGGTAAGGAAAAATTAACGGAAAGATTTCAAGCTTATAAAGGTGTAGTTATCGCAAAAAGAAATCGCGGTATTACTTCATCTTTCTTAGTACGTAAAATTAGCCATGGTGAAGGTGTCGAAAGACGCTTTATGACTTACTCGCCGATAGTACACTCTATTGATGTAGTAAAATACGGGGTAGTTCGTCGTGCTAAACTCTACTATTTAAGACAAAGAAGCGGTAAGTCGGCTAGAATTAAAGAGAGACATATCCCTATTGCTAAAACCAAAGCAGCAAAAGCTTAAGTATAATGGTTGTCATACCGTGGCTTGACCACGGTATCCAGAAAACAATAAAAAATACTAATAATTTTAGTATTTTAAACTGGAATCCACGATCGAGCCGGTGTTGTTGCATGGATCGTTTTATATCATTCCCGCTTTTGCAGGAATGACATAGGCAACTTAGTAACAACTCTATACTTTCCTCTTATATGGTGTATATTCTGAAGTAAAATGAAGCATTGGTATACGAAGTTCAATTTGGAAAAGAGCAAGGAGACTGTAAGCCGAGGACCGCAGCGTATACTTAATACGTGAGAACCGCAGCTCTTGTAGGATGACGTAGCCAATTTTTCAAATTCAGCGAGTATATCAAATCCCTAAAGTATCTCTATAAAGTTCAAGCATAGCATCCTGCTCGGCAAGTTTATCTTTATCCAATTTCTTTAGTTTTAATATAGATTTCATAGCTTTAACATCAAATCCATGTGAAGAAGCATCTTGGAAAATATCTTTTACTTCTTGAGATAAATCAGCTTTTTCTTGTTCTAATCTTTCTATTTTGCTTATATATTGCTCTAATTGTTCTTTTACTACTACTTCTGACATAAAAAATCGTTTAACCTTTTTGAATTTACTATATAATACAAATATACTACTTATCTTTCAAGAATTGTTCTTTCATTTTATCAAGGATTCGCATCCTCACCTATTAAGTATAGGCTGCGGGTACTCACCTCTCAAAATAAAATGATGGTTCTTGAAATACAAGCAGTATATAACTTTTATTCAACGAAATATTAATAATGCAAATTTATCCTTTAAGACTTTTGCCTAATAAAATCGATTTTGATTTTATGAACTTTAAAAAAGTCAGTTACACTTTCTCAATTATTTTATCACTCATTAGCTTTATTTGGATCGGTATATATAAATTTAATTTCGGTATTGATTTTGCCGGCGGTATAGTTATTGAAGTAAGGCTTGATCAAGCTCCTGATTTGCCAAAAATGCGGGGGGTTCTAGGTGAGCTTGGAATAGGCGAGGTAGTCTTACAGAATTTTGGTAGTGAGCGTGATTTATCGATTAGATTCGGTAGTAGTAGCGAAGAAAATCTCATGAAAAATATTGAGTTAATTAAAGCATCTTTGCAAAGTAATTTTCCGTATAAGTTTGAATATCGTAAGGTAGATTTTGTCGGTCCGCAAGTCGGTAGGCAGCTAATAGAAGCGGGGGCTATGGCGATGCTATTCTCTTTCTTAGCTATTATGGTTTATATTTGGGTGCGTTTTGAGTGGTATTTCGGTCTTGGTATACTTATCGCCTTAGTGCATGACGTAATACTCGCTCTTGGGTTTATGAGTATGACAAAGCTTGATTTTAACTTAAGCACTATTGCCGCAGTGTTAACTATTATAGGTTATTCCGTTAATGATTCGGTAGTAATATATGATAGGATTAGAGAAAATTTACGTAAATATCATAAAAAAAATATCACGGAAATTATAAATTTAAGTATCAATGAGACTTTATCAAGAACTATTTTAACGGTAATTACTACACTACTTGCCAATTTAGCCCTTATTCTTTTTGGCGGTGAGGCAATCCGTAGTTTTAGCGTCCTTGTATTTTTTGGGATAATAGCCGGTACTTATTCATCAATTTTTATCTCCGCTCCGATACTTACAATGTTTGCTAATAGAAAGTTTAATAAAAAAGTAATAGAAAGGTAAAAAATCGTCATTGCAAGCGAGCATCGCCTGTGTGGATACCTAAGTCGTCATTGCGAGCAGCCGTAGGCTGCTTGGCAATCTCAGGATTTTGGCACGAGATTGCTTCGTCAAAATTTTCAATTTTTCCTCTCAATGACGTTTTTAAGCCATAACGAGAATAGTTTATGCTAAAAGAAGAAGACAGAATTTTTACTAACCTACATGGGCAGCAAAGCCATGATTTGAAATCTAGCAAGAAACGAGGCGATTGGGATAATACTAAAGCTTTGCTTGATAAAGGTAGAGAGTTTATTATTGAAGAGGTCAAGAAATCAGGACTTAGAGGGCGAGGCGGTGCCGGGTTTTCTACAGGCATGAAATGGTCGTTTATGCCCAAAAATTCAGAGAAGCCTTGCTATTTAGTAGTAAATGCCGACGAGTCTGAGCCAGGTACTTGCAAAGACCGTGATATATTAAGGTTTGAGCCGCACAAATTAATAGAAGGCTGTTTGCTTGCAAGCTTTGCGATAGGAGCAAATGATTGCTACATCTATATTAGAGGTGAGTTTTATAATGAAGCCTCTAATATTCAGCGTGCATTAGATGAAGCCTATAAAGAAGGATTAATAGGAAAGAATGCTTGTGGATCTAGCTTCGATTGTAATATTTATTTACATCGTGGGGCGGGGGCTTATATTTGCGGTGAGGAAACTGCATTACTTGAAAGCTTAGAGGGTAAAAAAGGCATGCCTCGTTTAAAGCCGCCTTTTCCTGCCGGATTTGGGCTATATGGCTGCCCGACTACTATAAATAATGTTGAGTCTATTGCAGTAGTGCCGACCATTTTAAGACGAGGAGCTAATTGGTTTGCTTCTATCGGTAAGTCTAACAATACCGGTACTAAGATTTTTTGCATATCGGGGCATGTTAATAAGCCTTGCAATGTTGAAGAGGCAATGGGAATTTCGTTAAAAGAATTGATTGAGAAATATGCCGGCGGTGTTCGAGGCGGTTGGGATAATCTTAAAGCTATAATTCCGGGTGGTTCTTCGGTGCCTTTACTTCCTAAGTCATTATGTGAAGTGGATATGGATTTTGATAGTTTAAGAACCGCAGGTTCCGGACTTGGTACAGGTGGTATTATAGTTATGGATAAATCTACTGACATTATTTATGCAATAGCAAGGCTTAGTAAATTTTATATGCACGAATCATGTGGGCAATGTACTCCCTGCCGTGAAGGTACGGGCTGGATGTGGCGAGTTATGATGCGGCTAGTTAAAGGTAATGCCCAAAAATCCGAGATAGACGAACTCCTTAACGTTACAAAAGAAATAGAGGGGCATACTATTTGTGCCTTAGGTGATGCGGCAGCTTGGCCGATCCAAGGACTGATACGCCATTTTAGAAGCGAGATTGAGGAAAGGATAAAGGGGTGGTCCAGTGCTATATGAACGTTCATCAAGATGTCATTCCAGCAACGGCGGGAATCCAGTACTTTTCTATGTCATACCGTGGCTTGACCACGGGGTCTAGTTAAAAATACTAATATTATTAGTATTTTTAGTTATTTTTCTGGATCCCGTGGTCAAGCCACGGGATGACACCGAACAGGTTTTTCAAGCCACGTACAAATATTTTAAAATAATTAAGAGATTATGCAAACAGATAATACAAAATCAAAGACTAATAAAACAGCTAAGCAAGAGTGGGGGTCTTTTGCTTTTGTAATATGTATCGCTTTACTTATTAGAATACTTATTATGGAGCCGTTTACCGTTCCGACCGGTTCTATGAAAGCAACCATACTTGAGAATGACTATATATTTTCTACGAAATATAGTTATGGTTATAGTAATTATTCTTTATCTTTTTTCGATTTTATTCGTCTTTTTAAAGGACGAATATTTGCTTGTGAACCGGAGTGTGGCGATATTGTAGTTTTTCGTCCGCCTAACGATATGAATGTTAGATATATAAAGCGTTTAATAGGGCTACCCGGCGATAAAATTCAATTGATTGATGACGTAATATATATTAACGATAAAAAAATAGAACGCACGGAAGTTGGAACTTATATAAGCGAAGAGGGAATAAAATATTTGAAGTTTAAAGAAACTTTGCCAAACGGTAAAACATATTTTTCTTATAAGCTTGCTCCTATTTTTGGCGTTATATATAATGATAGATACGGTAACACGGATGTTTTTTATGTACCTGAAGGAAAATATTTCTTTTTAGGGGATAATAGAGATCAGTCAAATGATAGTAGAGTAAATCTTGGATTTGTACCGTTTGAAAATTTTATTGCTAAAGCACAATTTATTTGGTTTTCAACAAAAATAACTTGGTGGGATAATGATATAGGAGTTATTAATCTAGTACTAAAGTTAAAGCCATGGATTGAATCTGTTAGGTTAAATCGAATTTTCAGAAATCTTTATAACACGGATGAGTAATGGTAGCATTTGAGAAGTTAGAAAAATTACTAGGCTATAGTTTCAAAAATAAAGAGCTTTTAATAGAAGCGTTGAGTCATCCGTCTTTAAGACAACATCATGAGTATAAGGATGATAAAGATTATGAACGATTAGAGTTCCTAGGTGATGCTGTATTAAATTTAGTAGTCACGGAAATTTTATTTAAGAATTTTGCAAATTATAATGAGGGAAATTTAGCTAAAATTAGATCATATTTAGTTTGCAAAGAAACAATATGTGTGGTTGGGACCAAGCTCACTTTAAAAGATTATATAATTATGACTCATGGTGAAGAAGTAGCAGGCGGGCGTGATAATCCTAATAATATAGAAAATGCTACGGAAGCTTTAATTGCAGCTATATATCTTGATAGTAATATTGAAACAACCCGTAATATTATCGGTAAATTATGGGCAGAATTTATAAAAATTCAGAATTTAACGGATTATGATCCAAAAACTGCTTTACAAGAATGGGCTCAAGCGAGTAGCCATCACCTACCTATATACCGTCTGATAAAAAGAGAAGGGGCAGCCCATTCATCAACTTTTACGGTGCTTGTGAAAGTAAAAGATTATGAACAAACAGGTACAGGATACTCTATAAAAGAAGCCGAAAAAAACGCAGCACGAAGCTTATTACATAGACTTAAAAATGATTAATCAAGCTCAAAAAACTATATCTGTCTGTATAATAGGGCGACCAAATAGCGGGAAGTCGACTTTACTAAACAGAATAATCGGTGAGAAGCTTTCAATCGTTACCCCAAAAGTTCAAACTACTAGGTCAATTATTACCGGTATTATTACCTTAAAAGATACGCAGGTAATTTTATACGATACGCCCGGTATA
Source organism: Rickettsia endosymbiont of Thecocarcelia acutangulata (assembly GCF_964263195.1). NCBI lineage: Bacteria > Pseudomonadati > Pseudomonadota > Alphaproteobacteria > Rickettsiales > Rickettsiaceae > Rickettsia > Rickettsia endosymbiont of Thecocarcelia acutangulata. Next base: position 1,370,558 of record NZ_OZ181652.1, read on the forward strand.
TTTGAGCCGAAAGGAACGCTTGAGAAGGCGATGGTCAGATGTGCGTGGTCTAGTTTGCATAGTGCGGATTTAGTAATGTTAATTATCGATAGTTTAAAACCGTTTGATGATGTAATGCACGATATTTTAGATAAGCTTCGCTCACTTAATATTGTTCCGATATTTTTATTGAATAAAATAGACATCGAATCAAAATATCTAGATGACATTAAGGCTTTTTTAACGGAAAATCATCCTGATAGCTTGCTTTTTCCTATCTCTGCTTTATCGGGCAAAAATATTGATGGATTACTTGAATATATAACAGGTAAAGCAAAAATTTCTCCTTGGCTTTATGCAGAAGACGACATAACGGATTTACCGATGCGTTTTATTGCGGCAGAAATTACAAGAGAGCAATTATTTTTTAATTTGCAGCAAGAGTTACCTTATAAATTAACCGTACAAACCGAAAAGTGGGAAGAGCTTAAGAATAAATCTGTAAAGATTAATCAAGTTATAGTAGTTTCAAGAGAAAGCTATAAAACTATAATACTCGGTAAAAACGGCTCTAAAATCAAAGAGATAGGGGCAAAATCTCGAATGCAAATGGAGCGGTTTTTTGGCTTCCCTGTTCATTTATTTTTATTTGTTAAGGTGCGTGAACTGTGGGAAAATAACCCTGATTTTTATGAGTATATGAAGATATGAAGCTGTCACCCCGTGGCTTGACCACGGGGTCCAGTATTTTTAAAATTATTTATGGACCCTGTGGTCAAGCCACGGGGTGACACGGTATATGTAATCATGATAGTACTTGGGATTGATCCGGCACTTGGGAGTCTTGGATGGGCGGTGGTTGCAAAGGATACCGCAAAGCTGAAATATTTAGCTAGCGGTATTATTAAAACAAATAGTAAAGATGAAATTCATAATAGACTTGCCTTTATTAACAGTACATTAGAAAAAGTAATATTAGAATATCAACCAAATATAGCGGCGATTGAAGAAACATTTGTTAATACTAATAGCGTGACTTCGTTAAAGCTCGGCTATGCTAGAGGTGCAATAATGTCGCTGATCGGTAGATATAATTTGGATATGCGGGAGTTTAAGCCAAATACGGTAAAAAAAACCGTAACCGGTTATGGGCATGCAGAGAAAGACCAAATTTTGCATATGATAAAGTTACTTTTGCCTGGAACTTCTGTTATTACTAACTCTGATGAAGCTGATGCAGTTGCAATCGCTTATACTTGTCATGTTATGAGGGTTTAAATGAATCCGGTTATAATATTAGTTGCCCCGCAAATGGGTGAGAATATTGGTGCTACTGCAAGAGCAATGAAGAATTTCGGCTTAAATGAGCTTAGAATCGTAGCTCCAAGAGACGGCTGGCCTAATGAGCAAGCACTTAGTAATGCAGTCGGAGCGGTTAATATTATAGATAATGCAAAAGTTTATGATAGTCTTGAAGATTGTATTAAAGACCTCGAATATTTATATGCTACTACTTGCATTAAAAGGGCTATGAATAAAGATTACGTATTTTCACAAAATTTGCCTTTAGATTATCCAAATTCTGCAAAAGTCGGGATAATGTTCGGGAGAGAAAATAACGGGCTTAGTAATGAAGAAATATCACTTGCCAATAAGATTATCACTATTAACACCACTGAATTTAGCTCATTAAATATTGCTCAAGCGGTTATTATTATATGCTATGAATTATTTCGTAATTCTACCCCTAGAGAGGATATTTATAATATTCAAAAATTAGCTACTAAAGAAGAAATAGAGCATTTTTTAGCAAATTTATTCGGCAAACTTGATAAAGCCGGCTTCTTCAAAGCTCCTGACAAAAAGCCCGCTATGCAGCAAAATATCACTAATATATTTACACGTATCAATAGCCTCTCTTCCCCTGAAGTTCAAACACTGCAAGGCATTATTAAATCTTTGAATCAATAGCATCTAGTAACTTCTTAAGTTCAGGAACATAATTTCTTATCCGGCTATAGATTTCATCGGCAAGTTTTTTATCGTAAGTATGAGATGTCATATTACGATCAGTAAGCGTATAAATCCATAAACTCTCATCATTTATAATACCGGTAATAAAAGCTTTCCTTATCACTTCTTTAGGATAGTGAAGAACTGTGCCTTTTTGAGAAAAATATTCTTTTAAAAACTTCCAAGCAAGTTCAAAAGTAAACTCAAATCTTCTAATCGTTGCCTCAATATAAGCTCTATCTTCTGTTGTCGGTTTTAAATAGATATCTTCAAGTGTCATAAAAGCTTTACGAAATTTTTCAAGTTTAAGGTTTATTTTTGACATATATTTTTTAATAAAGATTTAATAATTTCAGCTACTCTTTCTTCTTCATTTAAGGGTTTGTAGCTATATTCCTCTAGCATTATTACGGACTCATCAAAAGTTTTTGCTATTTTCTGCTCTACTAACTGCTTTATAAAAATCTTATGCTTTGAGGAATTAAAATTTGATGGGCAGAATATATAAAGAGGCTTGCTGCTTGAAGCTGCCTCGCTGCACATGGAAATCGAGTCGGCTGTAGAGATTATATATTTTGCATTGGCAAGCATAGCTATATAAGGATTATAGCCTGTGTCTTCGTTCGGGTCATAAATAATTGTGGAAGACGGTATATTATTTTTAATAATTGATTTTACGGCTTGTGGTGTACGTCTACTAAAACTAATGAAAAAAGGTATTTGTTGATTAGTATATATTTTATTTAATAATGAAGAAAATAAAATTGCTTCATCTTCGTTGAAGTTAAATTTTTTATTATTCCCACCGATTATAACTGCAATAAATTGTTTAAGATTGGGATAATATTTTTGGAGTTCTAAGCTTGCAGCGGCGAACTTTTCGGTTACGTTGTTGATAGCTCCATTGATAGGGATGATGTTTTTGTACTCGGTGTCATCCCGTGGCTTGTCCACGGGATCCAGCGTAAAGCGAGATAAATCGAGCTTTTTGCATTTTTTATTACTGGATCCCGTGGACAAGCCACGGCAATCATGATAAGGCAGAATAACGGCATCAAATGTATTGTAAGGGAGATTAGGCTTCATTATTTGTATTAGCTTAATATCTTTAAATTTCTTTTTTAAATAAAATGCTAAAACTGCTGTTCTTCTGCCAGCGGTAATTATCATATCAGGTAAAGGTTTTGCCATAATATCTTGCAATAGCTCACTTTTTATATGAATAGGATAATATTTTAGTAAGAAATTCGGTAGCTTAGCTAAGCAATTATACTGCAGTCTAATTATTGTATATTCTTCCGTTAGTTTTTCTGCAAGTGCAATAGCCTGATTTGTGTTGCCTGTTCTATCATCCGCCAATACGTATATTCTCATGATAAATATTCTTTTAAAGGTAATGTTAATAAGTCTGTTAGAGTTAGTGATTTATCGCAAGCATCGGCTATCTCCGGCATAATCGGAATTTGAGTGATTAAAGGAATATTATATTTTTGTGATAAATGCCCGCCGCTATTATTTTCAAACATATAGCTCATATTCTCAATTATTCCCAAAATAGGTAAATTAAGTTTTTGATATAAATCTATAGAACGTATTACATCTATTTCTGATATTTTTTGCGGTGTTGTTACGATTATTACGCCGTCTAAATGATAATTCTCTAAAAGGCTTAAATGAATATCACCAGTTCCCGGTGGCATATCGATAATTAGATAATCTAAATTATCCCATTTTGTTACTGATAATAATTGATAAATGGTCTTACTCGCCATAGGACCGTGCCAAATAATTGCCGAATGGTCTTTAACAAAAAAGCCTATAGAAATAACTTGGATGCTTTTTACCGTTATCGGTATTATTCGTCCATCTTTCGTTTTCGGTACTTCGTTAATGCCGAATATATGGGGAATTGACGGACCGTAAATATCGGCATCTACTATTCCTACTCGGTAATTTTCTAGACTCAATTGCTGAGCAATAAGAGCCGATATTGTAGATTTTCCGACTCCGCCTTTACCTGACGCTACTAAGATAATTTTTTTTACGTTTTCTATAAAATGTTTTGGTTTTTGAGCTTTTTTCTTCATCGGTTTACTTTCGGTAAAAACAATTGTTATTTTATTTATTTCCGAAATCTCATTAAGCTTATCAATTGCTTTAGTTTTTATTTCTTCGGCTTCTAACTTGTCTTTACCTGATATATCTATAGAAAAACCTATATTATTCCCCTTAATTATAATATCCGATATAACTTTATTTAAAAAAGTATTGTCTTTAAATATAATATGCTGAAGTTTATCGATAATTTGCTTTTGGTGTAAATCCGCCATATTAAATTTCCTTTTTAAGGTTGTTTTAAGTTCGTAACTTGACGTTATATGCTATAATATATATAATCACTTAATCCTTTTAAAATAATATAAAAAAGCAAATGCTTAGTAAAAAATATAGCTCGATTTTAAAAAAATCCCCATGGAAAGATTTTGATTCTGATAAAGAAGATAATATATTCACAAGACCGCGTAAAAATCAATTTAATTTTGATAAATTTCAATTCCAGTTTAATTTTAATAGCAAAACAATAATTTTAGCTGTTGTTGCATTGCTTGCTTTATGGCTTGCTTCGGGTATTTATGAAATAAAAGAAGGTGAAGAAGCAGCGGTAATAAGATTTGGGCGTTTTGTGCGTAAGGGCTACCCCGGGCTTAATTATCATTTGCCTGCCCCTTTTGAAAAGATAATAGTTGAGAAAGTTAAACAATCACGCCGAATTGAGATTGGTTATCGTACAAATAGCTCGGCACGTAGCGGTGGCGATAATACTAAAAATATTGCCGGTGAAAGTATAATGCTTACAGGTGATGAAAATATTGTTGCTTTAAATTGTGACGTAATGTGGCATATTAATAATCTTGAAGATTTTATTTTTAACGTACAAAGACCTGAAGAAACAGTAAAAGCAACAGTAGAAAGTGCTGTTAGAGAAGTAATAGGCAATACTCTTATTTCGTGGGTATTATCCGATCAAAAGCAGGAAATTACTTATAAAATAGAAAAATTAGCACAGAAGATACTGGATAGTTACAATGCCGGTGTTATGATTGAGAAAGTACAATTATTAAAAGCCGAACCGCCTGCCGAAGTAATAGACGCTTATAGAGATGTACAAACTTCAAAAGCAGATAAAGAGAAAGAAATAAATCAAGCTCAAGCCTATAATAATAAGATTTTGCCGGAAGCTCGAGGAGCGGCCGCAAAGATTATACAAGAAGCAGAAGGTTATAAAGAAGAAGTTATATCAAAAGCAGAAGGTGATAGCCAAAGATTTAATGCTATTTATAAACAATATACTATAGGTAGGCAAGTAACTAGAGATAGGTTATATTTAGAAGTAGTCGAAGAGATATTAGGCGGTTCAAATAAAACGATTATTAATAATGCACTACTGCCGCATATGGCTATTACTCGATGAACTTCAAAAATTAGCTGTGCTGTCTCGTCATTGCGAGCAGCCGTAGGCTGCGTGGATACCAAATCGTCATTGCGAGCGACTGAAAGGAGCGTGGCAATCTCAGGATTTTGACACGAGATTGCTTCGTCAAAACTTGCAGTTTCTTCTCGCAATGACGGAGCTAATAAAAACTCAACAAGGAATATTAAATGCAACAAAAGATTTATTATATAATTTTTACAATTGTTTTTGGGCTGATACTGATTTTTAGCTCCTTATTTTCAGTGGACCAACGCCAATTTGCTGTAGTATTCCAGTTTGGTGAAGCAGTTAGAACTATAGAAAATCCAGGGCTAAATATTAAAATCCCGTTTATTCAAAACGTTGAATTTTTTGATAAACGTCTTTTAGATGTTGAAGTTGAGGCAAAAGAATTAACGGCTGCTGACGGTAAACGAGTTATTGTTGATGCTTATGCCAAATTCCAAATTAATAATCCCGTAATGTTTTATAAAACGGTACATGATTATCAAGGTGTGAAAATTAGGTTGACTCGTAATCTTGAATCGTCAATGCGTAAAGTGATAGGTAAAATTTCGCTAAGTAGTCTTTTAAGTCAAGAGCGTAGTAATGTAATGCTAAATATCTTAAATCAAGTAGACGGAGAAGCTAAAAGCTTTGGAATTGATGTTGTAGATGTTAGAATTTTAAGAGCAGATTTACCTAAAGAAAATAGTGCGGCTATTTATCGCCGTATGCAAACGGCACGTGAAAAAGAAGCGACCCAAATTAGAGCAGAAGGACAGGAAGAAAGCGTGCGTATCCGTTCAAAAGCAGATAAAGAAAGTAAAATAATACTTGCTAAAGCTTATCGAGATGCACAAATTATCAAAGGTGACGGCGATGAAAAAGCGGCAAAAATATATAATTCCGCTTATTCCGTCGATCCGGAATTTTATAAATTTTATAGATCACTTTTAGTATATAAAAATTCTTTAAAGAAAGAAGATACTAATTTTGTGATTTCACCGGATGCGGAAGTTTTAAAATACCTAAATCTAACTAAGTAGTATGATGAACCTGAAAATAGTTCTTATTTTAATAGTTTTAATATCAAGTAACATTGTTCTAGCAAAAGAAAATAGTAAATCTTTAAAAGTAGCGGAGCAAGAAGAGAATGAATTTACGGCAATAAATTCTGCTCCTTTAAAAGTAAGTGAAGCTGTCCGTTATAGCTTTGCTGATATAGTTGAGCCGTTAATTCCTGCAGTCGTTAATATTTCAACAATAGAATATGTTAATAGTAAGTCGGAAAATGCTGAGAAAGATCCGCTGCAAGAAAAAAAGCCTTTAGACTTCATTAATGATTTTTTAGAAAAGCTTAATATACCGCTGAATTTGGAAGAAATCGATCAAACTCCTAAAAGCGTTCCGCTTGGTTCAGGGTTTATTATTGAGCCTAACGGTTTAATAGTGACAAACTATCATGTAATTGCAAATTTTGATAAAATTAATATAAAACTTGCAGACAATACCGAATTATCGGCTAAATTAATAGGTAGCGATACTAAAACCGATTTAGCTCTCTTAAAAATAGATAGTGAGGAACCGTTACCGTTTGTTGAGTTTGGAGATTCAAATGATGCAAGAGTAGGAGACTGGGTTATTGCAATCGGTAATCCATTTGGTAATCTAGGTGGTACGGTGACAAGCGGTATTATTTCCTCTAAAGGGCGGGATATTGATATAGATACGGATAATATAGTCGATAATTTTATTCAAACGGATGCTGCAATTAATAACGGTAATTCTGGTGGTCCTATGTTTAATTTGGATCAAAAAGTAATAGGCGTAAATACGGCAATTTTTTCACCGCTCGGTACTAATATAGGTATTGGTTTTGCAATACCGTCAAATACTGCAAAGCCCATAATCGAACGTCTTAAGAAAGATGGAAAAGTAAGTAGAGGACGCCTTGGAGTAACAATACAAGATTTAACCGAGGAAATTTCTGAAGGGTTAGGGCTTAAAGATACTAGGGGGGTGTTAGTAGCTAAAGTACAAGAAGACGGTCCAGGTGATAAAGCAGGAATTAAAACAGGTGATATAATAATAGAGTTTGCAGATATACCGGTTAAAAATACTAAAAAATTGCGTGTAATTATTGCAGATGCTCCTATTGATCAGGAAGTAAAAGTAAAAATACTTCGCGATAAAAAAGAGCTTGAATTACCTATTAAAATTACTTCAGATAATGAAGAAGTTACCAAAGATTCTACAGAAGAGACCAATAAAGAAGAAATAACAAACAAAGAAGAAAGTAATTTATCTATTACTAAAAATAATATTACTTTTAGTAATTTGACTGAAGAATTAAGACAACAATATGATATTCCGAGCGATAAGGCGGGAATAGTTATAACCAATATTAATCAGGAAAGCATAGACAATATAAGTAAGCTAGAAGAATTATATGAAAATGCAAAAAAATCGAATAAGCAAAATATTTTGCTCTTGATTGAAAGGGGCGATACAAGTGTATTTGTGCCGTTACAAGTTATATAGAGTGATTATCGTCATTGCGAGGAAATACGAAGTATTGACGAAGCAATCTAGTAAAAAAGTCCTGAGATTGCTTCAGCCACGTTGTGGCTTCACAATGACGTTAAAAATTCAAGCCATACAATAATAATACCTAAATAATTTATGAATGAAAAAATAGCAATTTTAAGTGCATACAGTTTTGTTAATATAGAAGAACCGGCGAATTTGATACCGAAACTTTTGCTTATCGGTAAAAAAAAATATGTTAGAGGTACTATTTTATTAGCTAACGAAGGTTTTAACAGTTCTTTTTCAGGCTCATATGAAAATGTAAATCTTGTACTTGAAGAACTAATAAAACTAACCTATCCCAAAGATGTTAACGTTAAAATAAATTATAGTGATGTTCATCCTTTTCATAAGCTGAAAGTTAGACTTAAGAAAGAGATTGTAGCGATGAATGTTGAAGATTTAAATGTTGATTTATTTAAAGGTGAATATATAGAGCCGAAAGATTGGGACGAATTTATCACCAAACAAAATGTTATAGTAATAGATACTCGTAATGATTATGAAGTAGAGGTCGGTACATTTAAATCGGCAATTAATCCTAATACCAGAACATTTAAACAGTTTCCCGCTTGGGTTCAGCAGAATCAAGAATTGCTCAAAGGTAAGAAAATTGCTATGGTCTGTACAGGCGGTATTAGGTGTGAAAAATCCACCAGCTTACTTAAAAGTATAGGTTATGAAGAGGTATATCATCTAAAAGGCGGGATACTGCAATATTTAGAAGATACACAAAATAAAAATAATTTATGGCAAGGCGAGTGTTTTGTCTTTGATGATAGGAGAGCAGTAGCGGATGACTTATCACCCGCAGAAGGGCATTGGTTACAGAGATAGTAATGTCATCCCGTGGCTTGTCCACGGGATCCAGTTAAAAATACTAATATATTAGTATTTTTTATTGTTTTTATGGACCACGTGGTCAAGCCACGGGGTGACAGCTAAAAGTACTGGATTCCCGCTTTTGCGGGAATGACATAACCTTTTTTTATTTATTAGAAATATATGACTAAAACCAAACAAGAAATTTATAATAAGCGTCCGACTTCCCCGCATTTAAGTATATATAAGCCGCAAATAAGTTCTACATTGTCGATTTTGCATCGTATGACCGGCGTAGCTCTATTTTTTGCAGTATCGATTTTGGCGTGGTGGTTGATTCTTAGCAAATATGACAATAATTATTTACAACTTGCTAATTGCTGCATTATAAAAATATGCTTAGTAGCAGTAAGCTACGCTTGGTTTTATCATTTATGCAACGGTATTCGGCATTTGTTTTGGGATATCGGTTACGGCTTTTCTATAAAAGCAGTTAATATCACCGGTTGGTGTGTAGTTGTATGTTCTATATTATTAACTATATTGTTGTGGATGTAGTAATTAAAAACGTCATTGCGAGGAAATTACGTAAGTAATTGACGAAGCAATCTCAGGATATTTGACGAGATTGCCACGTCACTTCGCTCCTCGCAATGACGAAAAGACGTATGACAGCTTAATATGTTTAGAGAAAATTAATGGTATATGATTTTAAAGCAGAAATTGTAAAAGCAAAAAATAGCGGTTCTGCTAAAAGCGGTTCTCATTATTGGTTATTGCAAAGAGTAACGGGGATTATATTAGCTTTATGTTCTATATGGTTAATATATTTTACGCTAACTAACAAAAATAATGACATAAATATTATTATGTGGGAGCTTAAAAAGCCTTTTAACGTAGTAGCATTGTTAATTACGGTGGCTATTTCGTTGTATCATGCAATGCTTGGTATGCGTGTAGTGATTGAGGATTATGTAAGTTGTCACAAATTACGTAATACATTGATTGTAATAGTACAATTATTTTGTATTGTGACTATTGCAGCTTTTGTAGTAGCGATGTTTTATAGGGGATGAATGTTACTAGATAAATTTGAAGAAAACATAAAGTTAAGATTGTTACGCGATGCTGTAAGTATAGGAATATATCAAGCAAAAAACAATATATTTAGTGAAAAATCAATTTTAGATTTGATTGATGATGAGTAAGTTTTCGTAAGTAGTCATTGCGAGGAGAGGCGAAGCCTCGACGCGGCAATCTCAGGAATTTCATACTGTTTCATGAGATTGCCACGCTCTCTTCGTTCGTTCGCAATGACGTTGACACAAACATTTCAAAATACAAGATAAAAAATTAATTTAATGACTAAAGCGTATAATATCATTCATCATAAATTTGACGTAGTAGTTGTAGGTGCGGGCGGAGCAGGTCTTCGTTCTGCGTTCGGTATGGCTAAAGAAGGGCTAAATACCGCTTGTATAACTAAGTTGTTTCCAACTCGTAGTCATACTGTAGCAGCTCAGGGCGGTATTAGTGCGGCTCTTGGGAATATGGGCGAAGATGATTGGCGTTGGCATATGTATGATACTGTTAAAGGCTCTGATTGGTTAGGTGATCAGGATGTTATTGAGTATATGTGTAAGAACGCTCCTGATGCGATTTTAGAGCTAGAGCATTACGGCGTACCTTTCTCAAGAACCGAAGAGGGAAAGATTTATCAACGTCCTTTTGGAGGAATGACTACGGAGTACGGTAAAGGAAAAGCGGCTCAGCGTACATGTGCTGCGGCAGATCGCACGGGGCATGCCATACTTCATACGTTATATCAGCAGTCACTAAAGCATAAAGTACAGTTTTTCGTTGAGTATTTTGCTATTGATTTATTGATGGAAGATGGTGAATGTAGAGGCGTAGTTGCGTGGAATTTAGACGATGGTACTCTGCATTGTTTTAGGGCTCATAATGTAGTGCTTGCAACGGGTGGATACGGGCGTGCTTATTTTTCGGCGACGTCTGCTCATACTTGTACGGGCGACGGGGGCGGTATGGCGATTAGAGCAGGTTTGCCGCTGCAAGATATGGAGTTTGTACAGTTTCACCCGACCGGTATATATTCTGCCGGTTGTCTCATTACCGAGGGAGCAAGAGGTGAAGGGGGGTATCTTGTTAATGCAAACGGAGAGCGTTTTATGGAGCGTTACGCCCCGGCCGCAAAGGATTTAGCATCAAGAGACGTAGTTTCAAGAGCGATGACTATCGAGATTCGTGAAGGGCGAGGAGTCGGTGAGCATAAAGATCACGTATTTCTGCATTTAAATCATTTATCGCCTGAGATTTTACATAGCCGTTTGCCAGGTATTTCTGAGACGGCTAAAATTTTTGCCGGTGTTGATGTCACTAAAGAGCCGATACCGGTACTTCCTACAGTTCATTATAATATGGGCGGGATACCGACTAATTACCACGGTCAAGTCATAATCAAAGACGGTACGAATCATAATAGCGTAGTAAAGGGACTTATGGCAATCGGTGAAGCTGCTTGTGTATCGGTACACGGAGCTAACAGGTTGGGGTCAAATTCTTTGCTTGATTTAGTAGTATTCGGTAGAAGTAGTGCTTTAAAAGCAGCTGAGCTTATTAGTCCAGCGAGTCCCCATAAGCCTATAAAAGAGGCAAGTCTTGAAAAAATTATAAATAGATTTGATAAAGTCCGTCACGCTAACGGTAATATTTTAGTTGCAGATTTAAGGCTTAAAATGCAAAGAACTATGCAAAGCCACGCTTTGGTATTTAGAACTCAAGAAGTACTAGATGAAGGAGTAGGAATGATTAGCGAAATAAGAAGCGGCTATAAAGATATAAAAATTAACGATAAATCTTTAATTTGGAATAGTGATTTAGTAGAAGCCTTAGAGCTAGATAATCTACTTGACCAGGCCTTGGTGACAGTATATTCGGCAGCTGCAAGAAAAGAAAGCAGAGGTGCTCATGCTAGGGAAGATTATCCTGATCGTAATGATGAAGATTGGATGAAGCATACTCTTAGCTCTATCGATGAAGCAGGTAAAGTAGTTCTTGATTATAAACCTGTAACGCTAACCACTTTAACCGATGAGATAAGTGCAATTCCACCGGCCAAGAGGATGTATTAAAAAATCGTCATTGCGAGGAAAAACTGTAAGTTTTGACGAAGCAATCTCATGAAGTATTATAAAATTCCTGAGATTGTCGCGTCGTTGCTAACGCAACTCCTCGCAATGACGAAAACACCGATCCAAACAGGAATAAATCTATAATAATTTATGTTTGAGTATTTAATAAAATTTAATCCAAAAATCCTTTTTATTGTAAAGGGGACTTTAGTAACTTTAAAATATAGCGTTATTGCCGTTATATTCGGTTTAGTGATAGGGATGTTGCTCGCTATTTGTAAGGTAAATAAGAATCGTGCTTTAAGGCTTTTTGCAAATTTCTATACTTCTATTTTCAGAGGTACTCCTTTATTAATTCAATTAAGTATTATTTATTTTGCTTCACCTTATATCATAGGCGTTAAATTTAGTGTGTTTATGGCGGGAGCTATTTCTTTTTCCCTTAATTCGGGAGCATATGTTTCCGAAGTAATCAGGGCGGGGATTAATGCAGTTGATAAAGGGCAGTTTGAAGCGGCTGAAGCTCTTGCTATTCCAAAGTTTTTAATAATGAAAGATATAATTCTGCCGCAAGCAGTTAAAAATATTTTTCCGTCATTAGTAAATGAGCTTGTAAATTTGATTAAGGAATCAGCCATTATTTCTATGCTTGGAGAAATGGATTTAATGCGTAGAGCACAAATTGTATCAATTGAAACATATAATTATTTTTTTCCAATGTTTATTGCTGCGTGCTGTTATTATATTTTAGTGATGTTAATCAGCTTTATAGCAAAAATAATTGAGAAAAAAATGATTGTTAATTAAAACATACTTGCTTTTATGGAAAAAGTAATTATAATTTAAATTTAGTGTAATTTACAAATTCTTATAATTTGTATTTAGAAATGATTTAAAATAAAGGGTGGAAGTATTTTTTCCCCTTTATTTATCGTATATATAAGTTTTTTTTGGAGTATTTTTTTTAATGCCGACATATAATCAATTAGTACGTTTTGGGAGAAAGTCAAAAACTCGTAAGACCAAGTCTCCTGCCTTAGAATCTAATCCTTTTAAAAGTGGTGTTTGCCTAGTTGTAAAAACCGTTACCCCTAAAAAGCCTAACTCTGCACTTCGTAAGATTGTAACGGTGCGTTTAAGTAATAAAAGAACAGTAAATGCATATATTCCCGGTGAAAAGCATAGTGTAAAGGAGCATGATAGGGTATTAGTAAGAGGCGGTCAGGTTCCTGATCTTCCGGGTGTGAAATATCATATCGTACTCGGTGCATATGATATTGCCGGAGTTAAAGGGCGTAAGCAAGGTCGTTCACGTTATGGTGCTCCTCGTAAACAAGTTGCAGTTACAAAAAAATAAATTATTAGTTAGAGAGAAAAAATAAAATGTCACGTCGTCACGCCGCCGAAAAGCGAGTAATTTTACCTGATATGAAATATAACAGTATTTTACTGTCAAGATTTATCAATAATATTATGAAAGAAGGAAAGAAAGCCCTTGCAGAGAAAATTGTTTATTCAGCCTTTAATAAAATTGAAAAGAAGCATAGAGTTGATCCGTATCAAACCTTTAATAATGCTATGCATAACGTGAAGCCACATTTAGAAGTAACTTCAGTTAGGGTTGGAGGAGCTAATTATCAAGTTCCGACGCATGTTGATGAAAGAAGAGGGTATGCTCTTGCTAGCCGTTGGATTATTAATGCTGCGTCAAAACGTTCTGAAAAAATGATGATTGATAAACTTGCTGAAGAGCTGTTTGAAGCTTCTAATAATAGAGGCGTCGCCATTAAGAAGAAAGAAGATACTCATAAAATGGCTGAAGCTAATAAAGCTTTCTCTCATTTTAGCCCTAAAAAAATGAAATAAGGTAGGGTATATAATGAGTAAAATAAATAAACTTGAGCATATTCGTAATATTGGGATATGTGCTCACATTGATGCCGGTAAAACCACAACTACCGAACGTATTTTATATTATACCGGTAAATCGCATAAAATAGGTGAAGTTCATGAGGGCGGTGCTACCATGGACTGGATGGAGCAGGAGCAAGAACGCGGTATAACCATTACCTCAGCTGCTACTACTTGTAGATGGCAAGATAAGATAATTAATATTATTGATACTCCCGGACACGTTGATTTTACTATCGAAGTAGAGCGTTCGCTTCGTGTTCTTGACGGTGCGGTTGCAGTATTTGACGGCGTAGCAGGTGTTGAACCTCAGTCTGAAACGGTTTGGAGGCAAGCAGATAAATATAATGTTCCTAGAATGTGTTTTGTCAATAAAATGGACAGAATGGGAGCAGATTTTTATAGATGCGTTGAAATGATCAAAGATCGTTTAGGAGCAAAACCGCTTGTTATTCAGTTGCCTGTAGGGATTGAAGAAAATTTTAAAGGTATAATTAATCTTGTTAAAATGAAAGCAGTGATTTGGAAAGATGAATCACTTGGTGCTGAATATTTTGAAGAAGATATACCTGCCGATATGAAAGACAAGGCTGAAGAATATCTTGCTAAATTACTTGATATGGTTGTCGAGTTAGATGACGCGATCATGGAAAAATATTTATCAGGTGAAGAAGTAACAGAAGAAGAAATTAAAAGATTAATCAGAAAAGGTACTATTTCAGCAGCATTTTATCCGGTTTTATGCGGTAGTGCTTTTAAAAATAAAGGAGTACAGCCTTTACTTGATGCTGTAGTAGATTTCCTACCTTCGCCTATTGATATAGGTATAGTAAAAGGTATGGAAGTAAGTATCGGTGAAGAAAAAGATTTTCCTATTTCAATAACTGAGCCTTTTTCAGCTTTAGCATTTAAAATTATGAATGATCCGTTTGTCGGCTCATTAACTTTTATTAGAATATATTCAGGGAAAATTACTTCAGGAACCACTGTTATTAATACCGTGAAGAATAAAAGAGAAAAAATCGGTAGAATGCTATTAATGCATGCTAATAATCGTGAAGACGTAAAAGAGGCATCGGCAGGCGATATAGTAGCTTTAGCAGGTCTTAAAGATACCACTACCGGTGATACGTTGTCCGATATAGATAAGCAAGTAATCTTAGAAAGAATGGAATTTCCGGAGCCGGTAATTGAGCTTGCGGTAGAACCTAAATCAACAGCCGATCAAGAAAAAATGGGTCTTGCACTTTCTCGTTTAGCAGCTGAAGATCCATCATTTAGAGTTTCAACGGATCATGAAACAGGACAAACAGTGATAAAAGGAATGGGAGAACTCCATTTAGAAATTATCATTGATCGTATGAGAAGAGAGTTTAAGGTTGAAGCAAATATCGGGGCTCCTCAAGTAGCATATCGTGAAACTATAACAAAAGCTTGCGAAATCGATTATACCCATAAGAAACAATCCGGCGGTGCAGGACAATTTGCTCGCGTAAAAATTATTTTTGAGCCTCTAAAAGAGGTAAAAGATCTAAAAGATGAAGATAAAAATAAAACTTTTGTCTTTGAAAGTAAAATCGTCGGCGGTGCCGTGCCTAAAGAATATATACCGGGTGTTGAAAAAGGTTTAAATAATATTAGAGAAACTGGTGTTATTGCCGGTTATCCTATGATTGATTTTAAAGCAACTTTAGTTGACGGTGCGTTTCATGATGTAGATTCTAGTGTACTTGCGTTTGAAATTGCTGCAAAGGCAGCCTTTAGAGAAGGGATGCCGAAAGGTAATCCTAAATTACTTGAGCCTATTATGAAAGTTGAAGTTATCA
This sequence comes from Rickettsia endosymbiont of Thecocarcelia acutangulata, assembly GCF_964263195.1. Taxonomy (NCBI): domain Bacteria; kingdom Pseudomonadati; phylum Pseudomonadota; class Alphaproteobacteria; order Rickettsiales; family Rickettsiaceae; genus Rickettsia; species Rickettsia endosymbiont of Thecocarcelia acutangulata. Next base: position 1,386,325 of record NZ_OZ181652.1, read on the forward strand.
CTCCTGATGAATATATGGGTGATATTATAGGTGATTTAAATAGTCGTAGAGGGCAAATTCAAAGCATGGATCCAAGAGGAAATGCTCAAGTAGTTACTGCGAATGTTCCGTTAGCGGAAATGTTTGGTTATGTTAATACGCTTAGGTCTTTATCTCAAGGTAGAGCTCAGTTTAGTATGATATTTTCTCATTATGATCAAGTGCCGAGTCAGGTAGCTGATATTATTAAAGCTAAAAAATAATTGATGGATCTAATTAGATATAATTACTGTCATGTCTTGCAAAGGTAAATGTTGTTTTACTGTGACAGCTTATAAATTAGAAGTACCGATTATTATAGTAATTTTTTAATAATAACAAATATTTTTAATAAATTTATTGATTTTTTATTAAAAATATGATAGGAGTGTAGCTCAATTGGTAGAGTGCCGGTCTCCAAAACCGGAGGTTGCGGGTTCGATGCCTGTCGCTCCTGCCATTATAGGTTTAGAGCTTTTTTGCTATAAAATATAGAATTTTTACAAAGTTTGCTTATAGAGAAAAATTTGAAAGAGATACTTCACCTCGAATCGCAGCGTACATGCTAGTATGTGAGAATTCCATTGTTGGATCATTGCCTCAATTACCTCTAGAAGTAGAATTTTGTAAGAAGTCTAATAAATTACCTAACAAAAATATGTTTAAAGAATATAAAATTTATAAGTTTTTTGAACAAGTTAAACAAGAAACTTATAAGGTAGTTTGGCCAACTAGAAAAGAGCTTGTTGCTTCAACATTAGTAGTGGTAGTAGCAGTTTTTATTTTTAGCCTAATTTGTTTGGTGCTTGATTATAGTATACATAACATAATGCAGCTTTTGCTTAATATAGGCAAATAGTATAAGGAATAAATTGTGACAGAACAGAGTATAGATAATATATTGCCTTCTTCTGAAAAAAATGTAAAGCAGTGGTATGTAGTACATACGGCATCAGGAGCAGAGAAACGCATTAAAGAAGATATGCTTAGAAGAATCGCTAAACAGAAAATGACGGATTTTTTTGAAGATATATTAATACCTGTTTTTGGAGTTTCTGAAGTTAAACGCGGTAAAAATGTCAAAGTAGAAAAAAAACTAATGCCGAGTTATATCTTGATAAAGATGAATATGACTGATAAATCTTGGCATTTAGTAAAAAATATACCAGGAGTAACCGGCTTTTTAGGAAGCAAGACCACACCAAAAGCTCTTATGGAAAGCGAAATACAGAATATTTTTAATAATTTGGAAGCAGAAGCTAAAGAAGCAAAGAATTCTAAATTGTATGAAGTTGGTGAAATAGTGACTGTTACAGACGGTCCTTTTGAAACTTTCACCGGTACGGTAGAAGAAATAGATCAAGAAAAAAATAGGTTAAAAGTTTCAGTATTAATATTTGGTAAAGCAACTCCAATAGAACTAAATTTTAACCAAGTAAAGAAAAACGATTAAAGGTAGTTAGATTTTTATACTAATCAGTATATTGTTGCTATTAGCCTAATAAAGATCGCTGATGTCATTCCTGCGAAAGCAGGAATCCAGCACAACTTATAAAACACTTGTTTTTTTTAAGATATATTTTATTTTAGATTCCTGCTTTCGCAGGAATGACAAGTTTATACACTATTAATTTAAGAGAAAAATAAGGATATTTATAAATGTCTCAGAAAGCAATAAAAGGTTATATTAACTTGATAATTCCGGCAGGCGGAGCCACTCCTGCTCCTCCTATAGGACCGGCTCTTGGGCAAAGAAAAGTTAATATTAAAACATTTTGTGATGAATTTAATAATAGTACAAAAGATACGGAAAAAGGAGTACCTTTGCCGACTTTAATTACTGTTTATGAAGATAGTAGTTTTTCTTTTAAAATAAAAACCCCTCCTGCCTCTTATTTTTTAAAGAAATATGCTAAAATTACTAAAGGTTCTAGTGCTACTAAGAAAGAAGCCGTAGTAGGTAAAGTTACTATGGATGATTGTCGTGAAATTGCAAAGTTAAAAATGCCTGATTTAAATACAAAAGATATTGAAGCAGCAACAAAAATTATTTGTGGTAGTGCTGCATCTATGGGACTTGAAGTGGTAGGGAGTTAATTATTATGTCAAATAAGAAAGATGTTACCGTAAAAATTAGCGGCGGTAAAAAAATAAGAGAAGCTAGAGAAAAAGTAAAATCAGATACTTTATATAATTTAACAAATGCAGTTGAACGATTAAAATCAGCATCATATGTTAAATTTGATCCAACCTTAGAAATAGTTATGAAGCTTGGAATTGATCCTAGGCATTCCGATCAAATGGTACGTGGTGTAGTTAATTTACCTGCCGGTACAGGTAAAACCGTAAGAGTTGCCGTTATTTGTAAAGAAGAAAGAGAAGAAGAAGCTAAAAGTGCTGGGGCAGATTTAGTAGGTTCAACAAATATTATTGATGAAATTAAAGCAGGGAAAATTAATTTTGATGTATGTATAGCTATTCCCGATATGATGGCAGTTATAGGTTCAGTTGCAAGAATTTTAGGACCAAAAGGTTTAATGCCTAACCCTAAACTTGGTACCGTAACTTTAGATATTAAAAATGCTATTAAAAATGCTAAAAGCGGTCAAGTAGAATATAGAGCAGAGAAAGCAGGTATAATTCATGCAGGGCTTGGAAAATTATCCTTTTCAGACCAAGATTTATTAAAAAATTTAAATGCGTTTATTGAGGCAGTAATTAAAGCGAAACCTGCCGGATTAAAAGGAAGTTATTTAAAAGCAATGTATTTATCTTCTACTATGGGAGCATCGGTACAAATAGATTTAACTAGTATAGCATAATTTTTATATCCGTTTAACGGTAGTATAGTAATAATAAAAAAGTTTTGTTATTTTAAGCATTTGTATCAGTTTAAATATATTAAGCTGTGTTATAAAAGGAGAATTAAAAGGTGTTAAGATCAGAAAAACCGGTAGCAGTAGAGGATATTGTAAATATTTATAAAGAATCGCCCTCCGTAATTATTACTCATTATCATGGGTTAACCGTTAGTCAAGTGAGTTCACTTAGAGAATCACTTAAATCTAAAGAAGCAGGTTTTAAAGTAGTTAAAAATACTTTAGCAAAAATAGCTGCAAATCAAACAGGGCTTGATAGTATTGCTAATTTATTTGCAGGTCCTACTGCTATTATTTATTCTAAAGAACCGGTTGAGATGGCAAAATTAGTAGTTAATTTTGCTAAGGCTAATGATAATCTTAAGATTATTGGTGGAATAGTCGATAATCACGTATTAGATGAACATTCAATAAAAGAACTTTCTAAGCTACCTTCACTTAATGAGCTTAGAGGTAAAATTGTTGGGTTATTACAAGCACCGGCTACTAAGGTTGTAGGTGTTTTACAAGCCCCGTCTTCGAGTATGGCGAGAGTAATACAAGCACATGCTAGTAAAAATTAACTTAAAGGTTACTGCACTAGGGATTTTAATTGATAATTAAAGAGCTTTTATAGTGGAAATTAATAAGGTTTTTTATAGGAGATTGTTCTTATTTTAAAAAAAATCTTATAATTTGTAGCAAAAAAGAATTTAATTAACTTTGAAATACCTGATGCAGTAATCTCTCAATATAAAAAAAGTAAAAAGGAAAAAATTATGGCAGATTTAGCTAAAATTGAAGAACAATTATCATCATTAACATTAATGCAAGCAGCTGAGCTTGTGAAAATGCTAGAAGAAAAATGGGGTGTGTCTGCAGCAGCACCTGTAGCTGTAGCGGCTGCCGGTGCAGCAGCTTCTGCGGCTGAAGCAGCTGCTGAAAAAACTGAGTTTGAAATAGTTTTAACAGCTGCCGGTGACAAGAAAGTTGAAGTAATTAAAGTTGTGAAAGATATCACAGGTCTTGGTTTAATTGAAGCTAAGAAATTAGTTGATGAAGCTCCAAAGCCGATTAAAAGCAATGTAAAAAAAGCAGAAGCTGAAGAAATCAAAGGTAAGTTAGAAGCTGCCGGAGCAAAAGTTGAATTAAAATAATTATTTCTGTACTAGGTTCTGTAAAGAAAAATTAAATTATTCGTATTTTTAGATATTTTTAAGTAAAAATTAATAAGATTCTTGTTGGAACAGTTATCTTTATTCCAAAAAAAATCTTGTAGTTTTCAATCAAAAACAACTAAATATAGATTAGTTTTTTTACAGGACCTAATATTTTTTGTATTACATGATGAAATATTTTATAGCTTTAAATTAACTTCTTAAAATCTAAAAAGCCTTATTTTAGTAATTAAATTTGAATAAGGCTTTTTTGTTTAAAAATTATTTTAAAGCTAATGTAAGTTATTTTTTTGAAATAGGTTAAAACTATTACATTGAAAATCTTATTGATTAAAATAATTTTGTTAACGTACCATACGTCTAGAAATTTAAATTATTGAAATTTTCTAGGTTCTGTGAACATTTATAATTGATTTTTAATAAAAATTAATGAGATTTTTGAAGGAATAATACCTAATTTAAAAAAAACCTTATAATTTTTTGTAACAAATAAATAACCAAAATCAAATCTTTTTGGAAATGTTCACAGAGCCTACACAAGATCTAAATAGGAAACTTACTAGGTTTCTTTAATTTAAGTTCTATGTAAAAAAATTTAAAACAGTATATTTTACTGCAAATTATAAGCATTTTATTGAAATAGTAGCTATTCCAATAAAAATTTTACTGTTTAAAATATAAATAATTTAAATTTTATATACAGAACCTAGGTTTTGAACACTTTTGATTAATAATTATAATTAGGATATATTTTTAAGCAAAAATTAATAAGATTTTTGAGAGGAGAGTTTATTACTATTTCAAAAAACCTTATGATTTACAGCTAAAAAGAGCCATAATTATGATTATTCTATTAAAAATGTATAGGACCTAATCACTTCAATACGGGCAGTAATTTTATCAGTCAGGAGATTATATGGTTTCATTAAGGGATAATATAGAAGCACAACCCTTGTCACATAATAGAAGAATAAGAAAAAATTTCGGTCACATAAATTTAGTAGCAGATATACCGAATTTGATTGAAATTCAAAAAAATTCATATGAAAAAAACTTTCTACAGTTAAATATTAAAGATTCTGAAAGAAAAAATAAAGGTTTACAATCTATATTAAACTCAATTTTTCCTATTTCAGATTCCTCCAATATTGCTAATTTAGAATTTGTAAAATATGAATTCGATACTCCAAAATATGATGTAGAAGAGTGCAGTAAAAGAAGTTTAAGTTATGCTGCTCCTCTTAAAGTTACTTTAAGGTTAAGTATTTGGGATATAGATGAGGATACCGGTATTAGAGAAATTAAAGGGATTAAAGAGCAAGAAGTATATATGGGTGATATCCCATTAATGACTAAAAACGGTACTTTTATCATTAACGGTACAGAAAGAGTAGTTGTATCGCAAATGCATCGTTCACCCGGCGTATTCTTTTATCATGATGAAGGAAAAGTTCACTCTTCCGGCAAGCTTTTATATTCTGCTCGTGTTATTCCATATAGAGGGTCGTGGCTTGATTTAGAATTCGACGCTAAGGATGTTATTTATTTTAGGATTGATAGAAAAAGAAAGCTTTATGCTACTACTTTGCTTAGAGCTATAGGTATGAGTACTGAAGAAATTATAAAATTTTATTATAATTCAGTAACTTATAAGCTTGTTAAAAATAAAGGTTGGGCGGTTAAATTTATACCTCAGCATATTACTGCTCATCGTTTAACAAGTGATTTAGTAGATGCAGATACCGGAAATGTTTTACTGAAAGCAGGGCAAAAAATTACTCCGCGTTTGGCTAAAAAATATTTTGGGGAAGGGCTTAACAATATTTTAGTAGCTCACGAAACTTTAATCGGCAAATATCTATCCGAAGATTTAAGAGATCCTGCAAGCGATGAAGTATTAGCAAAAATCGGTGAAATGATAACTAGCGATATGCTAAATGTTATTAATGATCTTAAAATTAAAAATGTTAATGTATTAGTAATCAATCCTCAATCCGGTCCATATATAAGAAATACCTTATTTGCTGATAAGAATCAGGACCGTGAGGCAGCATTATGTGACATTTTTAGAGTTTTAAGACCCGGTGAACCTGCTAATATAGAAGCGGCTGAAAGCTTGTTTTATAATTTATTCTTTGATGCGGAAAGATATGATCTTTCAGAAGTCGGACGAATAAAAATGAATTCTAGGTTAGAGCTGAATATTTCTGAGGAAGTTACGGTTTTAACAATTGATGATATTAAAAATATCGTAAGAGTTTTAGTAGAGCTTAAAGACGGTAAAGGTATCATAGACGATATTGATCATTTAGGTAATAGAAGGGTTAGATCGGTAGGTGAATTGATAGAAAATCAATTTAGAATAGGTTTAGTTCGAATGGAAAAATCTGTAATTGAAAGGATGTCGGCAGGTGATGTTGATACTGTAATGCCTCATGATTTAGTAAATTCCAAGATTTTAGTTTCAGTCGTAAAAGAATTTTTTAGTACCTCCCAATTATCCCAATTTATGGATCAAACAAATCCATTATCGGAAATAACTCATAAAAGAAGGCTATCGGCACTCGGTCCCGGAGGTCTTAGTCGAGAACGAGCAGGTTTTGAGGTGCGTGACGTACATCCGACTCATTACGGTCGTATTTGTCCTATTGAAACACCTGAAGGTCAGAATATCGGGTTAATTAACTCTATGGCTACTTATGCTAGGATAAATAAACACGGTTTTATAGAGAGTCCTTATAGAAGAGTTAAAGATGGGCATGTAACTGATGAAGTGGTATATCTTTCTGCTATTGAAGAAGGTAAATACAAAATTGGACAGGCAAATTCTAAAGTTGATAAAGACGGAAAGTTGCAAGGAGAGTTTATTAATTGCCGTGTTGAAGGCGGTAATTTTATAATGGTAGAACCGCATGAGGTAGATTTTATTGATGTGACTCCTATGCAGGTAGTATCGGTTGCGGCTTCTCTTATACCTTTCTTAGAAAACGATGATGCTAACCGTGCTTTGATGGGTTCAAACATGCAAAGACAAGCCGTTCCTTTAATTAAAACGGATGCACCTTTTGTAGGTACCGGAGTTGAAGGGGTAGTAGCTAAAGATTCCGGAGCATCAGTACTTGCATTACATGACGGTATTGTTGAGCAGGTAGATTCAAATAGAATAGTGATTAGAACTCTAGAACAAAAGATTGACGGTTCTCCTTCTGTTGATATTTATAATTTATTAAAATTCCAAAAATCCAATCATAGTACTTGTATAAATCAAAAGCCTTTAGTTAAGGTTGGTCATTACGTTAAGAAAAACGATATTATAGCTGACGGTCCTAGTACGGATAACGGTGAAATTGCTTTAGGTAGAAATGTGCTTGTGGCTTTCTTACCTTGGAACGGTTATAATTTTGAAGATTCAATTTTAATATCTGAACGTATAGTAAAAGAGGATGTATTTACATCTATTCATATTGAAGAGTTTGAAGTAATAGCTAGAGATACACGCCTTGGTCCTGAAGAGATTACCCGTGATATACCGAATGTAAGTGAAGAAGCGTTACGTCATCTTGATGAAGTCGGAATAATTTATGTAGGTGCAGAAGTAAAAGCCGGTGATATTTTAGTCGGTAAAGTAACGCCAAAAAGTGAATCGCCTATTACTCCAGAAGAAAAATTACTACGTGCTATTTTCGGGGAAAAAGCTTTTGATGTAAAAGATTCATCGCTGCATGTACCTTCCGGAGTTAGCGGAACCGTAGTAGAAGTAAGGGTATTTTCTCGTAGGGGTGTAGAAAAAGACCAGCGAGCTATTGCTATTGAAAAACAACAAATTGAAAAATTAGCAAAAGACAGAGACGACGAATTAGAAATTATTGAGCATTTTGTGTTTAGTTGGCTTGAAAAGCTTTTAATAGGGCAGGTAATTGTTAACGGTCCTAAGCAAGTAAAAGCAGGACAAACAATTACTAGTGAAATGCTAAAAGGTTTATCTAAAGGGCAATTTTGGCAGCTTACCGTGGAAGATGCAAATGTAATGAATGAAATAGAGCAAATTAAAGTTCATTATGATGAGAAAAAAGATGCCCTCGATAAAAGATTTGCTACTAAGGTAGAGAAATTGCAAAGCGGTGATGATTTACCTCAGGGAGCTTTAAAAGTAGTAAAAGTATTTATCGCAACTAAGCATAAATTACAGCCCGGGGATAAGATGGCAGGAAGGCACGGAAATAAAGGTGTTATTTCACGTATCGTACCTGAAGAAGATATGCCGTTTTTAGAAGATGGAACTGTGGTAGATATCGTTCTTAACCCTCTAGGCCTTCCGTCTCGTATGAATATAGGGCAGATTTTAGAGACGCATCTTGGGTGGGCATCAATAAATTTAGCAAAAAAAATATCTACCTTAGTAAAGGAATATAAAAATAAACATATAGGTATTGAGCAGATTAAGAAATTCTTACTTGAGCTATACGGAGAGAATATTAATTATATACTTGAAAGATCGGAAGGAGAGATTATCTCTTTCTGTAATAAAGTAAGTAAAGGCGTATATTTTGCAACTCCTGTATTTGACGGAGCAAAAGTTCAGGACGTTAAAGATATGTTAAAACTTGCCGGTCAAGATCCTTCAGGACAAGTAAAATTAATTGACGGTAGAACCGGTGAATATTTTGACCGTCTAGTGACCGTTGGACAGAAATATTTGCTGAAGTTGCATCACTTAGTCGATAATAAAATTCACTCTCGTTCTATAGGACCTTATAGCTTAGTAACTCAGCAACCGCTTGGAGGTAAGTCTCATTTCGGTGGACAGCGTTTCGGAGAAATGGAATGCTGGGCATTACAAGCTTACGGTGCGGCTTATACGTTACAGGAAATGTTAACGGTTAAGTCGGATGACGTAAACGGTAGGATCAAAACTTATGATTCTATAGTACGTGGTGAAAATAATTTTGAATCAGGCATTCCTGAATCATTTAATGTTATGATAAAAGAATTTAGATCTTTATGTCTTAACGTAAAGCTTGAAGTAACTTCGAGTTAAGTATACTCAGGTAGAATTTCAAAAATTGGCTACGTCGTCTAGCAAGTACTGCGGTGCTCACGTATTAAGTATACGCTCCGCTCCTCGTCTTGCAGACTCCTTGCTCTTTTTGAAATTGACCTTCGTATACCTACTCTTTATTTACTCGAAGTATATTGTTCAGCATAGTATTGGCTTTGTTGTATGGTTTGAAGAAAAGTGTTTTATGTCATTCCCGCATAGGCAGGAATCCAGGGTAAAGCGAGATAAATCGAGCTTTTAATTTTAAAAACTTGTTGTATATGTACCTTTTAATGGCTAAATTCCCGCCATTGCTAAGAATGACATAAACGAGTCATGCAACAAGGTTGAATAAGTCACGTGGTGACATTTTAGAGTACAAGTAATTTTTAAGGAAAAGTATTTATGAGCGTAGTAAATTTTTACGGACAATTAAGTAATACTCAACAATTTGATCAAATAAGGATTAATATAGCAAGTCCTGATCAAGTACGTTCGTGGTCTTTCGGTGAAGTAACAAAACCTGAAACAATTAACTATCGAACCTTTAAACCTGAGAAAGATGGTTTATTTTGTGCAAGAATTTTTGGTCCGGTAAAAGATTACGAATGTCTCTGCGGTAAATATAAGCGGATGAAAAATCGTGGTATTACATGTGAGAAATGCGGCGTTGAAGTTACGGTTTCTAGAGTAAGACGTGAAAGAATGGGGCATATTGAACTTGCAGCTCCCGTTGCTCATATTTGGTTTTTAAAGTCACTACCTTCAAGAATTAGTACGCTTCTTTATATGACAATGCGAGATGTAGAAAAGATTCTTTATTTTGAAAATTATGTAGTAGTTGACCCAGGGTTATCGATTTTACAAAAAGGCGAACTCTTAACAGAGGAAGAATTACAGAAAGCAAAAGATAAGTACGGTGAAGATGCATTTACTGCCTCTATAGGTGCAGAAGTAATACAACAAATGCTTAAAGAGCTTGATTTTTTAAAGTTAAAGCAAGAATTATACGAGGAATTACAAACCACTTCCTCAGAAGTCAAAAAGAAAAAATTAGTAAAGAGTTTAAAATTAGTAGAGGATTTTTTAGAGTCGGAAAACAAGCCGGAATGGATGATTATGGATGTTTTGCCGGTTATTCCTCCTGAAATTAGACCGCTTGTTATGCTTGACGGCGGAAGATTTGCTACTTCGGACTTAAATGAACTTTATAGAAGAGTAATTAATAGAAATAATCGTTTAAAGAAACTAATAGAGTCAAAAGCTCCTGATATAATAGTCAGGAACGAAAAAAGAATGTTACAAGAAGCAGTGGATGCGTTATTTGATAACGGTCGTCGAGGTAGAGCAGCGAAAAATGCTAATAAGCGTCCATTTAAGTCATTAAGTGATATGCTTAAAGGTAAGCAGGGTCGTTTCCGTCAGAACTTACTTGGTAAAAGGGTTGACTATTCAGGACGTTCGGTTATCGTGGTCGGGCCTGAGCTTAAGCTTCATCAGTGTGGTTTACCTAAAAAAATGGCATTGGAGCTATTTAAGCCGTTTATTTATTCTAAGCTTGAGTTGTACGGTATTGCTACGACTATTAAAGCTGCAAAAAGAATGGTGGAAGCTGAAAAACCTGAAGTTTGGGATGTGCTTGAAGAAGTCATAAGAGAGCATCCGGTTTTACTTAATAGAGCTCCGACATTGCATAGATTAGGTATTCAAGCATTTGAACCGCTATTAATCGAAGGTAAAGCGATTCAGCTTCATCCGCTTGTTTGTGCTGCGTTTAATGCGGACTTTGACGGTGATCAGATGGCGGTACATATTCCGTTATCGATTGAAGCACAGCTTGAAGCTAGGGTATTTATGATGTCTACAAATAATATCTTAAGCCCTGCAAACGGACGTCCTATTATTGTACCGGATAAAGATATAGTACTTGGTTTATATTATCTAACCCTTGCATTTGATAATGAAGTAGGCGAAGGTATGATGTTCTCAGATTTAGCTGAGATGGAACATGCTTTATATAATAAATTTATAACTATTCATACAAAGATAAAATATCGTAGAAATCAGCTAAATGCCGAAGGTAAAATGGTCCCTGTTATCATTGATACTACTTACGGTAGGTTAATGGTCGGTGAATTATTGCCTTCTAACCTTAATATAGAATTCAAGTTTATTAATAAACAACTAACTAAAAAAGACATATCATTAGTTATAGATTTAGTTTATCGTCACTGCGGTCAAAAAGCTACAGTAATTTTTGCCGATCAGCTAATGAAACTAGGTTTTAAATATGCTTGTTCTTCAGGTATTTCTTTTGGAATGGACGATATGGTAGTACCGGAATCTAAGAGTACTCATATCAATGAAACTCAGCTTGAAATAAAAGAATTTGAGCAACAATATTCAAACGGTTTAATTACTTATGGAGAGAAATACAATAAAGTAGTTGATGCTTGGTCAAGATGTACCGATAGAGTAGCAAACGACATGATGAAAGAGATTGCTACGCCGCCGGTTAGTGATGATCCGAATCATCAAAAAATAAATGCTATATATATGATGGCTATCTCCGGAGCAAGAGGTTCTTTCCAGCAAATTAAGCAGTTAGGCGGTATGCGAGGTTTAATGACCAAATCAAACGGTCAAATTATACAAACTCCTATTATCTCTAACTTTAAGGAAGGATTAACTGAATTTGAGTGTTTTAATTCTGCTAACGGAATGCGTAAAGGGCAAATAGATACGGCTTTAAAAACGGCAAGCTCAGGTTACTTAACAAGAAAATTAGTAGACGTTGCACAAGATTGTATTATTACCGAAAAAGATTGTGGAACTGATAAAGGGATTGAAGTTAAGAGTGTTATTGAAGGGGGAGAAGTTATAGTACCTTTAGCTGAAAAGATTTTAGGTCGTACTGCTGCTATCGATATATTTCATCCTGTAACTAATGATCTAATGCTCAATAAAGGCGAGCTTATTAATGAAGCAAAGTTAGAGCAGATTGAGTCGGCTGGACTCGACAGAATTATGATAAAATCCGTATTAACCTGTGAAAGTACTACCGGTATATGTAGCATATGTTACGGTAGGGATCTTGCTACCGGTACGTTGGTGTCGGAGGGTGAGGCAATCGGGGTTATTGCTGCTCAATCTATTGGTGAACCGGGTACGCAGCTTACAATGAGAACTTTCCATATCGGAGGAGCGGCAACAAAAGGTGCTGAAGTTTCTTCCGTAGAAGCTTCCTATGACGCAAAAGTGAAAATTATAAGTCGTAACGTTGTTATTAATTCCGAAGAACGTAAAATTGTTATGAGCCGAAATTGTGAATTATTATTACTTGATAATAACGATAATGAAAAGGCTCGTCATAAAATTCCATACGGTGCTAGATTACTTGTTGATGACGGTGATATGGTTATTAAAACTCAAAAACTAGCGGAGTGGGATCCTTATACTATACCGATTATCACGGAGAAATCAGGTAAAGTTTTATTCAAAGATATGGTTGAGGGTATTTCTATTCGTGACGTAACTGATGAAGCTACCGGAATACCGAGTAAAGTTATTATTGAATCAAAGCAATATTCACGCGGTGCAGAATTACGTCCGCGTATACAGCTTTTAGATGCTAAAGGTGAAGTTATAGCCTTATCAAACGGTTTAGAAGCTAGATATTACTTGCCGGTTGGAGCAGTTTTAAGCGTAGAAGACGGAGTACAAATATCTGTAGGTGATATTATTGCACGTATACCGAAAGAATCGACCACTACTAAAGATATTACCGGTGGTTTACCGAGAGTTGCCGAGCTTGTAGAAGCAAGACGCCCTAAAGATCACGCAGTTATTGCCGAGGTTGACGGTAGAGTAGAATTCGGTAAAGACTATAAATCTAAGAGACGTATTATTATACATCCGATTGATGAAACAATGTCTATTGAGTATATGGTACCCAAAGGCAAGCATGTTGTAGTTAACGAAGGTGACTTTGTTAAAAAAGGCGATTTATTGATTGACGGTAATCCAGTACTTCAAGATATTTTAAAAGTAATGGGTGTAGAGGTTCTTGCAAATTATATTGTTAAAGAGGTGCAAGCCGTTTATCGTCTACAAGGTGTAAAGATTGATGATAAGCACATAGAAGTTATTATTCGTCAGATGTTACAAAAAGTAGAAATCACGGATTCAGGTGGCACTACCTTATTAGCAGGGGAAAAAATAGATAGACATGAATTCGAGGAGATAAATGAAAAAGCTATTAAAAACGGTTTAAAACCTGCTGAAGCACAATTAATATTACAAGGTATTACTAAAGCTTCTCTGCAAACTAGATCGTTTATCTCTGCGGCATCATTCCAAGAGACTACTAGAGTTTTAACTGAAGCAGCTATTGCCGGTAAGGTAGATAAACTACGAGGACTAAAAGAAAACGTGATAGTTGGACGATTGGTACCTGCCGGAACCGGTTACTTTATGGATAAAATGCGTAAAGCAGCTGTAAAGCTTGATGAAGAGAATGTATAAATATACTCGATGAACTTGAAAAATTGGCTACGTCGTCTTTGTAAGTCCTCAGATGCTCACGTATTAAGTATACACTCCGCTCCTCGGCTTACAGACTCCTTGCTCTTTTCCAAGTTGATCTTCGTATATGTTACTATAGTATCGGATAGTTTTTATTCTATATTATTCCTGCGGAAGCAGGAATTCATAAAAATAACCTTTACGCATTATTGACAAAAAAAGCCTATAAAAAACTTAGTTTTTATAGGCTTTTTCTTATTTTGTAGGAATGATTCTTTAATAACAAGCAATCGGTGCTGTTAAATGCTCGTAGGTTTGACCTAAATAAGATACTGGTTGTTCAAAGATATACGTATTATTGTTATCATAATTACCGTATAATTGTAATCTTGCTAAAGAATCTTCATATCGGAAGTTTTCAAGTATTTCTTGATTTTTAGATATCTGAATTTCTGCTAAACAATGTTCAACATAAGTTTTCAGCACCTCTTGACAAATTCCATCATGTAAAGCTTTTAACATGAGTAAGTTTACTAATGGATTAATACCATTATTTGCATTAGTAGTAATCGTAGCTTCCTCGTGTTTTTGATCAATAGACATCTTTCCAAACTTCGCTTCTAGAGGTAATTTGGGCGTCGAGCCTAGACTTGCATCCTCACATATGTCTATATACGCTGCGGTGCTGCATTCTGTATCTCCTTTAAATTCCTCTCTATAAACTGGTTTAGAAAGATGTCTAACAGGCAATTCAGAAATTAAAGGCTCTTCATTGATTACTTCTACTTTCTCTATTTCAAGATTTTCTGATTCAGCATTGATTTTTTCTTCAAAATTTATCTCTGGGAAAAGTGCTCTCACATCCGTTATTTCAAGCTTTTCTCCTTTTTTACCTACTTCATAAGCTTTAGAAACAATTTGTTTATAAATAACGTCAATTAATTCTCGTTTTGTTTGTATTTCATCAGAATAATTAATTCCTCCTTCATTCCAAAACTTTACTATTTTAAAAAAAGCAGGAATATTAGGAATCTATTTACCGGTCTTTGCTAAAAATTTTTGTATAATATGTAGGTTCAACAAGAGGTGCTAATGTAGGGTTTTCTTCATATTTTTTAAATACATACTCGACAATTTTAGGTATATTTTGATCTGCTTCTATTTCGTCAGGTAAGCTGTGTAATATTTTTTTGGCTATTGCTTGATCCATCTTCTTATACAAAATATTAACCCCTACCCATGTCCATACAGGATTAGCCGTAAAACAAAGCTTTGTTACATAAAATGCTAGCGATATAGGTAGAGATAATAACTTTAAATAGTTAAGGCAAGTATATCGTATTGGATGAGGCGTGAGGCTATAAATCTTATCCATATCTTGGTTTAGCTCACATGATGTTTTAATCATTGTATACTTCTGCTTAATTAAATGAGAAGTGATGTCATGTACTGGCATATTATTACTTAAATTTAACTAATTCGACAGCAAAATATAAAAAACATTAACATTTATCAAATGCTATTTAATGAGATTTTGTTTTAAATCAATTATAATACTTGCAAAGTTTTATCAAGATAAATAGAATTATCCAAAGTCAAAAGTAATATAAGGAATGAGTATGCTTAACATAAATTTTGTGAATGAAGAATCATCTACTAATCAGGGCCTAGTAGTTTTTATTGATGAACAGTTAAAGCTTGATAGTAATTTAATAGGACTTGATCAACAACATCACGGATTAATTTCTAAAACTATTCAGAATAAACTGCAGTTTACCGGTAAATATGGACAGATTAAAGTTATTACGTCTGTGATTAAATCAGGCGAGGTTAGATATTTGATAATAGCAGGTCTTGGGAATGAAGAAAAATTAACTGAAGCAAAAATTGAAGAGTTAGGCGGTAAAATCTTACAAAATGCAATTTGTGCTAAAATTTCTACTATCGGCTTAAAACTTACAAATAGAATTAGCAAGTTTACATCTCAAACATTTGTATCTTTAGTTGCTAGCGGTGCATTCCTTGCTTCTTACAGATTTAATAAATATAGAACTACCTTAAAAGAAGCAGAAAAGTTTGCAGTAGAGTCAATTGAGATTTTTACCGATAATAATTCAGAAGCAATAAAGTTATTTGAAGTTAAAAAACTAATTGCTGAGGCAGTATTTTTTACAAGGGATATATGTAATGAACCGTCAAATATTAAAACTCCGCAAGTCTATGCCGAAAGAATAGTTGATATACTTGAACCGTTCGGAGTAGATATTGACGTTATCGGTGAACGTGAGATGAGAAATCTTGGTATGGGTGCATTACTTGGGGTCGGTCAAGGTTCACAAAACGAGTCAAAATTAGTAGTAATGGAATATAAAGGCGGCAGTAAAGATGTTCCGACTATTGCTTTGGTTGGTAAAGGAGTGATTTTTGATACAGGCGGTATTTCCTTAAAGCCGTCAAGTAATATGCATTTAATGAGATACGATATGGGAGGTTCTGCAGCAGTCGTGGGTGCTATGATTGCGGTTGCAGGTCAAAAATTACCTGTAAATATAGTCGGTGTTGTAGGGCTTGTCGAAAATATGCCGTCCGGTAATGCACAGCGTCCAGGGGACGTTGTAACTACTATGTCAGGGCAAACTGCAGAAGTTTTAAATACCGATGCAGAAGGGCGTTTAGTACTTGCCGATGCCGTTTGGTATGCACAAGAAAAATTTAAGCCTAAATGCGTGATTGACGTTGCAACTCTAACAGGAGCAATAACTGTAGCACTCGGTAGTACATATGCCGGTTGTTTTTCCAATAATGATGAGCTAGCTGATAAGTTAATAAAAGTAGGGGAAGAAGTTAATGAAAAACTTTGGAGAATGCCGCTTCATGATGAGTACGATGCAATGATTAACTCCGACATAGCCGATATGGCAAATATAGGGAACGTACCGGGAGCTGCCGGAAGCTGCACGGCTGCACATTTCATTAAACGCTTCATTAAAGATGGGGTAGATTGGGCTCATTTAGATATAGCAGGTGTTGCAAATAGTAATAAAGCTTCAGCACTCGGTCCGAAAGGGGCAGTGGGGTATGGCGTGAGACTACTTGAGAAATTCATTAAAGAATATATTTAACGTTATTCTAGAGTCGCTTTGTTGCGTAGAAACCGAGTCGTCATTGCGAGCAGCCATAGGCTGCGTGGCAATCTCATGCAATAATAACAAACTCCTGAGATTGCTTCGTCAAAACTTACAGTTTTTCCTCGCAATGACGAAAAGTCATCTATTTGCTATTTGTTTATTCTGAATATAATTATGAACACAATAAATAAACCTTATATATTTGTTATAGGTAATGAAAAAGGTGGGGCAGGTAAAACTACCTGCTGCATGCACCTAATAATAGCTCTGCTTTATCAAAATTGCTCGGTAGTAAGTATTGATACCGATTCAAGGCAAAGTTCTTTAACCAGCTATTTAAAAAATCGGGATTTATATAATCAGCAAAATCCTGATAAACCGGTATTAGTACCGAAACATTTTCATATATCGGAAAGCGATGCGGAAGAACAAGCAAAGAGTTTTGAGGAAGTACTTGCAAATAATCAGGATGCCGATTATATAGTGATTGATACCCCAGGCAGTCATACTCCTTTATCAAGAGTTGCTCATTCTTACGCCGATACAATTATTACACCGATTAATGACAGCTTTCTAGATTTAGACGTAATAGCAAAAGTTGACAGCAAAGATGAAATTATTAGCCCATCAATATATAGTCAAATGATTTGGGAGCAGAAAATGGAGCGTGCTAGTCGTGATAGAATTAGTATAGATTGGGTAATACTTCGTAATCGTTTAAGTAATCTTGATGCATTAAATAAAAGACGCGTAGGAAATGTATTAGCTAAACTTGCTAAAAGAATTAACTTTAAACTCGCAGAAGGATTTAGTGAACGTGTAATATATAGGGAGTTATTTTTACAAGGTCTAACATTACTTGATCTAAAAACTGCAAAATATGATAGAGCATTTAATAGCTCACACGTACTTGCACGTCAAGAATTACGAAATTTTTTAGACTTTCTAGGTATTAAGACGGCGTTCAAAGGTTAATTTCTATTAAAGTTTTTCTTGTATAAAGTTAAAAAATATATATAATGGGCAAAATTAATATGTTTTAACTTTATAAGAGAAACAAATGCCAAATATTGCTGAAAATATTTCAAAACTACCGGAAGAACAAGAAAAAGTTAATAAACTTGTTAATCAATATAAAAATTTAACTCCGGAAGAACAAAAAATTGTTGATAGAAAACTTAAGTCACATTTTACCAAAGAAGAGCTAGAGCAAGATGAGCTTAAATCAAGAATGAATAACATACGTAGTAATTTGTCCAATAAAGACCAAGAAAAATTACAAGCAGGTAATAATTCTATAGGTGAAATAGCAAAAGATGTATTATCGTTAGTTAAAGGAATAATAAATCTAGTAGAAAATGTTGCAGAGATAATTAAAAACCCTAAGAAAGCAATATATGAATGGATTAAAGGTGAGTTAAATCAAGTAAAACCGGAGCAACAAAATTATCAGCAACTCCCATCAAAGCCAAAAGCTGCTGCAATATCAAGATAAAATTTTGGCAAGATAAAACTTTAGTTTTTATTTGCGAAACTCTGTAATTTTATGTATATGTATAAAGGAAAGAAATATACGTAGAAAATGCATAAATACAGAACTCATAATTGTAACGAATTACAAATATCCGATGTTGGGAAAGAAGTTAAATTATCCGGCTGGGTACATAGAAGAAGAGATCACGGTAATCTAGTTTTCATAGATTTACGTGATCATTACGGTATAACTCAAATCGTATTTACCGATCAAAACCCGCAGCTTATGGAGGATGCTAGCCGTTTGCGTTATGAGTCGTTAATTACAGTAAGCGGTACAGTTGTAGCAAGATCAAATGATACTATTAATGATACGCTTCCGACGGGTCATATTGAGGTCTTAGCAGGTGAATTTATTGTTGAATCGGCTGCAGATACTCTACCTTTTGTTATTAATACCGAAAAAGATGCTCCGGAAGATTCAAGGCTTAAGCATCGTTTTTTAGATCTTAGACGTGAGAAATTGCATAATAATATAATACTCCGCTCACAAATTATTTCTCATATTCGTCATTTGATGACGGGAATAGGTTTTACCGAATTTCAAACACCGATTTTAACGGCAAGTTCACCTGAAGGTGCTAGAGATTTCTTAGTACCGAGTAGAATGCATCCGGGTAAGTTCTATGCGTTACCGCAAGCACCTCAGCAATTCAAGCAGTTATTGATGGTATCAGGCTTTGATCGTTATTTCCAAATTGCTCCTTGTTTTCGGGATGAAGATGCAAGAGCCGATAGATCACCTGGCGAGTTTTATCAGCTAGATGTTGAGATGTCTTTTGTTACGCAGGAAGACGTGTTTAGTACTATTGAGCCTGTGATGCATGATTTATTTACTAAATTTACGGATAAGAAAGTATCAGAGACTCCTTTCGTTCGTATTCCTTACAATGAATCTATGTTAAAATACGGCTCTGATAAGCCTGATTTACGAAATCCTATTATAATTGCTGATGTAACTGAGATATTTAGAGATTCCGATTTTACGATTTTCAGAAAGAATATCAAAAAAGGTAGTATTGTTCGTGCAATTCCTGCCCCTAAGGCAGCTGTACTGCCTCGTAGTTTCTTCGATAAAATGATCGAGTTTGTGATATCAGAAGGAGCAGGGGGGCTTGGTTATATTCAGTTTAGTGAAACCGGTGAAGCAAAAGGACCGGTAGCAAAATTCTTAAGCCCGCAGCAATTAGAGAGTCTAAAAGCTACAGCTAGTATTAGTAACGGTGATGCCGTATTTTTTGCTAGCGATAAAAAAGATAAAGCTGCTAAACTTGCGGGTAAGGTTAGAATAAGACTTGGTGAAGAGCTTGATTTACTAGAAAAAGACTGCTTTAAATTCTGCTGGATTACTGATTTTCCATTCTATGAATTAAATGAAGAAACAGGAAAAATCGATTTTAGCCATAATCCGTTTTCTATGCCGCAGGGTGGTTTGGAAGCTTTAGAAAATGCTAAAACTACTGAAGAGTTATTAGAGCTTACCGCTTACCAATATGATATTGTGTGTAACGGTATTGAGCTTTCCAGCGGTGCTATTAGAAACCATAAGCCGGAAATTATGTATAAAGCATTTTCCATAGCAGGTTATAGTGAGGAGGAAGTTGATAAGAGATTTGGTGGTATGATTAGAGCGTTTAAGTTTGGTGCTCCACCACATGGCGGAATAGCTCCCGGTATTGACAGAATCGTTATGCTACTCGTAGAAGCTACTAATATAAGAGAAATAATTGCATTTCCTTTAAATCAGCAAGCTGAAGATTTACTAATGAACGCTCCAAGCTATGTAGAAGATAAAGCTCTAAAAGAGCTAAGCATTATGCTATCACCGTCAGCTAGAAAAAATGCAGAGAAAGAATAAGAATTTATAGTTGCTGCTAAGCTACCCCTAAATCGTCATTGTGAGGAGCGTAGGGTCTTTTTGCATAGATCGGTAAAACTCACTGTGTCACCTAGTTCGCTTGACCACGGGGTCCATAAAAATAATAAACAAATACTAATAATTTTAGTATTTTAACTGGATCCCGTGGTCAAGCCACGGGATGACAAAGGTGAAATTGATCCACGCGGGCAATGCCTATCTTTGTTTCTGATTTTCCCTTTTAGCTTGTAATTTAGAGAATGCAATTTCTTTTACCGCTTCTACTCTTTTTGGCTGAATGCCTTGATTTCCTTTTTGTTTTAATATGTTGCCAATTTTTATACTTTCTGCTATCAGCTTCTGTGTATCATGAATTTTATTTAAATTTTCAGGAGAAATTTTTTTCATAAAATAGTTTGAAATGTTAGATAAACCTATCTTTCATAAAAATTTCCTACCTTGTAATATATAGTATCTTTGGAATTTAATTTGAAAGATTTAGCATTTAATAAGTTGGTCGTATTTTCTATATTATCCTGATATTTTAAATCTTTCTTTATACCATCAATATCCTGCTGGGTAAGATAATTTTCTTTTTTTAGCTCTTTCATTATATTGTCGTAGAATTTTGCTACTTCTTTATCGGTTACGTTTTTAGTTGTTGCCTGTTTTGTAAAATCAACAATTAGTGATTCCAACTTTTTGCCGGTAGATTTATCTTGTGTACGCATTGATTTTACAGGATCAGAAATTTGTACTTCTACTTTATCTTTCTTAATCTCAACTTCTGTTTCTTTCCATTTTCCTTCTAAATCTTTGCTCCATTGTTGTTCCTTGATTATTTCTTTTTTCAAGCCTATAGAAGTTTTAATTTGGTAATTATTTTCATACGCCCACTCTTTAGCATCTATACCTTCAATTGTAATGTTATTATTTATTGCATAGAGTACCGGGTCTTTTACAGGTGAATTAGCGAAAGCCTTTAACCAACCGCCATTTTTAAATTCAGGTGAGACATTACTGAATTTTGTTACTATCTCAGCTCCTTTGGCCACTTCTTGCATATTAATAAGATTTTCTTTTATACTGCCTTTATAGTGTTTCCTCAAATCATCAAAATTTTTAATATTAGTGGATAACGCAATATTTTTCGGATCAAAACCAGCTTTTTTTAATTCATCAATTTTTTGATCAACTATTGCTTCCATCTGTTTCTCATCAAATTGACTTATCATTTGATTTAACGATTCGCTATATTTATCGATACTAAATGAGAAATTACCTGCTTTAATAGCAGCACTGTAGCCGACTCCAGGATGTACAAACATTTCATTTGTTGATTGGATCATACTGCCAAAATCCTTATGAAATGCTAAAAAAGAGCGACCATGATCAATTTTGGTTATTGTTTTACCATCCTGCACCATTAAATTACCAGCATGATAATCTACTTCCCCCAGCATATGACAAGCAGCTATGGCTTTTTCAAATCCTTCCAGCTTTTTTAAATTTTGATCATTAGCTTTGACTCTAGTTTGACCTGATAAACCGGAAAATTCTGTTAGTGTTACAGCATTATCAAAAAATTTAGAACGTACATAAAGTGAATCAGGGTGTTTTTCATCCGCTTTTACCAGCCCTTTTTTTGGTGCTCGATCATGTAATAAAAATTGATACATGGTAGAGCCTATTAATTCTTGTACCCCGTCTCTTCGGTCAGCAATAGCCTGTTTTCGTGCATTATTATCTTGTATTTTTTGGCATGCAGCATGAGTTTTATAAAAATGTTTTAAAATAAAAGTATTTCCTAGCTCATCTTTAGCAACATAACCGGCAGAAACTCCTGCTGCCTTTTTTCTTTTCTCCTCAAACTCAGCTTGCTGTGCCACCCTCTTATCACGTAGCATAGCATCAATTGCTTTTTTAGGGTCATTAGGATTGCTTATTTCTTCAAGTTTTCTGTAATCTGCATTATATCGGCTATCATCTAATCCAACTTGTCTTTCAATTGCCTCTTCCATAACTAAATGCTGTAAAAGAGGTGCATCGATTATTTCTCTGAATTCCCTGTGTTTATCTCCTGGAAACGAGTTTTTTATTATTGTTGTAACTTTAGCTAAATCCTTAGTGTTTAAATCGGCTAATTCCATTTGACTAACATATAGACTTGCAGTAGTAGGGGATTGGTCATTAGAAAGGTCAATAACAGATTCGGCAATGCCTTCACAGGCTCTAGATTTTGGCATTCAATACTGTATCTTCTGTTTTTAAGGCTTTAAAAAGTTGCTCTTGTAATAATAATTCCTGTTGAGTTTTTTCTTTAGATATAAAATAACCTGATTATATTAACTAATGCTTCAAAAATTTATTATATAAATACAGAAAATTTTTGAAATTAAAAGCTCAATTTATCTCGCTTTATGCTGGATTCCTGCTTTCGCAGGAATGACATTGGTATCCACGCAACAACGCCAACTTGCTTTGACCATTCGCAATGAGGAGTCGGTATCCATACAACAAGTCCTCGCTTTTGTGGGGATATAACATCGAGGTCTTTTTAAAAACTATTCAGTACTATAGATTTGATCGTGATATGACAATGAAAAAAACAAAGTCATGAAATAAATCATGACTTTGCAGGAATTATATTAATTAATCTCTTCTATTGCCTAAAAATCTCATTAAATATAGGAAAAGATTTATAAAATCTAAGTATAAAGTAAAGGCTGCCATAATAGAAAGCTTTTGTCCTACTTCATCGTTTCCTGCCATGTAATACATAGACTTAATCTTTTGTGTGTCCCAAGCAATTAATCCCATAAATACTACTATTCCAATAAGAGAAGTAGTAAAAGAAAGAGCTGAGCTTTTTAGAAACAAGTTGACTAATGAAGCAATGATAAGACCTATAAGACCCATTGCAAAAAATGAACCCATAGATGTTAAATCTCTACTTGTACTATAACCGTATAAACTCATTGCTCCAAAAACGGAAGAGCAAATAAAGAAAGTACGAGCTATTGAGGCACCGGTATAAATAAGAGCTAAATATGCAAGCGACATACCGGTTAAACCGGCATAAACCCAAAATAATATTTGTGCCGTTTTCAGGTTCATTCTTCCGAAACCCATAAAGAAATATAAAGCAATACCGAGCGGAGCAAACATTATAATAGTGCCGAAACCAGTTTGAAACATTAAATTATAAATAGGTTCAACTGATATAGTCGTTACGGCCGCTACACCGGTTAGTAAAAGTGCTAAAGCCATATAATTATATACTTTAAGCATGTATTTTCTTAAGCCTTCATCAAAAGTTTTATTCTTTGAGGTGGCAGTTAAAGTTTTTGTATAATTGATCATAAGTAACCTTAGTATTATGTTATTTACATAATAAAATATAGTCTGTTAGAGCTGTTTTTTCAAGCTATAATTATAAATATCTTGCATTGAATATAAAGCCGGTGATTTATCTTGTAGCCAAATAGCAGCTTTAATTGCACCAATGGCAAAGGAATTTTTATTCAGAGCTTCGTGTTTTAAAGTGATTATTTCATTGTCACCTAGGAAAGATATTTCATGTATACCGTGAACATTTCCACCACGAAGCGAGGAAATACCTATTTCTTTTTTGCATCTTGGTCTATTACCACGATTAAATGCTATATTTAATCCTTTTTCGCTTGCAATCGTTTCAGCAAGCATAATAGCAGTTCCTGAGGGTGAATCTTTTTTATTACGGTGATGGGTTTCTAGAATTTCAATATCGTAATCATCTAGTATTTTTGTTGCCTTTCTTGCTAAATAGCTGAGCAAATTAGCCCCGATACTCATATTTGCAGAATATAAAATAGGTAAAGTTTGAGCTGCTTTTTCTAAAAGCTTAAAATGTTGAGGCTGGAGTCCTGTGATTCCGATTACTAATTTTGTATTATGTTTTAATGCATAATTAATTAATTTTTCTAATATTTCAGGAGTAGAAAAATCGATGATTACATCAGAATTTTTACAAAAATTATCTAAATCATCTAAATTATTAGTACTATTAAATTTTGCTGAAATTTTACAATCTTTAAATTTATCTATTCTCTCTGTAATGGTTTTTCCCATTTTACCGGTAGAACCGCTAAGACCGATATTAATCATGTTTGATTTATTGTAAATTTGTATAAGATTTATGAAAATATAATAGAGGCTTTAAATCATTTTTAATAGCAGTATTTATTACTTCACCGATAAATATAACATGGTCACCGGCATTATAAGAAGCATATTTATTACATTCTATATAACAAGTTGCACCGTTTATTAAAGGACAATTGGTTTTATTGCCAAGCTCATAAGCAATTTTTGTAAATTTATTAGGTTGTGATTTAGCAAAATGTTTTGAGATATCAATTTGGTTCTCTGCTAAAATACTAACTGCGAATTTATCACTTTTCTGAAAACTGTTTATACTAAAAGAGTTTTTATTGAGGCAAAATAATATTAACGGTGGTTTTAAAGATACAGAAGTAAGAGAACTAGCAGTAAAGCCAAAAAGCTCGTTATTACAATTTGTTGTTATAATAGTCACTCCCTGGGGGAATCGACTCATAGTATCTTTAAATTGACTTTCTGTTACTGTCCCAGCCATTTTTTCATAATTTTGTTAATGGTTCCGTCTTTTTTTAATGAATCGATTGCCTCATTAATTTCATTAATTAGTCCTGAGTTTTTAGACATACCTATAGCAAAATCTGATGAAAATTCTTCTAAAGTACTGCTTTCTAAATTTGAATTATTTTCTTTTAATTTTTTGCCTTGAAATTCCTCAGAAATAATAGCATCTATGACTCTGGCTTTTAACTCTTCAACTAACATTAAATGATTTGCTAAAGAATGAACTTTAATATTCATTGTCTGTGATAGATCTTGTGCTTTTTTTTCTAAAACACTACCGAGCTGTACCCCTACTATTTTATTTTCTAGATCTTTGCTATTTTGTATATTATCGCCTGTTCTATATATTATGGCAAATCTTGCAGTAGCGTAATTATCGGAAAAGCTGATATATTCGGAACGCTTCGGTGTTACAGAAAGCTCTGCCACCGCAACATCAATATTTTCACTAACTAAAGCTGCAAGTAAACCGTTAAAGTCGAAGTTTTTTATAATAACTTTTTTATTTAGACGTTCACTTATTGCTTTTATAATATCAATATCAATCCCAACAATTTCCCCGTCTTGGATGAATTCATAAGGAGGATTATCTGCGGCAGTACCGACTATTAAAGTTTTTTCCGTTTCTTTTTTTTCACAAGAAACTAGTAAGAAAGATAGTAGAAATATTTTTAGAAATTTCATAAAAAATAATGTTTTAAGTTTGAGTATGTGTCATGTGCCGAATTGTCATTGCGAGGAGATGCGTAGCATCGACGTGGCAATCTCAGAAGTGTTATACTATTTCATGAGATTGCCACGCTCACTTCGTTCGCTCGCAATGACGGGAAAACTTATCACGCGGGCAATACCTACCGGAGTAATAGTTTCAAGAATCCAGCCTATCCTTTAAAAGCTGATTCACAAGCGTCGGATTAGCCTTACCGCCGGTTTTTTTCATTACCTGGCCTACAAAGAAACCGAATAATTTATCCTTACCACTTTTATAACCCTCTACTGATTCAGGATTTTCAGCTATTACCTCGTCAATTACCGTGTTCAGCACGTTATTATCCGAAACTTGTACAAGTCCTTTTTCCTCTACTATTTTATCAGGTGCTTTACCGGTTTCAAACATAATTTCAAAAACTGTTTTTGCAATTTTACCAGAAATAGTATCATTTTCTATTAATTTTACCAGTTTTGCAAAGTTACTAGGAGTAATTTTACATTCATTTATTTCTATCGATGCTTTGTTTAATTGTCCGAATAACTCACTAGTTAGCCAATTAGTAAGCATTTTAGGGTTACATTCATTTGCTGCTTTCTCAAAATACTCAGCAACCGATTCATCGGCTACTATTACTTCGGCATCATATTTACTTAAGCCAAATTCTTTCGTATATTTTTCAATCTTTTGATCAGGTAGCTCAGGTAAGTTTGCTTTTAGCTCGTCTATTAACTCATCGGAAATAACAAGCGGTAATAAATCAGGATCAGGAAAATATCTATAATCAAGTGCTTCTTCTTTTAAACGCATAGTTTTTGTTTCGCCGCTATCAGCATTAAACAATCGTGTTTCTTGAATTATTACTTCACCGCTTTCAAGCAAATCTACTTGTCTTTTAGCTTCAAATTCTATTGCTTTAATAATATTACGAATTGAATTAATATTTTTAATTTCGCATCTTGTGCCAAGTGGTTCGCCGCTACGTCTTACTGAAATATTAGCATCGCAACGCATTGAGCCTTTTTCCATATCACCGTCGCAGCTGCCGATATAACGTAGCAAATTTCTCAGCTTTTTTACAAATTCAGCAGCTTCATCAGGTGATGATATATCAGGTTCGGTCACAATTTCCATAAGTCCAATACCGGCACGATTTAAATCGATAAAGCTGTAATGTGGTGATTGATCATGCATAGATTTACCCGCATCCTGCTCTAAATGCAAACGGTTAATGCGAATAGTTTTAAGATCGCCGGTACTAGTCGGTATTTCCATAGTTCCGTTTTGTACTATAGGATAGTAAAATTGCGAGATTTGGTAACCTTGGGGCAGATCAGCATAAAAATAATTTTTACGATCAAATACCGAATATTTATTTATTTTAGCTTTAAGCCCAAGCCCTGTTTTAATTGCTTGGTGTACACAATGCTTATTTAATACCGGTAACATTCCGGGCATTGCTGCATCAACATAGGAAACCTGCGAATTTGGACTTGCTGCAAAAATAGTACTACTTCCTGAAAAAAGCTTAGATTTTGAGGAAATTTGAGCATGGATTTCAAGCCCTATTACATATTCCCATTTCCCCGTATTACCTTCAATATATGCCATAATTAAAAACCCTTTGGCTCAAATTTAATATGTTTTACACCTGACTCAATTGTCGATGCTACTTTAAAAACATTATATTCGTCTAATTGTTTACCTATAATCTGCATCCCAAGAGGTAAACCTCGTGCCGATAATCCGGCAGGAACCGATGCACAAGGTAAACCGGCTAAACTTGCAGGAATAGTAAATAAATCGTTTAAATACATAATAGTCGGATCATTTTGTTTTTCACCGATCTTAAAAGCTTCGGTCGGTGCTGCAGGTAACAAAATGG
The DNA here is from genome assembly GCF_964263195.1 of Rickettsia endosymbiont of Thecocarcelia acutangulata. Classification (NCBI taxonomy): domain Bacteria; kingdom Pseudomonadati; phylum Pseudomonadota; class Alphaproteobacteria; order Rickettsiales; family Rickettsiaceae; genus Rickettsia; species Rickettsia endosymbiont of Thecocarcelia acutangulata. Next base: position 1,413,716 of record NZ_OZ181652.1, read on the forward strand.
CGTCAACTTTTGCAAAAGCATTATTAAAATCGTTTGCAACTAAACGACGTACTTTTTGAGCTTTTAGATAATATGCATCCATACAACTAGATGAAAGCACATATGTTCCAATCATAATACGACGTTTTACTTCCTCCCCAAATCCAGCTGATCTAGTCATTTCATACATTTCGTCAAGCGTCATATTTTCACGTTCTACTCGAAGACCGTATCTAACGCCGTCATATCTAGATAAATTTGAAGAAGCTTCAGCCGGTGCTATTACGTAATAAACGGCAACACCGTATTTAGCATGTGGCAGCGTAATATCAACTATTTCAGCACCGGCGTTTTTAAGTAGCTCTATGGTATCCTGCCACATTTTCATAATATCAGGTTCAATAATACCGCCTTCACCAAGGCTAAGAGGTACACCTATCTTCATATTTTTCATAGAACTTCCGATAGCGGATTGTAGTTCTGGAACTTCTGCTTTAATCGAAGTAGAATCTTTTTCATCAAACCCCATCATCGCTTCAAGCATAATGCTACTGTCTAAAACGCTTCTAGTAAATATCCCTGCTTGATCAAGTGAGCTAGCAAACGATACCATTCCGTATCTTGAGCAACGACCATATGTCGGTTTAAACCCGACTAAACCCGTAAAGCTTGCAGGTTGACGTACCGAGCCTCCAGTATCACTACCAAGAGCAGCAGATGCCATAAACCCGCTAACTGCTGCAGCTGAACCGCCTGAAGAACCGCCTGGAACTAAATCTGCATTATCATCATTTGCTTTCCAAGGGCTAATTACATTTCCAAAACAACTAGTGATATTTGCCGAACCCATCGCAAATTCATCCATATTGGTTTTGCCGAGCATCACACCGCCCTTATCAAAAATATTTTGTGTAACGCTTGATTCATAATTAGGTATAAAATTTTTCAGTATATTAGAACATGCCGTAGTTCTAATTCCTTTCGTACAGAAAAGATCTTTAGCGGCAAATGGTATACCCTCAAGTGTTCGTGGTTGATTTTTAGCATAATTTTGATCGGCTGCTTCAGCCTGTTTTAAAGCTAAATCAAAAGTTTCGGTAACATAAGCATTTAGGTTTTTATGTTTCTCTATTTGTTTAATATGTGCATTAACTAATTCCTTACTTGTAAAATCTTTATTTTTAAGACCTTTTACACTGTCTGCTACTGTTAATTTGTTTAGTTCTGTCATAATTATTCAACAACCTTTGGAGTGATAAAATATTTTACTTCTTTAGCAAGCTGGGCACTATTTCCGCTTACATTATCAAATAAATTATTTGATAAATCAGAACTTGTAACGACGTCCTCTCGCATTCTAGCATTCATATTAGAAACCGAAGTTAAAGGCTCTATATCTTTGCAATCTATTTCATTTAAAATATCAATCATATTCATAATAGTACTAAGCTGAGCAGAAAATTTTTCTACAGTATCTTCTTCAAATTTTAATCTAGTTAATTTTGCTATTTTCTGTGCTTCTTCTTTTGTAATCATAGTTTTATTTTCTTCATTCGGGTATTTTTAGGCGTTGGCGTCATTGCGAGGAAAAATTGTAAGTTTTGACGAAGCAATCTCAGGAGTTTTATACTACTTCACGAGATTGCCACGCTCACTTCGTTCGCTCGCAATGACAGTTTTGGTATCTACGCAATAATGCCTGTGAGCCATGACGATTAGAATCAAACAGTCATTATCTCTTGTTCTTTTTGTTTTATTGCCGAGTCAACTTTACTACTATAATCATCGGTTAGTTTTTGTACTTGTTCGGATAAGCTATGATGCTCATCTTTTGCAATAATATTATCCTTTTCTAGCTTTTTAAGTTCTTCATTGCCGTCTCTTCTAATATTACGTAATGAAATTTTAGTATCCTCACCGTATTTATGAGCGAGCTTTACCAATTCTTTACGTCTTTCTTCAGTTAAAGCTGGTATTGGTAGTCTGATTAATTGACTGTCCGTTGCTGGAGTTAAGCCAAGATTCGCTATCGTAATTCCTTTTTCTACCGAGGACACCATAGATTTATCCCAAACCTGCACGTTAATTGTTCGTGCATCAGGGGTAGATAGAGAAGCAACTTGTGAAAGCGGCATTTTACTCCCGTAAGCTTCCACGGTTACGCTATCAAGCAAATTAACCGAAGCTCTACCGGTACGCAAGCCTTTAAACTCATGATCTAAAACTTTCAGAGCTTTATCCATCTTTTCTTGTAAGTTTTTCTTTAACGTTTCTGTGTCCATATTTATTCATCCATATATTTATTTTATCTGTATATTATTAGTACATGAACCAAGTACATTGTTGCATGGATCGGTTTTCTATTGTCATCCCGCGAGCTTGTAGCGGGATCCAGTTAAAATACTAAAATTATTAGTATTTGTTTATTATTTTTATGGACCCCATGGTCAAGCGAACTAGGTGACACAGTGGATTTTACCAGCCCACGCAACAAGGCCTCCTCGCAATGACGAAAAACCGAGTCACACTACAATATATTATTCTTCAATTGTCGTATATTCGCCTTTATCTTGTATTACTCTAGCAAAATTTCCCTGTTCTTTTATCGAAAATACTCTTATAGGTAATTTATTTTCTCTTGCAACTGCAATAGCTGCCGTATCCATGACTTGCAGGTTGTTAGTTATAACATCTTTATAGCTAATAGTGAAATATTTTTTAGCATCAGGATTTTTTTTAGGGTCGGAATCATATACGCCGTCAACCTGAGTTGCTTTTAATAAAATATCGCAATTCATTTCGATTGCACGAAGTACTGCGGCACTATCGGTTGTAAAAAAAGGATTACCCGTGCCGCCGGCAAAAATTACTACACGTTTTTTTTCCATATGTCTTTTAGCTTTGCGGCGAATATAAGGCTCACACACGCTCATCATAGGAATAGCCGATAGAACTCTTGTATAGATACCTAAGCTTTCCATAACGTTTTGCAATGTTAAAGCATTAATCACCGTTGCGAGCATACCTATATAATCCGCTGAAGCTCGGTCCATACCGACAAGTGCTGCATTGATCCCTCGATAAATATTCCCGCCTCCGACTACAATAGCGACTTCTACTCCTAAATCAATGACCTCCTTAATATCGCTGGCAATCTTTTTTATTACCTCATATTCATGTCCAAATTGCTTGTCTCCCATTAAAGCTTCCCCTGAAACTTTAAGCAAAACTTTTTTATACCTTAGAGCGTTTATATTTGATATCATTTTCTACTTCAAGTTGTTTTTAATATTTGCTTAATTTTTTTAATCATTCTACCTCTTTGTAGGTCGGTAATCGATGATTTATTGAGTGCATGTACTAATAGCATATTATTATTTATATCAAGTGTTACCGTACCGGGTGTTAATGTAATCGAGTTACTATAAATTACTTCACCGATTTCTTCTAGCCCTTCTGCGTCAATCCATTCAAAAACCGGCTCTATCTCTATCTTTCTTTGCCAAATTATTTTGATAACCGAGAAAGCAGATTCCCATATTTCTAATAATAACCAAGAAAAATATAATATAAATTTAATTTTAGTGAGCATTAACATTTCCGGTTAATTTGATATTTGAAGTAAAAGGTATTAGTAGCATTATAAATACAAATAACAGCCCTATCATATTAAATATATTATTTATTGCAATACAAAAGCATCATTATTTAATTTGTTTGCTAGTAACAAATAGGATGCTTTTTCAGGATTAAGGACTTTCCCGCTTAATAATTCAGTGTAAGAATCTAGCTGTTCTAATACCATTATAGAAGTAGACGAGATATTTTCCGATAAATATTGCATAAAGATTTTAGTATCATTAGTAAGTATAGTACTGATTACCGCAAGTCCTACCGCTCCTCCTAAATTACGAGTGATTATAAAGCCCGCTAGCGTTACCTACTCTTTCTTTCGGCATATTGCCAAGAACTATATTATTAGTCGGTATAAAACAAAACATTAGTGAAAGCCCTCTAACAAATTGAGGAAGCACAAATGCAGCAAATTTAGAATCAGGCGTTAGAAAACTATTCAAATGACATCCGAGAGCAAACCCTCCAAGCCCTATAATAAGCATCAGGCGTAAATCTACCCCTAGTCCTAGCATCCTACCGGCAAGCGGTGCAGATAAAAATTGTGCTCCGCCCGTCACCATCATAGTAGCTCCGATTTGTAATGTATCATATCCGGCAATAGTAAAGAGAAATAGCGGTAATATATATACTGCCCCGTATAATCCGATACCCATAACGAACGAATAAAGGCAACCAAAGGTAAAGTCTTTATAAAGGAATGTTTTTAAATCTAAAATTGGATTAATAAAGGTTAGTTCTCTAATGATTAATAAAACAAAACCTAAAGCTACTGCAATACTTAAGAATAGTATTAAATTATCCTCAAGCCAACCTTTTTTGTTTCCTTCTTCTAAAACATATTGTAATAAGCCGAGCGTTAAAGCCATTAATAATATACCGAGAAAATCAAAATTTTTCAGTAATTTATAATTTGGTTTATCAAAATCCCCATATAAAAATACTACCGTGCATACGAAAATACCAGGTATGACGTTTAATAAAAACATAAAATGCCATGATAAAATCTCCGTAATATATCCACCGAGTGTAGGTCCTAAAGTAGGGGCAACGGTTACCACAAGACCGATTAAGATAGTAACGGTAGGACGTTATGATGCAGGAAAAATTATAAAAACGGTACTAAATACCGTCGGTATCATAGCACCACCAAAAAATCCTTGTAATGCTCTAAAGATAATCATTGATTCAATATTAGTTGCGAGCGAACATAATACGCTCATAACCGTAAATCCTAGAGCTGCAATAAAATAAGAAATTCTGGTAGAAAGTAACCTTGCTAAAAAGCCAGTAATAGGAATAATGATAACTTCAGCTATTAAGTAAGATGTTTGAACCCAAGAAAGCTCATCGCTTGATGCAGCAAGACCTGCAGCTATTACGGATAATGAGCTAGCGACAATCTGAATATCAAGTACCGACATAAACATCCCGACAACCATACCAAAAAAAGCAAATAATTGCTTTTTAGAAAGAGCAGGCTGTTGTAAATTATCATTTGACATAATTAAATTATACAGTTTAAATTAAATAAAGTTAATAAGTGAAATAAAAATTATGTTTAAAATAAAAAATTGTTGTACAACTTTTAATTTTTAATTAAACTATTTATTAGGATATAAGTAGACAAGACCTAATATATGGTAATCATTTTATTTATATTTAGCAAATAATAAATATGTGATTGATTTATTAAAAAATATTTACTATAATATTAACTATAATTGATTTATCAATATGCAAAATCCAGCACAAAAAGTTATATCTTTTTCAGAGCATAAATCTGATATAGAACGTATAAAGAAATCAATAGAAGAAGGGTGGGCAATAGTAAAGCTAGTACCTAATAAAGACCGTTTTATCGGACTTTTAGAAAAGATTTCGCATGCTGAAGATGAAACAATCTATATTCCTCCAAGAAAAAAGATAATAGTTAATTAATACGAATAGCGAATTATTACATAATCTGCTATTCGACTTAAGAAGTTGAATATAAAAGTGCAATAAAGCAATATTCAATGGTTTAAGGCTTGTATCTCTTTTAAATAAGGTATTACTTTTTCTCTTAATTCAGGTATTATAATTGCTATGTTAACTAAAAAAGAGCCTGTATAAATATGAACACAACTTTTATCTAACTTTATAAATTTTTTGATAAACGGCAATATTATATCAAAATGTATTTTTTGAAATCTGATTACTATATAACTAAGTCCTTGAAAAACAGTTTTATATATTTGTTCACTTTCTTTTTTTTCAAGAAAATACCGACAAACCTCTAACGCTTCATCATAATCTAAAGAATTTTAACAAAAGCTTAAAATAAACTCTTTTTTTTCTTCTTCATTATTTAAGGAGTACATTAGTGCTTTATCTGTATATCTTTTTAAAATTTTTTCGGTAAAAAAATCAATTCTATTTTTAAAATATTCTAAATAAATTTCTCTTCTTAAACTTATTATATGATAAGTAATTTGCTTTAAAGTATCCTTAGTTTCATATAATATTCTTTCACTTTTACTATTTAAGTTATTAAACAAAATAGGTAATATTAATTTTTCTTTAATATTGCTAAACCTATATGCTAAGATTCCTAAAGCTTGAAGTGCCGCAGCTTGTATTAATTCTTCAGGATTTTTTAAATTTTTAATAATGCAATCCATGGCTTCATCATAATTCTCATAATGCCCTACATTTATTATATAGTAGAAGTTGTTTTTTAAACTCTTCTTCGTTAACTATCATAACTAATGTCCTTATTTTATAATTTTACCATTATATTTTAATAACCATTCTTTATGTTTTTCAGGTAATCTAGCTTGAATCAATTTTTCAAAACTTTTTATTGTTTCTAAGTTAGTAGGTACTTCCGTTTCTTTTACTTTTATCATTATTAGTATTTTAAGTTATTTTTCTAGATACCGTGAAGGGATCACGGTATGACACGAATGCGTTGTTCTACACATTATTAGTGTATCAGGTTCTACCTGTCTATCACAAAATAGGGCTATAATTTTATTTAGAAAATGGTGCCAATGTGGGGATTTGAACCCCAGACCTACGCATTACGAATGCACCGCTCTACCAGCTGAGCTACATCGGCAAGGCTGAGATATGTCATTCCTGTGAGGTATTGTTGCGTGGACTGGTTTTCCGTCATTGCGAGAAGAATTACTCAGTAATTAGACGAAGCAATCCAGCAAAAAATTCTGTAAATCAGAATTTTTTTAATTATTTTTTGGATTGCCACGTCGCTTCGCTCCTCGCAATGACGATTTGGCATACATGCAACAACGCAGACAAGTCACGAGGTGATAATGAAACATTTTTATAAATGCGTTGAAAATCTTAAATGGAAATGCTGCGTATCGTCATATTTCTTCTTTTTAACCGGGAAGCCCCAATCCATTCTGATCGGTGCAAAACGTGTTACCCAAATAAAGCCGAAACCAACGGAAGCTCTAAGCGATTTATCGTTATAAAAACCGTTTGGAGTTTGATATTGTTTCTTATTTAGACCTACTCCCCATACGCTTCCTAAATCCATAAATACTGCACCTGTTAAATTAAACTCTTCAGGTACAGGTGTTGGGAAATTAAGCTCTGTTGAGAATGTGTAATATCGCTCACCGCCAAGCCCTTCATTAGTGTTTTTTTCACGAGGTCCAACGCCGCCACTAGCAAAACCTCTTAAGCTATAATCACCTAAATTAAAGCGATCTGAAATTCTGACGATTTTTCCTCCAAGCCCTGCAATATCGCCACCGGAAGCAGATAATTTTAAAGTAAGTTTGTTATGTATGAAAGATTTATAATATTTACTGTCAACTTCATGTTTTATATATTTGTTATCACCTCCAACGCCGGCAAATTCTTGGGTGCCGCTTACTAAATAACCGTTCTTTGGAACAATTTTATTATCGGTTTGATCATAAGTAATAGTATGTCCTATAGCAGAAGTAATAAATCTTCCCATTTGCTCATTTAAGAATATTGAGCTTGATGGACTCGGTGCACTTAAAATATCACGTTTAATTAAATAATCTATTTCGTGACCTAAATCCTCTTTAATTTCATAGCCAAGAGAAGTTTTAACCCCTATAGAGTGTAACTTATAGCTTTGATCGGTTGTATTTAATACACTAGCACCGCGTCCGGTATAGTTTCTAAAAGCATTTACGCCAAGTGATAAATCACGATCTAAAAAGTGTGATTCGGTAATACTGCCGTAATAGCTTGTACTGTTTTTACTTACTTGTACACCGGCATTAAGTAGTTTACCGGTACCGACTAAATTACGCTCTAAGAAAGAGAAACGCCCGAATAAACCGCCAGCAGTATTATATCCTAAATCAAACCCTATAGAGGAAGTAGATTTTTCATCAACTTCAACGTTAACATCATATTTATCTTTAGCTTTAGTCGGAGCTAAGCTAATTGCTACTTTCTCAAAATAATCTAAATTTCTAAGGTTACGCTCACCTTTTTCAATATATGAACGATTAATTATGTCACCTTCTTCTGTTTTAAATTCTCTTCTTATAACATGGTCTTCGGTTTTAAGGTTATTAATAATATTAATTTTATTAATATAAACCTTATCAGTTTTCTCAATAATAAATTTAATATCTGCAGTATGACTAGCATTTTTCATTATATCCGGATAAACATTTACTGCAGGGTAACCGTTTGCTGTAAAATATTCTCCGATTTTTTCAGCTATATCATCAACCTTTTTCATATTGAAAACCTTGCCTTGCTTAATATTAACAATTTTATTAAGCGGTGTTATATCTATATTAGTTAATTTATTGTCTATTGTAATATTACCGAAGCTATATTTTTCTCCCTCTTCAATGGAATAGGTAAGGGTGAAATATTCTTTAGTATTATTGAGTTCTGCCGATGCCGAAATTACTCTAAAATCTGCAAAACCTACAGATTGATAAAACTCTCTCAGTAATTCTTTATCATATTCCACTCTATCAGGATCGTAAGTATCGTTACTTTCTAAAAAACGAAACCAACGAGATTCTTTAGTTAAAACAATAGATTTAAGTTCTGAATCACTATAATTTTCATTACCGCTAAAATAAATATATTTAATACCGGTTTTTGGTCCTTCTGCTATATCAAAAATAACCTTAACTCTGTTATTTTCTAAATTTTCGATTTTAGGTGTTACCGTGGTAGCAAAACGTCCGCTACGTTTATAAATTTCTAATATTTTCTTTACATCTAATTCAATTTTAGCTTGGCTAAGAGATTCGCCAGACATTGTATAAATTTCTTTAGCGAGCATATTAGTTTTGATTTTAGAATTACCGCTAAATACTACGCTACTTATAAAAGGTGTTTCAGTAACGTTAACTATTAGATTATCCTCATTTGTTATATACATATTTATACTTCTAAAAAGTGAGGTGGCATATAAATTTTTTATTGCTTCATCTTCTTTAGAATTATTATAGGTTTCTCCTACCTTAAGCTTTAAATAGCTCTCAATAGTAGAACGCTCAACCCTATGGTTACCTTCGATAGTTATTTTACGAATTACAGAGTCAGCTAATGAAATATGATAATAAAAAATCGTTAATAATAAAATTGTTAACTTACTAATTGATCTGATTTTCACCTAAAACCTTCTTTAAGATTTAATTTAAATTTCTGTGTTTAAGTACATGTATTTTAGATGTCATCCCGTGGCTTGACCACGGTATCCAAAAAAACAATACTAATAATCTTGATATTTCTAACTGGATCCCGTGGTCAAGCCACGGGATGGCAGGTGCATTTAAACGTAATTAATGTACTCCACTATAGTAGATAATATAAACGAGAGCAAGCAAATCTATAATTTAGGAAAATAAATTTTGTATATCGTTAGAAACAGAGATTATAATAAGAAAAATTATTATTGCCGCTCCTAACTGTAATAAAATATTTTTAGTTTTAGGATTCGGTAATCTACCGGTAATTGCTTCATAGAGTATAAATATCAAATGTCCGCCGTCAAGTGCCGGTATAGGTAGTAAGTTAAGTAATCCTAAATTAACGGAAAGCATTGCTATAAATAATAGATACATTTGGGTTCCGCCAGCTATAGATTTTCCTGACTCTTTAGCAATAGCTACCGGTCCTCCTATCTCATCGAATGAACGTTTTCCTACAATCATTTGCGATATTGCTTTTAGAGTTAAAGCAGACATATCTATAGTAGTATTAATAGCTTCCCAAAATCCTCCTAAAATTCCTATTTTAGTATGAATAGGTTCATTTTTAGCTATAATACCGATGCGAAGAGTTTTCTTAATTTTCTTTTCTTCGGGAGGCGATATAATGATTTCTTGAGGCATTATATTAATGGTAAATTCTTCACTTTTTCTTTCTATAGTTAAAGTAGAAGAGCTAAAGCCGTTAATTAATATCTCTCTCTGTACGTCCCCAAAACCTTTAACAGATTTATCGTTAACCTTAACAATTTTATCTCCTTCTCTTAAGTCTGCTCTCGCTGCCGGTGATGAAGCTACTACATCACCTATTATAGGAGGAATCTCTGTTTTTCCAAAGTAACAATAAAAGCCTGCAAATATTATTACGGCAAGCAAATAATTAATTAACGGACCTGCCGCAACTATTAAAAAACGTTCTAAACAAGATTTAGCATAAAAAGCTACTTTTTCGTTAACTTCTTTAGTCTTATCCATAAGGCTGCGATCATAGCCGTAAATCTTGACATAACCGCCAAGCGGTATAAGACAAATCTTCCACCTAACTCCTCTTGTATCGGTAATGCCTATTAGTTCTTTACCGAAACCTATCGAGAATTCTTCAACTTTTACATTAAAATATCTAGCAATACAATAATGTCCAAATTCATGGATAAATACCAAGATGCTGATGGTTATAATAAATCCGATTATAGATAGCATAAAAATTTTATAAGTTTACTAATAAATTATTTTAAGGTATAAATATGCAAGGTTATAGATATCATTTCGTTGTTGTGAGCGGGCGTTGTTGTTTTGTTCCCGATGTCATTCCCGCGAAAGCGGTAATCCAGTCTTTTTTTATTTTTTTTCTGGATACCGTGGTCAAGCCACGGTATGACACTGAACGTAATACTCATTCGCAATAACAAAAATTAAATTTTAAATTTCTTTTCTCTATGAGTTCAAATAAAATTAATAAAAAGTCGATTGCACGTATTGCAGCAGTGCAAGCTATTTATCAAAACATATTGCAAAATAACGATGATATGGATGATATCATGCAAAATGTACTTTCTTTTTATCAAAATAATAATTCTATAACAGATTTACCTGAGAATTTAAAAATATCATTAAGTATAAGTCATTTTAAAATGCTGGTAAAGTCAGTATTTGAAAATATTAATAAACTAGACGAAATTATCAACAATCATTTAACAAATGATAAAGATCCTGCACATATGCCGATCTTACTCCGAGCTTTATTGCGGGTTAGTATATGTGAGCTATTATTTTGCCCTACTACTCCTGCTAAAGTAGTAATCAACGAATATACGGACATAGCAAATGATATGTTAAATGAACACGAGATTGGTTTTGTGAATTCTGTACTAGATGCAATAGCAAAAGAAAATAATAAAATTTCATGACAAATAATTTAAGCGGTTATAGAAATAAATTCGTTAGAGTTAAGACTTCTAAAAAACGTACCGTCTCTTCTAGTAATTGGCTTAGACGCCAATTAAACGATCCGTATGTTGCAAAAGCACGTATAGAAGGCTTTAGGTCGAGAGCTACATATAAACTACTTGAAATCCATGAAAAATTTAAACTTTTTAATCCTAACATGAAAATTGTTGATCTAGGAGCAGCTCCTGGAGGGTGGAGTCAAGTAGCTTCCAAGCTTATTAAAGCTTCGGATAACAGCCTAAATAATAAAATAATCTCTATCGATTTGTTAGAAATCGAACCTATTGCCGGAGTTGAGTTTTTTCAAAAAGACTTTTTTGAAGAAAATACGGAAGAATTAATTATTCAGGCTTTAGATGGTAAAGCTGATATAGTAATGAGTGATATGGCATCAAATACCATAGGTCATAAAGCTACAGACCATATAAGAACCTTACTTTTATGTGAGCAAGCTTTTGAATTTGCTTTAAAAGTATTAAAACCCTCAGGTCATTTTATTGCTAAAATTTTTCGTGGCGGTGCAGAAAATGAATTATTAAATAAAGTGAAGCGTGAATTTAGAACGGTGAAACATTTTAAACCTTCATCCAGCCGCAGCGAATCTACGGAAATCTATTTAGTTGCTCTAAATAAGAAATAACATATATAAATTTACTATATATATGTTATTTTTTTATTTAACATACTAGATGATAACCACTTATATCTCCTGTTGTTTTAACTTCCTAAGCATATTCTTGACTGCAGCTTTGAAAATTATTATATATCCCAACTAAATTAGCTCCGGTTTCAGTTTTAACTATTTGATTATATAAATTATTTTTTAAATTTAGAGTATTTTTAGCATATTCTTGTATTCCTGCTTCCCAATCATCTACGGTTAAAGTAATATTCTGTTTTAAATCAGAAAAATTAACAAGTCCATGTTTACTGATTTCGGCTATTATTTCCTCAAAGCCTTCGACTATTCCATTAATTCCTAAGTATTTTGTAACTTTTTGTTTGGCAAAATTATATAAATATGATGCCCATTCTTCTGATTGTGATAGCCCTGTTTTTTTACCAGGAAGTACCATTGTTGTTTTTCCCAAATGCTTATTAGTAATATTAATAAGATTATGTTTTGCATTATATATCTTAGAATGGGTAGCTAGCTCTTCTATTGGAGTTGTTACTTTTCCGGTAAATAAATTTTTTTCTATGCCTCTTTCAATTATCGGTTTTGAGCCAGGGCTGTCAAAAGTTGTAGATTTATTAAAATGTAAGTTGCGAGAATGTATTTCTACTGAAGTTAAATTTGCAGTTATCGCTCCAAGTGAATGACCGCTAGTATTAAAAATATATTCTGTGGCTTTACTTAAGCCGCCTAATTTGTTAATTACTTCATTAACAAATTCCTGAAGTGGAGTTAGTTTAGTAGGTAAATAATGAAGAGCGATAAGTAAGTCGTCTAGTAAATCATATATATTGAATTTTGTACCGGCACTAGCAATATGAACTTCTTTAGTTTCTTTATTTATAAATGCGACGGCTTTATAACCATATTTAGCAGTGCTGACATAATCACATGAAGCAGTCAGTATTTCCCAGCCGCTATCTGTTAATTGTTCATTGACCTTAGATGCTTCTAGATTATAAACATTTAAATCATCTGTTTTATATGCGAGGTCTAAGCCTATATAAGTAAGTTTTTTAGTGCTAATATGTTTAGAATTTTTGTATGTAGACATATCTACCTCTTTTTTATCGCTATTACCATAAAATATGGTTTTTTCTAAAAAATGTCAAGCATTAACATTAATTAACTTATTATTAAATAAAGGTTGACATTTGATTACCTTTGTTATATAGTGCATTTGCGTTATATTTAAAAAACCATGAAACATGGTAACTTAAACAAGGAGATAAACTATGTTTACATTATTAGTACGTAATTTATTCGGTAAGTAATAAACCTATTACTTACTTATCTTTAATAGAAAAAGTAAAAGCAGATTATAGTTTTTATACAAAACTAGCATCCGGAAGTTTTCTTGCAGGAATAAGTAGTTTTTTTTCATCTAGTAGTTGGCTAAGCAAAATACCTTTAATAACAGGGGCTGTTTTTAGTACTAGTTATGGGGCAAAAGGCATTATGGATAGTAATGAACAAATAAAGCTTTTTACTAAAGCTCATGAAGCAACTAAGGTTGAAGAATATTTGGCTGTTTCGGGGTTAGGAAGTTTTATATACGGTACTGCTATAGATAAAAGGTGTAGATAAATTTACCGGTAAATATATTGAAGGAACAAACGGTAAGATAATATCTAATGCAATAACTCGTGTGCCAACCTTAAGTTTAACGGAAGACGGCGTTGGTTACAAACATAATGGTGGTTATGAAATAGTAAAATCAACAGATCGTGCGTTATATCAGGAAATACCTGGCGTGAAAGGACAATATACAAATAAATTAGTTCTAGATACTAGTATTCTTTCTTTACATGGTTGTATTATTCAGCAGCTAATATAAAATGGCTATTCAAGTGACGATATTGAAAAAGCTTTAAGTTTAGGAACTGTTGAAAAGAGAGAAAGTTACAAAAATAAGCAATTAGCAGAATACAAGCCAAATTTGACAAGTAAGCTATGGCATGGTACAGAGAAAGCTATGCAAAATAAAGAAGTAGAACTTTCAAAAGAAATACAGAAATATGCTGAAATAAATGAAGCTTATGAAGCATTATTTAACCACCACACTTCTAGTACTAGCGAAGAGCAAGAAGAGCAGTTTTATAGCCTTGATTATAATAATCTTAATGATGATCAAACTCAAATCTTAGGAGATGAGAAAGATGAAGGATATATATCTGATATTGCCTAGTAACTAAATACAAAATTTTCTAAAGAGTAAGGTTATAGATCTATAACCTTACTCTTTTTTATTTAATAACCTCTTTAGCTCTCTTTTCAAAAGCTATAATCATTTTTTCGGTTGCTTTGGTAAAATAAGTACCAATTAATTTATCCAGTATTACGGACTTCATTTTAAAATCAATAAAGAATTTTAATTCAGTTCCTGCCGTGCATGGAACAAATTGCCAAGTACTTTTTAAATATTCAAAAGGTCCTGAAATAGCTAATGTATTAATCAAATATATTCCATCATCCGTTATTTCGCTTGTAACTCGTGAGTTATATTTTTCTGAAAAGCCTTTTAACTGAATTACTAACTCAGCAATGATCTCATATTTATCTTCTGAAATAACTCTAGAAGCAGAACACCAAGGCAAGAATTTAGGATAAGATTTTACGTCCCAGACCAAATCAAACAATTCTTGCGGTTTATAGGGTAAAATTTTTGTTTGCTGGAAAAAAGCCATCAGAAGTCAGTTACTTTACCTTTATGCTGCCAATCACCGTATCTTGTCGGTTCTAAACCTTTAACGCCGCCGATTTCTTTTTCTTTTGGTACAACGTCATTCACAAAGCTTGATACAGGCGAATTTTTTGAGATAAGTCTGTGCTCACGGACGTAAGTACGCTCCGCAGACTTACTCTTAAATTCATCCTGTCTGAAGCTTTGTGAATTTAGCTGTAAATTTTCTTCTTCTGATATATTATTATCTTTTTCATTCGTCATGGTAATAAATATGAGATTTAATCGTATCTATATTAATAGTCATTTAGCTGAAAATAGCAAGATAGAATTAGCAGGTGATCATATTCATTATGTTAAAACGGTGCTACGTCTTAAAGTAAATTATAGTGTGCGTATCTTTAACGGTACGGATGGAGAATTTTTAGCACAAATTACCGATATAGGTAAGCATAAGCTATCGGTTAGGCTTAAAGAACAGTTAAAAAAGCCGTATACAGAATCTGCGTTAACTCTTGCTGTTGCTATAATAAAGCAAGATAAATTAATGCTTGCAATAAATATGGCTACGCAACTCGGTATAACTAAAATTATTCCGTTAATTACTGGGCGGTGTCAATTTAGATCGGTAAATATTGAACGTTTAATGAAATGTGTTATTGAAGCAACAGAGCAATCAGAACGTCTTAATTCCCCGATAATTGAAAAAGCTATCACAATACAAGATTACCTTAAAGAGAATAATAATTTGATGTTATATGCTAATGAACATGAAAAAGAAAAAAATTCTATATTACGCATTTTATCATCACTTAGTAATAGTGATATAACTATTATTATAGGACCGGAGGGAGGCTTTACTAATGATGAGCTGGAACTTCTTGCCTCATATAAGAATACAAAATCTGTAAGTTTAGGAAGTAATATATTACGTGCTGAAACAGCAGCAATAACTGCTATAGCACAAGTGAGGTTGTTAAGTCGTCATTGCCGGTAGGTATTGCCCGCATGAATACCTGAGCCGTCATTGCGAGGAGATGCGTAGCATCGACGAGGCAATCTCAGGAATTTGGCACGAGATTGCCACGTCGCTTCGCTCCTCGCAATGACGAAAAGGTAGAGTTACTTCGCCTTTTCTATTCCGGGTTTACAAAATAGCTTACCTAAACAAAGGAAAGAATATACACCACAAAAGCCTATAATTATATAAAGTATTGTAACAATAATTGGAAATGAGCCAAATAAAAGTGTGACTAAATTAAAATTAAATAATCCGACTAAGCCCCAATTTATAGCACCTATAGAAGATAATAAATGTATAGTAGTAATAAGCGGATTATTAGAAGTATTTATTAGCATATAAAACCTTTTGTTAATTAGTATACTACGAATAAATGAATGGTAGTTATACGAAGATCAACTTCAAAAAGAGCAAGGAGTTCACAAGGCGAGGAGCGGAGCGTATACTTAATACGTGAGCACCGCAGAACTTGTAGAATGACGTAGCCAATTTTTGAAGTTCATCGAGTATATAAAATAATCATTTCTCATTTTGAGCTATATGTCTACTAAATTTTATAATTCTATAATTTATTAATCCTTCTTAAAAGTTTGATATATTACAGGTATAACAAAAATTGTAAATATAGTACCGATGCTTAATCCTCCAACTATTACAAAGCCTATAGAATTACGAGCAGCAGCACCGGCTCCATCTGCAAAGACTAGAGGTAAAGCTCCGACTACAGCAGCAAGGGTAGTCATTAGAATTGGACGCAAGCGAAGTTTTGAGGATTCTATTATAGCTTCCTGAATTTTTACTCCTTTTTCTCTTAGCTGATTGGCAAATTCCACTATCATAATAGAATTTTTAGTAATTAATCCAATTAAAGTAATAAGCCCAATATTACTGTACATATTAAGGCTATTACCGGCAAGCCAAAGAGCAAGTACGCCGCCGGTTATCGAAAAAGGTACGGCAAGCAATATTAATAAAGGATCACTAAAGCTTTCAAATTGAGCTGCAAGCACTAAATATATAAATATAAGAGCAAATCCAAACGTTATAAGCATATTACTATCTGCTTCTCTCATTTGTTTAATTTCACCGATATATTCAAGTATAGTATTACTAGGGTCAAGTAACTTAGTAGCTATTTTATTGATTTCATTAATTGCATCGTCAATTTTCCCATCAGGAGCAAGGTCGGAAGAAATAGTAACGGATTTTGAATTGTTATAATGACTATATGATTTTACCGATATTTTTTCCGTAATATTAGCTACCGACTCAAGAGGTAACATATTATTATTTTTTGTCGGAATTAGAATTTTACTAAAATCACTAATATTGCTACGGTTTTCTTGACTAAATTGTAATGTAACATCATATAGATCATTACCCATTCTGAAATCGCCGATTTGTTGACCTGCAAGTAAATATTGTACCGTTTTGCCGATATTTGCTAAATTCATTCCGTATAAATAAGCCTTATCACGATTAACTTCTATACTTATAGTCGGCATTGCCGATTGTAAATCTCTATTGACGTTTAAGAAAAGAGAGTTTGCTTTCATTATATCGACAAATTGCCGAGATATTTTATCTAAATCATCGTATTCAAGATTTGTTTGAATAGTAAATTCAATAGGGCTACCGGCATTACCGCTAACCATTGAACGCGGCTCCATAGCGAAAATCGACATACCGGGTATTTCGGAAAATTGTTCATTTAACATATTCTTAATAGTTTCTTGGGATCTTGAACGCTCACTCCAATCTTTTAATGGAATGAACCCAAAAACATTATCGCTACCGCCTGCACCTATTACCATTAGATAACCTAATATATCTTTATAATTAGCAAGAACTTTTTCGGCTTCTTTCACTACTTTAGTAGAAGATTCTAAGCTAGAACCTTCAGGGCCTTTAAGAGAAACTTGTAAAAAGCCGTCATCTTCTTGAGGTACGAAAATTTTTTGAGTAAATTTAAAACTAATAATTAGTACTATAAATGACGAAGCAATAATGGCGGCAAATTTTTTTTTATTGTTAAAAGCTAGCTTTAGATAGTAAATATATTTATTTTGAATAAATTGTAGAATATCATTAAACTTTACTAAGAATTTCGGTAAGTCCGTATTATGTTTGGTGACCATACGACTTGACATCATAGGAGTCAAAGTTAAAGCAACAAATCCTGAGAACAAAACACAAAATGCTAAAGTCCAAGCGAACTCAATAAATAGTTTACCAAGAAACCCCTCTATAAAACCTACGGGTAAAAATACGGCAGCAAGCGTAATAGTCATGGCAATGATTGCAAAGCCAATTTCTTTAGAGGCAAGAAGAGCTGCTTCCATAGGTTTATGGCCCATTTCATTATATCTAAAAATGTTTTCAAGCATAACTATCGCATCGTCGACGACTAAACCTATAGCAAGTATCATAGCAAGCATGGTAAATATGTTAATAGAGAACCCGAAAGCATACATTACGCTAAAAGTGCCTATCAACGATACCGGAATTGTTACAAACGGAATTAAGGTAATTTTAGCAGACGCAAGAAATAAATAAGTGACTAAAACTACCAATATTAAGGCTTCAAAAATTGTTTGAAATACTGCATAAATTGATTCTTTAACCGGGGTTGCTCCATCATATGCAATACCCATACTTATTCCACTCGGCATTGATTCTTTAATTCTTTCTAGTTCTTTAGTTACTTCATTTGATAAATCTATGACGTTAGCTTTTGATTCTTTTATAAGCCCAAGAGCAATAGAACTTTTCCCGTTATATCTGAAAATTATATCCTCATCAGGTGAAGTTAAGGATACTTTTGCTACATCTCGTAGCTTTATTATACTATTACCTTGTACTTTTAATATAATATTATCAAATTCTTCCGGTGTAGATAAAGAACCTTCAAGAGTTACTATAAAATTATTAATCCCTGTTTTAATCGTTCCTGCTGGATAATCTTTATTTTGTTCTTTTATTGCAGATTCAATCTCTAATAAAGAAATTTTATGCTGATACAATTTTTGGGGGTCAGGTTCTATTCTCATTATATATTCCCTACCTCCGTAAATTTGTGATTGTCCTACGCTTTCAAGTTTATCTAACGGGGTTTGTAGACTATCTTCAACAATCTTTGTTAATTCTAAATCTCTATATTGATCGCTTTCAATGCTTATAAAAAGACTAGGAAAGCTGTCAGCATCAAGTTTTGCAACTGCCGGAGCTTTCATATCTTGCGGGAACATATAAGTGATATCCGATATTTTAGAACGAACATCGTTTAGTGCTACTTCAATATCGGTAGATAATAGAAACGATAAAGTAATATTGCTTTCACCGGTTGAACTTTGTGAAGTTATATAGTCTAAATTTTTAACTGTCTTTAGAGCTTTCTCTATACGCGTCGTTATTTCCTTTTCCATATATAAAGCATCGGCGCCTGCATAATAAGCATTGACGTTTATAATGGGAATTGAAATATCCGGAGTTCCTCTAATTTGTAGTTTAGTAAAAAAAATTGCTCCAAGAGCTACAATAACCAAACTCAACACCGTAGCAAATACCGGACGTTTAATACAAATTTCAGATAGTAACATTTGTTTTTTTTATGTGTTTATTATAAATAATTACTTTAATTATTTAATTATATCCAGCTTTAATAGTATAACTGATGTAAAATGGCTACATTTTTCTACAAATTAAGATAATAAAGTATATATTTAAAACTTTGTAAATAACCGACATTTGCAGTATGCTAGTAGTTTGTTATAATTAACTCACATAAAAAACACATTGATGTATATTCTTGTTAGTTGTATATACTCTATTATCAAAGAACATCAATACATATTAACCTATAAAAAGAGAGTGGATTTCATTATGAGCACACATCACAAAAAAGAACCGAAAAAAATGAATAAAACAGAATTTGTAAATTTTATAGCAGAATCTAACAAGATACCGAAAACTGAAGCTGAAAAGGCACTGAATTTAGTACTTGAAAGTATAAGAAAGGCTATTAAGGGTCATCATAATATTAATATAACAGGTTTCGGTTCATTTGAAATACATCACAGGAAAGCACGTGAGGGACGTAATCCAAAAACCGGAGCAAAAATGAAAATAGATGCTTATAATCAGCCTACTTTCAGAGCCGGAAGCAAACTTAAAGAAGCCTGTAATTAATGATTCTGATTTACCGATTATAAACGCTTTATTATAATTCAGTTATATATGTCTTACGCTATTCCCGCAAAAGTGCGGGAATTTCTAAAACAAGCTAATTTTTAATATACGATAGTAATTTAGCAGGGTAAACATACAAAATACTTAATCTTTAGCCGTATTTTCGGATTCTTACTTTCGCAGGGGCGACATAAAAAGCTATGTAATAAAGCTTTTTAGTCAAAACATAAACTTTTTAAAATGATAATCGAAAATCTTGAGCTTAGTTTAAAGCATAGAAAGCTACATAATAGTTGGCTCATTGAAGCTGAAGACATAAAACAAACTTTAAACGATATAGAACAATTTATATGTTTAAAGCTTTTTAAGAATAGCATTCCTCTTGAAAACAATCCTGATTATCATTTTATCGCTAGAGAAACTTCAGCTACATCGAATGCTAAAAATATTTCTATTGAACAAATAAGAAAATTACAAGATTTCTTAAGTAAAACTTCTGCAATTTCAGGTTATAAAGTTGCCGTAATTTATGCAGCTGATCTTATGAATTTAAATGCGGCGAATTCATGCTTAAAAATTCTTGAAGATGCACCAAAGAATAGTTACATTTTTTTAATTACTTCAAGAGCTGCAAGTATTATATCTACAATTAGATCAAGATGCTTTAAAATTAATGTTAGCTCATCTCAACCTCATTCTATAAATGAGTTATATCTTCAGTTTATTCAGCCAATAGCAAATAATGAAACGTTAGATTTTATTAATCGTTTTACTACTAAAGACCGAGAATTATGGCTAGATTTTATTGATAATTTATTATTATTATTGAATAGAATTCTTAAAAAATCCGCTAACGTCAATATTGAGCTTCTAGATTTAGAAAATAAGATTTTTGATAAACTGCCAAATAAGCATCCTTCCTATTTACTACAAAAATTTACCGATATAAAAAAGTTAATATATAATACCGTTGATTATGATTTAGACTTAAAAACAAGCTATATATTAGTGGTGAATGAGTTTTTTAGTAATTAGCATGATATCACTCCGTTCCTTTCCACGTTATCCATAAAACCATAAAATATATTGTTGCTAAAACATATTGGGCAAAATATATTAGAACTTTATAAATTAAATTACTTACATGTTTAAAACTTTAACACAAAATTTAACGAAGATTTTTGATAAGCTAGTCAGCTCAGGAATTTTGACAGACTCTCAAATAGATGCTGCTATGCGGGATATAAGAGTGGCTCTTTTAGAGTCGGATGTAGCGTTGCCGGTTATAAAAGATTTTATAGCGGTAGTTAAACAAAAAGCACTTGGGCAGGAGGTTATTAAGTCTGTTTCACCTGGGCAGATGATAATCAAAATTATCCATGAAGAGATGATAAATCTCTTAGCTTCAAGTGAAAGTGAGATAAAGCTAAATTTAAATTCAAAGCCGCCGGTAAATTTCCTAATGGTAGGGCTGCAAGGGAGCGGTAAAACTACGGCGAGTAGTAAGCTTGCTTTACGACTTAAAAATCAAAATAAAAAAGTTTTACTTGTTTCCCTAGATACTTACAGACCGGCCGCACAAGAGCAACTCGCTATACTTGCAAACTCAGTACAGATTAATTCATTACCTATTGTGCAAGGTGAAAAACCTCTTGATATTGTCAAAAGAGCTATTGCTGAGTCTAAAATTTCTGCTTATGACGTCGTAATTTATGATACTGCAGGTCGTACACAAATTGATAAAGAGATGATGGAGGAAGCTCTTGCAATAAAAAAGATAATAGAGCCTACGGAAATTTTGCTAGTAATTGACAGTATGACAGGGCAGGATGCGGTAGTTACGGCAAGTAGCTTTAATGAAAAGCTAGAGATTTCAGGATTAATTTTATCTAGAATTGATGGTGATTCCAAGGGCGGTGTAGCACTTAGCGTGAAATATATTACTAAAAAGCCAATTAAATTTTTAAGTAGCGGTGAAAAACTAACCGACTTAGAAGAATTTGATGCTGAACGTTTAGCTTCTCGAATCCTTGATATGGGTGATATTATCTCTTTTGTTGAAAAAGCAGCTAGTATCGTTGATAGAGAAGAAGCCGAAAAAACAGCAGCTAAATTGAAAAAAGGTAAGTTTGATTTAAATGATTATCTTCAGCAAATGAGAAGTATAAAAAAAATGGGAGGTTTTGGAAATATACTTAGCATGTTACCGGGTAGCGGTAAAATTATGGATCAAATAGATCAATCAAAATTAAATAGTAAAATAATTGAACATCAAGAAGCAATTATTTTATCTATGACGCTGAAAGAACGTAAGAATCCTGACATAATTAATGCTTCTCGTAGAAAACGTATAGCTGCTGGAGCAGGGACTACAGTACAAAAGGTAAATATTTTGCTAAAGCAATATAAGCAAATAAGCGAGATGATGAAAAAAGCAAGTAAAATGAATCCTAAAAATCTATTACGTAGCGGAATTGGAAAATTGTTTTCGTAAAACGGCATTATTGTATGGAGGGTTTTACCGTAATTGCGAGCAACTTTTGATGTTGTTGTGTGGATACCAAAATCGTCATTGTGAGGAGGCGTTGTTGCGTGGACCGGTAAATGCTCTTTATATCATTCCCGCGAAAGCGGGAATCCAGAAAAAAAGTATAAATACAGCAAATTTTTGAAATTAAAAGCTCGATTTATCTCTCTTTATGCTGGATTCCCGCCTACGCGGGAATGACATCGGTATCCACGCAACAATGTCTTGCGAGGAGCGAAGCGACGTGGCAATCCAGAAAAAGTAATAAAAAATGCTAATAATTTTAGTATTTTTAACTGGATCCCGTGATTTATTCACGGGATGACAGAGATGAAATTGATCCACACAGGCAATGCCCTCATGAAATAAAATTTAATCAATCTTCAATTTCAAAGCATTTGCAAAAAATGTATAGATATTGATAAAATAATTAGCACTGTCTTTTAAGTCACTACCGCTACCATGTCCGCTATCACTACTCTCTAAGAAATAAGTTGTAATGTTTGGGTTTTGCTCAAGTACATATTCAAAAATTCGTGCATGCCATGGATGTACACGTTGATCAAGCACTGAACCGGTAATTAAAATAGTAGGATATTTTTGAGTTAAAGATAAATTTTCTAAAGGTGCATATTTTTTAATATGTACTAAATCATTTGGATTTTCCGGAACTCCATATTCAGTTATCCATGAATGTCCTGCTCCGAATTCTTTATAGCGTACCATATCAAGTATAGGTACTTCACACGCTATAGCTCCAAATAAATCGGGACGCTGTATCATTGCAACACTTACTAGCAATCCGCCGTTACTTCCTCCTTTAATTCCTAAACACTCAGGGCTAGTAATATTTTGCTTTATTAAATCCTCTGCTACTGCAATAAAATCATTAAAGCCGGTTTGACGTTTTATTCCTTGAGCCGCCTTATGCCACTCAGGACCAAATTCTCCGCCGCCTCTGATATTAGCAAGAACACTCACTCCACCATGTTTAACCCATACTTCATTTTCCATGCGAGAGAAATATGGAGAGTTGATTACTTGAAAACCACCATATGCTTCAAGTAATGTTGGATTCTTACCGTCAAATTTTATACCTTTTTTATAGACAATAAAATATGGTATTTTAACTCCATCCGAACTTGTTGCTTCCTTTTGCCCTACAACATAATTTTTGCTATCAAACGGATATAAAGGCTTTCTAATAACTTTTAATTCATGAGTTTTATCCCATAAATATATAGTTGGAGGAACTATAGAATTTTCTATAGTAATTAGTGCATCTTCTTCCTCATCATCAGACAACATACCAAAAATTGCATTTTCATAAGGCAGTTTTAAAGTTACCGGTTTTGTCCATTCATTATTTTCTAATGTAAATGTTACTACTTTTGAAATAACATTCTCATAGCTAGTTAAAAATACTGTATCTTTAGTCATTCCTACAAAATAAAATACTTCCTTCTCTGTTGGGGTAAATAATATTTTTAAGCTGGCTTTATCGTTATCTTCTTTTAGAAGATCAGCTTAGTGTATGGCAACAAGTGAACCTGCTTTTATATTACTATCTTTAAATTGCCAATCGGAACGCAGCAGCCAAAATACATATTCTTTAAAAGAACCTTCAGGTGTTGCATCTAATGGCATATTTATTTTTTGTAATTTTAAGCTCTCATCTTTAGTATCTAAAATATAATTATCATAATTATAAAAATCCTTATCTGCAGATATAAATATTAAAGATGAAGAAATATTATAGGATAAAAGTTTACCGGCTGATACACCTATATAATTCTTTGGTATTTCAAATAGTTTTTTGGCTTTCTCTATAGGTTCTCCTCGCTTCCATATGTAGAGTGAGTTAGGATATAAAGAGTCAGTAACTTCCTCTTTATGTAAAACTGGATTAAATATAATAGTATCTTGGTCAACCCAACTAGGGACAGTAAATTTACCTTCTAGTAATTTTCCGCTACTTGTTTTTGGCTCAAAACCATTTTTTACAAAATCTTTTTTCTCTAAATCCCATTCTCTAAAGAAAGTCTCATCCTTACCGCCAAATGACATGGTAATTAAGAAACGATTAGGGTTTTGAAAACAATCACTTCCACCTCGATACATTATTTTTACCGAGTTTTTTGGATAATTTATCAAAATCGATTAGAACTTCCCAATTTGGTTTATCTTTAGAGTAATTTTCAACTAACGTCCTACGCCATAACCCTTGGGGATTCTTATCATCCATCCAAAAATTATACACATAACCTTTACGTATAATACCATATGGAGTTTTTCTCTGGTCATAGAAAATAGATTCTGTTTCTTTTTTTATTGGTTTATATTCCGGCATAGCTTGGAAAGCTTTTTCTGTTTTATCAGTACGCTCTTTTGCCCATTTTAGAGCTTCAGCTCCTTCTAAAAATTTAGTGTCTTTTGAGTTATATATTTGTTCATTATTATTTCCCATAGCCTGAACGCAAAAGGTTAATAAAATAATTGTAAAATAACAGGTAAGTTTTTTCATTATTTTAATAATATCTCTTAAATTAAAAATATTGATTATTGAAATCTCGGCTAATCAATTTTATTCTATGTACATAATATATTTATCCTTATAATCTTCTGGTACAAGAATTTTATATTTGAGTGATATATATTGGATTAATAAACAAAAATTGTAAAGCTTAATTTACCTCAATTTATAATTGTAAAAGTATTATTAATGATGTATTTATAGTGCAGTATATCATTAACATTTATGTCTAAAAATCTTAAGCACGATGAGATTATACGTAGTGCATTTGAAAATCCAATAGTTGCCAAAGAGTTTTTTCAAATGCACTTACCGCCTCATATACAAAGTTTGGTTTCTTTTAAAACTCTTAAAATGGAAAAAGATAGTTTTGTAGATAAAACACTTAAGAAATCCATATTAGATATTTTATTTTCCGTTAAATTTAATAGTGAAGACGGTTACTTATTTTTATTATTAGAACATCAAAGTACACCTGATTATTACATAGCTTTTCGCTTGTTTAAGTATACTCGCTCAATTTGAAAAACTGGCTATGTCGTCTTTATAAGACCTCGGATGCTCACGTATTTAGTATATGCTCCGCTCCTCGGCTTACAGACTCCTTGCTCTTTTTCAAATTGAGCTTCGTCTACCGACTCTTCATTTTACTTCGGAGTATATATATTAAACATTGCCGAATATCATATGAAAACAACAAAAAGCAAGAAATTTCCTTTCATATATCCGTTAGTGTTTTATAACGGCATACAAAAATATAATGTTCCTTTAAATTTATGGGAATTATTTGAAAATAGTGAATTGGTAAAGGCTACTTGGACTAATGATTATCAACTTATAAACGTGCATGATGTATCTGATAAAGAATTGAAAAAAAATGCTTGGTCCGGAATTTTACAATTTTTCATGAAGCATATTCATGAACGTGATTTATTGAAAAGATGGGAAGAGATAGCTGATCTCTTACCTAAATTTGCTAAAGTTAATATTGGCATTGATTATATAGAGCTAATTTTATTCTATACTTTGACCAAGATTAAGCAAAGTGATATAATGGAAGTAGAAAACATACTTAAATCAAAATTAAATTCTAAAAAAAGAGAAAAAATTATGGGAAGTATAGTAGAACATTGGTTGCAAGAAGGCAGAAGAAAAGAAAAAATTATTATAGCAAAAAATTTAATCAAAGCCGGTTTAAAAACTGACTTAATAATTGCTTCAACCGGATTAAAAAAAGAAGAAATTGAGAAGTTACAACAAACTGCCTGAATTCTTAGAAAATATGAAAGTGACGGCAGATAATTTAAGCATTTATATTCACTGGCCGTTTTGTTTGTCAAAATGTCCATATTGTGATTTTAATTCTCATGTGGTAAGCACTATAGATCATAATCAGTGGCTTAAATCCTATGAAACGGAAATAGAGTATTTTAAGGATATTATTCAAAATAAATACATTAAATCTATTTTTTTTGGCGGCGGTACTCCCTCTTTAATGAATCCTGTAGTCGTTGCAGGAATAATAAATAAAATCAGTAATCTAGCAATTATTGATAATCAAACCGAGATAACTCTAGAAACTAATCCCACATCCTTTGAAACTGAGAAGTTTAAAGCATTCAAATCCGCCGGAATTAATCGTGTTTCAATTGAAGTACAATCCTTAAAAGAAGACGATTTAAAAAAATTAGGTAGAACTCATGATGCTTTGCAAGCCATCAAAACAATTGAGGCAGCAAATTCGATTTTTCCAAGAGTATCATTTGATTTAATATATGCACGTAGCGGTCAGAAATTAAAAGGCTGGCAAGAAGAATTAAAGCAAGCTATGCAACTCACAAATGGCCATATCTCTCTTTATCAATTGACTATCGAAAAAGGTACATTTTTTTATAAATTATTTAAGGAGGGTAATCTGATTTTGCCGCATTCAGATGCGGCAGCTGAAATGTACGAATGGACGAATCATTATCTAGAATCTAAAAAATATTTTAGATATGAGATATCTAATTATGCTCTAGCAAATCAGGAATGTTTGCATAATTTGACTTATTGGAATTATAATAATTATTTAGGTATAGGTCCTGGAGCTCATAGTAGAATAATTGATACTTTAAGTTCGATATCGGCAATTATGATGTGGCATAAACCTGAAAAATGGTTAGACTCGGTTAACACAAAAAATGTCGGTATTCAAACTAATACTAAGTTAACGCATCAAGAAATCATTGAAGAAACGTTAATGATGGGTTTACGCCTTAAAAGCGGTATAAATATTGCGGTACTAGAGCAGAAAATAAATGCAAAATTAGTGGATATTTTAGACATGAATAATCTTAAGCATTATCAAGCGTTAGATTTAATTAAAATAAATGAAAACATCTATCTTACCGATAAAGGTTTAATGCTCCATAGCTACATAGTGCCTAGATTGATTATATGAAAATTATCCAAGTAATTTTAAAGTTTATAATTATTTTTATTATTCCTGCTATTCATGCAATGGAATGTAAACTGGAGTTTAAGACCCAAAAAATATATGTGGATGGTATTGAATATAATCAAAAAGTCGGAAATCCAATTATACCTATAGCGGATGCTATTAAGGCAGATAATCTTGAAGAAGTAAAAAAGATATTAGATGAGGGATACGGAGTAAATCAACCATGCTTGGGTTGGGTTCCTCTAGATTATGCTATATCGAATAATAATATAAAAATTGCCGATTTTTTATTAAAGCGTGGTGCATCCATGAGTTTAATCCATATAAATATAGGATTTATGAAGTTGGAAATTGCCGAATTTTTAATTAATCAGGGAATGAGTCCTAATTTAAGATATGAAGACGGTATTACCGGAATGATGCTAGCCGCAGAAAGAAATAATCCTGATTTAATAAAACTTTTGCTTAAACTAGGTGTTAATCCTAACGTTCAAAATTCTAAAACCGGAATGACTTCCCTTATGTATGCAGCATCATATCTTAATGTTGAACCTGTTCGTATTTTATTAGAGTATGGAGCAGATCAAAAAATTAAAGATTTTAAAGGAAAAAGAGCTTTAGATTGGATAGCAGTGGATGCTAGTAGAAAATTATATGCTTCTGACGCAGAATATTATACTGCTTTATTTTTTGCTCCGTTTGAAACTAAACAGAAAATTATAAAAGAAAGAAATAGCATTAAGACAAGAAATAAAGAAAAGGAAATAAAAAAGCTTTTCAATTCTCACCGTTAAATTTTGGTAGTTTTTCTATTTATATCTTACAAGTTAAGATAAAAACCTATTCTAATTTTTTTAAAATTTTTATAGCGTTATTGCGTGGATACCACCCCGTCATTGCGAGCGACTGTAGACGTTGTTTCATGGTTCAAAAAGCCGGCTCTATGTCATTCTCGCGTAGGCGGGAATCCACCGTTGTCATACCGCGACTTGATTGCGGTATCCAAAAATACAACTTAAAAATACTAAATTTTAGTATTTTAAATTGGACCCCGTGGTCAAGCCACGGGGTGACAGTCATTTTCTGGATTTCCGTCGTTGCTGGAATGACATAAAGAGCATTTACCGGTCCACGCAACAATGCCTGCTCGCAATAACGTTTTTATGTGATTTACATAAAACCGTCTAGCACAGCGTCATTCACAAAGCTTGATACAAGCAATTTTGCAGGACTCGTCTGTACTGATGTACGCTTTGCAGACTTGTCCTTAAATTTGTCTTGTCTGAAGTTTTGTGAATTTAGCTGTATTATGGTTACTATACCTATATCCAAGGTTGAGTAGAATTTGCTAATATACCTTGCTTTATATCTTTCACTGAATATATTCTAATAAAATAACGGTCTTTTCCATCCCATTTAGGACTATAGCTATCTCTTTTATGTAAAACCGTTTTATTACTTAATACAACAATATCACCGGAAGTAATATATATATATAGTTTTGAATAGATTCTTGATATACGATTTCTCTAATTTTATTTAAAAACCCTGCTGCTCTTTGTGTTTCAGGAATAGCATCCATTTTTATTCTGCTATAATAGCCGGTAGCGTGTTCTACTAATAAAGGTATGTTGTTGCTTAATATTTTACATGAAAAAGAATCTGCACTTGTTACTGTAAATTCATTACTACACCCGATTAAGATATCTTGGTAGCTCAATTGATTTAATATATCTTTAAGGCTAATATATACTATAGGTAGATTCTCATGTCCTTTATGTACAATCCCAAAAATTAAATAGTCAACTATAGGAGATAAGTTATCACTCTTCTCTGTCATTGGACGGTATGCAGCATCTACATGCCAATCTAAATCATTATACGGCGATTGAGAGCTACGTTCATTATGAGAATTATATTTTGGTGCTACTGCTCTAATAATATTCTTATCTTCATCTTTATCTTTATATAATACAGGAAAACTATCAATTATCCCTATTACTCCATATATATGATAAATTAGCTCTTCTATTCCGCTAACCCGTACCTCACCGTCATAGGGAGTCATTATATTATAATTTTTTTGTTCGATATTTTTTATATGGATTTTTAGTAAAATTGTTTAAAGCCTCATCGCTATTAATATTAAAATTTTTTAGATAAATTTCTTTTCTCATAATACACAGTCATTATCTTTAAATCTTTTTTATGACTGAGTTCCAATTTTTAGAAGCATTAATAATACCGAAAGGATCTACATATTTTGTATCTACTAGATATAAATCTTTTTTTTCTTTCAACCAGCTAGTTAATCTAACGATTTTATTGTTTAAATTTTCTAATTTTGCTATACAAGTTTTTTCATCTAAAGTTTTCCTCCAAACATCATAGCAAGCATTATTATAGTCAATATTAGTATCTTCAATGATGAAATAATCCCATTCTTCAAAGATATTATTATGAAAATATTCTAAAATATCTATAGTATTAATATGAGCATCTTCTATTAAAACTATGGGATGTACTATTTCGGATATTTTTTCTTTTGGGAATATTGCCTCTACTTTATTAGAATCGCCTTGTAAAAATTCTATTCTATTATCACCTTTTACGGCTTGATCAATATTTTCAAAATCGATATCTATACTAATAACTTTACCGTCTTTTACTGATAAACTTTGTATATCAGCCAACCAAAGGGCGGAAGCTCCTTTAAAACTTCCAAATTCAATTATGGTTTTGGATTTCAATTCTTGAATTAAACCCTGAGTAGTAACAATCTGAAAAGGACTTTTTTGTAATGGTATATTTTTCCAATTAATATCACAGCTATTTTCAGCAATAGAATGCCAAAACGATTTAGGTAAATCGCTTGCCGTAGTTCTATTATTTATAGATACAAATCTTTTTTGTGATGCAGTATTATTTAGGAAATTTAACATATATCCTCAACCTTAAGTTAATACAACTATTGTAATACATACTTTAGATTCTAAAGTCAATAGCATTTTTAAATTAAAAATTGAGGAAAGAAATTTGAGCGTTATCATCCTGCAAACTTGTAGGCGTTGTTGTATGGATACCAAATCGTCATTGCGAGCGACCGTAAGGAGCGTGGCAAACTCATGAAATAATAACAAACTCCTGAGATTGCTTCGTCAATTGCTATGCAATTTCCTCGCAAGATATCCGGTCTTAATATAATTAAGATAAATATACTTCCTTATCTAAAGTATCTTCGCTGTTATCTATAATCATAGTAATTGTTGCATCGCCGGTAATATTGATAGTAGTACGTAGCATATCAAGTATTCGGTCAATACCGGCAATAATTGCTACTCCCTCTATAGGTAAGTGAACCGAAGAAAGAACCATAGGAAGCATTATCAAGGAGGCCCCGGGAATGCCGGCTCCGCCGATAGATCCAAGTGTTGAGGTGAGAATAATTACTAAATAGTCGTGAGGAGCAAGCGTTACTCCCATCATTTGAGCAAAGAATATAGTAGTAAGAGATAGATTTATGGCGAATCCGTCCATATTAATTGACGCCCCTATCGGAAGTACGAATGAAGTACTAGACTCTGAAATGCCAAGCTTTTCACGACAAACTTGCATAGTAGTTGCAAGAGTTGCTTTACTACTTGAAGTAGAAAAAGCAAGTATCTGATATTCAAAACTTTTTTTATAAAAAGGTATAGGGGAAACACGGCAAAATACATATATAAGTAAGCCAAAAACTAAATATTGAAATGTCATCGCCACAACTACCGCTACAACAAGTTTCGATAAACTAATCATTACTTCAACTCCCTGCATGCCTACAATCCAGCCTGTTAAAGCAAAAGCACCGTAAGGGGATAATTGAATAACAAATGATATCATTTTTAATATTAATTTTGACATTACATGAATTAAATCAGTAATAGGTTCACCGATAGATTTCATTTTGTTTAAGGTAATCCCAACAAAAATAGCAAAAAATACAACTTGCAAGACATCACCGTTTGCAAAAGCCCCAACAGCATTATCAGGGACGATATTTACAAAAAAATCAATTATATTAAATGAAGTTCTACTTGTCGTTCCTGAAGAGGTAAAATCTATATGTATACCTACTCCCGGCTTTAATACTAAGGCAACAGTAAGCCCAAAAACCGTGGCAAAAAAAGTAGTACCTAAAAAAGCGGCTACCGCTTTCATTCCTACTCTGCCAAGGGCGGAAGTATCATTCATACTAGTGATACCGGAAACCAAACTAAAGAAAATTAAAGGGGTAATGATCATTTTTATCAAGCGTAAGAAAATGTCACCGATAGGTTTAATATAATTAACATATTGTGGTAAGTATATACCAAATATAATACCTAAGATTAACCCTAAGGTAACTTTTTGCCATAATTTCATAATTTACTTACTTAATTTTTAAATTTGCTCAACTATAAGTTTAATTACTATTTTGGTCAATCCATTCTAAGTACTTTTGAAAGCCATAGTCAATATTTATTTTTATTATTTGCGGTAATTCATAATTATGAATTTCAAGGAGTTTATTTTCAATTTCGTTATAATTAGAAGATTTTGTTTTAATTACAAGTCTATATTCGGTTTCTAAAGTTACTCTCCCATCCCATCTAAAGTAACTTTTGACATCGTCAATTTGAATGCAGGCAGCAAGATTTAATTCTAACAAAACAGATGCTATTTTCTCGGCAATTTGCAAATCATTAGTAGTAGTTAAAATTAAACAGCAATCTTGCATATTCGATGAACTTGAAAAATTGGCTACGTCATCTTTGTAAGTCCTCGGATGCTCACGTACTTTTGTACGCTCCGCTCCTCGGCTTACAAATTCCTTGCTCTTTTCCAAGTTGATCTTCGTATGACTCCTCTTCACTTTACAAAGATACATGCTTAAACCTCAACAAAACAATTAGGTGTTTCATATAGTTTGAGGCTCGCTACGAAGAAGTTTTGCCCTACGAAAAGTTTAGGAAAAATTTCATCCTTTAAATGCGTCGCTATATTTTCTGCAGTTGGGTTATTCTGCATGTAATATATTTTTTGACCGGTACAATTTTCTATTTGCTGCCCCATTTCCTTATCGTCTTGATGTAGGATTAAGCTATGATCAAAATTTTCATCAATCCATTTTTTAGCTAAATCCTTAATTAAACCAAAATCGATTACCATACCAAGTTTATCGGTTTTGTTTGCGGCTATAGCGATCTCAAGAACATAGCGATGACCGTGCAGGAATTGACATTTATTTTGATGTCCTATAATTCTATGTCCTGCATCGAACTCAATACGACGAGTACATTTTATCATTAATATATACTTCCTTTCTCGATTGTCATGCCGTGGCTTGTCCACGGCATCCAGTAAAAGCATCAAAACAATCTACATCTAAGTTATTTTTCTGGATACCGTGGACAAGCCACGGTATAACAATTTGTTATAAATTCAGTAGTAACTTCTCTGGATTTTCAATAAGCTCTTTAATTTTTACCAAGAACGATACTCCTTCTTTCCCATCAATTATGCGATGATCGTAAGATAAAGCTATATACATCATCGGACGTATTTCAATTTTACAGTCTATAACTACAGCTCTTTCCTCGGTTTTATGTAAGCCTAGAATACCTGATTGAGGAGGATTAATAATCGGTGTAGATAATAATGAGCCATATACGCCTCCGTTAGAAATCGAGAATGTCCCCCCTGACAAATCAGCCATAGAAAGCTTACCCTCACGAGCTTTTTTAGCTAAAGTGCCTATAGCTTTTTCCACTTCGGCAAATCCCATTTTATCGGCATCTCTAACAACCGGTACAACAAGCCCTTGCTCTGTTCCGACAGCTACACCTATATCATAGTAATTTTTATATACTAAATCATCGCCGTCTATTTCAGCATTTACCGACGGAATAAGCTTTAAAGCTTCAATTGTTGCTTTAACAAAAAACGACATAAAGCCAAGTTTCACAGCGTGCTTTTTCTCAAACTCTTCTTTATATTGATTACGCAAGGCAATTACTTTTGACATATCAATTTCATTAAAAGTAGTCAAAATAGCTGCTGTATTTTGTGAATCTTTTAAACGCTGTGCAATAGTTTTACGCAAGCGTGACATACGAACACGCTGTACTCTTTCTTCATTAGTTTTGTTTAATGTAGGAGTAGAAGTAGCAGCAGACGGTGTGTTTATTGTTTCAAGTACGTCACCTTTGGTAATTCTACCGTCTCTACCTGTTCCTTTTATATTATTGGGATCAAGCTTATTTTCGGTAACTAATTTTTGTACGGAAGGAGCAAGAATATTATTAACCACGGCAGGTTTCTCTACAGGCTTTTCTGAAGTAGGCTGCGTAACTGCTTGAGCTTTAGCAGATTCATTATTAGTACCGGCAGTATTTGCAGCTGCCCCTTCATTTATTTCGCCTATTTCTTCGCCAACTGCTACATTTGCACCGTCAGTTTTCGATATTTTACCTATAGTGCCGTTACAAGGAGCATTAACTTCTAAAGTTACTTTTTCAGTTTCAATTTCTAACAGTAATTCATCGGTTTTAACTGAATCACCTTCTTTCTTATACCATTTGGCAATAGTTGCTTCCGTTACGGACTCTCCAAGCGACGGTACTATAATTTTAACGCTCATAATTTATTTTACTCCTATATTTTTATCGTCATTGCGAGAAGACATTGTTGCGTAGATACTAAAATCGTCATTGCGAGAAGAATTACAAAGTAATTCGCCGAAGCAATCTCAGGAGATTTGATGAGATTGCCACGTCGCTTCGCTCCTCGCAATGACGATTCGGGTATCCATGAGGGCAACGCCTTCAGTCGCTCGCAATGACGATTCTTAGGCAATATACCCCAAGAATCACATCCCCAATGCTTCCTTTAATAGCTTCTCTTGCTGTTTATTATGTGTTTGCAGTGAGCCTACTGCCGGAGAGGCCGATTCCTCTCTGCCTACATATTTAAATTCATTATTAATTCCTGCTTCTTTTAAAGCATCATTTAAGTAAGAAGCTATATAACGCCAAGCTCCCATATTCTTTGGTTCTTCCTGACACCAAATAAATTCCTGCGTCCTATTATATTTTTTTAATAGTGATGCTACAAGTTTTTTTTCAAAAGGGTATAATTGCTCAAGCCTAATAATTACTATATTACTGTTATTGCCACGCATTTCAAATAGATCGTAATATACCTTACCGCTACATAAAATTACTTTAGTAATATTGTTTGTGTCTAGTTTATTTATTTCATCTAAAACCGGTAGGAAAGTAGTATTTTCGCTTAGCTCATTAAATTTAGATACGGCATATTTATGACGTAATAATGATTTCGGCGACATTACGATTAACGGTTTGCGGGTATCATCAAGTATTTGACGACGTAGTAGGTGGAAAATCGAGGCAGGAGTAGTTGGATATGTAACATATATATTATCCTCAGCCGCTAGCTGCAAGAACCTCTCAAGCCTTGCCGAACTATGCTCCGGTCCTTGCCCTTCAAATGCGTGAGGTAACAAAACCACAAGTCCGCTCATACGAAGCCATTTTGTTTCGCTGCTTGAAATAAACTGGTCAAAAATGATCTGGGCTCCATTAGCGAAATCACCGAATTGTGCTTCCCATAAAACTAAATTTTTTGGATTTGCGAGTGAATAACCATATTCAAAACCAAGTACCGCATATTCAGATAAATTACTATCGGCTACCTCGTATTTTGCTTGGGTCTTAGATAAATTATTTAGAGGTATATAGGTAGTATCGTCAATTTGATTGTGCAATACTGAATGACGATGCGAGAAAGTACCGCGTCCGCAGTCTTGTCCGGTTAGCCTTATATTTGTGCCTTCGCTAAGCAAGCTTGCAAAAGCTAGCTGCTCAGCAGTTGCCCAATCAATAGGCTGATCGCTAGTCAGAGTAGCTTTTCGAGCTTCAAATAATTTTACAAGTTTTGGATTAACGGCAAAATCTTTCGGTATTTCACATAGTTTAGTTCCTAAATCTTGTAATGTTTTTTTCCCGACGCCCGTTATTGCAGCTTGTGTAGAGGTGCGAGAAATGCCTTGCCATAACCCACCTAAGAAATGTGCTTCCGGCTTATAACTTTTTGCCTGCTCATATTCCTTATCTAGTCTTGCTTTAAATTCTTCTTTTAACTTAGCAAAATAATTATTATCAATTATACCGCTTTTTACTAACTCATTTGCGTAAATATTTCCAGGGGTCGGTTTGCTTTTAATAATGTTATACATCTTACCTTGAGTATACATCGGTTCATCGCCCTCATTATGCCCGTATTTGCGGTAACAAATAATTTCGACTACAACATCCTTACCGAATTTTTGCCTATATTCTACTGCAATATTGCTGGCTTTTAACACTGCCTCTATATCATCGCCATTAACGTGTAAAATCGGAGCAGCGATGATTTTAGCAAACTCCGTAGAATATCTGCTAGCTCTAGTATCCGCAGCATTAGCCGTAAAACCTAGCTGGTTGTTAATGACGAAATGTAATATTCCGCCGATATCATAAGCAGTGAGCGGTGACATTGATAGGCTTTCGGCAACTACGCCTTGACCGCAAAAAGCAGCATCACCATGCACTAAAATAGCCTTAACTTTACTGCGTTTAGTATCTACAAGAATATCCTGTTTTGCTCTTACTTTCCCTGCAACTATAGGATTTACCGCTTCTAAATGTGAAGGATTATCAGCTAGTGATAAATGTATTTTCTTGTTATCTATAGTTCTATCGGACGAATAGCCTAGATGATATTTCACATCACCTGAAACATTTAGCTCATCAGGAAATACGCTACCGCTTATGAAGCCCGCAATAACAGCCTTATATGGCTTACCTACTACTTTAGTCAGAGTGTTTAATCTCCCTCGATGTGCCATACCGATAATGATTTCTTCAACGCCTTGATTCATGGATAAATCTATAGCTCTACTCATAGCAACTATAGAAGCATCACCGCCTTCAACGGAAAAACGCTTAGCTCCGGGAAATTTTGTATGTAAATACTGCTCAAACCCTTCTACTTCTAATAAATCATTTAAGATAGTTTTTTTGTCTTCGGAAGAAAATGTAACTTCACTTTCTAACTTATTATATAACCAATTTTTTTCTTCTACATTTTCTATTTGTTCAAATTCAACCCCGATGGAACCCGTATAAGTTTTATCGAGTTTGGTAACTAATTCAGATAATTTACAGTTCCAAGTACCGACAAATTCATCCGTAATATTGATATTTTCTTCTAGCTGGCTGCTATCAAGACCAAAAGTTTCTATATTAAGCTTTAAATCGTTTTTTGTTTTACGTAGCTCAAGACCAAGCGGATCAAGATTCGCTAAATAGTGAGCATGCTTGCGATAAGCATTGATCATTTCTTTAGCTTTTAAACTAGACATCTTGCCAAACTTCGCTTCTAGAGGTAATTTAGACGTCGATCCGGTACTCGCATCCTCACGTATGTCTATATAAGCTGCGGTGCTGCGTTCCGTGTTTCCTTTAAATTCCTCTCTATAAGCTGGTTTGGCAAGGTGTCTGTTATTTAAGACTTCAGAAGATAGATTATTATTTAACGGTTCTTTTTTTATTTCATAAGGAACAATTATCTTTGCCGTACTTTTATTAAGCACGGTACTATTATCCTTAATGCCGGCAAAAAATTCTTGCCAAGTTTGAACAACCGAGGCGGGATTGGCTAAATATTGCCTATATAGCTCTTCAACAAAAACGGCGTTCCCGCCAAATAAATAACCTGTTTTTTTTAAGTCTTCTTCCATATTATTGTTTGTATTGTTTGATTGCACATAAGCATGTCATTCCACCTACGGACCGTTGTTGTATGGATCGTTTATGTCATTCCCGCGTAGGCGGGAATCCAGTCCTTTTTGGTGTCATCCCGAGACGAAGTTCCCGGGATCCAGTTAAAATACTAAATTTACTAGTATTTTTTATTGTTTTTCTGGATCCCGTGGCGGGGCC
Source organism: Rickettsia endosymbiont of Thecocarcelia acutangulata (assembly GCF_964263195.1). Taxonomy (NCBI): domain Bacteria; kingdom Pseudomonadati; phylum Pseudomonadota; class Alphaproteobacteria; order Rickettsiales; family Rickettsiaceae; genus Rickettsia; species Rickettsia endosymbiont of Thecocarcelia acutangulata. The sequence goes on from NZ_OZ181652.1 coordinate 1,451,103, forward strand.
ACGGGATGACATCGGTTATTCGCCTATAAATATTTCCCCTCTAAATACCCTATATATACCTTAGGATTTATCTTATCCTCACCGCTAGCACTTTTTAATAAATCGGCTGAATTTTTTAACGAACCGAGATTTCTAAAATTCTTATTTAGATAATTATTTAGATTACTAAAATCACCCTTTAATATATCATCTTTTATATTAGGATACATCTCTTTTACTTTTTTCATCACCATTGATGCGATAATTGCACCGTTTGTATAGGCAGGAAAGTAACCGAAATTTCCGTGTGACCAGTGAATATCTTGAAGACAGCCATTACTAAAGCTTACCGGTTTAATGCCTAAATATTCTTGCATCTTATTATCCCAAAAGCTTGGTAACTCATCAAGATTCAAATCACCGGTGATGAGTAGCTCCTCTATCTCAAAACGTAATATTACATGCAGAGGGTAAGTTACTTCATCTGCATCCACTCTTATAAAATCAGGTTTAACTTTAGTAATCTTTCTATATAAATTTTCTGCTGAATATTCTTCGCTTTTAAAAGCAAATTCGTCTCGAAGTAATTTAGCTAAAAATTCCGTAAATTCTCTTGATCTACCTACTTGCATCTCCATAAATAAAGACTGGCTTTCATGAAAAGCCATACCTTTAGGATGTCCTACCGGCTGTCCTTTATACATTTCCGGTAGATTCTGCTCATATAGAGCATGACCTGTTTCGTGAATAATTCCCATTAAACCGCTTATGAAATTATCTTTATAATACCTAGTAGTTAAACGTATATCGTTTGGTGTTCCACCGCAAAAAGGATGAGTAGATTCGTCTAAGCGTCCTTTTGTTAGATCAAACTGCATAATTTCCATAATGCGTTTTCCGATACGTTTTTGCATTTCAGGAGCTAGTTCGGTGTTCTTTACTAGTTCTTTCTCACTTTTCTGTTTTTCTAAAACTTTATTTATAAGCTGCGGGAGTTCTTTTTTAAGCACTGAAAAAACTTGCTTGATTTCGCTACTTTTTCTGCTTGGATCAAACATATCTATTAATGAGTCGTATAATCCGCAATTAAAAGCATCTGCTCGTACTTTAGCAACTTCTCTCGTATAATCTAAAACTTTTTGTAAATGCGGTTTGAATAAATTATAGTCATTATTTTTTCTTGCTTCTCGCCAAACAAGTTCAGCTTTGGTAGTCGCTGCTACTAGTTTCTTTTGTAGCTGTTCGTCAATACAATTCGCATCTATTATTTGCCTCTCAATCTCTCTAATATTGGCATTTTGCCAATCATCAAGACTCTTTAATTCTTCTTTTGCCTTGCTAACTAATTCTTTTAGCATAGGAGATTTGAGCAGCGAGTGAACGAGCGACGTTAAAGTTACTATTTCGTTTGTTCTACTCTCACCTGAACCCATAGGCATATTTACGGCAATATCCCAGTATAATATGCCCAATATATTATTAAAATGCGAGATGGTCGCAAATTCGTTTTCTAGTTTTATGTAGTTGCTCATATATTCCTTGTTTTTTGTCATTGCGAGGAGACGCTATAAGCGTCGACGAAGCAATCTCGGGTAAATTCCTGAGATTGCCACGCTCCTTTCAGTTGCTCGCAATGACGATTATTACAAATGCAACAACTCCTTTGCTGCTTTTAAACTCGCCTCGGTGATTGTTTTACCTGAAATCATGCGGGCGAGTTCCTCCTGTCTCTCAGCTAAATTTAAAGCTTTTACCGTTACTTTTGTTTCTTTCTCTAGCTGTGTTTTCTCTATTTTTATATGCAAATCTGCTTTACCTGCTACTTGCGGCTGGTGCGTAATAACTATTACTTGAGTAACGCTACTAAGTTTTTTTAATCGCTCACCTACTTTATCTGCTACCTCTCCGCCAATCCCAACATCTATTTCATCAAATATAATAGATGGTTTTACCATTTTATCAAACAAAGAAGTTTTTAAAGCAAGCATGAATCTTGATAATTCACCGCCGGAAGCGATTTTATTAATTGCTTCCGCTGCCGTTCCTGGGTTAGTAGAAGCTTTAAACACAATATCGTCATTGCCGCCGGCTGTCGGCTCTTTTCCGGCGATTATCTCAATCTCAAAAATTGCTTTCGCCATTTTAAGCTGTTTTAGCTCCTGATGCAACGATTCTTCTAGATGTTTTGCAGCAGCAAGACGCTTTGAAGATAAATCGATTGCTAGTTCATAATATTTTTTCTGCAATAACACTTCTTGAGCTTTTAACTCATTGCTATTTGTTATTTTATTTTTTAATATACCGAGCTGCTCTAAAGATTTATCTAAAAATACACCTAATTCATCAGCAGGAACATTATATTTGCGGCTAATAGCTTTTATTAAAAATAACCTTTCTTCTGTTTCTTCAAGATTATATTCTTCATGATTAAAACTATCTAACAGATTTGATAATTCTTGGCGTGCTTCTTCTAGGTTATTATAGGCTTCTTCTAAGCTTGTAGCAATAGCTTCAAAACGTTTATTGTCTTGTTGCCTTGCTAATAATTTCTCTGCTCTATTAATCGATATATTTATTTCGGGGTTATTAATCTGCTCTAGAATATCTTTTATTAGCTGTAAATCCTTATCTTTATTTTGCAAATCTTTTCGTATATTTGCTAATTTTTCTTCTTCACCTATTTGAATATTCAGCTTAGTTAATTCTTCCGTTGCAAAGCTCAAATAATCAATTTCCTGTTCTATAGAATTTTGTTTAAGTGTTATTTCGGCAATTTCTTTCCGAGTATTTTGCCAAGTCTGATAACATTTGGAAAGCTCGGCTCGGAAGCCCAAAAGATTTCCGTAACTATCTAAAATATCACGCTGCGTATTTGCTTCTAGAAGGGAAATATTATTATTTTGTCCATGAAATTCAAATAAATAAGTAGCTAATTGCTGCATTATAGCCTTATTAACTATTTGATTATTAATGAAAAAATTTTTCCGCCCTTCAGCTTTTTGCAAACATTTTACAAGCAATAACTCTTCAGGCTCAATAAAATTTTGGATTAGAAAGTTTTGTATCTCTTCATTTAAAGAGAATATTATATTAACAACAGCGTAATCTTTTCCACGCTTTATTATGTTATTTGAAGTTTTATAGCCTAGGCAAAATAAAATAGCGTCAAGTAAAATAGATTTACCGGCTCCTGTTTCACCGGTAATAACGCATAAACCTTTATTAAACTCAATTTCCAGCTCGTCTATCAGAATGAAATTTTTGACTGAGAGACTATGAAACATATACTATTCTTTATTTGTATACTTCAAGTAAATGAAGAGTAGTTATACGAAGATCAACTTCAAAAAGAGCTAGGAGTTCACAAATCGAGGAGCGGAGCGTATAATAATACGTGAGCACCGCAGATTTTGTAGAACGACAACGCCAATTTTTGAAGTTCATCGAGTATAACCTTTGAGCAACTTATATGCGTAACTATACCACTGGCTATCAGGATAGTTATGACCTAGCACTGAGGCATATTTTTTTGCTTCATCAGGTAACCCAAGCATCATATAGCTTTCGACTAAACGGTAAAGAGCTTCTACCGAGTGAGAAGTAGTTTGATAATTATCAATTACCTCTTCAAATCTATTAATAGCTGCCATCGGGTTCTTTTTCTTTAAGTAGAACCGACCTACCATCATCTCTTTACCTGCTAAATGATCGTTTACTAAGTCGATTTTTAATGATGAATCAATAGCATATTTAGTATTTGGGAATTTTGCTATTACATCTTCAAAACTATCTTTAGCTAAGAAAGTTCTAGATTGATCATGATTTACGTCTGAAATTAACATATAATATGATAATGCTTTAAGGTAGTATGCATAAGCAATATCAACATTTGCAGGGTGCAAATTAATGAACATATCAAGCACATCAACCGCTTCTTCATATTGAGCGGCAAGGAATAAAGAATAAGCCTGCATCAATTCGGCTTGTGGGATCATCTCATTACCCGGATGTTGGTAAAATACTCTTCCGAATTCTTCCGCAGCTTTCTTATATTTTTTCTTTTCTAATAAGGTAACGCCTTCGTTATAAAGGGTAGGGATAGGAACTACTATGTCATCACTGGTTTTTTTACTTTTACATCCGCTGAAAACTAACCCTATAACTAAAAGGGTGCTCAATAATTTTGTTAATTTCATAAGAACTTAAATTCAGTTAATAACTAAATATACATATAGGCTTAAAGAATTTCAAGGATTCAATTTAAAAATATACTCTGCTGTTTTCAAGAATTGCTCTTTGTTATCTTCATGGTTTCACATACTCACTTATTAAGTATAAGCTGCGTGCGTTCACCATTCGACAACAAATTCAATTCTTGAAATCATTTGAGTATACTCGGTGAATTTCAAAAATTGGCAGCTTCGTCTAGCAAGCCCTGCGGTACTGAACGTTTAAGTATACGCTCCGCTCCTCGTCTTACAGACCGATTACTCTTTTTGAAATTGACCTTCGTGTATCAATTCTTCATTTATTAGGAGTGTACCCAGTGTCCTTTATCATTTTTATGGTATTTTTTTTTCTACGGCCGAGACCATGCTACTTTATGTGCAACTGTCTCTCTAGAGTCATTTCCGCGTCTTTTATCGGCATCCTTATATTGTTCAAATGCGTGATTAAAAGCTTCGCGATAAATATCCTTAGCATGGCTTGGAAGATGATTTTTAACTGAATCGGGTAAATCGTTATTATTTTTATAAGGCATAGAGACCTCCGGTAATTGTGAATTATTTTACGTCATTGCGAGGAAAAACTATAAGTTTTGACGAAGCAATCTAGGTCCTGGTCACTTTTAATAGAATAATCATAATTATGGCTCTTTTTAGCTGCAAATTATCAGATTTTTTTGAAATATGAATAACTATTCCTTCAAAAATCTTATTAATTTTCGCTTAAAAATATCTCATAATTATAATTATTAATCAAAAGTGCACAGAACCTAGTAAAAAATTCTATAAATCAGAATTTTTTTAATTATTTTTGCTGGATTGCCACGTCGCTTCGCTCCTCGCAATGACGATTTGGCGTCCACGCGGGTAATGCCACGGGTATTATTGCATGGCTCGGTTTTTCAGTTGTCAGACCGCGACTTGATCGCAGTATCCAGCTTAAAATACTAAAATTATTATATTTTAAGTTATATTTCTGGACCCCGTGGTCAAGCGAACTAGGTGACATAGTGGGGTTTACTGAGTCATGCAACAATGCCAATGCCACGCAGGAATGACATATGACTATTATATTTTATAATATTGGAGGTTTCATTTCTATAGGAAAGTTAAATAAAATTCACGACCATAGACTTTTCATTTTATTAAAAAAGCTGCCGTCGGTTTCTTTTTCATTTATAGATTCTTTTTTGAATTCTTCTAATAATTCACGTTGTCTTTTGGATAAATTCTTAGGTACTTCGACATGAATATGCGTAAACATATCACCTCTAATAGTAGATCTTATTTTAGACATACCTTTACTGCGTAGTCTTAATTGATCCCCGTTTTGTGTACCTGCAGGAATTGTTAAGTTGACTTTTCCACCTTCAATTATAGGGACTTCTATCTCCCCTCCAAGGGCGGCATTTACAAAGCTAATAGGTAGTTTACAATATAAATTTGCTCCATCTACTTTATAAATATCATGAGGCTTTATTGCTATATCAACATATAAATCACCACTATTTCCGCCTCTAACACCGGCTTCGCCTTCGCCTGGATGTCTTATTCTAGTACCATTTTCAACACCGGCAGGAATATTTACCGATAAATTTCGCTGCCTATGGTAACGCCCCATGCCATGACATTTTTTACAAGGATTTTTGATAATTTGTCCGTTACCTTGGCATTTATGGCAAGTTTGTTCAATCGTAAAGAATCCTTGCTGAATTCTAGTTGCTCCAGCACCACCGCAAGCATCGCAAGTAGTGACGGTTTCGCCTTTTTCAGAACCAGTGCCATGGCAAGTATCGCATTTTACTTCACTAGAAAAGCTAATATTTTTTTCGATGCCGTGAAATGCTTCCTCTAGGTTAATTGTAAGGTCATATTTTAAATCAGAACCTCTCGCCTTAGTTAAAGTAGACTTTCTTCTACTACCTCCCATAAAGTCGCTAAAGAAGTCACCGAAAATATCGTTAATATCAGGATGAAAACCACCGTGATTCCTCCCTCCCCCTCGTGCCTGTTGATTTTGAAAAGCATCATGCCCAAAGCGATCGTAAGCAGCTCTTTTTTGTTCGTCTTTTAGAACATCATAAGCACTATTTATTTCTTTAAATTTCTTTTCAGCATCTTTAGCGTCAGTAGTATCAGGGTGATATTGCTTGGCTAGCTTTAGGTAAGCTTTTTTAAGATCAGCTTGGCTAGCTGTTTTACTAACGCCTAATATTTGATAATAATCTTGTGACATAATTTATGAAATATGGTTTTAATGTCATTCCCGCGTAGGCGGGAATCCAGCAAGACATATAAAAACTTGTTGTTATATGTCTACTTTGTTAAATATGTAATCTTTGTGCCAATGTTAAGGTTATTTTTCTGGATTCTCGCCTACGCGGGAATGACACAGAAGCCGCTACCGCATTAACATTATTACTTCTTCTCTACGTCCTTAAAATCGGCATCTACTACTTTTTCATCTTTAGCAGCATTTTCTTCAGAAGGCCTACTCTCGCTTTGTGCTTTATACATTGCTTCACCGATTTTCATGCTAGCTGCAGTTAAGTTCTCTGTCTTTTCTTTAATCAAAGCAGCATCTTCCGACTCAAGAACAGCTTTTAAAGCGGCTAGTGCTTCTTCGACTAGCCCTTTATCTTCTGAGGATAATTTATCGCCATACTCCGTAAGAGTTTTTTCAGTAGAATAAACTAAACTATCGGCAGCATTTCTTGCTTCAATAAGCTCCTTACGCTTTTTATCTTCATCGGCATTTTGTTCGGCATCTTTAACCATTTGTTCGATTTCGGCATCACTAAGACCTCCGGAAGCTTGAATAGTTACTCTCTGCTCCTTACCGCTTGCTTTATCTTTAGCCGAAACATGGACTATTCCGTTAGCATCAATATCAAACGTTACTTCTATTTGCGGAACGCCTCTAGGTGCAGGAGGTATACCTTCGAGATTAAACTGACCAAGCAATTTATTATCTTTTGCCATTTCACGTTCACCTTGAAACACTCTAATAGTTACGGCATGCTGATTATCGTCAGCAGTTGAGAATACCTGACTTTTTTTAGTAGGTATAGTAGTATTACGATCGATTAACCTTGTAAATACGCCGCCAAGGGTTTCAATACCAAGAGATAAAGGCGTAACGTCTAATAATAATATATCCGTTACTTCTTTATTAAGTACTCCGCCTTGAATAGCAGCACCAAGTGCTACAACCTCATCAGGATTTACGCCTTTATGCGGTGCTCGTCCAAAGAATTTCTCTACGGCTTCTTGTACTTTCGGCATTCTGGTCATACCGCCGACAAGTACTACTTCCTGAATATCAGAAGCTTTTAAACCTGCATCCTTTAACGCTTTACGGCAAGGCTCAACGGTTTTTTCAATTAAATCATCTACTAACTTTTCAAGGTCTGCTCTAGTAAATTTAAGATTTAAATGTTTTGGACCGCTGCTATCAGCCGTAATATAAGGCAAATTAATATCGGTAGTTACTGCAGAAGATAGTTCTTTCTTAGCTTTTTCCGCTGCTTCTTTTAAACGCTGAAGTGCTAAAGGATCGTTACGTAAATCTATACTGTTTTCTTTTTTGAATACATCTATTAAATGGTTTAATATTCTTGTATCGAAATCTTCACCACCAAGGAATGTATCACCGTTTGTTGATTTTACTTCAAAAACACCGTCACCGATTTCAAGAATTGAAACATCGAATGTTCCGCCGCCAAGATCGTATACTGCAATAGTTTTACTTGCCGATTTATCAAAACCGTAAGCAAGAGCTGCAGCAGTCGGCTCGTTAATTATTCTAAGGACCTCAAGACCTGCTATTTTACCGGCATCTTTTGTTGCTTGACGTTGTGCATCATTGAAATAAGCAGGCACGGTTATTACTGCTTGTGTTACTTTTTCGCCTAAATAATTCTCTGCGGTTTCTTTCATTTTTTGTAAAATAAAAGCACTAATTTGGCTTGGTGAATATTTATTGTTATCAGCTTCGACCCATGCGTCACCGTTATCGGCTTTAACTATATTATACGGTACGATATCTTGGTCTTTCTTAACCATAGGATCGGTGAAATTTCTACCGATTAATCGCTTTACCGCATATATAGTATTGCGAGGGTTGGTTACTGCTTGTCTCTTAGCAGACTGTCCGACTAATTTTTCGCCGTTTGCAAAAGCTATTATTGACGGCGTAGTTCTCTCACCTTCTGAATTTTCTATTACTTTTGGCTCTTTACCTTCCATGACTGCAACACAAGAGTTGGTAGTCCCAAGGTCGATACCTATTACTTTTCCCATAAGATTCCTCGTTTTCTTTTTTTTATTTTATTATGACTTTTTATTTGATATAGTGCTGCTTAAATGATTTTACAAGAGGTGAAAATGAAAAAACTACCGATTTTACTAAAACTTTTATTTATTATTAATTTAGTTTTCCTAAATAATATAGTTTTAGCATCTTCTGAAGCAAGCAGTGCTATATTTGAAAAAGCGAAGAAAGCAATCGTAACAATTGATACTAGAATTGCCGTATCGGCATATGATGATACAAGTAGTTGGACAGGAACGGGATTTATTAACGATAAAAATAACGGTTATATAATTACTAATACTCATGTTGTTGGTGGTGCGTCTATCGGAACTTATTTTGTTACTTTTTATAATGGCGAGCAGGCAGAAGCAAAACTTATCTATTACGATATTTGGCAAGATTATGCCGTTCTAAAAATAGAAAGTAAAGACATACCGGCATCGGCAACGCAAATATCTTTCTCAAATGAGCTTCCAAAATTAAATCAAAAGGTTTTTGTAGTAGGAAATACCGAAGCTCAAGGTTTTTCTTTCCATACCGGTTACTTATCTGATCTTTATAATGTTGCAGGTATGATGCCGCAATGTACTTATGTCATTAACCTAAATACTACTGGCGGTGCTAGTGGTTCACCGGTACTAAACGACAAGATTGAGGCTATAGGAGTATTATACGGCGGCGGTAAAACTCATTCTCTAGCACTGCAAGGTGATTATGTAGCTCGCACCTTAGAAAGTTTAAAGAGTAATAAACAACCAAGCAGAAAGCATATAGGAATAATAAGCGAGTTATATTCTTTAAATAAAGCAGTTAGACATCATAATTTCCCTAAAGAAGAAATGGATAAATATATAAATAAATTTCCTGATAGTAGAAATAGGGTGATAAGCGTTAAGGCAGTTCTGGCCGGTTCGCCTGCTGAAAAATCTTTAAAAGCCGGTGATATTATTTGGGCAGTTAATGATAAGGAACTCGGCGGTAATCTAGCATTATTTGATAGAGAAATGGATAATTTTAAAGGAATAGCTATTAAACTTACTATATTTCGTGACGGAAAAAAGCTAGAACAAGCAGTAGATTTATATGATGTAAACAATAATAAAATCGCTAAAATGATAAATTTCGGTGGTGCGGTATTTTTTGAAGCCGATGATTATTTTAGTAATAAATCGGGTGTCCCGCTTAAAGCTCTAAGTATAGCTTCCGTTCAATCCGGTAGTAGCTTTAGCTCTATACCGACATTTTTTACTAAAGATTATAAAAATGTTTATAGATTACAAATTTTTGAGATGAAAGATTTGGCTTTAAGTAATCTTGACGATTTGGTGAAATTTTTACCTGCTATTACTAAAGAGAAATTTATAACGGTTAGATTTAAAAATTATCAACCTTATTACGCTAATTTCGGTTATAACGAACTTATCTCCTCACATGATGATATGATTGCCGATGTAACCTTGGATTCTATAGATACCAAGCCTTATATATTAAAGTATAATACTGTTTCTCATGATTGGGATATGGAAAATATAAAACTTCAGTAACTAATCGATTGTGATAAATTAACAATTTTTAATCAATTAAGTCGCAATCAATTCAACTCGGTTTGTTGCGTTATTACTCCTAAATTTATAATCTTAATTTTAGGAGAATTGCAAATTAGCTCAGTGTCATTCACCATGTTATTATTTCTACGTGTCTTTATTGCGTGAATCGGTTTTCCGTTGTCATCCCGCGACTTGATCGTGGGATCCAGTTTTTTATTTTCTGGATACCGTGGTCAAGCCACGGTATGACATAGTCTAACACCTAAGAAATACAGCTAATTAGCAACCCCTCCTAAAACAATTAATAATTAATAAATTTAGGAGAATTAATGAAAAAACAAACAGTACCTGCTTTACCTACATCAGATTTAAGTCAATATAAAACTCCAAGCCTAAATTCCCTCGATTCAGATAAAGAAATGAAATCGGTATCAGTAAAGAGTGATATAGAAGAACTAGAAAAATTATTTGAAGATAAAACAGACGATGGCATAACAATTTTTGAAAGTAATGGTATGGACCTCTCTTTCATGGATTAGATAAAAATGGCAAAGCAATATTAAAGAAAAAATTGATGAGAGATCAGGTGTTGAGTTATATAGCTAACTTACCAAAATGTTTAGTAGGTATGGAGGCTTGCGGCGGAGCTAACTATTGGGCAAGAGAAATAACAAAATTAGGTCATGAGGTTAAACTAATAGCACCACAATTTGTAAAACCATATGTTAAAACTAATAAAAACGATCAGGCAGATAGCGAAGCGATTTGTGAAGCAGTAACAAGACCGAATATGAGATATGTACAGATAAAAAGTGTAGGACAACGAGATATTTTGTCGATTCACAGGATAAGAGCAAGGTTGGTAAAAAATCGTACTGCACTTGCCAATGAGATAAGAGGATTACTAAATGAATTTGGTTTTACTATTCCTCAGGGTATAAATAAAGTTACTGCTAAATTAACAGAAGTTTTAGATAATGGCGGTTTAAGCCCAATAAGCTATACAACATTCATCGAGTTAAAAGAAGAATTTATAGATAATGATAAAAAAATAATAGAGCTAGAAAAGCGATTAAAAATATTAGCAACAGAGTTAGAACAATATAAACGTTTAACATCTATACCCGGTATAGGTTTAATTACTGCTACAGCATTGATAGCTTCAATAGGTAATGCAAAATATTTTAATAATGGTAGACAATTATCAGCATGGCTTGGTTTAGTGCCAAAACAACATTCGAGTGGAGGTAAAGAGAGGTTACTTAGTATAAGCAAGAGAGGCGATACTTATTTACGTACTTTATTGATTCAAGGAGCAAGAGCGGTATTAAATGCTAAGCTAAGGTTTACAACTGAAGCACAAAAAAACAAAAAGGATTTTACTAGATTTACCCAGTGGATGTATAATTTATCGGAGCGATGCGGGCATAATAAAACTACCGTTGCTGTAGCAAATAAATTGGCACGAATAGTATTCGCAGTATTACGTACCGGCAATGATTACAACGAAACTAAAGTTTGTAGTTAATTAAGGTAATAATATATTGTTGAATTGCCAATATTAACTGAATAAATTAGATAATAATATATGTAAAAATTCCAATCCGAAATATGCGTGAGAGATAATATTGATGGTGAATAAGACAAACCTTAACCTACGAAAAAACTGATTAACGCACAGGCTCTATAGAAGCCGTCGAAGTGATAAGTAAAAGTTTGTAGGCAAACGAATTCCATCAGGGCTATACGGTAAATATACAAGTAAGGTAATTTATCAATTATAAGTTGGATACATGACTGCATTTGCTTTTTAGCTATTAAATGTTATTTTTTTCTTGCATTATTAGGGAGGTCCATACATGCTTTAAAGGTATGCCTTGAAAATAATTCTAATGCTTTATTACACGAGGCAGCTGAACAGGGTAAAAAAGATTTAGTAATAGAGATCTTAAAAGTAAATCGGAATTCTATAGATTCTACGACTCCTCAGGGTTTATCGTTATTACATTCGGCAATTACAGGAGTTAATAATAAAGACGTGATTGAGATCCTATTACAGGCGAAACCTACTTTAGTAACACAAAAAGATGCTTCAGGTCTTACTTCGTCATTTTATAACACTAATAAAGAAATAATAGCAATATTACAACATTATGAACGAGATGTTATAGACCGGCTTAATATAAAGCCATGGAAAGGTTGGGAAGAAGATATGCAAGAATATTTAAAAAATGAGATGCTTATAATTGGAAACACTAAGCATACAATAAATGGAGATTGTATAGAAAATTTGTAAATTATTAGACAAGCCTCTTCCTTGTAAATTTAACATAGAGTATTAGATTTACAAGGAAGATGTAGAGCTTTAATAAAAAACGGTAAGTATCTAAAACTTACCTATAAAGTATTTTAAGCTTAAAAATTATAATTCAGTAGTAGGGATATATTTGATATTTCCATCTTCTCCTATCAATGGGTAATACTCTGTTTGAGAATTATAATCATCATTACTAATTGATGTTTGTGGTGATAGTTTTTATGCTAATATTACCAATTTTTCTTCATATAACTCAAAAGATTTTTTTAAATCCTCTTTTGTAATCTTTACAGTTTTAGCTTTATCTACTTCATCTATGTTTATGTTAGATGTTTCAAAAGCTTTTGTTACTTTTTTGGGGAAAGAAAAATATGTTTTTATTTCCGTTGAAAAAAATGTAATAAGTTTATCTAATACCTTAAAATTATTTTGAAGCGGCGATATATAAGTCTTATTTATAAATGTCAACATAAATTAATATATAATTACTATAAGTATTAACAAATGCTAATTATTATAATTTTCTTTCACAAAATCGAAATAAGCTGTTATTAATATAAAAAACCAATCTTAATCTATTATATGCGTTCTTTATTTATAGTAATTATATTCTTTCTAATGAGTAGTTGTAATTTAAAACCGGTATATAGTGAAAAATACAGTAGAAATAATGATTTAGAAGCTATTAAAGTTGAGCCGATTAGAACAATTGAAGGAGCTGAGTTTTATCATCGTTTAACTAGTATTTTACCTCAGAAAGCAAAAGCAAAATACCTGCTTAAAGCAGAGCTTATTGCAACAACTATGCCTGCTACTATTGAAAAAAACTCCAATGTTTTAAGAGAATATATTAATCAATTAGTTAGGTATAAATTAATTGATATAGAAAGCCAAAAGGTTTTAATTGAAGAGAAGTTTTACCAAAACACGTCATATAATGCTATTTTTACACCATATGCAACAAATGTTGAAAGAGATGAAACAGGAATAGACTTGGCATGTCAAGCAGCAGAAGAAATTCGTAGCAGATTAATTTTATATTTTATACGGAAATAGTTAAGCTATGAAATTTTATTTTTCACAAATAGGTAGATTATTTGAATTAATAAAAGCCGGAAAGATTAGAGCTCTTTTACTATACGGTCCTGATAAAGGCTATATAGAAAAAAATTTGTAAGCATTTAGTAAAAAGCTTAAATATGCTACAAACTTCTATAGAATACTCAGAGCTTAATATTTCATCTTTAGAAATATTACTTAATTCGCCTAATTTTTTTGGTCAAAAAGAATTAATTAAAATTAGATCGGTTGGGAATTCAATCGATAAGAATTTAAAAACAATTCTAAACAATGATTATA